>PMTF01000020.1 GCA_003167415.1 Acidimicrobiaceae bacterium | reverse complement strand
CCACAGCGCGCTGAACTTTTTGACGCCGGCCGAATTCGAAGGTCTACACTCAACCCAACCAACCCTGGTCTCATTGTCATTATGGCCTGGTCCACATTTCGGGATCCAGCCCACTTGGAGCGTGCGACGAGAATCGAACTCGCATTCTCAGCTTGGGAAACTCGCGACGAACTTTGAACCTGTAACTGAGGTTTCCGCTTGTCCTCGTGTCTGAGTTTCTCTCGCGGAACGCGACGGATGGTGCGAAACGCGTAAGTTCCCTTCGTCACTGGGCAACCACCGTGAAGTTGTACTTCCTCTTCGAAGTTCAGATGGAGGTAGTTTTTGTGCCCAGAACGAGGGCGGCTGTGTCACGCGCGAATGCGAGTGCGCCAAAACTCCCGTGTGCCTTGCGGCCATAGTCTCCCTTTCCGAGTGCGACGATGATGTTGCGCATCCCGCTTAAACGATTTGGGGAGTGGTGAAACGTAGACCGCCGTAGGCATCGTGCTTGGTATGTGGCGAAATAGTCGATGGCCTCTTTGTTTTGGGGATAGCACTCGGCAATGAAACGTCCGTAGTTTTCGACACCTGCGGCAACTTCGGAATACAGTGCCGGCTCCGTACTGAGCGCGTGTTTAACATGCGCGAGAAAGCCCTCAGGTTCAGGGGTGCCAAAATTGTTTCGCCCGTGCTGTCGGTAGCTGACCAATACATCTTTTACCTCAAGGCGCCGACCCGCGACGAACGAGAGCATCGCAACCACTTCGTCGTGTCCAATTCGCACGTCAGACCAAATGCGGTTGGGTCGCTCATCCCACCGGACCAACTGCAAGCACTCAGATCGAATCAATGTCGTAAGCCCAAACGGTACGTGCAGTGGGTCGCCAACGAGCGGCCCTAGTACGCGGGTCCTCCTGTGGTACTGAAATATACGGCCCGTCGGTATAAGTGCCGCGTCAGTAACCATCGCGGAATGGCTGAGAAACTGGACCCCGTGGTCCACCATCAATTGTTCGCAAAGCTGCAGCTTCTGTGGATACCAAAAGTCATCCTGATCGCACCACGCAATAATGTCTGTACCAGCGTGCTTGCCCGCAAACCAGAAGTTCTCACCGTAATTCCCTGCTCGAGGACCCTCGAGCAATACAACCTCAAAGGGGGCGGAGCGGGCGAACTCTTGAGAAATTTTCACTGTATCGTCAGTTGAACCGTCGTCGGAAATAACGAGTCGGTCGGGAAGGCGAGTCTGGTTGGCAAGGCTCTGAAGTTGGGTATCCAGCCATTCCTCACCGTTGAACGTTGCCATCACGACAGCGATAGACGGCACTTCACCTCCGTTAGGTCGAAAAGAGTCTTCATGTATACCACGTACCGCATTGTCGCCCGATTCGCGCGCAAATTAATGCGCGGTGCAGCAATCCGAGCAATCCTTTTCTCAAGATATCGAACACGATGTGTTCGCCATTCCTTGGGCAATCGGTCGCACTGGGTTCAGAAAGCGGAGCCCGTAATGAACCACGCGCCAATTACTACCGATTTTGCTCCAATGGTTGGACTACTTCAATCTGGAAGTGAAAGCCAGATCGACGATGTTTTCTCCCGTCAATAAGCGATCATTCGATCAACCTGAGGACTGATGTGCCGCCCACGCGTCGGCGACAATGATCTCAATGTCCGATTGCTGAGGTTGCCAGCCCAAGAATTCGCGCGCCCGCCCGTTGCTGGCAACTGCCTCCGCGGGGTCCCCGGGTCGACGTTGGGTATAACGGATTTCAAAGTCGCGCTGCGTCACCTTCTTAATTGTCTCGACCACTTGGCGATTGGAGTAACCCACACCGGAACCGAGGTTTAGCACCAGTTCATGATGATTCTCCAGCGCAGTGATGGCGAGTACGTGAGCCTCGGCGAGATCGCTGACGTGGATGTAGTCCCGAATGCACGTGCCATCGGGCGTCGGATAGTCATCACCGAAGATCTCGAGATAGTCCCGACGACCGTCGGCGACATCAAGCGCAATGGGTATGAGGTGACTTTCCGGATTGTGACGTTCGGGGTGCGCCAGAGTACCTCCGGCGGCGTTGAAGTAGCGCATTGACGCCGCGCGCAAACGACCAGTGGATACCAACCAACGCAGACCATCTTCCACCATAAGTTTGGACTGTCCGTACGGACTCTGAGGTTGAGTCGGACGACTCTCGTCAATCGGCATCTCGATTTGGCTGCCGTAGACCGCGGCCGACGACGAGAAGACGAATCGTTCGACGCCCGATTTGATCAGCGCGTCCAGGAGGCGAAAACTGGCCGCTACGTTATTGGAGAAGAAGTCCTCGGGATGCATCATCGATTCGCCCGCTTCGATGTTGGCCGCGAAGTGCACGCACGCATCGAAGCGTCCCAGCGACCGCACTAAATCGACGTCGGCGCAGTCGCCTTCTACGAACGTCGCTCCGGGCGGCACGTTCTCGATTCGGCCGGTGACCAGACTATCGAGAGCCACCACCTCGTTACCCTTTGACAGCAGCAGCTCGGCGGTCGTCGAACCAATGAACCCAGCGGCGCCGGTGACGAGAACCTTCACCACGACCTCCCTAATTCACTTTCGACGACGAACTTCATCGTGAAATTAACAAACCGGATGCCCGGGTTGCCACACGTATAGTCACCGCAGGAATGTAACACGCGATTGGAAGGTAAAGGTCGGGAGTCAGCACTATGAATACTGATTTCCGGGGCCACCGATACCGCGCCGCCGCCCGTCACCGTGAGGATGAAGAGCAATTACTTCAAGTCGGTCCGGTGGTCTTACGAGTGACCTCGCGGGCACCAGGTTTTATATGAGTCAACTCGGTGCGACGGTATTTGGAGGGCGGGGCCTGTAGGCTTTATGGTGGTTCGCGGATTATTGAAACAGTAGCAAGAGCGACGTCCGCGTGGAGCCGTAAATCATCGACATGCTCGACTCGGTAAAGGAACTATGTTCAGGGGTAGACGACGTTAGTGCGGCAGCTGCGAGTAGCTATCACTGCGATTGTCGCACTCAGCGCCTCTGCGCTGGCGGTATCGGGCGGCTCGCCCACCATCGCCCGGGGTTCAGTGACGCCGCGCACATTTGCATCCCCGAAAGCAAGCCCGACGACGACAACCACCGTCGCCGCAAGTCCAACGACAACGACGTCTGTACCTGCTCCGGGCGACCTGATCACGACCGGAGCATCTCGTCGGGAGTGTCTCGATCCCAACTTCTCCGACACGGGGCTGGCTGCAATCAAGATTGCGGTTGCCCAGTTCGACCGTGTTACGAAGACTACGGTCACGTGCCTGTCGGCGTATCTAAACGCAGAGCCAAACTGGAGTCAGTGGGAACATCCTTGGATTACATCTGCTCAGTACGGCTACACCGATTGGGTGAAAGCCAAGCCTCTGATTCGTCAACTTGTCCTTGAGGTCGACCTCATCCCGACCCCGCTCGTCGATGTGGAGGATCCCCTGAGTTGGGAAGAGTCCTGTGCTCAAGGTGACTTCAACTCCTACGCCACGGTGCTCGGCAAGAGTCTCGTCGCGGCCGGTCTCGGGAATTCGGTGCTTCGACTCGGGCCGGAGATGAATGGCATCTGGGAGGAGGATTATGTGGGGCCGACCGTGGAAGAACAGCATTTGTGGGCGGCGTGCTTTGCCAATGAGGTGAAGGCATTGCGCGAGGCTCCCAGAGAGAAGTTTCTTATCGATTGGGATGCGAATGCGTGTGTCGGAGACATCCCCTTCGCCAATTTTTATCCCGGGAACGCGTACGTGGATATTTTGGGACTCGACATCTATGATGTCTCCTGTCTCACTCCCTTCGTGCGTCAGACGTTCAAGCAACTCTCTAACGTTCGCGATGGCATAACGACCTTTGAGAACTTTGCCGCGGCCAGGGGGAAACCGATGAGTTTTCCCGAATGGGGCTTGAAGAAATACCCCAATGGAGACGATCCCGCGTACATCGCCGGGATGGGAGCGATTTTCGACCGACGGGACGTGGCCTTCGAGACGTATTTCAATGTCGATGTAAAGATTCGGCCCTATCTGCCGCTGGGAAGGCAAACGCCTCGCGCGCTGGCCGCCTTTAAGAAGTGGTTCGGCAATCGCTCGTAGTATCACGTTTGGCTCAACGGTAGACCCGGGTAGAGCCGGTTGAATACACCACGGAGTAATGCTGGTTAAAAAAGGCAATCGTCGAGTGATATTGAGTGTAGTAACTCCCATCTGGTGTCTCTGCTTGGGACTCGCGATGGCGCAAATTGGGAGTTGACAGGTAAACGTAGGAATTTACGTCTACGCCGGGGGGGACAATCTCGCTCACGAGCGCGTATTTTCCCGGTACTGACAGCAGCGCTAACTGTCCAAAAAGATCTGTTTGGACGATGTCTTGAGAGTTGGCGTGATCGCGTATCCAATTGGCGGTGGCGAATTCGGTGGTTGAGACTGTGAACTGTTGAGCGTTCAAGCCTTGACCAGCGAGTGATCCGGGAGGATATCCTTCAAAAAGCAAAGTTCCCAGACCCGTGGCCCACGAGGCGTAAACGACAACGACACCCATACCCGCGGCGAGCGACACCTTCGAGAGTAGTTTTCCGTGTCCGGCGACGGTCGTCGCCAGGTCGTCTAGGAACATCGTCACCGGCGCTGCCAGCAGTATGGCCACTACAATTGCCGCTCGGTCGGGGGTGTACTGCGCGGCGAGAGTGCCCGAAAAACGAGAGAGAGCTCCAACCACTAAACCCGCGACGGCCAGGCCTATGAGATCGGCGCTGAACAGGTCAGATTGTCGACGCCCGAGTCGAAGAAGTCCGTAAAGAACACTCAAGCCCAGTAAGACCCACAGTCCCTCGTCCAAAAGAAAATTGAGGCGATTCCACCAAGTAGACAGTCCGTGGAGCAACCCTTTGTACTGAGGTGACACGTGTGACGTGAGACGTACCGAACTTGAGTCCGGGTACGAAATTATCCACGGATCGACAGTGGCGAGTTCGTTTACCATCACTTTTTCGAACGCGGGAGCAGAAAGATTGTAACCCTGCACCGCACTTACTTTAAACCCCGCACCTTGGACAGCAAAAGCATTCGCGGTGTTGGAAAGAGCATTGTTTCGTGTAATGGCGAGATTCCAACCGAGTGACGATACAAGTGCGACGACGACCAGCGCGGAGTTAAGAACTCTGCGAGAACGGACTTCGAGGCGATGCTGTCGACGCCTCGCTCGCTTTGTCCCCAGCCACCCCTTCGACCACACGAACCCCACGCCCCACCCAATAACGAGCGAGCCTGCCAAAAGATACGAGGTTGCGTAGTGAGTAAAAGATACTGTGACTATGAGAAGTCCAACAATAATCCGTGATGGACGTATTGACATCGTTCGATCAAATACGACCATTACGATTACGGCGAATATGGTGACCGCCATTGCTTGACGGGTGATGCTCACCAAGAGGGACGAAAACGCCACGCTAGAAATGATGAGTCCCGTTACGACCGCGAATGCCAGACCGGGGCGTGGTTCCGACCGTCGACCGCGATTGACCCATCGAGGGACGTTTTTGATGGTGCAAAATACGGCCACCGGTAACAGCGCCAATACCGCGGGAACGACAAGTTGGAAAAAGGCCAACAGGCGGAGGCCCGTCAAGGAGTGAAGGATCGCCGGCAGCACCGTAAGCGACAGCATCGACGCAAAAGGATCATGGTTGGCGGGTATCACCCACACACCGGCACCGAGTGTCCGCGAAGCCACCCCAAATTCTTTTTGAATGTCCCAGCCATAAAGATGTGCGCCGCGCAAACTCGTCGACAGCAATAACGCCAGAGAAACGCCATACAGCAAGAGGTTCAACGGCCATCGACTCGAGCGACTCCAACCCCCGATGACTCCCACGAACAAGGCAACTACCTCGACGGTGGTGGCCAGAACCGCCAGATGATTATTCCCGCTGTAGTTCAGTTGAGCGACGCCGAGCAAGGAAAGCACCACGAACAATCCGCTGGCGAGCGCAAAATAGACATGTCGTACTCGAACGCTCTGAAATATCCATGTGACCGGATCGCTCTGTTTGAATGCGCAGGTCGAAAGTCCGATAAGTGCGAGGAGAACCCAGAAAATCCACTCGGGGAATGCCTTAAGAGGATGAGCGAGTCCTATGTGAGGACCGACGAGGCTCGCGGCCCCTCCAACGACCATAATCGCCATCATGCTGAGACTTACGGCCACTACCAGGCGCCCAGCCGGATTTGCGGGACGAGTTTGGAGGGCCGCCATGATCGTGGCGCCCGGGAGAAGGAGCAGCGTCGCTACGCCCGGTAGCGGGCTGAGAGGTGAGTGTGACAGATTGAGCGCAATCGAGAGCGCGATCGCGACTAAGAGCCAAAGTCCCGTCGGGCGGAGAATTTTTAGCCGCGGCTCCAGAAGGACCCAAGTCGGAAGGCGCGCTTGCGACGTGCCTTCCGACATGATTCTTCGATTACGCCGCGTTAGTGTCGGCGGAATCTCGATGGCCCACCTACCTCTCATGGTCCACTTACCTTTCGACTCACACCACGCGCGAATCCGATAAGACTCGCAAGATCATCCGTCAAGGCGGCAAAGGGATAGGCCAGCATTCCAGCTCTGCGTTGTTCCGTCGTTCGTGAGATCCAAAATGCCCAAGGCATTGCGAGGGTGGCCACTCCCGCTACGAGCCCCAAGAACCACGAGAACGACCCGACAATAACGGCGCCTATTACAGCGGTGGGACCGACGACTGGAAGGGACGGCCATCCGGCGCGCTTTCGCCATCTTTCTCCCGCACCGCGACCATAGGCAAAACTTCGTCGCCACGTCTTGAGAATCGACGGATCGAAACGATGGGCGAGAACGACTCGTGGATCCACGATCACGGCATATTTGCCAAATCGTTCACGAACGTTAATTGAAAGCGCCACCTCTTCCCCCTCGCCAAATACGAGACTTTCATCGAAGCCTCCCGCTTCAAGGGCACGTGCTCTGTGCATGGACATGTTGGCACCCACTACGGAATACACGGGAAAAACATCCGTCGTGGAAAAGCGTGGAGGACGGAACTGACGAGATAGGCGGTACCAGAAGCTCGGATCGTTCGCGAGCGCGCTTTCCGCGGGAACGAGCGGATTTCGAAACACTAGGTACCGTTGCGTAAATGTTTGCGGATGATCTACCTCGACCATTCCTCCAATAATGGTGGACCCGGGATGGTCTTTCCAAGCAGCCAGTATTCGTTCTGTCCAGTCCAACGGCGGTGTGCAATCGTCGTCGCAGTAGGCGACGATTGTCGACAGGGCGTTTTGCAGACCGCTGTTGCGGGCCGCGGATATTCCTCGATTGGCTCGATGACGGAAGACCGAGAATCCATAGCTCTTCGCCAATGTGTCCGTTCCGTCAATCGAGCCATCATCAACGACCAGAACGTCGACCGGCATCTGTTGGTTTGAAAGGGCATCTAAGCAGGGCCCCAGTCTGACGGCACCGTTGTACGAGCAGACCACCACACTTAGAAATGGATGAGTCGTCACTGTTTATACCGATTCGAGCGATTACCAAACCTTCGTTCACCTCGGTCTCGGCGCAAGTAGAAACGAGCGTTCATGTTCCCACGATCGGCATCGTGACAAAAACAGTGGTGCCGGTGAGCGCTACGCTGAGCGTACCCGTGACGGCGCCTCGATAAGGCACGGAGAAGATGACGCTTTTCCCGTTACCAAGCGTCTCCTCGCCGAGGCTTATTAGGTTTCCTCGCTGCGTAGCGCTCCAGTAATAAGTCTTAGTGCGTCCCGTATGGTTCGTCAATTGCACTCGCACGGGTTGGCCGGGGAGTATTCCTGCAGCCGAATCTGTAGGGTCTTGCAGGGCCAAGGAACTGTAGTGCGCCGTGGCGAAACTTCCATCGACGACCCGGAGCATGGCTTTCGAAAACGGTGTAAAGCAGAAGAGAATTACGAAAACAATGACAGGCAAAAGGAGTCTGCTCGGACCAGGGCCGACAATCCTACGCATCACTTGAGATTAGTTGGCGCGTTACGGGCGTCATGTTCAGGCACTTCCACGCTCCTCATGCTAAATCGGAACGTGGGAGGCCGCGAGCCAGGCATAAAGTCGGCGCAGTCCTAGGCCCCACGAAGCAGCTTGCCAGGCAGTTTCCCAGTTGCAATTCCGTTTTCGAATGTCACCGATCCACGCTTAATTGTGTGACGATATCCCCTCGAGGATTGAAGTAGACGGCGTCCGCCAGCCGGCAGATCAGTGACGATTCGAGGGGAGTCACAAGCGAGCTCAGCGACGTCGATGATATTCAAGTCCGCGAGGAGTCCGGGGGCAACCAGGCCGCGATCACGCCATCCAAAGTGCAAAGCGGGTCGACGCGTCAACTGGTGAATGACTGACTCGAGAGGAATGTTCGTTTCATCATTTCGATCTCGCGCCCAAAGTGTCATGAAACTCGTGGTCATGCTTGCGTCGCAGATGGCGCCGCAGTGCGCCCCCCCGTCGGATAGGCCAAACATTGCGACTGGAGAAGTTATCATCTCGCGCACGGCATCCAGACTTCCGTCAACGAAATTGAAGAGTGGGGTGTAGATGAGTTGGTGGCCCTCTCTCTGAAGTTGTACGTCGTAGGCATACTCTCGCGGGTCAATCCCTAAACGCCGCGCCGTGGCGCCGAGCGAGTTGCTGGCGTGCAAGTCATAGTTGACGGGCTCGTCAAGGATAAACATGTCGTCGAAACGGGCGAAAAATGCGTGTCCAGGAAATACGTCTTCCCCCGAAGTGAGCGCGGCGTGACTCGTAAGTATTCTCGCTCGAAGTTCTGGATCTCGTAATGCGGCAATTTGCTCGTCGAGTGGAAGGCCACTAATGCTCTCATATGCCCTCACGGGCGTGAATACGTTGCTGGAAGCCTGAAGTCCCAGCAGTACGCCAATGGCTCGGGGCGCGACTTGGGCTTTAACGTCGAGACCTTCGCGCTGAAGTGAATAAGCCAGCGCCATGAGCTCACGCCATCGGTTAGGAGATTCGAAGTCTTGTTGCACGCTGAAACTCATTGGTCGCTCGCTCGCTCGAGCGATCGCAGCGATTAACGAGAACTCGGACCGAGCAAATTCATCGTCTGAAGTGCAATAACTGTCGGAGACTAGTTGGAACACCCCGCGTTTTTTTGTTCGCAATACTTGCGCCAACGCTAGGAGCTCAGGCTCACGGGCGCGAAGCGTTCCGAGGTTTTCCCCTCGACTAGTGCGGTGCCGCTCGGTGCGTGAGGTGGAAATACCAAGCGCCCCAGCGTCCAAACCCTCGCCCAACAATTGCGCCATCTTGACAAGCTCGATTTCCGAGGGTTCTTCGAGAGGATCTCCTCCGCGCTCGCCCATGACGTATGCGCGTAGCGCGGCGTGCGGAACGTGCGTCGCGACGTCAATAGTGCGTTCTTGGCCATCGAGTGCGTTTAGGAATTCAGGGAACGTCTCCCAGTTCCACTGGAGACCCTCATGTAGCGCGGTGCCGGGAATATCCTCGACCCCTTCCATCATCTCGATTAGACCATCGTGGAAGTCGGGGGCGACGGGTGCGAACCCCACCCCGCAGTTGCCCATCGCCACCGTCGTCACACCGTGATGTGATGACGGAGCCAACCACGGATCCCAGGTCGCTTGACCGTCGTAGTGCGTGTGCGGATCGATAAATCCGGGAGTCACGATAAGTCCTTCCGCGTCTATTTCGCGAAAGCCCGACCCCACGTCGTTGCCGACCGCGACGATTCGCTCTCCTTTGATCGCCACATCACAACGTTGCGACTCCCTGCCGGTGCCATCGATGACGACACCATTTCGGATGACCAGGTCTGCACTCACCTTTGCCTCAACCTCATTCAGCCGCTCATCGTCCAACGCCGCATTGCTTTACGTGAGTCCGCCAATTCTTGGTACTGGATGTCTGTGAGCGATATTTCTGACGCCTCACAGTTGTCTTCCAAATGTTGAAGCGAGGACGTTCCGGGGATAGGCAAAATGACGGGAGAACGACGAAGGAGCCACGTCAGGCTGATCTGGGGCACAGTGACACCTAGTTCCGCGGCCATCGCCTCGAGAGGTCCGCCGGGTGCGGAAAACTTGCCGTTGCCCAAAGGGAACCATGGAATGAATCCAATGCCCTGAAGCTGGCAGTAGTCCACGACGTTGTCAGCATCACGCTGAGCGATGTTGTAATGATTCTGCACACTGACGATCGGAACAATTCGCCGCGCCGCATCGATTTGTGTGACGCTTACCTCGGACAATCCGACCTCGCGTACCTTTCCCTCGTCGCGCAGGGCTTTCAAGAGCCCAAACTGCTCGTCAGCGTCGACGTGAGGATCTATTCGATGAAGCTGGAAGAGATCGATTTGATCGACGCCAAGTCGTCTGAGGCTGCCTTCACATTGCTGGCGCAAGTAGTCGGGGTTTCCACGTGGCTCCCATCTGTCTGGGCCGGACCTTGTGAGGCCGGCCTTCGTCGCGATGATCAGCGTCTCTGGATAAGGGTGGAGAGCTTCGTGAATGAGCTCTTCGACAACGTTTGGCCCATACGAATCGGCGGTGTCAATCAGGTTGATGCCGAGTTCGATGCAACGGCGCAAGACCTTGCGGGCGCCGTCGCGATCGTTCGGCGCACCCCACACACCGGGGCCAGTTAACTGCATTGTCCCAAAGCCCAGGCGCTGCACATTTAAGACGCCGAGTTGAAACGTCCCTCCAAGGGTCATTATCCATCTCCTTCGTGGGCTCGCAGGACCTAGTCAAATCCGGGTTCCAAGCACCGTCATCGTACCGGCTGCCCTGGCGGAGTATTCCTACTTCGTCGCGACCGCGTAACCTAGTTTTACTGCGCGAACAAAGAAGGGACCGCCTGAACCATGAAGTTGTGGTGTCAAATGGCGAGGGCAATGACGGCGACCTCCGAGCGGTGGGACGTCGCTGATGGTTCGCTCGGGCAACGATGAGCGAATTTGCCATCGTCGGACTCGGCTCCTGGGGACTATGCGTTCTGGAGCGAACAGTCCATCGAGCGGATCAGATCAACACTTTCGTTCGAGTACACGTTGTTGAGCCGGGTCAACTGGGTGGCGGGGTCTACTCTGTGGCTCAACCGGATTACTTAATTTTGAACAATCCCTGCGGCCAACTTTCCCTCTACGCCGCTCCCGACGGCGATTCGGATCCCGCCTACGCCGTCGGCCTGTATGAATGGGCAATCCACAAGGGATATCGGCGCGTGGGATATGAGTACAAGATCGGCTCCAAGGGCGAGATAATACTGCCGACGGACTTTCTTCCCCGGCGACTCATGGGCGAGTATCTGGCTTGGTTCTACGAGGCGCTTATCGCTGGCGCACCGTCGAATCTGGAGATCGTGCGTCACTACACCACCGTTAGTGACATTGCGCCGGAGATCGGAGGGCGTGAAACCGTTTTTCTCGACAATGGGATTCAGATCAGCGTGGACCACGTCGTTCTGACCTCCGGACACACGCTCAACGAAGAACCAGCGAGAAACTCAAGCGACATCCACTATCTTCGACCCTATCCGGTTGAACACTTTGAATCATTGGTGGCACCTGGAGAGCCCATCGCGATCGCGGGGATGGGATTAGTTGCCTACGACCTGATCACGTCGTTGACGATCGGCCGCGGCGGGTCCTACAAGGAAGACGGGGGCGGCATTCGCTACGTGCCCAGTGGCCGAGAACCGGACATTTATTTTTATTCGAGGTCCGGCGTTCCCTACTGCGCAAAACCGGTGCACGGTGTTGACCCCACCGGCGATTATCAGCCGATTATCTGCACGCCGGAGGCCTTCAGCGAAATGACCAATCCCTTGGGTTCGCCATTGCGTCGGCGCGTGGACTTTCGAAACGATCTATTGCCTCTTCTTTATGCAGAGATGCAGGTGCGCTATCTCATTCACTCCGCCTATCTACGGGGCGGCTCGTCAGCGGCCACGTTTGTCCGAGAGCAACTCCAATCAAATTGGCTCGCCGGAACCTTCGATCGCGCGGTCGATCGCTTTGAGCCCACGTATGGTCGCTTTGATCCGGCGAGCTGCGTCTTCGCCGACGCGAACGCCAGCTTCGACTCCAGCGATGTCTACCAAGCCCACGTCTACCAAATGGTTGAAACCGATCTTCAACAGGCGCTCGCTCCCGGCGGGAGTCCAGTCAAGGCGGCGCAAGAGGTAACGAGAATTCTTCGAGATCAGATGCGAGGGGTTATCGAATACGGCGGCCTCTCGATGCAGTCATTCATTGACTTCCAATCGAACATCCGTGGACGCATTAACCGTTTGGAGGCGGGACCTCCGGCGCTTCGTTCACAGCAACTCCTTGGTCTTCTTGACGTCGGTACGGTTCATGTCCCATTTGGACCACACCCCGAGGTGACTGCAGGGGACAATGGCGCGGTGGCGATACGTTCTACGGCACTTTCCCAGTCCACCGAAGCCACTGTCAGTCATGTCGTGCGAGGACACCTTGACCTTCCTTCATTAGCTCGATCATCCTCGCCGCTCCTGAGCCGTCTGTATACGAAGGGTCGTCTCACGCAGTTCAGCTATGGCGACATAACGGTGGGGAGCGTTGCGATCAGTGGGGACTTCCATCCCTACGACGCGGAGGGCCGAGTTCAATCCAACCTCTCCCTACTTGGCGTGCTCACTGAAGGTGTTCGGTACTTTACGCACTACCTTCCTTCACCGCGGAGCCGACTCCGGGCCGTTTACGATGCCCAGGCCACCGTGGAAGCCATCATCGGCTGAATCTCAACCGCGTGGATCAGTGAACTGCGGCAGACAGAGCCTGATCAATATCGTCGATGAGATCGTCAACGTGCTCAAGACCGATCGAGAGTCGGATCGTCTCGGGCCGTATTCCCGCAGCTACCAACTCACTTTCACTGAGCTGACGATGCGTAGTTGAGGCCGGGTGGATGACGAGAGATTTGGCATCACCCAGGTTCAGTAGCCGTTTGAAAAGTTTCACCGAATCGAAGAATGCCAATCCCGCTTCGTAACCCCCCGACAAGCCGAAGGTAATGATCGAGGGAACGTGTCCCTTTAGATATTTCTCAACAAGCGGATAGTAGGGATTATCGGGAAAGCCCGCGAAGGCTACCCACTCAACGCGAGGGTCGCGCGCTAAGTAGGCGGCAATCGCTCGCGCATTGGCTTCGTGACGTTCGAGGCGAATCGCCAATGTCTCAAGTCCCTGAAGTAGCTGAAAGGAATTGAATGGTGAAAGCGTGGCGCCAGTGTTGCGTAGTTGAATGGAACGAGCTCGAACCACGAAAGGCCTCTCTGGAAAGTCCCGAGAAAAGACGACGTCGTGGAATGCCGTTTCGGGCTGGTTGAACATCGGGAAACGTTCCGCGTGCTCAGACCATGGAAACGTGCCGCCATCTACGATCGCGCCGCCGAGCGTCGTTCCGTGGCCGCCGATGAATTTTGTGAGCGAGTGAACTACTACGTCCGCGCCGTGGAGGAGTGGTTTCAACATCATGGGTGTGGCCACCGTATTGTCGACGATGAAAGGAACGCCAGCTCGATGGGCGACATCGGCGACGGACTCAAGGTCTACGACGTTGCCCGCAGGGTTGCCGATCGACTCGACGAATATACAGCGGGTTTTGTCATCAATCAGTCGACCCATTGATGCGGCTTGATCGTCCGCGGCAAAACGGGCTTCGATACCCAAGGTTGAAAGTACGTGGGCGAAATAGGTATACGTCGCGCCATACAGCTGGGGCGCAACCACGAAATTCGATCCGGTGGTGGCCACGGTGAGGATCGCGTAACTCACCGCTGCCATTCCGGATGCCACGACAAGGGCGGCTGTTCCGCCCTCCAATGCGGCGATACGCTTCTCGAGGACGTCGTTCGTGGGATTATTTATGCGGTTGTAGTGAAATCCCGGGATCGCCAAGTCCATGATCGAATTAGCGTGTTCTGCGTCAATGAAGTCGTTGGCTACCGTCATATATATGGGTACCGCGACAGCGCGCGTGCCGTCCGCCTCGTAGCCAGCGTGGATCGCGATGGTCTCGTCGTGCATGGTCAGTCTTCCCCTCGTTTGACGCTACTCAACCAGTTGGCGAACAGACGTGTGGCTGCCGCGTGCCACGGCCACGGCGCTCGGGCTCCTACCTCGTCAAAGGGATATTGATCGAAGATCAGTGGATCTCGGTTTCCATCGATGATCTCGTGGTGGATACGCTCAAGATCTTCCCATTCATCAGGTGAGACACAGTGATAGGGCAAATACGGTAGGTCGTCACGTTCGTGGCGGACATACCTTCCCGCGTCACGGCGATACTCGCGCAACAAACTCCAGGGGTCGTATTCCGGGTGTCCCTGGACGAGTACTAGTTGACGACCATCCTTTTCTCGTACTGCCGCTCCCCAGCCCGTCTTCTCGGAGTGAACAAGAACGTCATATCCAACCCGCTCCAGGGATTCGCGTGGCGCGGAATTCCAACGGGAGTGAGGAAGAAGGATCTTGGGATCAAGTCCTTCGGTGAGTTCATGTGCGACCTCGACGTCTTGGGGAAAAACTCCCGTGCACTTTGCCGGTAGACGAACTCTGGCGACATCGTCAAAGATTTTCAAGGCGGCGTGTGCCGACAAGCAGGACAAGAGCGTCGATCTGACGTGCCTGCGTGCCCACGAAAGCAACTCCGCGAGATCGTCCCAGTATGGCTCGTCTTCAATACGAGGCTCAATTGGATTCGACCCCGTCACAATTAATACGTCCGGCGGTTCCAGGTAAATGTTGGTCAAAGAGAGGTAACCCTCGGCGATTCGCCTCGCCGTCTTCTCCTGTCGCGGAATGCCATTCATCGTATAGAGGCGCACTTCAATGACCTCACTTCCGGAGGCTCCATCAAGCAGTCCTAGAAACTGGCGTTCGGTCGCCTCGAAAGCTCCATCGGGCATGTTATTGACAAAGGCGCACGAAATTCGCACCGTTTCTCGGCCGCCTTCGACCAACGACGTGCTGCGCGCTTCGGCCGCAGCGAGGCGCACCGTCACTCGTTGTAACTCACATTGGAGTAGGTGACTGTCACTTCGTGGTGAAGAAGATGGTTCACGACTCGCAGGTCGTCGTAATCGCGTGCCGACCCCACCACGGCCAAGATGTGATTACGCGATCCGTCCTTCCAATCAAGCACAGATCCGGGACCCTGGTGCACGGTAATAGTGTCCACGCCCGGATGGTCGCTCACAACATCGAGGCCGCTGATTGCCGTCACTGTGGCGGAGAGTGGCGGCGGCTGGAGGAAGAATCTGTAGCCAACACGTTCCGTGGTGGCGGGACCTGAGAACTGAATCGGCTCTCCTAGGGCCAGCCGAAGAGTCAACTCAATGAGCGGAAGTCCAGCTGCTCGATGAAGCATCTCGGGAACTCCTCCGCCGACACGTCCGTTTACCTCTATGACTCGAGGACCGTCAGGCGTGAACTTGATCTCGGTGTGTAGGCAGCCCGTTGTCACCCCGAGTGCCTCGATCGCCGACGTGGCGAGAGCCAATGCCGATTCTTGATCGGCGTCATTTAGTGCTGCAGGAATGAAGAATCCTGTCTCGCGGAAGTTCTCCGCGAGAGGAAATCTTCCCGTCAACGCCAGATGACTGATGACGCTCTGTGCGACGACACTTTCGACGGAGACGTAGTTTGCGAAGGGCTCGCTCGTGCGAGTCGAATCATCGTGAAGATACTCCTCGAGAACCATGTCAGGACGATGCGCTCCCAGAACCTGAAGAAACGACTCTAACTCTCGTCCGTCTTTCACGAAGAACGTATACCGACTCCCTTGAGCGGCGCGGGGCTTCAAGACAGCAGGCCAACCAACCGCGCCAGCGATGGCAGCTATTTCCTCGTCGGACTGACTCGGCGAAATAACGAAGCACTTGGGCACCTCGAGTCCGGCGATTTTCAAGGCCTTTCGTTGTGCAGCCTTGTCAGTAAGCGCGACGGACGTTTCAAAGGAATGGAACGGTAGACCGAGCACCTCGGCCACCTGAGCGTATTTGGTCATTCCTTCGTCAAGATATGTCACGATTCCGTCGGGCGTATAGGGCGGGGACAGTTCGTCCAGGATCTGATCGGTTCGCATCCCTGCGATGTCCACGACTGGTCCGAATCGATTTAAGAGCTCCGTCATTTGTCGCATCTCTGGCAAGGATCCGTCAATCATCCAAAGCAGTTCGCACACATCGGCGGCGGCTTCGGTAAGTTGCATTATTGGCACACAGCGGGGCCCATATCCCACCGCCACGAGTGGTCGTCTCTCTTTTTTCGACTGTTGTACCTCGTCGTGTGGCATCAACCGGATGTTAGCGTTGGGCGTGCTCATCGAATGAAAGTAGAGCCCGCTAGTGGTGCTACGGATCGATGAGAAAAGTGCGACGTCGCGATTTCTCGCCCAAGAAAATATTCATTCAGCACGTGTTTACCTCAGTCGCGTTCACTCGACTATCTGCGCTTAGATAACTCGCCGCTGCGCGAAAGTTGGCGTTTGAATGGACCGAGCTGACGTCGACTCACGCGGTGATCAAGGGGTGTTAGCGTTTGGACAGGCGTTCGCAAAGATACTGGTCACAAGGGCATAGGACGCCCGCTTGTGGGTAACGGACATGGGGGACGCGAGTCGATGCCTATCGAAATCATCGGTATGGTCGGTACGAGGGATGCATCCGAAATCAAGGGCCCTCTCGTCGATGGTCCTGTCGTTGACTGGATGGACGGTCCGGTAATCGATCCCGACTATTTGACAGACATCTCTAGGGCTCACGACGACGGGGGATTTGATCGTGTGTTGGTGGGTTACGGCGCTGTTGGTCCCGAGGGCTGGGCCGTAGCTAGTTCGGTACTCAACAGTACGAGGAATCTGAAAGTGCTAGTGGCTCATCGGCCGGGCTTCGTCCAACCCGTTGTGCTGGCCCGGATGGCGGCGACTCTTGACCATTTGACCGGCGGCGGGAGGATAGCCATTCACTTCATTACTGGCGGGGATGAAGCGGACCAGCGTCGCGAGGGCGACTTTGTCGCCCATGACAAGCGTTATCGTCGGACGCGAGAAGCGATGGTGATTGTACGCCGGCTCTGGAGCGAAGATGCGCCTTTTGATTTCGAGGGGGACTTCTATCGCTATGAGAGTGCTTTTAGTTCGGTCAAGCCAGCGACGGCGGAGGGGATTCCGTTTTACTTCGCGGGGGCCTCGCAACCCGCTGTCGAGGTTGGTGCTGCAGAAGCGGACGTCTACGCGTTCTGGGGTGAGCCGCGCGAGAAAGTCGCCGCCCGAATGGATGTCATAAATGATGTCGCCGCAACGGTGGGCCGCGCCTTGCGCTACAGCATCTCACTTCGACCCATAATCGCTGACACTGAGGAGGAAGCGTGGGAAAAAGCAGAATGGATTGCCGAGGAGACCGCCCGTCGCATCGAATTGGCGAAGACACGGATCAGCGGTCAAGGGGAATCGTACGAGGGACTCGGCGGACAACGTAACGCCACTTTCTCGCTTGATCGTGACACTAGTGCCACCACATCTGTCGGACGCAAACGGCTGATCGAAATGTCTGCCGACAGAGACGTGTACGACGAGCGACTCTGGATGAAGGTCGCGAATCTGACTGGAGCCGCTGGAAACTCAACTGCCTTAGTTGGCACGCCAGAGCAGGTTGCCGAAGCAATGCTTCGCTATTACGACTTGGGAATCACGACTCTGCTGCTGAAAGGCTTCGACCCGCTGGCCGACACGATTGACTTCGGTCAGCGACTCGTTCCTCTTATTCGCGACGGAGCGGCTCTGCGAGACGAAAAGTTGGCAGAAAGTCGATGAAAACCAAATTGGCTGGCTTTTCACCTTGTACGAGTTCATTCTGAATGGCGGTTGAGCGACGCCAGCTCGGCGAATACGGCTCGTCGTTCTCCCACGGCGAACGCACGCCCCTAGAATTCTCTCGATGACGTCGTCCCCCGGGGAAACCTTTCGCGAACAGAGCATTTGGTTCGGCGTCCCTGGAAGACAGCTTTTCGGAAGGTTGGCCACTCCCGTCAATGAGGAGTCGCGCGGGGGAGTGCTCATATCACCCCCCATGGGCCGAGAATCTCGACTTGCGAGGCGCGCGCTTCGAAGCCTCGCGATCTCTCTAGCTAGTGAAGGATACGTCTCTCTCCGATTCGACCATTACGGATCAGGCGATTCGGTCGGCTCCGTCGAAGATGCTGATCTCATCGAAGCTCTGCTTGAAGGAATTGACCGAGGTGTTACGTTGCTTCGCTCGCTTGGGATTGTCGACGTTTCGGCGGTCGGGATGCGAATGGGTGCGAACGTCATAGGCGCCGCTGCGCAGAAGTACGATCTGGGACTTTCTTCATTGGCGATGTGGGACCCCTGCGAATCGGGACGAACATACGTGCGAGAGCTGGAAGCTCTTGGAGCACTTCGACGTGAAGAATCGAACGTAGAAGTGGGCCAATCGACCAAGATGTTGGAATACCCTCTGAGCGACCGGGCCGCCAGCAACTTGAAGGAGTTGGACCTTAGAGAAGTAATGGCGAAATCTGTGGCCTCGCGAGTCCTCGTGGTCGTGCGCAGTGATCGGCCAGTTTCGACCAAGTTCCGGGCGCAATGGATATCCGAGGAAGTCGAATGGGCAACGACTGACGATCAGGGTCCCCTGTTGGAGGCGGAACTGTCTGACTCGGTGCAGCCTAAGTCAACAATCGCGCGTGTCGCGGATTGGCTGACCGCACCCGTATCGCTCCTAGCGCCATACGTTAGGCCCCCAGATCAAATTCGCGACGCGGTGATGGAGGTCGGCCCTAACCGAGTTTCGGTGCGTGAGAGTGTGGTGGAGTTGGGCTTCCGCAACATGTTCGGTATCGTGACCGAGCCCCTGGTCCATCCGCAGGGACCGCTCATGGTCATGGTGAACGGCGTGAATGAAGATCACATCGGTCCAGCGCGACTCTGGGTCGAACTCTCACGCCAATGGGCATGTTTGGGGCTCCGATCCATTCGCTTCGATTTGGGCGAATCAGGTGAGAGCCCTTGGATTCCTAGTGAACCCGATCGACCGATGTTTGATAAGACTCGCCGTCAAGATGTTGCAGACGCCATACGAGCACTCGACCCGAACAATCCTTCGGATTCGGTTCTCATCGGTTACTGCGCAGGAGCGCAGTTGGCACTCGAAGTTGCGATGGATATTCACTCGCGAGGCGTGTGCGCGATCAACCCAGGTTTAGGTCCGGGAGTTTTGCAGGGCGTAGCGCGAGTAAGAAATTCTCGTCGAGAGGATGTTCAGGCGTCTGTCCAGCGCGTCGAAGGTCTGTTGATTCGGCATCGGATGGCCGACAAGGTAATACGACGAGCGTCGCGATACGCCGAGTCGTTGACATTCCCCCCAAAGATCGCGACAAAGTTGAGCCGAGACGATTCGGACGTCCTCTTGCTGCTCAGTCCCGTCCATCTTCCACGATTTCAACGCATTCCGATTCTGCGCCGTCGGCTCCTTTCGTCAGAGAACCATCACGTAGAAATTGTTCCTGGAATGGACCACTCAATCCTCAGCACACTTGGCAGGGACCGTGCTGTCGCCTTACTCAATCAACATGTCGTCGATCGATATCTCGGAGTCTCAGCGCAACTGCACGTCGACAGGGGCCACGCGGTGAAGTCCTACCACGAACGCCGGGGAAGGGTGAAGTCTGACAGGACAGTCAAGAGGGTCCCTACCAGGGCTTCTCGGACGACTGACGCACTATTGACGGCTTCAGTGGTGATCGTTAATAAGGACGACCGACTTCTTTCGAATACGTTGCGCATGCTCGAACCTTTCGTGGGGAACACCCTCCTTGAAGTCGTCGTGGTGGATGCGTCTAATGGTGCGTTGGATGACATTCGCGTTGCCAATGAATGGGTGCGATGGATTGACTTTGAGCAGCCGCCCGGAATTAGGACGACGATTCCTCACCAACGTAACATTGGAGTGCGAGAAGCCAAGGGTGATGTCATTGTCTATACCGACTCGGGCTGCTTACCGGAAGAGGGTTGGCTCGATAAATTATTGTCGCCGATCTTGACGGAAGGTGAAGATGTCTCGTGCGGTCCGGCTAAGGCGATAGGAAAGAGCGTTTATTCTGGCGAGCGTTTTTGGGGAGTTAGAGACGCCAAGTATGTCCCTGCGGCAACAACGATCAATATCGCCTTTCGACGGGAGGCTTACGAAGCCGTGGGAGGATTCGACGAGTCCTTCGGCGCAGCGGAGGACATTGATTTCACTTGGCGTCTTACGGACCACGGCTACCGACTTCGCTGGGTGCCAGACGCGGTTGTTCTTCACGATTGGGGAACGCCAAAGCGACAAATGCGCAGATCTTTTTTCTACGGTAAGGGAATGTGCAGGCTGCTCAGGAAACATCCTCATCGCATCCGGGATGCCGCCAAACAGAACTCCGTTCCATTCGTCTATCCGCTCTTTCTTCTCGGTCTACCGCTCACGTTCAAATGGCGATGGTACCCACTTCTGCTGGCGTGGCCGGCATGGCGGCAACGCAACGAAGAGCTTCCATGGCTCGTGCTTCTTGATCACCTTGTGGCGGGGGCCGGGGTACTTTACGAGCTGGTGAACCCCGGCACTTAGATCTAATTTTCGCCTGGCGTGAGTTGCCCACTGAATCGTTTTGAAAATGTAAGTGGGAATGTTGAGTCACTGAGATCCGCTCGTTCTGATTTCGACTCATTGGCGGCATTTCGACTAAACCGGTAGCCGGTAACGTTGTTGAAAGACTGTTCGACGCCTTGGCCAGGTATGCTGCTCGCCGAAGGCCAAGGAAGGGGTGTGTGCTTTGGTCGATTTCAATGCGGAGGCGTCACCTAGAACTCCGCAGTCTCAGGGCCTCCGGATGGGTGCCAGTCAGGAAGAGGCCGAGGGAATTCAACGCATTCCCCGTCAGTTTCACCGCATCTGGCTAGGCGGGCCGATGCCCGACGAGTTCGCCCGATTCGGTCAGACATGGCTCGAGCAACATCCGGGTTGGACGATGCGCCAGTGGGGCGACGACAACTTGCCGCCATTGAGAAACCAGGTCCTCTTCGATGAGGTGGAGAGCTTCAGCGCCAAGTCTGACGTCCTTCGCTATGAGCTCCTCTGGCTATACGGAGGTGTCTACATCGACACCGACTTCGAGTGTCTAAGGTCGATTGAACCACTGCTCGAGAAGGTTCAGGTTTTCGCGTCCTTCGAGACGGACTGGAGCGTGAACGGCGCTCTCATGGGCGCCGTTCCCGAGCACCCGTTCATCGAGATGCTCCTCGGTTCCTTGCCCAGTTCAATGAGCGAGCACGGCAGCGTCGATCCGGTGATCTCGTCTGGGCCAGGATTCCTCACTCGGTGCCTTGAGGCCTGGGAAGCAGAGGGAGGAGAGCCGGTGACGCTCTTCCCGGCGAGTTACTTCTATCCGTACCTGTGGCACGAGAAGCACAGGCGCTTCGAGCAGTTCCCCGATGCCTATGCCGTCCACCACTGGGCACTCTCCTGGCACGGGCCATCCGGCACTGGGTTCAAGCAAAGGGTGCGAAGTGGGTTGATGCGCTATTGGATCACGCGTCGCGTCTTCTATTTGAACGCATGGATCAGGGCGCGTTCAGTTCGTCGTCGCTGAATCGCACACGGCATAGGTTCAGTCGTTTGATGACGTCTTCCAACTGCGGTCCGACCTGGCTTCGAGCCGTGAGGAGCTTGATCCTGGCTCGGGCACGCTTCATAGACCGCTCTGACGGTCAGCGATGCAGGTAGTAGTGAATGATCCGCTTCTGCTCCCACGGCTTGCCTGACATGCGGGCATGGAAATGGCACCCGAGGAAGTAAAAGCTCTCCTTGCCTTCCCGGAGGTCGACCACTTTGGTCTTGCCTGAGGATGTCAACTTGATTTGGCCTCACTGTGATCATCAGATTTGGGCACTACGGAAGTTAGCGGGGTGTGATGGTAGCGAGCAGTGACCAGTTGGGCTTGCCAGCGTAGAGCAAGGCCCTGATTCGGCAGTTGCGGAAACTCCGCAAGCCGAAAGCAACGCGTCTGATCAAGTTGTTGGGCCTTCGTTAAAAGTGGGGCGGGGTCCACTCCAGTACGACGGATGACCCATTCCAATTGACCTGCAAGCTGGCCGGACTCCGTTTTTCATGCCACCAACGTCGCCGAGGGGCACCTGAGTTTCGAAGAGTTAGCTTACGATCGCCCTATCGCTCATTGCGGAGGGTCTCGCTACGGGATTGGCGGGAGCCTGATTACGAGCCCAGCTCACAGTGATGTTTCCAGCTCGGCCGATGCGACACTCGGATCAACACTGGCAACCTATGGCGCCACATCGTCGCCTACCGTGTTGGCGACTTCTTGAAATGCGGGACGAGCCAAAACTTCCCTTCGGGGTCCAAAGTCCGCTGCTCGACCCTTCTCGAGCACAAGGAGTAGGTCACAATCCTCGACGAGGGCGAGTCGATGGGAGATAACAATACTCGTCATTGTCCCACGAAGTTCGGTGAGTGTCTGTCGAATCAGACTCTCTGAATGAACATCGACGGCGCTTGTCGGCTCATCCAGGACAAGGAGTCGAGGGGCACCTGCTAGAGCTCGCGCGATCGCCAGTCGCTGGAGCTGACCTCCCGATAGGGCGGTGCCACCCTCTCCGACTTTCGTTTCGTACAGATCAGGCATCATCATGACGTCTTCATGGAGATGAGCCGCTCGCGATGCGGCTTCAATCTTCGCTGGATCAATATTTCTAAAGAGGGAGATATTGAACGCAATAGACCCTTCCAAGAGGACGAGATCCTGAGCGACCAGCGCGACCGGACTCGACCCGTCTCCCTTTGCAATACCTGTCGCCGGCACGCCTCCAACCAGGACGACGCCGCTTTCCGGCTCGAGCATTCCGAGGAGGATCTGACTAAGCGTGGTCTTTCCACTGCCTGACCGCCCCACTATTCCCAGGATTTGTCCGTCCGGGACGCGAAATGTTATTTGCTCGAGAACACTTCCTCTTCCGTCATAAGCAAACGACATGCTCTTCACATTGATATCGAAACTCGTGGGGAGTTCTCCGGACTCAACTTCGTATGGGCTTTGGGAAAAACGATCCAACTCCCGCGTGGCTGTGTCCAGAAATCCACCACTGGAACGTATCCCTTGAAGACTGCCTTGCGTCCCAGCCGCGTAAAACAATGACCGCAGGATCAGCAGGAGCACGGCTGCTACGGCACCTAGATTGTGTGTCGGATGACCAGCTATAACCGCGTATGCGCAAATGACGAAGGTCAACGCCAGCGTTTGATAGATCAGGGTGACAAGTTGCTGCAACAGCGCTACATGTCGCTGGGCGCGTGCTGCTATTTCGTTACTTTGGAGGAGTCCAGTTGTTGCTTCTCTTTCAACACCAAAGAGTCGAAACTCCCGGGCGAGTCTTATGTACTCGGTAACAAGCGTCGCCATAAGGTTGCTGTTCTCCGACAAGCGAGCCGAGGCTCTGCGACCCCAGTTGTTGAATGGATGCAAAACGAACGAAAGCAATAATCCGAAAACTAGGACGAACGCTGCGGCAATTGGACTTACCAAGAATGAGGCGAGAAGAAGTGCAATCAGTGTGAGAAGTGATTGGAGTCCGTACGACATTAATAATGTTATTTCGGCTGCTTTATCACAATTGAACATCAGTAACTGCTGGAGATGACCGAGACGCTCCTGCGACTGTATTCGCCAGTTTGTGCGAAAGAAGGCATTGATCATCTTGGCTCGGACCGATGCCAAAGCCCTAGTAAATGTGTAACTGGTACTGACACTGGCCGCGATACCGGCTCCTGTATATATGAATAACAGAACTATGCACAGGATGATGGAGTCATCAATTGAGATGTAATGGCCGTATACGACGAGGTGAGTCTTTCCTTGGGCGCTATTGACAGCAAACTCGCTTACTACCACCAAGATGCCGGCTTGTGCGAGGCCCGAGAAGAATGAGAAGATCGCAATCAAACTCAATTGCGAACCAAGTGAGGAACAGCCCATCACTTTCAACGTCTTCATGATTCCAGCGATACTGCTCGTCGCCGTCCGCTCTTCGGACTCGGTACGATGCCGGCCTAGATGGAATCCCTGTTTAAATCGCTTCGCCACGCCATCCTTTGCTCGTCTTCGGTTCAACCGTTTATTTTCTCTAGACCCACATTACGAGAATTTGTGATCTGCCCCGACTCGGGTTGACTCCTAACCTTGATTCGCCCCGGGAAAGTTAGAGAGTCAACGGTTTAGCCACGCCGATTCATTTCGATTCGCGATGCAAAATAGCGCTGGCATGTTCGCTCAAGCCGTTCTAGACATTCTGAGCAACGAAGGTCTAAATATGCGGTTACGCAGCCGCTGTAGGATCGCGGCGGAAAAGCACACATGCGAAGCGATTGTTCAAAGGCTCACGGGGGCATCGAATCCGCGTTCGATACTCACGGTGGCGTCCACCAGTCACGACGATCCAGCGCGAGGAAGATGAAGGAAATTGACAAAGTGAACTCACAAAGAGTATCCGTGATTACTGTATGCCTGAATCATAAAGAAGGTCTCGATCGGACCCTAGCGAGTGTGGTCACACAGTCTTGGGGCGATATGGAACACATCGTTATCGATGGCGGTAGCACCGATGGCTCCGTCAAGTTGCTTGAAGGTCACCGAACGGATAAGCCATATGTGTTCGTAAGCGAGTCTGACAATGGTCTCTACGATGCCATGAATAAGGGATGGCGGATGGCGGATGGCGATCTTGTGGTGTTTATGAACGCTGGCGACACATTTGCGTCTGAAGCGGTCGTAGAGACGATTGCGCGGGCGCATGCTAGCGAGACGTGGCGCTGGGGGTACGGATGCGCACGGATCTGTAATGCGAATAATCAGCCCCTAGCGATCGTGTCCTTCGTGCCCTTTCGCCTCGACCGACTTGCGCTCGGTCTCTCGGTAGTCCCGCATCAGGCCACCGTAATGGAGCACGAATTGCTGGAGGAGCTAGGAGGCTTTAAAATTGAACTCGGCCCGGCCGCAGATCAGGAACTGTTGTTACGGGCGGCGCTGCTGTCACAACCGCGGCTTTGGGGAGAGTTCTTTGCGGACTTCGAAGGTGGTGGAGTTGGATCTTCTCGAGGGTGGAGTGCGTACGTCCGAGATATGGGAAGGTTCCGCGGCAGCCTTGGACTCTATGTCGGGGGTGGCCGTGTACGGGACAAAATAGTAACAATCGCTTTGACGGTTTACAAGTTGGGTGAGGCGGGCCAAGACAAAGTGCGGCGGCGGAAAGGGTTGCTCGGGGAGGCTTTATTCGATGCGAGATAACCCGATGAGATTGTGATTACAATCTGGACCCGCGACCGACTCAAACAGGTTGACCGCGCACTCCGAGAGGTTGCGAAGGTTACGGTGCCGCCGCGGACGCGTGTGCGAGTTAAGATTATTGACGACTTTATAAATGGGAGTGCCCGCGAAACGGTACTGAGGGCTGGGGCAATTCATGGAGGTATTGCGTACTGTCACGACCCAGGTGGTGGGATTCCGGGAGCAAGGAATGCGGCGCTCTCCTGACCTGGCGGTCGTTTGGTGCTCACCGTGGACCTGTTTCTTGACGTACAGCCCTTTTGCTCGTCAGAGCGCAATCGATGGAGTACGAACGTGTCAATGGGATGGCTGGCCGAGATGACAGGCTATAACTTGGTCGAAGGCGATCAGCGCGAGCTGTTCGGCTATCCCGAGTTTTCCACCGACCACGTGCTCCGTAACCTGGGCGAATACTCAATGTACTCGTCCCAGTTGGCTCAGTGCGCAGAGTTCGTCAAGGGAAAGTGAGTGGGACGAAAGCAGGTACTGAGTGTCGCGCCCTGGGCACCTGGCGCGAATCCGCGGTCCGCGGGCCAGAGATATCACTTTCAACATTTGAGCCGATTGGCGCAAACGTTTGACGTGACATTGCTCTCCTCAGACACTCCGGACAACCGAAACCGAATCGCAGGGGAAACACCCTGGAAAACTAAGCTCGTGCGTCCGCTACGTACCCCCGTCGGCGTTAGAGCCGAGATTGCGGCACTGCGGCTGCAGGGACGAGGAGAACCTATCCCGGACCTGGCCGAATATGCGTCGACCCTCATCATGCCGCCCGATATTGTGGAGCTTCACTGGTCGACGACAATGTGCTTGGCTCCGGTAGCGCGGCAGCTCTTTCCTCGTGCATTTGTTGCCGCATTTCAACATGACCGCTACTCGGCCACGCTTACTTGGTCGAAACTGCGTCGTTTACGGTTCCGCCCCCGCCTGCGCGATGTCCTAGCGGGCCGAATCATCGCTCAGCAGGAGCGGCTGCTGGTCCGCTCGTGCGACCTGGTTGTGGCGTTCAAGCAAGCTGACCTGGACTTTGTTGATAAACGAGCATCGACTCTGGTCGTGGATCCGTGGTTGGAGGAGCCCGCCGAGCGTAAGCCAAGCAGCGACACTATGGACGTGGTGTTCGTCGGGGCTTTCAATCGTGCAGAAAACGTGGAGGGGGCATTGTGGATGATCAACCAGGTCATGCCGTTGGTCGTGGTCGAGCACCCAACGGCTCGCCTCGTCTTGGCTGGCGCTGACCCCGGGCCAGATCTATATAAATATCAAGGCCCGGGCGTGTACTTGACCGGCTTCGTTAATGACCTCGGACCTTATTATCAAGCGGCCCATTGCTGTGTCTCTCCCATCTTCTCTGGGGGGGGTTTACGATTCAAGGTCCCTCAAGCGCTTAGCTACGGAATACCGACGGTGGTGACGTCGGAGTCACTGACCGGCCTCGACGGTCTACCGCGCGCCAGTTTGGCCGGCGTAGAAGATGAGGCAAGGGGCTTTGCTTCGGCCATTTGCGAGGTACTTCGGGACCCCATTACGGCCGCAATGGCCGCTGCCGAAGCGCAACAGTGGGTCCGTGCCCGATTCTCATTCGATCGCACAATCGAGGCGGTCCTTGGGGCGTACCGGACAGGGAGAGTAGCCACTTTGTAAAACGTGTGCGCCGGGTGTGGCAAACGCCAGGCGACGACCGAGGTCAATTGTCTTCGGGTCAGTCCGAGCGCCTTGAGAAGTACCAGGTCCCTTTTACGGCGTAGGGCAGCACCGATGAAAAATCGAAAACCGACGTATCGTTGAAACATGGAGCCAGCTCCGGAACTCGTGCTCTTCATGGAGCGGCTCACTGCGTTATATCTTTCAACCAAGTGAATCGGCCTGACTAATCCGTTGCTCTCTGCAAAACCCGGGGCGAATCACTTCCGCCTACGAAATCTCAACAACTCCCCAATTCAGCATCGTGAGTTGTTGGAACGCGGCTTAAGCGTGCTCTCTTCCGTGCATTGGTTGAAGCTAACTCAACGTTAGGAGGCACAGCTCGCCCGCTACCGGGCCTGGTTCGACAACGCTCGGGTGCTCCACCAGCTCGTCAGCGACCTCGAAGCCCGGTCCCTTCGAGCCTTCGAGCAAGCCGAAGGGACGAGTAAGCGTTGATCACTCTTTAGGGACAGCTGAAACGCTAGCGGAGACTTTCGAACCGGCGTGCGCGCAACAGCGGGTGTGGCGGGCACACTTGTAGGCTCGTCGCGTGACCGCCCAACCAAGCTCCAGCCCTATTGTGGAGCAACAGCGAGGTGTCAAACCGTTTGGGGTGACCCGCACACGTCTGAATTCCCTGGGGCGCCGACTCCATTACGTGAAGAAGGCTCCTTTGCAAGCCTTCGGCGAAGCTGTCCGGGCGCATCTTGAAGCTAACAACGAGCACCGGCGGCTGATCCAAGCACGTGGGGGCGATGACGTCTGCTGGGCGGCAACAGACGAAGCCGAGCCGCTTGTCACCGTCCGGATCGCCACCTATAACCGCGCGGCGCTCGTCGCCGAGCGAGCCATCGCCTCAGCCGTCCGTCAGACCTACGAGCGGCTGGAGATTCTCGTTATCGGTGACCACTGCGACGAGGCGACCGGGCGAGCGGTCCGGTCAGTCAACGATCCTCGCGTGCGCTTCATTAACTTGGCCGAGCACGGGCTGTACCCGGCCGATACCATGCTGCGCTGGATGGTGGCCGGGTCCGTACCGATGAACGCGGGCCTCGCGATCGCTCAGGGGGCATGGGTTGCCCCGTGCGACGACGACGACGAGATGACCGACGATCACGTCGAGGTGCTGCTCCGTGAAGCCCGCCAGCGTCGCCTCGAGTTCGTCTGGAGCAAGGCGGCTTTTGAGGTCGAAGCCGGGAAGTGGACAGACGTCGGGAAATCGCCGCTTGCCGGGGGAGGCCTCAGCCACGGGTCGGTGCTGTACGCCGGCGGGCTCCGGTCTTTCCGCTACAACGAGAACAGCTGGAAGCTCGCCGAACCCCTTGACTGGAACCTCTTTCGCCGGATGCGCGCTGCCGGGGTCAAGATGGGCTTTGTCGACCAGGTCACCTACCGGCATTACCTCTAGACGCTCCGGAAGTCGGCCACGATGAGGAGCCCTCATACTGCCTCCATCACATTTCTGTCGATTGGAGTGTTGGCATCCGCCGAATTGTTGCCCATGCTCAACAAGTCCCTTTGGCTCGACGAGGGCGCTTCTCTCTACTCTGCCCATCTCAGTTGGAGCGCACTATGGCATCAATCAAGAGTCGTTGACCGTGTCTTTCTTGCCTATTACGCAGTGCTACACCTGTGGGTTGAGATTTCGGCCAACATTGAATGGGTTCGATTCCTCTCGGTCATTGCATTTGGCCTGACCGTCGTCGTCATCGGACATTTAGGAAATCGTTTCGGCGGTTTTTGGTGCGGAGTTATCGCGGCAGTCTTGACAGCTGCTAATCCTTTGATGATCGACGCGGCCCTTGACGTCAGACCGTACGCGCTTTCGGCGTTAGCTGCGACAATCGCGATTTACTCGCTACTTCGCTGGCGCGACAGTGCGGATGATCGTTGGTTCAGACGATTTTGCATCGCCTCGCTCGTCGCATTGGTGCTCCATATTTTCGCAATCCTCGCACCACTAGCCGTGCTAGTCATCGTGTTTCTAGTGCGACCAATGACGCTTCGCCGCAGCTGGCGTCGAGTCGTCGTGCCGTTAGGCATGACGCTGTTGCTTTCACTGGTGTACGCGTTTTTAGTGCTGGGTCAGCGGGGCCAAATCGCCTGGATTCCCCGTATGAGCGTGATCAGATTGCTCGTAGATGCGTACGGACCTGCCGGGGGTTATCCGCGTCTCGGTAGAATTTCGTACGCCATGATTATCGTGGCGTTAGTCGGATTCGGGCTGGTTTTTATCTGGCTTGGACGGCGCCGAAGAAGCGATAGCGTCGACAGTTCTATGCGCGACAATTTGGTGGTTGCATTGGCCTGGGCCGCCTTGCCAACGCTTGGACTAATTGCAGTTTCATTTGTAAAACCCCTTTACGTCGATCGCTATGTGACCGCTTCTGCTCCTGGCATGGCACTGGCTGTTGGGCTTCTCTTGACGCAAGCTTTGAAGCTGAACGACCCGAAACGGCCCACAAGGCAACGTCGGGTCGAAGGAATCGCGTGGAGAATCATCGTTGTAGCGCTGGTCGCCAATTCGATTGTGATCGCCTCATCGACATTTGAAAATTACGCAGGGGTCGCGCGTTACCTCGAAAGACAGGTTGGCGTAAATGGTGAGATTGCACTTCCCGACCACTCCGTAGGGGCGAGTGTCGAGTACTACTTGTTCAATAACCGCGGAAGCCGAAGGTTGTGGCCCGAGACTCCGAGCCAGCTCCACATAATGGCTCTTGACTTGCGCGAGAACCAGGTGGCAATTAACTCGGCACGGCCCAACGTTTGGGTGGTGGAAGACGAAACAACGGGCCTTGGTGCCTTTTTGGACAATCTCACTCGCCACGGCTATGTCATTATTGGAACTCGCCAATTCGTCGATTTACGTACCATGACCGTGGCTCATTACGAACGTTCTGGTCGTTGAACTTAAGAGACGAGCCCACGTGAAGTGACGTGCGGCGAAAAGTCGACGGTTCACTCATGGAGCGCCGGAGAAAGTCACCGTCGACATTCCCTGGGCCGTCGACACTTCCGACTATGTCGCCGTCACATGGGCGAAGAACTCTGTACGCTGCCATTACGAGTCCAACCATTGCCGTTTCCATGGTCGGTCAGTCTCTCATCTTTTCGCCGATTCGTACCTCAAATCTCGTTCAGACCAAATACTTTTGGGAGTCTTAGGCTCGTCGAACGTGAGTGGTACGGTCATTCGATGACAAGGGCTTCGTCGTACCGCACGCCTGGGTCCGGTTGGTGGAACGGATTCTGCTCGCTACTTCGTGAGTTGGCAAAGTTCTTAGATCCCTCAAACCCACTTCAAAAATTCAACCGGCGTCTCGCATGGACGTTCATCTCGCATAGGCCGAAGCTAGTCATTGAGAGTCGAAGATTAATTCCAGCAAGGGAAGGCTACTTGCGAAAATCGCAGGCCCTCTTCTTCCAACAACTATTGGTCCGCCAGCCTTGGATTCGCGATGTCGCGGAAGTGGGTTTTAACGTCGGTCACTCCAGTTGGATATTCCTGTCTAGCCGACACGACGTGAAGGTGACCTCGTTCGATCTCGGCGAGCATGAGTACGTTTCCATGACGAGCGATTTGGTCGACAGCTATTTCCCTGAACGACATGAACTCGTCCTCGGTGACTCGCGTCTGACTATCCCGGCTTTTGCCAAGGCAAATCCGAAACGTCTTTTTGACCTCATTTATATCGATGGTGGTCACGACTTCGATGTAGCTCAGGCTGATCTCAGGAACTGCCAACTATTGGCCGCTGCACGGACGATCGTAATTATGGATGATCTCAACCCTCATAGCGCGTGGGGCGTCGGTCCCGTGCGTGCTTGGGCAGAATGTCAAGAGGACGGCCTTGTTCGCGAAGACGTACTGATTGAGGACGGGTTTCCCGTTGTGGGCGGCGCTATCAATGAGATAGAAGTGGGAGATCAGGTGTGGGCACTTGGTCACTACGTGCATCCCATCAATCAAGACGATCAGCGGGCGCCATGAATTCGGCTCCGCCGAATCTCCTCGTCGAGATCGTATAGTTCGCTGGGGCGATGAGAGCCTCGGCAATGCACTTAGTAGTTCGCACTGTCCGGCTAGTGTCGGTACATTCTCGAAATCCCCTTTTGGCAGTATTTACTGGGATCTCGACCACCAACGGCGACCGCAAGCTGAGAACGCGATTTCGATTCTCGCCGCCCGCTCCAATTCGAGTTTCGTCTTTCCTGATCGAAGGAAGTTTCTGAAAACACACGAACTCACACCGTCGCACGTTTTCTCCCGGTTTTCGGCTCATAGTGGTGTCACGCTGGCCAATGAAGTCTTCGGCGAACCTAGGCAGCAGTGCGCAAAAAGTCGCGCGGCTCTCGCCACGTCTGCCAACGAGACGTCGTGCGACCGCAGAAGACTGAACGCTTCTCGATGTGATCGGCGGGGATCGGCGATGGTCGTCCAAGCGTTCCCGTGAAGAAATCTCACTGAAGGCTCGAAACATCGAAGGTCGAAGTCAGCGAGAACGCCCGTGACGATCAACTCTGGGTACGTGGGGTTTATGAGCTGGAAGCCCTCGTCGAACACGAACTCATCGACGGTGTGCGAGGCCATTCTTCCGCCGACGGAAGTCATGTCGAGGCAGGCGTGACGACAGTTGATGTCCACGAAATGACGGGTAGATTACGATGACCTACGTATCGAAAAGAACGGTGAGATGTTTCTTCCAGCATCAGGAGTTGGCTTATGGATCATGGCTCAGTAGCCAACTCTTCGCCGCGCGACGAAGATCATCAAGAGGTCAACGAAGACGCAATCGTATGCGCGGGCGACAAGCTCGTTAAGACATCCGTGGTTATAGTTAACAAGGACGAGCGATCTCTGAGTGACACACTCGAAGCCCTAAAGCCCTTTGTAGGGCAAGTACTCGACGAGGTATTAGTAGTCGACGCGTCCAACGGTGCACTTGATGACATCCGAATATCTCACGAATGGGCGCGATGGATTGACTATGAGCAGCCACTGGGCGTTCGTATTACAATCGCCCATCAGCGCAACATTGGTGTCAGACGTGCCAAGGGCGACATAATCGTATTCACCGACTCGGGCTGCCTGCCAGAGGACGGCTGGCTTGAGAGGTTGCTCACTCCAATATTGGAGGAAGGCGAGTTCGTTTCTTGCGGCCCCGTGCGGCCAATCGGAAAGAGTGTCTACTCGGGGGAACGTTCGATGACTAATCCTGACGGGGACTACGTACCCTCGGCAGCAACCATCAACTTGGCATTTCGACGTGAAGCCTTCGAAGCCGTAGGAGGGTTCGACGAGTCTTTTGGCTCGGCGGAGGATTTGGATTTCACATGGAGGCTGACTGATTGCGGCTATCGCCTTCGCTGGGTGCCGGATGCAGTAGTCCAACATGATTTTGGAACCGGGACGCGCCAAGTTCGTAGGGCATTCTTCTACGGCAAGGGTTGGTGTCGGCTTCATCGCAAGCATCTTCACCGAATCGTCTACGTTAGTCCTCTTTCGGTGCCAATGGTCTATGTTCTCTTTCTGCTAGGCCTGCCTCTGACCCTGAAATGGCGGTGGTACCCATTGGCACTTTTGTGGCCACTTTGGCGCCAAAGGAAGGAAGAACTTCCATGGCTCGTCCTTCTCTCCCACCTCGCGTCGGGAGCAGGAGTGCTCTACGAACTGGTGAGACCAGGTACTTGAAGCCAAGCTTGTCGGCGTTGGTCACACCGCGCTCCAATCTCCACTAGCTGAAACTCGTCTCGAGAGTGCGAGTCCGTTGCACCAAGGATTACACCAAGAGCCCTACTCCTTCTCAAACTCTTAACGTCCTCTTGGCATCAGCCGTTTTGCTGTGGTATCGGACGCGCGGATGCTATCGAATTTTGCATCTTCACTGGGTCCTTCAATTCTCTCTTCCGTGGGCGCGGCGAAGGCAGTGGGCCACGCAATTGATGTAGTGGTGGTTTGGCCCGTATCTTCGAACGGCTCAATCTTTAGTGTTAATGCTCGCGATGTAGATGGTCACGTCAGGCAACGCGACGCCTTCGCGAAAAGGGGCGAACTTTAGTAGCGGCACTTATCTTTCACTTATCGGCGCGAATAGCACTCATAAAGAAAATAGGATTAGTGGGCCAAGAAGTATAAGTATTGTGTGTTCGCGTATACGCTAATGGCGCGGTCGCGATCCGGACGAAGTCACCGAATGAAATTCTCAATTCAACTCGATGGGCTCGCTAAGCCGGCGGAGAGTATTTTCTCAGCAACCCTCGCGTAGGTATTTTCATTGGCGCGTTGGCCAGCCAGGTCCCTCATACGCGAACGAGTTTCCTCACCGTCCGGATTGATCAAGTTTGTAATCTCTTTGGCCAGCGCCGTGGTATCACCGACTTTGACATATAACGCTGCATCGCCGAGGTCGTTTCGCAGTCCGGGAAGATCTGAACACACGATCACTGATTGACTTGACAGCGCCAAATTTGCAATGCCGCTTTGTGTGATACGTCGGTACGGCAGGACGACAACATCGGCCAAGTGAAGCAGGGGCGCGACGTTCTCATTCGCCACGTAATTGCTGAAGGAGATTTCGACATTGCCGAGTCTCTTGGCCTGATTTATAAGACGTCGTTGGCACTGGTTATCTCGACGCTCCATGATGCGAAAGACACCCTGCCTCCTTCGTGGTGTTCCGGCAACGAGGAACTGTACGTTGCCGTTTCGGTTCTTCGAAATGATCTTGGCGGCGTCGATGAAGATGTCCGCGCCCTTGTCAAAGCTGGTGAATCCGAGCGTTAAAACGAGAGATTTGCGGACGTCAAACAGAACCCGGACGTCATCGAGTTCTTGATTCGAAATTGATTCGATTCCCTTCGTCCCGTGCGTAACTTCAACAACGTCGTTGAACAATCCCGTATCGTGTAGCGCTCGATAGCCCGCTGGAGAGAAAACAACCGGCACGTCGGTTGCCCGAGACACGGAGCGGTAAATCGCTCGCGTCAGGAATTTGAACATGTTGTACTCGCGGGCGGGCTCGTGGAAAGTAACAACCACTCGAATTCCTTGGGCGTGGAGTCGATCGCAGAGTAGCTTGACCGACCAAAGACTTGTGCTGATCGCGGCGATGGCGAATTGGACAATCACGATCTCTGGCTCAAACTTGGCGATCTCGCTCCAGGTTCGCCGGTTCGGAAAGAGGCGGAGCGAGCGAAGGAGTGTCGAGCGTGATCCGATTCGCTCGACTCGTTCGAGCCCCCGCCCGCCCCTGGCCGACACCACCAAGACGCTGTGTCCGGCGGAATCCCAAGCGGCTACGAGGCGGCTGGAGTGACTTGCAATTCCATCCGGAGGAGGCTCATAAGGCGAAAAGAGAAGTATTCGGGTCATCGATCGCTCCTAGGGAAGTTTGCGCGCCCTTGGGACTTTCATCCTTTTGAGTCGAGCGAACAGATAGAGGTTTAAGAGCCCGACTTTAAGCCGGTGAGCTCGAGGTCTCCAGCCTCTCGAGCGCATGATTTTGACCCAAGAGAGTCCACCGTAATGGCGAAAAGTTCGCTGAATGGCGGTGGGGGCCGCGACAACTGTCTCGCCGGCCAGATTTAGCTCGCGCATCAACTGGGCGCCTGTGTCTAGGGCCCATTGCTGTTCTGGAATATTTGGGTCAATATCCATCGCAAATTGCCAACTGGCGCGATCGCGACATTTCGCAACGTCGACCAGCATCATCCAGGCCGACGGTCGACGAGCGAGTCGACGGGCGACGCCGGTGTAATCCACGTAGTGAGGCACCTCTTCCAAGATCTCGGCGCAGACAATGGCCGCCTCCGAGTCATCTGCAGTTTTGAGTAAAACGTCCAGCCAGTTGGGTTTGAGGATCTCGACGTCCGAATCAACCATCACCGCGTAGCGAGTGGTGCACGTGTTCGTCCACAGATCGAGCCAAGCGCCGTGGGAACGTCCATGTGGAGCAAGCATGACGTCGTCAATCAGATGCTCGTGGACCAACGCCATAATTCGAGGCAGGGAATTGTCAGTTGACCCACAGTCGCCGACGCAGAGCGTATACGCCTCTCTCTTGGTGTTTCGATTAATGGAACGCACGCAGAGTTCGGTCGCCGACGCAGTATTAATGCTGGCTACAAAGATCGTCACGGACGGTATCGAGCGGTCACTGCTCGTAGGAGAACTCAACTCGACTCCGACAAGGTGTGCTTGAAATACTCATTCGCCAAAACACATATCCAGCCCATGATTGACAGAGGTTAGCGGAGCCCAAGGTTCGTCTGGTGAGAACGTGACGCACGTATTCGGACGACGAGGCGATCGCTCAGGCGAAATCGCGATGACCACACAACAAGGAGACCGTGCCACAACTGAGACGGACGCGATTGTGTCGCGATGACTCTGTCAGAAGTGACTCAAGTGCCAGTAGATAGCAGCGAAGGAAAGACCAATGAGGACTGCTCCGATAATGAACGTTACCCCTCGTCGATTGGACAACCACCTAGATCTGCGAATTGGGTTTTCTATCGCGTAGTAAAGCACACCCGCTAGAGCTACGGAGAGCACGACGAGCTCGATTTCACTTGTTAAGGGCAAAGGAGCAATGGCGAACTGCGTCGCAATGGCGATGACTGGCCAGTGAACGAGATACAACGAATAGGAAACATTGCCCAACCATTGGACCGGCGGAAATGTAGCGAATCGTCCAAAGCTACCTGTGCCGCGAAGAGATCCTCCCGCGATTATCGCGCCGGTCGCGAGTACGGGAAGGATTACGGCTGTTCCCGGCCACAACGTTGAAGTGGAATAAAACCATGTACACAAAAAAACAGTGACCAATCCTATCGCTCCGAGAATCACGCCAGAGCGCGGAGCCCGCCCTCGAAGGTGCGGGCCGACGACAGCGAGCATCGCGCCTAGGGCCAACTCCCAAGCGCGCGTGAGCGGCGAAAAGAACGCCCAAACTTCGTTCTGTTGAGTTTCAATAATGCACCACGCGAGAGAAACTCCAATCACCATCGTCAACGCTGTGATCAGGCGAGGGACAGGTGAAAATTTCTTCCATGGCAAGGTGATCAAAAGAAATAAAAGCGGCCAAACCAGATAGAACTGTTCCTCGACGGCCAACGACCAGAATTGTTGCAACGTAGAAGGAGGTTGAGTGGCCGTAAAGTATTGCGTGCCGAGCGAAGCGAACCGAAAGTTGCCGACGAACGCAGCCACGTACTTCGCGTCGTTCGCGTTGATAGCGCCAGTGATATAACTCAGCCAGTGGTATGTCGCGAATACTGTCGCAATGAGAACCACAGTCGCGGCTGGAAGAATCCTTCGAATTCGCCGGGCGTAGAAACCTGGGATGGAAGTAGTACCCTTTGAGGCCTTCTCGCGCAATAGGACGTTTGTAATAACAAAACCAGAGATGACAAAGAAGACATCGACGCCAAGAAAGCCGCCGTGCACGCCAGGGATGTCTGCGTGGTAGAGCACAACGAGAAGAACTGCCAGGGCGCGCATTGCCTGTATGTCAGGTCGAAACTCGGCGCGATAGTCCGTGACGTCGAGTTCCTTAGACCGATACGGGCTCACCTCAGTGCACTATTTCAGTGCCGCTAGCATCGCACTCGTAATGCCCTTCGATATGAACGAGCTATAGGCAATTGTTATGTGATCAATGTCGGAATAAACCAGAATGTTGCCGATCACAGGTGAACAGGCATCTTTATAGCAAAGAAACTTGTTCGTATTGATCAATGTCGCCTTCGACAGTGATGCAATTAACTTGTCGCGAGTAAGTGCCGCACCGTAATAGCCGCTTCCGGGCGTGTACGTGAGCGAACAATCTTGTGGATCCCGGTGAACCGTGAGGCACGTGACGGCAGATTCTCCAAAAAAAGGCGAAGTGTTCATCAGGATTCGTTTCGTTGATGGCGACTTGAGAGTTGCCTCAGCGAAAACTTTCTTGACACCGTTCGCCCACACGGTGTCGGAGTAGTCATTCCCAACGTCGCCCGACGTGGCTAGCACAGCAACAGGATGAAGCGCGCGGATCGCCGCCGGAACATTTACGTGCCACTGCCGACATCTCTCGTAGAGGCTGCCCCATGACGATGTGTAAGGAAGATCGGCCAATCCACAGCTCGAAAACCCGAAAACAGCCAAACGATACTGGGTCGCGGCGAGCCCAATGCTCAACGCAGGAACCCAATTTCCCACGTTGGAGTCACCGACCAGGACGATTGTCTTTGAGCCATGCAGGTTGCCAAAAAAACATGGTTTTGGCGACAACGCCAATGCTTCGGAATCATACGGATCACACGCACCGTAGGTCGAGGGGCCCGTCAAATCGTAACTTGAAGAGTTGGAGAATTGCTTTAGTGTCGCGGCGACAGCCGCGGAGACCGTCTTGGTCGTAATCGATGACTTCACTGCAGCGGTCACTTGCGTCGTCGTACCAACTGGATCCGTGAACGAGGCATATGCGGCGCTTCCAGAGATCAAGATGGAAATCGTGATTGCCAAACACGCTAAGTACTTATTGGCCGATCTCATTCTCACAGTCTCCACGCCTCGGGCCTTCAAAAGGTAGTCGGCACCTTAGCAAGCCAATGTGTCCGTTTTGTCGCCCAAATAGTCAAATTGCTGGCAACGAGACCACCATCATAACTCAGTGCCAAGAAAAGGGTAATGTTCGCACATTCGAAATCTGAAAAGCCTCCTCATTGTTGGTGCGATTGCGCTGGTGTCGATTGTCCTTATTTCGACACCATCTCGCTCGTTCGGCGCAGGCTCGCCCGATTCTGGTCCTTCGCTCAAGCAACTCATTTCCTACGTTGATGCATCGTCTCAGTTAAAGCATGGTCCGAACGTTTCAACATCACTCCCGTCTTTATCAGAGGCGAGCAACGATAGTGAGTCCGTGATTCCATATGAATGCGTCTCAATTGCAACCAAACCCGAACCGATACCTAGCAGTGCAGACTCAACTTGTGTCTTCGGTGATAAGGGAGCCACTCGGACGATCCTTCTCTTCGGTGACTCTCAGGCCCAGATGTGGGTTCCCGCGTTCAATGTTGCAGGCACGATTCTCAAATGGAAGATCGTTTTCATTGCGAAGGACGGGTGTGGTCCATGGATAAGTCCGGTGACGAGTAGCCCAGGGTCGAGTGCCTGCAACCAGTGGGTGCACAGTGAGATAGCACTAGCGGATCAACTGAAACCGCAGGTCGTGATGCCAGTTGGATTGTCTCTCTCGACGCTGAGCAACGACCAATATCCTACGACGGATCAGTTCGTAAGCGAAGTTCAATCGATGATTCATGGTATCGAGCCGAGTCACGCAAAAATCTTGCTGTTACAGGAAATACCACAGTTTTATTCATATTTCACGTCCGCAACCCCGGAGGGGTGCCTAACGATTCACTCTTCGACAATTCGAAATTGTGAATTAACGGTGAAACAGATAAAAACGATTGAAACCACAGTTGGCCTCAAGGCGGTCGCGACGAAGGACGGTCTTTCAACTGTGCCGACAAGAGAACTCTTCTGCGGAAGCGTGAGATGTGACGTCTTTGTTGATTCCCCCGGCGAGAGCCACCTGATCTATCAAGATTGGGCGCACATGAACGCTACGTATTCGAAATGGATTGGACGAGCCCTCGCACAAATCCTCGCAAAGTATCTTCCAACTTCTTAAATATCCCCTTTTTTGAGAGAACTACGCCTAGAACTGACTCGGTTGTCGAGCGCCCGAGACGCCGGTGTCACTCGCGAAGAGCGTCGGGGCCAGCCCAATATTCCAATAAATTGCTCCAAATTTTGATGATTTATGACTATGAATTCACTATCAAATAACTACCGCTTGACAAATATTTGACTTTGTGGAAGTGTGTGGGTCGCAAGGGCTGAAGCGGAGTGAATCAGTGTTTAGAGCACTAACTCGAGTTCTGGATGTCATTCGATGACATTTACCCGGCCCCTGACTGACATTGAACCTCAATTTGACGGTTTGCACCCCAAGCGGGATGAATTAATACATGAGGCTACGTATTCCGAAGTAGTCGAGACTCCTCCTGCTCAGATTTGCTATGCGAATGACCAACACTTGTTCCACGGCGCGACCGTTACTGTTGTTTTCCCGTGTCTCAACGAGGAGCTTGCGGTCGGACTCTGCGTGGAGCGCGCGCTTGAAATAATGCGCAGTGCTGGCCTAGATGGCTCGGTGTTGGTGGTTGACAACGGCTCTACTGATAATTCCGCACGCATTGCCGTTGAAGCAGGTGCTCAGGTAATTCTTCAGAGAGAACCGGGTTATGGGGCAGCCCTAAGGTCAGGTATTGAGGCGGCCCAATCAGAATTCGTAGTCATGGCCGATGCAGATGGAACCTACGAACTCGACGCGATTCCCCGACTCTTGCTGCCCTTGCTCACCGGGGAGTTCGACATGGTGCTCGGTCAGCGGTTGAGTGACGCCACTTCCGCCACGATGCCCTGGCTCCATCGTTATGTCGGTACCCCGGTTATCACGTACCTGGTGAGAAAGGCGACAAAAAACAAACTAAGTATTCGTGACAGCCAGTCGGGATTCCGCGCGTTTCGACGCGAGCAGATTTTGGCGCTGAACCTTTCGTCCACTGGAATGGAGTTCGCCTCTGAGATGTTGATTAGAAGTTCGTGGGCGGAACTCGAGATTGGCGAAGTTGAGACGAAGTATGCCGAGAGAATCGGTGACTCAAAACTGAGTACGTTTTCGGACGGTCTTCGTCATCTTCGACAGATTCTGCTCTTGAGTCCCGAGACTGGGGCCACGATTCCGGGACTGCTTGCCACCGTCCTAGCGTTTTTACTCTGGGGCTTTTCCGCTCAATCGGCGCACGGCTTCAGCCAAGTCGGATCGTTGAGTTGGGTGGCGAACGACGTCGCTGGAGTTCTGAGCATCCTGGGGCCGCTCGTATTTTGTACCGGCGTTGTTCTGAGGTATCGAGCCGAGACTTCTGGACTGCGTAGCGCCCGAGGGGCGATACCGATCGAAGCACTGATACGTCGATTCCTCATGTGTGGAGCATTTTTGCTTATCGTGGCCGGCCTCGGCCTTGCGGCACTCCTCATCAATTTCCATCATCAGACCGATTTCTTGTCGAACTCGATTGCAGCGTCGTTGTCATCGTTTGTTCGCAGCGCGTTCGTTGTCGGAATAGTGCTTACTGTGGCCCCACTAATTTCCCCATTTCTGATCACGTCTCCGCGATCTCAATTGCCAATGGCTAACGAGGAGGGTGACAAAGCGAATCTTCGCTTGGCGCGACGCATCGGGGAGAAGAGCACCTCGGCGGACATTTGTATGGTCTGTCAGAGCAGTGCGATGAGGGAAGCATAAACAACTCGGAGTCCGAGAGTCGCGAACACTGTTAAGGAAAGTGTTTGTGCGCTGCGGGGATGCTCTTCGGCGCGAATTGATTGGCCGAAACTACTAGGATCCTCTCCGGGTCGGCTTCCCGATTGTCTTAGAAAGACGCTCTACCATTTGCTCCGCCGAGCGAGTCATACCCAACAGAGGCGACTTTTGGATACTCCATTCGCGAGAAGATTTTCGCAACGAGTCGCCAGCGGTCACCGCAGCAATGATGCCTTCCGCCATTCCCTTGATCGTGGGTTCCACCACGAAGCCATTAATTCCTGACTCGACGAGAGTGGTGGCAAGGTTCTCGCGATTATTTGCAACGATTACCGGAGTACCCACGGAGACCGACTCCCCGACTACGAGACCGTATCCCTCTCGAAGGGATGGAATGAGCGTGCAAGCAGCCCGTTGGTACAGGCTAAGTAATTCTTCTTCGGATACGGAACCAGTGAACGTCACCGCATCGTCAAGTCCGAGCCGTCTGACGTCTTCTTCGACTTTCGCTCGTTCGGGGCCGTCGCTTACGACGGTCATCACTATGTTCGGAATGGATCGACGTACCTCAGCGAATATGTAGGGCAAGAAACGTACGCCTTTGTGTTTCACGTGCCGACCAACGAAGAGAACCATCGGTTTGTCACCTCGGGGCGGGGACGTGGCACTGTCGAGCCGACCTCTCGGCAGAAGTCCAGCGAGGACGGCCACGTCTCCTTTATAACCGTGAGACCGCAACTGACGCTCGCTTTCGAACGTGAAAACCTGTGCAAGACGAGTCACTTTGATGCAAATGAGCTGAACGACTGCCCCGAGACTTCCTGTCATGGTTCCGCTGTAACTTCTCCAATATTTGGATGACCAAACTTCGTGAAAATCAACGAAAACAGGAGTGTTCAGTCCGAACAATGCGCCACGGATTGCGAGAAGCGAGAAGAAGGGAAAACTGGCGACGATCACCGCGTCATATTGGCGGCGGCGGCGAATCGTCCACGCGAAAGTGCCGAGTCCGAATCCCAGGGCGGGTACGATGCGTCGAATTCCTTCAGCGTCGTAGAGTTCGCCACGGGCACTTACGTCGATTATCGTGACTCCGCTCCAATTGGGTTTCTCGTGCCCCCACTGTCGACGAGTTAGGTAGGTTACGGACGCGCCCGACTCAACGATTTGGTCGACTAGGGCCCGATACCATCGCTCGGCGCCTCCCAGCGTTAAAGGGAAAAGACAGTCGTAAACGACGCAGACATTGAGCCCCTTAAGAAGTTCGCCACTGGAGCGTCCATCCGACGCGGCATCGTCATTCACGAGTCATCGACCTTTCCGCAAAGTTCTGGTTCCTTTGGCCGACTCAACGATAGGGGAGCGGAGTCAGACCGTACTCATGTACCACGTGCTACAAAGACAGGCGGCCCGGAGGAAAGTAAGGAGGCCGCGCGAGCTCCGGGGCGACGATTGAGTGTTGAATTGATCGATTCCCAAACGAGACGCTTGGTCAGGGAGTCGATCAATTGCTTTCTTAGGAGTTACCGAACGATTGCTGGAACGCAGCGGTGGACAACGGGGTTCCAGAACCCAGTTCCAACGTGTTCTGAGATCCAGCGTCGAAAAACGCTTCGAAAGAGAAGTTCCCATTGGCGACCATGGATCCAATTCCACTTATGTATCCCGGATTGTCTCCGCCCGCTGATGCGAAAAGTCCCCACTCAGGGAGGCTCATGGGCTTTCCGTGACTGACCGCAAAGGCTTCGACACTGGCCAGTCCGTCGGGCTCGTTGGCAAGCTGCGAGAACGTAACGGTCGAACTTGATACGCAGGAGGCGTCATAGGCGTCGATCCCGATGATGTCAACGTAGGCGTTCCCCGGGTAGATCGTGGAGAAGGGAATGTCGCAAGCATTGGGATTCCAGTCGATGAGGAAGTTCGCTCCGGCCGCTTGGCGCAACCCATTCACTTCGTTGTCGAAGCAGGTCGCCCACAGACTTTGCTCCTGGGCAGTTGATCCCATGTAATCGGCTTCCCATGAACCGTTCATTTCGGGACCGAGACGTATTACGGAGTTCTGCAGACCGGCAGCGACGAGATTGTTTCCTAGGGTTGTGGCATACGAATTGAAGTCTCCCGCCGCGCATGACTGCTCCCAGCTCAGCGGATTATTCGTATTCTCCAAGCTATTGGGAATCAAATCCACCTGTAGGACCAGCTGGCGGCTCTGCGGTGACTCAGCGACCCACTGGGCGTAGCCATATTGCGGCGCGATGACCCAAGGATCTTCCCACTGAGCCCACGATGGCGCACCGTTGATATAGGCCAAGAGGCACGACGCCGTGGAGTTGGTTGTCGCATCCCAACTCGTGACCGCAGATTGAAGAGCGCCAAGTCCAGTGTCGTTGAAATTCAGTTCGGCGCACTCAGACCGAGATGGTCCGGCCGTAATTAATCCAGAAGCTGCCGTGACACCCGTGGCGGCTGTTGAAGTGGTCGTCGTAGTTGTAGTCGCTGGCGGAGTTGTCGTAGTCCCACCGCCCCCGCCATTTCCACCCACGGGGGCTGAAGTTGTGGGCGTTGTTGACGTTGCACCGCTACTTCCGCCGGGCACGCCGGTCACAGCCGTTGTGCTCGTCGTAGGTGCAGTGGACAGCGTGATCGGCGAAGGCGACGTCACTGTCGACCAGTACTTTGCCAGGCCCGCAAGGCGGCTACTGCCAAACCAAAAAGTGAGGCTTATATCGGCCTGCGTGTGAACCGCGTTCTCGTGCCTAGTAACCGATGAGGCCGAGGCGTCAATGTTTATCATGGTGAGGAGGACACACGACGCAACTGCGAGCGTCGAGACCTTCGTTAGACGATGCTTGGTCTTCGCGAGGAAGTTGTTTGTGTATGAGCCCTTGCGCATGAAAACCAAGTTCGCAAACTCAAATCACGCCGCCGCCTACGAAGTCTCAACACTTTGTCAATTTACGCAGACGACTGGGATTTCCGTCTTTGGCGTGCGCTTTCAATCGGTCAATACCTTGCGTTTCGACATAAACGCCGCCGAACCGGGTCGAACAATGTCTTAGATGAACTCGAAAATGTCCAGCAGAAGGTTGAATTTCGCAAATCTTCGGCAGCGAATGAATCCGCGAGCCCTAATGGGAGGGGCGCATCGCGCTATGAGTTTGTTTAAAATCGCTTCGCAAAGGGCGTCCACGCGCGATCGACTTTGATGTCGTGGAAATGAATTCTCCAGTGTTGTTCGCGAAGCACGCTAGGTCGCGTTACCGCCCAAACGACGACAGCCTATGAATTCACTTGCGTCGCCTCACTTAGACTTACGCGGTCTCTAGGGATCGCATTCGCGCATATTAGAGTCGTTAGACGGTGATTGTCGGCAAAGATGAACCTCTAGAAGTGGGGAATCTTTGAGCGAGCGAGCGTCGTGTGATGACGCCCGCGGACGCTACTTCGCGGCACCCGCTCCATTGGCGCGTTCGACGAAGGTTACCGGTTTCGCTTGATAAGAGAGGCGCGGTTTCGGTCGAGATGGAGTTGGATGAATTGGTCGCCCGAGATTGCTGTCTGGTCAGTCGCGAAGACAGCACAGTCACGACTATGCACTGCACGAGGGCGAAATAGTGCAAGCTCGCCTCTCGTCTAGTCAATATCTCGTGCTTCTCCCTTGTTTTCCGCGCCAAAAGTCAAGAAACGCAAATGCCGTTGCTTTCGCCACACGCCAGCATCGAACGATGCCAAACCTCGAATACACCTCGATAAGCGATCGCAGCGAGCGGACGAGGACAATCAGTGACACATTGAGGCGACTTCGTCCGGAGATCTCAGTGAAGATTCGAAGTTGGTTTCGAGTGAAGTAGTACGTCGTAAGCGCAGAATGCGTCCCTCCCGTGGAATGTCCGAAGGCGTGACTTGCTCTGGCGCCCGCTACAAATCCGATTTTGTAGCCAGCGGCATATGCCCGAATGGTCCACTCGAGTTCCTCCCAAAACAGGAATGTTTTCGGATCTAGAACTCCAACGCGCTGTAGTGCGCCCGCGCTGATCATCATGGACCCGCCCGTCGGCATACCGGTGGCGACGGTCTCGCGGTACTGACCTTCATCTACTTCCCCCCAACCGATGAAGCCGAAATCGAGATTCTCGATGTCGAATCGGGCGCCAGCGTACAAGATTTCCCCCGATTCTTCATGAATTGTCAAGGGACTCACGGCGCCGAAGCCTTCGTCTTGCGACAACGCCTCAAGAAGAAACTCGAGGCACGTCGATTCGACGACGACGTCAGGGTTGCAAAGGAAGGTCGCATCGGCTTGCTTGGAAATCAACTGCGCAAAACCGACATCGCAGCCGCCGGCGAAGCCCAGATTGGTGGTCGATTGAATGAGATGCACGTCGGGAAATCGGTCGCTGATGACTTTCACAGTGTCGTCGGACGACGCATTGTCGACGACAATGATTTCCGTGTGTTTTGTAGATTCCTTGAGCGATCTGAGGCAACGTTCGATCGTTCCGGCCGACTGGTACGTCACGACAATGGACACAAGTTTCAATTTGTTGCCTTTACGCGGCCACGTCTGCCCAAGGCTGTTTGATATCGAATGTCAATGAGCAATGAATGAACCCTCTCTCCAATACGTTTAGGTGAGAAACGGGCTTAATCTGCATCCTAACTTTCACTAACGCCACCGAATTGGTCGCTGGAGACGTTCGACGATTTCGAGATTCACCCAAATGGCGACGATGATGGATGTGTACACGGCAAGAGTCGGGTAACTCGATATGTTTATTCCACGAAGCCATCCCCGCACGACGTTGGCGCCTCGAAGCAGTTTTCGAACGAAGGGAACGTCGTCTTGGACGATGCGGCTACGTTCGTGATCTTGCTGACTCAAGTACGCAATGAATTCGCGGTTTCCCTTGAATACTCTCACCTCGTTTCGAATGAGTTCGCGCAGAGAATGTGGCGTAGAAACTGAGACCGCGGCTCCGGGGATCTCAAACTTTTCGGAATCCTCGAACTGGGCGTAGAAGAATGTGTCGTCGTTGCGAAGCCGCGGAAATTTGCCGAATTTTAATCGCGCCCGGCGACTCGTTCCATATACGGCTCGACCCACAAGATTGGCGTCGAACCAATTCGAGAGGAACGGAAGCGTGGCCCGCGCCTCGTAAAACTTTTTCACGCTCCAAGGCCGGTGGGCGTAATCAAATGTGGCGTGAGGACCACCCACGATCGCGTCATCAACCGACAAGAAGTCGATCATTCGGATAATTGACTCACTGTTAATCTGAAAATCTGCGTCGCAATAGAACCGCGGGAATATGTCTCCGGCGAGTCGATCACCTTCGTTGAGGGCGAAGTGCTTTCCAACGTCTTGGATTTCAACGACTGTTACGCCCTCGTACTCTTGCGCTACCTCCATTGTCTTATCGGTGCAGCCATTGCAGACAACAAAAATCGCGCATTGACCAATCAGCGTTGGGTCGGTCAGCGCGCCGAGTAAGCCTCTAATTCGCAATTCCTCATTAAATGCTGGAATTATGAAAGAAGCCCTGTATTCCATGTGGAGAATGTTAGTTTGAACTTGATTTCGCCACGAAGTATCGAGATTTCGGAGCGAAGAGATCTCGTAACAGTGCGTCCACGAATCAGGTGACCACTGGCGCAATCAGCGTTGATGCTCAGATCGTTTGAAATAATGTCGCCATGCGGTGACAGGTCGATCAATGACGAAGGCGAGAAAATATCGAGAGCCAAGGAGTCTCCAGTGGCTCCAGATCCAACGAAGTGCCCTAACCCAAGAAACCCGATACGGCGCAGATCGGAGCAATTCTCTTCCACCTTCTGGAAAACCAAATGAGATTGTCGTCGGCGTATCGAGGGGGCTCGATTGAACGTCAACGTCAACCCCAAGGCATCGAAGATATGCACCTCGAAAGTCAAATCCGGCTAGTTGACACGTGGTGAGGCCCCCAAAAACTCGAGGGTTAACATCGTGAATCCAGTCGACATCATTCGAATCTCGAATAATGTCAAAGCAAATGAGTCCGCGAATGTGAAGGGCATTAATCAAGATCCTTCCGCTCTCCACCAGGTGTGGGTCGGTTTGAAACTCCATCACGCTGGAAGGACCGCTGAGATGCTCGCGTTCAAGGACCTTATATGTAGCCATGACGTCTATGCCTTCGTCGCTAACGCACGCGGCATAGACGAAAGAGCGACCTTGAATGAACTGTTCATAAAGCCATTCATCGGGAGACTCAATCGCTGCGACGTATTCCCGAAGATCCTCAAGTGAGGTGAAGACCTTGACGCCGGAACCCGACGAACCAATTCGACGCTTGAGGACGATCGGCAAAGAGAGACGCGCGACGGCCTCGTTCTCCGGGGTCGTCCCAACTGGAAGGGATTCTGGAGAGCGCAGTCCGATCTCGCGAAACAATGTTTCATTGTTCTGCTTGTCAAGAATCGCCAATCGACCGGCCCATATGTTTGACCGTTGCGGTTGGGGAAGCAGGTCGAGGGCGGAGTAGGACGTTTTCGCGAGCCGTTCTGTTGGCTGTACGTCGACGACATTCTCATTCGCCAGGATCTCTGCAAGCTGTTCCGGACTCGGCGGTTCGGCAAGAAACACGTTTCGGCTGAAGAGCAGGTTCTCGGGCCTCCACATTGACGGGCCCACTGAGATTCGCACGGTTCGCAGTCCGGCTCTTTGGAGAATGGCCGCTAACTGTAGGAATGAATACCAACGCTCGTCGTCCACAAAAACAACCGCGGGCTTGGGGTCGAGTGACGTTTCAACCATGATTGCGCCAAGTTCGTTTACGGCGCTGAGGCCTCACGATTGCCGACCGGCACGACTGGCATTCACCAGCGCAACCTAATCAGCATTGATCACCGTTGCCAGTTCCGGTCGGGAAACTCACTGACCGGCGTCGCATCGTCTCGTTCCATTACTCACGCTCAATAGGAAGACTCTCACTAAAAACCCCAAATTCAAGTCTCTTCTCGGCAGTTTTATGGCGAGGCAGCGCCATGTGCGTCCCCTCCTCGCCTCTCCACCGTCATTGGCAGGGACAGGCGCCACCAATGCGCGTGCGTTGGCTAGCGTCTGAGGCGGTGATTCGAGTGGATGAGTGCCAAAGTGCGGCGAGTCGCCGTCTCCCTGCATCTGCATTGGCTGCGACTCAGAAAGGGAAACTGTGAGCACAGAAGTGGCAATTGTGGGTGCCGGCCCGTACGGACTGTCCCTCGCCGCCCATTTGGACTCCCTCGGGGTGCCGTATCGAATCTTCGGCATCCCAATGGAGTTCTGGCAAACGTCCATGCCCGAAGGTATGTCGCTCAAGTCCGAAGGGTGCGCTTCTTCGATCTACGAGCCTGCTCAATCATTTACGCTAGAGCGCTACTGCGTCGACCAGGGGCTTCCCTACGCGGACCTCGGCCTGCCCGTGAGCCTCAGTTCCTTCATTGCCTACGGCCTCGCTTTCCAGCAATACGCGGTCCCCTCACTGGAACGCGTCCGAGTTGTATCCATCAAAGGAGAGGAGGGAGGTTTCTCGATAGATCTCGACGATGGGGAGTCGCTAACTGTTCGAAAAGTGGTCATTGCGGTGGGGGTGGGTTATTTTGCGCACGTTCCCGACGAGATCGCGGTGCTCCCGGAGGGCGTCGCTACGCATAGTTCCCGCCACAGCGATCTCAGTTCATTCGCAGACCGAGACGTCGCGGTAGTCGGTGCTGGCTCGTCAGCCCTGGACCTTGCGGCCCTACTTAGTCGCGTTGGTGCTCGTCCAATTGTTATTGCCCGAGCGAGTCATCTCCAGTTTCACGACCGCCAGCGACTTCCTAGAACATGGCTCGACGGGCTTCGCGCGCCCACCTCTGGCATAGGTCCTGGATGGCGATCCAGGTTCTTTTGCGCGGCGCCACTTATTTTTCATTTTCTTCCTCAGCGTTGGCGACTGCTTCAAACGAAGAGGCATGCCGGTCCTTCGGGAGGTTGGTTCATAAAGGACGCTGTACTTGGTAACGTTGCGACCAGCGTCGACTCTGAAGTTCAGAAAGCGACGATCGAAGATGACCGGGTCGTACTTAATCTGGCGATCGGGAAGAACGAAGATTCGCGCGAAGTACGTGTCGACCACGTGATCGCCGCCACGGGGTACCGAGTGAATACCGATCGGATTTCATTTCTTGACCAATCGCTGCGTAACCGTATCGAAAGCGTTCAGAAGACACCGATACTTAATGCCCATTTTGAGTCGACGGTGCCAGGTCTCTATTTTGTGGGACCCGCCGCCGCCAATAGTTTTGGTCCAGCGCAGCGGTTTGCTGTCGGTGCGTACTTTGCCGCGCGTCGTGTGGCTCGCAATCTTGCCCGCGCGAAGCCCTAAAGTTGGTAGCTGTTTGTCTGAAGGTTACGCCCGAACTCCCGTCGCAACAATGTTCCGGTCAAACTCCTACTTAAGAGAGGTCGTCTGGAATCCTTGGGGACGATTATCGGACCAGCGGTGCCATAGAGTAGGCGCGATGAGAGTCCCCCGTGTTTTTTCCCGAACATAGTCGTCCAGCGGGCGCCGCGAAAGTTGAAGAGACCTAGTGCCTGAACTTCCTCGCCTCGCGGTATTCGAAAATCAGACCATGCTTCCGATATTCACCCTGGTTGAGGCGGCGAGCGGGTTGTGTCGGATCGTGTGGGTCGTTGGGTGGAACGAAGATGCGCCATCTCGGATCCTCAGTCGATTGGGCGAAGTGGCCGACGTGACAGGGTTGGACGACAGCGCCGTAATCGAGAAATTGCGCGGATTTCAACTGAATGGAATCGTGGTATTTAGCGATGCAGCCATCATGCTCGCCTCCGTCGTCGCCGAAGGACTGGGACTAAAATTCCACTCCCAACGAACCGCGACGATACTCAGTGACAAGTTGCTGCAACGGCAAGCGCTGGCGAATGCAAATATCCCGGGGCCGGCCTTTGCGGGCGTAAACCTAAACAACTTTCCTTCCGCGAAGATTCCTTTTCCTGCTGTCTTGAAGCCGCGATCTGGGACCGGCGGCCGCGACACCTTCCTCGTACGCAGTATCGAGGATGTTTCTGATGCTCTGCACAGATGTGAGCCTTCTGAGGAGTTCATTCTTGAGGAGTGGCTCCCAGACACGAGGAATGCGCATCAACTCTTTTCCGATGTCGTTTCCGTGGAGTCGGTCGCCCGCGACGGGAAATATAGCCACGTGATGGTCTCAGGGCGACTGCCTTACGCCCCACCATTTCGCGATACGGGGGGGTTTGTTCCCAGCGATCTAAACCCCAGCGATTGGGAAAGCGCCTGCGAGCTCGCAGGCGCTGCTGCTCGCGCGGTCGGCATCCGCGACGGGGGTATCCATACCGAAATGAAAATGACGCCCGATGGGCCTCGCGTCGTAGAAGTCAACGGCAGAACTGGCGGGGTTATACCCGGGCTCCTTGAACGAATTGGAGGACCTTCACTCGTCGCATGGGCCATGAAACTGGCGCTGGGGGAAGAGATGGGAGATTGGCCGCATAATGCGGACTCTCGCGTCGCTTATTTTCACTTTATTGTTGCCCCCGAAGGAGCCACAGGTGTCGAGTCAGTGACTGGGGTGTCGGAGCTGAGTGCGTTAAAAGATGAACTTGGCATCGATCGCATGGAGTTCAATTTGCGGCCCGGCGATGCTCTCAGCATTCAGCAGTCGAGTTTCAACACTCACCTCTTGCGCGTAGACGGCGCCGCAGTTTCTCACGAGGAACTAGCCCAAACCATAGCCAAAATTGATGAGATTCTAAAGGTGACCTGGAGTTACGACTGATCGATCATCCCCCGACTCTCGATAATGATTCCAAGCATCGTTTCGAAACACTGTGATGGCCAACTCGCTGCTACCTCGTGGAGCAAGGATCTCCTAGGAAACCTCAACGCCTAACGACACCAGCGCCGAGCGGATAGCCGCTATCGATTGAAAGGTCCCTTTGCGTAATAGGACGTCGGGAAACTCAACGTCGAACACGTCCTCTAGGGCCAGCATGACGTTGACGCTGGCGTGGGATGTCAGACCGTGTTCGTAAAGATCGTCATCATCGCGTAACGAACCAACTTCAATCGGGAGACGTCCGTGCTCCTTCAGGACTTCGCGAATCCTGTCATCAATGGCACTCATGGCGATACCCCCTCTGACTGAGACCAAGCCGAGGCTACGACCGTGGCGACGGCGGCGTCGCCACTGCGGGCAAGGCTGACGAAGACGTCGCGTATTCCCTGTAGGCGTGCGAGTTCAGCGGCAACGTCATAAAGAATTATCTCGGGGCGACAGTCCGAGATGCCTCCAACTTCAATGGAGCGCCACGATGGCACCACATCTTGGATGTCAAGAATCTTTAAGACTGCTTCTTTGGCCGCGAATCGAGCGGCGAGGCGTGACGATGTTGTGGAGTTATCGCCACAGGTCTCTAACTCTCGGTCGGTGAACAGTAGGCGACGATAGCGCGACCCAAAAGTTTTTAAGGACGACTCGACTTCGTCGATTGGCTGAATATCTATGCCCACCAGAAGATTCATGAACTGACTTCTGCCCGCTGGATCATGCCGAGGCGAGAGTGTGGGGATATCACCAGAACAATGTTAACGAGACCTGCGAGACCGCCCCGACCAGCGGACATTGGATCTGCGCCCAGGCGCACTTACGGGAGTCCGGCCGGTGAACCAGCCTCTTCAGGGTCTGACGGGAGCGCTGACTGGACCTTTGCGAGTCACAAAATGCTAATTCGCTCGGTGGAGCGGCCGTCGCCTTAGGTGCATTTCTCTCGATGTGCGTCGCCGTGCTCTCCAGGTCGCTGCGAATGATGGAGCCCGATGATTACGCTTACCGCGCTTCAATTGTCGCCCTGAGTTACAGCCACGTGCTGCTTTCGAACGCCCAGTATTTTGCCCTTCGCGCCCGGCTCAGCGTGGGCGGAGGGCCGGGGATCAAACAGTGAGTGCATCTGCGAAGCGGCGAGTAGTGGATCAGTCAAAAGAATCCTGGGTACCCCTTATTCGCCGTGATGTTCCAATTGATTCACGCCTTGCGCGTGACTCCGCTGTTCTGTGGGGCTTTTGGTTGCCCGGGTCTGTTCTATGGAACCCGCTCGTGGCTTGGCCGCTGGGCGGGCGCCTGTGTCGTGACGCTGTATTGCATCTCCGGATCGGCGCTGATCCTGATCCACGCGCTCCCGTGCGCCTCCGTAACTCCTACAATCGTGCGGGGTGAGCGCGAACGCTGTGAGGAGACACTATGTCAACGTCAGAGGCCTCGAGCGGCGTGGTGGCCGCCGGTTCCGGGATCACTGACGAGATCGAAGCCCCCAAACCCGGCCGATCTGCGAGTGTCGTGAAACGGGCAAGTTCGGCATGGTGTTACGTCCGCGTCAGAGCTGTTGCCGCATTCGCGGTGATTCTCACGACGTGCACGTTCGGTGTCCTGGGCGGCGACCGCGTACGACGCTGGTCGCTTCGGGTGTCCCTCCTCAGTGCGTCAGCGGTGCCGCCGACACCGGCGGACGTCGTCGGAAACTACCTGAGGGGGCAAGTGCTCTTTGGTCAGTCCCTCACACCCCAGATGCCCTTTCGCTGGCAGACCTTCGCCAACCGCGCGGTCATCACGGCGACGAATGCCGAGGTGCCAAAGCGCATTCGTCGCTTACAGCGGCTCAGCGATCTAGAGATTCGCTTCGATACCGACTTCGACTCGATCGTCGAGGGCTGTCGTCATGGCCGCAGCGGGTGGCTAACCGGCGATGTCGTCGACCTATATCGTCAGTTGTACGAGCTCGGTTTTGTGGCGACGATCGGTGCCTATCGAGAGGGGGCGATCGTCGCCGGTTTGTGGGGCCTCGAGATCGGCGGGACACTCGGGATTATGAGCGTCTTCCATAGGGAGAATAACTCGGGAACCTTGGTGATCGCTGCTGCCGTCGATCGGCTCTTGGAGGGAGGCCGGTGGTCGACTATCGACGCCGGTCAGCTGCACGACAACTACGCCCGGTTCGGTGCCGCGCTGATATCGCGTGAGGAGTTCTGTCACCTGGCCGTTCGCCATCTCGAATCGCATCCCGCGTAGTTGTCACGTCGTGTGACTGTATTTCGTTGTTCCTGATCGAATCGTCCGTACCGGGACTCTATTTCGTCGGGGCTGCCGCTAAGAGTTTCGGACCGGCGCAGCGCTTCGCCGTCGGCGCCAGATTTGCGGCGCGTCAGGTATCGCGCAGCCTCGCCGGCAAACAATCTCGGACCGGTCTGAATTCTGACTTCGAGCACAGATTACACTGAATATGGCAGTGGCCCTATCGCGTTCGCGGTGGCGTGTGAGACGCGATGATCAATGTGCTTGACCGCAGACCGCCATCGATTGATAATGGCGGTATGTCCAGCGAAGAGATCACGGTGTACCTCAATGCTCTCGACGAGCCCAAGCGCACCGCGCTGCAGAAGCTTCGCGAAACGATCCTTGAGGTGATCCCGGAGGCTGAGCAGGGAATCTCGTATCAAGTCCCGGCGTTCCGCGTCGGCGGGAAGGTCATTGCCGGCTTTGCGGCCTTCACGAATCATCTCAGTTATCTGCCGCACAGTGGCGCCGTTTTTCCAGAACTCAAGGAGGAGCTGGTTGCCTACGGCAAATCAATCGGTGCTCTGCGCTTCCCAATCGACCAACCCCTTCCGAAGGAGATCGTTGAGAAGCTCATCAAGGTGCGCATGAAGCAGGCATTCGCCACGTAGGGGCTCGGTTCTTCGACTCGCCCACAATCTCCTTTGATCTCGACTGCCGGTTAGCCATCGTTATTCTGGCCGAATGAAGAGTGCGGTGGTCGCCGTTGCGGTCTTGTCCGGCTACGCCTGGGTAGCGGCCGGCACGGCACCCTACAGCACCATTTCGTACGTCCTAGTAGCAATTCCTTGCGTAGCAGTCACTGTCGCTTATTCAGCGATGGGCGGTTTGTCACTCGATCATTCGGATGTTCGCGCGTACTATCAACACAGAGCCGCCGGTGCGTCTCTTTCCACCGTTGCGCCCTGGATTGCGGTGTTAACTGCGGCAGTGCTCCTCGAAGCCGCGGGACTGCTCCTCGGTGGTCGTTCGACCAGCGTTCCCACACTCAGCACCACGGTTGATCATCTTCTCGCATTTCGCTGGGAGCGATGCCTACTGTGTTTGGCCTGGTTGCTCGTCGGAGCAATTCCTCTGATTCGCCTCCGCCAGTTCTTTCAAGCGAGAGATTCTTAAATTGAACGCAACCGTGATCTGGCTGGCGCTACTGGTCGCAGGTGTACTCTTCGAGATCCTGGGTCGGCTCCGCCCCGCCCGCGTTTCGACACTCAATCGAGCAGCGTCGCTGCTGACACGTCGGATCTCTGGACGGCTATTCCTGATGTCGCTTTGGGTCTTCGTTGGGTTTCACCTGTTCGCGCGCTACACAATCCCGAGCCGATGAATTTCCCTGAACGAAGAAGTGTATGGAAATGGGGTATTTCGATGTCAGAAAGTCCGTGCCTCTCGGGCTAGGAGTACAAATTGGCTAGCGAACTTAACGTGACCTTGGAAGTCGGACCAGAGGATAAGAAAGTTGCTGCCGAGGCTCCGGATTGGCCCGGCCTCGAGCGCGGTGCGAAGACCGGAGACATGGGTCATCGACGGGTTGTGACGGAGTTATTCGTCGCACTGCTCATCTAGATTCTGACGATGGGCAATGATGAAACGCGGTTCGACTATCACGGCGCTCTCGTGGTCGTCGAAACAGTCGACGACAAGATTGTTTTGATACATCCACTCGGTGGGCCCGAGCGAGCTCCCGCTTCCCTCCCGAGTGATCCATGCCAGCCGGGGGAGGAACCGCCCGACGCGGCTGTACGAATCGTCAGAGAGAAGACGGGCCTCGAGGTGAGAATCACGAGAGAGTTCATGACCTTTATCCAAGATGGAACACCCACCGGAACAATGTGTGCCCATGGATTCGTGGCGTCGGTCACGGGCGGAGATCTTTTCGATGACGGTCCCGAGGGAGCCGCGAGGGCTTATTCCATTGACGACTTGCCGGAAATTGTTCCGATCCGCGTGGCCAATCAAAGGACTCTCCAGGAGTACCTTCGGCAACGCAAGGTTTTTTAGTCGCGTGACGCATGGCAGCGGGACACGATGAACGACGAAATTTCAACACGGTTCTAGAGTTGGCCCTTCGGGCAATAGAGGTACATGACGTCGGTTCCGCCCCGACCTTGTTCTTAGGCTGGCGTGATGGATGACCGACTCGAGCCAATGGTGGATCTCACCGCCGAAAAGCGACTCGCCGTTTCCTGCGCCGAGGTCTGGGGGGTCGAGTTAGAGTCGCCCTTTAAGTTTTCCAATGTCTCCTACGTCGCTCCGACGACCGAGGGCGCGGTCATCAAAGTGGCGTGGGGTGGCGACGACGAAGCGCTCCACGAAGCCGACGCCCTTGAACTGTGGAGCGGCGACGGCGCGGTACGGCTGTGGCGTCGATCTGGCCGGGCATTGCTAGTGGAAAGGGCCGTGCCGGGCGATGATCTGTCGGGACTCCCCGATAACAAGGCCACCGAGATTGCCGTCGACCTTGCACGCAAACTGTGGCGTCCCGCGTCGACGCCGTTTCGACCGGTCTCGCCCGAGGTGTCGCGATGGCTCGAACGAGCCGAACGTGGACACAGCGAGCTCGTCCCGCTGGCCCGCGAGTTGTTCGCTGAAGTCAGAGGCGGAGCCGACTGGTTGGTGCACGGCGACTTTCATCACCACAACATTTTGAGATCGGGTGAGCGATACGTGGCGATTGATCCCAAGCCCTACCTCTCAGACCGCGAGTACGACGTCCCAGCGTTTCTCTGGAATCCCATGGACAATCACTTGGAGGATGTCGCGCAGACGGAACGCCGGATTCAAGCGTTCGTAGCGGTTGGGCTTGACGAGTTTCGGATCCGCGCCTGGACCGTGATTCGTGGTGCCTACCTCCGCACTGGCCCCGAATACGTCGAACCACTCAAGGCGTTGATCGCCTGAGCTGTCAGATCGATTTGAAGGAACCGCCTCTTTGTGCCACTGACGTTCGAGACACGGCGCGACAGGGGGGTGATTTCCAATTCTGTTAGGTTTCTCAGTTTTTGAGAATCGCGTCCAAGGTTTAGCAACGAAACAGATCGACGGCGATGGAGACTATCCAAATGGCAAGAAAAGAATCTCCGAATCGGATCACCAGCAATGACGAATAGACCGAGTGATCGGCAACTCGAAATGCAGGCGCGGGCCGCTCAGGAACGAGCCGGTGTCCGTCGCACCATGGTCTGGGTACAGACTTTCGCGGCCGGGGTACTCATCGCCTCGACATCGCTGGTGTGGGTGAATCATCCCCGCGTCATTCATCGCCTCGGTCGATCACCCACCTACTTCGTTCGCGAGGTAAGTCATTCCAGTGGCCTGGTCACGCGACCGGTCGGGATTTTCGCGGTCGTGCTCGGGGTTCTCGCGATCGTTTGGGCGAGGCAGTTACGAAACGGTCGAACGCGCTCCGGTTGGGTGGCACTCGTGCTGGCTCTGGCGACGGCCGCCATGAGTTCGATGGAAGTTGTCGAATTACTGCTCGGACGGAGAAATTGGCTGAGCAACTTACCGACGGCGGTTCAGCCCTCTTTGTTGGGGCAAGCCATCGGCGTCGGTGTATGGCTGGCCGCGGCCGCGTCAGTCGCGCTCGTCGCCACCGCCGTCACCTATCTCTGGTTCGCGCACCGAGTGTGGCGAGAAGTGCCAACACTGTCTTGAAATACAAAGGGAGTGATCGCCCGTCGTGACGACACGTGGCGTCATTGTCGAAGCACTCGTGTCCTTCGTCAAGCTTGACCCGGGATCCGAATAATTGACCTTGGACATATCCAATGAAACTTGACGCTTCGATGACGTCAAGCCACTGACATCGGCGGCGTCGGCTTAGGTGACCTGCGAGTATTCAACTGTGAAGTATTCATCACGTCCACATCGACCTAAGTACTTACGTCGGGCCAATTGTCTGGTCCTGCTGAGCGCATCTGTGACATTGACTTTTGGCGTTTTGGTCCCCGAAGCGGGTGCCAGCGACAAACCAGTCACGCCGTTGGAGATCACTCAAGTTCGTTCATCCAACGCCGTCTACGTGTTGTCCACCACGGGTTGCGCGCAGCCCTCGTGTCTGCGTCTTTACCGGACTACCGTCTCGGCCGAAACATTCACGTCGGTTGATCTACCTCCCATCGGAGCTTCACAAGGAACTCTCTCGGGAACGCTCCTCAGTATGCACTTTGCCAATGTCAATGATGGTTACGCGATTGTGGGCGTTACGGATCCGACCGCTCTCTACGCGACATTGAATGGAGCCCGTACCTGGCATCGCGTTACGATGGGCAAAGACGTGACGACCCTTGGTCTGACGACGACGGAGAAGTCAATAATCGCGATCACCGGTGTCTGCTCGCGAAGCGGCCTTTCATGTCATGACTACCGCATTGCTCGCTCGTCGTTGAAGGCTCAACGGTGGACGAGTTCCACGATGCCCATCGGTCGCTCCGGGAAGTTGGTGTGGGGATTTCCCTATGTCCCGGCGGCATTCGGCAACGACGTGTGGATCTCCGAGCAACCTCCCGGTCCCGCGGTGATCTTCATCTCACGCGATGGCGGAACGTCATTCAAAAGAATTGTCACACCAACATTGGGCAGTGTGAACTCCTGCGGATTGATACCGGAATCAGCGGTCAATCTCTGGGCCGAATGCCCGACCGGAATGCAAATGTCGTTCTTTTTCTCGAAGGACGCCGGCACCACGTGGTCTTCGATCCCCCAAGAACAGTTCTTTGGAACGGCCGGTGGGTTCTTTGACCCGGCCACGTCCAACCTGGCGTATCTCGACTACGGCGGGACGGGACCCCTGGTGCGCGTTGCCACGTCTCCTCGATCGGTCACGACATTGGGCGCGCTGTCGTGTTCCAAGGTCGACTCCAGCATCAACGGGTTGATCTTCGACAACGCTGGAAACGGCTTAGCCCTGTGTTTTCCGGGTGACGAACAATCCGGCGGCCGCCTTGAACGAACCACTGATGGCGGCATCCGGTGGCGGACGGTCGCCTTGGACGCCGGATAGGACGACAATTCTTGCCGAGAGATTCTGGCTCGAAGGAGTGTCGCTCGCTGCACCGTTTGACTCGATTCGTGGCCATACGGCTCGCACGTACCATTGCGTGATGATTGAGGATCCCGGCCGCGTGTTCTCGTGGGTTCGCTGAGCCGTATGAACACGGGTGGTCCCTGGGCGTACGAGGTTGATGACAGTCCCACGCGCATCGATATCGACGTCGTCTGGGAGTTCCTCTCGACGGAGGCGTATTGGAATCGGTGGCGCACGCGCGACGTCGTCGAACGACAGTGGCGCGGAGCCTGGCGCGTGGTTGGCGCCTACGACCGCTCCGACGGCGCCATGGTGGGGGCTGCCCGCGCAATCTCTGACGGAGTGAGCGATGCCTATCTGGCCGACATGTTTGTCCTGTCCAATCACCGGGGTAGGGGTCTCTCCACACAACTATTGGGCGCGATGATCGACAACGGACCAGGGCGGGACTTTCGCTGGATGCTTGTGACGAGTGACGCTCACGGCCTGTATTCCAAGTTTGGATTTGGCGCGCCCGACGGGCGAGTCATGGTTCGTCCACCAAGCAAAAGAATGAAATGACCGTCGAAGTCAAATGCCTCGAACGTCGTCTTTAGCCATCGGAACGACCGTTCGAATGGGCGCTATTTGGTCCTGATCACGACGGTGTGAGCGAACTTGTCGTGCAGTGTCTGATTGTTCTTGTCCCAGGCGACCCACAAGAGGTCGACGAAGTGGGGGAGAGATAGTGCGAAGAGAATCAGGAAGTGATGAGCTTCGTGGTGCAGTTGGAGCGTCGTGGGGTTGGTATAGGTCTGAAAGTGATAGATGCTCCCGATGACGACCAGCACGCCGTAGGCCACGGCCCGCTTCAGCGCTCGTTGGTAGGTGATTTCTGAGACACCGTCTTCATCGACGCATCGCACCGAGACCGCTCGCATGCCGGGAGTCTGGCCGTGGTTGAAGCCAATGAAGAGCGAGCCGTAGAAAAACGTGGTGACGGTCACGATGACGACGGTGGTGGCGAAACCGGAGTGTTCGGCGTGCAAGGGCAACTGGACGACGACGTAGAGCAAAAGTCCGTCAATGAAGAAACCCAGAAATCGAATCCAGAAGCCGGCCAGGGCACGCCCCACTATTGATGGCGCCTCGGCAGGAAAGGTCGGCAGGGGAGCTGGATTGGCGTACACGTTCGACGTGGGAGAGCCACAGGAAGAGCAGAACTGCTGGCCCGCAACCTCTTCCGCACCGCAGGTCGGGCAGGTGGCCATTTCAGTGTCTCCTTCGTCGATCAAGGGTGCTGCGTGGGACCACGCGAATCACAAGAACTCTAGAGCCTGATGAATCGCGAGACCATCGGGACCGCTTCGGATTCGACTCAGGATCGCTTCGTCGCCACGAACACCGGAATGATGCGCTCGGTCTTCAGTTGGTACTGCGCGTAGGGCGGGAAGGCCGCGACGGCGCGATCCCACCACCCGGCGCGTTCGTCACCTTCAACTTCGCGTACGGACACCTCGAAGGGCTCGGGGCCGTCTTGGATCATCACCGACTCCGGTTCGGCGATCAGGTTGTAGTACCAGACGGGATTTTTCGGAGCACCACCTTGGGAAGCGACGAGCGCGTACGCGCCGTCGTGTTCCACCCGCATGAGCGGCGTTTTCCGAATCATGCCGCTCTTGTTTCCCCGCGTTGTCACAATCACGACGGGCAGTCCGGTATCTCGAAGGGTGTTGCCCTCGGCGCCACCAGTGCGCTCGTACAACTCGACTTGGTCGCGCACCCAGTCGGATGGGCTCGGTTCGTATTGACCATTCAATGACATTGTCTTGTCCTCGCATCAGTCGATTCAGCAACGATTGGTCTTCATCGTAGAGGTCAATTCGCGAGAGGTGACGGCGGAAGGAACCGCGAAGACACACTCGTTGTACAGTGGGGCAAATTTGCGATGGGGGGAACATGGATATGAGGATTGCGCTCGCCACAACGGTGTCGGCGAGTCGCTCTAAGGTCTACGACGTCTTGCGGTCGACGGAGGGACAGAAGGCCTTTTGGACGACGGATTGCGAACTCGATGATTATCACGGTCGATTCAGCTTTGCCGAGGCTCCGGTCGATCTCATCGTGTCGATCTCGCTCGTCGCCGAGGAGCTGGTGAGAATGAAGGTCGATTCCGGATTTACGAATTGGATCGGATCAACGTGGGAGTGGGCGCTGAGTTCCGATCCCGAGTCGCCGAACGAGACGAGCGTGCAGTTCCGCCACTACGACTTCGAGTCCGGTTACACCGAGTCGGAACTGGCTTACTCCGCTCAATCGTGGGCCATGATCCTCGATCGACTCGCGCGTTACGTGAAAAGCGGCGTTCCCGAGCCCTTCTTCGCCAACGATGGCGCGTCGAACTGACCGACCGAGATTCAAATGCACCCACTGAGACCGCACTGTCAACGTGTGCCTGTGGCTTCGAAATGTTGGCGGGGCGACGCTAATGTCATCTGCACCGCCGTCGCGGACTAAGCAAAGGACGTCCATGGCCATTGACTTCACTCTCGCGCCCGAACACGAAGAGATCCGCCTGAGGGTTCGCGAGTTCGTCCAGGGGACCATTATTCCGGCGGTGGCGCGGCCGGAGGATGAAGAACACGCGCTTTCTCGTCGCGACTATCTCGCCACCATCATTGGACTGCGCGAGCAGGCCAAAGCTCTCGGACTGTGGCTTCCGCACATGCCCAAGGAGTGGGGCGGGATGGGGCTCGGTCACGTGGAGCTGGCGATGGTGCAAGCCGAAGCCGGGAAGACTCGCGTCGGGCCGTGGGTTCTCAACTGCATGGCGCCCGACGAGGGCAATATGCACACGCTTTTGCACTGGGGCAACGACGATCAGAAGGAGCGTTACCTGCGCCCTCTCTGCGATGGAACGGTGATGTCGTGCTTCGCCATGACCGAGCCCGAGGTCGCCGGATCCGATCCGACGCTGATTCGAACGCACGCCGAAAAAGACGGAGACGAATGGATCATCAACGGCCACAAATGGTTCATCTCCAATGCCCGTCGTTCGCAGTTCGCGATCCTGATTGCCCGGACCGAACTCGACGTGCCAGAAGGCTCCTCGGGAGCGACGACGGCGTTCATCGTGGACATCCCTTCTCAGGGCTGGAACGACGTTCGTGAGGTGGAGACGATGCACGGCTCGACCGGCCACAGCGAGATCGTCATCGAAGACCTGCGAGTGAAGGATGAACAGATTCTCGGGGGCCGAGGCAACGGCCATCGTCTGGGTCAGGCGCGACTCGGCCCGGCCCGTCTGGCGCACTGCATGCGATGGATCGCCCAGGCCGAGACGGCCCTCGACATGATGGTCGATCGTTCGATTCATCGTTACTCGCACGGTTCGACTTTGGCGGAGAAGCAGGGCGTCCAGTGGATGATCGCCGATTCGGCGATGGAGCTCTACCAGTGCAAGCTCATGGTGTTGCACACGGCCTACAAGATCGATCGGGGCGATGATTTTCGAACCGAGGTCTCGATGACCAAGCACTTCGTCGCCAACAGTCTCAATCGGATCATCGACCGGGCGATTCAGGTGCACGGCGCGCTCGGCTACTCGACGGATACCCCCCTCGCGTCCATGCTCCAGCACGCGCGCTGGGCACGACTGGCCGACGGCGCCGACGAGATACACCAGATGAGGATCGCCGAACGGACCATTGCCGCCTATAAGGACAGCGGTACCACTTCCTCGGCGACGGGTGCATTGCCGATTTGATTCAGTTATTACATTCGTAGTGAAGCACTCCGACTCCGGGCGGTGGTGAACAGTAAAAGTGAGGAAGGCTCAACGTGGTTGACGAAGATATCTATCAACGGATCAATACCCTGGTGGACGAGGAGCGGGTACTGCGCGAACACGAAGGACCGGATGACGTCAAACGGCTCGCGCACATCGAAGAGACGCTCGACCAGTGCTGGGACCTACTTCGTCAGCGACGCGCGTTGCGGGAGTTTGGTCGCGACCCTGATGAGGCTCACGTCCGTGACGTCGACACGGTGGAGCGCTACGAGCAGTAGTTCCAGAGCGGCAGCGCTGGTGCGGAATCCGCGGATACCGCGACGCTTAGCCGACGAACTTCTTCAGGTCGGCGATGATCTTGTCTTCCACCTCGAGGCTCCACATCGAATCGGCGACGTCGATGACCAAGAAGAGGTCGGAGAGAAGCAGCGTTTCAATGGCGGCAACACCGAGATTTTGCAGCCACTTGCCAATTCCGAAACGCACCGTGAAGTCACTCGAAGTGCCGGTGATGGTAATCGTGAAGGCTCGCTCGGCCGCAACGACTTCGCGGAGGAAGCCACTCTTCTTGGCTTGAATCACCGTTCCCTGGTCGCTCGGTGGCGAGGTCTGGACGGTGAAGCCGTCGGACTTCAAGTACTCCTCGAGGTGCGACTCCAGGGCACTTAAGTCGGTGCCCTTACCTTCAAAATGTTCTGACTTGTCTCCGAGCATGAAGCCCTCCTCATATGGTGCGTTCCTTGACCATACCGGTGGCGTCGCGAAGTTCACGCCGATTATTCCAGGATTCTTACGTTGTGCGTGGCAAGGACTTCAACTGCGGAACGAATTCAACGCCTCGTCGTCGCCACCACCCGTTCGAAGAGTTGGCCGATCCCTTTGATCGAGAACTCCATCGTGGCGTCGCCGACGTTGAATTCGAAGCGTTGTAACCTCGGCCCTTCGGTGTCGTAGGGTCCCCCGAACATCCAAATTCCTTCTTTGCGGGCTACGTCCAACATCCGGGCCCGGACGGCGTCAACGGGTCCGCTCACGCGCACGTGCATCATCGGGCTCTGGACCGGAAAGGGGAGGATCTCGATGCCGTCGATTCGCTGCAGGACGCGCGCAATCTTTTGTGCGTGATCGTAGTAACCCTTGAAGCGATCGCCACGGAGTCGCAGCGAGCTGAGCGCCGACGCGGCGTAGGGCCAGAGTCCGAAGGCGCGCCCGCCGTGGCGGATCCGCCAAAGTTTCAACTCCTCGATGGTCTCTTTGTCACCCGCAACGCAACAGCCGGCGATTGCGCCGAGTCCTTTGTAGAACGAGACGTACACCGTGTCGAACAGGTCCGCCATATCGACCATCGATTTCGAAGCCGTGACCTGGTAGTAGGGCGCGGCCTCCCAGAGCCGCGCTCCGTCCATGTGCGCCGCCGCGCCGTGATCACGAGCCCACTGGATTTGGGCGACCAGTTCATTCCACTCGGGGAGGGTGCCTCCGAGGTCACGTTGGGGCAGTTCGATCAGAATCGCCGCGACCGGTTCGCCAATGGTGGCCAGTTGCGCCGACGTCAATGGCTTGTTCGCCGGACCACAGGTGACGGCGACGAGTCCGTGAAGTCGTTCGTAGGCGCGCTCTTCTCGAACGTCGAGGTGACACTTCGGATGAAACACCACGCCGGTGCGATTGCGCCGGTCGGCGTGGATCCGAAGGACGGCCTGTTGGGCCATGGTGCCGGTAATCAAGAAGAGTGCCGACTCCTTGCCGAGTCGACGGGCCACTTCCATCTCGAGCTCCGCCACGACGCCGCCCTCGCCGTAGACGTCGGTCTGCGCGTCAGCGGGAATCGTCGCGAGCAGTGTGGCGGCGTCGCGACTACCACTACCGCTCAAGAATCGAGTGCAACGCTGATGGATCGCGCGCAGTTCGTCCGGCGTCGGTGGTGGCTTCGGCGATCGTGGGGCGGGTCGGGGTGAGGGAGTCGCCTTGAGCGTTTTCTTCGATGGGGAGGTGGGCACAGGACTGACGATACTGACTGTCGCGAACGCGGTACCAGTATTGGTTGTTCGTTGCGGTCGTACGAGCAGCTAACTATTCGCCCAGTTGGCCTTCGGCCAATTCGGTGTAGACGTCGAGGTGACCGAGGTGTCGGGCGTATTCCTGAAGGAGATGGAAGAGAACACGTTCGAGCGTGGCCGGCTCGGCGCCGCTCCAGCGCGGACCGGGCTGGCCCAGTTCGTCGAGGTCGTGGCGATGAACGATCTCCGTGGTCTGGACTCCGCGAACGCGTAACTGTTCCAAGAGCGATTCTCGGGTGTCGTCGGGGCTGACGCACCAGCGATCGCCGACGTGGTCACCCCAAGGTTGGTCGACCGCGCAGCCCTCGAAACCCCACTCCAGCCATCGCATCTCCACGTACGTCAGATGTTTGACTAATTCCAATGCCGTCCAGTCGGTGGGCACCACGCTCACGACCAGGGCGTCATGGGGGAGCGACGTCACCTTCTCGATGACGCGCTCTCGAAAGTAGTCAAGGTACTGCAAGAAGACTTCGTCACGGGGTCTCCCTGGTCCAGTCGGCGACGGGAAGTCCATTGCCCAACCTTAAGCCCGAACCCCAAGAAATTTCGATGGTGCGGGCGACGTTCAATATGAGACGCGGGTCGATTGGGCGAGACGTCACAGCCCGACTGGGGTTCGTACGGCGAATCTCATATCACCGACCTCGCCTTGCACGCCTTCGATGAAGTCGAACATCACGCCGAAGAGATCTTTTTGCTCCGTGTCCTCTACCGAGCACGGCGTAACGGCCAACCACTGACGTCGTAACGTCTCTGTAATGGAGCGTTCAGGGAGGCGTCATCGGCGCCCGGGAGATCCCCCGGTGCCGAAGAGTGACACGACGCCGCCGGTGATGTGGCCCGAACCCGGGAGCGGATTCGAGGCTGACCCATTCAGTCCAGCCGGAATGTCACAGCAGATATGGCGTGCGACGACGGGAAGAAGACCGCGGAGTCGCACTGGTCTGTGGATCGTTCGCATCATTTGCGTAGTGGTGGCGTTGGCATTCATCGCCGCCCAAGTCGCCCACTGATGCATCTGTCGATCTCCGCGCGCGCAGCGCGACGCGTACGATTCGCTACTAACTTTCACTTTGACGACGATCAGTTCAACAAGGAGTAATGCCATGGGTGATCCGAAAACAACCGTGGACGAACGCTTCAGTGACGAAGGAGCGCAACCCACTTCGTGGGCCGACACTCGTTCCGCTATCGAATCGGCAGAGCTCTTTTGGATAACGACAGTTCGCGCTGACGGTCGACCTCATGTCACCCCACTCGTCGCCGTGTGGCTCGACGACGCACTCTATTTCTCGACCGGACCGGACGAGCAAAAGGCGGTGAACCTTCGTCACCACGAGCACGTGATCCTCACTACCGGTTGCAACGATTGGAATAAGGGCCTCGACGTCGTGGTCGAAGGCGTGGCCTCCCGAGTCGAGTCCCAGGACACGTTGACGCGCGTCGCCGAAGTCTGGACGCACAAATGGGACGGTCGTTGGAAGTACGCAGTCGGAACCGGCTGCTTCCATCATCGCGACGGGGAACGCGTCCTGGATGGTGACGTGTACGTCTTTCGGGTGACGCCAGAGCGGGTGTTCGCTTTCTCCAAGGGAGCGTTTAGTCACACGCGACATCAGTTCTGACCTTCGAATTCGTGGCGCCGGCTCGACGCGTCATCGAACCGCCCCTCATGATCCGACGTCGAGTCACGTCAGGGTGTCTTGGTAGCGTCGGGCCATGACCGTTACCTGGCCGAGTAATCTCCCCGAGCGCGAATATCCCAGTCGGCTCTCGGAAGAACAGCGAGCATTGGATGAGTGGATTGATTTTCACCGGGCGACGCTGTTATTGAAATGCGAAGGCCTGACGACCGAGCAGCTCAAGTCGAGATCGGTCGAACCATCTTTGTTGTCGCTGCTCGGGCTGGTTCGCCACATGAGCGATGTGGAACGGGGATGGTTCCGACTCCACGCCGCTCGCGAAGACGTTGCATTTGCGTATGCGACCGATGAGGAACCCGAAGCCGACTTTCTGAACGTTGAAACGGCCGACGCGTCAGCGGACCTCGCGCACTTCGTGGCGGAGTGTCAACGTTGCCGCGAAGCCACGGCCAGTCTGTCACTCGATGAAGTGGTACCGAGTCGCGGACATCATCCCGAGCGGACGCGCAATGTCCGGTGGATCTACCTGCACATGATCGAGGAGTACGCGCGACACAATGGTCACGCCGATCTGCTTCGCGAGCGAATCGATGGTGCCACCGGCGACTGAAAGGCTGACTCGCCGCCACGCGAATCGTGAGGGCGGTGACGCCGCAGTACGCCGGTACGATGCGTGGATGTTCCAGGTCTCCAATGAACGTTTCGAAGAGCTCGCGGCCGAAGCCGTGGCGGCACTCCCCGAATCGCTCTCGTCACACATGGACAACGTGGCGATCATCGTCGAAGACGAGGCCAAAGGTCGCAATCTTTTCGGTCTCTACGAGGGAATACCGCTGACTCGTCGCGGTTTCTCCAGCTACAACGCGGTGATGCCCGATCGAATCACGTTGTACCAGACGACCATCTGCCAGGTCTGCGCCAGCGAGGACGACGTGAGGGCGCAGGTTCGTAAAACGGTGATTCACGAAATCGCCCACCACTTTGGCATCAGTGATCCCCGACTCGACGAACTGGGTTGGGCGTAACGAACCGATCCGTCGAGATTCCCGATGCACGATCACGACGTGATCGACTGCCACTCTTCACGACTGATAATCCACGCGATTCCCCGTCCCGAATGGCCAGGGGTAATTACTTCGCGCTCGTACTCGACGTCGGGCGTGAATCCCAGCTTTCTCGGCACCTCGGCGCTTGCGTTGTTCGCTCGGTCCATTGAAATCTTGACGGTGCCAACATCGAGAGCGGAGTCGAACGCGGCGCTCGTGAGAATCTTCGCTGCCTCAGTCGCGTAGCCGCGGCCCGTTCGGTCGGATCGAACCCAGTAGCCGATCTCCAGTTCACGGTCACCTCCGCGACGACCAAGGGAGGCGCTGCCGACGAGGCGACCTCCTGCTTTCTCTCGCACGAAGTACGCCCAACGTTCGCCGGAGTCGAAGCGCTGGTTGCCGTCGTACACGATGGCAACCAGGGAATCACGAGTCGGCATTGTCACGGCCCACGACATCCAGGCATGCAACTCCTCGAAACTGTCGTCGATGGCCGCTAGCGCGTCGTCGATGGCCTCTAACGACCAGCGACGCAGTACAAGTCTCTCCCCGTCAAGTTCATCCGGGAGGCTCGCCATGCACCAAGTGTGACACCCTGGATTCTCCTGCGTATCCCCGCGTTGACCGAAATTAACCACGACGAGCTGTCCGAACTCGCGTCCGACGCCTGGCTCGCTCGGGCCCCGAAGCGCGTGGCGAAGTGTTGGCTGGCGGACCAAGGGTTGGAGGATGAATCGGAGTAAGCATTAGGTGAGTAGTGCGTTGACCGGTTCGAACTCGCGGGTGCCAAGTATTCGTTCGTGTCGACGTGTCCTTTGGATCGATCGATAGGCGGGAGGCATCGATGGAACACTTCACTTCGTTTGACGGCCTGGACCTCGCCTACCTCGACGTGGGCGAGGGCGCGCCGGTCATACTCCTCCACGGCTTCGCCGCCGATCACTTCTCGAATTGGGTGGCGACGGGCGTGGTCGACGCGCTCGTGGACTCGCATCGGCGCGTGCTTGCTCCGGACGCTCGCGGTCACGGAGCTTCGGCCAAGCCGCACGACCCTGATGCCTACGCCAACGACGCCATGGCCCGCGACGTGCAGACGCTCATGGATCACGTGTCCCTCGACCGGTATGACGTGGTGGGCTATTCGATGGGTTCGATCGTGGCCGGACGTCTCGCCCCCCGTGACGCGCGGGTGCGCTCACTCGTGCTCGGCGGCGTGGGCGGTGAATGGGGCGGGGAGCAACGGCCCTTGGACACCGTGCCCATTGTCGACGCACTGGAGACCGAGAATCCCAACGGCATCGACAGTCCGCTCGCGGCCGCCTTTCGCCGCTTCGCCGACAGCACGGGAGCCGACCGATTCGCGCTGGCGGCTAACCAGCGATCGCGTCAGGGCGAGACGACCGACGTGGGAGCGATTTCGGTGCCCACGTTGGTACTCGTCGGGGACACCGATCAGTTGGCCGGATCCTCCGAAGCGCTGGCCCAGCGCATTCCCGGGGCCACCTTTCGGACGATTCGAGGCAATCATCTGACCGCGGTTCGCGATCCGCAGTTCAGCGAGTCAATCGTCGCCTTCGTGAATTCGATGTCGTAGTCGGCGCGGTCTTCAGGGAAGGAACTGACTCAAGGTCCAGCTGCCCGTGATGTCATAGTCGCAGAGCGACTCGGTGAACATGCACATCACGGTCAAGACCTGTTCGGCCGAGGTGCTAGCGGGAACTTCGAGGAGTAGACCTCGGGTGTTGTGATCTTGTCGGACCGTGAACGGCGCGCCCGCCAATAAGGCCGCGATTCGCTCCGCACCGAGTCGACTGCGCGAATGCAGGACGCCGAGCGTCGACGGTGGCACCGTTCCGTGACGGGCCCCCGCGGTCACGAAGCTGGCGACCGTGACGCCCTTGTTGAGACGCAACCCGAAGTAGTTCACCTTCATGTCGGGTATTTCTTCCTCGACGTTGGGCGAGACGTTGCACCACCCGCGTCCGCCAGCCACGGCGTCGATAGCCGCGACCGCGACGCCTCGATCATGCGAGAACGTGATGACCGTGGGAACCGTCATCGAAACTCTTGTGACGAGATCATGGTGATCTAGACCCGTTTGGTGTCGCGCTCGTACACGCGAACGGCTAAGAAAGAAAGGACCAGCGTCCACACCACGATGACGAGCCAAGCCTCGAGCGGCCAGGCGCCTCCGCGCAGCGAGGTCTTGCTCGCCTGGACCAGCCAGTACGAGGGAAGGAACTTCACGATGGACAACAGAAAGCCACCCCGGATCAGCGGGCCGTAGGAACCGCCCAGCAGGGCGAAAAGCGAGGTGACCCCGCCGATGGCCGGACCGAGCGAGTCGACCTTGAGCAGGTGGCCGAACATGATGCCCATGACGGCGAAGGGAACCAGTCCGACGAGGAGCAGGCCAATCATGACAAACCACTGGACCGTGTCGAGTCGCACGCCTTCGCTGGTGCCCGCGGCGAAGAGCACCGCCATGCTCAAGAGCGCCATCATGTAGCCGCAGACGATCTTGGCGCTGAAGTACGACCACGTCGGCAAGGGCGTGATTCGCAACTGCCTCGTCCAACCGGCGTTACGTTCGGCCGCAATGCGGGCGCCACTCGAGATGACCGCGACCATGGTGCCCCAGGCGATCATTCCCGTCATGTAGTACAGGGGAAACGGGACGTGATCGAAAGTCACGTGCTTGTTGGGTCCAGCGATGGCCAGAAAAAGAATGAGGGGAAAGACCAAAGAGAAGAGGAGAAATCGACGGTTCCGCCACGTGCGCAGTACTTCGTAACGGAGATAGGTCAATTCGGTCACGGCGCCTCGTCGTCCACGGTCAGCTCCAAAAAGGCCTCTTCGAGACCCGCGCCTCGGACCTCGATGTCGCGGACCGACGGATAGGTTCTCAAGAGTTCCCGCAGGGTTGCGTCGGAGTTCGAGCAGTTCAGGGTGATCGCGTCGCCTTTGCGATCGACCATCGTGACCCCGGGCAGGGCGTGAAGTGCAAGAAGTTCAACGTCGGGCAGGGTCGCGCGAATGATCCGTCCGCCGACGGTGGCCTTGATCTCGGTCGGTGCTCCGTCAGCCACTATTCGTCCGCGGGACATGAGGACGATTCGATCGGCGTAGGCGTCGGCCTCCTCGAGGTAGTGCGTGGCGAACACCACGGTCTTGCCCCGAGCGGCGAAGGCGCGCATGGCACTCCAAAAATCGCGACGACCCTCGACGTCCAGCGCCACCGTCGGCTCGTCGAGGACCAGCAGTTCGGCGTCGGCCACCAGCGCGAGGGCGAAGCGAACGCGCTGGGTCTCTCCTCCGGATAGCTTGCGAGTTTGGCGATCGGCGAATTCGTTGGCGCCCGAGATCCGAAGGGCCTCCTCAACGTCCAAGGGGGCCGGATAGATAGAGGCCATCATCGTCACCACTTCACGAACCGAGAGGTAGTCGATGAGCTGCCCGGTCTGGGTCATCGCGCCGATCATTCCGGCCTTGACGGCCTCCGTAGGGGTACGACCGAAGAGTGAGACCGTGCCGGCGTCGGGCTTCGTCAGTCCGATGAGCATGTCGATGGTCGTGGTCTTGCCGGCGCCGTTGGGTCCGAGTAGGGCGACCGTCGAACCGCGTTGGAGCGATAGGTCGAGGCCACGCACGGCGCGTACCGCGCCGAATGATTTCGTCAAATCGTGCGCCACGATGTTGTCGTGCAGTTCCGCAACGTGCGAGGTATTACTCACGGTTTTCTCGGGAATGAATCGTTGCGATGAACCAAAAGTACTCGAAGAGACTTCGACGTCGAACGACGAGGAGGCAACGGCGAGTCACTCCGTGAGGTTGACTCGGCCCCGGGGTATGTTGAGTTCATGCTGAAGAGGCTCTTCGAGTTGCTGGGACTGGCCACCATGGGAGTCGGTCTCTACTTGGTTTTCAGTGAGCAAAGTAAAAACAGTGCGTGCAACGCTACCGAAGGAAAGTTCGTCGGGGCCGGCATGAGCGCGTCGTGTCAACACGTGGTCGACGCCTACTTCGGCGGGTTCGTCTTATTGGCGGTCGGCCTTTTGGTCGTACTGTTCGGCCTGCTCGCCACGCGCAAGGCCGCGAAGAGGCGTCTGACGACGAAGCATTCGCTGGCGTCCCAATATCATTGGGACGATCCCAAGACCGGGCGCACGCCGCCGTCGTAGCGGGCGATTAACCGACGCGCACCAATTCGACGACGGGTATTTTTCGGGTCGTCTTCGACTCGTACTCAGCGAATCCCGGATACCGTTGGCCCTGAATCGGGTAGATCCGGTCTCGCTCCTCGAGCGAGACCGGCGTCGCGGTCGCTTCAAAGGTCTCGGTACCGAGTTCGACCGTCACCTTCGGATGGGCCACCAGGTTGTGGTACCAATCGGGATTGGTAGGGGCCCCGGCGTAGGACGCGAAGATGTATCGGCGACCTTCGTAGTCGAGGTACATCATCGGATTCACCCGCTCCTGTCCGCTCTTAGCGCCTTTGGTATGTAACAACAGAACGGGCGCACCCTCGAATTGACCCCCGACCTGGCCCTCGTGGGATCGGAACTCCGCAATGACGTTCGTGTTCCAGTCGTTGACTGCTTTGGTGGCGCTTGCTGTTTCGTCGTCGCTCACGACTCTCTCCTTTTCGCATTTCGAGGCAGAACGTCACGGCTCTGCCAACGTGCACCTTAGGAGGCGAGGAAGCGAAGTAAATCCTCGGTCTCGACGGCGTCGAGAGGCTTACCGCGGTGGTATGCCCTGGGCCAGTTGGCATTGGCCTTTTGCGGGCCAATGAGCATGATGGTTTTCCTGTGCACAACGATGCCAACATCCTGTGTGAAGCGTCGATAGAAATCACACCTCCACCCAATCACCAACAAATGAAGGACGTCCCACGCGAAAGTCCACGCATGCACACGGCACGATAATCAAGGATCTTCAACGCCGTTGACCACACGGTCACGCGCCGGTGACTTCGCGGGTTATTCGTTCACGGAACTTTTGCCCGATTGTTGAGAACTTGTTGACAATCGAAATGGGGGACCGGCCTAGCGTTCTTTCGTGACCGATCTCTCCGAACGTCCTCGTGCCACGAGTCGTATCGAATCCAACCGAATTTCGCGCGCGTTGTCGGCGGTTCCCACGTGTGGCGACACGTCAGCGACGTTCCTTTCCGCTCACCCGCCATCGTGGAATGGTCTTCTCGAGGCGTTGCCCGAGCCGACCGCGCTCTTGGACGGCGACGGCGTCGTCCATTACGTCAACGGCTTACTGACGGCGTTGACGGGCTACGCGCCCAACGAACTCATTGGACAAGATGTCGTGATTCTGGTGCCCGCGCGACTCCGTGGGCGTCTGCTGCGCGCCCGTCGCGCGCGGCCGCGAAACGCGGCCTCGGCCATCTGGAACGACCCGGACCTGACGATCCAGCGTCGCGACGGCCAAGAGATTCCCGTCGAGGTCTCGCGCTCGCCCCTGGCGCTCGAAGAGGGCTCCTGGGTGGTGGTCGCGATCCGTGACGTGAGCACGCAACGAGCGAACGAGCAAGCCCGGGCTGACGCGGAACTGCGATTCCGAGTCGCCTTTGAGAACAACATGGCCCCCATGACCTTTGCCGACGCCAATGACCGCATCATCGCGGTCAACGACGCCATGTGTCAGATGGTGGGATTCTCCGAGGAAGAGCTGCTCGGCTGTGACTCGACGCCGTTCACGTACCCCGACGACGTGGGCATCACCGAGAGCACCCATCAGCGGCTGATCTCGGGCGAGGCGGAACAGGAACGCTACGTCAAGCGGTACCTACGAAAGGACGGCGGCGTCATCGAGGTCGAGGTGTCACGTTCTCCAGCGCGTGACGCCGACGGCAAGATCCTGTACTTCGTGTTCTCCGAGCGCGACATCACCGAGGAGAGAGCCCTCGCGGCGCAGCTGAAACACCAAGCGCTTCACGATCCGCTCACCGGCCTCGCCAACCGTGCCTTCTTCGAGGAGCGACTGGCCCAGGCCCACGGTCGCGTCATTCGACAGGGCGGCATCGGCGCCGTGCTCTTGATCGACCTCGATGACTTCAAGGGCGTCAACGACTCCTTCGGTCACTTCCTGGGCGACCACCTGTTGACGGCGATCGCCAACCGTCTCCAACTCGCTACCCGCTCGGCCGACACGTTGTGCCGCTTCGGGGGCGACGAATTCCTCTACCTCGCCGAGGGACTCGTCTCACCGAAGGAAGCCGAGGTTCTCGCTGAACGCCTAATCAGCGTCATCGCCGAGCCCTACAACATCGCGGGATTTCAAATCGAACAACACGCAAGCATCGGCATCGTTATTTGGGATGCCACGTGCACCAGTTTTTCCGAAACGATCCAGAACGTGGACGCCGCACTTTACGAGGCGAAGCGAAACGTTCGGGGCCACCACGTGGTCTTCACTCCCACGATGCACCACAACGCCGTGAACCGATTCTCATTGGCCCAAGAGCTGCGTCAAACCTTCAATGCCGGCGATCTCGCGATGCACTATCAGCCGATAGCCCACCTCACGTCCAAAGAAGTGGTGGGGTTCGAAGCGCTGATGCGTTGGAACCACCCCGATCGCGGCTGGGTGTCCCCAGACGACTTCATTCCCCTCGCGGAACAGAGTGATCTGATCCTGGAGTTGGGATCGTTCGCGTTGCGAGAGTCGATCCGGGAAGCGAGCAAGTGGGTATCGAGGACTCGGTCGCTCCGTCCGTTCGTGACGGTCAATCTCTCGGCGCACCAGTTCCTCGACCCCGGTTTGGTGCCCACGATCAAGATGCTTTTGAGCGAGAGCTCCCTTCCACCGGAGTACCTCATCCTGGAGATCACTGAAAGCGTTGCGCTGATCAACATCGACGAGACGATGAAGGTACTCGACCAACTCGGCAGCCTGGGCGTCGGCATGGCGCTCGACGACTTTGGCACGGGATTCTCGTCGCTCTCGTACCTCGCCAAACTCAGTCCGCGAATCATCAAGATCGACCAGTCGTTCGTGCGACCGCTTGACGAATCCGATCGCAACGACACGCTGCTCGAGACGATCATCTCGTTGGGTCAGAGACTGGACATCACCATGCTCGCCGAAGGCATCGAGACCGAGCCGCAGTTCCGTCGCCTTCGCCGATTGGGATGTGAACTCGGACAGGGCTATCTCTTCTCGCCCGCCGTTCCGAACGACCAAGTCGAGGCGATAGCCACCCGGGGCTTCTCTACCTGATCCGAAATACAGTTAGGCCCCTCTCGTGGGTGCGAATCAGCGGTTTAGAATTCGCTCATGTTGGTCGACGGCGGTCTCTCGTTTCGAAACGATGACGTTGGCGCTGAGGCACGCGAACTCGAACGCGCCGGCTATGACGGCGCCTGGTCCGCCGAAACTGGTCACGACCCTCTGCTAATCGTCGCCGGCGCGGCGACGGCCACCACCACATTGGAACTAGGCACCGGCATCGTCGTGGCCTTCGCCCGTAGTCCCATGATCACCGCCACCATGGCCAATGACGTGCAACTCCTTTCTCGCGGTCGACTTCTCCTGGGCCTCGGTTCGCAGATCAAACCGCACATCGAGAAGCGCTACTCGATGCCCTGGTCCCATCCGGCGCCTCGAATGCGCGAGTACGTCTTGGCCATGCGGGCCATCTGGTCGTGTTGGAATGAGGGCACCGCGCTGAACTTTCGAGGCGAGTTCTACCGCCATACGTTGATGTCGCCGTTCTTTAATCCCGGACCGAACCCGTACGGCGCGCCCAAGGTCTATCTGGCCGCGGTCGGTGAACTGATGACCGAAGTGGCGGGCGAGGTCGCCGACGGTCTCTTGGTGCACCCCTTTTCGACCGAGCGCTACATCCGCGAGGTCACGCTGCCGGCCTTAGAGCGCGGGCTCGCCAAGTCCGGTCGCGACGCGAAGGACTTTCCCATTTCGTTCTCGGGACTGGTCGCCACCGGCGACACCGACGAGGAACTGGCCGACGCGACCCGAAGGGTCCGGGGCCAGATTGCGTTCTATGGTTCGACGCCGGCCTATCGCGGCGTGCTCGAACTGCACGGCTGGGGAGAGCTCCAGAGCGACCTGAACGCGCTATCGAAGTCGGGGGAGTGGGAGAAGATGGGTGAACTCATCGACGATGACGTGCTGGACACCTTCAGCGTCGTCGCCGCGCCCAGGGACGTTGGCGCGGTCGTGCGAGAACGACTCGACGACGTTATCAGCCGCTTCAGCATCTACGCGCCCTACGCGCTCGGCGATGACGCACGGCGGGCGATCGTGAGCGGACTTCGTACCTAGTCGCTCGATTTCGAAGAGTCGCCGCGGTGACGATTCTTCGCCGGGGGCATCCTCAGTTTTCACCGACAGCAAATCTAAGGTCGAGAGGTGAGCTGGAACGAGGAGCCGTGGTCCTGGGAACCGACCCAAGACATCCTCGATTATCTAGGTTTCGCCGGCGTCGAAACGACGAGAGACCAATTGGCTCGACTCCATCGTCGCCGATTGATCGGTGAGCCGTTTCACGACCAGAGTGGCGGGCGGAGCTCCCTGGTCCGGTACCCCGCCGGCACGGCGGAACGGATGCTCCGTATTTCGCAGATTCGCTCGAGCACGAAGCAACTCGACGAACTGGCGTGGCGGCTCTGGTGGGAGGGCTTCGACGTCGAGCCCGATCTCATACGTACTTACCTTTTGAAGCGGGCAACCCGTTGGGATGAGCAACTTCGCGAACTCCGCGTGGTGGCGGGGGAAGCGAACGACGACGAATCGGGGGAGCGCGACGTCCTCGACGAGGTCTTCTTCCAGCACTTGAAGGCCGGGCCGGCGATGGTCTCGGCCCGGAAACGCCTCGGTCGAGGTTCCGAACTCTACGCCGAATTTTCGGCCCTGCTCATCGATTTGATGCACGGCGACCTCTCCTCGCTCGAACGAGTTGACGGAGGACTCTTTGATCGCGAGGCGACCGGGGGCGGCGCGGCCATTGACGAAGAGTCACCCCGGGCCGGCGAAGTGGCCCTGCAAGCAATGCAGGCCAGTATGGACACCGCGTTCATCCAATTGGTGACCTCGCTCGACGACAAGGAGATTGCCAGTGCCCGGCCGGTGGCGCTACTGCTCCTCGGGCTCATTTCCCAGGTTGGGAGCATCGTGCAAGAGGTCTTTGGCGGTTCGGGTCACGGTCGAGACAACGTGGGCAAGAGCCTCATCACCATGGCCGAGAACTCCGACGAGCAGGTCTTGGCGCTTCTGTTGACTTCGTCGTTCTTGAAAGACGACGGTGTGCGGGGGGTCCTGCCCGACGTCACGTCGGTGACGGCTCCGCCCCCGGCCATCCCCTTCTTGGATTTTCTGCGACTTCGGTTTCTGGCCGTCGAGGTGCCGGGCTTCGTGGCGCTGTTGGCGCCCGCGCTCGTTCGTGACGCCTTCGCGACGCCGGAGGGCGCGTTGCGCTGGCACGCCCGGTTCGACGAATACTGGCTGAGCCACTTCTTCGATCTCCAAGAAGCGATGGCTCTGCGCCCCGATCTTTTCGCCGAAGCGCCGCTCGAACCGGACGAAGAAACTAAAATTGAAGTCGAAGCAAAAAAAAAAAATCTAAAATGAAGGTCTGGAACGGTGAGTGCAGTCGGGCATTCACCGATTGGCGCGGACTCCACTACGGAGTCGGAGACGCGGCGTGGCTGGGCGACAGCCGGATCGATCACCCGTTTGAGGAGTCGGTCTCGATCTGAGGGGCTGGCGCCGAAGTGTCGATCGGGGTGTTAGATGCGGCCTAGTTCGCCGCTCGTGTGGTGCGCTCGTTGGTGACAGGTGGTGCACAGGTACTGGCAGTTGGCGAGTTCTTCATCACCACCGGCGCCGAGCGCCTTCTTGTGGTGGAACTCCTTGGCCGGGAGGCGGCAGTGTCCGTAGTGCGGGCACCAACTGGCGGTGCACTCACACGTGCCGCGAGCTCGCTGTCGAGCGAGGCGCTGTACCGATTCGGGAAAACTCACGTGTCCCTCCTTCGTCGTCCCAACGTTCGCCCCGTACGACTGGGAGATACAGCGTAGCGGTCGTCGTGAATCGACGGCATTCACGTTTCGCATCGCGTAATTCGAACTAGAACGTGGTCCCCACCATCATCGCCGCTTCGGCGAAGGGAACGGCCGGCGAGAAGAGAAAGCCTTGACCGAGCGAACAGTGTAGAGCGCGAAGTCGCTCGAGTTGACCCTCGGTCTCGATTCCTTCAGCGCACATCGTCATGCCGAGGTTGTGTCCGAGTGACACGATCGTCTCGAGCAGGCGATCGCTGTGAATGCTCTCAATCGCCGGTCGCACGAAGGACTGATCGATCTTGATGATCATCGGGTTCAACAGCGCGAGGTACGACAGCGAGGAGAAGCCCGTGCCGAAGTCATCCAGCGCAACGCCGATACCCAGTCCGGTCAGCTGTTCGATCATTTCCAGCGTGTCGGCCACTTCCATGAGGGCCACACTCTCGGTGATTTCGATGATGAGGCGATCGGCCGGCAACGTCGAGGCGTCCAACTCCCTTTTCACCAACGCCGACAAACCGGGATCGTGGAACTGGCGCGCGGACAGGTTCACCGTCACGTAGGGCTCGGAGAGCGAAGCCTTGGACCGGCCCCATTCGCCGGCCGCCACGATGGATTCGTGGAGGGCGAAGGCGCCGAGGTCCAAGATGAGGTCGCTCTGTTCGGCCAGCGGAATGAAGACTCCCGGCGGCACCCATCCCCGTTGGTGGTCGTGCCAGCGCATCAGTGCTTCGAAGCCGACCACTTCGCGCGTGGAGAGCCGCACTATGGGCTGGTAGTGCATGGCCAGCTCTTCGGACGCGACGGCCTGACGCAAATCTTGGACCATCGAGAATCGATTGATCACCTGGTGGTGCATGCCGGGGACGTAGACGAACTGGCGTCCCTTGCCGAGGCGCTTGGCTTCGTACAGCGCCACGTCGGCGTCGCGAACGACGTTCGACAGTTCGGCGGTGGTGGCGTCCCACACGACGACCCCGAGACTGGCCCGCTGCTCGAGGCTCAAGTCGCCGATCACGAACGGTTCGTCGAGGGAACGCAAAAACCGCTCGGCGATCATTTCGGCCTCGTCCGCCCCGGAGATCCCTTCGGCGAGGTAGAGGAATTCGTCGCCCCCGAAGCGACTCAAGGTGTCGGTAGATCGCGTGACCCCTTCGAGTCGATGCGCGACGGCCGCCAAGAGCTGATCGCCGACCAGGTGTCCGTAGGTGTCGTTCACCCCTTTGAAGTCATCGAGGTCCAGTAGGAGCAGCGCGCCGTGTCCGCCGTGGCGCACGATGCGCGAATGGGCGTGCTGGAGCCGGTCATCCAGGAGCGCTCGATTCGCGAGGCCGGTCAGCGGATCGTGCAGGGCCTGATGCGATAGCTGGGCGGTGAGCATCCGCTCTTCGGTGATGTCGCGCTCGGAAATGATGAAGTACAGCGTCTTGCCGGTCTTGTCGCGCGCGGGGGACTTGGAGACTTCGGCCACGATCATTCGGCCGTCCTTGTGCAAGTAGCGCTTGATGTAGCGAACCTGACGAATCTCGTCGTGCAAGAGACGTTCGTGCGACGCTTCGGCGATGCCGACGTCGTCAGGAAAGGTGAAGGGCTTAGAGTCGAATCCGATCAGTTCACTGCGGGTGCGTCCCATCATCGCGCAAAAGGCGTCATTGGCCGTGATGATGCAGTCTTCCAGGTCGGTGAAGACCATCGGCGCCATGTTGTCCTCGAAGGCCAGGCGAAAGTGCTGTTCGGCTTCGATACGCGCTTGCTCGGCCGCGCGCTGAGCGCTGTTGTCGCGGATCGAGCCAACGGTCCATCGGGTGCCGTCCAGTATGAGCGGTGAGAGGGCGAAGTCGACCGAGCGCTCGGTGCCGTCTTTTTGCAACACCGTCAGGTTGCGATCGTTCCAGATGATTCGCGAGTCCGGGTTTCGCGCCAACTGGCGCCGTGCCTCGCCCTCCAGCGGTCGAAGGTCCGGGGGAATCAATATCTGGACGTTCTGTCCCACGAGTTCGTCGTGGGTGTAGCCGGTGAGAAACGCGAGTTCGGCGTTCACGTAGTGCATGACGCCGCGGCGGTCAATCAGCGCCGTGCCGTCCGGCAGCGCCTCGAGGAGGCTCTGCCACGAGATCGAAAGCTGTTCCGGAGAGGTCACGTCAGCCCAACACTTATCCGGAATCCGTACCGACAGTTGCACAAACCATTAGATAAATGATTACCCCGTATTCCGCGCCACGCGTCCGCGGCCTTATCGGCCCAGGAGCGAGGCGATTTTCGCTTGTTATGAGGGAGTGTCCTCCGGATGTTCCGCCACCCACTCAGCGTCGGTTTCCATTGCCGGATGCTCCTTGACCCACTCGGCGTGGTGGGGATTGCTGGGGTCGAGAAGGTCGTCGGAGACGTCGGACAAATACTCGTCGTGAGCGACCGACTCGGTCGCGACCTCCTCGGTCGGAATCGCCACCTGCGGTAAAACGCCCGGACCGGAAGGTGCACCCGCACTGGAAAAGCGAATCGGTTGAGCGCTCAGGTCGGGCACGTAACTGACCCCTCGCTTGTCGGTCTTGCGACGTATCAGTACGGCTCCAATGATCACAATGGCCAACACAATCAGCACAACCACGAGAACCATGTGATGAACCTCATCTCTTTCGGCTTGGCATCGACGAGCAAATTCGCCGTGGGTTATGCCATGAGCATACCGAGCGACGGAGCCTCGCAACCTAGTCACTTCCGATGAGCGTTGGGCCGCGCTCGCGACCTTTGTTACTACCATTGAGCCACGAGGTGAATGGTGTCCCAACTGCTCTTTGCGGCTTTCAGTAATCGAACCGACGCGGTGCAACTCGCCCGAGAGGCCGGACGTCAACTCGAGGCGGACGGCATCACCTCGAGCCTTCACCTGCTCGACGTCGACGCCACGCCCGTCGTTGACGCTTCGACGATCGTCGTCAGCCTCGGGGGCGACGGAACGTTTCTCAAGTCCGCCCGACTGGCCCACGCGCTTGGCGCTCGCGTCCTCGCGGTCAACCTCGGCCGTCTCGGCTTCCTCCTCAACGTCCCGTCCAACGCGGTCGTGGCGGACGCGAAGTCCGCTCTTTTGGGGGACGACATCGTCGAACGATTGGCGCTTCTGATCTCAGTGTCAGGCACGAGTATCGAGGAGTTCGCGCTCAATGAAGTCGTGGTGGAGCGGGCGCACGCCGGACACATGGTGCGAGTGAAGACTTACGTCGACGAGGCCGAGTACCTCACGTATTCCGCCGACGGCGTCATGGTCGCCACGCCTACGGGCAGCACCGGTTACAACTTCTCGGCCGGAGGACCGGTCGTCGAGGCGACGTTGCCGGTGATGATATTGACGCCAGTGGCCCCACACTTCACGATTGACCGCTCCATCGTCGTCGCCGACGACAAAGTGATCCGCCTGGTCGCCGAGGACAAGCCCGCCATCATCGTGGCCGACGGACGAGACATCGGGTCTCTGCAAGCCGGTCAGTACGTCGAAGTGCGCAAGAACCCCACGCCGGTGCGGGTCGTCGCCACCCGCAGCTTCGATCTGGCGTCGCGGCTCCACGAGGGCCTTCGAGAGGGACATGCCTAAATCCCAACTGTTGGAGTTGTACGCCCACGGTTTGGGAGTGATCCAAGACGCCCGATTGGAGTTCGGACCGGGCTTCAACGTGCTGACGGGTGAAACGGGGGCCGGCAAGACCCTGCTCTTGGGTGCGCTCGATCTCTGTTTGGGGGGTGATGGTTCGGTTACGCGGGCCGCGATCGCCCCCGATATGCGCGCCGCCGCCGTGTTCGATCTGAGCGGCGAGCGCGAAATCGTTCTCACGCGCGAATCGGGCACCACGGGACGCCTGCGCAGCTCCATCGACGGCGCGCCGAGCAGCGCCGAGGCGCTACGTTCGCTCGCCGATCAACTGATCGTCATCCACGGCCAACACGATTCGTTGACCCTGCGCAACCGGGGCGAAGTACTTCGTCTCATCGACGCCCGCGGTGACGTGTCGGTCGAGCAACTCACTCAGACTCGTCGCGCCCTCCACGACGCCCAGCGCGAGCGCTCATCACTGGGCGGGGACGGCGAAGCCCGGGCTCGAGAACTGGATTTCGTTACCTTTCAGATCGCCGAGCTCGAAGACGCCACCATTCGCTCGGCCCACGAACTGGAGGAGACGCTTGAAGAGTTGACGCGACTGACCGAGTTGCGCGACGGCCAAGTGGCGCTCGTTGCGGTATTGGACGAGCTCGACGCCGACGGCGACGGCGCGGTGCTCGCGACGTTCGCCCGAACGATCAATAATCTGCCGCGTGGTGAGGCCTACGACCCGTCACGAGATGGTTTGCGCGCGGCCCTCGAGCAGGCGCGCGATGCGGTTCGCGAACTGGCCGCGCTGACGGACCCGGATTCCTTCGACGCGTCGGCGTTGAAAGAACTCGAGGACCGCGCCAGCGTTCTGCAGGCCCTCGTGAGAAAGTACGGTTCGTTGTCAGTGGCGTTGACGACGCTGGACGAGTATCGGGCTCGTCACGTGGCTCTGGAACAGGCGTCGTCCCGGACGCTCACCCTGGACGCGGAGATTGACACACTCAGCGCGCGCGTGGTCTCGTCAGCCGCAGCGGCTTTGCGCGAGCGGGTGGCGGCGGCGAGTTCGTTGAGCGCCGCCGTCGCCAGTCAGTTGCCCCGCGTCGCCCTGGCGCACGCCGAGCTGCGCTTCGTGGTCGCCGGCGAGGACGGCGCGGACGCTCAGATCCTCTTCACGCCCAACCCGGGACAACCTGAGGGACCGTTGGCGGCGCTCGCGAGCGGGGGAGAGTTGAGTCGAGTGCTCTTGGCGCTCTCGCTCGAGTCGGCCGACGCGGACGTCGTCGCGGTCTTTGACGAGGTGGACGCCGGCGTCGGTGGTCAGGTGGCCCAACAGATCGGCGAGTGCCTGCGCGAGCTCGGTCAACACCAGCAGGTCCTCGCCGTGACGCACCTGGCGACGGTCGCGGCGAAAGCCGATCATCACTTCGTCATCGAGAAGCGTTTCGAGAGTGACGACGTCTTCACGTCGGTGCGAGCCCTCAGCGGTGAAGCGCGCGTGGACGAGATAGCGCGAATGCTCGCCGGTGACGAGATCACCGTCGAATCGAGGGCGCTGGCCCAGCAAATGCTCGAAACATAGCGTTAATAGTTCTGTAAAGTCAGATGCCTTCGCTATGCTGGTGTTCCGTGGAAGCGGCGGTTGACGAATGACCAAATTCGTCTTTGTAACTGGTGGGGTGTCAAGTTCTCTTGGCAAGGGTCTCACCGCCTCCTCGCTCGGTCGCCTGCTCAAATCTCGGGGACTCAAGGTCACCATGTGCAAGCTCGACCCGTATCTGAACGTCGACCCCGGCACGATGAATCCCGGTGAGCACGGCGAAGTCTTCGTCACCGACGACGGCGGTGAAACCGACTTGGACCTCGGACATTACGAACGATTCATTGACGAATCGCTCTCCAAGATGTCCAACACCACCACCGGGTCGGTCTACTCGAACGTGATCGCCAAGGAACGACGCGGTGACTACTTGGGCAAGACCGTGCAAGTCATTCCTCACATCACCGACGAGATCAAAGAGCGCGTTCGTCGCCTCGGCACGCTGGGTGCCGACGTGGTCATCGTCGAAATCGGGGGCACCGTCGGGGACATCGAGATCGTGCCCTTCATTGAATCAATTCGTCAGTTCCGCCGTGACGCCGGGCGCGACAACGTCTGTTACGTCCACCTCACCCTCGTGCCCTACCTCGCGCCCTCGGGCGAGCAGAAGACCAAGCCGACCCAGCACTCGGTCACCGAACTGCGCTCACGCGGAATCCAACCTGACGTGATTGTCTGTCGCAGCGACCAGCCACTCTCGGATGGTCTCAAGCGCAAGATCTCGCTGCTCTGTGACGTGCCCATGCAGGCCGTGATTTCGGCGGTGGACGCGCCCAGCATCTACGACATTCCCATCACGATGCACGACGAGGGCCTGGACACCATGGTGTGCAACACCCTGGGTATCGACCTCGAAGCGAATCCGATCGACCTCAGCGCGTGGCGCGAGGTCGTGCGTCGGGTGCACAGCACCACCAAGACCCTTCGGATCGGCGTGATCGGCAAGTACGTGACCATGCCCGACGCCTATCTGTCGGTGGGCGAGTCGATTCGTCACGCCGGATTCGCCGTGGGCGCCAAGACCACCATCGAGTGGCTCGAGGCCGAACGCGTACCGACCGAGATCGACTCCGAACGGATCCGCCAGCTCGACGGCATCGTCGTGCCGGGCGGCTTTGGTGAACGCGGCGTGGAGGGCATGATTGCCGCCGCCCGCATCGCGCGCGAACACGATATTCCCTATCTGGGTCTGTGCCTCGGGATGCAAGTCATGGTCGTCGAATTCGCGCGACATTGCCTCGGCCTCAGTGACGCCCATTCGACCGAGATCTCTATCAGTACCTCGGCGCCAGTGATCGCGTTGATGGCCGAGCAGATGGACGTGACCGACCTCGGCGGCACCATGCGCCTGGGGGCCTGTCCGGCGATGCTGGACGAGGGTTCCGTCGTCGCCGAACTCTACGGCGCGACGGTCGTCTCCGAACGCCACCGCCACCGTTACGAGTTCAACTCGCGTTACCGAGCTCAGTTCGAAGCGGCCGGCATGCGCTGTTCCGGCACCTCCCCGGATGGTCGCCTCGTGGAGTTCACCGAGATCGCCGATCATTCGTTCTACGTCGGAACCCAGGCTCACCCGGAATTCAAGTCGCGTCCCGATCGTCCGCACCCGCTCTTCCTCGGTCTCGTCAAAGCGGCCGCCGCTCGCGCCGAAGGACGAGAGCCGCACATCATTGATCCGGAATCGGTCGACGCCACGTTGTGAGCGAGTCGTTCCGAATTGTGGGAACCAAGAGACTCCTGCAGTCGCGCGTCTTCGGCGTCGAACAACGGACCGTCGAGCACGACGACGCCACCTTCGAGCGAGACGTGGTCACGCACCTCGGCGCGGTCGCGATCCTCGCCATTAACGAACACGAGGAAATTGGCATGATCCGTCAATACCGCTCTCCCGTCGATCGCTTCTGTTGGGAGGTGCCGGCCGGAACGTTGGACGTGCCGGGCGAAGACGAGTTGTGCACGGCGCAACGTGAGCTCGGCGAAGAACTGGGCTGTGAGGCGACGCAGTGGACGCTGCTGGGTCGGTTCATGACCTCGCCCGGTTGGTCCAATCAACTCATGACGATATTTGAAGCGCGGGGGCTCACGACAAGGTCGCGCCAACCGGCCGGTCCCGAAGAGGCCGGTTCCAATGTGCGATGGTTTTCGCGCGAGGAATTGCGAGAGACTCTTCGTCGTGAGCCCGCGATCGACAACACCACCGTTGTCGCCCTTGGACGGGTCTTCGGAACGTTCTTTGACGACGTCTGATCGGTATCTCACGGAGTACCTGCAGTGGCTGACCATTGAGAAGGGGCGAAGTCGCGCCACGACCGAGGCCTATCGACGAGATCTGTCGAGACTGATGTCGTGGATGAAGGACGCCGACCTGGAACTCGACGCGCTGCGCGAACAAGATCTGGAGGGCTACTGCAATCAGCTTCGCCGCGCGAAGCGAGCCGAAACGTCCATCGCGCGCTCGGTCGCCTCGATTCGCGGGTGGTTCGCGTACCTCGTTGTCGAGGGACATCTGGCCAGTGACCCCAGTGTGCGTCTGCGCGGCGGCCGACGGGGACGCTCACTGCCCAAGCCGTTGGGCGAAGACGAGGTGGCGGCGTTGCTCGATTCCATTCCCGCCGTTACGCCGATTGACTTGCGCGACCGTGCGTTACTCGAACTCCTGTACGGCACCGGCGCTCGGGTGTCTGAAGTGGTCGGCATCGGCCTGGGGGACCTGGACTTTGACGAGGGACTGATCCTCGTCACCGGTAAAGGTTCCAAGCAGCGCCTGGTACCCATGGGTTCCACGTTGACATCCGCTCTTCGCGACTATCTCGATGCGCGAGGGCGCGGCTCCTTCCCCGACGCTCGAAAGGACTCCCGTCTTTTCCTGAACGCTCGTGGCGGCGCGCTCAGCCGACAAGGTGTTGACCTGATCATCGACAAGCGGGCGCTCCCGGTCGGCATCGAGCGTTCGCGCATCAGCGCTCACGTGTTTCGCCACAGTTGTGCCACCCACATGTTGGCCCACGGCGCCGACATTCGTGTCGTGCAAGAACTGCTGGGGCACGTGTCCATCTCCACGACACAGATATACACCGCGGTGGCGGTAACGTCGCTGAAACGCGAATACCACAACGCGCACCCTCGGGCGCACGACTAATTCGAAAGACGCGATGTTCCACACTTACTACCTCTACATAGCGCTGCTGCCGTCGGTCATCCTGCACGAGGTCAGCCACGGTTGGGTGGCCAACTTTTTCGGTGATCCCACTGCCAAGGACGCGAAACGACTATCGCTCAATCCCATGCGACACATTGACCCGTTCGGCACGATTCTCTTGCCGGCCCTGCTGATCGCATTTCATTTCCCGCCGTTCGGCTACGCCCGCCCGGTGCCGGTGAACGTCTCTCGCCTTCGCAAGCCGCGCCAGCAGTCGCTTTACGTGTCGCTCGCTGGTCCCGTGGTCAATATTGTTCTATCGGCGATTGGCCTGTTTTTGTGCGACCTCGCAGTGGTCAACAGGTCCGGCACCGTCTTGATTCACAACTCGGCACTCTTCAATGCCGGACTCGCTTTGGGTATCGCGAACCTTCTGCTCGCGACCTTCAACTTGCTGCCGATTCCCCCGCTCGATGGATCGGCCGTGATCGAACGATTCGTACCGAGCAAGCACCTCGGCACGTACTACCACTGGAGGGCGCGCGCCCTGCCGCTCGTGCTGCTCTTCGTGATCCTCAGTGAGTACGTATTCCACTTCGGATCGAACGCGTTGGGCGACTTAGAGAACTGGTGGATCGGCCTTATCAAATGAGGCCAACCGCGGTGGCCGCGCGCCGGTAGACCGCACCGGCCACCTCGCTCGCCTTCACGGCGCCGTTGGTGACCACGGCTCGTAATTCGGCGGGATCGGCCATCAGTTCGTGGTAGCGCGTGCGCAGCGGCGCGAGCGACTCGATGACCAGGGCCGAGAGGTCACTCTTCAAATCGCCGTAACGCGTATAGCGCTCGGCGACCGCCTGCGGCGCTTCGTTGCTGAAGCTGGAGTAGATATCGAGCAGATTCGAGATGCCGGGCTTGTGCTCCCAGTCGTAGCGCACTTCATTGTCGGTGTCGGTAACCGCCTTCTTGATCTTCTTGTTGATCTCACTGGCCGAGTCCGTGAGGTAGATCGAACCGAGGGGACTGGAAATCGACTTGGACATCTTGCGGGTCGGCTCTTGGAGGTCCATGACGCGCGCGGCGACCTTGGGCTGGACGCCAATGGGAACGACGAAGGTCTGACCGTAGCGATTGTTAAAGCGCTCGGCGAGCACGCGCGTCAATTCGAGGTGTTGTCGCTGGTCGTCGCCGACCGGGACTTCGGTCGTTTCGTAGAGCAAGATATCCCCGGCCATCAGGACCGGGTAGGTGAGCAGGCCGACGCGATAACCCGTCTTGCGAGAGGACTTCTCCTTGAACTGGGTCATGCGACTGAGTTCGCCATAGGTGGCGACGCACTCGAGGAGCCAATTCATTTGCGCGTGGTACGGCACTTCGCTCTGCAGGAAAATCGTGCAGACCTCAGGGTCCAATCCGGCCGCCAAGAACGTCGCGATGAGATCGAACGATTGGCTTCGCAACGTCTCGGGTTCGATCTCCAGGGTCAGGGCGTGGAGATCGACGACGCAGTAGAACGCGTCGGCGCTCTGTGCCTCCACCCACTGTTTCAACGCCCCCAGGTAGTTGCCAATGTGCAACGTGCCCGACGGCTGCATGCCCGACAGAACTCTCATCGAGTAATTCTACGTGAAGCCACCGCACTTCAACGAAGTAGAGTTTGACGGTGACCTTCGTCGTGACGACGCCGTCCTTCAGCGGCCCGATAGAGCTCCTCTTCCAACTGATATCCAGTCACGACGTCGACGTGCTCGACGTGCCGCTCGGTCCGATCGTTGACGCCTTCGTCGCGGTGCTGCGTGATGAAGCGGTCACCATCGAGGTCGAAGACCTTTCCGAGTTCTTGCTCATCACCTCGATCCTGCTCGAGATCAAGAGCCGTACTTTGTTGCCCGGGCGTGACGACATCGAACCGGACGAGGAGTTCGTGGGCTGGGAGGAGCGCGACGTTCTGCTGGCGCGACTCTTGGAGCTCCGAACCTACGCCGCGCTGTCCGACGCGTTCGTGTCACTCCTCGAACGCGCCGCGCGGGCCTACCCGCGCCTGCGGGGCATCGACGACGGTTTCGTCGTCACGCCGCCGGACCTATTGGCCGGGGTGACCACCGCGCAGCTCGCCGGGTCGTACCTTCGGGGTATCGAGGAGAAGCCCGTCGCGGTTCTTCGTCTCAATCACGTCACCGTCGACGCGGTCTCGGTGGCCGAGACCGTGGTGTCGCTCTCGCAGCGTCTTCCGTCCATGGGAACGCTGTCCTTTCGCGCCCTCACCGAATCGCTCGACAGTCGCATCGAGATCATCGTTCATTTCTTGGCTCTCCTCGAACTGTGCAAACTCGGTTTGGTCGAACTCGGCCAGGGGTCTACCTTCGGCGACGTGCGGATTGCTTGGATTGACGAGGGATCCGACCTCGACCTCGGAAGGGTGGACGTCTATGAGGGATGAGCTCACGCTCGAACAGAAACTCGAAGCGATGCTGACCGTAGCCCTCGAGCCGATATCGGCCGAAGAGCTGGCCGACGTCGTGGAAACGGACGCCGAGGAGGTCACAACCACGCTTCGACGACTGCGGGGGGAGTTCCTCGAGGAACGCCGTGGTTTTCAGTTCGCCGAGTTGGCCAGTGGTTGGGTCATGCAGTCCTCGCCCGAAGTGGCGTCGTGGGTCGCCAAGTTCGCCAGTCGTGACGTCTCGCACCGACTGAGTTCAGCGGCGTTGGAGACGCTCGCCATCATTGCCTATCGACAGCCGATTTCGCGCGCCCAGATCACAGCACTTCGCGGCGTGAACGTCGACGGCGTGTCGCGTCTATTGGAACAACGCCAGTACATCGAGGAGGTGGGACGCGCCGGGGGACCGGGCCAACCCATCCTCTACGGCACGACCGAGCTCTTCCTCGATCGCATGGGACTGGCTTCGCTCAGTGACCTGCCGCCCATCGAAGAGTTCATGCCCCCGATCGAGACGGCCAACCGATTGGTCGATGAGATGGGCATTGACGTCGACGAAAGCTCCGAGGTCTCGTAGTTGGACGAGGGCGAGCGTCTCCAAAAGACACTCGCGCGCGCGGGTTTCGGATCTCGCCGAGCGTGCGAGATCCTCATCAGTGAGGGTCGCGTCACGATCGATGGTCGGGTGGCCGAACTCGGCAACCGGGTCGACCCCGACGTCCAAGTGATCTGCGTCGACGGTTCGTTGGCGCCCACCGCCCAGAACACCGTCTATTTCCTGTTGAACAAACCCGACGGCGTCGTGACCACCGCGTCGGATCCTCAAGGTCGCACCACCGTCCTCGAGCTGGTAGAGAGCCCCGTGCGCATCTTCCCGGTGGGTCGCCTCGATATGAACACTGAAGGTCTGTTGATCCTCACCAACGACGGCCGACTCGCTCATCTCCTCACCCATCCGAGTTCGGGTATCCCCAAGGAGTACCTGGCCCGGGTCGAGGGCGACCCGTCGCCGGCCGCGATTCGGCGTCTGCGCGAAGGCGTGGAATTGGACGACGGGCTGACCAGTCCGGCCCAAGTCAGCCGCGTCAGCGAAGGACTGTTGCGCATTGTCATTCACGAAGGGCGCAACCGTCAGGTCCGGCGGATGTGCGCTGCGGTCGGTCACGACGTGACTCGTCTGGTACGCACGCGCATCGGCCCGATTCAAGACGCCACGCTGTCACCCGGTGCGTCGCGCCAACTTTCGTTGGCCGAAGTGCGCCGTCTGATGGAGGTCGTTGGGATGAGTGACGCCATCGCCTCTACGATGCCTACATGAGATTGGCGCAAATCCGGGGCCTTCGCGGCGCCACTACCTGTGACGTGGACTCGCCCGCGTCGATCCAAGACGCTACCCAGGAACTCCTGCGCGCGTTGATGGATCGCAATGAGTTGGCCCACGACGACGTGGTCAGCGTGATCTTCACCACGACGCGCGACTTGACCTCGGCCTTTCCGGCCACGGTGGCTCGGGGCATTGGGTTCGGCGACATTCCGTTGCTCTGCGCCAGTGAAATCGACGTGCCCGGCTCGATGCCGATGTGCATCCGGATTCTGATCCACGTCTACACGACCAGGCCCCGAAGCGAACTTCGACACGTGTACCTTCGAAACGCCCAGGGCCTGCGTGATGACCTCCCCGAATAGTCGCCACGCGTACGTCATCGGTCTCGGACTGATCGGCGCGTCAATTGCTCTCGCCCTGAACGAACACGGTTGGACCGTGACCGGAAGTGACAGTGACTTGGCGATCATTGAATCGGCGATCGAACGCGCGGTCATCTCCGGCACCGAACTCTCGCCCGAGGTCGACCTGGTGGTGGTCGCCACTCCGGCCGGTGTCGTCGCGCGTCTCGCGAACGAAACACTGGCGAAACTGTCACGCGCCGACGTGATCGTGACCGACGTCGCCGGGGTCAAGGGATCGATCGTGGCCCAGGTGGTCGACGAGCGGTTTCTCGGTGGGCATCCCATGGCCGGTTCGGAGTTGCGAGGACTCTCGGGCGCGAACGCTGAGCTCTTTCAAGGATCCACCTGGGTACTCACGCCGACCGATCGAACGTCGCCCACCACCTACAGCACTCTGCACGGGGTGCTGCGCGAGATAGGCGCGAACGTCGTGGCCATCAGCGCCGACGACCACGACCGTTTGGTCGCCATCGCGAGCCACGTACCGCACCTGCTGGCCGGCTCCTTGATGAACGAGGCCAGCCAGGTCGCCGAGCAGGACGCCGTTTTGTTGCAACTGGCCGCCGGAGGCTTCCGCGACATGACGAGGATCGCCGCCGGCGACCCGGGAATCTGGCCCGACATCCTGTTCGAGAACCGCGACGCCGTGGTCCAGAGCCTCGAGAATCTCGAAGGACGGCTCAAGACGCTTCGCGAGGCGCTGCTCGATGACGGACGCGACGTCATCCTGGAGAATCTGCTCAGTGCCGCGAGCGCCCGACGGCAGTTGCCCGGTCGGGCGCTGAGTACCGAGGACCTGTCGTATCTGCGAGTGAAGGTGAGCGACGAACCGGGAGTTCTGGCGCGCGTGACGAGATCGGCGTCAGACCTGCTCGTCAATATCTACGACATCGAGATCGCGCACGGCATCGAGGGCACGGGCGGCACCCTGTTGCTCGCGGTCGACGCCCAGCAGTCCCAGATGTTCAGCGACGCGCTGTCGGCGCTGGGATTCCAAGTGGCGCACGAGCAGTGAACGCCACTGTTGAACACTTCGAGTCGTTGCGCGGCGAGGTTCGGGTCCCAGGCGACAAGAGCACGTCGCACCGCGCCCTGATGGTGAGCGCCCTGGCCGACGGCGAGAGCACTATTCGTGGTCTGTCGCCGGGTAGGGACGTGGCGGCAACGAGTCAAATCATGGAACAGCTCGGGGCGATTCGCAACGACCGCGACGACGTCGTCACTATCGTCGGTCCCGCTGACGGACTGCAGGCCAGTAACGCGGCTCTCGACTGTGGAAACTCCGGTACCACGATGCGTCTGCTCTCGGGCGTCGTCAGCGGAGTGCCCGGTGAGCATCAGCTGATTGGCGACGTGTCGTTGTCCCGGCGTCCGATGGACCGCGTTGCCGAACCGTTGTCGTTGATGGGATCACGTTTCGCGGGAGAAGGAGCGCGGATTTGTGCGCCGCTGCACATCGTCGGCACGAACGCCCTTCGCGGCATCGACTACGAGGTGCCGATGGCCAGCGCGCAGGTGAAGTCCGCGATCCTCTTCGCCGCGCTCCGCGCCACCTCGCCCACGACCATCGTCGAGCACGTGCGAACCCGGCCCACGACCGAAGAGATGCTCACCCGCGCCGGCGTCTCGGTGGCGAGTATCGAGGGTGACGCGGGACGACGCGTCACGATCCAACCCGGTCGTCCCCTCGCGCGAAATTGGCAGGTGCCGGGCGATCCATCGCAGGCCGCGTTCTTCGCGGTGTTGGGCTGCATTCACCCCGACGCCGACATCGACGTGCTCGACATCGACAACGCGCGCGAGCGCGTCGGCTTTCTCGGAGTCCTCCAACGGATGGGGGCCACCATGACGCTGCGGAGCGGTGACTCGATGACGTCACTCACGGTGCGCAGTTCTGAGTTGACGGCCACCGACGTGCACGCTCAGGAAATCCCGTCGGTCGACGAAGTGCCCGTGCTGGTCGTCGCGGCCGCCGCGGCCGAGGGCGTCAGCAGTTTTCGCGACGTCGGCGAACTACGCGTCAAGGAGTCCAATCGCTTCGAAGGATCGTTGGCGTTGGCGACCAAGCTGGGCTGTCGCGCGTGGTCCGAAGGAGATGACCTCTTCGTGGAGGGTCTGGGGAGCGCCACCCGGTTCTCGACCTTCGAACTGGACGCGGCACTGGATCACCGCATGGTGATGGCGAGTGCGGTCGCGGGCTGCGCGGGCGCGGGCTGTTCGATCGGCACGGCCGACACCGTCGCGTCGAGTTATCCGCAATTCTTTGATGACCTGGAACGACTGGCGTGAGCGATCTGGTCATCGCCATTGACGGACCGGCCGGATCGGGCAAGTCCACGGTGGCGCGCGCGGTGGCCGATTTACTCGGATGGTCCTTCCTCGACACCGGCGCGATGTATCGCGCCATCACGCGCGAGGCCCTGTTCCAAGGCATCGACGTCCACGACGCGGCGGCGGTCGCGGCGTTAGCTGATGGAGCCACGCTGACGACCTTGCCGCGCGTCACGGTCAATGGACGCGACGTCGAAGACGAGATCCGCACCGAGGAGATCAACGTCGCGGTGTCCGTGGTCGCGGCCAATCCCGTGGTTCGCTCGTCGATGGTCGCGCGACAGCGCGAGTTGGCGGCCGCCCAACCGCTCGGCACGGTGGTGGAGGGACGCGATATCACGACGGTGGTCTTTCCCCACGCCTCGGTGAAGATCTTCCTGACCGCGTCGCTCGAAGAACGTGCGCGACGTCGAGGCGACGAAAGCGAGGACTCCGTCGCTCGCCGCGACGAAGCCGACTCCACCCGGATCGCCTCGCCGCTGCGCCAAGCCGACGACGCCCTCGTGCTAGACACGACGGGTCGAGACGTCGACGACGTCGCCCAGGAGATTGTTCAATGGCTGAAGCGCAACCCCTCGAACTGAGCGAACGGCGCACGTTCACCTATCGGGTGTGCGCCGCGCTGGTGTCGGGACTCTCGCGACTCCTCTTTCGACCGACCGTGATCGGCGCCGAGAACATCCCGCTCGAGGGACCGGTTCTCATCGCACCGATTCACCGCTCCAACGTGGATTTCGCGCTGACGCTCTTCATTTCGAAGCGCAAGGTGTTCTTCATGGCCAAGGACTCGATCTTTCACGTGCCGCTGCTCGGACCACTGATCACCCATCTCGGCGCCTTTCCGATTCACCGGGGCTCGGCGGACCGCGAGTCGATGGCGCGCTCCGCAGCGGTCCTGCGACAAGGTCACGCGCTGGTGCTCTTCCCCGAAGGGACCCGCCAAGAGGGTCGTGGGGTGGCGCCGTTGCACGATGGCGCCATGTTCTTGGCCGCCCGGACCGGCGCCAAGGTCGTACCGGTCGGGATCGGCGGGAGTGACCGCGCGATGCCCAAGGGGGCCAAACTGCCTCGACCCGCGAAGATCACCATCGTCGTCGGCGCGCCGATCGATCCGCCGTCGTCCGAAGGTCGGGTGTCTCGCACGGCGCTCACGGCCAAGAGCGAAGAACTTCGGGTGGCGTTGGAGAAGGTGTACCTCGAGAGCTTGCGAGACTGACGCTCGCCGGAGTCGCTGCGAGATCGTTGTTCGCTACGCGACCGCGGCACGTTGCAATCGGCGCGACCTAGGATTCGACTATGAAGAATCCGCAAGGAAGAGAAGCCAAAAAGCCGAAGAAGGCGAAAGTGAAAACGCCGCCGCGGGTTTTCGACGACACCAATCGAAAGAGTTTCACGGTCCCCAAGACCGAGACCGACTCAACGCCGACTTAGCGTTCGCGCCACCAGGTGCCGAAGACCACGCGGGCGTAACGAAACCCGTAGGTCCACGTCGTGCCCTTTTTCGTCTCACCCGAAACCCGCTGGTACCACTCGGTCGGCACTTCGCTGACCCGCCAGCCGCGCTTCAAGCAGGTGATGAGCAACTCCGAGGTCTGATACTGCTGTTGACGTAGGCGATCAACCACGTCGGCCAGCATCGTCACGCGCAGCGCCCGGTACCCGGTCGAGGTGTCGGTGATGTGTGATCCGGTCATCCGGTTCATGATGAACGAAAAGAATCGCACGCCGAGTTTGCGAACCCTGTCCGTGGTCTTGTCCACACCGAGCACCCGACTGCCGAGGACGAAGTCCGAGGTGTCGGCGAGCAGGGGAACGAGGATGTGGGGGATCTCGGAAGGGTCGTTCTGGCCGTCGGCGTCGAGCGTGACGACGTACTTCACCTCGTGGTTCACGCAGTAGCGATAGGCAACCTGCAAGGCGACGCCGTGGCCCAGGTTGACCGGGAACTCGATGACGACGACCCCCGGAAAGGATCGGGCGATCTCCGCCGTGCGGTCGTCCCCGCCGTCGACCACCACCAGCGTCGTGTAGGGCTCGCCGTTGACGCTCGCGGGCATCTTCTCCAGGACGTGGGCGATGTTGCCCTCTTCTTCGTAGGCGCAGATGGCGGCCACGATGACCTCGGGGCTGAAGCCGGGCCGTTCGGTCTCTAACCGGGCCAGGGCCTGGGAGATGGCGTAAGCGCGGAGACGCGTCGAGCGACCTTGCTCTAGATCATCGTTGACCATCGTTCTCCTTACAAAGTGCTGCTTCGACGACGTCGCGCATTAGCGCCGGCTCGAAACGACCGTCGATCGCTCCTCGGTCGTTGACTCCGATAGCGCGACACGACCGTGGCGCGAGAAAAAACTCACTGATAGATACTAATCTGCGCGCGCTTAGCGCTCCGGCTCTAACGATTCGACGCGGAGAGCACTTCGGCGGCGGTAAAGCGGCGATCGGACTCGCTGTCGAAACTCGAGGTCGCGGGGGTCTGGAGGGTGAGGTCCAACAGGGCCGACAGGGTCTTGAGCATCTCGCGCAGTTCGGGCGGTGGTGGGAAGTACTCGTCTTCGACGGTCACCGACGTGACCGTCACGCCGTTGGTGGGATTGAGAGCGTCGAGTACTTCATTGACCAGCGATTCGGGGGCGGAGGCGCCGGCGGTGACCGCCACGGTGCCGTGGAGATCGTCGGGTAACTCGAAGGCTCCGTTGACCCGTAGTACGCGCGCGCATCCCACGGCTTCGGCGACCTTGGTGAGTGCCACCGTGTTCGACGAATTCGCCGAACCGATCACCACTACGGCGTCGGCCTCGGCCGCGATCGTGCGAAGCGCGGCCTGACGGTTCGTGGTCGCGAAGCAGAGATCACTGCGGTTAGGCATCCAGATCTCCGGGAACTTCTGCTCGGCGTACTCGCGAAGGTCCTGCCACTCATCGAGGCTGAGCGTGGTCTGGCTGAGCAAGGCGAACGGACCGGCCAAGTTGCCGAGGGCGTCGATGTCGTCGGTCGACTCGATCAAATGGACCGACTCCGGCGCGACGGCCATCGTCCCCACGGCCTCCTCATGGCCCTGATGACCGACGTAGAGCACGGTATAGCCCTTTCGCGCTCGGACCTTCAGCTCGTGATGGACCTTGGTGACCAGCGGGCACACGGCGTCAATGACCGTGCCGCCCGACTGTCGCGCCGCCTCGATCACTTCGGGGGGTGACCCGTGGGCACTCAACATGACCGGCGCACCGCGCGGCACCGTCGTGACGTCGTCGATGAACACGACGCCCAAGGACTTGAAGTAGTCCACGACGAACTGATTGTGGACAATCTCGTGATAGCAAAAGACCGGCGGGGCGAAGACGCGCGTCATCCAATCGAGCGCCTTAATAGCTTTTTCCACTCCGGCACAGAATCCCCGTGGCGCCGCGAGCACCACCTTGTCCACGTTCACGAATTCCAGCCTAGTAATCGAAAGTGCAATTCCTCGTAGGCTGGACGAGTGTCGGGCGCCCGAATCTCCTCAATTTCCATGGATTCACCGGCCTCGAGTGTCGATCTGGCCGTCGGCGATGAACTCGTGAGCGTGAACGGTCGAGAGCCCAGCGACATCATTGAGTACCAGCAACTCATTGACGGAAAGACGGTCACGCTCGTCATACGCCGCGAGGGTGAAGACCTCGCGCGCCAGGTGACGATCGTCAAGTCCGAGGGCCAGCCTTTAGGGCTCAGCATCGACTCGGCGGTCTTTGACCGCATCCGCACCTGTGACAATCACTGTTCGTTTTGTTTCATCTACCAACTCCCCAAGGGCATGCGACGCTCGCTTTACGTGAAAGACGACGACTTTCGCCTCTCGTTCCTCTACGGCAACTACACGACGTTGACCCGTTTCACCGAGTTCGACTTCGAACGCGTGATCGACGAAGGTCTCTCGCCGCTCTACGTGTCGATTCACACCACCGACCCCGAGCTGCGGGCCGAGATGTTGCGGAATCCCCGGGGCGCCACGAGTCTTCGCTGGTTGAAGGAACTGCTTCGCGCCGGCGTCGAAGTGCACGCCCAGGTCGTCGTCTGCCCCGGGGTGAACGACGCGGAGCACCTAGAGCGGACCTTGCACGACGTCATCTCGCTCTACCCGGAGTTGGCCTCGGTCGCGCTCGTGCCGGTCGGCGTGAGCGCTTTCTCCGACGAAGCCACGATGCGTCCCCACACTGACGCCGAGGCGCGCGACGTCGTCGCTCTCGCCGAACGATTCCAAATGCTCACGCTGGAGATCCTGGGACGCGTCAGCGTGTTCGCGAGCGACGAGTTCTACCTCGTCGCCGGCCGAACGCCGCCGTCGGCCGCGAAGTTCGAGAGCCTGGACCAGGCCGAGAACGGAATCGGACTGGTCGCCGCGTTCGTGCAGAGTTTCGTCGATGAGACGCCCATGGACAAACTGGGTACCGGCTTCTTTCAATCGGTCGATGGCGCACCGGCCCTCGGGTACCGCGCCCCGCGAGGGGGAGAGAGTGAAGTGCATGAAGGCGACGACGTGCTCGTGGTAACCGGTGAGTATGCCGCGCCCATCCTTCGCGAGATGTTCGACGCGCAGGGCTTCTCCGACGTGAGAATTCTGGCGGTGGAGAATCGATTCTTCGGTGGCAACATCAAGGTCGCCGGTCTGCTCACGGGACAAGATCTCATCGATGCGCTGGCGAACGTCGCGCCCGAGACCGTCGTACTGGTACCCGACGTCTGTCTCTCCGAAGGACGATTCCTCGACGGACTCGACCTCGATGACCTCGGTCGTTCGGTCACGATCGTGCCCACCACGGGTAAAGACCTCCGATCGACGTTGACGTCGGTGCGCTCGAGACCGGTTCACGCGTGAAGCCGCAGGTCGTGATCGTGGGCCGACCGAACGTCGGCAAGAGCTCCCTCGTCAATCGCCTCGCCGGCAAACGGGTCACCGTCGTGGAAGAGCACCGAGGCGTGACGCGCGACCGCAAGGCCGTCGAGGTCGAGTGGGGTGGTCTCACCTTCGACGTCGTCGACACCGGCGGATGGCTCGAAGCCGGCGACACGCTCGAGGCCAAGGTCTCCCAACAGGCCGAAGCGGCCCTGGCGACCGCTGACTTGGTGTTATTGGTCGTTGACGTCACGACCGGATTGGTCGATGAGGACACGCACGTTGCTCGGTGGGCGCTGCGAAGTGGCCGCCCGGTATTGCTGGTCGTCAACAAGGTCGACGACACCCAGCACGAAGCCAGCAGTTGGGAGTTCCTCAGTCTCGGCGCGGGCGACCCGCATACCGTGAGCGCGCAGCACGGGCGCGGCACGGGAGATCTGCTCGACGTCATCGTGGCGCGACTCGAAGAGAGTCGAATCGTCGAAGAGATCGCCGACGCCGACGACGACGGCGCGCTTCGCGTGGCCATCGTCGGTCGACCCAACGTCGGCAAGTCCACCTTGTTCAATCAACTGATCGGCGAGGAACGCTCGGTCGTGCACGATATGCCCGGCACGACGCGCGACGCGATTGACACGCTCGTGTCGACTGACGTCGGACTGATTCGATTCATCGACACCGCGGGCATGCGCCGCCGCGCCAAGACCGAAGCCGGCCTCGAAACCTACGCGGTCCTGCGGAGCCTGGACGCCCTCGATCGCTCCGATATCGCCATCCTGGTCATCGACGCCACGGTGGGCGCCACCGGACAGGATCAACATCTGGCCGAACGCATCTCCGCGGCCGGCTGTCCGTCACTCGTCGTCCTCAATAAATGGGAACTCGTCGCCGTGGACGATCGAGCGTCCGTGCTCGCGACGGTGGGTGAGAAGTTGGCGTTCCTCGGTGACGCGCCGGTGATGAAGACGACGGCCACTTCGGGCAAGGGGGTCCACCGGATCCTTCCGGCGCTGGCGATCGCGGCGGCCGACTATCAAAAGCGCGTGCCCACCGGGGCGCTGAATCGCGCGATTCGTGATCTCCAGATCAAGCAGCCGGCTCCGACCGGCAAGATACGCTACGCCGTCCAAGGCGCGACCGAGCCACCGACCTTCACGTTGTTCATCGCCGGGCGCCTGCCCCAGACGTACCTGCGCTACGTCGAACGTTCCCTGCGAGAGCGGTTCTCCCTCGGATCGCAGCCGCTGCGAGTGCGCGTTCGGGTCGACTGATGACCAAGTGGTGCGAGCAGTGTGATCGTCCGGTCGAGGGCGATACGTGCGAGATCTGCGGAGAGAGCGTCGAAGAACCGGTCCGAGAGCCGATTCCGTGGCGTTGGCGTTTTTTCATCGTGGTGACCATCATCTACGTCATCTGGCGGATCTATCAGTTAATTTCGTGGCTGAGCCACTAGGAGAACCCATGCCCCTCTACGCCCTCGGAAATAGGACCCCGTCCATCCACCCCGACGCCTTCATCCACCCCGACGCCGTGGTCATCGGTGACGTGCGCATCGGTGCGGACTCTTCGGTCTGGCCGAGTGCCGTGCTGCGCGGCGACTACGGCACGATCATCGTGGGCGAGCGCACCTCCATTCAAGATGGCGCGATCATCCACGCCGTGGACGAATACCCGACGGTCATTGGCGACGACTGTGTCGTGGGCCACCTGGCCCACCTGGAGGGCTGCGTTATCGAGGATCGCGCGTTAGTGGGGAGCGGCTCCATTGTCCTGCACCAAGCGATCGTGCGTAGTGGCGCCACGGTCGGCGCCGGAGCGGTCGTACGCAACCGAATGGTCGTACCGACGAACGCCTTGGCGGTGGGTGTACCGGCGGTCATCAAACCGGACGCGAGCGGCGAGGACAGCATCGTGGAGAACGCGGCGTCCTACGTCGCCAATGCCCACTGGTACAAAAAAGAACTGCGCCCGCTTTAAGCGTTCGAGAGTTCTATCAGGCGTTCGAGCGCGAGCGCGGCCTGACCCTCACGCACACTCGATGAGGCCAGTTCGAAACCCTCGTTCAACGTGGTCGCTCGACCGGCGACGATGAGGGCCAGGGCCGCGTTGGCGCACACGACGTCGAAGACCGCTCCCGGTCGAGCGTCCAAGAATCCCCGCACGACCTCGACATTGTGTGCCGTGTCGCCACCACGTAACGACACCACGTCGTGGTGCAGACCAAGGACGGCTCCGGCGTCCAGTCGTTGGATCTCCGATCCGTGCGCGGAGATGACGTGCAGCGTCGACGAGGCGCCGAGGGAGAGTTCGTCGAGTCCGTCGTCGGCGTTCACCAAGATGGCGTGGTCAATGCCACGCGCCATCAACACTTGAGTCATGGCGTTAAGCAACGGCGCCTGGGCCACGCCGATCAACGTGCGCCGAACGAGCGCGGGGTTCGCCAACGGTCCCAGAACGTTGAAAATCGTGCGAAAACCCAGGGCCCGACGAATCGGCGTCAGATAGCCCAGCCCGTGATGAAACATGGGGGCGAACATGAAGCCAATGCCGGCGCCGACGACGCACGCGCGAACGACCTCTTCGGGAGTGTCCAGGCGCACGCCCAGCGCTTCCAGGAGGTCGGCCGAGCCCACGGAGGAGGACGCGGCGCGATTGCCGTGTTTGGCGACCGGCACGCCGCAGCCGGCCACGGTCAACGCCGCCATCGTCGAAATATTGACGGTGTGGAGTTGGTCACCCCCGGTCCCGACGATGTCGATCACGTCCGGACCAATCGTGAAGGTCGACGCCGCTTCGATCATCGCGTCGATGAAGCCGGTCATCTCGTCGGCCGTTTCGCCCTTAGCGGTCAACGCGGTCAGGAAGCTCGCGATCAAGACTCCTTCCACGTGACCTTCCAGAATTTCCACCAGGGCGGCGCGAGCTTGACCGCGCTCGAGGTGGGTGCCGCGCACGAGCGGATTCAAGACGTCGTTCGAAAATGAACCTGACATTAGAGAACGCGCGCGCGCTGGCTTGACATACGCCAAAGTTACACGCGAGGGAGATCATCCTTGGCACAACTACGATTCTGTGATGGCGACGTACCTCGACGAGATACTCAATCATCATCGTTCGCGCGCCGCGGCCGACGGACGTGAATGGCGCGAGCGCGTCGGCCAGTTCAACGCGCTCGGGCCGTCGATGCTCGCGGCTCTCTCCGGGACTGGGAATGGACGCGTGAAGGTGATTGCCGAAGTGAAGCGTCGCTCTCCGAGCAAGGGCTGGCTCCACGAAGGACTGGACGTCACTCAGATCGCTCGCGACTACGCCGAGGGGGGAGCGACGGCCATTTCGGTGTTGACCGACGCCGAGCACTTCGCCGGTTCCCTGGAGGACCTGGACGCCGTCGCTCGCGCCGTCAACCTGCCGCTACTGCGAAAGGATTTCACGGTGTCCGCGAATGACGTTCTCGACGCCGTTGAAGCCGGAGCGAGCGCGGTCCTCTTGATCGTCGCCGCACTCAGCAACGTTGAGCTGACGGAGTTCATCAGCCTCGCCCACGGTGCGGGCCTTGACGCCATAGTGGAAGTCCACGACCTCGACGAAGCCCGGCGGTCCCTGGACGTCGGGGCGCGAATCATTGGTGTCAATCAACGCAACCTCCGCACTTTCGACGTTGACCGTGACAATGCCGCGCACGTCATTGAGTCCTTGCCCACGTCGATTGTCACCGTATGTGAATCAGGACTTAGTTCGCCCGACGACGTGGCGCGAGCCGCCGAAGCCGGTTTTGACGCGATATTAGTGGGCGAGGCGTTTGTGACCGCGTCCGAGGTCACCCAAACGGTTCGCGCGTTCTCCTCCGTACCACTGGTGTCGCGTGACTGAGCTTGACGCGCCTTTTTTCATCAAGATCTGCGGCGTGACAACGCTGGGTGACGCCAACGCCGCGATCGATGCTGGCGCGAGCGCCGTCGGGTTGATCCTTGCCACTTCGCCGCGCCAACTCTCGCTCGATCGAGCGTTAGCCATTGCCGAGGCGACGAACGGAAGGACCCTGCGAACGTTGGTCTTTCACGACAACAGCGACGACTTCATTCGTAACGCGGTCGACCTCATAGATGCCGAACTGATTCAGATTCACGGTCCGCTGAGCGATGCGCTGTTAGCTCACTTGCGAGATCGTCATCGTCTCGTGATCAAGGCTCTGTCAATAGCCAGTGACGAGTTCTACGATTTCGCAGAAGACCGCGTCGACGCCGTCCTGGTCGACGGCGCGACGCCCGGTAGTGGGCTGAGCCACTCGTGGGAGGAGTTGTCCGAGCGATCCTTCGACGTGCCGATCATTGCGGCCGGCGGTCTGAACGAGACGAACGTCGCCCAAGTCATCGACACATTTTCGGTCTGGGGGGTCGACAGCGCCAGCGGAGTCGAATCATCGCCCGGCATCAAGGATCGAGGACGACTGCACGATTTCATCGAGAACGCCCGTGGGGCCTTTCTGGAACGAGCGACATCGTGAGTGACCCCGTGCTCTACATGGAAGAACCGGACGAGCGAGGACGATTCGGTGAGTTCGGAGGACGCTTCGTTCCCGAAGCCCTCATGCCGGCGTGTCTCGAACTCGAAGCGGCCTTCACCGACGCGTGGAGCGACGCCGCCTTCATCGAGGAGTACCGCACGGTCCTGCGCGAATTCGCGGGACGGCCGACACCGGTTACTCCGCTCGTTCGCCTTGGCGAGCACCTCGGTCTACGAATCTTCGCCAAGCGCGAGGACCTGGCGCACACCGGTTCGCACAAGATCAATAACGTCATCGGTCAAACGTTGCTCACGAAGCGGATGGGCAAGCGTCGCGTCATCGCCGAAACCGGCGCGGGACAGCACGGCGTCGCGACGGCGACGGCGGCTGCCCGGCTCGGGCTCGAGTGCACGGTCTTCATGGGCGAGGTTGACACCGAGCGTCAGATCCTCAACGTGTTTCGCATGGAGCTGTTGGGTTCTCGCGTGGTCCCCGTGACCTCGGGCAGCCGCACGCTGAAGGACGCCGTGAACGAGGCGATGCGCGAATGGGTCACCTGCGTGGCGGACACGCACTACTGCATTGGATCAGTCATGGGTCCCCATCCCTTCCCGTGGATCGTGCGCGAGTTCCAGAGCATCATCGGACAAGAGGCGTCGCGACAACTGGCGGACTTTGGTGTCGACGTGCCGGACGCCGTCATCGCCTGCGTCGGGGGGGGCTCGAACGCCGCGGGCATCTTCGCGGGATTCGCCAACACCTCTTCGCGATTGATCGGTATTGAGGCGGCCGGGGGATCGGCCGTGGGGAACGGATCGCCGGGAGTCCTGCACGGCATGCGCTCACTCTTGATGCAGGACGAATTCGGTCAGATCGAAGAGGCCCATTCCATTTCGGCCGGTCTCGACTATCCCGGCATCGGTCCCGAGCACGCCCACCTCGCACAGATCGGGCGAGCGGAGTACTACGCCATCGGCGACGAGGACGTCATAGGCGCCCTGCGGCTCTTGAGTGAGAAGGAGGGGATCATTCCGGCCCTCGAGACGGCCCACGCCGTTGCCTGGATGATCCGCGAAGCCGGGGGAGCGCTTCCGACCGGCTCGACCGTGCTCCTCAATCTTTCCGGTCGAGGTGACAAAGACGTGGCCCAAGTCCAAGCCATTCTGCGCGCGCAGTCATGAAGAGCCTCGAGCGCGACCTGCGCGCTGTTCGAGCGACCGGGCGCAAACTCCTCGTGCCGTATTTCATGGGCGGACTGACGAATGATTGGACCGAGCACGTCGAGGCGGCCGTGCTGGCCGGCGCCGACGCCGTCGAGATTGGCATTCCGTTCTCCGATCCGATGATGGACGGTCCGGTCATCCAAGAGGCGGACCTTCGATCTCTGGCGTTCGGCACGACCTTGGAATCGATCTGTGACGATCTCAGTCGACTCGACGCCGCGGTGCCGCTCATCGCGATGACGTATTACAACATCGTGTTGCACTACGGGCTCGACCGCGCCGCCGGCAAACTCGCCGACAGTGGCATTCACGGCGCGATCATTCCGGACCTCGCTCTAGAAGAGACGGCGCCGTGGATCGCGGCCTGTGACGGCGCGGACGTCGCGAGCGTATTGCTCGTGGCTCCTTCGACGCCCCCCGCGCGCGTCGATCAGCTCGCCGCTCGCACGCAGGGCTTCGCTTACGCCTCGGCGCGTATGGCCGTCACCGGCCAGTCCGCGGGGGGAGGCGACGGCGAGCGAGTCGTGGAATCGATTCGACGCACCAGTGACGTGCCGGCGCTCATGGGTATCGGCATCGCCACTCCGAATCAGGCCAAAGAGGCCGCCGAGGTGAGTGATGGCGTCATCGTGGGATCGGCCTTGGTCCAGGTAATCCTCGATGGCGGCGGCACATCCGAAATCGAATCGTTCATCAGGAGTTTTCGTTCCGCTATCGATTCGTAGCGTTTCTTTTATACATTGCATTTACGTTTTCGCCGCGGTCACCGTACGCCTACCCGTCAGTAATTCAAGCGAGTTGGTCAGGCCATGCGACGTTATTGTGAACCTCTTCACGAAGTTGCCGTGATTTCATCCGTCATGATTCTTGTGAAGTGAGGTTTAATCTCAGTAACCGTCATCCCGGCGGTGGGAATAGACCTATGTGGGGAGAATTACATGGAACACAGAGTTGCGGACCCCGGTCCGCTCGGACTCGCCGGTTTCGCCATGACCACGTTTTTGCTGAGCCTCTTCAATGTCGGACTGTTTAAGTTCGGTGGAACGGCCAGTGCGGCCATAAGTGGTGCCATATCGCTGGCATTCATTTACGGTGGCGTTGCGCAGTTCGCGGCCGGTATGTGGGAATTCGTGCGAAAGAATACCTTTGGGGCTCTCGCCTTTACGTCGTACGGTGCGTTCTGGATTGGTGTGTACTTCTTCATCAACTTCCAGGGTGGTCTCGCGGTCAAGGGTGCTTTGGGCCTGTACCTCTTGCCCTGGATTCTCTTCACGGCGTACATGGCAGTTGCGGCCATGAGGGTGAACGTGGCGGTCTTGTTGGTGTTCGTCGCGCTGACGTTGGCCTTCTTGTTCCTCACCATTGGAGCGTGGGGCGGCGGTCACACCGACATGACCAAGATCGGTGGATGGCTTGGCATCGTCACGGCTCTTCTCGCGTGGTACGCGTCCGCAGCCGGCGTGATCAACGAAACGCATGGAAAGGTTGTGCTACCGGTCGGTCCTTTGAGTGGAGTGATCCACGAAACTCACGGAAATTCTATGCCACCGGCTCGTCCATTGAGCTAACCTCATTGTCACTGGTGGCTTGCCACCGGACCCAACCGCCAACAGCGTCCCAGCCACCAGGCTCGGGCGCTGTTGGCATACTGGGCCGATAGAGCACTACATCACGGCTTCAGACGCAATCATGTTGCGCATCTCATTCGTTCGACGTACTTTCACCAACGTCACTGCAAGAGACGACCACGACAGAAGCAGAAATTGAAGCATGGTTCGAAGCGACGCGCAGTTTCGCACCGTCCGCGCAATTCTCAAAGCAGGCCAACGCGAAACCTTCTATTGATGCTGACGCCGAGACTGATCCGGTCGCCTGGTGGCGCACGCAGGCGGACCGTTTGGCGTGAAGGACGCCTCGGACGAAGAGCCTCAAATGTAAGCTGCCCTTCGCCAAGAGGTTCTAGGACGGCACGCTGAACGCCTCGTACAACTGCGTCCACCACCACGTCGAGTCCGGCCAGGGTGACCGCGTTGCTTATCACTGGGTCGCTGACGCTGAGGGTGTAGGACGGACTATTGCGTACGACGAGTTAGAGAAGCTCGTCGCGTAAACGGCCAACGCGCTCACCGAACTCGGAGTGAAAGTGGGCGACCGAATTGGGGTGAACACGCCATTGATTCCCAAAGTGGTCGTAGCGATGCTCGTCGTGCGGCTCGGTGCCATTCACTCGGTTGTCTTCGCCGGGTTCTCCGCCGCGTTCTCCAGTCGTATTCTCAATTTGGACTGTCACAACGTCGTCGCCTCGACGTACCCGAACAGTTCGTCTTCTGCGACGTGATCGAGGGCTCACTTCTCGCGCCCAGAAAGTTTCTTGTCGAACGTGACATGTACTTATTGAAGGGCCCGGTGACGCGGATCCACCATGGATTTCACCAGCGTCGGTGAGGACAGAGGAGAGCGAATGAGTAATGACATCAGCGGAGACAACACAGAGCCGATACGCGATCGCGAGAGCGAGCGTTTGACGAGTCAGCGGCCCCGCCGGACCGGCTGGTTCCTGACGATAGTCACCGTGCTGGTGGTCGCGGTGGTCGGCTTCGTCGTCGTAGGTTTCGCGGGGTTTGTCCTCGGTCACGCCAAGGGAAACGCCCGGTCAACGATTACGGTCACGGGCTCGGGCACCGTCCAGGGCACCCCTGACACGATCAATTTCCAAATCGGCGTGTCAACGCGCTCTTTGACTGCGACAGCGGCCCTGACCGAGAACGACAACAAAGTCCGCGCGCTCGAAGCGGCCCTGTTGAAGAACGGTGTAACCAAAAGAGAAATGCAGACCTCCGGACTCAACATCTACGACGACACGAACAACCAAGGAGTGGTGACCGGCTTCACCGTTGAAGACACTTTGAACATAACGATGCACAAGGTGCAGCGTGCTGGCGTGGCGATTGACGCGGCCGCTCGGGCCGTCGGCAACGGCGTCCAGCTGAACGGCGTGTCGTTCACCATCACGAACGACTCTTCGCTATTGCGCGCTGCTCGAATTCGTGCCATGAACAACGCTCGCGTCGCCGCGGGTCAGCTCGCGAACGCCGGCGACATCCACGTCACCGGGATCGTGAAGATCACTGACAACGAGACTCAGAGTTCCGGGGTTTACAGCGCGCCGATCGCGTTCAATGCTGCTGCACTTCGCTCCTCCGTACCGATCCAAACCGGTAGCCAGCCCGTCAACGTGCAGGTCACAGTCATCTACTCACTGTCCAGCTAACGCGGAAGTACCGTACACTTCGTCGGGCTTCGACCAGTTAGGAGTCGAAGCCCAGGCCGAAGAGATCGATGAGCTTCAGCCAGAGGTTTCGGCGGCCCTCGTGTTCGTCGGCGTACTTAATGGCCGACTGGGTGATGCGAATGAAGAGCCACTTGAAGGGCTCCGGGGGAAACGGCATCGGGCGCTTACGAACCATCGTCAAGCGAGTGCGGTCGGTCTCGAGTCCGTCCAGTAGATCGAGCATCGTGGCCGCCCCGAATCTGGTGGAGGCGACACCGAGTCCGGTGTAGCCGAGCACGTAGGCGACTTTGTTCTCGTGCGAGGTTCCCCAGAACGGTGAGAACCGGGTGCACGTGTCGATCGCTCCGCCCCAGGCGTGCGTGAATTTAACCCCGGCCAACTGCGGAAAGGTCTTCAAGAAGTGACCGGCCAAAGTGGCGTACGTCTCGGAGTTGAACTCGTACTCCCGACGAACCTTGCCGCGAAAGTTATAGATCGTGTCGTAGCCGCCCCAAAGGATGCTGTTGTCACTCGTGAGTCGGTAGTAGTGAAACTGGTTGCCGGAATCGGCGATGCCCTCGCGACCCGACCACCCGATGCTTTCGAGCTGAGCGTCCGAGAGCGGTTCGGTGACCATGACGTAGTCGTAGACGGGCACGACGTATCGGCGGGTCTTCTTCAAGAGCGACGGAAAGACGTTGGTCCCGAGCGCCACCCTCGCGGCCGTGACGGCGCCGTAGGGCGTGTGGACGCGCACGGCGTCGTGCAAGTCCTCCAGCCATTCGACCTTCGAGTTCTCGAAGATCTTCACACCGAGAGAAATACACGCTCGCTCTAGTCCCCACACCAGTCGAGCCGGGTCCACCAGAGCCGTGCCGTCGTGATCGAAGAGGGCTCCGACGTACGAGGGAGAGTGCACGCGCGCCTGCACCTCTTCTTGGCTGAGCACTTCGACGCGGTCACCCATGGCGTTTCGACGTTCGGCCTGTTCGGCCATTCCCTTGAACTGCCAAGGAGCGACGGCGACTTGGAGTTCGCCGGTGCGCTCGAAGTCACATTCGATGTTGTAGCGAGCGATCGTCGCCTCGATCTCGTCAAGGTTCTCACGGCCGAGGCGTTGGATCTGTTCGATCTCATCGGGAAAGCGTCGGACGCCGTTTAAGTATCCGTGGGTGAGTGACGAGGAACAGAATCCGCCGTTGCGACCCGATGCACCCGCACCCGTCTCGAACTGCTCAACGACCACGACTTCTCGATCAGGGTCACGCTCCTTTGCGAGCAGCGCGGTCCACAGGCCGGTATAGCCCGCGCCCACCACGCACAGGTCGGCGCCAATGTCGCCAATCAGGGCCGAGTGAGGCGCCGGCTCGAGGGGGTCCGAATCGAGCCACCACAACTCCGGTTGGACGTCGGCGAGGTGGCGTAAGACGAACGGATCCTTCTTGTCCATACTGTGTCCAGCCAATGGCCGGAATCACCCTCTCTCGGCACTTCCTTTTCGTCAACGTCCCAATTGACGCGACGAACGCCCGCCCTCTTAACCGGACTCAACTGGTCAATTCTACCGGATTGGACGAATTCGGCTGACGATGGAGTGATCCGCTTTGACACTCTGACCGGGCCGCACATCGTGGCAGCATTCGCTGGACACCGCCTCGGGGCAAAGGAGAGTTACGCGATTGGCCCACCTTGACGGGTGAGCAATCATCGGGACTGGCACGAGATTCATCGACGTGACAAGAGAGACCGACGGTGCATTCCCAGCCACACTCGACAAGTGCCGGATTCAACTTGACAAATTAGCCACCTGGTATCAATCGGCCCAACACACAGTGCCTGAAAAGGCGATTTGTCACGACTTGGCCCCGGATCCGCGACTTGGTCTCGCGAATATTCTCGTGATAGAACAACTGAAGAGCAAACACTCGTGGTCGACGACCACGTGGGGGATCAAGTTTCAGTCTGAGTGTGTTGAACAGTCACCGGCAGCGTGCGCGCACGCCGCCTCACCAGGAGGGGAAGCATGTCAAAAAAAGGCGACAAAGAGGCTGAAGAATTCGAGCCGGATAAAGGATCGGAGGCTCAGATTGCGGTGCACTGGCGCGAAGAAGGGTACTTCTTCCCGTCGGCGAAGTTCATCGGCCAGGCCAACGCCAACGACCCGAGCATTCTCGAGCGCTTCAGCGAGAAGAACTATCCCGAGTGCTTCAAGGAGTACGCCGACCTCCTGACCTGGGACAAGTACTGGCACACGACCCTTGACACGAGCAACGCGCCATTCTGGAAGTGGTTCGTCGGCGGACGCCTCAACGCCTCCTACAACTGCGTGGACCGCCACCTCAAGACTGACCGCAACAAGGCAGCAATCATCTGGGTACCCGAGCTCGAGGAACAGGACACCGAGGTCATCACCTACCAGGAGCTCTACTGCCGCGTGAACGAGTTCGCCGCGCTGTTGAAGGGCTTCTGCGGCGTCGAGACCGGCGACGTGGCCACGTTCCACTTGCCCATGGTGCCGGACCTGCCGGTGGCGATGCTCGCGTGCGCGCGACTCGGCGTCATCCACTCCCAGGTCTTCGGCGGCTTCTCCGGATCGGCCTGCGGAGGGCGCATCGCTGACTCCAAGAGCAAGATCCTCGTGACGATCGACGGCTACTACCGCAATGGCGAGCTCCAGGACCACAAGGTCAAGGCCGACGAGGCGGTGGCGAGGGCCCTTGAGGACGGTGTCGTCGTCGAGAAGGTGCTGGTGTTCCGCCGCAACCCGGGCGAGTACGCCTCGAAGAGCCCGATGGTCGAAGGTCGGGACTTCTTCGTCGACGAGATCATGCCCGAGTACAAAGGCAAGCTCGTGGACCCGGTCTCGATGCCGGCCGAGGCGCCGCTGTTCATCATGTACTCGAGCGGCACCACGGGCAAGCCCAAGGGTTGTCAGCACAGCACCGGCGGCTACCTCTCCTACGTGACGGGGACGTCCAAGTACTACCAGGACATCCACCCCAATGACACGTACTGGTGCGCCGCGGACATTGGCTGGATCACCGGACACTCCTATATCGTCTACGGGCCCCTGGCCCTCGGCACGACGACGGTCATGTACGAGGGAATCCCCACGTACCCCGACGCCGGACGCATGTGGAGGATCGCCGAGAGACTCGGGGTGACCCAATTCCACACCGCTCCCACGACCATCCGGACCCTGCGCAAGGTCGGACCGAACGAGCCGGCGAAGTACAACTACCACTTCAAGCACATGACCACGGTGGGCGAGCCGATCGAGCCCGACGTCTGGCGTTGGTACCACGAGGTCGTCGGTAAGGGCGAGGCCGTGATCGTCGACACCTGGTGGCAGACCGAGAACGGAGGCTTCCTCGGCAGCACCCTACCGGCGCTCAATGCGATGAAGCCCGGAAGCTGCGGCCCCGCGGTCATCGGGATCTTCCCGGAGATCCTGGACGAGAACGGCGATGTGGTGGAAGCGGGAAGCGGGCACGCGGGCAACATCTGCATCCGCAACCCGTGGCCGGGCATCTTCCAGACTATTTGGGGCGACCCCGACCGGTTCGTCAAGACGTACTACGAGAAGTACAACAAGGACCCCAAGAGCACGGACTGGCATGACTGGCCGTATTTCGCCAATGACGGCGCCATGCAGGCCAAGGACGGCTACTACCGGATCCTCGGTCGCGTGGACGACGTGATCAACGTCTCGGGCCACCGCTTGGGCACCAAGGAACTCGAATCGGCCGCGCTCATGGTCGAAGAGGTCGCCGAGGCCGCCGCGGTCCCCGTCGTGGACGAGTTGCGAGGGCACGCGGTCGAGATGTATATCGCCGTGAAGCCCGGGGTCGATCCGAACGTGGACGTGGCCGCGAAGGTGACCAAGATGATCGAGAGCGAGATCGGCAAGATCGCGCGGCCCAAGAACGTCTGGATCGTGGCCGACATGCCCAAAACCCGATCAGGCAAGATCATGCGCCGGGTCATCGCGTCAATCTCAAACTTCACCGACGTGGGCGACATTACGACGCTGGCCAACCCCGACGTCGTCACTGACATCAAGCACTACGTCGAGAGCGAGAAAGTTGCGGCCGGCGAGCTGCCGCGCGACCTCAGTAGCGCGGAGCTCCAGTCGATCCTGAATTTCGGCTCCGAGGAGTAGGCCGGACGTTTTCAGAACGTCAACGAGAGCCCGGCCCGAGCGGACGGGCTCTCGTCATGCGAGCCGAAGTTACATTGATCTGGACGTGAGAACGAGTTCCCATAAGGGGAAAGGAGTTGCTCGCGCGGACTTTTCTGTCCACGAGTGAACGCGTCTTCTTTATGGTGAAGGTGGTGTGATGTGGTTGTGGTCGGGCTGGGGAGATTCGAACTCCCGATCTCTCGGCCCCCAGCCGAGCGCTCTAGACCAAACTAAGCCACAGCCCGTGAACGAACAATCGTAGTCGCTGCCTCTTCGCTAGCCGGTGGGGGAATGCGCTCCGTGCGCCTGTTCGGGATGGGTCAACCACGCTCGAGCTTCACAAAGAAACGCAATCGTTTCACCCGTGGCTTTGGCGCGAAGTGCATCGAGGATGCGCTCGTCCAGCGCCTGTATCAATTCGTCAACTGCCATCTCCGACCACCTTTCTCAGCCGCCCGCTACGGCGGTCACTATCTCTATCGCGCTGTCGTCGGCAATGTACGTGGCGGACCATTCGGACCTTCGCACCACTTCGCCGTTGATGGCGACGGCCACGCCGCGTGGTTCAATCGAGAGTCGCCGTAACAACTGATCCACCGTTTCGGCGACGAACGTCTGATCCTCACCATTCACCCGGATCACGCGACACGCTCCGCGAATCGAAGGGCTTCTCGTGCGGCGATCGGCGCCAGGGTCACGCCGTGGCGAAAGTGACCCGACGACCACGCCCAGCGACCGTCGACCAGCACCTCAAAGAAGGGCCGCAAATCGTCGCTGGCCGGACGATTGCCTTCGCGGGTCTCGAGGACCACGGCCGTCTCCAGGGCCGGCACGACGTCGAGGGCGTCGCGTAGGAGTCGTTGCACCTCGCCGACCTGGGCGCCGGCCTCGAGACGCTCTTCGGACGAAGCGCCGAGCACGTCGTAGCCACCGGGCCGACTCACCATATAGACCGTGTTGCCTCTCACGAACGATCGGATCATCGGCTGAGTGCTTCGGTCGATGCCGCGCACGCGCACGGTGATGCCGTGGACCGGCCGAACGACGTGACTGCCCGATGGCGTCGCGCCCTTGGGCAAGGCGTCCGCGCCCGTCGCGATAATGCCGACGTCACCCTCGAACGAATCATGGGCGGTAACAGCTTGGACGTGACGCCCGTCTCCGCACACACTCACCACGCTGTCGCTGACGATCGTCACGCCCAGCTGCGCATTCGCCTCACTCACGTGGGCGACGACCTGGTCGGGATCCAACCACGCGTCGCCGTCAACCAAAAGTCCTTCCGCAATCCGATCGGAGACTCCGTCAAACATGGACGGACGTTCTGCGCGCGACACCCGCCGAAGAGCGACACCGAGGTCGGCAGCTACCAGGGCGAACTGATCGACCAATCGACGATCACTGCCGTCCCAACCGAGTAACAACGTGCCGGTTTCGCAGATGGAGAGCTCCTTCTTGGTGATTTCGCGCAGTTCGGCGGCGAACGTTCGCCACGCCTCGAGGGCACCGCTTTGCAACTCGTAGTTCGACTCTTCACCCGGACCAATTTCAGCGCTCGGCGCGATCATCCCGGCCGCGGCCCACGTGGCGCCGCGGCCCAAGGAGGGGTCAAAGAGGGTGACTAGCCAACCCCGGCGGGCCAATTGAAAGGCACTCGTTAGTCCAATGACACCACCACCGACGACGAGTGCGCGTTTGGCCGTCTTCACGTGACCAGCGTAGGTCGATGGACCGGGATCAATTTCGTTATGATTGTGGTGGGTCAGCGTTGCCCCGTACGGAAACGCTATGACAAAGACTCTTTACGACCCCTCTTTCGAGCACGACGCCTGCGGTGTGGGTATGGTCGCGGATTTGAGCGCCACCGCGACCAACGCGACGATTCTTGACGCGCTCACCATCCTGGAAAATCTCGAGCACCGGGGCGCCTCGGGTTCGGATGCCGATTCGGGCGACGGCGCCGGTCTGCTCATCCAGATGCCGGACTCCTTTCTTCGAGAAGAGTTCGACGCCGTCCTCCCGCCAGCGGGGGAGTACGGCGTCGCGCACTGGATGGTGCCCAAGAGTTCCGATGACCCCGCACTCCGCGCTGGCATTGACGCGGTCCTCGAGCGCGTCGGTCTCCAGTCGCTCGGGTGGCGCGACGTGCCCGTCGACTCGACCGTGCTCGGCGCGACCTCACTGGCGTCGGAGCCGCGCTTTGTCCAGCAACTGATCGCGCGGAGTGCTGCTAATCCGGCGCCCGACCTCGAGCGCGCGCTGTACTGCGCCCGAAAGGTAATCGAGCACACGATTGACGTCTACGCCTCGTCCTGTTCGCCCCACGTGTTGATCTACAAGGGGATGTTGACGTCGCCCCAACTGCGCCAGTACTTCAGCGATCTGCAGGACGAGCGACTCACTTCAGCGATTGCCGTCGTCCATAGTCGCTTCTCGACGAACGTCTTGCCGCGCTGGGACCTCGCCCAACCGTTTCGCTACATCGCGCACAACGGCGAAATCAACACCGTCCGGGGCAATCGCAATTGGATGACGGCGCGCGAGACCACGCTGCAAAGCGACGTCTTGCCGCTTCCAATAAGTGAACTAACGCCACTCATCACCGATGGCCTCAGCGACTCGGCCAGCTTCGACGAAGTCGTTGAGCTCCTGGTCCAGGCCGGACGGTCACTACCGCACGCGGTGCTGATGATGATCCCCGAGGCGTGGGAGCGTTCGACCTTCATGAGTGAGTCCCGTCGCGACTTCTACCGCTATCACGCCGGACTGATGGAGCCGTGGGACGGACCGGCGTCCGTGACGTTCTGTGACGGCAAAGTGGTGGGCGCCGTGTTGGACCGCAACGGCCTGCGCCCGGCGCGGTACTGGGTCACCAAGGACAATCGCGTCATCTTCGCCAGTGAAGTCGGCGTGCTGCCCATCGATCCGGCCAACATCGAACGCAAGGGCCGCTTGCAACCGGGACGAATGTTCCTCGTCGACATTGAACAGGGACGAATCATCGACGACGACGAGTTGAAGAGTGCGCTCAGTGAAAGGGCACCGTACGGTGAGTGGCTTCGTGAGCAACAGCGTTCACTCGATGAGATCGACGCACCCACCATGCTCACACCGAACCACGCGTCCGTCGTTCGCCAACAGAAGAACTTCGGGTACAGCGAAGAAGACCTTCGCCTGATCGTTCGACACATGGCCCAGGTGAGCGAGGAGCCCATCGGCTCCATGGGCTCGGACACCACGGTCCCCACCCTGTCGAAGCTCCCGCGCCCGCTTTTCGACTTCTTCACGCAACTCTTCGCCCAAGTGACCAACCCGCCCCTGGACGCCATCCGCGAAGAGCTCGTCACGTCGACGCGCGTCACGATCGGCGGCGAAGACAACCTGCTTACCGAGAGCGCCAACCATTGCCACCAGATCGTCCTGCCGTCACCGATCTTGAGCGTCGACGAACTGGCCAAGATTCGCTACGTCGAAGAGTTCGATCGCATGCGCGGCTTCACCGCCGTGGTCATCGACGGACTTTTCGAGGCTCACGGAATGGGAACCGGCGCCGAGCGGCTCGCCTCAGCGATCGACGCGCTGTGCGATGAAGTCGTCGCCGAAGTGCGTGGCGGCACCAACATCATCATCCTCTCGGATCGAAACACCACAACCGAACTCGCGGCGGTCCCGAGTCTGCTTTTGGCTTCGGCCGTGCACCACCGGCTGGTGGACGAGCACCTACGAACGAGCGCCGCGTTGATCATGGAGTCGGGTGACGTTCGCGAAGTCCACCACGTCGCTCTGCTGCTCGGATTCGGTGCCTCGGCGGTCTGCCCGTACCTCGCCTACGAGTCCATCGACGCGTTGATCGACGAGGGCGAGCTCGTCGGACTGAGTTCCTTCGAGGCCCGGTACCAGTACGGCAAGGCGCTCAACAAGGGCGTCGTGAAGACGATGTCGAAAATGGGCGTGAGCACGGTCGCGAGTTACGTCGGATCGCAACTCTTCGAGGCCGTGGGCATCTCCGAAACCGTCCTCGCGAGATACTTTCCCGGATTTACTTCGCGTCTCGGCGGCATCACGCTCGAGCACATCGCCCAGAGCGTGCTGTTGCTCCACGCCAGCGCGTACGAACCGGCTCCCGGGGAACGAGTCGAACTGCGAAACAGCGGCGAGTACCAGTGGCGACGAGACGGAGAGATCCACCTCTTCAATCCCCGCACCGTTCAGAAACTGCAGCACGCCACTCGCGCGAAACGCTTCGACATCTTCAAGGAGTACACCGCTCTGGTCGACGACCAATCGAGCGGGCTCGCCACCTTGCGCGGTCTCATGAACCTCGTACCCAGCGCGACACCGCTGCCCCTCGACGAGGTCGAGAGCACCGCCTCGATCATCAAGCGCTTCAGCACCGGGGCCATGTCCTACGGCTCGATCTCCGAAGAGGCGCACGCCACGCTCGCCATCGCGATGAATCGACTCGGCGCAAAGTCCAACACCGGCGAAGGGGGCGAGGACGAAGAACGTTTCGATACGTCCGATCCCCACCTGAACCGCCGTTCGGCCATCAAGCAAGTCGCCTCCGGACGTTTCGGCGTGACCAGTCGATTCCTCGTGAACGCGGACGACATCCAGATCAAAATGGCCCAGGGCGCCAAGCCGGGCGAAGGTGGGCAGCTGCCCGGGACCAAGGTCTACCCATGGATCGCGAAAACCCGACACTCGACGCCGGGCGTCGGCTTGATATCGCCACCCCCACACCACGACATCTATTCGATCGAGGACCTGGCCCAATTGATTTACGACTTGAAGAACGCGAACGACCAGGCGCGGATCCACGTGAAGTTGGTGAGCGAACAGGGCGTTGGGACCATCGCCGCTGGTGTCGCCAAGGCGCACGCGGACGTGATCCTCATCTCGGGCCACGACGGCGGGACCGGCGCGGCGCCCCTCACCTCGTTAAAGCACGCCGGCACCCCGTGGGAACTCGGGCTGGCCGAGACGCACCAGACGCTCGCCGCTAACGGACTACGCAGTCGCGTGGTGCTCCAGGTGGACGGACAGTTGAAGACCGGTCGCGACGTCGTCATCGCCGCTCTCTTGGGCGCGGAGGAGTTCGGCTTCGCCACGGCGCCGTTAGTCGTGTCGGGCTGCGTGATGATGCGGGTCTGTCATCTCGACACCTGCCCGGTCGGGATCGCCACGCAGAATCCACGACTTCGCGAACGATTCACCGGTCAGCCGGAGTTCGTCGAGAACTTTTTCGAATTCATCGCTCAAGAGGTTCGTGAGTACCTCGCTGAACTGGGGGTGCGAACGCTCGAAGAGGTGATCGGCGACGCGACGAGGTTGGCGATCGACGCGACGGACGACGAGAACAGCGACCTCGATCTCTCCGCGCTACTGGTGACCGTCGCGCCTGATCAACGCCATCAGAGCGTGAAACAGGAACACGGTCTGGACGGAGCGCTGGACTGGACGTTCCTCCACGACGCGGTGACGGCGGCCTCGCGCACCACGCCCTATCGATTCTCGACGGCCATCCGCAACGTCAACCGCGCCGTGGGCACCTTGACCGGCAGCGCCATCACGCGCGCCCTCGGAGCTCGTGAACTCCCCGACAACCTCATTGAAATCGATTTGGTCGGATCATCGGGCCAGAGCCTCGGTGCCTTCGTACCTCGCGGTATGACCCTTCGATTGACCGGTGACGCCAACGACTACGCCGGCAAGGGACTCTCCGGTGGGCGCATCATCATCCGGCCATCACCGGACGCCACGTTCGCCAGCGAGCAGAACATCATCGCCGGCAACGTCATTGGCTACGGCGCGACCAGCGGAGAGATTTTCATCAGTGGCGTGGTGGGCGAACGCTGCGGAGTACGAAACTCCGGTGCGACGATCATCGTCGAAGGCACGGGCGATCACGCCTGCGAGTACATGACCGGCGGGGTGGTCGTAATACTCGGCGCGGTCGGGCGAAACCTGGCGGCCGGCATGTCGGGCGGCACGCTTTTCCTTTACGATCCCCACCAGAGCGTCTACGACCACCTCAGCGCCGGCGTCTACGAGATCGATCCACTGGAATACGAGGACGACGAACGCTTGCGAGACCTACTCACTCGCTTCGTGGACGAGACCGGTTCGCGTGTCGGCGAGACCATCCTTGGTGACTGGCGCTCGCAGCGCATGCACTTCGTTCGAATCGAGACCTCGGAGTACCAGCGTGTTCGCGACGAGTTGCGCAATGGGTAAGACGACCGGGTTTCTGGAGTATCCGAGACGCGGCCCGAGTCATCGACCCGTCGCCGTTCGACTCCGCGACTGGCGCGAAGTGTACGAACCGCAGAGCGATGACGACGTGTCCACGCAGGGAGCGCGCTGCATGGACTGCGGGATTCCGTTCTGCATGCAGGGCTGTCCGTTGGGTAATCGCATCCCGACCTTCAACGATCACGTCTATCGCTCGCACTGGGAGCAGGCCGCCGCCCAACTCTTCGACACGAACAACTTTCCAGAGTTCACCGGCCGACTCTGTCCCGCGCCGTGTGAGTCGGCCTGCGTGTTGGGTATTTCGGACAGTCCCATCACCATTGAGCGCATCGAGTACGAGGTGGCCGAACACGCCTTCGCCCACGGCTTCGACGTCGCGCTCGTCCCCGCGAGCCGCACCGGTAAGCGCGTCGCCGTTGCCGGCTCCGGGCCAGCCGGGCTCGCCGCCGCGGCCCAACTCGCCAGTGTCGGCCACGACGTGCACGTGTTTGAACGTAGCGACGCCGTCGGCGGACTCCTTCGTTACGGCATACCGGAGTTCAAACTTGAAAAAGCAATACTGGATCGTCGCCTGGCCGTGATGGTGTCCTCAGGCATCACCTTCCACACCAACGTGTGCGTCGGTGACGCAACGACGCCTCTAAGCAGTCTGCAACGCGACTTCGACGCCGTGTTGCTCGCCCTGGGTTCGACGCGTCACCGGCTCATCCCGGTTCCGGGGGCGCAGCTTCTTGGCGTGTACCCCGCGATGACCTACCTCGAGGCGGCGAATCGGGCCGTGCGCGACGCCGCGCCGTCGCCGATCGACGCCCGGGACTTGCACGTCATCATCCTGGGCGGCGGCGACACCGGGGCCGACTGCTTGGGCACCGTCCATCGACAAGGGGCCCGTTCGGTTGTCCAGATTGAGATTCTCGACCGACCACCCGACGAACGGCCGGAGGACCAGCCCTGGCCCACGATGGCGAGAATCTACAAGTCGTCGCCCGCGCACGACGAAGGCGGGGAGCGACGTTTTTCGACCGAGACGTTGGAGTTCCACGGCGAGGAACGCGTCGAGCGGATCGTCGTGAAAGACGACGTCTCCCACGAGACCGTCGTCATGTCGGCCGACCTCGTTCTGATCGCGGCCGGCTTCGTGGGGCCCGAATTGGATGAGCTCGGACTAGCCGGTGAACCCTTCGTCACGACGCGGGCCACCTTGTCGGTGGGTTCCGACTGGCGCGTCGAAGCACTGGACGGCCCTTCGCCGGTCTTCGCTTGCGGCGACGGCGTGCGGGGACAGAGCCTGATCGTCTGGGCCATCGCCGAGGGTCGCAGTGCGGCGGCGGCAATCGACGCTCACCTGTCGGGCGCTCCGAGCGTCTTGCCCGCACCGGTCGAGCCCTACAGCCTCTCCTGGTGACGAACTCGCGGTGCCCTCCGGAGTTTGTAGCATCGTCGCAACGGGACTAGAGGGGGATCAGTGAAAAGCACGATGCAAGACGCGCCACTGCTTATTAGCGGCATCATCCGTCACGGCGAATATGTGTACTCCGAGAAGAAAGTGCTGACCGTCACGCCCGAAGGCGTCGAGGAGGCGACGTTCGTACAGGTCGCCAAGCGCGCCGAGCAGCTGGCGGCCGCCCTCATCAAACTCGGCGTCCAACCCGGCGACCGGGTCGCGACGTTCATGTGGAACAACCAGGCGCACATGGAAGCCTACGTGGCCGTCCCCTGCATGGGAGCGGTGTTGCACACGCTGAACATCCGACTTTTTTCCGATCAGTTGGCCTTCATCATTAACCACGCCGAGGACTCCGTGATTATCGTCGACAGTTCGTTGGTTCCCGCCCTCGCGAAAGTTCGCGACCAGATACCCACGGTGAAGCACATCATTATTCACGGTCACGACGAGAGTGGTGCGCTCGGGACGACCATCGACTACGAAACGTTTCTCACCTCCGAATCGGCGGGCTTCGAGTGGCCCACTCTGGACGAACGCTCGGCCGCGATCATGTGTTACACCTCGGGTACGACCGGCAACCCCAAGGGTGTCGTCTACTCGCACCGTTCGACCTGGTTGCACTCGATGGCCTCCACCACCTCCAATTCGATCGGACTCAGTGAGCGCGATCGCTGTCTCTTGATCGTCCCGATGTTTCACGTCAGCGCCTGGGGAGCGGCCTACACGGCCTTCTTCGCCGGTACGGAGTTGATCATGCCCCAGATGTTCTTGCAGGGTGAGCCGATCGTCAAGATGATTCAGGAGCTGCGCCCCACCATCTCCCTCGGCGTTCCAACAGTCTGGAACGACGTGCTTCGCGTCACCGAGAACAAGCCCGAGGCCGACCTCTCGAGCCTTCGAGGCATTGTCGCTGGCGGATCGGCCGTGCCGCGCGCGATGATCGAAGCCTTCCGCGACCGCTTCGGCATCGACGTGATCCAGGGCTGGGGGATGACCGAGACGAGCCCCCTGGCCGCGGTCTCGATACCACCATCGGGCACCCCGAAGGATCTGGAGATCGACTACCGGGTGAAAGCCGGACGCGTCGTCGCCGGGGTGGAAGTCCGCGTCACGGCCGAAGACGGATCCGTTCTGCCGCGTGACGGCAAGACCGTCGGTGAGTTTGAGATCCGGGGGCCGTGGATCACCGGTTCCTACTTCGGCACTGACGACCCCGAGAAGTTCCACGACGATTGGCTGCGCACCGGTGACATCGGCGCGATCGACGGCGAAGGGTTCATGACCATCAGCGATCGCTCGAAAGACGTCATCAAATCGGGCGGCGAATGGATCAGCTCCGTCGAACTCGAGGGTTTACTTATGGCGCACCCGGCGGTCTTCGAAGCGGCGGTGATCGCGGTGCCGGACGCGCGTTGGGATGAGCGACCATTGTGCTGTGTCGTATTGCGCCCGGACGCGTCGGTGAGCGCCGAGGAACTTCGTGATTTTCTCTCGACTCGCGTCGCCAAGTGGTGGCTCCCGGAACGTTGGGCTTTCATCGTGACCGTTCCCAAGACCAGCGTCGGCAAATTCGACAAGAAAGTGCTGCGCGCGGAGTACGCCGAGGACGCATTACCGTACGTAACGCTCGACTGATGGAGTCCCTTCACACCCTGGCCGACGAAGTGGGTGCCCTCGAGGGCCGCGTCGCCGACGCCATCTTCGACACGGTGCGCGCGCAACTGCGCTCTGAAGGTGGGGACGAAGCCAAGGAACTGGAACGCCGACTCGCCAAGGTGCGACGGAGCTTGCAGAAGGCCGAGATGCTACTGCGCGGAGCGAGTGACGACTAACGCCACTCGTTGATCTCATTGATCAACAACCGCAGGTTCACGTAGTTGCGACCGTCGAAGGCGAAGGAGATCGTCGTGTCGTCTTCGAGCACGTAGCCGAGACGCTGGGCGAAGCGGGGCACGACGCGCGCGAGTTCGGCCAGTTGCGCTTCGGTGGGTCGTCGTCGGACCTTGATGAAGCCCCGGTCGCCGCGGACGTCGAAACGCACGTAGTTGGAGAAGAAATGGTCGATTTCGGCTACGGCCTCTTCGATCGAGGTGCAGATCCGAACCAGGCACATGTCGTGTTCGTCGATGTAGCCATCAGCGATGATGGCGCCTTCGACGAACGTCATCCACTGGCGCCAGAAGTTCCCTTCGGCCGTGTCGAGCAGCACCACTGGCGCCGGTGACGTCTTTCCGGTGTGGAGCAGCGTGAGGACTTCGAAGGTCTCGTCCATGGTGCCGAGGCCCCCGGGAAAAATCGCGAACGCGTTCGAGGGTCGCGTCATGGCGACTTTTCGCGTGAAGAAGTACTGCATCGCCACGAGCATGGTCTCGGCGTCGATGTAGGGATTGGAGAACTGTTCGAAGGGCAGTTCGATATTCACGCCGAGGGTGTGTTCGCGGCCCGCTCCCTTGGCCGACGCCTCCATGATGCCGGGTCCGGCGCCCGAGATGATCATCCATCCCCGCTCGGCCATCGCCGCGCCGAGTTGACGCGCCATCTCGTAGAGGGAGTTCTCCATCTCCGTGCGCGCCGAACCGAAGATCGCCAGCTTGGGCACGTCGCGCCACTGCGCGAACAGCGTCGAGGCTTCGGTCAACTCGTTGAGCGTGTTCACGGCAACTTTTAGATCACTGAGGTCACCGTCGATCATGGCCAATTCGACGAAACGTACGAGCAGCGCCCGTAGCACTTCGATGCGTTCATCCGTTAACGGAGAGTCGCGGCGCAACTCTTCGAGGAACCCTTCGATCAACTCATCCACGGCTACAACGTCTGATAGAGGGTGCTGCGTTGGACCAGGGGCCGTCCCAACGGTTCGACGAGGGCGCGTAACGTATCGACGTCCATCCCCTGACCGTGACTCGCTCCGGCCGCTCGCGAGATGTTCTCGTCCATCAACGTGCCGCCCACGTCGTTGGCGCCCGCGTCGAGAATACGGCGCGACCCGTCGACGCCCATCTTGACCCAGCTCACCTGAATATTGTCGATGAGCGTCGCGTAGTGCAGCCGCGCGACCGAGTGCATGAGGACCGCCTCGCGGAACGTCGGTCCCCGCCGAGCGCGACCTTGCAAGAAGATCGGGGTCGCCATGTGCACGAAGGGGAGCGGCACGAACTCGGTGAAGCCCCCGGTCTCTCGTTGCAGTTCGCGGGTGCGCAGCAGGTGCGTGGCCCAACTGTCGACACCCTCGACCGCTCCGAACATGATCGTGATGTTGGAGCGAAGTCCCACGCTGTGGGCGGCGCGGTGCACTTCGAGCCACTGATCGGAATTGATCTTGTCGGGACAGAGCACCGCCCGAACCCTGTCGTCGAGAATCTCGGCGGCGGTCCCGGGCAGTGTCTTCAATCCGGCGACTTTCAGTCGCGTGAGGTACGTGACGAGGTCTTGCTCGGAACGTCGCGCGCCCTCGAACACCTCCAGAGCGCTAAAGGCGTGGATGTGGATTCGCGGCGAGCCGGCGCGAACCGCGGCGACCACGTCGATGTAGTAGTCGCCATCGAACTTGGGATGGATGCCGCCCTGCAGACAGACTTCGGTGGCGCCCCTGGCCTCGGCTTCGCGCACCCGTTCGCTGATCTCGTCCAGGGTGAGCAAGTAGGGGTCGCCTCGCAGGTTGAGTGATAGCGGCCCCTTGGAGAAGGCGCAGAATCGGCACTTGAAGGTGCACACGTTGGTGTAGTTGATGTTGCGGTTGATCACGAAGGTGACCCCGTCGCCGACGAGGTCGTGTCGGACGTTGTCGGCGCGTTCGACCACGGCGTTGAAGTCGGCGCCTCGGGCGTGAAAGAGCGTGGTCAGCTCGTCGCGGTCGAGCGGGTACCCGGGCTCGTAGCGCGCGAGCAGCGAGGAAACGGCGCTAGTGCGCGAGCGCGTGGTGGGAGGGCTCGGCGGCGTGACCTCCGTGCCCGATGCCCACACGTCGTTGCGCGCCAGGAACGTCGAATCGGCGTGCGCGAGGACGTAAGGACGAACCTTGTCGTCGAGGAAGCCGATCTTGGGCCCGATGAACTCCGGGTACACGGTAAGCCGCGGTTCGAGATTGAAACCGCGAGCGTCGCATTCGCCGCTCAATACGCTCAGCGCGGGCCAGGCTCGTTCCGGATTGACGTGATCGGCCGTGACCGGTGAGATGCCACCGAAGTCATCGATCCCGAAGTCGAGCAGTCTCGTTGGGTCGACGCTCAAGTTCGGTGGCGCCTGGAGATGAATCGAATCGGGCAACATCAGGCGCGCGACCGAGATCGTCCAGTGGAACTCCTCGTCGCTGGCGGCCGGCTCATTGGCCATCGCCGTCCGGGGCTTGGGCAAAAAGTTCTGGATGATCACTTCTTGGACGTGACCGAACTCTTCGTGCGACGCGGCGATCGCCGACAACGTCGCGAGGCGCTCAGGGCGCGTCTCGCCGATGCCGACCAGCAGTCCGGTGGTGAAGGGAATTTTTAATTCACCGGCCACGCGCAACGTGTCCAGTCGGCGCTGCGGATCCTTGTCGGGGGCGAGACGGTGGGCCGCTAGATCGGCCAACGCTTCAATCATCATGCCCTGTGAAGCCGAGACGGTGCGCAGTTGGGTGAGCTCGTGGCGATAGAGCGCACCGGCGTTGGCGTGAGGAAGCAGGCCGGTGCTCTCGAGCACCATCTGAGCGGCGTTGGCGACGTAGTCCACCGTCGACTCGTAACCACGCGCGGCCAGCCAACGGGCCGCTTCGTCGTAGCGCAGTTCCGGTCGTTCGCCCAGCGTGAAGAGCGCCTCGGTGCAGCCGGCGTCTCGACCCGCCTGGGCCACGGCCATCACTTCGTCGAGGCTCATGTAAGGAGCGGCCACGTGCGCCGGCGCCTGGGCGAAGGTGCAGTACCCGCAGCGGTCGCGACAGAGTTTCGTCAGCGGAATGAAGACCTTGGGCGAATAGGTGACGACGTAACCGTGAGCGGCTCGGGCCTTGGCGAACGCGGCGCCCGCGAGTTCGTCGAGTGGGGTGGCGAGGAGTTCAGAGTATGCAGCGGCCCCTCGCAACGTCGTCATGGCGACATCCTAGGGCGCGACCTTCAACGGTTGAACCGTTTCCTCAAGGACGAACCACGGTAGGTTCGAGCGCTACGACTGGCCCTGCATCTTTTCGGCGACGGTCTTCAAGAGCTCCTCGTAGGAGGCCACGAAGGCCGAAACGCCGTCAGCCTCGAGCTTCTCGGTCACTTTGTCCAAGGAGATGTTCTCGGGCAGCTGGTCGAGCAGCGCGGCCGCGTTCGCAATCTTCTCGTCGCTCAGCAATTCCGAGCCGGAGAAGTTCCCGTGGTCCAACGTCGCGGCAAGCGTGGCGTCGGGCATCGTGTTGACGGTCTCGTCACCGACGATGGTGTCGACGTAGAGCAGGTCGAAGTAGGTCGGATTCTTCGTCGAGGTCGATGCCCACAGCGGTCGTTGCACCTGAGCTCCGGCCGCGAAGAGCGCCAGCGCCCGCTCGCTCGACATCCGGCGACGGAACAGTTCGTAGGCGCCGGCCACCTGCGCGTTGGCGGTCGTGCCCCGCCGGGGATCGTCCTCGGGCAACAACGCGTCCACGGCAACGTCGACGCGCGAGACGAAGAACGAGGCGACGCTGCCGATCGTGCTCACGTCGCTGCGACGGGTCAACGCGAGATCGAGTCCCTCCATCCACGCGGTGATGACCTCGTTGTATCGGTCGAGGGAGAAGATCAGCGTGACGTTCACGTTGATACCGGCCCCCAGTACTTCGGTGACGGCGGGCAGACCCTCTTTCGTCCCAGGGATCTTGATCATCACGTTGTTCCGTCCTACTTCGGCCGCCAGTCGCTTCGCGGCGGTGACCGTGGCCACCGTGTCGCGAGCCAGGCGAGGCGACACCTCGAGCGACACGTAGCCGTCGCAGTAGCGTCGTTCCTTCGCGGCGAAGGCGCCACAGGACGCGGTGTGTACCGAAGCGAGCACGTCACAGGCGTCGCGAACGTCACGAACCGCGAGTTCTTCGAAGAGCACTTCGACGTCCACGTCGGCCTTACCTTCGAGCATCTCGTCGTAGGCCGACGACGTCGAGAGGGTCTTGGCGAAGATCGAAGGATTGGACGTCACGCCGCGTACGCCCTTCGCGACCATTCCGGCGAGCGTGCCGTCGTTCAACCAGTCCCGGCGAATGTTGTCGATCCAGGGACTCTGTCCGTACTGGGCGAAGAGTTCATCCAACTTGGTCATGGTGCGTCTCCTAATACCTCGTGAACGTGAGCCACCAAGGTCGCGGCATTCATATTGAAGTAATTCATCACGTAACTGCCGGGCGCCGACAAGCCGAAGGAGTCAATGCCAATCGCCTGGTCCACGTACTTCGTCCACCCTAGGGTCGCTCCCGCTTCCAGTGACACCGACGGGGTGCTCCGCCGCAACACCGCGTCGCGGTAGTCACTCGGCTGGGCATCGAAACATCGCCAACACGGTAACGCGACGACCCTGGTGGCAACGCCCTGGGCGGCCAGTTCATCGTTCGCCTCGACACAGTGTCCGACCTCTGAACCGGTGCCGACCAGCGTGAAGACGGCGGCGGCGTTCTCGCGCACGACGTAGCCACCTCGACGCGCGTTCTCCTTGGACGCTTTCGCGTCCGCCTCGTTGTAGACCGGCATGTCTTGGCGCGAGAGCACCATGGCGGTCGTGACGGGTTGGTCGGCGCTCAAGAACTGCTCGACGAGATCGAGTGTCTCATTCGCGTCCGAAGGACGTACGACGTGAAGATGGGGCATCGCGCGAAGCGCCATCAGGTGTTCGACCGGTTCGTGGGTCGGACCGTCTTCGCCGACGCCCACCGAGTCGTGCGTATAGACGAACATCACGCCGGCCTCACTGAGCGAGGCAAGTCGTATCGCCGGTCGGGCGTAGTCACTGAAGACGAAGAATGTCGACCCGAGCGGGCGAAAGCCGCCGTGGAGGGCCTGGCCGGTCAGATTCGCACTCATCGCGAACTCACGGATGCCGTAGTGGAACTGTCGACCGCCGGGATTCGTCGAACTCTGTACTGACAACGCCGAGAGCGTCATGCCCGTGTTGTCGGTGAGGTCGGCCGAACCGGCGGTCAGTCCCGGTGTTTGGACGGCGTAGCAGTCCATGGCGCGCTGCATGGCTTTGCGCGTCGCGGCCTTCGCGCCCGCGGCGAACGGCTCCGGCGACGTGGTGACGGTGGCGGCCCCGTTGTGGTCGAGTTGTTCGAGCAACTTCGCGCCCGAAGCGCCCGATGCCGTAACCCGCGATTCCCAGGCCAGTCGCGCTTCGAGTTGCCCCTTCAGCGTTTCAACCATTTGACCCGGCAACTCCGGGTCGAAGTGGAACGCGACGTCGGGCACGCCGAGAATCGCTTTGGCCTCGGAGATGACGGCCGCCTTAAAGGGATTGCCGTGCGCTTCGCGCGTGTCCATCATTTCGGGCGAGGGAAAGGCGATGTGCGAACGCACGACGATCAATGTCGGTCGCGCGGTTTCAGCGATCGCTTCACGCATCGCTCCTTCGAGGGCGTCGAGGTCGTTGGCCTTTTCGCCGAGGTTGATGACCTGCCAGCCGTAGGCGGCAAAACGCTCCACCGCGTCGTCGTGATACGCCAGTTCGGTCGGGCCGTCGATCGTGATGTGGTTGTTGTCATAGAAGATCGTCAGATGATCGAGTCCGAGCGAGCCAGCCAAGGACGCCGCCTCGTGACTGACGCCTTCTTCGAGGCAGCCGTCACCGGCGATGACCCAGGTGCGGTGATCAACGAGATCGCTGCCAAAATCACTGCGCAGGATCCTCTCGGCGATCGCCATGCCTACGCCGTTGGCGATGCCCTGGCCGAGCGGTCCCGTGGTTACTTCGACCGTCGGGGCGACGCCGCGCTCGGGGTGTCCCGGCGTACGCGAGTGGGGCTGACGAAAGGCGCGCAGGTCCTCGGGCGTCATGTCGTAGCCGAACTCGTGGGCGAGGGCGTACTGCAAAATGCACGCGTGGCCGTTGCTCATTATGAATCGGTCGCGGTCACTCCATCCAGGGTCGGTGGGATCGTGACGCATGACGCGTCCCCACAGAGTGACGCCCAGTGGCGCGAGGGCCATCGCGGTGCCACTGTGGCCCGAGTTGGCGGCCGCCGGAGCGTCCATGGCCACCGCGGAAATCTCGCGGACGGCCCGTCCCTCGAGTTCGGTGGCGCCCGGAAAAAGAGTGTCAGTCATGCTTACGACAGTACTGAATTCGCTCACGAGCTAGAGCCAAAGGCCCACGGATAGTCTGTGGCGATGGCTCTCCAGGTCCCGCCGAACTGCGATCTCACCCTGGGCCTGACCTGTGTGGAAAAAGGCGCTGACGCGACGACGATCTGGCGCATGCGCGTCGATGAACGATTCTTGAATCCGGCCGGAATCGTGCAAGGTGGATTCCTCTCGGCGATGATGGATTCGGCCATGGGCGCCTCAGCGGTACTGAGTGTGGAGGACCGAAAGGTCTACGTCGCCAACACCGAGATGAAGTCGTCGTTTCTTCGACCGGTTCGCGACGGCGAGGTTCTCACGTGCACGGCCAACGTCTTGAAGCCCGGCAACGTCGTGGCCTTTCTCCAGGCGCACGTCCGTGACGACCTGGGGAATCTCGTCGCCACCGCGAGTTCTACCTACCTGATCAAAGAACGTGATGAGTAGGCTGAGATCGTGAAGAAGGCCACGTGGCGTAAGTTCATGCGCCGCAACACAATCCAGCGCGACCTCGACGAAATCAAGCAGTTGGCGCTGCGCTATATCAAAGAAGAGACCATCCAACCACTCAAGGACCTGGGCCGTTTCATCGCTTGGGGCGCGCTCGGAAGCCTCCTGGTCGGCTTCGGGTACCTCCTCTTGCTCTTCGGCGCCCTGAGGTTTCTCCAGGAGCAGTTCAAGGTCCTCGACGGCACCCTTTCGTGGATTCCGTACCTGATCGTGGTGGTGCTGGCGGCGATCATCGTGAGCCTCACGGTCTGGCGAATCGTGAGTGGCACCGCGAAGCGACGACTCAAGGACCCGAAGTGAGAGAGCAGTCGGCCACCCGTCAACAGCTCGAGGCGTCGATTCGCGCCCTGTTGCCGAACGAAGAGGAGATTGCCGAGATGACGCCGTCCAAGAACTCGGCGGCCTCCGTGGCCGGCGTGGGGGGCATCATGACCGGCTACGCCTGGGGCCGTTACCGAGGTCGCCAGGTACGCAAGAGGCGCGCGTCTTGATCCTGAAGCGAGTCTTCGGCCTGGCCACGGCCAGCGCGCTAGCGAAGGCGTGGGAGAAGAAATCACCGAGGTGGCTCGCACTGGCTGGCGCGTTGATCCTCTTCCAGTTCCTGGACTCGCGCGCTGTGCGCAAACCGCCGCACAAAAAGTCCGCCAAGTGAGTGCCGCCGAACTGAAGCTGGGGGAGCGGGTCATGCTCATCGACGCCAAAGACCGGCACTACCTCATCACGCTGCGCGAAGGCGCCGAGTTTCACACCCACGCCGGCATCGTCCAGCACAACGACATCATCGGCACCCTCGAGGGCTCACTGATCCGCGGCAGCACCGAGCGGAGCTTTCTGGCCCTTCGACCGACGCTCTCCGACGTGGTGTTGAAGATGCCGCGCGGCGCCCAGGTGATCTACCCCAAGGACCTCGGGACCATCCTCATGCAAGCCGACGTGGGTCCGGAGATGCGCGTGCTGGAGGCCGGTGTCGGATCCGGCGCTCTCTCCATGACGTTGCTGCGCGCCGGCGCCCTCATCACGGGCTATGAGATTCGCGAGGACTTCGCGCTGCAAGCAGCGAAGAACGTGTACGACATGCTCGGCACCGACGTCGCCTACGACGTGCAGATCCGCGACGTGACGATGGGCATTGACGAGACCGACCTTGACCGGATCATCCTGGACATGCCCGAACCGTGGGACGTGGTGAAGCACGCCGAAGGCGCGCTGCGGCCCGGGGGCATACTGCTGGCCTACCTACCGACGATCAATCAGACACAGTTGCTTCGCGAGACGCTTCGGCATCACTCCTTCGGACTCGAAGAGACGGTCGAGATACTTCGTCGAACGTGGCACATCGACGGACGTTCGGTGCGACCGGACCACCGCATGGTCGCGCACACCGGATTCATCACGAGCGCGCGACGGTTGGTGAAGCGCGTGGAAGGTATCTAGTCGTTCTCGATGAAGATGCACTCGCCGGGACACTCTTCGGAGGCCTCGGTGACCGCATCTTCCATACCGGCCGGTACGACTGCAATTCCCTCGGCTCCGCCCGGCGCGCTCTTCACGTCGGTGCCCTCTTTCACGTAGGCCAGGCCGTCGTCGAGCAGGGTGAACACGTCGGGGCAGATCTCTTCGCAGAGACCGTCTCCGGTGCACAAGTCCTGGTCAATCCAAACCTTCATTGAGGGGGCCTTTCGTGGCGCGATGTGTCTAGTTACTCTAGCGGGCCACTCGAATTACGGGTGACTTTCACCGGCCCGCCGCGCTCACCTAGGGTGGCGTTATGGACCGTTCCACGCCCTTTGGCAGTGATGATGTTCCAGAGAACGACGACCAAATCGTCGTCAGTTCTCCGCGCGACACGACCATGAGTGACGTAGAGCAGGCCAGCCGACGCATCGAGATGCTCGAAGAGAAACTGCTCGAGGCGCGAGGCGCCCTAGCCCAGAGCCGCTCGAACAACGAGAAGCTCACCATCACGATTCAACAGACGCGTGATCAGATCGCGGCGCTGCGTGACGAAGTAGAGAAGTTGACGCAACCGCCCGCGGTCTACGGCACCTTCATCGACTTCAACGACGACGGCACCGTCGACATCTTCGCCTCCGGGCGAAAGATGCGCGTGGCCCTGCACCCGGGTCTGGATCCCGGCCAGATCGACCGGGGCAACGAGGTCGTGTTGAACGAGTCCTTCACCGTCATTGCCGTGCGCGAGTCCGACGGCCAAGGAGAAGTGGTCACCGTCAAAGAGGTGCTCGACGATCGCCGGGTCCTGGTCTACGGCCGCGCCGACGAAGAGCGGGTCGTGGAACTGGCCGACTCCTTGCGCCAGGTCAAGTTGCGCAGTGGGGACGCCCTTTTGCTCGACTTGCGCTCGAACCTGCTGGTCGAAAAACTGCTGCGCCAGGAGGCCGAAGAGCTCATCCTGGAAGAGGTTCCCGACATCACCTACGCCGACGTCGGGGGATTGGACGCCCAGATCGAAGCGATCACCGACGCCGTGGAGTTGCCGTACCTGCACCGCGCGCTGTTCAACGACTACGACCTGCCGGCGCCCAAGGGCATCTTGCTCTACGGTCCGCCGGGCTGCGGCAAGACGCTGATCGCCAAGGCCGTCGCCAATTCGCTGTCGCAAAAGGTCGCCGAATTGACCGGGAACCGCAACGTGCGTTCGTACTTCCTCAATATCAAGGGACCGGAGTTACTCAATAAATACGTCGGCGAGACCGAACGGCAGATTCGCGTCGTCTTCCAGCGCGCGCGAGAGAAGGCCGAAGAGGGCGTGCCGGTCATCATCTTCTTCGACGAGATGGACTCGCTCTTTCGCACCCGCGGCACCGGCATCAGTTCGGACATGGAGTCCACGATCGTTCCCCAACTGCTGGCCGAGATCGACGGTGTCGAATCGCTGCGCGACGTGATCGTCATCGGCGCCACGAACCGCGAAGACCTAATCGACCCGGCGATCCTTCGGCCCGGTCGCCTGGACGTGAAGATCAAGATCGAGCGTCCGGACGCCGAGGCCGCCGCCCAGATTTTCCAGCGCTACCTCCACAGCAAACTGCCCATCGACGAGGCCTCGATCCGCGACCTCGGTGGGGGAGACCGCGCCAAGGCCATCACGGTCATGATCGAAGAGACCGTGGCCAACATGTACGCCGTGCACGACGAGAATCGATTCCTCGAAGTGACTTACCAGGGCGGCGACAAAGAGGTGTTGTACTTCAAGGATTTCGCGAGCGGCGCCATGATCGAGAACGTCGTTCGGCGCGCGAAGAAGCTCGCGGTCAAGCGCGAGATCGCCGACAATGGTCGCGGCCTTCGCGCCGACGACTTGATCCAATCGATTCGACAGGAGTACCGCGAGAACGAGGACCTTCCGAACACGACCAACCCGGACGACTGGGCACGCGTGTCGGGTAAGAAGGGCGAACGAATCATCTTCATTCGCACCCTCGTGAATCGCGAAGAGACCGACGTGCTCGGCGGTCGATCTATCCAACACGTCGGCACCGGCCAGTACCTCTAGGACGATGTCCGTCGCGAAGGTCCTCGGGATCGAGACTGAGTACGGCATTGCGGGGGGTCCCGACGCCGATCAGATCGTCGCCTCCAGCATCATCGTCAACGCCTACGCCCAAGAAGGTCGAACCCGGATCAACTGGGACTTCGAAGGCGAGACGCCCGACATGGATGCGCGCGGACTGCCCGACTTGACGTCCTTCGCGCCCATTGTCGAGACGCACCTCGCCAACACCGTGTTGACCAACGGCGCCCGTCTCTACGTCGACCACGCCCACCCCGAGTACTCCTCTCCGGAGTGTCGCACACCGCTCGAGGCGACGCTCTACGACGCCGCCGGCGAAGAAGTGATGCGCCGGGCCCTCATGGTCGCCAACCAGATGATCGAGACGTACCAGGCAATCTCGCTGTACAAGAACAACTCCGACGGCAAAGGCAACTCCTACGGCACCCACGAGAACTACCTCGTGAGTCGCGACGTCGAGTTCACTCACGTGGTGCGCGCCATGGTGCCGCACTTCGTCTCTCGCCAGATCATCGTGGGCGCGGGCAAGGTGGGCGCGGAGACCGAGGCCGGGCTGGAGAGCGATCCGTTCTTCCAACTGAGCTCGCGAGCGGAGTTCTTCGAAGAAGTGGTCGGACTCGAGACGACACTGAAACGTCCGATCATCAATACCCGTGATGAGCCGCACGCCGACGCGGAGCGTTTCCGCCGGCTCCACGTCATCATCGGTGACGCCAACATGAGCCAAGTGGCGACCTTCGTCAAGCTCGGCTCGACCGCCCTGCTCCTCGCGGTCTTAGAAGACTCCGGTCTGGGAGCGTTCCCGGCGATGCCTCGTCATCCCGTGGGCGCGGTCCGGGGCTTCGCCCTGGACCCCACGTTGAAGTGCGCCGTCCTCTGTGAAGACGACCGCGAACGAACGGCGTGGGACTTTCAAGACGAGCTCTGGCGGCTCGCCCACGACCACGTCGAGCAACACGGGGGCGACGCGGTGGCGTCACCTGAGGAGATTCAACTGGTCCTCACCCAGTGGCGCGAGATGCTCGACGGCGTGCGCGACGACCCCGAGTCGGTTGCCGATCGGATCGACTGGGTGGCCAAACTCCGGGTTATTCGAGGCTTTCAAGAGCGTCACTCGCTCTCGAACGGCGACGCCCGACTGCAGGCCATTGACCTGCAATACCACGATCTGCGCCCCGAACGATCGCTCGCGCAGCGCGTTGGCCTTCGCGTGATGCACGGTGACGACGCAGTTCGTGAAGCGGTTCACAATCCGCCGGGTTCGACGCGGGCCTATTTCCGGGGCCAGTGCGTGGCCCGTTACCCCGGTGAGATCGTGGCGGCGAATTGGGATTCCGTCGTCTTCGACCTCGGCGAAGGCCCGCTCCAGCGCGTGCCGATGCTCGATCCTCTAAGGGGTACACGTCTTCTGACCGAAGAGTTGCTAGAAACGAGTGCGACGGCACAAGCGCTTCTCCAAGCACTAGACAGGTAGAACACGTATGACGGAACAAGAGCGAATCCAAAAGCAACGCACCGAGCGCGCGAGTCAAGCGGCGCCCGAGGTGACGGTTGACGCGACCAAGGGCGACCAGTTGAAGGCCGACCTGGATGACCTGCTCGACGAAATCGACGAAGTACTCGAGGAGAACGCCGAGGAGTTCGTTCGCAACTACGTTCAAAAAGGCGGCGAGTAGATGGGTCTACCGCTGTTCAACGCCTCGGACGATCCGGGGCCCTCGTTTTTCCATTTCGCCCAGTCCACCGGACTGACGCCACCGGTCTTGAGCGCGAGCGCCACCTCGGCCCATGCGACGACCGTGATCGCCGTGCGCTACCAGGGCGGCGTCGTGATGGTGGGGGACCGTCAGGCCACCGGTAACTACATCGCCAGCCGCGACGTCCGCAAGATCGAAGCGGCCGACCGGTTCACGGCGATCGCCATTTCCGGCACGGCGGCGCGCGGCATTGAATTCGTCCGCATGGCGCAGCTCTCTTTCGAGCACTACGAGAAAATGACGGACACCACCCTCAGTCTCGAGGGTAAGGCCAACTACCTCTCGCCGATCATCCAACGCAACAACCTCTCGTCGCCCTTGCTGGTGCTACCCCTGCTCGCCGGTTGGGACGTGGCCCTCCAGGTCGGGCGAATCTTCGAGTACGACGGCGCCGGCGGTTGCTACGAGCGCTTCGATTTTTCGACCATCGGCTCCGGCACGCCCTTCGCCGAAGGGACCTTGCGACTGGGCTTCAACGCCGAATTGGACCGCGACGGGGCCATCGAACTCGGAGCGCTGGCCATCTACGAAGCGGGCGACAACGATCCCAGCACCGGGGGACCGGACTTCGTGCGGAATCTCTTTCCGATGATCGTCACCATTTCGAGTGGTGGGTTTCAAGAACTCGAACACGACGACGTCGCCGAGCGATTCCGGGTCATCAACGAGCGACGCACCCTGAGCGGCGGCGTCGCCGGAGGGTCGTTGCGGTGAGCACTTACTTTTACGTCGCGCCCGAACAGCTCATTCGCGACCGCGCCGAATTCGCCCAGAAGGGAATCGCGCGGGGCCGCTCCATCCTGGGCGCCATCTTCGATACCGGGGTGGTCGTGGTGGCGGAGAACCCCTCGGCGTCGCTCTTCAAGATCTCCGAGATCTACGACCGCATCGCTTTCGCCGGGGTTGGCAAATACAACGAATTCGACCGTCTTCGAGAGGCGGGCATCCGCTGGGCCGACTCGACGGGCTTCACCTACTCCCGCGGCGACGTCGACGTGCGAGCGCTAGCGAACTACTACGCCCAGCACTTGGGCGACATGTTCACCGAAGGTCAAAAGCCGCTCGAGGTCGAGATCCTGGTCGCCCAGTTGGGCAATACGACGCGTCCTACGAAGCTCTATCGCATCGCCTATGAGGGCACGATCTCTGACGAGCCTCGATTCGCCGTGTTGGGTGGCGACGCCGAGACGATCAAAGCCCGCTTCGCCGCGTCCGAGGATTCCCTCGAACCGCTCACAACCACGCTGAAGAACGCCGTGGGCGCCCTCGCCGGACCGGACCGGACCATTGCCGTCAGCGACCTCGAGGTCGGGATCCTCGAGGACCGCGGGGAACGACGGACCTTCACTCGTCTAAACGACGACCAAGTCAGCGAGCTCCTTCGCTGAGGGATCGGCAAAGGTCACGACATGCTGCGACGAATCTACGGCATCGAGACGGAATACGGAATCACCTTCTCGCTGCGCGGCCAGCGCCGCCTCAGCCCGGACGAAGTCAGCCGCTTTCTCTTTCGCAAGGTCGTGGCGTGGGGACGTTCGAGCAACGTCTTCTTGGAGAACGGTAGTCGCCTCTACCTGGACGTGGGCAGCCACCCGGAGTACGCGACGGCCGAGTGCGACACGCTCGTCGACGCCGTCGCCCAGGACAAGGCGGGGGAGTCCATTCTTCGCGAACTGGTCGAATACGCCCAGGGTCAGCTCAGTGACGAAGGGATTCGCGGTGACATCTACCTCTTCAAGAACAACACCGACTCGACCGGCAACTCCTACGGCTGTCACGAGAACTACTGCATCGAGCGCATCGACGACCTGACGCGCCTCGAACAGGTCTTCATCCCGTACCTCATCAGCCGCCAGATCTTCACCGGTGCCGGCAAGGTCGTTACCAACGCCAAGGGCACCGCGTACTCGATGAGCCAACGGGCCGAGCACATCTGGGAAGCGATCTCCTCGGCCACCACGCGCAGCCGTCCGATCATCAACACCCGCGACGAACCCCACGCCGACCCCGAGAAGTATCGGCGGCTCCACGTCATCGTCGGCGACTCCAACATGAGCGAGTTCGCGACCTATCTGAAACTAGGCACCGCCGCGGTCGTGCTGGCCATGATCGAAGACCGCAACACGGTCTTGCGCGACTACAACATGGCCTCACCCATCAACGCGCTACGCGACATCTCCTACGACCTGTGGAGCAAGGAGCCGGTCAAGTTGACCAACGGGCGCGACCTGACGGCGCTGGAGATCCAAGACGACCTCTGCGAGCGCGCCGAACAGTTCTTGCAGGGTCACCCGCTCCCGGCCGATCAGGTCCACGCCGTGCAACTGTGGCGCGAAGTGATCGAGCAGTATCGCAACGACCCCATGGGACTGGCCGACCGCGTCGACTGGATCGCCAAGTTGCAAATCATCGAGCGCGAACGCGAACGAAGTGGCGTGGAGTTGAGCGACCCCAAGATCGCCCTCATCGATCTGCTGTATCACGACACGAGCTTCGAACGCGGTCTGTACTATCGCCGCCAAGCCCGAGGGCACCTGCGACGAATCGTGAGCGACGAGGAGATCGCCACCGCCACGAACACGCCGCCCCCGACCACGCGCGCTCACATGCGCGGCACGTTCATCAAGGCGGCCAAAGAGTGGCGCCGGGACTACACCGTGGACTGGGTTCACTTGAAGCTCAACGACGAAATGCAACGAACGGTGTTGTTGAAGGATCCTTTCAAGAGCACCGACGAACGTTTTCAGAAGCTCTTGCTCTCTTTAGAGCGACACGGTTGACCGGACTAAACTCGATCAGTGTCTGAAGTGACCCCCCACGAAACCTCGGGCGTCTTGACGTCCGAGCCACCTACGCCACCACCACCGACGACTCCAACGAAGCCCCGTCGTCGAGCACTGATTGAGTGGACCGCGATCATCGTCGTCGCGGTGCTGGTTTCGTTCCTCATGCGCACCTTCACGTTCCAGACCTTCTTCATCCCGTCGGGTTCGATGGAGCCGACACTGCAGATCGGTGATCGCATCATCGTCAACAAACTGGCCGTCTCGTGGGGAACGATCAATATCGGTGACATCGTCGTCTTCAAGGCTCCGCCGGCCGAGAACTGCGATTCCGCCGACCCCGTCACCGACCTCGTGAAGCGGGTGATCGGCATACCCGGTGACACCTTGACGTCTAAAGGCAACACGATCTACGTGAACGGGGTAGCGCTGAAAGAGAAGTGGCCGCACACCGAACCGCTGGGGCAACCCATCGGTCACGTTCATTTGATGGCCGACCAGTACTTCATGATGGGCGACAATCACGCTGATTCGTGTGACAGTCGCATGTGGGGACCGGTGCCGCGCTCGGACATCATTGGCAAGGCGTTCTTAAGAATCTGGCCTCTCTCCCGAATCGGATTTCTCTAGACCCCGACCTACAATGAACTGATGTTCTTAAGTCCCGTCAAGATCATGGTGATTGTGGCGGTGGTATTGCTCCTGCTGGGTCCGGACAAACTTCCAGAAGTGGCGCACCGTCTCGGTTCGAGCTGGCGGGCGCTGAAGCGACTGCAAGAACGTGTGGAAACCGAGGTGCGCGACGCCATTCCCGATCTGCCGAGCACCGGGGACATCGCCCGGATAGTGCGTAGCCCCATCAACCTGTTGAATCAACTGTCCGACAACGTCGACGCGAAAGAGGCCGCGGAAGTAAAGAAGAACGCACCACCCGTGGCGACCGAAACAGTGGCGCCGCTCATTACCCCTCCCAGTCGGCCGGTCGCGCGAACAGAGAATTCCACGCTGCCGCCGGATCCGTCTCTGAACTAGGCCGAACGTGTCGCGATTCAGTAAAGCCCAGTCCGGCATGACGCTGGCCGAACACCTCGCCGAAGTACGCCACCGCTTTCTCATCTCGACGATCACGGTCTCGCTCTTCGGCGTCCTGGCGTTCATTTTCTATCCGCAGATCTTGCACCTCCTGCAAGAGCCGTACTGCGCTGCCCGCGACGCGGCCCACAAGACCTGTGTCTTCCTGGTCACCAACCCATTGGACGGTCTGACGTTGCGCATCAAGATCGCCTTCTTCGGCGGAATTTTCCTCGCCTCACCGGTGCTCTTTTGGCAGTTGTGGCGTTTCATCACTCCTGGGCTGAAGGCCCGTGAGCGCCGGTACATAATTCCCTTCGTCTCGGCGTCCCTGATTTTCTTCATCTCGGGCATGACGGTCGCGTACTTCAGTTTCGGCCACGCCGTCCAGTTTCTCGAGTCCATTGGTGGCAAATCACTGTTGACCGAGTACAACCCCAACCAATACCTGACGCTGTTCTTGTTGATGATGTTCATCTTCGGCGTGACCTTCGAGTTCCCGGTGGTGCTCGTCGCCATGGAGATGGCCAACATCCTCACCCCGAAACAGCTCCTGCATTACTGGCGCTACGCGCTGATCGCCATCACGATCGCCTCGGGGGTCTTCACTCCGAGTGGCGATCCGCTCTCCATGTTGGCCCTGGCGCTACCGCTCACAGTGTTTTATTTCATCGCGATCGGCGTCGGCAAGATGTTGAAGAAGTGAGCGACAGAGGCTATCGCGGTCGGTTCATCAACAGCCTCGCGTTTGGACTCGACCGCTTCCAGGTAGACGCCATTGACGCCGTGGATGAGCACGTGAACGTGCTGGTGAGTGCGCCGACCGGTTCCGGAAAAACGCTGATTGCCAATTACGCCATCGGCCGAATCTTCGAACGAGGGGAGCGGGCCTTCTACACGACGCCCCTGAAGGCGCTCTCGAATCAAAAGTACGGCGAGCTGTGCGCCCTGTACGGGGAACGACGCGTCGGACTCCTCACCGGGGACGTGTCGATCAACGCCAGCGCCGACGTCGTGGTCATGACGACCGAAGTGCTCCGCAATATGCTGCTCACCGAGTCACACCAGCTCCGCACGTTGGGCCTCGTCGTCCTCGATGAAGTCCACTATCTCCAGGATCCCTTTCGCGGTGGGGTCTGGGAAGAGGTCATCATCCTCACGCCGGCGGCCGTGCGCTTCGTCGCCCTCTCGGCGACGATCGGCAACCCCAATTTCATCGGGGAATGGTTCGCCGAGGTTCGCGGGCCCACGGCGATCATCGTGGAAAACGAACGCCCGATTCAATTGCATAACCACTTGGCGGTCGTGCGTCGGGGCCAGCCCCTCGTCGAGATCGTCGACCTCCTCGATGGCCAGCGCCTCTCGGACGACGCCCGTCGCATCGACCATTTAATGAAGGCGACCAGAAAGTTCCGACCCGGACCGAAGTGGAAGGGACCCAAGACAAGCGCCCCGCCGCCGCCGTTTCGTGCGCCGCGGCGCAGCGAACTCCTCCAAGCTCTCGAGCGCGAGGACCTTCTGCCGGTGATCGTCTTCATCTTCTCGCGGGCCGCCTGCGATGACGCGGCCCACCAGTGTCGACGTGACGGACTCATGTTCACCACGCCCGACGAGCGACGCGATATCGAGGCGATCGCCCATTCGCGACTCCTGGACTTCTCCGATGACGATTTGCGGGCCCTGGAGTACGCCGACTTCATCGACTGCCTTCGTCGAGGACTGGCGATGCACCACGCCGGGATGGTTCCCGCCTTTCGCGAGATCGTCGAGGCCTGTTTCGAGTTGAACCTGCTCGCGGTCGTGTTCGCCACCGAGACCCTAGCGCTGGGCGTCAACATGCCAGCGCGCTCCGTGGCGCTGGAGAAGTTCTCCAAGTACTCCGACGCCGGTCGAAGGTTCCTCACCAGCGGGGAGTTCTCCCAGATGACGGGTCGCGCCGGTCGCCGGGGACTCGACGATGAGGGTCACGCCATTGTCTGTTTCGCCAACGAGGTCGCGCTCGGGGACGTCGGCCGCGTCGCGCTCGCCCCACCGTCCGACCTGCACTCGTCGTTTCGACCGACCTACAACTTCACCGCCAACTTGATCAATCACTTCGAGTACGAAACGGCGCTCGAAGTCGTGCAGCGCTCCTACGCCCAATTCGAGACCGACCATCGGCCGACCGGCAACAAGCGCCCGCTCGGTGACCAGATGGTCGCGCGCCACCACGTCCTCGAAGAACTGGGCTACGCCGAGGGTTGGCACCTCACGACGCGGGGTCAACTCCTTCGCTCCATCTATCACGAGTGCGATCTCCTGATCGCCGAGTCGATCACCAGCGGGGTCTTCGAGGAACTCGAACCGGCGCAACTGGCCGGACTGTTGTCCTGCTTCGTCTTCGAGTCCAAGCGCGCCGGTCGTCCGGCGAACGCCTCGCGACAGGTGACCACCAAGAAACGCCGCACGCTCAATGACCGGCTCGGTCAACAGCGTCGCGGCAACCTGAATGACCGACTTTCCGAGATCACCGTCACCGCGGCCGCCATTCAAGAGATCGAGCGGCGCTTCAACGTGCCCGGGGCCAAAGAGCCCGACGGCAAGTTCGCCACCACCATTGCGGCCTGGGCCCGCGGGGCCTCCCTTGGCACCGTTCTGGACCTCGCCGACGTCGAGATCGGCCAGACCTCGCCGGGGGACTTCGTGCGCAACGCCAAGCAAGTGGCCGATCTGTGCGAGCAGTTGGCCCGAATGAATGATCTCACCTCGGTCGCCGGGGTCGCGGCCCAGGCCCGTGACGCCGTCCTTCGTAGTGTGGTGGCCGGCTACTCCAGCGTCCACCCCCTCGCCTGATTTCGCCTCTAGCCTCGATAGTCCATGCACGCCTACGTCGCCGAAGAGTTCACCGACAGCGAAACCGCAATTCTTCGTCGATATTTCACGAACCTCGAAGGTCCCGTCTTCGCCCTGGTCAACCTGCCCGAAGTCGTCAAGGGAGCCTTGTTCGCGCGCTACTCACGATCCTCCAAGAGCCTGCGCCGACTCTTCCTCGACGAGTTCGTCGGCGACCTCGATCTTTCGGGTGACACGTCGATCGACGCGACCGTCGGACTCGACCGCGCCGACGAGCTCTACCAGAGGATCTTCGTCGAGTACGGCGACGACTCGGTGGCCCAACTGGGCGGCGTCCATTTGGCCTGTGAACAGGCGAGCAACGTCCTCACCAAAGTCCTCGAGTGGGGTCGTCTCATGAGCTACCTCGAGCAGTCGACGCGCTATCTCGGCTACGACCGACGATTCCACAACGGCCACTACCGCTTCTATCGGGACCACGACCTGCTCGAATCGCGATTCGGTGCGCGCTACGTCGGTGAGATGGACCGAATGTTCGACACCTACGCCGAACTGTTGCCGATCCTCACCGAGTGGCTGACCAGGAAGTTCCCGAAGACCCCCGACGACACCGACTTCGTCTACCGCCAAGCCATCCGCGCCAAGGCCCTCGACGCCACGCGCGGCCTGTTGCCGGCCAGCGCCCTGTCCAACCTCGGGATCTACGCCTCGGGCCAGGCCTACGAATCGTTGCTCTTGCACATGCGCGCCCATCCCCTCCTCGAAGTCCGTCTCTACGGACAGCTCATGCTCGAGGAACTGGTGAAGGTGATTCCCTCATTTCTCAAGCGAGTCGACGTTCCCGAGCGCGGCGTCGCGTGGTCGACGTACATGGCCGAAACGAAAAGCGCCACGCGCGTTCTCGTGGAATCGATGTGGGAGAGGGTCGTCGAAGACGAACCCACCGAACAGGTGCGACTCATCTCGTTCGACCCCGACGGCGAGACACGAGTGCTGGAGGCGATTCTGTTCGGCAATTCGACGGTCTCGCACGACGAGGTCCAGAAGCGGGTCGACGCGATGTCGGCCGACGAGCGCGCCACGTTGATGAGCACGTACGTCGGGAATCGCCAGAATCGTCGCCACCGTCCGGGGCGCGCCTTTGAATGCACCGACTACCGATTCGAGCTGGTGACCGATTATGGCGCGTTCCGTGATCTGCAGCGCCATCGACTCCTCACCATCGAGTGGCAGCCCCTCACCGCCGAACTCGGCTACGACGTGCCCGAGGTCATCGTTGAGGCCGGGCTAGCCGAACGCTTCGAGGAGTCATTGCGGCGCTCGGCCGACCTCTACTACGACCTGCGACGCGAGTTCCCGGAACAGGCGCAGTACGCGGTGGCGCTGGCCTTTCGCATTCGTTACGTCATGCAAATGAACGCCCGCGAGGCGATGCACCTCATCGAACTTCGCTCGAGTCCCCAGGGCCACCCGAACTACCGGCGCGTCGCTCAAGAAATGGCTCGCCTCGTGCGCGACGTCGCCGGTCACGAAAAGATCGCCGACGCCATGAAATACGTCGATTTTTCCGACACCGACCTCGAGCGGCTCGAAGCCGAGCGCGCCGCGGAGCGAAACCGCCGCAATCGCTAGTTTTTCTCGTCCTTAGGCATTGTTTATGCCAATTGGCGTCACTTAAGGCCCAAAAGGCTCTACAATGCCAGCGCTATAGAAGAGGGATTTATGTCTAGTGACGGCAACACAGAAGAAGTGTTCGACGAGGAAGAGCTCGCCGACGGCTTTGATGAAGAGACGATTGGTGAGGAGGACCTCGACGACGTCGAGGACGTGGAAGACGTCGAAGACGTCGAAGACGTCGAGAACGTCGAGAACGTCGAGGATGTCGAAGTGGACGTCGTGGTCGATGTTGACGACGTCGAAGAAGTGGAAGATGAAGACGTGGTACCCGAAGTAGTGGTCGTCGAGGAGGACGACGTGGTCGATGACGCCGATATCGAATTGGCGCTCGACGAGGTCCTCGCCGAGACCATCCGGCGCACCTCGACGCCCGAGGACGATGAAGAGGCACCCAGTGAGGTGGACACGTTGGTCGATCCGGCCGAGACCATATTGCCCAGGCAGGATGACGAATTCCGGTGTTCGTCGTGCCGACTATTGAAAAAGACCAGCCAGCTCTCGGACCGAGCACAATTGCTCTGTCGTGACTGTGTCTGAGACGCGACGACTCTTCATCCGATCACTTCCTAGAAGCTGACGTGCACGTCATACAACCGAGTGAGGTTTCGGACGAACTACGCGCGCTCTGGCAGCACGCCTACAAGCGACTCATTAGTCATCGTGGCGGCCCCGAGCTCTACAACACGATTCGACGTGATGGGGACGACGACGACTTGCTAGCGCACGTCGTGGCCAGTGGCGCGCTGTGGACGATCGGCGACGATCGGGCGCTTCTAGGATTTGCGCTCGTGCGCGACGAAGTCGTGGAGTGCGTCTTCGTCGATCATCAACGACGTCGCGAACACGTCGCGACCGAATTGTTGAAGTCGCTGGTGGCGGGGGAGAATCCACCGAAGGACGGCTACGCCTTACCGGGGGACCGTGGGATGAAGTCCCTGTACGAGTCCTTCGGTTGGAAGGCTCGCCTCCTTACGATGCGCGGCGAGTAGGCGGACGACGCGTCGTTGGGCGTCGCGCGATTCTGGTCGGTGGCGGCGGAGGCGGCACCCTCATGCCGAGCAACTTCGCGAACTCCGGTATGGCGCCAGCGTTGTGGATCGCGTCGGCCTTGCAGGCCTCGTCATTCGGAATGCCCTGCGGCTTCACGTTGCGACGGATTGACGTGTCGATCGTCAACGCGACGATCTCTTTCCAGAGCGTCGGGTCGGCGTCGGCGCTAAGGGCTTCGGAGGTGATCGCCACGACCTTCGCCGCCATGTCCGCGCTCACGCGCGTCGACATGTCGGGCGGACGCGCGACGAGCGCGAGCGCTTCTTTCACGTTCTTCGTCTCGATGGCCGTTTCGAGTTTTGCGTTCCACTGCGTTCGCAGGTGCTCGAGTCGCGCGGTGAGGGAGACCTGAAGTTCCTTCAGTTGTGCGCGAGCCTCTTCATCCAAGGAGACCGTCTTGGCCGACGTGACCACCGCTCGAAGGTCACGCAGGCGAAGTTCCCGACCGGCCCCGATGGCGCCCGCCGCGCGGTCCTTCCAAAGCGCGAGGTTGGTCTTACCTAACAGCTCGTCGGCGATTCGCTCAATCGTGGTGGCGTCGATCGTCGGACGACCCTGGGTGGTGGCGTTCTTGTTCTGTTCTGCGACGGCGGCCCGAACTGATGGCATGCCGCCGCGCAAGAGCTGCTCCGCGACGGGCAGTTGCTCCGGCGAAAGTGTGGCCAGCAACGCGTTGCGGTGCGTCGTGGTCATCGGGGGCTGGACGGGACCGGCGGGACGCTCGGGGCGAGGTGGTCGAGCCCCTCGCGCGGGACGCTCGGGACGCGGACCGCGGGCCGGTCGCTCGCCGGGTGTCGACGTTGCGGCGTCTCGGTCGACGGGATTCCTTGGTGGTCGCTTGGTCCGCTCGGGACGCGTCGGTGCTTCGCGCACCTCCGAACCCTCAGATTTTGGCGGTCCACTCTCGCGACGAGCGGGCCCGCTCTCGCGGCGTCCCGGACCTGATTCGCGCCGACCGGGCCCACCTTCACGTCGACTCGGTCCGCCCTCTCGACGCGAGTCCGTGCCTTCACGACGCGATCCACCGCGACCCTTCGGGGCGTAGGTCACGACGACGTCCGGGCCGGACTTCACGGTGGGAATGAGTTCGAGGCGCTCGTGTCGCGGGTCGACCGGTGAGGCGGTCTTGGGCGCCATGACCGAGAGTATTTCGATCCCCTCCATGTACTGCTCGACGTCGGCGCGATAGACGTTGCCAACGACCGGTCCGCCGGGCACCAGCGACGAATTGAGGACGCCCTTGGGCAGCTTCGCACCGGCCGCGCGCCACGTCGCCACGTCGCCGTTCAGACTCGTGATTTCGATCTCAATACGACGCGACATAGGTTCTCCAATCTAGCTGCTCGCAGATAAACAAACATTTCGTGCGCATTTAGGTCATTTTTAGATTGAGTGCCTAGCATGTCCGAATGAACGATCTACCCGATGACGTCGTCGAACCGACGCCGAGCGAGGTCGTTGCGACCGAAACCGTCGAGGTGAATACTCCGCCGTCAATCGGTGCGGCTCGCGTGGACGCGAGTCACGACGCGCCACTATCGCCGCCACCGTATGCCGCGGCCATAGTCGACGTGATGCCACTGTCTTCGCAGCCGTCCGTGCGACCCGCCAAGCGTTCTCTCTGGTCAACGCGGGTGTCGTTGTTGTTGGTGGCGGCCCTGGTGGGCGGCCTGGCCGGACACTACGCGTCGACGTCCAACTCCGGACCCGGGGGAGTGACCATCGACGCCGTGACCAACAAGCCCGGAGTGGGCTACCTGCCCGGTGGCATGAGCATTCCAAAACTGATTAACAAGGCACTGCCGTCCATCGTGTCGATCGACGTCAAGGGTCAAGGCCAAGAGGATCAGGGCACTGGCATGGTCATCACGAAAAATGGCCTCGTCATCACCAACAACCACGTGATCGCCGCCGCGGTGAACGGCGGCACGATCACCGTCACGCGCACCGGTTCGACCAAGGCGTTGCCCGCGACGCTGGTTGGAACCAACCCCATCGATGACGTGGCCCTCATTCGCATCAACAACATTGCCGGATTGACGCCGGTCACTTTCGGCGATTCAAACGATCTGGTCGTGGGTGACGCGGTCGTGGCGATTGGCAACGCGCTGGGACTGGCCGCGGGCACGCCCACCGTCACGTCGGGCATCGTGTCGGCGCTCGGTCGCACCGTCACCGCCGGTTCTAGCAATTCGAGCGAAACACTCAACAACATGATCCAAACCGACGCGGCGATCAATCCCGGCAACTCCGGTGGCCCGTTGCTCGATTCGAGCGGTGACGTGATCGGCATGAACACCGCGGTGGCCGGAACCTTGCCCGACGGGACGAGCGCCCAAAACATTGGCTTCGCCATTCCCGACGCCACGATTGAATCGCTCTTGAAGCAACTGAAAGCCGGGGAGAGCGTCGTCAACCACGGGGCCTTCATTGGCGTGGAGATCACGTCGATGACGCCTTCGTTGCAACAAGAGTACGGCTTCACCGTTTCTTCGGGTGCGGTTGTGATGAGCGTCATCTCGGGCACCGGAGCCGCGACCGCCGGAGTGAAGCAGGGCGACATCATCGTGGGCATCGACAAGACGACCATCGGCAGCGCTCAAGACGTGGGCAGTGTTGTCTCGGCGCTTCGACCAGGCAACGTCATCGCCTTGCAAGTGGTGCGCGGCAAGAAACACCTCACGATCAATGTGACGCTGGGCACCGAGCCCAAGAGTTAAGCCAGGGTCGCCAGACCGCCGTCGACTGGAAGGATGACGCCCGTGATGTAACTCGCGGCCGGTGACGCGAGAAATATCGCCGCCCCGGCCATGTCCGAGGGCTGTCCGATGCGCTTCATCGGTGCCGCTTTGGCAATCTCGTCGCCGTGCGCCTCGAGAGTCGCGCGCATCATTCTCGATGGGAACGGTCCCGGGGCGATGGCGTTCACCGTGATCTTGGGGGCCATGGTCTTGGCGAGGTGACGAGTCAGTTGGTGCACCGCGGCCTTGGAAGCGGAGTAGGCGAACGTGTCCATCGACGGAACGTGGATCCCGTCGATAGAGCCGATGTTGATCACCCGGGAAGGGCTCTCCGCCGTGCCGTTCTCGTCGAGTAGGGGTCGCAAGAACTTCGTCAAGTGAAAGACACCTTTTACATTCAGCGACAGCACCCGCTCCCACGCCTTTTCGTCGTAGTCGTCCAGGGGAGCTCCCCACGTGGCGCCGGCGTTGTTCACGAGGACGTCGAGGTGGTCTTCGCGCGCGACAATCTCGTTCGCCAGCCGTTGACACTCGGCCTCACTGGACAGGTCGGCCGGTAGTGACGTGCACGATCCGGACGCGGAGAGCTCCTTCGCCAACGCGTCACAGACGTCGGCCTTGCGTGATGATATGTAGACTTTCGCCCCGGCCTCGACGAATCCTCGCGCGATCATCTCACCGATGCCGCGACTTCCGCCCGTTACCAGTACGACCTTGCCACTGACGTCAAAGAGAGAGCTCATCTGCGAAGTGTAAACCACCGCGCACGTTCTCTTTCAGGTCGCAACTACACGAACGACGGCAGCGCGACCCGTGGACGGGGAAGTTCGGGGTGCAGAGCGTGAGCGAGGACGAGCGCTTCATCCGCGTCGTGGGCCTCCACGATTACCTGGGACATGCCCTTAAACGGGTCACCCCACAAGACTCGAAACTTGACCGGACAGGGGGTCTCGATTAGTTGTCGACGCGAAGGTTCGTCACCGCGACAGCCACGACATCGGTCTGGGGAACGACGACGTACTGGGTGTGAATAGCCCAGACACCATTGTCCGGGAAGTTGAACGCGCACTCGGCCTGGCTCTGATTAATCCACTGGAAGTGGCACACGAGGTTCGAATCGTTGGTGCTCGCCGGAGCGACCGCGAACATTCGGATCAGACCCGTCGTGTCTCCGGGCAAGATGTCCACGATGACGTTGAAAGGACCATTGGAAACCGACGGTGACCCGGTGTTGTCGCTGTAGTCGAAGGAGAGGAGAACTTTGCCATCTCCACTGTCGGCCGTGGCTGGAATCACGATGATCCCGATGCTGGATGCCACAATCAGGGCAGCACAAAGTAGCCGACGCATACCGACCAGTATAACAGCGAATTCTCACTAAAACGCCGATAATGTACGTTATGTAAAGTTAATTTCGTATTCGCAGTCAGAGAGAATTTTTGCACTTTCGCAACCTTCCCAATGACTAAATCGTAATCCCCCTCAAAGTAGTTTCGTAGTACCGATGCGCTCTCACATCACACTCTCTCCAAAACAGTTGGGCCTCGCCGTGCTCGTTGTGGCCCTTGGCGGCGTGGTCGGAACTTTGATTCGCGATTTGTCTTTAAAAATTAATCTTTACGGAGAGTCTGTAAGGCTGGGTGCCTTTTATCTAACCGATTGGACGCATCAGATTCCATGGGTGTTGCTCGCCATCAACACGATAGGTGTCTATGTGGCGACCGACCTACTTCGACACCGCCTGAAACATCACGATCCGAATGATCCAATGCGATTACTGCTGGTTACGGGATTCCTGGGAGGACTGACGTCGTATTCGGGCCTCTTCGTCAATCTCGCGGCAATCTGGCACCTCACCATAGGCGGTTGTCTTTTAGTGACCGCAGGGGCCCTCCTGAGCGGCCTTTTTGCGGGCATGCTCGGGCTGGGCCGACATCGGCGAAGATCATGACACTTTTTCTTGTGTCGATTGCCGGCGCCGTTGGTTGCGTGTTTCGCTACCTATTTGAATATGGAGTTCGGCGAAATCATCCGACGAGTCGGCCATGGGCCACGGTCGGAGCTAACGCGTTGGGTACTGGCATCGCCGGCTACGCGGCATATCGATTGATTGGAACCAATGAAGATCACTTTCGCGCGATTGTTTTGACTGGATTTTGTGGGGGATTGACCACGTTCTCGTCGGCGCTCGCAGTTCCAGTAATCCTCCAGCGAGAGCACCACTGGGGTTACGCGGCGGCGCTCATCACCACTACACCACTGCTCTGTTCGGGAATGTTCGTTTTTGGAATGTCACTCGCCCATTGATGCCACCGCACGGCGGCCGGTACTCCCCCGCCCTTCCAATTGCATATTGCGTGCGGGTTCACGTCGGGCCATCGACCCGTCGCTGCTTGCTCAGTGCCACCAGACTTCCGAAAGTTGATGTCGAATCAGATCAATCTCGATCCGCTCTACCCATGGCGTGCGCGGTGGGCGACTCGGGCCGAACTCGAGCCAGAGCTTCTTTGCACTTGACGGCACTCGCCCTCCGAGATCTTCATCACCTGACGAGGAAATTCCACCCGTACTGGAGGTTCCACCTGTGTGGTTTCCGTTATAGGGCGTAGAGATGTCGTCTGATGCGGTGACGTAGAGATTGTCGTGAAGGTCTTCTCGTCGCGATACTCCCGGAAAGAATTCGTAATGCAGTTCATCCTCGCTTTTGGGCAACACGACGAGTTCATTGCGACGGTCAGGTGGAACGCGCTCGATGAAGTCCTGGACAAACGTCGCGCGATTCTTCTCCGCGAGATCGCGCTCTTCCAGCGTTCCAAGTCCATCAAGTATCTCGTCTCGAAAGGCGATGTGCGCCGCGTGGGAAATCGGCACAAGAAAGTGTCCGCCCAATTCGAGGGTTCGAAGAATGATCAAGTGACCGGGAACGTGTTCCCCAACGGGCAAATCAAGCGTGACCAGGAGTCCGGCGCCAAGTCTCGAATCCAAGCTCGGCAATGGACTCGGAACAAAATAATCTGGCCACATTGAGGCACTTGGAATGACTCGCTTACTCATCCGCCATTAGATAACTCACTCGCAAAGCGTACTCATGGCACCAACCCATGGAACAACACGCCAGTCGGAGAATGTGTAGGTCGGCCCAGCGAAATGCGACCTCACTGGCCCCAAATCACGTCTCCGTCGTAGAGTCTGGACATGGAGGATTCGAAGGCCCACGGAAGGATGTTGCCCAATCATTCGCGGGAACTTCCTTGGGCAATACGTCACCGCTATCCGGAAAATCGGTTACTGCGCCGATTCGCTTGGATTTGGAGCAATCCGATCACGATTGCAATCCCAAGTCAGGTTGAAAATCGCCGTGCTGATATCCGCAGACTTATCGAGCGCCTCCGCCGTCGACCCTAGTTGTTCAATCTGCAGTGCAGGGTCTCACCTCAATGCTCCCATTCGCCGATTCGCCAGTCGGAGATTGTTGACGTCGGCCCAACGCCACTAACAATGGAAATTGAAATGAACCCT
>PMTF01000005.1 GCA_003167415.1 Acidimicrobiaceae bacterium | reverse complement strand
GCCTCGGGCGTCTCGGCCTCGGGTGTCTCGGCCTCTGGTGTTTCAACGGCGTCGACGTCGTCCGTCACGTTCGCGTCGTCGACCACTTCTGACGCAGTGACCTCGTCATCGCCCGTCTTCGGCGCGACTTCGACGGCGTACTCGGCCCACGCGGCCTGTGCCTCGGTCTCGGGGGTGAACTCGCCGTACTCGATGGCGCCGATGTAGTTTCCCTCGCTGTCGTAGGCGTGGCTGCCGAAGGCCTCGCGGTACTCCTCGGAGACCTCGCCACCTTCGGCGGCCTGCTTGATCGAGAGGCTGATGCGACGACGGGCCGTGTCGAGTTCGATGATCTTGACCCACAGTTCCTCACCGGCCGTGACGACCTGGTCGGGCGACTCCACGTGGTGTGCGGCCATCTCCGAGATGTGCACGAGTCCTTCAATGCCGTCGCCCACTTGGACGAACGCTCCGAAGGGTACGAGCTTGGTGACGCGACCGTAGACCAGCTGGTCGACCGAGTGACTGTCGGCGAAGACCTGCCAGGGGTCGGACTGCGTGGCCTTCAGGGAGAGCGAGATGCGCTCCTTGGAGAAGTCGACGTCCAGGACCTCGACGTCGACCTCGTCACCGACGGCCACGACCTGGCTCGGGTGATCGATGTGCTTCCAACTGAGTTCCGAGACGTGAATGAGTCCGTCCATGCCGCCGAGGTCCACGAAGGCGCCGAAGTTGACCACCGAGGAGATGACGCCGTGGCGGCGTTCGCCCGGCTTGAGGTTCGAGAGGAAGTCGCCACGCTGTTCCTTCTGGGTCTCTTCGAGCCAGGCCCGACGTGAGAGAACGACGTTGTTACGGTTGCGGTCGAGTTCGATGATCTTGGCCTCGACGGTCTTGCCGATATAGGGCTGAAGTTCGCGCACGCGACGCAGTTCGACCAGTGACGCGGGCAGGAAGCCGCGCAGCCCGATGTCGACGATGAGTCCGCCCTTCACCACTTCGATGACCACACCCTTCACCACTTCGTCGCGGTTCTTCAACTCTTCGATGTTGCTCCACGCCTTCTCGTACTGGGCGCGCTTCTTGGAGAGGACGAGACGTCCTTCCTTGTCCTCTTTCTGGAGGACCAGGCATTCGATCCTCTCGCCGATGGAGACGATCTCCGAAGGGTCGACGTCGTTGCGGATGGAGAGCTCGCGCGCCGGGATGACGCCTTCGGACTTGAAGCCGATGTCGAGCAGGACTTCGTCGTGGTCGATCTTGACCACGGTGCCGGTGACCAGATCACCGTCTTCGAACTCGAGGACGCTGTCGCCGACGAGGGTGGCGAGGTCGGTGCCGACCATGTCGTCTTCGGTGATGACGCGCGGAAGGTAATTTCCGTCTTCGTCAAAGGTTCCCATCTGCTGGGCGGAGAGGAGGCTGGTGCCGTCCGACATGCGTACTTCTTTCACAGACCACACCGGGGTCAGCTAGACGATAGGGAGTGGGTCTCCGGTGCAAACCCAAGAAACAACTCTAGTCGGGCTGACTTCAGCCCTTGGCGGCGGCCCAGTTCTCGCCCCAGTGGAGCGTGACTTCCAGAGGAACGGTGAGTGACGCGGCGTTGGTCAACGCGTCGAGGATCACGGCCTCGACGCGAACTTTTTCTTCGTGCGGCGCCTCCACGACGACTTCGTCGTGCACCTGCAAGATGAGACGCGCTCGCAACCCTTCGGCGCGCAACTGGCGATCCAAGCGCACCAGAGCCGACTTGAAGATATCGGCGGCCAATCCCTGGATGCCCGAGTTCATGGCCTGGCGCTCGGCCGCTTGGCGCTGCGGTCCGGTGGCCGTGGCGATATCGGGGAAGGGGCGTATGCGGCCGAACTCGGTTCGCGAGTAACCCTTCGCCCGGATGTCCTTGATCGTCTGGTCCATGTAGGCGCGAAGCGACGGGAAGCCGGAGAAATATTTGTCCATGATCTCCTTGGCGACGCTCACCGGCACGCCGAGGCGACGGCTCAAGCCGAAGGCCTCCATGCCGTAGGCGAGTCCGTAGGAGACGGCTTTGGCCTGTTCGCGTTGCTCGGCCAGGACGTCGGCGGGCGCGCCGCCAAAGACCGACGCGGCAATCGTGCGGTGAACGTCTTCGTTCGAGGCGAAGGCCGCGAGCAGACCGGAGTCCTGAGAGAGGTGGGCGAGGATCCGCAGTTCGATCTGGTTGTAGTCCGATACCGCGAGCTCCCACCCCTCGCTCGGCAAGAAGGCGTAGCGAAGACGACGCCCTTCTTTCGAGCGCACGGGGATGTTGTGCAGGTTCGGTCCGTCCGAGGAAAGTCGACCGGTGCGCGCCACCATTTGATGGAAGGTCGCGTGGATGCGCCCATCGGACTGCACCGCGTCGATGAGGGGCGCTCCGTAGGTACCTCGCAGCTTCTCCACTTCGCGGTAGCGCAGGATCAGCGCGATGATCTTGTGTTCGTCCTGGATGGCTTCGAGGCTGGAGGCGTCGGTCGAATAGCCCGACTTGATCTTCTTCACCGCCGTGAGTCCCATCTCGTCGAAGAGGACCGTTTGAAGTTGCTGGGGCGAATTGACCTTGAACTCGTGCCCGGCGACCTTTTGGATCTGCTTATCGAGTGACGCCGCCTCTTCGGTGAACTCCTTGGCGATCGTGCGCAGCAGCTCCACGTCCACGCGGATGCCTCGAGCTTCCATGAGTCCGAGCACCATGACCAGCGGCAGTTCGATCTGCTCGTAGACGAAGTTCAGTTCCCACTGCGCGATCTCCGCATGGAGGTGCTCGCGCAGTCGCGCGATCAGCGCCACCTCGTAGGTCAACGTCTCGTCGCTCGTGGTCGATTCGAAGAGCGACGGTGAGGTGTCGACGATCGGTTCACCGAGGAAACGTTGCGCCACTTCAGCGAGGTCGTAGCGACCGCTATTGGCGTCGAGCAAGAACGCCATGATCGCGGTGTCATCGGCCGGTTCGAGCATCACGCGGTCGCCACTCGCGGCCGTGCGGTAGAGCGCCTTGAGATCGTGACCGCACGGTGCGACGCGCGCGAAGGCGTCGATGGCGTCATGGAGATCACAGAGCGCGACGAGTCCCTTGTCGGCGTCCAGTACCGCCGCTCGAGTGTTCCGATAGGCCACCACGGGAGTCGTGGTTGACGCCAGCACCTCGTCGAGCGACTTCGCCACTCGCAACGCCTTGGCGGTCTTCGTCTTCTTCGCCTCCGTCGCTTCGCTCAACGGCGCGGACGCCGCGCCCGCCTCACCCAAGAGGCCCTCTTTCATGAGCTGACCAAAGCGGCTGCGCATCTGGGTCATCTCGAAGCGGTCGAAGAAGGCGTCGGTCTCGGAACGGTTCCATCCCCCGAGGGTGATGTCGTGCAGCGTGAAGTCCAGCGGCACGTCGCGAATGAGCAACATGACCTTCTCGTTGTTGCGCGCGCGCTCTTCGAAGGTGGCGAGATTCTCACGAAGTTTCGGCGTGAGGTCGCTCAGGTGCGCGTACAGATCATCCATATCGCGATACTGAGCGAAGAGCTTGGCCGCCGTCTTCTCCCCTACTCCCGGAACGCCGGGCAGGTTGTCCGACGTGTCGCCTCGGAGCGCGGCCAGCAACGGGTAACGCTTCGACTCGATCCCGCAGCGTTCGAAGATCCCCGCTTCGTCGTAGAGCGAGTAGTCCGAGACGCCGCGACGGTTGTAAAGGACTTTCACGAACGGGTCCTCCACCAACTGGAAGGCGTCGCGGTCGCCGGTCACGACCACCACCGGGATCGACTCGTTGCGTCCCCACGTCGCGAGCGTCGCCAGGACGTCGTCGGCTTCGAAGTTCGGCACGCCGAGCACGGGGATGTGCAGCACCTCGCAGAGATTGCGGATCAGTTCGAACTGATGCTCGATCTCCGGCGGGGTCTCGGCCCGTCCGCCCTTGTAATCCTCCACCATCGCGTCGCGAAACGTGCCGCCCGTGAGATCAAAGGCCACGGCCAAGGCGCGCGGACTTTGGGTTCGCACCAGCGACAACAACATGGCCGCGAAACCGTGCAGGGCGTTGGTGACGAGGCCTTCGGACGTGGCGATGTCGGTCGGGAGCGCGAAAAAGGCGCGAAAGGCCAACGACATACCGTCCAACAGCACCAGGGGACGTTGGTCGGTCGCCGCCTCAGCCAACGAACTCACCCTTCAGGATCTGTTGGGCGATGTCGCGCATGCGCGTGCGTCCGCGCATCGCCGACTGCTGGATGATCTCGAAGGCCGCCGGCTCGTCCAGGCCGCGCTCGTCCATCAGCATCTCCTTGGCCCGCTGAACGATCTCTCGCGTTTCAATCTTGTCCTCGACGTGGGACGCCTCGGCGTCGCGCTCTTCGGTGGCCGGTGAAAGGATCGCCGCCAGTTTGGGCAGGATCTCGCTCGAGCGAAAGGGCTTGACGAGGTAGGCCACCACGCCGGCGTCGCGCGCACTCTCGATGAGCGAGCGCTGGCTGAAGGCGGTGAGCAACACGACGACGGTCGCGGTCTCTTTTAAGGCACGGGCGACTTCGATGCCGTCCAGGCCGGGCATCTTGACGTCGAGCAACGCCAGGTCGGGACGGAGCTCTCGAATCATGGCCAGCGCGTCGTCGCCCCGCGCGGCCTCGCCCACCACCAGGTAGCCGTCACCCTCAAGAATCTCCTTGAGGTCGAGTCGGATGATCGACTCGTCGTCGGCGATGACGACACGCTTATCCACGGTCGTCGTCCGGCGTCCAGTCGCGCAACAGTTCGTCGCGAGCTTCGACCAGCTCTCGGACCTCTTCGGCCCGGCGACGCATTTCGGCGTTCGCCACCGCGACGTGACGTGCGAGATCGTCGTACTCGTGCGCCTGGAGGGGCGTCTCGGAGACCAACGCGCGGATCCGCGAGTCCTCCAACGCGTCGTTCCAGACCAGCACCTGCTCTTGGAGCACGTTCAGGCTCTCGCGCGCCTGGTTGAGTTGGCGTTGCACGTCTTCCAGCCGTCGTTTGTACAGGCGCGAACTCATGGCGTGAGTCTAAATCGTCACTTCGACGTTCACCAGAACGGCGGCGTGTTCGAGCATCTCAGCCGAAGGGCTCACACCGAAACCGTCAGCGACGGGGTCCACTTCGCGCGAAGAGCCCTCGCCCACGACGTCGACGGGGCCGAGGTCGCTGGGCTCGTCGACGCAGCTTTGGGCGAGCGAGCGGTGGACCGAACGGGCGTAGGGCGACTCGAAGAACCCGCCGAGGTACGGTCGAAGCCCGGACTCGCGGGCCTCCACGATGATCGTTCGCGCGTTCGCCAGTCCCCCGACGCGCGCCGGCTTGACGCAGATGATCTCGGCGGCACGGTAACGCACCAATTGGGCGAGGTCGCGCACGCTGCGCACCCCTTCGTCCACGCTGAGCGCCACGTCCAAGCGTTCGGCCAACCGCGCCGTGTCGACGACGTTGCCCACCGCGTAGGGCTGTTCCACGGCGACCACGTGGGCGACGTCGCGGATGATCCTGACCTGTTCGATCACCTCGACGTCGCTCTGGGCCGAGCAGTTGTAGTCGAGCAGCACCGGTGCCGACAGCTCACTGAGGCGTCGAAGAGCACTGGAGCTGAGGGGCGCCCCCGAGATCTTGGCGCGCACGCGCGCGGCGTGGGCATCGACCGACCACGCCGCGTCGTCAATCAACGAGACCGTGGTCTGCCGGGGGGTGTCAAACCTCGCGGGCCATAGTGAGTCGATCGTCGCATGGGCGACGCGCAGTTCGCGGTCCAACAGCGCCATCTCCAACACGGCCACAGCCGGATTGCTCGCCGCGCGCGATCCGGCGAAACGGGCGACGCGCGTCCACGACGGCAGGTCACCCTCGCGTTCGAGGATCTGTTGGAGTTGCGGTACGACGAAGATCCGCACTTCGTCAATGACGTCGGCGATCGCGGCGTCGCCATTCAACTCCTGGGGCTGTGGCGCGATCTCACCGTAGCCCGTGACACCATCGCATTCGACCTCGAGGAAGAGCCTCGAGCGTTTCGCGTGACGCTCTCCGGCGGAGCGCACCGGAAAACGAATCTCCGTGTCCTGACGCCGTAGTGTGACTTTCATCTTCGCCACACTATGGGGCGGTGTTATCGTTGTTCGCTCAGCCCGGATGGCGGAATCGGCAGACGCGGAGGCCTCAAAAGTCTTTACTCGAAAGGGTGTGTGGGTTCAAGTCCCACTCCGGGCACGCTTCGCGAACATTATGTGTCGCGACATCGTGAACAGTTCAATTCGTGAGTGCGACGCGGCGCAGTGATTCACGCGTGGCACGGACTTGCCGGCGCGTGTGCCACGCGGCGTACCCGCGCCCGATCCCGTACGAGGCGGCGCTCAAGACGCTCACGTAGAACCCGACGGGCCAGTTCGATTCGTACGCGCACGCCAGCGCCAGCCAAATCGTCACGAGGGCGATGGCGACCGATCCCGCCATCGCTCGTCCCGCTCGATTCGTGAAACACTGTGCGGCCGCCGAGGGACCCAACATCAAGGTGAAGATCAGCAGCGCTCCGACGACGGGCACCGTCATGGTCGTGGCGCACGCGATGACGATCAGAAAGGCGATTTCGAATCGTTGCGGCCGGAGTCCTCGCGCGGCGGCGATGTCGGGCGCGATAGACGTGAGCATCAGCGGTCGATACAGCACCGCCACCGCGACGATGCACACGGCACCGAGCGCGACGACCGGCAGGATCTCACTAGAGCTGACCCCCAAGATCTCGCCGAAGAGCAGCGAGAATATCTGGGGCTCGTACTGCGTACTGAGGCTCAAGAACGCCGCCCCGAGGGCGAGCATCATCACGAGAGCCAGCGCCGTGACGGCGTCGGACCGTCCCCGACGACTGAGGGCGCCGATGCCCAGCGCGGCGCCAAAGGAGAAGACGCCGAGACCGATCAGTGGATTGATAGCGAGCAGGTTCGCGCCGGCCGCGCCGGCGAAGGCGCCGTTGGGAATAGCGTGCGCTGGAAAAGCCGAGCCGCGCAGAACGACGAAGAAACCGACGACGCCGCCCACGACGGCGACCATCGTCCCCACCTCCCACGCGTTCACCATGAAACCGGAGAACATTACGCACCCACTTCGAGTGCTTCGATTGACGCCTGGTTTGACGCACCAGCCGAATTCGCACGCGGTGGTCGATCGAACCTTCGGCGCACGAATGGAAGACCCGACATCAAGTACGCGATGAAGATCAACGACACGATGAAAAAGCTGACCGGCAAGCCCTGACTGGAGGGTACCCAATAAAAGCTGTCGTAGGCGAAGAGGATGCCCAACCACGTCGTGGCGACGCCCAGTACGCCAGCGACCATCAATGACGCGTGCAGGCTCTTCGTCAGTCGTATCGAGGCGGCGGCCGGACCAATGAGCAGCGCCGTCGAGAGTATTGAACCGACGGCGATTGAGGAGAGTCCGACGGACACCGCCATCGCGATCATGAACAGTACCCCCACGCCTCGCAGATTGATGCCCCGGGCCCGCGTCAGTTCCGCGCTCAATGAACTGAGCAACAACGGACGATTGATCAGGACCACGATCGCCAGGCCGAGGGCGCTCAACCCCAGGACCAGAGGAACCGTCGAAGGGTCGACCGTGAAAATCGATCCGAATAAGAGCTGCTGGGTCGCGCCGGTGGTCGCGCCCTTCGTTGTGTCCAGATAAAGGAACAGTGCCGCCAGACCGAGGGCGGTGCCCAAGACGATGCCGGTCGCCAGATCGCGTCGTCGTTCTCGTTCCACCCCGATCAAGTCCATCGCTCCCGCGCCGATCACTCCACCACCGATGAAGCCAAGGAGCGGGCTCAATCCGAAGAAGAACGCGGCCGAGCCGCCGGTCGTTGCGACGTCGGTGAGCGCGTGCCCGGCGAAGGATTGACTGCGAACGACAACGAAGACGCCGACGACCGACGACACCATTGCCGTCACGGCGCCAATGATCAACGCGGTCCGCACTGGTGCACTGGTAAAGAAGCCGGATTCGAACACGACGTGCACGAGTCAGCCGAGCGTGAGTGTCGGATGTTGCGGGATGTCCTGGTTGTCCTGGCCCGGTTCGGCCACGACCAAGACGCGCCCGTGGAGTTGGAGCACGTCGACGTGATGTCCGTAGAGCTGACTCAACACGTCGGAGCGAATGACTTCGTCGGTTGTTCCGCTGGCCGCGCGACCACCGGTGAGGTACACGATGCGATCCATGACCGGTAAGAGGGCGTTCATCTCGTGGGCCGAGAGCAGTATCGCGACACCGTAGCCGCGCGCGACACGGTGAAGGAGCGCCACGATGTCCTGAACGCTCCTCGGGTCAAGATTCGCGAGTGGTTCATCCAGCAGTAGCAGTTTCGGCTGGCTGATCAACGCGTGCGCGATGAACACTCGTTGTTGCTCTCCGCCCGAGAGGCTGCCCAGTCGATTGTCAGCGAATCGCTCGGCGTCAACGTCGTGCAGAATCCGCTCGACGAGTTCACGTTGTTGTGGACTGCGCCGCGTGAGACCGTAGCGATGAGCGTCGAGTCCGAGCGCGACGAAGTCGCGCGCCCGCATGGGAACGTCGGGATCGACAACGATCTTTTGGGGTACGTACCCGAGCGAGCGGCTTCGCGGCGACAGCGGCATACCGGAGACCAGGACTCGACCGCTATCCGGACGCTGCAGACCGAGGATGGTGCGCAACAACGTAGTCTTGCCGACACCATTCGAGCCAATGAGTCCCGTGAACTCTCCACCCCGGACGTCGAAGGAGACGTGGTCGAGTACTTGGCGACCGGACAGCGAGACGGATATCTCGTCGACTTGTAGGACGGGCACGTCGGTCATAGTTTCTCCGTTGATCGGTGTCGGGTTATCGCGGCGTCGATCGCCTTCACTTCGTCGAGCATCCAGGTTTGGTAGTCGTAACCCGGCGTAGGCATCGTCTCGTACACGCCGACGACCGGGACCTTGGCCGAGACGGCGGTCTGTTTGATCACGGCGGTAAGTGAGTCCACGACCTGCTGGTTGTAGCAGAACACCCTCGCTTGGTGCTTGGTGAAGAATCCCTCCTCGAGCGAGATGTCCTCGGGTGCGGGGTCAACGCCGTTCATGATGTCGGCCTGAAACACGAAGGGTGTCAGGATCCGCAAGCCCATGGCCTTCAGCAGATAGTCGGCGACGGGTTCGGTCACCGCCGCCGGCGTTCCGTGGTGCTTCGACTTGAAGGCAGCGATGGCGCGAAGCCACGGTTGCAGCGATCTATTGAACGACGCCAGATTCTTCTGAAAATACGCCGCGTGACTCGGGTCAAGCTTCTCCAGATCCTTGGCGATGGCGCTCGCGACGGCGGGCATGGTCTTTGGGCTGTACCAGAGGTGGGGATTCGGCGTGTCGGTGGGCAGGTCCAGCACGTCCTGCGCGACGACAATTTTCCTCTTGGGATTCGGTGACGCCGTTTCAATCTTGTTCATGAAGCCGTCGTAGCCCACGCCATTTTGAACAATGAGCTGAGCGCGACCGATCTCTTCGGCTACTGACGGGCTGGCCTCAAAGGTATGGGGGTCCGTGTTCGGGTCATCGAGGATCGACGAAACCTTTACGTACTCTCCGCCGATCTGACTCAGTACGTTGGCGTATTCGTTCTCGGCCCCGACTGCGACAATCACACTGGACTTTGTACTGGCCGACGCATCGATCGGCGCACTCAAGCAGAGCGCGGTCGAGAACACGAGGGCGTACGCGAGAACCACGCGCGGGGCGATTCGCCGCGACGAACGGGCGCTGTCCGGCGTGAACTGGGTGATCATGATTCAATGATAGAATGAGAATGAGTCTCATTACAACCGAGACTGTACAGATCTGAAGGAGACGGAGCGTTGCAAACCTTTGACACTGTCGAAGAACTGCACGAGTTCGTCGAGTTGTTGCTGCACCGAATCGATCAGCGCTACACCGCCGGTCGCCGAGCCGTCGTCGAACTCTTGGCCTCGTCGGAGCGTCCCCTCAGCATTTCAGACATCGAGGCGCGAGTCCCCGAGATTCCGAGGAGCTCCGCCTATCGCCATCTCTCAGACCTCCAGAGGGCGGGCGTCGTGGGGCGGATCGCCGCCAGTGACGAATTCGCTCGGTTCGAGATGGCCGAGGATTTTCTCCATCATCATCATCACCTTCTCTGTTCTTCGTGTGGCCAAGTCATCGACGTCACGCCGACTCGCGCGTTCGAGCGCACGGTGGCGCGCATGGTCGATGAACTGACCGCCGAACAAGGATTCCGGGCGACCTCCCACGCTCTGGACGTCATCGGTCACTGCACAAACTGTCAGCACTGATCTGACCGCGCCGACACTCGGCGTTAGGAGTTCAAGAGCTTCCAGTGACCTTCGGAGATGATGTCGACGGTTCCATCCACAACTCGGATGGCGGTCTGATCGTCAATCGCGTACGCCGGCCCTGGTTGCCCCGCGGCCCATTTTTCCGCGTCGGCCATCGTGTTCTCCGGCAGGTCCGGGTGATCCAGGTGCGGAAAGATCGAAAAGTCAACCACGCCGAGCGTTCGATCGCCACCAGCCGGCGGCCTCCAGACGACGAAGTCCTCTCCGATGTTGGGGGCCATCACCATGCTCCCGCCGCTGATACCCACGTAGACAGTCTCAGGCAGCGACGCGAACAGATCCGCCAGTCCGGATTGGCGCATCCAGTGGCCCAGATACAAGGCATCGCCGCCGCTCACCAGCAGGGCGTCGGTCTCTCGGACTTTGGGAATCCATTGTTCTTCATCCATGCTGGGAAGCGCCGTGAGCTCGAGCACTCCCAAGGACTTCCAACCCAATTCGGTCAGTGGGGTCCTGGAGTGCCCGCTGACGAAGCGCCACACCTGATCAAGGGATCCGTGACCGTAGCTCGCGGTCGGGATGCAGAGAGCGTTTGATTCAGCGATCGGTTTGCCGAGGAGTTCGACCAACGCACCGTGGATACTCGAGTTCTTGACGCCAGCGGACGTGAGAAGAAGTTTCATGATGCCTCGCTAAGTCATTCGAAGGGCTTTCGTAACCTAGCGCAATCGGTTGAAAATGGCGAGCGGCGCGACGACAGAACCTCAACATCAAAGCGCCCCACCACCGATGATTCGGTCGCACTGTTACCGTAATGAAATGTCAGATCCAGCCGCCCTCGCGTTCCGAGACGACGTTGTCGCGCTCTTCCCCGGTCAAGGTTCACTTAGCGGCGGCGCCGGGGTCGAGTGGCAGTCACCTCGCTTCTGGGAGATCCTGGCGCGCGTCAGTGACGCCGCTCGCCTCGACGTCGCCAACTTGTTGATCGGCAACACTGACGACGACGTGGTTCGCACGGACCGCGCCCAAATCGCCACGTTCGCCTTGTCGATCGTCGGCTACTACGACTTAGTTGACCACGGCATCCGACCGCGGTACTTGCTGGGCCACAGTCTGGGCGAATTCAGCGCTCTGGTCGCCTCCGGTCTGTTGACCATTGAAGACGGCGCGAGGTTGATCGGCGTTCGCGGCGCGGCGATGGCCCGCGCCGCCGCGGCGACCGAGGGTTCGATGGTCGCGTTGATGGGCGGCGACGAAGGCGCTCGCGAAGCGCTGAGTGGCCTCACCGACGTCTGGGTGGCCAACATCAACGGGACGGGTCAAATCGTCGTCAGCGGAACGCGCGCCGGCTTGGACGACCTGCTCGCGCGTCACAAGGATCTCGGGTGGCGTCGGGCGACGCCACTCCCCGTCGGTGGCGCCTTTCATTCGCCGCTCATGGCGCCGGCCCAAGACGAACTCGACAAAGCACTCACGAGCGTCGAGTGGGGAACGACGGACGCCGTGCTCATCTCCAACGTCGACGCCCACGTGCACGTCACGGCCGACGAATGGCGAGACCTGTTGTCGCGACAGTTGACCTCCGCGGTTCAGTTCTATGACGCGACACTGGCGCT
>PMTF01000006.1 GCA_003167415.1 Acidimicrobiaceae bacterium | reverse complement strand
CTCAGTCCAAGTGCTCGCTGCTCGCTGGTCAAATGAATAGTCACCCTCACGCCATCTCCCTGTTGAGTCAATAAAACACCGTCAACTCAACAAGCGTTGCGCTCATCCCTTGAAACCGCCACAGTTCGTCCTCCTACTGTCCTACAAGGCTGAGAGCGCCGGCAGGACAGTAGGGAGCGTGAATCCTCGCCACACCAGCCAGGCGTGTGCCGAATGCCATCACGTCGATGCCGGTAACCGGGTCAATCAAGAGGAGTTTCGATGTCTGAAGTGCGGTCATTGCGACTTCGCCGACATCAACGCAGCACGCAACATCCTTAGGGCCGGTAGAGCCCTGCAGGCTTCGGCCTGCGACGGTTGACGTTAGATCACTGCCCTAGAACTCCATCAACGAGAGCATGAGATCGTTCAATAACAGTGTCTCGTCGACGTTCGACGAGAGGCGACGTGACGCCTCCGAAACGACGCCGATCGCTCGGATCGAAGCACCGACGCGGTACTGATCACGAGCCTCACCGAGTTCACTACCTTCCAGACTCTCGACCATGCGATCGCGGTACACGTTCGTGAGAGCGGTGAGTCCGAAGCGCAGTTCGTCGATGCGAAATCGTCGCTGTTCACGCTTGAACTGCGCTTCGATGTCGCGGCGATTCGAGACCGACCGCTGGCCCATCTGACGCGACTCTTGCACGCGCAGTTCCATCTCCTCGTCCTGCATTTGCTGCAGTGGGCCCGCGGCGTCCTCCAGGGCGCGCGCGATCTCCGTGGCGAGCGCGGCCGACGTGGCGGGCGTCCCGTTGAGTCGTTCGGGAACGGAACGCCATTGCGCGATGCGTTGGGCTAACTCGTCGTCACGTCCGAGGATCCGCGCGCGCCGGAGGTTGCCGTTGGCCGCACTCGCCGCCGCTCGAGCGGCGAGTGCCGTCGCCCCTTCTCGAATCAGCACCTCGGCGATCGCCTCTTCGCTCAGGCCCTTCAGTTTCAGTTCCACGCATCGAGAGGCGATCGTGTCGAGCGCCGGTGGTACGTCTTCGGCGGTAAGGAGAAAAATCGTTCGAGTAGGGGTCTCTTCCAGCGACTTCAATAGGGCCGGCGCGCTCGGGGACGCGCCCGTCGTCGTCAACTCCACGTCGTCGATGATCACGATCTGATATCCCGACCCCAGGGGGCGTCGCCGACTCGCGCGGTCCGCTTCGCGCAGCTCGTCAATGCGCCACGACAGTCCCGCTCGCTCCGCGACGTAGACGTCGGCGTCACTTTCGCTCAAGACCAACCGACAGATGTCGCAGTGACCGCAGCCGTTCTCGGGACACTGCAACGCGGCCGCGAACGCGAGCGCGGTGTCGTGCAAACTCGATCCCACCGGTCCGCTGATCAAATAAGCGTGCACCGGTGACTTGACGTACTGGCGCATCGCGGCCACCGCCGACTCTTGTCCGACGAGGACATCGAAGACGTCAGTCATCTCACCATGGTAAAGAGGCGAGTCGGTCGTCGACCAAATCGGCCACCTCCGACTCGCTACGCGAACCGTCAATCACGCACCAGAGATCACCCCACTTGGCCGCGATCGCCAGATAGCCATTGCGCACCCTCTGGTGGAAGTCCAGGTCGGCCGATTCGAAGCGGTCCCGGAAGTCCGGGACCCGGCGTTCGTTCGCGACGTCGAGCGGCGTATCGATCAGGACCGTCAGGTCCGGCCGACAGTCACCGATGGCGAGTTCGGTCGCGACCTCGAGTCTCGCGAGGTCGACGCCGCGACCGTAACCCTGGTAGGCCAACGTTGAGGCGAAGTAGCGGTCACTGACAACCGACCGGCCACCGGCCAGTGCCGGCTCAATGACCGTGCGCACGTGATGCGACCGGTCGGCCAGCATCAGCAACGCCTCGGTGATCGGCGTCATGGGCGTCGCCGCGTCGAGGACCCAGCGGCGAAGATCGACCCCGAGGGGCGTGTCGCCCGGTTCGAAGGTGAAGTGCGCGTCACGAAGTTCCGCGACGCGACGGGCCTGAGTGCTCTTGCCGCTCGCGTCGATCCCTTCAAACACGACGAAGAGGCCGCGACGCATCACTCCTCCGGGTGCGTCGCCGCGATCAGGGCGGCGTTGGTCTTCGCGCCCTGGGTCACGGCCGCTCGTTTGGCCGTGCCCGTCGCCTTCTTCGCCGGCGATTTCTTGGCGGCCTTCTTGGTGGCCTTCTTGGTGGCCTTCTTCGTCGGACGAGCGGCCTTTCGTGGACGGCTCGACGGTTCGGCGTTGCGCCGTTCGGCGAGCAACTCACAGGCGCGATCGAGCGAGATGGTCTCGGGCGTGTCGCCGAGTCGAAGGGTGGCGTTCGTTTCGCCGTCGGTGACGTACAGTCCGAATCGGCCGGTGCGCACGACGACGTTGCGTTTGGTGACCGGGTCCTCGCCGAGATCCTTCAGTGGACCGGCGACCGCGCGTCGTCCACGCTGCTTTGGTTGGGCCAACAACGCGAGCGCCCCGGCCAGATCGATCGAGAAAATCTGTTCCTCGTCCTCGAGCGAACGGGTCTCTTTGCCCCACGTGATGTACGGACCGTAGCGGCCGTTTTGGGCGATGATCGCCTCGCCCTCGGGGTGAACTCCGACTACGCGCGGCAGCGACAGCAGTTTCTGGGCGTCGGCCAGCGTGACCGATTCGGGCGACATGGTCGTGAGCAGCGACGCGGTTTTGGGCTTGTCCTTCGGGTCGGTCAGCTCGCCGGCCTGGACGTAAGGGCCGTAACGGCCGGCCTTCAAGAAGATCGGCAGTCCGGTCTCGTCGTCGAGCCCGAGTTCACGGTCGTTGCTCGGTGCCGACAGCAGCTCCAGAGCCTTTGCCACACTGAGTGAATCGGGCTCGGTCGCCTCGGGAATCGAGACGCGCTGGTCGCCGTGCACGAGGTAGGGACCGTAGCGACCGGAGCGAACGCTGACCGCGACGCCGTCGTCGGCCACGCCGAGCGGTATCGAGTTGATGGCGGCAAAGTCGAACTCGTGCGGTTCGTGGGTCATGTGCTCGAGGCCGAGCTTGGCCAACTCGGTCGTCGCCGCCGGGTTGCCGAAGTAGAACTTCTGTAACCACGGCTCGAGGTCCTGATTGCCCTGGGCGATCTCGTCGAGTTCGTCTTCCATGGCGGCGGTGAACTGATAGTCGACCAGGTCGGCGAAGTACTGCTGGAGCAGATTGACGACCGCGAAGGCGCGAAAGGCCGGCACTAAGGACTTGCCCTTCTTCCAGACGTAGCCGCGACGATCGATGGTCTTCATGACCGACGCGTAGGTCGAGGGTCGTCCAATGCCGAGGTCCTCGAGTTTCTTGATCAACGTTGCCTCGGAGAAGCGGTCCGGCGGCTGGGTGTCGTGACCCTTGGCCTCGGCGCTGGTGACGGGCACGACCTCGCCTTCGGCGAGCGGCGGCAAGATGCGCTCCTGGTCGGCCAGTTCGGCTTCGGGGTCGTCGGTCCCCTCAACGTAGGCCCGACGGAAGCCGGGAAACTCGATGCGCAGCCCCGTCGCGCTCAGTCCGACGTTCACGTCGCCGTCAAAACCGGCCACGCCGCTCAAGGTCGTTTCCAAACGGACCTTGTCCTGGGTCAGACGGGCGTCGACCATCTGGGAGGCGAGGGTGCGCTTCCACACCAAGTCGTACACGGCCAGCTCGTCGCCCCCGAGTTGGGACTGCGCCTCATCGAGGGAGCGAAACGACTCGCCGGCCGGTCGGATCGCTTCGTGCGCTTCCTGCGCGTTCTTCACTTTGCGGTCGTAGCGTCGCGGGGCGTCGGCGACGTAGTCGTCGCCGAACATCGACGCCGCCGTCACGCGCGCCGCACGTATCGCCTCGTCCGACAGGGTCGTCGAGTCGGTGCGCATGTAGGTGATCCAACCTTGTTCGTACAGCCGCTGGGCCGCGCGCATCGTTCGCTCCGGGTCGAAACGCAGTTTGCGGCTCGCCTCGATCTGCAACGACGAGGTCATGAACGGTGGCTGGGGGCGCTGGGTACGAGGGGTCGAGGCGACCGACGTCACGGTCACCGTCGCGCCGGGCAGCGCCCGGGCGATGGACGTCGCGGAATCCTCACTCAGGACCCGGACGTTCGCTTTCGCGTCGAGCACTCCTCCGGCGTCGAAGTTCTTGCCGGTCGCCAGCGACGATCCGTCCACCGACTCGAGCGTCGCGTCAAAGGCGTTCCCTTTGGCGTCCATGTTTGCCGTGACGTCAAACCAGGTCGCCGACGTGAAGTCCATTCGCTCGCGTTCGCGCTCGCACACCAAACGAATCGCGACCGACTGAACTCGACCGGCCGAACGAGCCTTGTCGACCGCGCGCCACAGGACCGGCGACACTTCGTAGCCGACGAGGCGGTCGAGGAAGCGACGGCCCTCCTGGGCGTCGACGAGTCGTAGGTCGAGGTCGCGCGTTTCACTGACCGCCTTGGCGATCGCGGCGGGCGTGATCTCGTGAAACACCATGCGCTTCACGGGCACCTTGGGATTGAGTACTTCCTGGAGGTGCCAGGCGATGGCCTCTCCCTCGCGGTCTTCGTCGGTCGCGAGGTAGAGCTCGTCGACCTGTTTGAGAGCGGCCTTCAGTTCGGCGACGATCTTCTTTCGATCGCTCGAGACGACGTAGACCGGCTTGAAGTGGTCGTGGACGTTGATCCCGAGACGCGCCCACTTCTCCCCCTTCACCGACGCCGGGATGTCCGCGGCGCTCTGCGGGAGGTCACGAATGTGACCGATCGAGGGCTTGACGATGTAGTCGGGACCGAGCATGTCCTGGATACGCGTCGCTTTCGCGATCGATTCGACGATGACGAGGGCCCGAGCCATGCTCCTCCTTCCCTCCGTTGACGAGGCGGCGTGCTCACCACCACTGCTTGCGCTCTACAAGATAGACAGGTCTTCGACCTTACCGGCGTCATGCTCGGCGCCCCCGACCCATCGGCCGCGTCAAACAGTGGGCGCGTACTGGCGATTCGTTCTCTGACGAGATTTATGCCTCGGCCGCCGGCGCGGCCACAATCTCGTACTGGGGATTGAGAATCACCGCTTCGCGACGAAGCGACGTGACCGTGCCACGAACGAGCAGTCGCGTACCGCGTTCGATGCCGGGGATGTTCGATCGCCCCTGGAATACCAAAGTGACCGAACCGGAGTTGTCGGCGATCACGCAGCGCAGTTCGTGGCCGCCACTCTCGTGATTGATCGCCATGGATCGAACCCGTCCGGCGATCTCGGCGAACTGACGCTCGACCAATCCACCGATCGGTTCGGAGTCGGCGGAGCGTTGGGCCAGCTTCACGTCGGCCACCAGGTGCGCGCTATCGCGAACACCGCCGCGGACCACTTCGTCGCTGCGCGGCGCCTCTTGCATGGCCCCTTCGGAGAGCCTGCGCACCGCGCGATACGGCACGATCGTAGCGGCGGTGCGCGGGACGTGCATGACCGCGCCGGCGATGGCGTCGGCGCTGCGATCGTGCAAGAACCGCTGCAGGCGTGAGACGTAGCCCCGGCGCGGCAGGATGACCATGCAGAAGACTTCGGGGTCGCGCACGATGTCGGCCACCAGTTCTAGGGCGGCGCGGTCGACGCGGCGGTCGTCACATTCGACGATCTCGAGCGTGATGCCGGCCGACGCCGTTCCGGGCGATCCCCACCTCTCTTGCAGACGGGCGGTGACGATCGGGTCGATATCGAAGTGGACCGCGCGAATGGAATAGGCGTTCAACGAGAGGCAGTAGAGCAGAGAGCGCTCGGTCACCAGGTCGTAGGTGTCGACGAAGACGACGACCCGATTCATCCGGATGTTCATGGTCGCGGCCTTGCCGCTCACGGCTTCGAAGGCCCGCTCTTCGCGCACGTACTGCTTATTCAGTCGAATCAGCGCGATGTACATCAGCGGTCCGACCACGGCAATGATCCAGGCGCCTTCTTTGAACTTGGCGATCAAGAAGATCAAGACCACGATCGAGGTGACCGTCGCGGAGAGCGCGTTCACGAAGACGCCGAATCGCCACTTGCCCGTCTTCTCGCGCAGGTGTCGCGCCACCATGCCCGCTCCGGCGAGGGTGAACCCGGTGAAGACGCCGATGGCGTACAGCGCGACCAGGGCGTTCACGCTGGCGTTGAAGACGATGATGAGCGTGAGCGCGACGATACCCAGCACGATGATGCCGTTGGAGAAGGCGAGGCGGTGTCCGCGTTTGGTCAGCTGGCGAGGCAGGTACTTGTCGGTGGCGACGTAGTTCGCCAAGAACGGAAAGCCGTTGAAGGACGTATTGCCACCGGTGTAGAGGATCAGGATCGTCGCGAATAACACCGTGTAGTAGATCGCGTGTCCTAACCCGTGGCCGCCGAAGATGTCGAGCACCTCTTGACTGACCACGGTCGGTGAACCGGCGGCGTAAGGAATCGCGTGGGTCCAGGCCGCAATCAGGGTGATGCCGAGCAGCAGGAAGGCCAAGATGCTCGACATCGTGACGAGAGTCTTTCGGGCGTTCGGCGACTCCGGACGACGGAAACTGGCGACGCCGTTCGAGATCGCCTCGAGACCGGTCAACGACGAGCCACCGTTGGCATAGGCGCGCAGCAACGAGATGAAAGCGAGACCCATCAGTATTCCGGTGCCCTTCGATCCAAGGTGATGGTCGATGAGGTCTTTTTGCAAGGGCAGCGGGATGCGATGGAGGGTGCCGGCGAACTTCTTGTAGACCCCGAAGATGATCGTCCCCGACATCATCAGTATGTAGAAATACGTCGGGAAGGCGAAGTAACTCCCGGCCTCTTTCAGTCCACGCAGGTTGCCGTAGATGAGGATCAGCACCACGCCCACGGTGATGAGCAACGGATCGGGCGCGTGTCGAAGTCCGGGAATGGCGCTGGTCAGGGCGGCGGTGCCGGCTGAGCACTGGACCGCGACGGTGACGGTGTAGTCGATCAAGAGCGCCACCGCGGCGATCTGGGCGATCTTGGGACCGAAGTTGTCGCGCGCCACCACGTAGGACCCACCCGCGGTCGTGTAGTACTTGATGACGTCCATGTAGCTCGTGGTGACGAAGAACAACACGCCGAGAATGACGAACATGATCGGTACCACGAGGGCGAAGGCGGCGAGCCCGATGAACGGCGTCATCTGGGTGAGGATCTCTTCGGTGCCGTACGCGGAGGAGGAGATGCAGTCCGGCGCTAAGACGCCGAGCGCGATCGCCCGATTGAGCCGCTCTCCGCTCAATTGCTCGGTGACGAACGGCTTGCCCAGGAAGATCCGCTTGATCCGATAGCCCAGGGTCTCGGGATAGACGTCAGTCAGATTCGCGTGAGACGTCAGAATCAGCGAACTATTGGATATCTGCTTATCGGCGTCTGACACTCATTCGATACTAAACGAGGCCCTCCAACGTCTTTGGCTACGCCGCGTAGGCACTTGGTTAGTTGCACCTTTATCGCGAAGTGTGTTCTGATGACGTGGTGCATATCGTTGTCATCGGCTGTGGTCGAGTGGGATCAGAGCTCGCGATGCAGCTCTCCGAAGAGGGCCACTCGGTGGTCGTCGTCGACAAAAACCGCGATGCCTTTCGGCGATTGCACCACTTTCACGGGAAAACCATCGTCGGTTCGGGATTCGACCGTGACGTGCTCTTTCAAGCCGACGCCCGCCGAGCCAACGCGCTGGCGGCGGTGACGAGCGGCGACAACACGAACATCCTCTGTGCGCGCATCGCGCGTGATAACTACGAAATCAAGAACGTCGTGGCGCGCATCTACGATCCCGCTCGCGCTGACATCTACATGAAACTCGGCATTCCGACCGTCGCGACGTCGCTCTGGACCACCCAGCAGGTCAAGCGATGGTTGTTGCCGGCCGACGACTCGGTCGAGTGGACCGCCAGTTCCGGCACGCTGCATTTGGTAGAGCGCATCGTGCCCGACGTTCTCGCCGGCAAACCGATGAGCTTCTACGACCACGGCGACAGCATCCGAGTCGTCGGATTGATTCGCGGCGGTCAGGGCCGAGTGAACATCGAAGGACTGTTCGCCCAAGAAGACGACGTGCTCGAGTTCCTCGTCACCACCGAGGGACTCGAAGAGTTGAAGTCGCTCATCGAGAGCGGTCGGCGATGAAAGTGATGATCGCCGGTGGCGGTTCGGTGGGCGTCTCGATCGCGCTGGACATGGTGGACCGCCACCACGACGTCACGTTGCTCGAGCAGGTCTCGACGACGGCCGAGCGCCTGAAAGCGATGTTGCCGGGCGTCAACGTGATGGCGGCCGACGCCTGCGAATACGCGAACCTCGCCGCGGCCGACCTGCGCAGCGTCGACGTGGTCATCGCCGCCACCGGCGACGACGAAGACAACCTCGTCATCAGCTGGCTCTCCAAACAGGAGTTTGGGGTGCCCCGCGTCATCAGTCGCATCAACAACGCGAGAAACGAATGGCTCTTCAACGAGAGTTGGGGCGTGGACGTCTCGGTGTCGACGCCGGCGCTGATTACGTCGCTGGTCGACGAGGCCGTCGAGGTCGGCGCGATCATCAACCTGATGGACCTGGCCCAGGGACGAATGCGACTCATCGAAGTGACGCTCGCGGAGAACTCGCCCGCGGTCGCCAATCACCTCACGCTCGACGAACTGCACCTGCCCGACTCGGTGCGCGTCGTGGCCGTCGTTCGCAGCAGTCAGCCGTTGGTGCCCTCGCCCTCCATGCACTTCTTGGAACACGATCACGTCATACTGATCACTCGAGCCGACGCCGCACAGGAGTGCGCGTCGGCCTTCGTCGCTTGATCGACGGACCGCGAAAAACTGACGGGACCTAGCATGGATGGGTGCGAGCGGCCTTCTTTGACCTAGACAAGACCGTGATCGCCAAGTCGTCGCTGGTGGCCTTCGGTCCGGAATTCCACGCCCGCGGACTGTTGCACCGTCGCACGCTGGTCTGGGCAGTACTGAGTCAGATGATGTTCAATCGATTCGGCGCCGACGACGAGAAACTCCAGAAAATTCGCGAATCGGTCTTACAGATCACGAAAGGATGGGACCACCTCGAGATAAAGAAACTCGTCGCCGAGACCATCAACGACGTCATCGAGCCGCTGATCTACGAAGAGGCCCTCGAGCTCATCGACCACCACATGGCCCAGGGCGACGAAGTGTGGCTGGTGAGCATGTCACCGGCCGAGATCGTCGAGCCCTTCGCCGAACTACTCGGCATCACGGGTTCGATCTCGTCACGCGCGAAGATCGACGAGCAGGGCAAGTTCACGGGCGAGATGGAGTTCTTCGCCCTAGGCGAGAACAAGGCGATCGCGATTCGCGAGTTGGCCCAGCAGCGCGACATCGACCTCAATGAATCCTTCGCGTACTCTGATTCCGAGACTGACATACCGATGCTCGAATCGGTCGGACACGCCTACGCCGTCAACGCCGATCGTCACCTTGCGAAGGCCGCCCACGAGAGCCAGTGGCCGCTCTTGAACTTCACGCACCCGGTTCGGGCCCACGACCGTGCGAAGTCGCACACGCCGTTTTTACTGAGCGCCATCGTGATCGGGGCGGCGGCCGTCCTCGGACGGACCTACCAACGCCGCTAGAGCGTCAAGAGGTCGCGCGCGCCGGTGTCAGAAGACGGGTGACGAAGTTTGCTCATCGCCCGGGCCTCGATCTGGCGAATCCGCTCGCGCGTCAGGTTCATTTCGGCGCCGACGTCTTCGAGGGTCCGGATCTCCCCGGCCCCGTCGAGACCGAACCGCATGCGCAGGATTTTCTGCTCACGCTCGTCGAGCGGCTGCAGGAGTTTTTCGATCGCGGCCGGCATCATCTTCACGGCGGCCACGTCAAAGGGCGACTCGGCCGAACGGTCTTCGACGACGTCACCCAGTTCGGCGTCACCGTCCTCACGCAGGGGCTCGGAGAGCGAGATCGGCTCGGAACGGAACCGCAACGCCTCGATTAGTTTGTCTTCGGGCATCTCGCACTCGTCGCAGAGTTCCTTGATGGTCGGGGGGCGACCGAACTTCAGTTCGAGGCGAGACTGGGCCTTTTGGACCCGGGCCAGGGTGTCCCCCGCGTGTACCGGGAGCCGGATGGTGCGTCCGGTGTTGGCGATGCCGCGGGTGATCGCCTGGCGAATCCACCACGTGGCGTAAGTCGAGAACTTAAATCCCTTGCGCCAGTCGAACTTCTCGACGGCGTGCATCAACCCGAGGTTGCCCTCTTGAATAAGGTCGAGCAGCGGCAGGCCCGAGGCCTGGTACTTCTTGGCGATCGAGACCACTAGGCGCAGGTTCGACTGCACGAAGTCACGTTCGGCCTGGTCACCTCGGTGAACGGAGCGCTTCAGCGCCATCTTCTTGCTCGGCGTGAGCTTGATCTTCTTGTCGGTCTCAGCGCTGTCGAGCTCGGCCTTGGCGTCGCGACCCTCTTCGATGGTCTGGGCCAGGCGAACTTCATCGTCCTTGGTCAAAAGGGTGTATTGACCAATATCGGAGAGGTAGAGACGTACGAGGTCTTCGTCATCCCGGTCAACACGATCTTTTGCCATGGCTCTCCCTTGATACCCGACACCGGAGATTCCGGTACTACTAGTTATACGGACCTAGGCAACCTAACGGGAAATGCCCAAACTCTCAGCGTTTCCAGCCGCGTCCAACGTCTCCGAGAGCGCCCGAGCCAACGATTGCCACTCCCTATCCTCGATTGGCGCCTGATCCTTCGCGACCTCGCCGGTCGCTCGGATCTCTTTCACGCAGACCTTCGAGGCGTGATTGCTCAGTTCGGTCAGTTCCGAATCGTTCGTCAGGGCCGTTCGCGCGTCCAACAGTGTCACCAGGAGTCTGGGTCCCACAACCATCGCCATGGCGTAGAGCACCAATGCGCCCGAGGCGTCGCCGGCGACGGCGCGGCGCAGGACGTCTTCGAGCACCGGGAGCGGCGCCACTTTCGGATCGCCCAGGTGCTCTCGCATCTCCAGCGCCAGGTCGCCGAAGGCGCGAGAGGTTTCGTAGGCGCGCACCACGTAGGCGTCGTTGGTGAGCGCCGGGGCACTCTCCCCGAGAACAATATAAATAGTGTCGTAGCACGCAACGAGGTGGTCGCCGATCTCGCGATTCGTCGGCGTCACAGGGTCTCTTGGCGAAAGGCGTTGGTGATCGGCATTCGCCGGTCTCGGCCAAAGGCTTTTTTGGAGATCCGTACCCCCGGGGCCATCTGGCGGCGCTTGTACTCACTGCGATCAACGAGATGGGTGATTTGCAGCACCAGATCGGGATCGTGGCCGCTGGCGATCATGGTTTCGGCCGTGGCGTCATCCTCCACGTAGAGCTCGAGCAAGGGATCGAGCACGTCGTAGGGCGGAAGCGACTGGTCGTCTCGTTGGTCCGGTCGAAGTTCGGCCGACGGAGCCTTGGTCAACACGTCCGCCGGAATCGGCTCAGGGTCGCCGGCCTTGGCGGCGATTTCGTTTCGGTAGCGACAGAGTTCGTAGACCAGCGTCTTGGGAACGTCCTTGATGACCGCAAAGCCGCCTACCGAGTCGCCGTAGAGCGTGGAGTAACCCGTCGCGATCTCGGATTTGTTTCCCGTCGTCAACACGATCGCCCCGGTGTCGTTCGAGATGGCCATTAGCAAAACGCCGCGAATGCGCGACTGCAGGTTCTCGTCGGTGATTCCTCGGGGCTCTCCGTCGAGGACGTCGCCGAGGGCGCTACCCAAGGCCGAATGCGCGCCCTCGATCGGAATGGTGGTGATGTCGATATCCAGTCGCGACGCCAGTTCTTCGGCGTCGGCGACGGAGTGGTCCGACGAGTAGCGAGACGGCATGGCGAAACCCCGGACCGCGCGCGCACCGACGGCATCGACGGCGATGGCGGCCACTAACGAGGAGTCGACGCCGCCCGACAGTGCGATGACCGCCGTTCGAAAGCCATTCTTCCGTAGGTAGTCACGGGTTCCCATCACCAGAGCTTGGTAGACCTCTTCGACTTCGCTTATCGGTTCGGCGATCCGGTTCACGTGCAGCGCGGTCAAGCGTTCGTCGTCACGGGCGTAACCGATGTTGAGGGGAACGCCTTGGGTTGATTCGCGCGCGTCGATGTCACAGACCAACAGTTCCTCGCTGAACGCCGTCGCGCGCGCGATTACCTCACCTTGCGCGTTCACGACAACGCTCTGGCCGTCGTAGACGAGTTCGTCTTGACCGCCCACGAGGTTGACGTACGCGATGGGACAGTTCGTCTCGAGAGCGCGCTCGCGTAGAACTGCCTCACGCTCTTCGCGCCGTCCGCGCGCGAACGGCGAGGCGTTCGCGACGACCAACATCGTCGCGCCCTGGCGGGCCAACTCGGCGGCCGGACCGTTTCGAATCCAGACGTCCTCGCAGATCAAAAGTCCGACGGCGACGCCGCGAACGTTGATTATGGTGTGGGGTCCCACGCCCGGATGAAAGTAGCGCTGCTCGTCAAAAACGTCGTAGTTCGGGAGCAATCGCTTCGTGGCAATGGCGACGACGCCGTCATCGCTTAAGGCGACTAAGGCGTTGGCGATATGGGGCGATCCGAGTTCGCCGAAGGCCGGTCGCGCGACGTCGCGTCCGTCGCTCGAGGGCGCCAGGGCAACATCTTCCAGACCTTCACTCACGACCGTGCCGACCAGGACCGGAGGCACGTTATCCAAGAGCGCCATTTCAATCAACGCCACCCGGGATGCTTCAATGAAGCCCTCTTTCAAGAGCAGGTCCTCCGGTGGATAGCCCATCAACGACAATTCCGGAGTGAGCACGAGGTCGGCGCCCGCCGAGGCTGCCTGGGTGCGAAAACGCCCGAGCGTTTCGACGTTCTGCGCAAATCCGCCCACGACCGCATTCATTTGGGCCATTGCGAGTCTGATCACCGGCACGAACGTGAGCCTAATGGGGCACGGCTCGGAGAAGTCTGGCCAACGTTCACACGCGGTTAACAAAACTGGGGGTGCGACGCGACGACGCTGGACCAGACTGGATGGGAACGCACGCGGTGCGCAATGACATCTGTGAGGAGCGACTTTGAAGTATCAGGCCGAATACATCTGGATCGACGGAAGCGAGCCCACCCGCAAGTTGCGCAGCAAGACCAAGATCGTCACCGTTGGACAGAAGCCACCCGTATGGGGCTTCGACGGGTCGAGCACGAATCAGGCGACCGGTCACTTTTCGGACTGCGTCCTGATGCCGGTCCTCACGGTTCCCGACCCACTACGTGGTGCCGATGACGTACTGGTGATGTGCGAAGTGCTAAACGCCGATATGACACCTCACGTCACCAACGAGCGCGCCGCCACGGCCGCCGTCGCCAAGCAGTTCGCGAGTTTCGAACCGAAATTCGGTATCGAACAGGAGTACACGTTCTTTCAAGACGGTCGACCCTACGGATGGCCCGAGGACGGCTTCCCCGCGCCGCAGGGCCCGTACTACTGCGGTGTCGGGGGCGCGAAGATGCCCGGTCGCGACATCGTCGAGGCGCACACGTTGGCCTGCATGCGCGCCGGCCTCGGTATCGAAGGTACGAACGCGGAAGTCATGATGGGCCAGTGGGAGTTCCAGGTCGGCGTACTCGGCCCGGTCGAGATCGGCGACCAACTCTGGCTCGCGCGATGGCTGCTCGAGCGCATCGCCGAGGAGTTCGGGGTCGACGTCAGCTTCGACGCCAAGCCCATCAAGGGTGACTGGAACGGCGCCGGGGCGCACACCAACTTCTCGACGAAGCAGATGCGCGCGGCCGGTGGCTACGCCGCCGTGGTGGCGGCGGCCGAGTCACTGGGCACTCGCATCAAGGAGCACATTGCCAACTACGGCGACGGCATCGAAGATCGACTCACCGGTGCGCACGAGACCGCCCACTGGTCGAAGTTCTCCTACGGCGTGTCGGACCGCGGTGCCTCGGTGCGCATTCCCGGTCAGGTCGCGCGCGAAAAGAAGGGCTACATCGAGGACCGACGTCCGAACTCCAACGTCGACCCGTACGTCGTCGCTCGTCTGATCACTGAAACGGCGTGCGGCGCGGCGAGCGCGACCAAGGCGCCCGCGAAGAGAGTGGCGGCCAAGAAGACTCCGGCGAAGAAAGTGGTCGCGAAGAAGGTTCCGGCCAAGAAAGCAGCCAGTCGACGCTAAGACCCGCGTACGAAACCCGCCGCCGACGTGCGGCGGGTTTCGAACTTTGCGGACCAGAAGTGGGAATGGCGGGAAGGTGCGAGAATGGTCTCTATGCAAAGCCAGGCTCAGTACGTACTGCGAACCGTCGAGGAGCGCGGCATCCGCTTTGTCCAGCTGTGGTTCACCGACGTGCTCGGTCGCCACAAGGCGTTCCACGTCACCCCGGCCGAACTGGAGGACGCCCTCGACCAGGGCATGACCTTTGACGGCAGTTCCATCGACGGCTTCTCGCGGACCCAGGAGTCCGACGTTCTGGCCCGGCCGGACCTGACGACCTTCCAACTCCTGCCTTGGTACGAAGAGGGGGCCGGCGTGGCACGGGTCTTTTGTGACATCGTCAACATTGACGGCACGCCCTTCGACGGCTGTCCCCGCCAGCAACTTCGTCGGGTACTCGGAGAGGCCCGCGCTCAGGGCTACACCTTCTTCGTCGCGCCCGAGATCGAGTACTTCTACTTCGAAGGTCTTGACACGTCGACGGCGCCCGTGCCGATCGACCGGGGCAGCTACTTCGACTTGCTACCCGATGACACCGCCAGCCAATTGCGACGCCGTACCGTCTTAACTCTCGAGGAAATGGGCATCGGCGTCGAGCACGCGCAACATGAAGACGCCCCCGGACAACACGAGATCGACCTGCGCTACACCGACGCCCTCACCATGGGCGACATCGTGATGTCAGTGCGCCACGTGGTGAAGGAACTGGCCCGCCAGGCCGACGTCTCGGCGAGCTTCATGCCCAAGCCGTTGGCCAACGTCCAAGGATCGGGCATGCACACGCACCTGTCGCTCTGGCGCGACGACCAGAACGCCTTCATCGGTGACGGTCCGTACGGCCTCAGCGACGTCGCCACCAAGTTCATCGCCGGGCTCGTCCGTCACGCGCCCGAGATCACCGCGGTGACGAACCAGTGGGTGAACTCCTACAAGCGACTGGTGCCCGGCGCCGAAGCGCCGGTAGAAGCCAAGTGGGCGCGCTTCGACGCCGCAGCCCTCGTGCGTATCCCGTCAGTCAAGCCCGGGCGTGTCGACTCCACGCGTATTGAGTACCGCTCGCCGGACCCGGCTGCCAATCCGTATCTCGCCTTCGCGGTCATTCTCGCGGCCGGTCTTCGCGGAGTACAAGGCGACTACGAGTTGCCCACCGAGGGCGAACGCATGGCACCATTGCCCCAGTCGCTGGCCGAGGCGTTGGATCTCATGGAGTGCTCAAAGTTGTTGCACGAGACGCTGGGTGAACACCAGGTGGAGTGGTTCTTGCGCAACAAGCGTTCCGAATGGGACGCCTACCGCGGGCAAGTGACCCCCTTCGAACTCGAGCGTTACCTCCCGTTGCTGTGAACTTCGACGTCGTACTCTGCGTTCCCTCGTGCGAAGGGCCGGTGCGAAAAGCGTTTGACGTCACGGGGGTGACGCCCGCGGTGGCCGTGACCGGACGGTTGAATGAGGTCACCGCGCTCGAACCGACCGACGGCTTCGCCGGCGCCGTGATCAACGCGGCCGCGTACCCCTTCACCGAGGCCATGAACCTCTGTCGACAACTTCGGGCGCGCAGTCGCGGCGTCGGCCCGATCATCTTGCTCCTCGACCACTACCAACTCGACGAGCTCACCTTCCGCGAGGACCTGTTCGACGACTTCGTGGTCGGACCCTTCGACGTGAGCGAGTTGGCGACCCGATTGCGCCATCGCCTGCGCCGCGCCGGCAACGAGAGCGTGGCTCCGCGCATCGAGCACGGCGACCTTTCGATGAACCTAGAGACCTACCAGGCCTCGATCGCCGGACGAGTCATGGACCTCACCTACATGGAGTACGAGTTGCTGCGCTTCCTCGCCACCAACCCGAATCGGGTCTTCACCCGCGAGACCCTGCTCAGCCGCGTGTGGGGCTACGAGTACTACGGCGGGGCCCGAACGGTGGACGTGCACGTGCGGCGACTGCGCGCGAAGCTGGGCGAGGAGTACGCCCACCTGATCCAGACGGTGCGCTCGGTCGGCTACAAGTTCGGCACGACGCCGAACGAGTACGCGGTCTAATCCAGCGGCGCGTAGGCCCAGAGCTCGACTTCGGCGAGGGCGCCGAGGGGGAGTTGGGCGACGGCGACGGCCGAACGCGTGGGGCGCGGCGGTTGGAACGCTTCGATCCACACTTCGTTGCACGCGGCGAACACGCTCATATCGGTGATGAATAACGTCGCTTTCACTACTTGATCAAACGTGGCGCCGGCTTCGGCCAGCACGGCGCGGGCGTTGACCAGCGCCTGGCGTAACTGCTCGGGCGCACCGCCGTCGATCATGGTCGGCGTGTCGTGACCGGGCACGACGCCCAGTTGACCCGAGATCACGACCAGGTCGCCCGCGCGACGCCAATGAGAGTAAGGACCGAACGCTTCGGGCATGACTGTCTCTTAACTGAAGGAGTTGCCGCAGCCGCAAGTGCGCGTCGCGTTGGGATTCGTGATGTGAAATCCGGCGCCCTGCAGCGAGTCGGAGTATTCCAGCGTGGAGCCGTTGAGCAGTTCAGCGCTCGAGGCGTCGACGACGACCTTGACCCCGGCGAACTCGCGCACGATGTCGTCCTCGGCGAACTCCGAGTCGAAGTACATGTCGTAGTTGAAGCCCGAGCAGCCGCCCGGTTTCACCGATACGCGCAACGCCAACACTTCGTCGACGCCTTCGGCGGCGATCAGCTCGGCCACCTTCACGGCGGCGCCATCGGTCAAGTTGATCGGGTTGGGGTCCTTCTTGGTCAAGTTCACGCTGGTGGTGGTCATGTTGGACATGGCGCTCCTTCGAGAGTTCTCCGTTCCATGATAGTGAGGGATTTCCTCATTGAACACCGCACTTCATTCGCCGGTAGCGTCGCTACGTGCAAAACTCCGATCGACTGCGAGAACGCCTCAGTCAGGTGCTCGATCCCGAACTCGGGGCCTCCATCGTCGAACTGGGCATGGTCGGCGAAATCGCCGTTTCGGATCGTCGCGCGGTGGTGCACGTCTCGCTCACCACCGTCGGCTGTCCCCTGCGCGCGCAGATCGAACGCGACGTCAAAGAGGCCGTCCTCTCGCTCGACGAGATCGACACGGTCGATCTCGTCATGGGTGTGCTGGACGCCCCGGCCAAAGCCGCGCTAATGCGGCGAGCGAGGTCCATCGCCCAACGAAGCGCGCCGTCCACCTCCATTCCCACTCACACGCCGGTCCTGATGATTGCCTCGGGCAAGGGCGGAGTCGGCAAGTCGTCGATCACGGCCAACCTCGCGGTCGCCATTGCCGAGACCGGTCGATGCGTGGGCGTGCTGGACGCCGACATCTGGGGATTCTCGTTGAGTCGACTGTTGGGTATTCACGGCGACGTGGAAGCGACCGGCGGCAAGATGCAGCCGCTCGAGCGACGCGTGGGCACCGGATCCATCAAGTTGTTGTCGATGGGTCTGCTCGCCGACGAAGATCAGGCCCTCTTGTGGCGCGGACTCATGGTGCAAAAGGCCGTCGCGCAGTTCATCGAAGATGCCGACTGGTCGGGCATCGACTACCTCTTAATTGACACCCCACCAGGAACCGGCGACATCGCGATGACGCTCGCCCGGCTGCTGCCCCAAATGGGCCAGTTGGTCGTGACCACGCCGACGATCGCCGCGCAACGCGTCGCCGCGCGCGCCGCGGACTTCGCGCGCAAATCGAACATCCGCGTCCTGGGCGTCATCGAGAACATGAGTGGCTTCACCTGCCGATGTGGCGAACGCCACAATTTCTTCGGCGAGGGCGGCGGTCGCTCACTCAGTGAAGAACTGAACGTGCCCCTCCTGGCCGAGATCGAACTCAACGCAGCCATCGCCGAGGGTGGCGATCACGGAGAGCCGGCCGTGTTGGCTGAGTCCGACAGCGGCGTCTTGCACCGACTGGCGCAACGAATACTGGACGACGTCGCCCCGCCCTTCGGCGCTATCGGCTGTTCGGCCCGCATGCTCGACGCCATCACGAAGGCCGTCGCGAGCGGCACTCAGTCTTCGTAACCGTCGTCACCCGCCAACAAAATCCGCACCTCGCCACCTCGCGTCACGATCCTCGGCTCGACGCGCACGACGTCGATCAGTGATCTCGCGTATTCGAGGACGTCGTGCGACGAACGAAAGTGCGCGATGGCCTCGAGGTTGCGGATCGTCGGGAAGATCATTTCGAGATCGCCACGAGCGTGCGCCTCCAGGGCGTCGACGGGCCGAATCCACTGATCGGCGACGGTTTCACCGGCGTCGTGCGTGGCCACTTGACTGCTCGGAGCGAGCGCCACGAAAAAGCGGGTGTCGAATCGCCGCGGAGGTCCTACCGGTGTCACCCAATGGGCGACGTACTCCAGGCCCCGAAGGTCCAGTACGAGACGCTCTCGCTCCATCATCGTAATGAAGTCGAGCGTGCCGGCATTCACCTCGCGGCGACTGGCGGCGAAACGGTGAATCGATTGATCATCACGGAATTGAACCGGTTCGCCATCTTCGTCACACGCGATTAACAGTCCGGCCTCTTCGAAGAGCTCGCGCAAACAAGCGACGTAGTACGCGAGGCCACCACTTTCCAGAGAGAGACGTCGCGACGCCTCTTCGTCGCTGAGTCCGAGCGTGCGACGCTGGGCCGCCGGGCCGGCGTCCGCTTCGTCGACGCGACCGCCCGGAAAGACGTACGCACCGCCGACAAAATCGCTGTTGAGATTTCGACGGAGCATAAGAATTTCGTAACCATTGGGACCGTCACGCACGGTGATCACGGTCGCGGCCGGACGAGGACTCAAAATTTCGGCCATAGTGAAAACTACTCAGCGCCGAGCCTGAAGTCGGCGTCGATGCCCCGTCCACTAAGTTTGTTGTCCTAAGCGCATCAAGGAGCAACGTGGCCAAGTCCCCCGCATCGAAGAAGAACATCGCGTCAAACCGCCCCGCCACGCAGGCGGCCAAACGGGCGCCCACCAAGGCTCCGGTGAAGTCTTCGAGTGGCCGGCCGGCCGGACTCTTCACGTGGCTCGCGATCGGACTCGTGGTGGTCATCGTGGCGACACTCGTGCTCGTCAAGGTCTTGAGCGGTTCTCCATCGACCAAGGGAAACGGAACGTTCTCGCCGGTCGATGCGACGACCTTGGCGCAGATCACGGGCGTACCGGTGTCGGTCTTCAACACGGTCGGTGTGACCTCCCAAGTCGTGCAGGTAAGCCCACCGATCACGGTGAAGGGCCAGCCGCCCCTGACGGCACAGACGAGTTCGGGCACGACGGTCCCCGAAGTCTTCTACATGGGCGCCGAATACTGCCCGTTTTGCGCCGCGCAACGCTGGTCCACGATCATCGCCCTCAGTCGATTCGGCAAATGGTCGGGACTGGGCAACACGGCCAGTTACGCCCACGACAACTATCCCAACACACCGACGTTCACGTTCGTGAAGTCGACCTACGCGTCGAAGTACATCGTCTTCAAGAGTGTTGAGGAGTACACCAACTACCTGAACTCCGCGGGCACCAACTACCAGCTCCTTCAAACGCCGACCAAAGCGCAGTCGGCGCTGGTGGAGAAGTATGACACGCCGAAGTACATTCCGGGTCCCAAGTTTCAAGGCAATCCCATTCCGTTCATCACCTTGGACAACAAGTTCCTCGTCTCCGGAGCGAGCTACTCGCCCGACGCCTTGACCAACTTGACGCGAGCCAACATCGCCACGGGCCTGAGCGATCCGACGAGTCCCGTCACGGACGCGATCATCGCGTCGGCGAACTATCAGACGGCGGCGATCTGTTCCCTGACGAATAACCAGCCGTCTAACGTGTGCACGAGCTCTGGAGTGATGGCTGCGAAAACGGCCATGAAGATTAAGTGAGTCGAACGCTAGGGCGGGTTCCCGCTTGGGCGGTCCCTACGACGTTCGCCTTAAGTCTGATCGGCCTGGCCCTCGCCACGTATCTCACGATCACGCACTTCGAACCGCAAGCCCTTTTCTGCACCGACAGGGGGTTCATCAACTGCGGAGCAGTCACCACGTCGGGCGAATCTCGTTTGCTCGGAATCCCGGTGGCGTTCCTCGGTCTAGGCGCGTATCTGGTGATGACGGTGCTCAACTCCCCGTGGGGATGGCGCGCCAAGAACTATTGGATTCACGTCGCGCGGTTCGTGTTTGCGATCGTGTCGATGTGCTTCGTGCTGTGGCTCCTCTACGCCGAGCTCATCATCATCGACAATCTGTGTTTGTACTGCACCGGGGTTCACATCGTGACATTCGCGCTCCTCATTGTGCTCACCCGGGTGAGCCCGACCCAGCTCGGCTGGGTGACGTCACGTACGGAGTAATCCTCTCCGTTCAATCTCATTAAGTCCGCCCCAGATCCCGTAGGACTCGTGACGGGCGAGCGCCGCTTCCAGGCAATCCTCCCGGACACCGCAACTCGCGCAGATGCGCTTGGCCACCAACTCTCGTTCCAACCGATCCTCTTTGCGCTCCGCGCTATCGGCCGGATAAAACAGCGCGCCTTCACTGTTTCGACATGCGGCGGCGTCAGTCCAATCCAAAGGCGTAATCGCCATAAGTCGCTCCCCCTACTTCCCCTCGGTTTGACCTAGAACCGCAGGTTAACCACTCACCAGCGAACGGGCAAGAGTAATTTCCGCTCCGACGCTCGCTCCAACCAGGAGACATTTTCTTGCTCCGCTACGCTGACGCAATGGCCATTGTTCTTCTGGCGAGCGACCTCGCCTCACTGCGCAAGGATCTGCGCGCCACGCTCGAAGGGCCGGACCTCTTTATTGAAGAGGTCGCCAGCGGCCCCGAAGTCATTGCCCGAGTCGAGCGGGGCGGCGTCGACCTCGTGGTGGTGGACCTGCAGATCGGCACCATGGGCGGCATGGCCATCTGCATGGATCTGCGACACGAAGAGTCCTACGGCGCAGCCGAACCGGTCGCCGTACTGATGCTGCTCGATCGCCGCCCGGATGTCTTCCTCGCTCGTCGCAGTGGCGCCGAGGGCTTCCTGGTGAAGCCACTCGATCCCCAGCGGCTGCGGAGCGCGGTGCGCGCGCTCTTGCGCGGCGAAGAGTACGAGGACGAATCACTGCGCCCCGCGACCGTTCGCGTCGGGAGTGCCGACGTTCAATGAGCGCCCCACAGCCCCCCTCTTCGGGACTGTCTCGGCTTCGTAAGCGCATCGTCGGACGAGAGGAGTCGCGTCCGAAATCGCCCGAGGCCATCGCCATCCACGAGCGGGTCGATCAACTGAGCGAGCTCGAGCTTCGTGACGTCATGACGCCCCGCACCGACGTTGACTTCCTCACCACGCCGGTGACGCCGGAACTCATTGCCGAAGCCATTCGCGACACCGGTCACTCCTGTTTCCCGGTGGTCAATGGCGACCTCGACGAGGTCGAAGGCGTCCTCTTCGTCAACGACCTGTTTCGCAGCACCACCGCCAAGCGCGCCATTGGAGTCTCCTTGCCGACGGCGAGCGAAATCGCGCGCAAGATCCGACGCCCCTTCATGTTGCCCGAAACCATGGACCTGTTGGAGAGTCTCAGTGAGATGCGAGAGAAGCGCCGGACTTTTGCGCTCGTCCTCGACGAACACGGTGGCGTCGCGGGCGTCGTGTCAATCCGCGACATCCTCGAACAGTTGGTGGGCGACCTGAACGACGAGTTCGACGAAGACGAGGAACCGACGATCGTGCGCATCCGCCAAGACCGCTGGCTCGTCGACGGGCAGACCCACGTCGATGAAGTGGAAGAGGCGCTCGGCATTTCGATTCCCGAAGGCGAGTACGTCACCATCGCCGGATTCATTCTCGATCTGGCCGGGGAAATACCGCAGGCCGGCACGACTTACACATACGTGGATTGGACATTTCGAGTGCAATCGGTGGAACGTCGTCGGATTAGTGAGATCGTGATTGAGTATCACAAACCGGCTGCGCCGGAGAGGTCCTCGATCATGTGAGCGTTGTTCGATTCGCGAGCCACCGGCTAGGATTATCGGGCTGCGAGGCAACTCGCTGCGGGCTGTAGCGCAGCTTGGTAGCGCGCTGCGTTCGGGACGCAGAGGTCCCGGGTTCAAATCCCGGCAGCCCGACCACCACGAAGTACCAGGTGACACGCAGTGCAGGCCCCCATCGTCTAGCGGCCTAGGACACCACCCTTTCAAGGTGGCGGCACGGGTTCGAATCCCGTTGGGGGTGCTCCGGAAATTCACACTAAAACCCTTTAATTGCAAGGGTTTTAGTGTAACCGCGAGTGACCAATAGTGACCACGGTTGACCACCATTTACCCCTGCTACATGCCCGTTATATGCCCGCAGTATGCCCGAAATAGCGCGCCAAGCAAGTGTTTCGATAATCGTTGCATTGCGGTCTTAGCGGTTCTACCCCGAGCCACGGCAACGGCGACGCGATGCCATAGTGAGGCGTGGCCATATTCCCTCGCGTCTTTCTCGCCATTGCAACGATTGGAATTAGTGCCGCCGCCGCGACGCCTTCGACTGCCGCGACCGATGGTCATTCGATCCCGTGGTCGTCTTTGGGAGTTGTCCGGCCCATACTCACCCAGCCCGCAGGTTGGGGTAGCCCAATTGCCGCCCAACCGAATAGCGCCACCTCGGGGTGGTGCTCTAAGAATGGAGTGGAAATTGCCTCAGGCAGCGGCAAAGCAACTCTGGTCCCGGACAACTCGGTGGGGAACATGCTCAAAAGCTCCCACCTGGGTATGGTTGGTTCGCCCGGCGGTTCGAAGATCGTCGTAACGTGCGACGCTGTTGCACTCGATCCGAGCCATCCGAAGACCGTGTACGCCGGATTCGAAGCGAGTGAAGGCGGATCGATTCCTCCCGTTTACAACGTTGCACTCGTGACGGCGAATGTGGGTAAGAGCTGGCGATTCGTGCCACCGCCTCACGGTTACTCGCTGGCTGACTTTGCCGGATTCGTCGAACGGCAGCAGGGCGTCCAAGTGCTCTATTCGCACAACTACTACTCTGCGCCGAAGGCGGGACATTTCGCGTTTTTCGTATCAGCGACGTCGTCAACTGGCGGTCGCACGTGGATACACCAGAACCTCGATTGCACTGGGTTCACACCTTGTGTGATTTTTGGCCCACAAGCCCCCCAGGGAGCATGTGGAATGTCTTCGTGGCAGCAGTCAGTATTCGTCGGCGATTTAGAGGAATTAACAGGGTCCGATATTTGGCGCACAGCCGGTTCGGTGCCGTCAGTTAGCCAATGCGGAAGCCAACAGCTAATCGCCACGAAATCGGGAGACGTATTCATGGTCGATCGAAGTAGGGCAAATGCCCTCTTGTTTACCCGTGACGGAGTCCACTGGAACACGGTGTTACTGCCCAAGATCAACGGGGTGTCCGTCGGAGGAACCTTCGCCCCGTTCGGGCAAATTATGACGCTTGCGGCCAACGGGGACCTCCTCGCGGTCGCCGGCTCTCCACTCGAGACCGCCGAGCACCTCGAGATCCTGGAGCCGGGATCGAAGGCGTGGTGCGCCGCAAATGCGACTCTGCCGACGGGAACGAAGAAGGACACTGTTGCTGCCACTCAGTCAAGCAAATCGAAGTTGGTCGTGTCTTTCTTCGCGCCCATCCGCACGGCTAGTGGGAAGGTGACATCTGCTCTCACCTTTCCGCTTTCAACACTTCATTGTCGACTTTGAATTTGGTGGTTCGGTCTTAATTATCGGTGTCAGGAATCATGGCTCCCAGGGCCTCCGACAGACGCTGGTCACGATCTCTCGTGGCGTGCTGATACCGAAGGGCAGCGGGTGCGGAGGCGTGACCTGCTCGGTGCATCAGTTCCACCGTGGTGGCCCCCGTGGCTGCAGCCAACGTCAGGCCGGTGTGGCGCATGTCATGGAGTCGTAGGTCCGGCCGATGAATAGCCAGCCGCGCTCGCTCCCACGAGCCTTGAAGGGCATCCCTGGTGAGGGCGGAGCCTCCCCTCCCGATAACTACGAGGGATTCCGCTTCGGGCGCAGTGAACACCTCGAGATGTCGAGTGAGCGCCTTCAAAACAGGTCGAGGTACTGAGATCGTTCGACGACCCGCGCTTGTTTTCGGCGGTTTCAAGATTGGTTTGCCATCCATGCCAAACGTGCGGCTCTGCACGATGTGGATCACGCCGTGCTTGAGGTCAACATCCATCCTTCGAAGCCCGAGAATCTCTCCTCGACGCAACTGGCACCAAGTGGCAAGTGGCACAACGATTCGGAGGTGTTCCGGCATCGCCCTGGTGAGCGATTCGACCTCGTCAACAGTGGCAACCGGCCTCTCGGCAGCGTGATCCGTGCCGGCTCCTACCACCTTGCAGGGCGAAGTCGAGATGATGCCGTCGACCACAGCCGTTCGCATCATGGACGACAGCAATCGATAAGCCTTCGAAGCCGTCGCGGGATGGTCGTTCGCGATGTTCGTGTGCCAGGAACGGATCTTGGTCGGAGTAAGTCCCGCCAGCGTTGAGGTGCCCAGGACGGGCAGTAAGTGCTTGTCGAGGACGTGCCGGTACAGCTCTGTAGTTCGTTCCGCCAGATCAGTTCGCTGGTTCAACCACTCGTTGGCGTAGTCGCTCAACGTCACCTGACCCCCTCGTGGGTCAATCCACTTGCCCCTTCGAAGATCAGTTTCCATGGCGGAGAGATGTGCCTGGGCGTCAGCCTTTGTTGCGAACGTGCCCGCGGATTGAACGCGTTCGTCTTGCCAGTAGAGAGCTTGCCAGCGACCCGAAGGACGCCTTCTTATGGAACCGAAGTGTCGTCGAGTCACCAAGATCGAAGTCCTTGTCTAGTTAGCCAATGACAACGGTCGCCCGTTGCACGATGTCATTCAAGAAACTTGATTGAAAGACTGGGGCCATCTCGCAAGATTCTTGGACCGATCCATTGCCCGTTTCGTCCTCGCACGCATTATTGAGCTCTGTATCCGAGCATCTGCTCAGACTCAGTCGCCGGATGTTTCCCTAATCCGGTGTCGTTAGGCAGTCTCATATTGCTCCTTACAGATGTACGAAGTATTTGCCCTCTATAAGACAGCCACACCCATTTCCTCGTTTTCGAACAGAAACTTTGAGAACGACGTCAAATATTTTTTGAATTGCGAAGTGTTAAAGAATATTGATGATCACCCAGGTAGCCCGAACGGACGGCTTGGCGCTTCGCGCCCGCCGTCCTCGGGCTGTTGGACTTGGCACGACCAAAGGCCAAGGAAAGCAAGCGTGATGAACCCACATATACGTCAAACAAGGAGCGCCGCCTTTGCCTTGACGGGTCGTTCAGCCCAAGCGCGGAGATAGCGTGAAGACGAAGAGCGAAGGGACCTGAAATCACACGGACTGTGTCTCGCCGACGACTGCTCTGGTGGCTGGGATCTGGGCTCGCTGCCGTGGCTGTGGGAGGTGCCACCGCCTACGAACTCGTGGATCACGGGGTCCTTCCCGGGAAACAACGGCTCGACGAGCTTGACGGAGCGTGCTCCGTTCCCGCGCCAACTCTGTCGTTTGCTCCCCTCGGGCCGTCCTTCTCCGATCAATTCTTTTCTTCCGCGCGCGGTCGCTCTGTTGGCTACACGATTGCCTATCCTCCTGGCCATCAACGTGGCGACCAACTTTCACTTATCGTCGTCCTCCACGGCTACGGCGACAACCATGTCACGGCCCTCAAGGGCATGACTCCCGCCCAGGCGGTCGCACTGCGACCCCAGCATGAGCCGATGGCCATTGTGACCGTGGACGGCGGAAACGGCTACTGGACCCCGCATCCCCACGACGACCCGATGGCCATGGTGGTGGAGGAGCTGATTCCCATGTGCCAGGGGTTGGGTCTCGGCCGCCAACCCCAGCAGATCAAGCTGATGGGCATCTCGATGGGTGGATTCGGTGCGCTGGCGATAGCCGAGAGCGTGCCGCACCTCATCCACGGAGTGGCGGCGATCAGTCCGGCGATCTGGACGACGTACGACCAGGCCCAAGAAGCAAATCCGAACGCGTTCGCCTCTCGACGGTCGTTTGAGCACTACGACGTGATTTCCCACGCAGAAAAGCTCGCGGGACTCCCGTTGAGAGTTGCGGTCGGCACCGACGACCCTTTCTTCCCGGGAGTGAAGACATTCGTTCAAGCGGTACCGCATCCCGAAAAAGTCGTGTTCGATTCGGGATGTCACACCAATTCGTTCTTCCTTGCTCAGGAGCCTCCATCGATCCAGTTTCTATCGAGGTATGTAGTACACGACTAAAAGTGGCGGCACATAGATTAGGTGCGGGTTCATGTCGCACCGCCCTCGCCATCACGCAGAAGTACCATCTCATTGTGAAGCGGCGTCCGACGTTTTTCATCGCAGTTCTGCTTGTGGTCGTAGCAGCGCTAGCGCTCCTTATTGACCATTATGCGTTCGCGCCCAAAGCCAGTAATCCGCCGCCCAGCGCCGCGAACGTACGGAGTTGTCTCGGAACCAAAGTCCTAGGGACAGGTGGTACCAGCTTCCGCTATCCCTCTTGTTGGACTTTGAGTAAGTACACGGAAGAGACAACCATGACGACCGATGTTGCTTTCCTATCGAATCAGCCGATGCACCAGCCTTGCAAGACCACTCGTTCAGGCATTTCGACCACGATCAGTTGTGGCTTTCCGGTCAAGACACTCAGGCGCGGCGGAGTGCTCGTCACGTTTGTCTCAGGTGGTATGCCGGGATGGACGATCGCTGATGATACAGGACGACACCTTGTGGTGGACCATCATGCGGCTCGAGAGACTTTGATCAGGAAGCCAAACCGATCGCTAGCCGCGACCACTGAGTATTGGATCTTCATTGACAGAGGCGTGCCCGACAACTACTACCAGTTCGACGTGTACTTCCGCAACCCAGGTGTGTCGGAAGATCAACGACTGCTTCGGAAGATGCTGGACTCGATGAGGATTCAATAGAGACCATCCATTAACTTCTGCGGCTCTAACACTCGAACCACTTTGACGCTCGAGTTGGATGAGACGGGGCATTCTTCGACCACTCAATGAGGCGCCAGTCGGAGATTGTTGACGTCGGCCCTCCGTTAATGCGAAGTCGAAAGGTGCCTAGGGGCAACCTTGCCCTCTGGGACCCGGAGGGTTCCAACTCGCGCTGAAATACCAGTGATGCGTGCCGGGTCCAACAGGAAAAGCCCAAGCCTGAACAACGTGCGCGCTCTTCACGTCAAGAGTCCAGTGCGGCAGACGACCATCCGAGGGACGCGGCTTAGAGTCGTGACGTTGCCATCCTTGACTTCTAAGGGCGCGATCAATCTTTGCAATGACGGTTACTCGATTACTGGTGTCGAAAAACATGACCGACACCTGATCAGTGGTCCAGCCGGCGCGTGAACCTGGAATTTCGGCACAACCTGAAACCCATGACGCCGCAGAGGACTGGACTTGGAGGTTAGAAGCATTGGAAGGCACTGCGTCGCGAATCGCTACGACTCTGGAGAAGACTTGACTCCCGCTTGGAATGGAGTGAGCGGGCCGGCTGAGAATCCATGCTGCGAGGCAAACTAGGACAATTAGCGCAACCGCGCAAAGTCGCTTCAATAAGCCGGACAAGGGACGCTCCGTATTCCTGTTTCAGCCTCGAGAATCCTCCAAAGCGGCGAGCACTTAAGGCTTGGTCGCGAAGGTTCTCCCATGTTTCCAGTCTTGTATACGCCAGTCGGAGAATGTTGACGTCGGCCCCGCGAATTGAACCCGCACTTATAAGACGATCTTCAGCATCGCGCGTGAGCATGCAGTCGCTTCCAATATCAAACACAATTTCGCTTCAACAAGACTTGGCAAACACAATATTGAACGGCGCAGTGTTGATCCAAGTCTGATGCGTCTGACCGAAGAAAGATGTTGACACCAATACCCTGGACAGTTCGACGGTTTCCGAGTTCGCCATGCAATGCATTGGAATCGCTAACGAGACCTCCGATTCTTGATGTCCGCCTACGGTGAAGGGATGGAATGGACGTGTTGGCCCTCCCTCATATTGGCCGAAACCAACTTGTGCCGGCCCAAACATTGTCCAACCCTGCGTGGGTGACTGCACGCCGGTGATTTTGATCGGAAAACCTCCCGCATTTTCGATCGACACGGTTATGTGAACTGTCGACGTCCCTTTGGGCATGTTCCAGATAGGCACCTCGCCTGGGAGATCGCTGCTCGCAGCGTTCACTTGTGGAACGTACTTTCCGCTGGCATAAGAAATCGAGGGTCCTGTTTGCGAAAGTGGTGATTGTCGCAATGGTTGGTAATGCGTCAACCATAGGAGGCCGGCGACGACGAAGATCGCGACCAGTAGAGCGAGTGCCGGACCAAGCCGAACTCGTCGTAACCAACCCATCTGCCGCTGCTGTTCTCGCTGGCCCGCGATGACTTCTCTCGCCAGCTCCGAAGGACTTCCGATATGCGCGAGCAACGTGCTCAGCCCTTCGATGTCTCCTGGATCTAAATTGGCACGACCTTCGGCAATGTGCTCGGTGATTTCATTCATGAACTCGTCGCGCGCAGTAAGCGGAACCTCGTACAACTGATTTCTCAATGTCATGAGATAGTGGTTGACCAGATCTTGCGTTGTATCTTGATTCGTCACTTCGAATTACCTCTTCTCAAGATGGCGTCGACAGCGTCGCGGAAGCGCTCCCACTGCTCAACGAACGGTTTCAAAGCGAGCTCGCCTTCTGAAGTAATTCGGTAATAGCGCCGCGGCGGCCCTTCTGATGACTCCTGCCAGTAGGTATCGACCAGACCAACGTTTCGCAATCGCGTCAAAATCGGATAGACCGTGCCTTCGCTGGTGACCAATCCGTCCGCGGCAGCGAGTTCGCGAGTGATCTCGAAGCCGTATCGATCACCCGATTGCAACAGAGCCAACACGCAGTACTCGATTGAACCTCTGCGCATCTGCGCCAGGAGCTTGTCGTTACCACCTACTACCATGCGGTAAAGGGTACCTCATGTTTCGACGTTCGGTCCCGCGGGGCCGCAAACTGACCAACATCCATCAATATCGTCTATGCCCGCAGTATGCCCGAAGCCTTTGCGGACACAAGGTTCCGTCATTGAATAATGTCGTTGATCAGCGGTTTCAGTATTGGTGCATTGAGAATTCGCCCACCCTTTCAAGGTGGCGGCACGGGTTCGAATCCCGTTGGGGGTGCTTCGTAATTCCTCGTGAAGGCCGATTTTTGCACAGCACGTTTATGCGTCAAAAGTGCCATTTTTTCGTAAAAATAGCGCCGTTCATGCCCGTTCAATGCCCAAAACCACCTCGAAACCGAATTAGAAGACCGCTAAGCGCTTGAGGAATCACGATTTTGGCCACAACCCTGCCACCACCGATCTAGGGAGGGGTCCACTATAACTCGACAGATCCGTTCACTATCCTGCTGCAAGAGTTGATAGACTGTAATTAAGTAATTATAATTAGGAGGCACAGATGGAGTCGAGTAAATCTGCGAATCGAACCAAGAGAAGCGCTCGAGGAGAACAACGCTCTCAATCATCGATCGGGCCGGAGACGATCTCGTCCGAGGAGATTTCGGGCTGGATTATCGGTCGCCTGCCCGAAAGTTGGTTTGAGCAGTCGCCGACGGTGACCATCGATCACGACGAAATACTGATCATTGGAAGGCTCCCCGCACTCGATTTGGGCGATGAGGTCGACCCCGTGGCCAAAGCGGCGGCTGAAACTGGCCGAATCACGAGGTTCCGTGAGGAGACTCGCGAGGAGCGAATGACGATTGCTAGAGAAGGTCAGCATCACTTCGGCAAAGTCATTAGCTGGGGAGCTGAGATCGGCGACACCAGACACATCTTCACCCACCTGTCGATACCGGTAATGACCCGACTTCGCCAATCCGAGCGAACGGTTCTCGACACGCTGGTGGATAGCGGCGTGGCTCGCAGTCGTTCCGATGCGTTGGCTTGGTGCGTCAAATTAGTTGCGACAAACGCCGACGAGTGGCTACTTAAACTCCGCAAAGCGATGGAGTCGGTCGAGACGATCAGACAGCAGGGTCCGCTGGCCTGAGGAGGATGATTCTGAGTTGCGACTCAATTCGTTGAGATCGAGCACTCAGGCGAGGGTGGAAGCCGTGCGTTCTCTCCCGTCTCTTCGAATGTTGGTTCGTCGTGAGATGACATCAACGCAACCTCTTGACGCCGAATCACTTTGGCTCGAGGATGACAACTGGGATCTGACGGATCGTCATTTCCTCGAAATCGGCGAAGCTTGGGAAGCGTAGCTTCTGTCGAGACCAGACCTCTTCTCGTTCTTCGCCGAGTGCGGTGGAGGCACGAAACCGGCGTGACTCAGACCCGATCTCCGCGCTGACGTTCGGATTTACGACGAGGTTGTAGTACCAGTCAGGATGAGTCGGTGCACCGTTAGCAGTAGCGAATACCGCGACCTTGCCGTTCATGAGGTCTTGATACATCAAGGGATTGATACGTTCTTCACCGGTACGGGCACCAATCGTGTGGAGCAACAGCAAGGGCGATCCCGCGAAGGGGCCGCCGGGCTTGCCTCCGTTGGCGCGAAACTCTTCAACCATCTTGCGATTCCATTCGTGAAGTTCGTCTATCGGCGAACTCATGGTTGGAGTTCACTAGCACTCGCGGCTACCGGGTTCAGAAATGCCTTCGTCGGGCCCTGGACGAGCAGTGCACTGACAATCGCGCCCGCCGCCAGAATTGCGGCCCCAACGGCAAAGGCCACTGTAAACCCGTGCACTATTGCCTCTTCCGTGAGACTCGTTCCGTGAGAGACGATATAACTGGCTGTCGCTGTGGCGGCGATGGTGTTGAGTAACGCCGCTCCGAGGGACGCACCAACTTGTTGCGAAGCATTGAGCAGCGAACTCGCCACACCGGAATCTTCCGGTCTCACTTTGGTCAGTGCGGTACTGCTCAGAGCGGGGAAAGCCAGACCCATGCCGAGGCTCATGACTATCAGTTGAGGCAGCAGGTGAGTCCAATACGAAGTGTGCACGCCGATCTGGGTCAACCACAACATGCCCCCGCCGGCAATAAGTAGGCCGGAAGATATGACAATGCGGGGGCCAACTTTTGGCACGAGTGGGGTCGCCAACCCGGCGGCGACGATCACTCCGAGCGCGAATGGAAGAAAGGCCACGCCCGCTTTGGCAGCCGAGTAATGAAGGATTAGCTGCATGTAGTAGCTCACGAACAGAAACATGGCGAACATTCCCACGACGATGAGCAATGTCGCTAGGTAGGCACCCCCACGATTCCGTTCCAGGACGACGCGCAACGGCAAGAGTGGATAAGCCGAGCGGGCCTCCACCACGACAAAGGCAACTAATAGGATCACACCCCCAATGACGAGACTCAGCGTCGTTGCCGACGACCAGCCGTCCGCGACGGCCTTCGTGAAGCCGTAAACGAGACTGACGATTCCCGCCGTTGAAAGCACTGCGCCAGGGATGTCGTATCCGGTCTTTCCGATGGACCGAGTTTCTCGGACAACGCGTGATGCGGCCACCGCCGTGAGCAAGGCAATGGGTACGTTGATCAGAAAGCACCATCGCCACGACGCGTACTCGGTGAGGAGCCCTCCTGCTAGCACCCCGATCGCCGCTCCGGCGCCCCCCACGGCTCCGTAGGCACCGAAGGCCTTGGCGCGTTCTCCTGGGTTGTCCTGGAAAGTATTCGTCAATATGGACAACGCCCCGGGAGCCATCAACGCTGCGAAAGCGCCCTGCAGGGCTCGAGACCCAAAGAGCATGGCCTGGTCCACAGCTAAGCCGCCCAGCGCTGACGCGGCCGCGAAGCCGATCAATCCAACGATGAAAATCCTTCGCCGGCCCGCGAAGTCGGCAATTCGACCGCCAAGAAGCAACAGCCCGCCGAAAGCAAACGAGTATGCCGTGATGACCCACTGTCGGTTCGCGACCGAAAAGTGCAGCGATCGCTGCGCCGATGGCAGCGCTATGGTCACGATCGAAGCGTCTAGCACCACCATCAATTGAGCAATGACGACGATTAGAAGGATGGACCATCGTTTCGGGTCGGGACCGGCCTCAACTGAAATACCTGGCATTGAATCGATTGGATTGTCTGTCATCTCGTACCTCCTCACCGACTCTTAGAAAAATGCGCCGTAAGAAACTCCGCTGCTCGATTGAGCGCTGCGTCACCCTCGTCCAGAATGGCCGCATACCCCTGGAACACGTGCGGCACTCCGGGCGTAACTTCGAGTACGATGGCCACGTCATCTTCTGCCGCCCGTTCCGCAAGTCGAACTGCGTCACTTAGAAGCAGCTCATGCGAGCCGACTTGAATCAACAAGGGTGGCAGTCCACTCAAGTCACCGAATATCGGGCTAATGAATGGGTTCGAAGGATCGGCCCCGGCGACGTAGTCACTCACTCGCATGAGAAGGACTTCTTTTGTGAAAAGCGGGTCGACGTCGCGCTTGTCGACAATGGAGTCGCCAGAAAGTGTCAGATCGGCGTACGGCGACATCAAGAACCCTGACGAAGGCATCGGCATTGCTGCGCTTCGTAGAGCGAGCATGAGCGCGATTGCAAGGCCCGCACCTGCCGACTCGCCAGCCACAGCGATATTGCTGGGCTCAATCCCTTGGGATAGCAGTCCTTCGTAGGCCGTCCGGGCGTCTTCGACGGCAGCTGGATAGGGATTTTCTGGCGCAAGTCGGTAGTCAACGCTCACGGCCTTGGCATTTGATCGCCGAGCGAGGTCGCTGGCCAACGGAACCGTCGCGTCGGCAGATCCGATCACGTACACGCCACCATGAAAGTAGAGGATCACATTCGAAGAGTCCATACCGTCAATTGAGACTTCGACCGCCCCAACTCCTCCGAGGTCAATACGAGTCTTTCGGACATCGTCCGCAACGGGAATATGCCTCATTACTTCATCGAAGCCGGCCCGTAAGGCTGCGAGGTCACCGCTGAGATCAAATGGTGCTTGACGCAGCGTGGCGTCGAGGTTCGCTCTTTGTTGCTCGCTCATTCGTTATCGCCAACCATCGCTTGACGCGTCTTCCACTTTTCGTAGTGGTGCGAGGGCCTCGCTCCACGCGATGACTTCACCGAGCAATGTGTCGAGCGCTGGGCCCTGATACGCACTAGGTGCAAAGTCCGTGAAATTCTCAAAGTCGGTGATCAATGACAGAGCCACATTGGTGCGCACTCCGGCCATCTTCAACTCGCCGGCGATCAGCCGAAGGTGCTCAGCAGCTCTCGCTCCGCCAATAACGCCGTACGACACCACGCCCATCGCCTTGTTGTTCCATTCGGAGAAGAGATAATCAATTGCGTTCTTCAATACGCCAGACGTCGAGTGGTTATATTCAGGCGTCACGAACACGAAACCATCGAATTGGGAGATCGTCGCCGCCCAGTCCTTGGTGTGCTGGTTCTGATACTGGCCCATGGCAGGTGGCATGGGCTCGTCCAAGTGTGGCAGCGGGTGGTCCGCCAAATCGATGAGCTCGAAGTCCGCGTCAGTCCGTTTCCGGGCGATCTCATACGCCCACTTCGCTACTCCTTCGCCACGCCGCCCAGGTCTGGTGCTTCCGAGAATGATTGCAATGCTGGTCATGGTTTTTCCTTATCTGTTAGGGGTGAACCTGGATGCCGAGACCGAGATCCAGACGTAGTGATTCGAGAATCCACACAGCGGTACTCACGACAAACGAGTCAATATCGGCGCCCGCGATTCGACCCGCGTACTTCGCGGCGAGCGGCGCACAGGCTCGGCGTGCCACTTCATCCAAATGCTCGGAGACAGACGCCCACATATTTGGCCAGTACTTCTGGTAATACTCCGTGGGGTCAAACGTGGTGAAGACCTCCCTCAGGTTGTCGACGATCTCTCCGATGAACTGCTGGTGGAGGGCGACGTCGTCCCGGGAGCCGAGCCTTCCCATGTGCCCACTGATGAGGTGGCTCCACTCGTAACCGAGGGCGATTTCGGGAGCGGCGATGTACCCAGGGACGTCGACGGCGAGATTGAGGCTGTAAATCGGTACCCAACCAACATTGACCACGTCAACGAGCATCAACGTGTCGTGGTTGGGCAGGTAGATGAAGCTGTTGTCGGGCGAGTGGTTGGAGCCGTGCCAGCCGAGTTCGATGCGCTCGCCACCAATCTCCAGAGTGCGATGATCCTGAAACGTCTCTTCGGGCGCCGGTCGGTTGGGGTCGTTGTCGCGCAGCATAAGCTTGCGAGTTTCCTCGTGGCCAACGCGAACAACGTCCGTGCCAAACAAGGAAGACGCGCTCGCGTGATCAGCGTGGTGGTGTGAATGGATGAGGTAGGTCACTTTGTTGCTGACGCCATTAGCGGATGTGATTTCGTCGATCGCGCGCTGGATATTGTGACCGAGTGTCGCCGGAGCGTCCAACAGGATGACACCGTCTGGTGTGGTTAAGAACCCGCACTGGTAGACGCCGTCGGTCACCCAATAGAGGTTGCGCTCTACGCGACCAACGTAATAGCCCTGTTCGTTGACGACGGGTCCGAGAGATGATTCGGGCACCGGCGCAAAGTCTCGCATTGTGAAGGCGCTCGCGGCGCCCGTGTCAACGGTCATTGTTCTCTCCTTGTTTGCTTAATAAGAACTATTTGGCTCGTGCCGACCGTAGATTGCGGCGCTGGGCGTCTCATCTAGGAAAGCCTTAGTCGTGCCGTGCGCGGCCACCACGAGCAAGAATCTTCTACTGCGAGCGTTCGACGAACTCAAAGTGGGTCCCGTCAGGATCGCGCGCAAGCAAACTCCCGGGCGCTCCAAGCGTGCCGTCGATGATCCATCCCGTGCGTTCCAATCGCTCGCGCATGAGCACCAACGAATCAACCATCAACGAGGCCCGCAACTCGCGAACGGGAGCCAGGGCCTGTTCGTTGCCGCTCAAGATGGATATCCCCGGTAGCACCGTCACCGTGAAGGACCCGCCGGGCAATTCGAATTGCGTCACGACGTCAGCTTCGAGAAGTTCCTTATATCGCGCGACCGCGGCGTCATGATTGGTACTCGGCACGACGACGGCGATACTCAGCACGCTCATCCGTTACCCCTAGGCGCAATGTACGGATACGTCATGGTGCCGCTTGCGTACTCCGCGGGGTACAGCACGGCTTGAGCGTCGGGGTTCCTGAACTCCGAGATGTCGTTCGAACTGATGTTCTGGAACTGGACCGTGAGTACGCGAGGTTGGACCCATTCTCCCGATTCGGCGAACCTTACGTCTCCCACGACAGTTCGGAACTTCGCCGCGTGCGTGTACTCAGCGAGGTCGGCGTCGACGAGCCCGCCGGTTTCTCTCACGGCCTGCTCCACGACTTGAAGTTGGGCTTACGCCATCGGGGTCACGTAGTAGCCGAGCGCGTCGGCGGGGGTGCCCGTAGCTCGCTCCTGATATCTCGAGATCAGTTGCTCGACGCCAGGGAAAGTCATCTTCGCCGTCGGCAGCCAGTACTCGTAATTGACCAGGCCGTTCAATAGCGGTCCGAGTTGCTCTTGTACCGAGGTGCTCTGTGGGCCGATCATGGCACCGCCAATCACCTTGGGCGCGATACCGGATTCGGGAATCGCGCGCACGAGACCGACGGAGTCGTTCAGGTATGAGCAAAGAAAGAGAACGTCGGGATCATGTGGCTCCAGATCTTGCAAAACTGAGACGAAGTTGGTCGTGGCCAAGCTGTACTTGGTTTCCGAAACAACTTCGAAGCCGAATTGCGCCGCATTGATCCTCGCTCCAGCAATCGGGTTCTTCGTGAAGTCGGCATCCGCAGCGAGAATCGCGACAGTTTTTGGCCTCGGAGTCTGTCGAGCAGCCGTGTAAAAGAAACCCTCGGTCAAAGCGACGTTCGGGTCTGAGCCCGTGGGAATCATCGCGAAGTAGCGGTCGTAATGGAGCTCGTTGTTCACCCCTAGTCCCATTAGCCCAATGAAGAATCTCTCGTTCTTGATGACCAATGGCATGGCGGGAGTGATCGAATTGTTGCCGTACCCGCCAAGAAGAAGATCGACCTGCTGTTCAAAGAGCAACGATTCGTAGATCCCCACCACGGAGGCGGCATTCGACTGGTCATCAATGCAAACCAGGGTGACTTCACGACCGAGCAGTCCGCCACGCGAATTCACGTCCTCCTGCCAGATCTGGTGAGTGAGTCGGGCCGTTTGCCCGTTCGCGCCAAGGGGTCCGGTCAAGGAAAGGCAGTAGCCAATTTTGATAGGTTCGCTGCTCATGTCAGTGCTGGAAATTTCCGTCCAGGTCGCCGAGGACACCGAGTTGGGTGAGCACCACCGTCCCTGACGGATAGCAGTCGAAGCGCTTGATCTTTCCGCTCGTCAGTTCAAAGACGTCGCAGCAGGGCGCGTTCATGCGCTTGCCGGTTGGGGGGATTATTCCCCGCGGAAGTTCGAGCGGGCCGAGGTGAGTGCCCTGGAGAGCGAGTTGCACAATGACGATGTCACCGGTCGCGTAGAACTGGTGGAGCTCTCGGTGCATGTCAGGAAAGGCCGTGCCATAGATTTCGACAGTCCTGCCCAACTCGTTCGGGCCGACGTACGTAACTTCGATTGACTCGTCAGTGAACGTTCCGTCCTCAGTGAAGCAGCCAACAAAGCCGGAAATGTCTTTCTCTTCGGCCGTCTGGTACGCCCTTCGGACGATCTGCTCGTTACTCTGTGACATCTACGCTCTCCTCTCATTCGAATTCGCGCGAACGTCGACGCCCACCACACCGAGCCGCGCCCTGTGATTGTCCGTCAACGTTGCCTTCACTGGCATCTAGGAAACCCGTAGTCTCACTCGAAGGTTTGCTGGTCGACATACCCACCAATGCAGTTCGTCATCTCCTGTTTTTGATCCTGTGGATCCGGCTCCGGCGCATTTGGGCGAGATTGTGTGAGTCGGAGCGCGGACTGACAATGAGGCGACATACATCGACGGTGATTGGTTGACACCGCGTTGCAACGAGCGACGACTCACATGATGTCAATCAACCACAGCGCGATACGTTCAGACCTCACCCTCGGGCGGTGCGAAGAGTCCGGCCGATTGGAGGACGCGTTGAGCCAGCTGTGCCCGCGAACGCACACCGAGCTTGCGAAAGACTTTGTGAAGGTGATACTCGACAGTGCTGGCACTAATGAAGAGCTTTGACGCAATTTCCCTATTCGACGATCCTTCAGCGACCATCCGAGAAATCTGTGACTCTTGGGGAGTGAGATCGAATCTTGTGGCGGGTGAGCGCTTGCGCGCATGCTCTCCCGTGGCGAGTCGTTCGACTCGAGCCCGTTCGGCGAAGGCCTGGGCGCCAAAATCGCTGAAGAGATCTTCGGCCGCGCGCAACTGCTCTCGCGCTTCTTTCGTGCGACGTTCGCGACGGAGCCATTCGCCGTAGACGAGTCGGGCTCGGGCGAGGTCCCAACGCATTGGTGTATTCATCGCTCGATCGATCGCCTCGTGATAGAGCGTCTCAGCAGCTTGACCCTCGGTGAGGAGCGCACGACACCGCGCCTCAATCGAGCCTGCCCATTCGGTACCACTCGCCGCCGTTCCTTCGGCCAATCGAGTTAGTGCGAGCGCTGCTTGGACACTGTTGCCGGTGCGGCTCGCTGCTTCGATCAGTTCCACGGCCGCCCACGGAAGGAACCACAACTCGTTCGGATGTTCGAGCGCTTGTGATGCGGACACGAATGCTCGTTCGTACTGGGCGAGACCGTTGTAGAGCACCGCGATAGCGCACTCAGCGATTGAGAGTCCCACTCCCTCACCTCGCTCTATTAAGTCTTGGCGAACTTCGCTGAAGAGGGACATGGCCTCGGCCTCATCACCGCGAAAGGCGGCTACCTTCAACGCCGCCAATGGCTCCGTTCTTGTGTCAATGACGTCGGCGACTGTCTGAACCTGCTCGACGACGGACCCTGCTGCTTCGATCTCTCCCGTGAGCAGTATGAAGGCCGCGCGGGTGCTCAGCGCCAACGGCAACAAGTTGAGCGCTCCCCGATCGCGAGCCACCTCCAACTGTCGGGCGGAAAGAACATCCCAACTTTCATAGTCCCAGATACCTCCAGCAACCCGCCCAGCCAACCACGACCAGCGGAGTTGCTCTTCGCTGCTCACCTTGTCGCTTCGAAAAACTTCCAGTGCACGTCGCATGGCGGGCGTACCAGTGACAGGCCCCTCGGTAATGAGCAGAGCCAATCCGTCGAGCAGAAGATCGGAAGCTCGACGTGGACCCTCGGGCTTGGGAGAATTCCTAGCTGCACGTGCGACGTCATCGGCACTCGCACCCTTGGAGAATCGACCTGCGAAAAGTGCAGCGGTCAGCGCGTCTAGATATGTCTCTCGTGCACCGTTTCGGTCCAGAGGCTCGAGGCGATAAGCCGCCCGCAACAGAAGCGGCGGTGCCTCGTTGCCGCGGCGCGAAGCAAATAAGATCTGCGCTCGTAGAACATCTAGTCGCGCACGCTGGAAGTTGTCCAACGGTCCCCGCTGAGCAGTGTTCGCGAGTCCGAGGGCAGCGTCTAAATCGCCGGCGACACGCTTGGCATCGGCGGCACGCAATGCTCGTTCCGATTTGAGATTCAAGTTCGGGGTCAATTCAGCCGAGCGTTCCATGAACGCCGCCGCCGCGGCGAAGCCCCCTCGGGCTAAGGCCCGTTCTGCAGAGACCTCCAACTCTTGGGCTATGTCCTCATCGGGGCGCGCCGTTGACTGAGCCCGGTGCCACGCCCGGCGATCGGGATCGACATTCGGATCGGTCGCCTCAGCCAATGCGTGGTGCACCTGTCGCCGGTCTAGTCCGGACGCTGCGCTGTAGACCGCCGAACGGACCAGCGGGTGACGGAACACGATCCCTGCACTGAGGTCGAGCAGCCGCGCAGCCTTGGGCGGGTCCGCGGCCGATTCTGGGATACCCAAAAGTTCTGCGGCTCGCCATATGAGCGTTGATTCACCCGTCGGTTCGGCAGCGGCGACCAACAGTAGTCGTCGAGACTCCGGCGGAAGTCGGCGAAGTCGACGGCGAAAACTTTCCTCAATTCGTCCACGGAGTGGAACCGAGACCGGCAAGCCAAATCCGCCGCCCATCTGAGCGGGCGAGAGCCTGCGTGGTAATTCAAGCAATGCGAGCGGGTTGCCGTGGGCCTCGACAACTAACCGCCCCAGGACGTCTTCGTCCATCCGGTGCAACAGCGCCGAGTTCGCCAGTTCACGCGCATCGGCATCGCGTAATCCATCGAGGAGCATGGTGGGCATTCCGTGCAACTCCTTGGTCAGTATTCGCGCTCCAAAGAGGAAGGACACTGACATGCCGGACGCGCGGCGAGCGGCGAACGTTATCGCTTGGGCCGAAGCTTGGTCGATCCATTGGGCGTCGTCGAGGACGCAGACGACCGTCCCTTCAGTCGCTAGCCGGCCCAGCAAGTTCACTAAAGCAAGTCCCACGATCAGTCGGTCCGGTGGGTCGCCGGTCGCGAAACCGAAGGCAACGTTCAACGCGCGGCTCTGAGGTTGGGGAAGATCTTTCAGCCTGTCGAATATGGAACTACAGAGGCGTTGCAGCGACGCGAACGGCAGCTCCATCTCTGCTTCGTTGCCGGTGCTGCGAAGAACTCGAAAATCAGTCACGGACGCGACCACGCCGTCAATCAGCGCGGTCTTGCCAATGCCCGCTTCGCCGAGGACGACAACCGTCTCACCCTGACCTCGCTGTGCCTGACTGAGCACCCGCTCGAGTGCGTCGGTTTCGTCACGTCGGCCAATCAGCATCTCAACGACCTCCTCTGGATATGACCAGAGACGACAACTGCCCCTTCGCTCGAGCACTGATTGGAATCGGACGAGATTGGAACTATGGGTTTCCTAGATGCTTGCCCAAGCCACTCCCTCGCACAATGGAGCAATCTTCGACAAGAAAGAGAGATGTCCATGACCAGCGAAACGATGCGAGACCCACTGACGGACCCGCTATTGACCCCGGCCAATTGCGCCCTAATCATCATCGACTACCAGCCAGCTCAGTTGGCGACGGTCACCTCGATGGAAACAAAGCTGTTGACCCGCAACATCGTCACCGTGGCGCGTCTTGCCAAAACGTACGGAATTCCAATCGTACTGTCGACCGTGAACGTTGTCGCGAACGGACAGCCGCCAACGCTCCCAGAACTTAAAGAGGTCCTTTCGGATTCTGTCGAGCTGGACCGTACTCAGATCAACGCCTGGGAGGATGTCGAGTTTCGCCAAGCGGTAGAGGCGAACGGACGAAACAAGTTGATCATGACCGCCTTGTGGACTGAGGTCTGCCTCGCCTATCCATCCCTTGACGCGATGCGAGAGGGCTACGAGGTCTTCCCCGTTGTCGACGCTGTCGGAGGAACATCTCCCGAGGCGCACCGAGCCGGTCTTGAACGGATCGTGCAAGCGGGAGCGCAGCCAATCAGCTGGGTGACGTTGGCGTGCGAACTTCAGCGTGACTGGGCTCGCGTCGAGACTGTTCCCCAGGTTGTCGACCTTGTGCTGACCTCGCGCCTGCACGCGGGCATCTGAAATGACGTGAATGACAGACTTCGCCACACACTGAGGAACGATGACGGACGACACCGAAGGCGACAGTCCCACGGGGGATGTGTTATGTAAGACGGACGAGTTATTGAAGCGGACATTGACCATGTTGTCAATGTCCGTCTCGCTAGAGCCCTTAAGAGCGAAGGGTGCGCGCACAAAGGTTGAAGTACTCACGCCGCTCCTTCCTCGGGGTGAAGCTCCCTCACAGTCGCGCCAACATTCACGACAGTATATGATTTCGCTTGCGTGGGCAAGCAATCATTATTTGGCCGGCGCCGCCTTCTGCGAATTGCCATCGCCCGGTCTTGGCCACAATAGACAGTTCTCTTACGCACTGGTACCTAAGGCCTCTCACCGTTGGGAGATGAAGGTACTAGCGTCGCACTCGCGGTTCGGAGGATGTGTCTTCGAGGCGGGCAGCCACTTCAGACAAAACCTTCGCGGCACTCTCGACGTCGCCTGGATCGATGCGATCAAAGATGTGGCGTCGAACGCTTGCGAGGTGAACTGGCCACGCGGACCTCATCTTGGCCATGCCCCGAGGAGTGAGCTTCGCGACATTACCTCGTGCGTCAGACGAACTTGTGTTCTTCGAGACGAGTCCACGCGACTGGAGATTGTCCACCAAGCGAGTCGTCCGGCTCGCCGAGAGGCCGGTCGCGTTCGCGAGATCCGACATTCTCAATTGTCGATTCGGGGCTTCTGAGAGGTGCATGATCGTGGTGTACTCACTCGCTGTCAGGCCAACGCCTCGGATGAGGTCGCCGTCGAGGAGTCGCGGGAGTACCTTAAGAATTCGCATCTCGGCACGCCAGAGCGCGTCCTCGTTCACAGAGAGTGGTTCGACGGCGGGCACGTTCACAATTTTAACTTGCTTTGCCAAGCAACATATGCGCCGTCGGATGCCGCCGCGCCCGGAGCAATCCCGATCCGTTTTCTCAAGAAATGCAGAAAGTTAGGTGCAGAACGTGTCAAATGACATTCCATCAGTGGGCCGCATCGCGGTCGTAGTCGGGGGTGGCGGGGAACTCGGTAGAGCCACGGCCGTCAAGCTCGCCAACCAAGGCATGACGGTCGTGGCTGTCGATCGAAATATGTCGGGCTTGGAAGCGCTCCCGGAGGGCATCGCCCGAGAATTGGCAGACGCGACTGATCCGGAGGCCGTTGTGCCAATGATCGAACGGATCGTCCACAACATCGGCGTTCCCGACGTGCTGGTCAACACCATCGGTGCTTTCGAACCCGCTGACGCGATGACGACGACGCCGGACCAATTTCGCCTCATGATCGACGTGAACCTCGCGCCGGCATTGTGGCTGAGTCAGGCGGTTGCGCCCTATATGCAGACCAAGGGTTCCGGGGCTATTGTGCACATCTCATCTCGCCCCGGTCTCGAGCCTACGGCCGGCTTGGTGGCGTATTCGGTGAGCAAGGCTGCTCTCGTCCACTTGACCCGCGTCCTCGACATGGAGCTGCGCCCTTTTGGAATTCGGGTGAACGCAGTCGCGCCTCAACTAATCGCCACTGCGAGAAACCTGTCCCTACTCCCGAAAGAGGCATTGTCGCATGCGGTCACTCCCGAAGCGATTGCGGAAGTGGTGGCGTTCTTGGCGAGCGATGCGGCCGCGCCAGTGAGCGGCGCGATTCTTCCTGCGTATGGAGCCTGATCGTGCCCTCTGAAAACGAAAACACTGTGCACCGTGTCAACGAGGACGCAGATCTAGTGAACGCTTCGTCAACCATCGAATCATTGGGGACGTTCGCACTCGGACGCTTCTGGGTAAATCGAATCGGATACGGTGCAATGCAATTGGCGGGCGACAACGTCTTCGGGCCACCTCGAGACCGCGACGAAGCGCTCCGCGTGTTGCGCGCCGCAATCGATAGCGGTATCAACCACATCGACACGGCGCAGTTCTACGGACCCGGCACCGTCAACGAGGTAATCCGTGAAGCGCTGCATCCGTATCCGAGCGACTTGGCCATCGTCAGCAAAGTGGCGGCGCGTCGAGACGAAGTGGGTTCCGTCCTCGCATACGACGAGCCCGATCAGCTTCGCGCAGGCATCGAAGAGAACTTGGAGACGCTCGATATAAGTCAATTGGCCGCAGTGAACTTGCGCCTCATGGACGATTCGAGACCGGGAGTTCGCTTCGACGCGCAACTCGCTTCTCTCGTCCAGGCCCGAGACGAAGGACTGATTGGGGCGATCGGACTGAGCAACATTTCACGAGAACACCTGCACCGCGCTCTCGCTCAAACGCAGATCGCGTGTGTCCAGAATATGTTCAACCTTGCCGATCAACACTCGCTTGACATCTTGCTTGACTGTGAATCGCGCGGCATCGCGTTCGTTCCGTTCTGTCCACTGGGCTGGCCCCGTGGCGTTCAAAACGAGATACTTACGAGCCCTGTTCTAATCGACATCGCCACGCGATTGGCCGCCAGACCGGCACAAATCGCGCTGGCGTGGCTTCTCGACCTCGCGCCGAACGTCTTGCTAATCCCCGGCACTCGCACCCGCCAACACCTCTTCGAAAACATGGGATCGGGATCAATTCGACTCGACCAGGCGACCCGTGCGGAGATAGAACGGCACTTCCCCATCGGGCCAAGTTCATGAACTCGGCTCACGAGAGCTCGGACGCCCGCGTGGCAATCGTGACCGGCGGAAGTGGTGGCATCGGTGGCGCGATTGTGAGCCGCCTGCGCTCCACCGGCCATCGAACCGATGTGATCGACCGCACTGGGGGCATCGATTGTGATCTGTCGTCCGAAGAATCCACGCGGGAGGCCGCTGCACAGGTGATGGCTAAATACGGTCGGTGCGATGTGCTGGTGCACAGTGCAGCCACCTTCGACCTAGCGGATCTTCTCCATCTTGACTCAACGCTCTGGCGTCATGTCCAGGCGGTCAATGTCGAATCGGTGCTTTGGCTTGCACAGGCATTCGTGCCGGGAATGGCCGAACGAGGATTCGGCAGAATAATCTTCGTGGTCTCGGACACGATCTGGTCCCCGCCTGGACCAGCGATGCTTCCGTACGTGGCAAGCAAAGGTGCCGTGATCGGCGTCATGCGCACCCTCGCTGTGTCACTTGGTGATAGTGGGATCTCCGTGTCCGCAGTGGCGCCGGGTCTCACTGATACACCAGGCTCGCGGACTGCGAATACCGAGGCTGACTTTGACGCGGTCGTTGGCTTGCAGGCACTCAACCGACGCCTCACTCCTGACGACACCGCCGCCGCTGTTGCCTACCTGGCCTCGGACGAAGGGGCTGCCATGACCGGACAAGTCCTCTGTCTGGATGGCGGCCTCATTCTTCGGTAGTTTCCACTGTTCGTTAGCGCCGTTCACCGCGGCGAACGGACACACTTGTCTCTCGTTCAGATCGAGACACTTGGTGAAACGCGTTAATGCCCAAAGTGCGTCATCTGGTAGTACCGATCGCGAGCAATCGAGAAGAATCGGGCGTCACGCCCGTACTGATTCATCAGCCACTCTATGAATGCATCGCTGTATTGGAAGTTGCCAAACTTCGGGCGATGAACAAATTCTGGTTGCGTCAGTACGTCAATTTTGTGCGCACGGCGCACGCTCAATATGTCATGGCTATTGATAGTTGCATGATTGGGTAGACGCTTATTTACCTCCTCAACTAATTCCTTTTGTCGGTAAGGATGCGAGACATCCCAATCGGCGAGACGATACAAGGGAGCGTCCTCGTCTGTTGTAATGCGAATCGTGCGCGTGCCATCGTCGCTTTCGACGCGCTCGATCGCAACGATCTCAGCGCCATCAGGCGCAGCCATCACTTGTCGGATGCCGCCGAGCCAATCGTCGCGAATTCTGTTCAATCGACGATTGATGAACAACCGGAGATCCTCGCGCGTCGCCGGCTCGCTCTTCGCTCCGTGCCGGAAATACACGCCACGGCCAAAGGCAGACTTCTGTTGGTCCGGGCGCCGTGGGTCGGGATATGTGCCGGGACGAATGAAGGTGAGCGGAGCTTCCTCAGCTGGTCCGACAATTATCGCGGCCACCTTGTCGTCGCCGCGCGTCACGATGGAGACTTCGAAGTCATCGAAGTCCTCGCCCAGATACTTGGCCAACTTGTTGCAGATATTTGCACCGTCGAGCGCGAGCGCCGCGCGTACGTCGGAGTGAGAAGCCGATCCGTCACTCTCAACCCCGATGACGATAACGCCGCCTCCAACGTTGGCGATCGCGGCCAAGTCCTTGGTCAACTCGAGCCACTCGCCTTCCTTAGCAGGGTCGAGTTGACCTTTGAACTCAACGAATTTTGACTCTCGTCTTGCCTCAGCCGCTCGCAGTAGAAATCGGTTCACGTCGGCCACGGCAATATCGTAGGCATTCATTTCGTAAATCGATATGAACCAAAAGAGTGTCTTGGCTACCTACTACTAAACGATTGCGTCTCGGCGAAATCTGGCTGGAATCAACTCCTAGTCATCGAGTGAGACTGCGCAACACCTTGTCGGGCATTGAAACATGGCGAAATCCTCCCACCACCGATCTCAGGAGGTGTTCCCTGTGGATTCCATAGCTGAGCGCAGATACGCAGTCAGGTCTGGTGGTGGTCCGGCGTCAATGCGTCCGCGTTGGTAGTTCTCGTCCGTCTCCTCGACTTCGAACGCTGAGTGAGTCGGCACCACAGACGTAGCACGAAGGGATTTCTTCACGCTCTTGCACAGTGATATGCGGGGCATTCTCGCTGACCGGACGAGTGCGAAGTATTCGGAACCCGCTGGACGGCCGACCGATACCGACCATATATTGCATGAAATCGTTAGTAGCCCATCCGACAGCCATCTCGTTGAGCGTGATCACACTCGGTGCATGAACATCCGGGTCATCAACGTATCGCTGACGCTTCACTTGTTCTGGATTTCCAAGTGACTCCTCAGACAGTCTGACGGGATCGATGAGTTCGCCGCACAAAAGACAACCCGGTGACGTACCAAGCGTGCGCACGACGGCAAATACATCCAGGATTTTCCCGGTGCTCGACTGAATCACTGGCTTAGAGCCAACCTGAAGCGTAGGAATCAAATATTGGTGAGCTATTTGATTGACGACACTTCGCGCCAACATTGTGTCGGCTGCAAGGAAAATGAAGTCGCTATCCGTGATCCTTCGCGCGACTTGATCATCAGCTACGTCACCCATGATCGTTTCAATATTGATTCGGCGATTGGCTCGCTTTGCGATCCGGTGAGCCAAACGGATTTTCGGAGTTGCGTACCGACTTGCCCACCCTCGAAACCACTGCGGCACGCCCTTGCGCTCAAATAATTCCATTGCGTCTAATCGAGTCGCCTCGGGCAATCTGGGTAAATTTGTCGGATCTATGCGATCAGGATCTATAACCACGAGATTGCCAACGCCGAGCCTGGCAAGCGCCTGAACTATCAACATCCCAACGCCGCCCGCGCCAACGACCGAGACTTTTGAACCACCGAGAATTGCCTGTCCCGCATCACCAAACATCAAGGATTGCCGGTCATAACGGGTGGATGCTGTCTGGGCGCTTCGAGTCGGTTGAGAAGCAAGAACTTCGAGTCGGGACCCAATGATCGAAGTGCGAGTCAGGGGTTGTCGCGTTCCATCAAGGAGCCAAATGTCACCCGCAACAGCTTCATCCGATATCACCAATCCGCCGACAACCTGCCCTGACACTTGAAGCAGCGTGGGATATCCCCGTTCGTGAGATGAAAGATCTGGTCGGGAAAAACTCACTGAAGTCGTTCCGCCATGATTGTGTACGGCAAGATAGTTAAGTCGTTCATCTTTGGCCCGCCGGATCATTCGTGTAACGAATTCGCCCGTTAATAGTCGGTATCCACGTGTCCCCGCAACGTATTCGATGCCGTCACGAGCCAGCTCTACGTCGCGCACTAAGAGTCGAACGTTTCCTCCGCTCTGCGCGACTCCGCACAGAAGAACCGCTCCATGCTCGTCGTGGTCGCCAGGAAACAGGTGGTCACGCAACTTCCGCCAGTCACGTTCAGTAACGCGAAGTTCCACTGTGTCAATCGTCACTGACTTCGAACCCAGTCCAATACTTTGTCGATTTTCTGACGAGGGGTTTGGAGGGTAAGGGCTCCCCTAGTTCGACGCGACACCTGGGCAACTGTCCGTGGAACAGAATCGCCGGGCCACTGAAGAGTGATCACCTGAAAGCCTTGTCCGAGTTCTCTCCCGTCCAATCGCGACAAATCATGGCGCACGAATAGCGGGTAGATGTCGGCGGCGGGCAAGTTAAATGGGAGGAGACAGATAGCAAAGGTCAGATCTTGCGCGTAGGGCGGTCCGAGTTCAACATCTGAAATTTCGATCCACACTCCGCCTTGGGCGTCCGGAACAATTCGGACTCGATTTATTCCAAATCCGTGCACCACTTCCTCTAAGCCCGCGAGAACGGAGTCCTTGACCCCAGTGAGATCACGAGTTGTCATCTCCTGGAATAGCCCAGAACTCATCTCCCTCCTTAAGCGTCACGGACTTCTCATTGCCAATCGGACGTTGCTTCCCATCGGGGAGCACCTCGGACAGGTCGAAGTCGAGTTGAATTGGTACGCCCTGAGCTATTGCCGTTGACTTGATTTCCTCACCATTGACCTGCTTAACGGCGAAAGTTACGAACTGCCCATTTACCGTGATGCGTATTTCGCTGTGCCCTTCTGGGTCTGCCGTACTGGTATCTGTCGGGTTCATTTCATACACCTCGAATAGTAGGTTGCTACTTACGCACATTAGTATAGTATGAATTTGCGATTTATGCAACCCAAGCAATGCTATATTGCATTTATGACATTCCGAGCTCAAAAGCGTGTAAATGATGCCTGATTCGATGGAAATGGAAGTGGGCGCCCGAATCCGGCGCCTGCGAAAAGCAGCAGGGTTGCGTGGGTCGGACTTGGCGAACCTGGTCGAGCTTGATTCAACGGTGATTTCGAAGATTGAAACCGGTCAGCGATCGCTCAAGTCCACGGAACTAACGCGCATAGCGATGGCTCTACAAGTCTCACCATTGGCGCTCATTGAAGACAACGCCCTCCTATCGGAAATGCCAATTGCGGCACGGCGAGCTGGGTCGAGTATCGGCAAAGGTAAGGCCTATGAGCGACTCCTGTCCTTGGCTGAATTGCATGTTCTGCTGGCGGATGCTGGCATTCCAACATCACCAAACTTGTTTGGCGTGCCGAGCATCGAAAATTTGGGTTGGCTAGACGGAGCCAATTGCCTCGCCGATTGGGCGACAAATGAACTGGCCTTGGAGGGTGTTCAGGGTGATCACCGACTTGCCGTGTTGGCCCAAAAAATCGAGTCCCAATTAAGTGTTGATGTCTTGATCGACGAGTTTCCCAATGATCCCTTGTCAGGAGCAGCGATAACCGACCGTTCCTTCCCTCTACTGTTCGTCAACTCAAGTCATTCGAGAACTAGGTCGCTCTTTACTTTGGCGCATGAACTCGGCCATCTTCTTGCAGGTCATTCTGGTGGAACGGTATTACTGGACCGAGAGCTCGCAGGTTCGAACGAGGAAGAACGATTGGCCAATGCCTTCGCCGCTAGCTATCTCTTGCCTGAAACAGACATTTCCAGTTCGCTCAATGAGTCCGGTCGTTACCTTTCAACATTGGTCAATATCGCCGCCGCGCATGGAGTTGGATACGAGACTCTCGTTTACAGATTGCACAATTTACGGCAGATAGATGCAGAAGTCCGTGACCGACTCATGTCGATGAGCTGGCAGGGGCTGATAAAGCAATCGATGCCCACATTGCTTGCCAGCGGCAAAACCCAAAACGAGATCGGCGGATTACTCGGGCGGAGCGAACTGAAACCGGCCGGAAGACCTCCGGCCTTGCTATTACGTCGCGCCTTCGAAGGATTTCGTAAAGGTATTGTCAGCGTTCGGCCATTGTCAGGACTGCTCAAAGTGGACGCCGCTGAGTTGCTCACCCAGCTGTCAGGCGAATCTGACTTTCCGTCTGTCTCAAAGATGTTTTCTGAAGCTCCCGTGGTACTTCCCGAACAAGCCGAAACGGATGAGGAACTGTTTTCGGGTAGCCCCGTCTAGGGCGGCACCCAATGGCCACGCCGCGGATCGTTGACACCGTAGTCCTGCGACACTTTGGCACCATCGACCGATTGGACATTCTCGAGAATCGTCTCGATCGCTATCCCCTACCGCGATGCAGCGGCGTGATATTCCACGAAGTATTCAAGGCAGCTGAACGCGAAGAGGATGGCTGCCAGCGAATTCTCGAGTCTGGCATTCTCGGCACACCACACGAGGTCAAACTGCAGGATTTTAGGGCAGTACTCGATATTCGTCGGGCGCTTAGCTTTGATGAGTCGGATTCTCAGGAGCACCTCGGTGAGGCCGAAGGAATATTCCTTGCAGATCGGTTGCACGGCGCATTCATAACGGACGACGGCATCGCTTACACGTTCGCGGAGACCAATCTTGGGAGTAATCGCGTTTTCGACACGGTCGATCTGTTGCGGGAAGGAGTTGCAGAAGGCGAGTTGGATATTTACGAAGCGAAGTTAGTTGCTGACGCAATTCGCAGTTCCGGGCGATTCCTTCGCAGTGGTCATCCTCCGACGTTGTGGCCTGAATTCTTTGCTAACAGTTCGTCGTAGCGAATTGTTCGGCTCCGCCTTGAGTTCGGCCTTGCGTCATGCGCGATCAGAACCTGCCTTTGATCAGTACTTTTGTAAGACTTTTGATCCAGGTACGCCCACACTTGACGTCCTTGCATTTCCTCCCTGGTTCCAGGTCGAGTACTTATGAAAGTGGCAAGTGAAACAATTCGAACTGGCCGGGAAAAGACCAGGAAGCGATGTGGCAAATGGGCGTCTTGTCAACTTTGGTGAGTTTTCTCCTTGGGATTTTAACGTCGGCCGTGCTGTGGGTATTTAGAACAAGAGTCATCGTTCCGAAGATTGAGTGGAGCGAAAGAGTTGCTTGCGAGACAGACACTTCTCTTCCAGGCACTTTGAAGCAATCGGTGAAAGTCAAGAATGTCGGCAGAAGAGCGATGGTTGTCGGTGAAATAGTTTGCATCCTCAGCGTTCCAATCACCGGATCTGGCAAATCTCTTCTATGCCAACTCCCAACGATGGGAGTTCCGATTCCGAAGTTGGGTCCCGGCGAGACTCGGACGATTACTCTGAAAACGTATGGCTTCGATGAAGAACAGATATTCAGGTTCCCGAATTCGATCCTCCAAGTAATCAACCAGACGCCTCCGAGATCGTTGCGAGACGTTCTTGACGCCCAACCAAACTCAGAGATTCGAGTGCACTTGAGCGCCTATGACGAACTATCTGGAACCCGCAGGAACTTCCTCGCCGGGCCGTACGTGTCATCCGATTTAGGGAACGGGCATTTCGCTCCAAAATCAATTCGGTTCATTCCTGACTGATTGTGGAATCGTTCCAAATATTAAAAGATGATTCGCGATGGCTTTTAAAATGAGTAAGTACGATCCCCTCGCCGAGTACTTGTACAGGGCCAACGCGACCTACCTTGAGATGTCCTTTGACCAAGTTGAAGCGATTATTCACGCAAGACTGCCGACTTCAGCTCGAGAGCTTTCCGCATGGTGGTCCAATGATGAATCAACTACCCATGTTCAAGCCAATTCTTGGCTTGATGCAGGCTGGCAAGTTAGACACATCGACTTGGCTTATGAGCATGTTGTCTTTGTCCGGATTTACTTTCCCTACGGGAGGCCAGAATCTTGAACTGGACTGCTGCACGTTTAATTGACGGTATGACCCGCATTTCAACCGCGTGCACCTTGAAGGGACTTGCTTGTATTTTCAGGTAAAGGTGTTAATGCCCATACGATGCCCATCCTCTATCTCACGGAGAATTTATCCTGCAGAACTCCCTTTGGTCAGGAACTACTGACACTCGCGATCGGCTTACTTCCCACCCTTTCAAGGTGGCGGCACGGGTTCGAATCCCGTTGGGGGTGCTCAGGAAAATCACCCCAAAACCCTTTATTTACAAGGGTTTTGGAGTGACCGCGAGTGACCAATGGTGACCAAGAGTAACCGCCATTTACCCCTGCTACATGCCCGTTATATGCCCGCAGTATGCCCGCAGTATGCCCGGAATGATCCTGCCCTTGGTGCAGCAATGTCCGATCCTGAGAACCCATCCATTGCAACTTCTTGAGCGTGCACAATGGACTCATGGCCCAGCCTCCCGATCCCGATCTTGAGCGCGAACACTCGAAGTTCCGCTCAGACGTGGAGGCGGTACGCCGTTATGGAGAGATTCACGCCGACGAATTTGTCGAAGAACTCTTCGAAAACGAACCCCACATTCGCCTCGTCGTCTTGATGGTGGGCGACCGCCTTGCTGAGCACGAGGCGGCCCTTCGTGAACTTGTGCAGCATCCCAAGCAGCTCGAGGTTCAACGGACGCCATTCCCAAAGTCCCAACTCGAAGAGATACGTCGAGAATTGAATACGACGGCGAAAAACCGTCCAGGAGCGTTCTTGCAATGGGGAATAGGCCGCGGGCGAGTGACTGTCCAACTTGCTGCGGATCAGGAGGGACTAGCGGCGAGCTTTCATAGGCGTTTTGGGGATGCCGTCGAACTCCGCGTTGGTGTGTTTCCGTACCCGCCAGTCCTTGACGCTAATCACCGGGAGAAGGGTCCGCCAGCTGTCGCACCGCCTCCGTTGCCGCTGCTGCCCCATGAAGAGTTCAAGGTGAGTCTCGAAGGCGAGATCGTCGTCAAATCCGGTGGAACGACAAGTGGCGTGCTCCGGATTCATAACCGAGGGAGCGCGGAGGCAGTCATCGACACGAACGGTGGGGTGACGGCACGCGTCGTCGATCCTCACACCGGTGAAGGTGTCGGCGGATTCGTTGGTGCCCAGGCTGCCCCGTTGGTCAAGTATCGGATTGCGCCCGACAGCACGGGGTCTATTCCACTACTTGTCGGAACGGCCTCATCTGTGAGAAGCCTGGGCTACGCAATTCCACCCGGCTCGTGGGCGATTGAAGTGCCTATCCAGATCGAGGGGAGAGGAATGTTCAGAACGTCCCTACTGCCGATATTGATTCAGCAGGGTCAACAATGAAAGTTTTACAAGCAACTTCCACGTCAAGACGCTTAGAACTCGAGTTCCATTCCTCTGGCTAATGGATCATGCTCTAGGGCGACTCAGGAATCATTTCCTCCAGGGCCTCGGAAAGATGGCGATCACGATCTCTGGAAGCGTGCTGATATCGCAGGGCAGCCGGCGCGGAAGCATGACCCGCCCTGTGCATCAACTCAGCCGTTGTGGCACCTGTTGCTGCAGCCAGCGTGAGACCGGTGTGGCGCATGTCGTGAAGTCGTAGGTCCGGTCGACCAATGGAAAGTCGAGCTCGTTCCCACGATCCTTGAAGGGCGTCTCTGGAGAGGGTTGATCCATCCCTCCCGATGACGACAAGTGCTTCGGGTTCGGGTGCTGTGAATGTCTGAAGATGCTGGATCAATGCTTTCATCACCGGTCGAGGAACTGAAATTGCGCGTCGACCTGCGTTGGACTTAGGCAGCTTCACGATCTGCTTGCCGTCCATACCAAACGTGCGGCTTTGGAGTATGGGGATTACACCTTGCTTGCAGTCAATGTCCATGCTTCGAAGTCCCAGAATCTCACCTCGACGTAGTTGGCACCAAGTGGCGAGTAGAACAACGATTCGAAGATGTTCAGGCATCGCACTGGCAAGGAGACCAACCTCGTCGATGGTGGCGATCGGCCGCTCAGCCGCGTGCTCTGTGCCGGCGCCTTCAACCTTGCAGGGAGAGGTCGAGATGAACCCGTCGGTAACGGCGGTTCTCCTGATTGACGACAGCAACCGATACGCCTTCGATGCCGTCGCAAGATGGTCCTTTGAGATGTTCGTGTGCCAGGAACGGATAGCGGTGGGACTAAGCCCAGCCAGCGTTGAGGCGCCGAGGACTGAAAGTAGATGCCGATCGAGGACGTGCCGGTACAGTTCCGCAGTTCGTTCAGCCAGATCGGTTCGCTGACGTAACCAGTCGTTGGCGTATTCACTCAGCGTTATCTGACCTCCTTTTGGGTCAACCCACTTACCCCTTCGAAGGTCCGTCTCCATCGCAGAAAGAAATGCCTGAGCGTCAGCTTTGGTTGCGAATGTGCCCGCCGATTGAACGCGTTCGTCCTGCCAGAAGAGTGCCTGCCAGCGACCTGACGGACGCTTTCTGACCGATCCGAAGTGACGCCGAGTCATCGAGTTTGATTTCCTTGTCTACTTAGCCAATGACAACGGTCGTCAGCAACAAGAACTGCGGAGCGATAATTTCGCCCTCTATAAGACAGCCACACCCGATTTCGAGTTTTCGAACAAAAACTTTGAGATGAGACTCAAATACTTCAGAATTTGCGAAGGATTAACGGATTTTGGGGATCACCCAGGTGGCCCGAACGGACTGCTTGGCGCTTCGCGCCCGCCGTCCTCGGGCTTCTGGACCGAACAAGACCGAAGGCCAGGGAAGAGAAGCGTGATGAACTCACATATACGTCAAACAAGGGAAGAGACGCCATCCGCAAGTCGCTAAATATCAGTGACGACTGACGAAGGCTCTTCGTCCTCGGAGCCTTCCGACTCTTCGAGTTCGGCCAAGCCTGGAAATGAGCGAAGAATCGCATCAACATCATTTGTCCCAATTCTCTTGCGCAACATTTGACCGAATAAGGCGCAACGATGACTCATTCTCTTTACGGAAATCTGTCTTGCCCTTTCTGCATCCTGATCGGGTGCCAGTGACTTCAAGTTTCTGAGTGCGACGATGGTCCTTTCAGCCGTAGTTGAATTAGGGTCGACTTTTCGGTCCTTTGGAATAGCAGTCGATTTCTCCGCTACATCCGATATCGCGAGGACGACGTCACCACCTCCTCTTATCAATTCCTCGTCACCAATCAGCCAGATCGTCGCTTGGGCGTCAAACACGAGTCCTAAATCCGAGAACATGTAGTCACTGATTTCAAGGAGATCCGGTGGCTTCCGCTGATGAGTCAAGATGTCCAGCGATTCTGTAATCCCGGACCGAGCGAACATGTTTGCTCGCATCATGGCCGATTTGAGCGCGATCTTGTTTGCACCCGCGAGAATTACAATGCAAGCGTCTCTGAGTTCCTTGTGCTCCGCTGACTTGCGTGCGCGACTAGATCGTCTCCAATCGAGGCCAAATGCCCCGATAGTGGAAAGCGCCGCCGCGCCGAGCGCCGCGCTTAGTACTTCCAGTCCGGTGTTCATATGCACTTCCAGTGTCGCTTCAAAGCTGTCAAGACGTCGCTCCTGCCCCCGAGAAAGCATCGTAGTTCTGAATGCTTTTTGAATTCCTAACTGCGCTCAGTCGCAATGCGCTTTCGGACAATTCCAGCTGGCTCGGGCTAATGTTCGCGCATGATGGAGCCATGGGAAGATAAGGAGCTTCAGGAGTTATACGACATGTGGCAAAGACGGGGTAGTTCGATACGGTTCCAAATTGGCGACTCCTCCATTGGAATCAAATTTCCGTTCGAATTGATCCGTGATGCACGTCGGCCCTCCGACACTGGCTCAACTGCTCTTCGTCGCCAAGGAATTGGCGAGAGATTCTAGGCTCAATCGTTCCGCGTGCCCAAGCCATGGTGCGGGTGAGCTCGAGTGGACTTTGCGATCGCGGTTTCGCTCTTCGTAATAGCCTTCTGCGCTTGCTTGCGAATTGTTTGATTATCCGATGCGTCCCTAACGACATTCAAATATTCAATAGCCTCTTCGTTTCCGACTGTTCGCCGCAGTGCACTCATTGCGTGCAAACTCACGTCAGAGTCATTGAGGAGACCGATGAGAGCGTTCTTGATTTGCTCGTCCTTCTTGAATCTCCACAGCGAATACACAATCATCTGACGCGCGCTGCCATATTTGCGATCCGTAGAAATCTCTAGGAGGGTTTCGACGTTTGAAGCGGTCGCGGTCGTCACCAGGGCATCTCCAATCGACCAGCCCAATTGATGGTCTTGCTCGGCTCGAATTAGGAAGATTTGGAGGAGTGGCTCGAAAGCCACGGGTCGAGCCCAAGGCCGTCCGAGATGCCCGACGGCAGCCCACAAATCGCGTGAATCATGAATTGTTGGTAGGAGCTTAAGAAGCGTGGGCATCGCGGCCCGCTCATCGAATTTCGAAGGAGCAAGGAAGTGAGTGTCGTTGACGAAGGTGCCAAACTGATCGGCCCCAGCGACGCCAGCATCCTTTAGTGCCTCAATGATTCGTGCCGACTCGTCCCCCACCAAGCCATTATGCCGTCTAACCAATTATCGTCAACGGGGCAGAGAGGCAAGACGCCAGTGCAAGGTTGCAAACCTGTTGCGTCGGGCCACCAAATGACTGCAGATCCAACGAATTCAATTCACAACTTTGGCAGACGATTATTCCGCTCTTCAAGAATCTCAGACCGAATGTTCTTGAAGTAGGTAAGTCTCAAGACCAAGTGAATCCCTAACACGAAGAGCATCACGATGCAGATAGTTAGAGCACGGCCAACGCTGTGTGAACCTACAAGAAATAAGATTGCTGACACCGAGGCAACTTCCACGACGATCAAATCAACCAGAAATATCCTCCTTCTCTTCGACCACGTCTTCATGCCCAGAAGGTAGTTCAAATCGGCACCATGAGCTGATTCGCCAGTCGGAGATCCTTGACGTCGGCCCTTCGACGCGAGCGATCACTCACGTATCAGTCACTAACCTCGCGAAACGCCAACTCGAATTGGCAAGACCTATTCTCTTTGAGATGAGTGCGATACGTTCCACGTTTCGATACGGGCGGCCCTGGATTGGAGTCGCCCTAATTGTTTATGCGATCGGAATGTTCATCTACGTTGCATTTTTCGCGTACAAGCTATTGAGCGTCGGACCAAACAGCGGCGGCGGGTTTGCGTGGATCAACGGACTGTTTTTAACGGTCATGGTGTTGCCCTATTTGATTCTTATGCCGTTCCTGCTTCGCAATCCCACCAAAATGTGGAGGGTCATCACGGTGACTGATTCAGAGTTAAGGCTTCCTGACCCGAAATGGAGGCACCTTTCGTTCGTTGAGGTAGCGGGCGTCGGTCTTGGCCGATATCAGAAAGTGCTTGGGTCTACAAACGGGAGTTGGGCGCCCATCTTCTGGCGAAGCGACGGGTCACATCTTCGAGTCAATGGATTGGGATTAGAAACCTCCAAGAAGTCGCCTGAGGAAACCAAGGCTGCCGAAGCGGTGTCCGAGATCTACCGACGAATTGCCGCCATACAGGGGCCCAGCGGATTACTGGCCACCCAGGCGCTGCAGCGCAAGTCCAATCTTGGTGTGAGCGAGTCGATTACGAGTGTTTGGGATCCTTCATCGCATTTATCAACTCGGGATTCCGTCTAAGCGCCAATGAAAGGTTGCAGAACTGTCACGTCGGACCTCCGACACGACAGGTTTGCAATCTTGCGTTAGTCCAACCTCGTCAAGCGCCACGATAAACGGAGGTGCTCCGCCCACCTGCACGGTTAGTGATAGAGGTAAATGAACAAGGAATCGACCAAGCCTTCGACAAGCGACCTCCGTTCTTAAGGATCTCGGACACAAAAACGCGCAAGAACCGCCCGCCCACGTGGTTGAGATTGAATCAATTGTTCGGACAAGAGTTCGAACCGGACTCCAGCGATGGCCACGTTCCACTTTCCAAAATATTGATTAATCCCTGACTCCCGAAGCTCTCCTTCGTTTTCTCATACACGATGGAAACCAGCGTTTGATCGCTAACTGAAATAAGCGGTTTGTTCATCGCACAGGGAAGCAGCAACTCCTGATCTCCGCTGCTTCCGACGATCGTGTAATAGCCGCCACGAATTCCCGCGGACTGCGTGAATCGCACATAACCAGTATCCATAGTGATCAAAAAAACTGCCACCAGCAACGAAGACATGAATACGAGAATTGACAGTGGACGCCACAAACTTCTGAACGAGATCGTGTTTCCTACACGCCACTTGCTGTACGACCATCCGAAAATCGGAATATAGACCAAAAATGAGATTGCAAAGTAGGCATTAACGAATAGAAGAAGAATAAGTAGAACGACGGCTCCGCCAATAAGAACCACTCGAAGGCGTCTTTTGCGCATATCCGGGGAACTGTCCCGACGTGGCGCTCCAAAGTGTTCGAGGAAAATTGCGAAAAGTGAAAAGAAGAGAATCATCCCACCGATAGTTGCAAGGGACGGGATCGATCGATCGATTGCGATATTGAATACGTCATACGACCACAGTCGGGAATTGATTGAGAAGAAGATCAGAAAGCCTAAGTAACCACATAGAGGAACAAGAACGACAAACAGTCCAATAACTTGCCCCACCGTCGTTAGGGTTAGGTCGGCAGGATTTCTTGGGGCCGATTGATCCCCGCCATTCAGATCAGACATTTCACCTTCTTGAAAGTTTCAAAGCCTGAGAGTATCGCTAAACGAACCTCTGAACTCCGTTCAGCAGGTGGGGCGAGAAACTTGAAGTCAACAAACCTGGGAAATTCGTGCCGGCTTCAAAGAACTCGGACGTCTAACGCTGAAGCAACTGCTGAAGACCTTACTTCAGCAGTAACTTCAGCAGTTGAGTTGAATTCAGGCAGATTTACGCGAACGGAGCCGGATGAACTGCCCAGTAATTGCAACCAGAATGAACCATGGCGAACGCCGTCGAACTGGCTTCGAGCCGATGGCATGCAAGGGGCCCGGGGTTCGAGTCCCCGTACCTCCGCAAATTTGTGCCTTATTTCATAAGGCTTTTGGTCAACCGCCAATGAAGGGTTGCAGACCTGTCACGTCGGCCCTGCGACTCGAATGTCACCACGACAATCAAGAGGTGAATCGTTGGACGAACCAGGACCTTCCCCCATCGTGTGTCACGATCATCTCAGAAGTATTGGACGGTGACTCGGCGATGCCGATTCCGTCAGTCGTATTTATGAAGTGCAAGTAGGTCACGGGACCGTGAAAGACAACGTGCGCATGCCTCCCCGCATCCCGACTGATCACCAGTTCCAGGCCAGAGCCAAGATCGTACTGAAAGAAGAAGACATCGGGGGTTGGCGACGCAAGCGCAGAGAAGTAACCGCCTGCGCCGTGCAATTTGCGCACAGCGTAAAAGTTCGAGCCTGCGTTGTTCGACACGTAGAGCCACCACGAGCCCGGCGTTGCGCCTGGTGGGGCGGTCGGCGACGGTTGGGAGAACACGCCTCCTATTTCACAGACTGCGACGAGATGACGGGCGTCACTCACCACAGGTACGACGTAGCTGTCACCCACGGACGCGCAAGGTGGCGACCACGCAGTCCATTGACTCTCTCGATTGAGACGCAAACTTCCCGTGATACCACGATCGTTTCCCTCAACGAGCCAACCCGCGTGCCCGCTCACTGCGATGTTGCCACTGGTCTCACTGCCGCCGGCGGGGGGTTGCAAAGGCGGTGTCGTGACGACGCTCCAGTGATCACTGTGAACGGGTGACTCCACTAGTACTGCGGTGAACTTCGGTCCTTCTCCCAGCAGATAGGCCTCATGATTGGAAACCTCGAGGTCATAGATTGGACCCTGTGACGCGAGACCCGGAGGGTTCAATTTCGTCCATGTCACCCCGCCATCGTGCGTCGACCAAAGAAGTACCAGCCATTGCGAGGTCGTAATTCCTCCGAAGTAGTCAAAGTTTGCAACTGTGCCATAGATCCATCCGTCGCGTGCGTTCGCGAAACGAACATTGAGGCCCGACGAGTTGAGGGCGGCAATTGAGTTGTGGTACTTCTGGTCGACCGGCGTCAGAAGCGCTCTGGGTAGCGTTTCCGGCGTCCAAGCAGCGCCGCCGTCGCGCGTGAAACGAAGTTGCACGCAGGCTGGTCGGACGGAGCAGCGCACCGTACCGAGGACCCAGCCCCGGGTAGCCGTTGGGAACGAAGTCGAAATCGGCGTAAATCTGGCCGACGGACTTCCATTTAGATTCGACGAGGCCTGATTCGTGGGATTCTTTTTGACGCCTCCGAACGCATACAGCAGCACTATCACCGCGATCACTACCAAGAAGAATGTGATCAAACGGAGACGCATAAGGCGAATCTAACGCTCCTCAAACCAAGGCATGGGGGTCTGATCAGATGGCTGAGAGTCACGTCGGGCCTCCGACACCACAAATTTTCAACCGTGATTTAGTCAGACCAGTAGTGAGTGCAACGTTTAAGCGCTCGCTGGTGATCTGATTCCGCTTCGTGGTAAACCAAGCAAGTCAAGGGAATTTGAATGATTCAGAAACCGAGATTACGGCGTCTGTCAGTCGGCATTGTCCTCGTCGTTTCACTTAACCTCAGTCCAACATTGGCAGAAGCGACTTCTCATCAACTGGACCCCATTTCTCTGTCCTTCCCGTCGTCCCATCTTGGCTACGTGCTCTCGTTCTATGACTGCGCTGCGAGAACTTGCGCTGCACTGCGAAGCACTAATGACGCAGCTTCGACTTGGAATGTTGTTCCTACTCCGATCCAATTGAACAAAGATCTAAAGCTCATCTCGTGGAACAACTACAACACCTCATACGTAACCCTCAACGTTCACTTCGCTGACGCGACAGACGGATGGATCTACGGCACCGTCCCTGCGCCGGCCACTTCGAACACTTCCAATCCGAACTGGGTCAATCGTCTGTGGTCAACCCATAACCGCGGCGAGACGTGGCGACAAGTTCGCCTAGGTCCGCTCCGAGTAACTGGCGGCGTGCTCCAGATGGCGACGCACGAGGCTTGGACATACCTCTTCGGCGCGTCGTTCGAGAGTGGTAAAGCCCAAATTCTGGCTACTCGATCAAACCTGGATCAATGGACGAGTAAGTCAAACGCTCAAATGGAGATGCCCGCCGGTGGTACGCAGGTGCAGGCTGACTTCAACTTCGTGGGAACCAACGGATGGTTGTTGGCGGGGAACGATCGCAGTTTCATCGCGAGCGCACGTTTGTCGAACGACGGCTCTTGGAATGCATGGAACAGTTCATCTATCCAGGACTTCGGTGAGAGTTTTTGTCCGATTACTACCGTGACCGACAAGGTTCTTCTCGCCGAGTGCCAAAGTGCTGAAATCGTAATTCCACCGACTTCTTCGGTCCCGCCTAATTGGAACAACGGTGCGTCGTGGCTCTTCATCTCCTACGACGCTGGCACAACGTTCAAACCGTTTCGAGAACTTTCAAGTTCATATCACCGAGGTATCGCGGCTGTGCCGGGACTGCCAGCTACGCCCGTACCAGGGACAATCCTGCTTCAGCAGGCGACGAATTCAGGCGTTCAGGTGATTCGAAGTACGGACTGGGGACGAAGTTGGCGAGTCGTTCTACAACGCTCGGTCTCCCAAGTCGTGTTCACGAGTCGTTCAAACGGCTTCGCAATTGTGCGGCAACAATCGAGCCAGACTGCCTCGTCCTTATACGCCACCTATGACACAGGTGGCCAATGGAGCCACGTCTCAGTGTGACTTTTGCATGACTTCGTCAATTCAAGTTCAAAACAGCGATTCGTCGACGTCAACCTCGGCCCGTAAAGTGCAGCAACCGCGAAGAGGTTGAGTGCCGATATTGCGGCGACCGTCAGGACGGCGACCCTACAAGTGATTCGGCGAGCGCGCATCACCAATCTCCCGCTTTGTGCTCAACGGTACAACGACTATCGGAAACTGTTGAGTTCGGTAGCAAAGTGAGATGAATGGTTGGTAAGTCGCTCGAGGCTGCATAGAGGTGTGACCTCAATTGAGGGTGCCATAATGGAGGAGTCCGACGGCTCTCTCGCGCGTGTCGATCGTCCACGAAGCAACTTGGAGGGTTCATGCAGCTATCTGGCCAACAGAAGTTGCCTCGGTACACTCAGGAAGGTGACGCAGCCCCGAGACGAGAGTCGCGTTGACGATGTTGTCTTCGTTAGGGAGGACGACCCGCGTTGCGCTGACCTCGAAGGTCGTGGTTACGCGATCACCGGGTACTCCTGGGGAGCGAACCTCCGGTTCGACGATGACAGTGACCTGTCGCCGATTCAGGACAGAGTCGAGTCGATGTCCATCGAAGGCCTCATAATTCGTGAGCTCCTCGGAGACGATCTCGTGGCTGTTGTCGTACTTGAATCCGCGAACGCAATCGATTACCCTTCGTCACCGGCCGCTCGCCACGGAGCACCAAGTGTTGAGAGCTTGACTGCGCAGTTAGATGGCGGGGCACGCGCTTGGGGCGCCTTGGTGTTTGGTGAGCTGGTAGCGGCGACCCTCGTGGCGCCACACGACGAAAGGTGGAATACGGAGTTCACTTCAGTTCTGCCCGCCTTTCGTGGAAACGGAATCGGCGCAGCCGTCAAGGCAGCTTCAATCGTCGCGCTGTACTGTGCCGGCGTCAGGTGGTTCTCGACGGGTGGCGCCGAGACCAATAGTGCCAGTCTCGGCGCAAACGTTGCACTCGGCTATGTTCTCGAACCACGCTGGCGTACTTATTCAAGGAGGAGCCCGGCAGCAGAGTGAGATGCATGGTTGATAACTCCGCGCAAAGGTCGTGAAGCGCTGCAACAACTTCCTTGGTGAGACTCCGGCGACTTTCCAACCGCCGTCTCACGTTGCTGCCGAACTGGGAAACTGTCGATAGCAATTCTGAAAGTGGAAGGTGCCCTCGTTGGGCATACGAATTAACGAGACCCCGATCTAATGTACGTAGAACGAAGTCCTCGTCAGCATTGAATCACACTTACCTGTTGAAGGAGGCAGTGACCGCTTATGCCCGCAGTATGCCCGAAGGCTCCCTGAGCAGAAATTTACGTCGCAGGATATTGCTGTTGATCAGTGGTTTCACCCTCGTGCAGATCTGAATTCACCCACCCTTTCAAGGTGGCGGCACGGGTTCGAATCCCGTTGGGGGTGCTTCGTAATTCCTGGTGACGATCGATTTCAGTTCACCGGGCGTGTAGGTCGATGTTGCCGTTTTTCCGCAGAAATAGGGCCGCTAATGCCCAGTCAATGCCCAAAACCACCTCAAATTCGATGAAAGATTCTGCGAAACACTTGCAGGGAAACGGTTTAAGCAAATTTATCTCGACCACCGTTTTCAGGAGGTGTTCAACATGCCGCGCCAAATCACGTCGCCGTCTGAACCAGCGTCAGACTGTGACTCGGCCAATGTCAGTCTCATGGGTGTCGCATAGGCTCCCAGGAATGGCGACGGCGCGACTGGGTTTAACGGCGCTGGACTGCTCTGACCCTTCCGTCCTCGCTGACTTCTGGGCGGCGCTCCTCGGCGGCGAAGTCGCACATCGCAACGACGAGTTCCACGCTGTCAAGGTGGACGAAGACTGGCTGGTCGCTGTCAAGGTTCAGGACTATAAGCCGCCCACTTGGCCGGACCCGACCGTGCCGAAACAGATGCATCTGCACTTGAAAGTCGACGACCTTGACGCAGCGCAAACTGATGCGGTGCGTTTGGGTGCTCGGGTCGCGACAGAGCAAACTAATCCGGAGCATTGGCGAATCCTTCTCGACCCGGCGGGTCACCCATTCTGCTTGGCAACACAGCTCCTCGACTAACACGGGGCAAGTTCGCCAAGACCTGGAAGCTCAGGAATCAGCAACGACTCCTAAGTTCGAGGTCGCACGAATTCTGATGTTCCCGGCTCCCAGATTGACGTGGTGAAGGACACCTCAAAATCAATGCAAGTAGTCACGAAGCACTTACATGGCAATGGTTTGAGCCACACATAACTCATCACCGATCACGGGAGGTGTCCACTTTTTGGACACGAGGATCTTTGACCAAACTCACGTTCTCAACTTGGGAAGCTGATAGAGGGTCGCGGGTCGACCAGCCCTTTACCGGGGAAGTGAGGAAGCATCCGCTCCAGCAAGGACCGGGCGATCCCGGGCCAATGGGAAGGCGAACTCATCATCGGCAAGAATGCTGCGTCGGGAATCCGCCGGTAGAAAAGGCTCCATCTGTCAAATCGACCGAAAGAAATGCGATGCGTGTACCAAAACGCGTGCCAGCATTTGAACGGAGAGCGTCACATTTCGTCGGGAGTGGGTTCTCTTCGGCACTTTCTTGCTAATGCAGGACCGACTGAGACGCTCGCTTTCGGTTGCTTGGATTCCCGTCACGTGCTAAATAACACTTAGCGGCGGATGACGAATTGAGCCACACCGTCTCTTTACCAGACGAGAGGATAATTCATGCGCAATTTTCACCTAAGAAGGGCCGCGCTAATTGCCAGCGCGTCCGCGCTAGTCGGGCTTGGAATTGGGCTCGGCGTGCCCGCCGTGGCCTCCAGTTCCGCGGCGAGGCCTGCCTTCGATTCCAACGCGGCTCCGTTCCCACACTTGGACCACGTCTTCGTAATCATGATGGAAAACACGTCGTATTCAGACTTACTCAGCGCGTCGAATCCGAACACGACCTTTATCCGAAGTCTGGCGAACAACTACGGCCTCGCCACCAACTACTACGGCGTGACGCACACAAGCCTGCCGAACTATGTCGCCGTGACGAGCGGGAGCACCTGGGGTTCAAACTCCGACGACGAAGCCCAAGCTGACCTTGGGTATTTCAACCACCTGAGCCTTTTCGATCAGCTCAGCCAAGCGCGTGTCAGCTGGAAGGGATACATGGAGTCGATGCCGTCGGCCAGTTACACGGGCAACTACGGCGATTGCTCCAACCCGAGCCTTGACCCGAACTGCACGGGACACGACACCGGCTCGGCTCTGTACGTTCGCAAGCACAACCCCTTCATGCAGTATCCGGACATTTTCAACAACCCGCAGCTCGCTGCCAAAGTTGTCCCGCTCACCCAGCTGAGCACGGACCTAGCAGACGGCAACGTGCCGCAGTTCTCGTGGATCACCCCGAACATCTGCGACGACATGCACGGGGGTGCCCCGTCATGCCCATACCCGAATTCGCCGACGGACCCCAACCAGGCGACCCTTTATCAAGATGGTGACAACTTCTTGAACACTTGGGTTTCCGCGATCATGAAGTCCTCGACCTGGAAGGGTAACTCGGCAATTTTCATCATGTGGGACGAGGGCGGCTACGAGGACGCCTCTCCCTATGGACCCGAAGACAACAGCGGGTGCTGCGACTCGCCGGTGCTACCAGCCACCGCACCAGACCCGACGTCGGGCGGCGGCGGCGATCTCGTCGGCGGCACCTTGTACGGCGGTGGTCACGTGCCAATGATTGTGGTCACCCGGCATGGCGCCAGAGGGTTAACGGAGTCGACGCCGACCAACCACTACTCCCTATTGCAAACGATCGAGCAGAACTGGCGTCTCCCGTTCCTGGGCAATGCGAGCGATACGCTCCAGGTTCAATCGCTCGCACCACTCCTCAACCACGGTAAATGAGACTAGGTGGCGGCGTGCTCGCGATCTGACACGTTATTTCGCTCGACCGGGCTCCGGCACTATCCGACGTCTGGGTCGACCGAGCAAACGACGGGTGTAGCTCGCGGGTGCCGTCGCCGACCGGCTCGGCAAGGACGTTGTGCCGTCTTTTGGTCTTCGGCGGGTCTCGTCTTCGTGACGAGGAGTTAATCCGACTCGCGTCCGACAAAGCTTCCAGAGCGCGGTGCTCATTCCCCGGAGTGGCGACAAGATGGGGAAGGCGCTAATGCCCGTAGGACGCCCAAATCTGAATTCGTAACCGCGCACCTGGTCAGAAATAGCTTTTGGTCAGCGCTTTCACGCGTCGCACATTTCGACATTGTCCACCCTTTCAAGGCGGCGGCACGGGTTCGAATCCCGTTGGGGGTGCGAGCCACGCGCTTTGGGTGTAGGTTGCCCGAGACAAGGGATTTGTCAGGGCTTCGCTCCCCCCAGCGTGCTCACTACGCAAGGGGATTGCCAGTGCCACAGTTCATGGACTTTCACGATGACCTCAAATTGTCCGAAGAGGCAGTTCAGCAAATCACGAAAGAAACAAAAGACGGCAAAGTTGATCAGTTCGGCGTCCGTCAGATCGAGTTGTTCCACAACGCCACCGGTCACGTGTACTGCCTGCTCGAGGCGCCCGACGCCGATGCCGTCCGCAGCCACCACGCCGCCGTCGGCATCTCTTGCGGGGATGTGCGCGAGGTTTCCGGCGTTCTCTAGGCAGCACCCACCATTGAACGCGCTGGACCGACACCAGGACCTCAAGCACAGAGTTCGAAGTCAAACCCAAAAGGGGTGCTGCGGAGAATATTCCGCAACCTAGTTATGACAGGGGCTGTCGACTCTCCACTAGCGACCGCGAACTACCCGCTTAGCTCGCCCGGAAGTGCCCGCGAGGTGCCCGATGGCGCCCTTGCTGTCGACGCCGAACTCGGCGTCGCTCCGCAAACTTCCCACTCAGTCCTCGCGCAACTGCGCCTGTCACTATGCGTATCCCCCACCTGAGTCGAGCGCCTTGCAATCCAGCCTGCCAAGTTTGAATCGCTCGATCAGTAGACCTCGGAGCATGCGAGCGCCTGGCGGCTCAAGTCACACCCAGAACTCGTCGACCTGATACTGATCCTTTGCTACCCCCCAAAATTCAGTCGCCTTGCCATTGTCGAGGTGCCAAACATGGGTCTCGTCGGTCTCCAATTTCTTGCCGTTTCGGGTCGCGGACTCTTTGGCAAGCGCGACCACATGGTCGTCCGACGCCAGCAAATCGTGGAGTTCGACTGTGAAGGTACCGTCGGTCAACTCCACGAGTTTGCCAAAAAATCCGAACACTTCTTCCTGTCCGGTGTAGGTCCCGGAAATCTGGCTACGGCCGCTGATGTTCCAACGGATCTCAGGTCCAAACAGCTTGGCAACCGTCTCCAAGTCTCCCTTGGAAAAGGCCTCGTATCCGCTGCGGATTAGGTCTGCGTTGTCTTGAGCACCCATCTGACTTCCTCTCTTCGCGCCCGCCAGAGTGACTGGGCCGCCTACAGGTCTACTCGGATGGCTGGTCTAGCGGCAAGTGTTCCAGTGCAACTCGCACAGACGCAGTTCCTAGACGTCACACATCTCTCGCTCCCGTTTCTAGTCCGTCATGGCTAATACGTCCCATCACGTAGTCGCGCGCCAGGCTTTTCAAATACCGCCGTTCACTTGAGCATCCTCTTTTGGTGATTTAATCCTAATTTCCGCAGCCCCAGTCAGTCGATATAATCCCCGTGACGGGAAGGACAAACCGTCAATGTGGAAGAAACCTATTCCTCGACCATCTGGGCACGTTTCAGGCCAGCGCTCGTGAAAGGTCATCGCCCGTGATGAATAAGACCCATAACTGTCGACCTCTTGGTCGTTCGCTCCTCAGCCTTGCGCTCGCCTTTGGATACGTCGTCGCCATCCAGAATACGGCGAACGCCGGAACTCCGAACTCGCTGAAACAAATCCGAGCGGAGCTCAGCGCGGCTGTCCGGCTGAAATCATTGCCGACGGAGACCAGTCCACCCATTACGGAGTGGGCAACCCTATGGGTAAATGACTTTGGTGCGGTCGCGACGGGTGGTGGTGAAAGTGCCTGTTGGGACGCGGTGCAAGCTTCGTCCGCGCTTCCCACCTGCGTATACGGAGATCGGTCGGCGAAGCGAACGCTGGTCCTGACCGGCGATTCGCTGGCCTGGATGTGGGAACCCGCCTTTGGCAGGTGGGGCCAAGCGAGCGGCTGGAAGGTGATCGTTCTCACTAAATCTGCGTGCCAGCCCTGGGCGGACTCCCAACAAGAGTACGTGAACGGATCAGCTTTCCCGGCGTGTCGCGTTTTTCAATCCGAGGTCCGAATGTACATCAACAAAACGCGTCCGAGCGTGGTCGTCGCCGCAGGATCAGTGCCCGTAATCCCGAACACCTCGGTTCCCCGCGTGAAAAGGGATGTGGCCTCGTTTGTCTCTTCAATCGCCGCGTCTGATGCGCGAGTCTTGATTGTTGACCCTTCGACTTCGTTCTATGCCTACGACTACACCACCCACTCGACGCTCACCTCACCCACATGTCTCTCGACGCACCCGCAACAAGTAGGCACCTGCAACGGAGTGTCTCAGAATCTTCTCTTGAATTACTTCATGAACTCCGTAATCAATAACAACCAACTTCCTGGCAAGAGCCGATTGCTAAAACTGAGCCAGCTTCTTTGCGATGCGAAGTGTCCGATGATTGTCAATGGAATCTTGGTTTATATTGATGGCGATCACGTCAGCTACGACTGGGCGGTTCATGTATCAAGCGCTGTCGGTGAGATCCTCGCCCCTGACTTGAAGGGGCTGTCGCACCGATGACGGTCCTACGTTCGTTCATCACTATCAAAAGTTCTCTAATGCGAGCGACCTATTCGCCAGTCAGTCTGGATTCCAATTAACCCACTTTCTCGTCTCTTTGGTTTTCGGGGCTCTGGCAGGTCGCTAATCGAGTCTCTCGTCACTCGACCAAAAAAGCTCTAAGTAATCAGGTCTCCGGTTCGCTGCGATTGACTTATCCTGTGAACCTTGCGTAGGAAGTCAAGCCCGGAGTTCGAAGTCTTAGACACAAGGGTGCAAATTTCTGGTTCGTGCTCACACGCTGACGTCTGTCTAGGGCCTAGTGGACTCCCACCAGGTGCCGGTGAGTCGAGAAGACCCACCCGAAAACCGCCAACACAGTCGACTCGTCCAACAGCATACGGAGATCGTCGGTACGAGCTCCGGTCCGATAGACGCCTGGAGCAATGAGGCCTAACACGGACCACACCAACGCGAGCAAAGTTATGACGACGACGATCACGCAGATGAAGCTGACAACCGCTGCGTAGCTGCGAACAACGCGCTTAGATGGACTCGTCTCTAGCACATCACTGCTGGCAAGGTCGATGGCCTTCGCACGATGCGTGAGCGCCGTGTAGCCACCCACAATCGATAGGAGAAGTCCGATCGTGATTCCCCTGATTGTCGAATCCCCGAGTGGGTGAACTTCGGTCGAAAAGTAGGTTTTGTTTCCTGCTCCGATGAGGGCGAACAACGTAACGAAGATCGTGATGACCCCGGCGATCTCCAGCCACAGAGCAATGAACGCGGTTCCCACGTGGTAGATGGCGCTGGTGCGATTACCCGTTGGATCGGGCTCGGCCCGATTTGCCACCACGATGATGATGTACGTAACGATGCTGCCAACACTCGCCAGCACGCCCAACAGCACGAGCACTGAGACGTAGGTGCCCACAATCGCTCCCATTGATGACGTTGAAATCATTTCCCACCTCACCTCTCGACTTTAGGAGCAACCTACTAAGTCTTCCGTCCGGGAAAAGGTTCTTGACAGGAGCCACCTCAATTGGGCCTCTCAAGCCAGCCTCTGTGTTGATCCAATCCCAAGACCCAATTAAGAACTTGGTTCCAACTCAAACTGTTTTGGGGCGCGAAGGAAATACGACCGAAAGCCTTTAATTTGCAAGGGTTTTGGTGTGGCCGCGAGTAACGAACTATGCAGTCGTTGCCTTGCGCTCACTGCGAAGAACTCGCGCGAACCCGGTCGCCACCACGACCACTGCGGTGAGGAGAGGCAGCAAGAACAGAGCAGTCCGCAGCGAGGTCAGCGACGCAATCGCTCCAATAAGAGGAGGACCAAGGACAAACCCCGTCCACCCACACGCCGACACCGTGGCGACGGCAGTACCCGGGTGAACATTGGGAATGTGCCCACAGGCGCTGAAGACCATGGGCACGACCAATGCCAAACCTGCTCCGAGACACATGAAGCCCGCCAGAACACTCGCCGGGCGATTGATGATCAGTCCGACTCCGAGACCGACCGTGCCGACGATCGCCAGCAGCGGCAGCGCCAAGTAGACGGGAAAGCGATTCATCACCGTGTTACCGAGAAGTCGCACGGTCATCATGATGAGGAGATACCCGGCGTACCCGAGTCCGGCTACGACGGCCGACGTGTGGAGAGTTCCGTGCAGGTACACCGCCGTCCAGTCCGCCACCGCGCCCTCACAGAACATGTCCGCGAAGGCGATGGCGGCCAAAACGACAATCGCTTTCTGCAAGAGACTCCAGCGAGCTTTCTCTGTCAGCCCTGAGGAACTCTCGACCCGAACTTGATCGTCGGGGATCATCTGAGTCGACAGCCACCCCACCACGAAGAGACAGGGCACCGCGAAAATCAGGAGCTGCTCGCTCAGCGACCAGCCAAGACCGACCCCCAGCACCCCCACTCCGGCGCCGGCCAACGATCCCATGCTCCACGACCCGTGAAACCCGGGCATGAGACGGCGGCCCGCCCGCCCTTCGACCGCAATGGCTTGAGCGTTCATCGAAACGTCGAGAGCGCCTTGAAAGATGCCCCACAGCAAGAAAGCGATGAAGAACGTGACGAGCGAGGTGCTGAGACCCACGAGGGGACCGGCGAGACAGTACCCCACCAGTGCCACGCGCACCACTCGGCGACTCCCAAATTTGGGGAGAAGTCGTGAGACCGCCAGCATCGCGAGCATCGAGCCCATCGGCGCTCCGAGCAAGGCGATCCCCAGCGAACCGTCACCCAGGTGCAGGTGGTCTTTGACGTGGGGGATGTGCGCTGTCCAGGACGCAAAGAGAAAACCTTGAACGAAAAAAGCCGCGACGACAGCGTTGCGCATCCAACGTCCCGCGTCGGATATCTTCGTCGGTTTACTTCTTTCGCGAGTCATGCTCGACGAACGTCGACACCCGCCGCGATCAGTTCATTGATGATCAGATCATCGGCCGACGCATCGGTGACCAAGATGTCGATGTCCGCGATGTCGCAGACGTGACCGAAGGCGACGCGGCCAAGCTTCGATGCGTCAGCCACCGCGATTACTCGACGCGCTGCCTTAGCGGCGGCCCGCTTCACATCGGCCTCCGCCAGCATCTGCGTGGTGACGCCTTCCACGACGTCAATACCACAGATGCCCATAACGAACGTGTCGAATCGCAACTGTGAAAATGCGTGCCCGCTCAGGCCACCCACCAGCGATAGCTCTTTGGTGCGAACCTCTCCCCCGGGAAGAAGCAGCTTGATGCCCAGGCAGCCGTCGAGTTCCAAGACGGGCCGAAGGGCGAGCGGCATGACGGTGAGGCGGCGCTGGCGCATGGACCGAGCGACTTCCATGGTCGTCGAGCCTCCATCCAAAATGACCGTCTCACCCTCGACGAGGAGATCAACCGCGGCCACGGCGATCGCGGTCTTGGCTTCAATGTTCTCTAGAGCGCGAATATCAAAAGGGGCCTCCTCCGCGCCGAGATACAGACTGACGGCACCACCGTGGACTCGCCGCAAACCTCCGAGCCCTTCAAGGGACTCGAGGTCTCGTCGAATCGTCATTTCGGAACAGTCCAACTCAGACGCCAGTGAACTGACCTGCACCTCCCCGTGCTCTTGGAGCGACTGCAGTATTAAGTGGTGACGAAGGTGAACATCCATAGTGTGCGTTCTATCATAATTTTTGGTAGTTCTCACATTTGGAACCACCTGCCCGTTCCAGTGCCGACAAGTATGGAGCCGCGTGTCTTTCAGTGCTAATCGCACCCTTTGATGATTTCTGCCAGCATCGAGCCAACGCAACCACTCCATTACAGGAGTTTGAGCTACAACCGCTGTGGGGTGCGCAGGAAATCCGCAAGAAAGCCCCTTATTTCCAAGGGGTCATTATTGGTCACTCGCAAAGAGTGGCGGGGAGATAATTTTCACCTGATTCGGGTGTCGCTCGATCTGCGGTCGCTCTTTCTTATACCCCTGGGGGTATACTAAGATGATCGTGACCGAGGGAATGGGAGTCGGAATGCCAATCACACGAACGACGCACACGTTGATGGATCAAGATCAGGTGGCGGCGATCGCCAAGCGGATGAAGCGAGCACACGGGCAAATGGGCGCGGTGATTCGAATGCTCGAAGAGGGTCGATCCTGCGAGGACATCGTCACCCAAATGGCGGCGGTCGGCAAAGCCATCAATACGGCTGCCTTCAAACTGATCTCAGCCAGTCTCAAGGAATGCATCGAAGAAGCCACCATCGACCGCGACGTTCTAACTGAGAAGCTGCAGAAGCTCTTCTTGAGCCTGGCGTAGGGAGAACGATGAAGATAGTCATCGTGGGAGGCGTGGCGGGAGGGATGTCTGCCGCCACTCGACTGCGTCGCTTAGACGAGTCCGCCGAGATCATCGTTCTCGAGAGAAGCGCCCACGTGTCGTACGCCAACTGCGGACTGCCGTATTTCGTCGGCGGGGTGATCGAAGAGGAAGACGCGCTCCTCTTGGAAACGCCAGCAACGTTGCACGACCGGTTTCGACTCGATGTTCGTGTGCGAAGCGAGGCGCTGACAATCAATCGCGATGAGAGATGTGTGAACGTGAAGGACTGGACAAGCGGTTCGCACTACGAGCTCTCCTACGACAAGCTGATTCTGAGTCCCGGCGCCTCGGCCGTGATACCCCCGCTACCGGGTATCGAGCGCGCGTTGACACTGCGTACCGTCGAAGACGTCGAACGCATCGTCAGAGAAGTAGACCGGTTTCCGACGAGCGCCGTCATCATCGGCGGGGGATTCATTGGCGTGGAAGTCGCCGAAAACCTGGTGCGACGGGGCATAAGAACGGCCATCGTCGAGGCCACCCCGCAACTCCTGGCACCGCTCGATCCTGAGATGGCGTCGATAGTCGCCCTCGAGATGCGAAAGCACGGGGTGGTGCTTCACCTTGGCGAAACCGTTACCGCGATAACGAGTGACGCCGTCTCGCTGGCCAGTGGCGAACAACTCGCTGCGGAAATGGTCGTGCTCGCGATTGGCGTACGGCCAGAGACGTCACTCGCGAAGGCTGCGGGTCTCGCGATCGGCCAAAGCGGCGGCATCCGCGTTGACCGGTTCAACCGCACGAGCGATCAGTCGATCTACGCGATCGGCGACGCCGCGGAGAAGCACGACGCGCTCGACGCCAGTTCGACCCTCGTGCCACTCGCCAACATTGCCAATCGCCAGGGCCGCGTCGTGGCCGACCATATCAACGGTCGGCGAGTTCGGACGGTTGCGGCGCTGGGGACAGCCATCGTCAAGGTATTCGATCTCGTCGTTGCCACCACCGGATGGAACGAAAAGCGGCTCGTTAGTCGGGGACGCGAGTTACTGGCCATCCACACACATCCAAAATCTCACGCCGGCTATTACCCACACGCCGAACCAATGTCGCTGAAGATCCTGATCGATCCCCGTTCGGGAGCGATTCTCGGTGCCCAAGGTATCGGCACCGAGGGTGTTGACAAACGCATCGACGTGCTCGCGACCGCGATTCGGGCTGGACTGACCGCGCCGGAGCTCGCGGACTTGGAGCTCGCCTACGCTCCTCCCTTCGGCTCAGCGAAAGATCCCGTGAACATGCTGGGCTACATTGCCGAGAACCTTCTTTCGGGGCTCGTTGAGTCGGTGCAGTGGAGTGAGGTCGACAGTCTTCGGGTGCAAGGTGCTCAGTTCGTTGACGTTCGAACGGCCGAGGAGTTCGCTCGTGGCTCGTTGCCAGGGACGATCAACATCCCCATCGATCAACTTCGCGAGCGAGTCCGGGAACTCGACGACGTCGACATCGTCGTCAATTGCGAGGTCGGCCAGCGCGGCCATATCGCGGCGATGTTCTTGAACGAACTCGGCCATCGGGCGCTCAACCTCGATGGTGGCTATAGAACGTGGCACGATTCACCGGCGGCTGCGACGTTCGAACTCGTCGGCTGAGACGTTGAGGGAAGATTCGAAATAGGAGAAAGGCATCCAACGATGTGTCATCAAACAACGTGTAAGAAGTGCGCAAAGCCGACGTGGCGTGGATGTGGGAACCACATCGAGCAGGCGCTGGCTGACGTTCCTAAGAGCCAACGCTGCACCTGCCGAGAGAGCTCGGCGGCGGTGAAGTCGAATATGAGTGAGGGTTTCTTCGCGCGCCTCTTGGGGCGCTGAAGCGGTGACCTCCGCGGCTGAGTGCTGGCGCCAGTCGCTCGACGCCTGGGCCCTGCCCGACTACGTTCTGGCGGCGGCGGAAGAAAGCCCGTGGATTCATCCGCCGGTTCTTTTCCAAGTTCCGGACGTCATCGAAACTTCGCCGTCGCACGATCGGGCGCGTGATGCGGTTCCCGAGGGCGGCACCGTGCTCGACGTCGGCTGCGGTGGTGGGGTGGCGGCATTCGCGCTGACGCCTCCGGCCACACACGTGATTGGAGTGGACCAACAAGCCGAGATGTTGGTTATGTTCCAGGCGAACGCCGAACAGCACGGGGTTTCGGTTCTGACAATTGAGGGACTCTGGCCAGCCGTGGCTTACGCGACGCCGGATGCTGACGTTGTCACTGCCCACCACGTCATCTACAACATCGCCGATGTCGTTCCATTCCTTCGCGCCCTGAACGATCACGCTCGAAGCCGTGTGGTGTTGGAGATGCCCGATCATCATCCTCTCGCGCCAATGTCTGAGGCCTGGCGACACTTCTGGCATCTCGAACGACCAACGGGACCGACCCCGCTAAATCTTCTAGACGTGCTCGAAGAGGCCGGGATCAACGCGCATCGAGAGGAGTGGCGCGGTCCAATTCGTGTGGAGCAGAGCGAGGAATGGGCCGCACATTTCATGCGTGTCCGACTCTGCTTGCCGTCTTCGCGCGAGAGCGAGGTCCGAGAGTTCTTGACTGGGCAACCACAATCCACGGTCAGAGAGTTGAGCACCATATGGTGGGATGTCTCACTACCTATCGAGAGGTAGTCAACCTGCGGCCTGCAACATCACCACGAAATTTAAGCAGCGGCAATCTCGAGTCAGCGACGCCACGAACAAGACCATCTGAGAGGCCACCTATTCGGTGACTCCATTTGGGAGGTTTGAAATCCTCCAGCGACGGCAGTTGAGGTTACCGGCGCTGGAGGGATTGTACGGTTGGTGGCGCTGCCACAACCTGAACTTGGTCGGTGGTCGGCTGCTTTGAGCAGCAAGACAATGTGAGTCTCCTTTGCCAGTACTGCCCGGATCCGGAGGGCGTCGGCTTTCCAAATCTGCCTTTTCTTCCCTTTCGCGAATCGCCACGACGACTACTTCAGCGCTACGCCCGTCTCAGGGTGAAAGAAGTGAATCGCCTCAATTGAAGCGCTCAGCGTCAGAGTGTCCCCAATGGTCAACGGCGTGCGAGCGTCGACGATAGCGACGAGCTCATGACTGCCGGACGAAAGGTGGACGTGTTCGTCGTTACCGAGAAACTCGATGACCTCGACGGAGGCTCGCAATTGCAAGCCGCGGCCACTTCGCGGCTGGTTATCGATGTGCTCTGGGCGGATGCCTAGAACGACGTCGCTCACGCCAGCGCTACGGATCATGGCCGATTCGACGTCGTCAAGAATGACGTCCATGTCGCCCCCGGCACTCACCACACGAATTCCTCCTTCAATCGACTCCACGTGCATCGGCACGAAGTTCATCGATGGCGAACCGATGAAGCCCGCGACGAACTGGTTCGCCGGCCGGTCGTAGAGCTCTCGCGGTGAGCCCACTTGTTCGAGCTTGCCCAAGTTGATGACGGCGATTCGATCGGCCATGGTCATGGCCTCGACCTGGTCGTGGGTCACGTAAATCATCGTCGCGCCCAGGCGATGGTGCAACCGAGCGATCTCGGCGCGTGTTTGGACTCGCAGCTTGGCGTCGAGATTCGAAAGGGGCTCGTCCATCAAGAAGGCGGCGGGGTTGCGCACGATCGCGCGACCCAACGCGACGCGCTGGCGCTGGCCGCCCGATAGCTGGGCTGGCTTGCGATCGAGATACAACTCGAGGTCGAGTATGCGCGCCGCGTCCGTGACGGCGGCCTTGATCTCGTCTTTGGGAACCTTACGGAGTTTGAGACCAAAACTCATGTTGTCGAAGACGGTCATGTGCGGGTAGAGCGCGTAACTCTGGAACACGAGGGCGATGTCGCGATCACGGGGCGACAGATCATTGACCACTCGATCACCAATCTCGATATCGCCACTGGTCACCGACTCGAGTCCCGCAATCATCCGAAGCGCGGTCGTCTTGCCACAGCCCGACGGACCCACGAGGCAGACGAACTCGCCGTGGGCCACCTCGAGGTTCACCGAGTCGAGCGAGAGCGCGGCGTTTCCGGCGTACTGCTTGGTCAGTTCCCTCAAGGCAACACTGGACATTGGACCTCACTCATTTGACGGCACCCGCTAGGACGCCACGGACGAAGTAACGCTGGAAGGAGAAGAAGACGATCAGCGGCACGAAGATGGACACAACGGCACCGGTGGACACGATCCAGTAGTTCGCCGCCAACGACCGGGTCTGATCGTAGAGAAAGATCGTGAGCGGCGAGTGCACATTGCCGCCGAGGAACACCAGTGCGACCAGCAGGTCATTCCACACCCAGATGAATTGGAATATCGCCAGCGACGCGATCGCGGGGAGGGCCAGGGGCAAGACGATGCGATAGAAGATCTTCCACTCGCCCGCGCCCTCAATGCGCCCCGCTTCGAGGAGGTCCTTGGGGATGCCAGTAAGGAAATTACGCATGAGAAAGATGCCGAAGGGCAGACCGAAGGCGACGTGGAAGATGATGACGCCGGGGATCGTTCCATAGGGATTGAGCCCGAAGAGGTTGCCCATCTCCCGGTATAACTGGACGACGGGAATCAGCGCCACTTGGAGCGGCACAACCATCAGTCCCACGATTCCGAAGAAGATCATGTCTCGACCACGCCACGAGCCGAACACGAGGCTGTAGGCCGCCAGGCTCGAAATCCCAGTGACCAGCAGCGTCGCGGGAATCGTGATCTCGAGAGAGGTGACGAGGGAGTCCAGTACGCCACCCGTGGCGAACCCCTGGGAAAAGATCGTGGAGTAGTTGCCAAAGGTGAGTTGCGAGGGATCGGTGAAGACCTTCCACCAGCCCGAGACACCGAAGAGCGACTCCGGACGCAGCGAGATAACGAGGAGCGAGATCGTGGGAACCAACCAGAAGATGGCGACCAGTGCGAGGATGACATTCACCACGGCCTTCGAGAGATGGAGTCGCTTCGCCAGGCCGCCTCCAACCCTGCTCTCCTTCACTGGGGCGTCGATTGTCACGGGCTTCCCCCCTTGATTTTCCTCAGATTCCAAAACATGACCGGGACGACCAGGAGGAACAGGATCACGGCGATGGCACTGGCTACACCCGAGTGGATGCCCCCGGTGAAGCCATCGTTGTAGATCGAAAGGGCCAGCGTGGTGGCCGGACCCTGGGAGGACCCCGGAGCCATGTTCAAGATGATGTCGAAGACTTTCAATACGTTGATGACCATGGTGACGAATACCACCGTCAACACTGGCGCGAGCATCGGAATGGTCACTCGTCGCAGTGTCTGCCACTCGGTGGCGCCGTCGATCTCCGCGGCCTCCAGGACTTCACGGTTGAGCGCGGCGAGTCCGGCGCCGATTAACACCATGGCGAAGCCGGCCCAGATCCAGATGTAGGAGATGATCATCGCCAGGTCGATCAAAGGAACGCTCAGCAAGGATTGGGCGGTCTGATTGAGGCCGCTGGTCGGCGTAATCGACTGCGATCCGAGCCAGAAGGTGCCCACGAACGAGGTCTGGAAGTTTGAGGCCAGTACCTCCACGTGATAACTACCCGGCGCGACGTGCGAGAAACTGAAGTCGCCGCTGGAGTTGGTCACCGTTGAGGCGACGCTGGATCCAGTCGAATTGACGAGGGAAAGTCGTAGATTGGGCAGCCCATGCTCGTCCGACACGATCGTCGTCGTATTGGACGTCTGCGACGGCGAGAAGTCGTTCCACACCAGTCCGGCGATCCCACCCGCGATCGTCTGCGGCGCCACCGGCGTCTTGGCTCCCAGTGTTTGTAGCGTGGCGGAACTTATTCTGGTCAGGCCCATCATCACTGTGCCGCCCGGTTGAACGGCGGACTTGCTGACCAGAAGGCCCCCCGGGGCGCCCGTGGCGTTGAATGAGGCGAGGGACACAGCCGTTTGGCCGATTGCGGAATTGAGTGGATACGCCCCCGGCGTTGAGAACCAGTCGCTCACCGTCTGCTCGATAGCGTTGACGACGCCAACATGAGGATCAAGGTCGAAAATGGTGCGCCAGACCAGCGCCGAGGCCGTAGTGCTGAAGACGATCGGCATCACGATGACGGCCTTGAAGGCCGTGGCCCAGCGAATTCGCTCAGTGAGCACCGCGACCATCAGGCCAATGAAGGTCACGAAGAATGGGAAGATCAGCACCCAGACGACGTTGTTCTTGAACGCGGTCAGAATCGTGTCAGTTGAAAAGACTGATGCGAAGTTGTGAAGCCCGACGAACTTCGTCGCCGACTCGTTGTAGAGACTGAATCTGATCGTCGCGATGGTCGGGTAAACCACGATCGCCAAGAGCCAAATGATTCCCGGCGCGATAAACGCCAGGGAGACCCAGTTCCGGCGCCACCAACCGTGCTGGCGGGCTCTCGGTGCGGTGACTTTCAGGCCCTCGGCGGTTAGCGACGTCACGACGTCAGCCCCTCGCGCGCAGAGCCGCGCCACCCCTGCAGGAAGACAGGGGTGGAGCGGCTCTCCGCGACGTGCGATTCTCTTAAGTTCACGATGACCCTTCGCGCGGCAACTCTTGGGCTAGTGGCCGAGTGCTGCCTTCGCCTGCGTGTCCATGAGTGCCTCCACGGTGGTGACGTTGGACGTCGACGGGTTTTGCAAGACGTTGAGCATGTCAGCCCACAATGCCGGCTCCCAACCAACCTGCAAGTCATCGAGGCTGAACACGAAGGCCTTGGCGGAGGTCAGGGCCTTCGCGTCGGCCTTGGATACGCTGTCCGGGTATGAATTAAGGGACACCTTCTTGTTGGGCGAGACGAACCCACCCAGGTTGGCCCATATGGCAGCCGCGCTCGGCGACGCTAAGTACTTGATCAGCGCTTTGGATTGACGAGTCGACGTCAGCAACATCGCCACGTCGCCCGAGCCCTGGATGTCGGCCCCGAAGGCACTACCAGTAGGCGCCGGGAAGTTGAACGTGTCGTAGCACGGTGAGGCCGTCGCGCTCAACGTGCACGAACTGCCGTTACCTGGCGTGTAGTTCGACGGAACGTTACTCGTGAGGAAGTCAGCCTCGAACACCATCGCGGCTGTCGGCGAGCCCGATGCCGGGAACACGCTGGTGGTGCAGTTCGGCCACGAGCCGTCGGCCAGAGCGCCCTTCATGCCACCGAGCAGGTTTGCCCCGCTGACACCGGTCAACTGAGCCATTTCCGCGAACGTATTGGTCACGGCGGAACTTGACCACTTCGTCTTGTGAGCCGCCAGGTTGTCGTAGGCGGTTGCGCCGTTCAACTTCACGAACAGATTCTGGAAGAGGTCGGCGACGGGCCATCCGATGTCCGTGCATAAGGAGACCGGAGCGTAGGTACCGCCGTTGGCAATCGTCGTCTCGTCCGTCAGCAACTGCGACCACGAGGTCGGTGTCGACGAGATGCCCGCAGCCTTGAACACGGCCGGGTTGTAATAGACGGTGTTCTTGTTGGCAGCCTTAAACCAGACTCCGTACAACTTCTTCTTGTAGGTGGCCAAGTTGCTCCAGGCGGTCCCGTAGTTCTTCGTCTCCGTACCAAGAATTGAAGCCAGCGGCTTTATGGCGTGCTTGGCCGCGAGCGTGTCCAGGGTGCCGGGATCCGGGACCAGGGCGACCGCGGGCGGAGAACCGCCGGCGACTGCCGCGTCGAGCGCCGTATCCATATTGCTGCCCTTACCGGTGTAATGAACCGTGATGCCGGTCGAGTCCTCGAAGGGCTGCAATACCGCCTTGAAATCCTGCTGCTCGGTGCTGGTCCACTCGGCCCATATCGACACTGAACCGCCGATCTTCTTCGACGATGCCGCCAACGCGGGTCCATTCGACAAAATGATGGACATACTGGCTACGGTCGTCAAAGCTACGGCGGCTATCAGAGCCTTGCGAGACGCCTTCGCCCTCCCGAATAAATTCCTACTCATAACTCCCCTTTTCGTTGTAATGATCTCTTTCAAGACACCAGCTCCTCTCCCCCCTGAAGAATCTGGAGGCCTTTCGGACCCTCCACGACGCCGTAGAGCTTGGTGGGACTGTTCCTCTGGATCCCCAAGGAACTTCCTCGGGGGACAACATCGAGAACAAGTTCCTCTCGATGAGGCTTTGCGATCTCGCCATTGAGCAGCGAGACCATCTTTGACGCTCCCTTAGTTCCCGACTCCAGCAGCGGCTGGTTCACGGTAGAGATGTCGAGAATGGAAGAAACTTCAAGATTGTCAAAACCAATGACGGCCAAGTCATCAGGAATCTTGAGTCGGTGTTGCTGTGCCGCTTTGATCACGCCCACCGCCAAGGTGTCGGAACTCGCAAAGATCGCCGTTGGGCGACGCTTACCCAGTTCGAACAGTGCACTGGCGAGAACCGCAGCAGCTTCCGAAGAGTGGGGACCGCGCGCCACGAGGTCAAAGTCAGGTCCAATTCCCGCCGCTTCCAAGGCCATCAGATAGCCGGCGTAGCGGTTTTCTGACGCCGACATACCCAAGTCAGATCTCGCGTTGTCGCCAATAAATCCAATTCGCCGATGACCGAGTGAAAGGAGGTGCTCCGTCGCCAATTTGCCGCCCGCAACGTCGTCAATGTAGACGCAGGGAAGATTGGGAAGACTGTTGTCGACGAGCACCAGGGGTATAGCAAGTTTGCGGATGCGCGCGATGCGCTCTTTGGGAATGCGAAGTGAGATCGAAATAATGCCGTCAACGCGACGCTGATCGATGATCGAGGAAAGGTGGCGATCGAGTTGCGCCCGATTATCGACATTGAACACCACTGCGTCGAGGCCCGCGTCGCTCAGGACATCAATCACGCCGACCAGGCGCGCCATGACCGATGGTCGGGTGATCACCGACACGAGAATGCCGACGGCATCGGTGCGTCCTTTCGAGAGCGACGAGGCGCTGCGCAAGGGTCGATAATCCAAACGTTCTATCGTGCCGAGGACGCGTTTGAGGGTCGCCTCGCTGACCTGATCGCTCCCATTGAGTACGCGCGAAACAGTACCGACGCCCACCCCGGCCTCTGCGGCCACGGTGGCGATACTGATCGTACGCTTCCTCACAGCAATTTCCCCCCAAGAAATCCGGTACGACGCTCCCGATTCGGAACCGGTTCCATGGCATGATACTGAGCACTATCATCAGTGTCAAGTGCAGGTCAACGGAACTTTTTAACACGGTTGCAATGTTCGGGCGACTTTGGTCACGAAAGACAGGGCCCGTTCATTGCATGGTTCAACGAGTTCGAAGTTTTAAGAATAGAGCGAGGCATCGACGCTTCGTTGGGAGTATTTCGCACAATTTTGTGGCAGTCAACGCGTTGCAATAATTCAGATCAAAAGGAAGATTCATGATTGTCGAAGAAGAAGCGCAAAAGCGAATTCTCGACTCGATTCACTTGCCGGGCCACGTCGCGTGGCCTGACATCGACAGCGAGTCGTCGCTGAAGTGGTGGCACAGAGCAGTTCTTTACCAGGTCTATTTGAGAAGTTTCGCCGACGCCAATGATGACGGCGTGGGCGACATCGCGGGGCTGATCAGTCGATTGCCTTACATCAAAGAACTCGGCGTGGATGCCGTGTGGATTTCCCCTTGGTACGCATCTCCGATGCTCGACGGGGGCTACGACGTCAGAGATTATGTCGACACCGATCCCCTCTTTGGTTCGCTCGAGGACGTCCAAGACCTGATTGACGCGAGTCACCAATTGGGACTGCGGGTCGTTCTCGATTTCGTCGCGAATCACTGTTCAAGCCAACACCCCTGGTTCCAATCGGCCCTGAGCTCTCCCGAGGGTTCAAGGGAACGTGACTGGTTTTACTTCAAGGATGGTCAAGGTGAGGGTGGAGACGAACCGCCTAACGACTGGAAGAGCATCTTCGGCGGGCCCGCGTGGACCCGGACCCAGAATCTTGACGGTACGCCCGGTCAGTGGTATTTCCATCTCTTCGACTCCAGCCAGCCTGATCTGAACTGGAAGAACGAAGAAGTGCTGGTCCAATTCGACGAAATTCTGCGGTTCTGGTTTGATCGAGGCGTTGACGGTTGCCGACTCGACGCCGTGTCGGCAATAGGCAAGGACGATGATTACCGCGACATGGGCTTTGCGCCCGACCACTCGTACCGACCCGACATTTGGGGTCCCGTTCCGTTCTATGACGCCGAGGGCGTGCACGACGTCCTTCGACGGTGGCGCCGCGTGGCCCGGGAGTACCCCACCGAGAAGTTCCTGGTTGGCGAAGTTGTGGTGCGTGACGTTGATCGACTGGCCCGTTATCTGCGCCGCGACGAACTGCAGTCAACATTGTCCTTCGACCTGTCCAAGATTGTCTGGAACGCCGACGCGTTTCGTCAAATGATCAATACGTTGCACGGCGCGTGCTTCGAGCGTCATTCGTGGATGACGTGGACGCTGTCGAGTCACGACGAGAAGCGCACGGTGTCGCGCTACTCACAAGATGGTCCCGCCGAGGGCGTCCTGGGCGACGTCACGCCGACCGGACACGGGCGTGCTCGGGCCGCGTACTTGCTGGCGTTGGCACTACCGGGTTCAGCTTGTATTTATCAAGGCGAAGAACTAGGTCTTTGGGAAGTCATGGACATCCACGAGGACAGGCTGCAAGATCCTATTTACTTCCGCACCGGCAAGCAAGAACTTGGACGAGACGGTTGTCGCGTACCACTGCCGTGGGAGAAGGAAGGTCCCACCCTCGGCTTCAGTGCGCGACATGAAACCTGGTTGCCACAGCCGCAAAGTTGGGCTGACGTGAGTGTGGCTACCCAGCTCAACGACGCATCGTCAACATTGCACTTCTTTCGGTCAGTTCTGGCGTTGCGCTCAACCATTTTCAACGATGACGAGTGGGCCATCACTTGGGAACCCAGCCCCATGGGCGTCCTCGTTTTACGACGTGGTCCGGACTTTCGTTGCGTCGTGAATTTCTCAGGCGAACCCTTCTGCATCGGCGATGACGAAGAAGTGCTGGCGTCGAGCTCTCCGTTGACGGACGAGCGCGTGGTCGACGTCAACAATGGAGCTTGGTTGCGAGCGCGACGGTAAGCAGCTAAGGAACGCCTTAGAAGTTTCAAGTGGCGCGGAATAATTAGTGAGAATGAGTAGAGGGCTGACGTCGGTTTACGTGTCAGGTTGACGCCCGACCGCTAAATGACGTTGAGTTCCTTAAGGATAAGCACCACGATCAGGCATAGGACGGCTAATCCGATCAGAGTGCGAAGGTTGAGCCTCATCCGACGGCGGAATAACCTTTGACGGCGGAACTTCATTCGGCGACACCTCCGACTGTTTTCAGGCTTCACCAATGATGGACATCGAGTTGCAGGTCCGTCTTCGTAGCGCGTCGCCAAGTTCGCGAATAGTTAATTCTATCTTCAATTGTCCGCCCGGCCAATCGGCAACGAAGATCCTGCTTGCTGCCACCAAGTGGACCGTTGGTACGAAAACCATGGATGGAAATGTGCTTTGACAGACTGCTTCCGGTTGGTGTGTGCTGCGAAGGAGACGCCCTGAGTTGGTACTGCCCAACTTCAGTGCGTCAATTACGAACCATCGAGTACTTGCGTCAAGTACTCAGCAAACGGTTCATACTGCCACGAGCCGTCGTACCGCACGCCGTTCACGAAAAAAGTCGGCGTGCCGTTCGCGCCACTACGAATAGCACTTTCGAAATCCGCCTCGACCCGTTGCCGCGGACCTCCGTCGGCGATCTCCTTCGTCGCTTCCTTGACGTCGGCGCCGACGTCAGCGACGTAGCGTAAGAGAGCGGCGGCACTGAGGTCGCGCTGGTTCTCGAACAGGGTGTCGTGGATCTCCCAGAACTTGCCTTGCAGACCGACCGCCTCGGCCACTTCCGCCGCGGCTTCGGCGTGAGGGTGCACGTCGGCGAGCGGCAAGTTGCGAAACACGAGGCGCATTGAGTCGGCAAACGTAGTCATCAACTTCTCGACGATCGGATACGCCTGGCCGCAGTAGGGACACTGATAATCGCCGTACTCAACGACGGTCAGTTTCGCGTCCAAGGGTCCGCGGGAATGATCCTCCGGTCCTACGGGAATCGAAAGTAGAGCTCGCTCACTCATGACAACGCCTCCACCGCTCGAAGGGCGCCGTCGGCGCCGGGATTGACACCGACGGGCGACACCTCGCTCCACGCGACCTTGCCGTCGCGGTCAATAACGAAAAGAGCGCGCTCCGAAGTGCCGTCGTCTTCTCGATACACCCCGTACGCCTTGGCGACCTCGCCCTTGGGGTTGCAGTCCGCCAGAAGCGGAAAGGCCACCTTGCGCTGTTCTTTGAAGACTTCATGGCACCACGGACCATCGACCGAGATACCGAGAAGCTGCGCGCCGCGGGCGTGAAACAATCGGCTCGCGGCACTGAACACCGAGAGCTCGTCACTGCACACGGGACTCCAGTCGGCCGGGTAAAAGATGAGGACGACCGGACCGTCGAACTCTGAGAGCGCCACCTTTTGATCGGGTGTCGCAAGCAGCCCGAACTCCGGTGCCACTACTCCAGTCTCCAACGCCATCTGAGTTCCTCTCCGAAAACATCTCTTCGACGCACTTTGAATTGAGGGCGAGTATAAGACTCCTCTTCATAGCCTGCACCGGTCAATTGACTTGCCATCTGGCTCTTCATTCATCGGCGAAACGGGTACTCGCCACACTTATTTGGCGTAAACGAACGGGTTTTCCGCGGTTACCGGCTCGATTAGCACTCACCTACCGAGAGTGCCAGAAATCCCGAACGGTCCGATATGCTGGACGTCCCGAACTTCGATTCGGCTTCCTTTCCGGATCCTCCCCGAGTCCGGGAAGGAAGGAGTCCGCCTGGTGGCCAGCGCAGTCCAACAGGTGAATTCGAACACTGGAAAGGGAATTGCAATGACGAATACGAATGTCACCCTGCCGCTGCTTCCTCTGAAGTCCGGCGTCGTCCTGCCCGGCATGGTCTTCTCCATGGCGCTCGAATCCAACGAGGCGCGCGTTGCGGTCGAGGCCGCCCGTTCTGCCGGTGGTCGACTTCTGTTGGTCCCGCACATCGAGGGTCGCTACGCGAACATCGGCGTCATCGCCGAGGTAATGGAAGAAGGTTCGTTGCCGGGTGGCCTTGAGGCGATCGTCATCCGCGGCGATCAGCGCGCCATGATCGGCACCGGTGTTCCCGGGACGGGCGACGCCCTGTGGGTGGAAGCCGAACCCCTGGACGACGGCGAGACGACCCCGAACGTCGTCGAGCTAGCCCGTGAATACCGCGCCGTCTTAGAAAACATTCTGCTCAGTCGCGGCGCTCGTCAAATTGCGGCGCAACTGCGCGAGATCACCGAACCGGGACGCCTGGCCGACGTCGCCGGTTACTCCCCTGACCTCACGCTGGCCCAAAAGGTGGAAGTCCTCGAGACCATCGACGTCGAAGCCCGACTACGCCTGGTGCTCGGCTGGGCCCGCGACACGTTAGCCGACCTGACGCTGCGCGACCGCATCAAGAACGACGTCGAGGAAGGAATGGAAAAGACGCAACGTGAGTTTCTCCTGCGTCGACAACTCGACGCGATCAAAAAAGAGTTGGGTCAACTCGGCGAGGACGAGGTCGACCCTGATGACTACCGCGCCAAGATCGCCGATCGCGATCTACCCGAGCACGTACGCACGGCCATCCTTCGAGAGATCGACAAACTGGAACGGACCAATGACCAGAGTCCCGAGACCGGTTGGATTCGCACGTGGCTCGACACCATCCTCGAGATCCCGTGGGGCGTCGAGTCCGAGGATCGCTTGGACGTCCGCGAAGCGCAATGCATCTTGAACGCCGATCACGACGGGCTCGAGGACGTGAAGGATCGGATCCTCGAGCACCTCGCCGTACGGAAGCTGCAGGCGGAGCGGGGCTTGACGCCGGTCGACGGTCGAGGCTCGGGCGCCATTCTCGCTCTCGTCGGCCCCCCGGGCGTCGGCAAGACCTCGCTTGGTCAGTCGATCGCGAACGCGCTCGAACGCAAGTACGTCCGGGTCGCGCTCGGTGGCGTTCGCGACGAAGCGGAGATTCGAGGGCACCGACGCACCTACGTGGGCGCCCAGCCCGGTCGACTCGTACGGGCGCTTCGAGAGGCCGGCACCATGAATCCGGTCATCGTGCTCGACGAAGTCGACAAACTGGGATCCGATTTTCGTGGCGACCCGTCGTCAGCGTTGCTCGAAGTCCTCGACCCCGCGCAGAACCACACGTTCCGCGACCACTACCTGGAGGTCGACCTGGACCTTTCACGAGTGATGTTCGTCGCGACGGCGAACGTGATCGACACCATTCCCGGGGCGCTCCTCGACCGCATGGAAGTGATTCGACTGGACGGCTACACCGAGTCCGAGAAGGTTTCGATCGCCCGTCACCACCTCCTCGGTCGCCAATTGGCCCGCGCGGCACTGCGCGACGACGAAGTCACGTTCGACGACGAGGCCTTGCAAACCATCGTGGCCGACTACACACGCGAAGCGGGCGTGCGCAACCTGGAACGAGAGATCGGACGACTACTTCGTAAGGCGGCGACGAAACTGGCTGCCGGCGAGCGGGGTGCTCCGATCCACGTCAAGGCGACCGACGTCCGCGAGTGGCTCGGACGGCCTCACTTCTACTTCGAATCGGCCGATCGCACCAGCGTGCCCGGAGTGGCGACCGGACTGGCCGTTACCGGCGCCGGCGGTGACGTACTTTTCGTCGAAGCCAGCGTGTCCGAAGGACCCGAAGGTCTGACGCTCACCGGTCAGTTGGGTGACGTCATGAAGGAGTCGGCGGAGATCGCCATGTCGTACGTTCGTAGCCACGCCGAGGAGTTGCAGATCGATCCGAAAGTCTTCACCGGAAAGCGATTCCACGTCCATGTGCCCGCGGGCGCCGTTCCCAAGGACGGCCCCTCCGCCGGTGTCACCATGACGACGGCCCTCGTCAGTCTGTTGCGAGGCGAACCGGTCCGACCGGTAATCGGAATGACGGGCGAGGTTACCCTCCAGGGCCGCGTGCTCCCCATTGGCGGAGTCAAGCAAAAAGTCCTGGCGGCGCACCGCGCCGGATTAACTGAAGTCATCCTGCCAGAGCGCAACGGGCCCGATCTCGAAGACGTCCCCGAAGAGGTTCGCAACGCCATGACGTTCCACCTCGCGGGCACGATTGCCGACGTGCTGCGCCCGGCACTTGGGAACGACCCTCGCGCCAGCGCGAAGGGCGAAAATATCGCCGCAGCCTAAGTGGATCGCGAACTGCAAATCGCTCCGCCTGCGGTTGAGCAGCCAGATGCTTCAGGCAGTGATTGGATTAGTCTCAATGACTGATTGGGAGGAACCCGTGGACACGTGGCAGGCATTGGACGAGGAGCGTTCGGCCCTGGCCGATGATTTAGCGACGCTCGACGGCACTCAGTGGGAGACCCAATCGCTGTGCGAAGCGTGGAAAGTCCGACACGTCGTCGGCCATCTGATCTTTGGCGCCGATATGAAAGCCGGTCCTGTATTTATGGGATTGATAAAGAGCGGCATGAGCTTCAATCGCTACGTCGCACGCGAGGGCTTGGCGATCGGCGCGTCGCCTCCCGATTCGCTCCTGGAACAGTTCAGAATGACGATCGGGATGCGTCAAATAATGAGTGGTGCGAAGCCCGAGATCTTGCTCGTTGACCTCGTGTGTCATAGCGCGGACATTCGGCGTCCAACGGGTTTGCGCCGGAGCGTACCCGAAGTCACGTTGCTAACGGTCGCCAACACAATGAAAGGTGTCGGTTTTCCGATAAAGACCAAAAAACGCATAGCCGGTCTACGCATGACGGCGACGGACTTCGACTGGTCGACGGGAGGCGGTTCTACTGTCGAAGGCCCTTTGGCGTCGCTCATTCTGGCGATGGTCGGTCGCCGGGCGGTGCTCAACGACCTTTCGGGCGACGGACTGCCAGCGTTTCGGTCACGAATGTAGCTGTCACGCTGCAACCTTTTCATCGGATGACCTTCACCACACTTTGTGGGACGACCGGGTCAACAACCTCTAACCGAAGAAAGTATCCCCGATGAAGTATTTCCATACGCCCTTGAAAAAGTCAGTTGACTCACATTCGCGCGCGGAATCACAGACATGGGAGTCACCACATCGTCATCTCGAACTACGACGCCACCAACTCGCGTTCACTCAAAAACTCCCACCAGGCTCTGCACTGACGGTGCCATGATGAACTAGTGAATTTCCCGGCGTCGACTCGATGGCGACGCCGGTCCGAGTAGCGAAGCCAAGGACGGAACCAATGGAAAATGAGAGATCCGACAACTTGACGATCGCGTTTCTAGGAACGGGTCAGATGGGGACACCCATGGCTTCGCGTCTGATTGCGGCCGGATTCAACGTCCGAGTATGGAATCGATCGATGGAGCGGGTAGAAGGTTTGGTCCAACTAGGAGGAATCGCAGCCTCGACGCCGGCCGCGGCGGCGAGTGGCGCCGACCTCGTGATCACGATGTTGCCCGATGGTCCCACGATTGAGACGGTGATCGACGGCGAGAACGGGGCGTTCGCCACGATGACCAGCGGCGCCATTTGGCTTCAGATGGGCACCGTTGGTATCGAGTGGACCGCGCGCCTAGACGTACGGTCCATTCAGGCGGGCGTGTTGTTCGTCGATGCACCGGTTTCGGGAAGCGTCGCGCCGGCCACCACCGGCGAGTTGCTCATCCTGGCCAGCGGACCGTTGGCGGCCCAGCCCGCTGCCACAAGGGCCTTTGACGCAATGGGGCGACACACGTTCTGGTTGGGCGCCGCGGGTGCGGGCAGCCGGGCGAAACTGATACTCAACAACTGGTTGGTCGACCTCGTGGAGATGGTGGTCGAGACGCTCAAGATAACCGAGGCTCTCGGACTCGACCCACGAGTCATCGTCGATATTCTCGCTGACGCGCCGATCGGATCTCCCTACGCGGTTTCGAAGGCGCGAAGCATGCTGGAGGGAGACTTCTCCACGAGCTTCGCTTTGAAGCACGCGGTCAAAGATGCCGTGCTGGCGCTCGACGCCGCTAAGAGCGTCGACCTCGAACTCGGATTGACGGCGAGCCTGATTTCATCGTGGCAGCGCGCCATCGACAACGGTGCCGGCGACCTCGACCTCTCGGCCGTCTATCGCTTTGCGAGCGCGGAAGCGAAGTAATCGCCTCATTCCGTTTATCAATGATTGAGAGAGACCGAGAAAGGAGTGGCAGCGACCTCCGGGGAGTTATTCAGTCTCCACCGTTGCGCTGGTGCCTGATGAACGATTTGCCCAATGGTTCCAAACCACTCCGCTTCCAGTGGATTGCCATTTTCGAACCTCACCTGATCCGCGAAGTCCGGAGCCGAGTTCTGCGCCGAATCACGTGAGTGATGACGTACACGATCAGCACGAGCGCCGACATTTCGTGCCACTTCTGGAAAAAGGCCGGTCCGGGGATGGACAGATAGATGGTATGACCAGTAACGAAGTCAACGAAGCCAGAAATCGTGGCGTTCACTGCGAGAAGCCACAAAATCATGTCGGACACGGCCAAGCGCTTTCGCGTCACGGGTGAGCCCCGATGACCGGCGAACCTCGCGATGAGTCGCCTGACCGTGTGTCGCCGCTGGATGAGGTGCACGACCACGAGAGCAAACACGACGAGGCCGATGATTGAGTGATCAGTGACCCCAGAGTGGCCCAGGTATTTCTTAGAAAGCTCGATAGCGGAAACCACAGCGGCCAGAAATCCAACGATCAAGGTGACGTGGACAATCCAGCGATTCCGCGAGATTGCGTCTTTGCGCGATCCCGAACTAGATCGAACGGCCATTGTCACAATCTTTCGACGAACGATCCGTGACGAGCATCCGGTTCATGGAAGGCACGATAATTCGCATCAGAGAATCGAGCCATAGGGGTTTACCCCGAGACGCACATTTCGACTGTGACCTACCCGATTGCCGTTCGCATATCCGGAGGCTCGACGTTGACGCGGGTGCGTGTCACTCGTCTACTTTCATCGATTCCCAGGTCGAAATAATCAGGGAACGTCGAGAACCAAGTCCTGTCGAACGATCTCTCCGGATGGAACGGTAACGGTGGTTGGACCGACCTTGTTGCCGCCAGCGAATACGCCAGAAATTGTGTAGGTGCCGGCCGGCACGGTGACGGTTAACAACTGCCCCGCCGTGAGCTCCGTGTTGGCGATGACGGTCTCGACCGAGTTGGTGATCGTGATGGTCCCGGCGCCGGACTCGCCCACAAGGGTTTTGCAGTTCGGCGCCGAACGCTCGATGTACGCTCCGCCTTCGATGAAAAGGCCGGTGATTATTTCGGTCGGCCCCGGCTTCAAGATCGGTTCGCCGGGAGGTGGCCCGGGATTCAAGGAGCCCGAACAGAGAGGATTGACCGAGACCGTTACGACTCGGGCAACCTGACCCGGTCGTTCGCTTTGCGTATGGATCGTCTGAATCGAGGGCATCTGGACCCGAGCTCCCGTGAGTCGCAATTGGCATCCCGCCACCCTCGCTCTACTGCGAGCCGCCCTAACCGTCAAACCCGTCATTCGCGGAACGTGGCACGACGTCCGTGCCGACGCCGAAGCGACGCTCGATGTTCCCGTGACCGTCAACGGTAGAAAGGTGACCAATCCAATAGCCGCTATCCACGAGCCAAGGGACCGTTTCATAATCACACCGTATCTGGCGGACACCACGATTGATGGTCGGTAGCCTTTCACCACGTTGGCGCCAGATCGTGACCCGTTGCCTGAGGTTTCAGGCGCCCTCGGACGTGAGCAGCCCTTCAATCTGGGAAACCGCCTGGGTCATTCCTTCGGACATTCCCATGGCCAACATCTTCTCCATCTGCGCCTCGTCAACGAATGTGCTCTCCGTGGTCATTCGCGTTCCGCTATCGATCGGCTCGAACGTGACGTGCGCGGCCATCGGTTCGACGCCGGGTACGGGCTCGCCATCGTCGCCGGCGAGACCGTTCGCAAACTCGAGGTGACGCGGCTCGTCGATCATGTACATGCGCCACCACCCATGGGGTGTGTCACCTTCGGGTCCGGTCATGTAGTACCGCGATTCGCCACCGACCTCGAAATCGTGACGCGTGAACGTTGCCGGATACGTGGGCGGACCCCACCAGCGTTCCAGTTGACGGGGATTCTCCCAGACCGCCCACACACGCTCCGGGCTCGCGGCGAATTCCGCGACCACCGTGAGGTTTAACGCGACCGGGTCCGTCGTTGTTGAAATGACTGTCATGTTGCACTTCCCTTCTCGCCGAGAATCTCGGCAATCTTTGTGGCCCTACCGATCCAGATCTCTTCGAAGGCGTCGAGCAGGGCCGCCGCTCGACGGAGAGTCGAGAGATTCCCGTGAACGATCTGTTCTCGACCGTGACGTTCCTTCGTAACCAGCGCCGCGCGCTCGAGCACGCTGACGTGCTTCTGCACCGCGGCAAAGCTCATCTCGTAGTCGTCGGCCAGGGAAGAGACCGAAAGGCCGTCGCCGATGACGCGCTGGAAAATGTCTCGTCGCGTCGTGTCGGCGAGGGCCCGAAACACGAGGTCCACTTCACGATCTGAGAGTTGATGTACAACCATATGGTTGTACGCTATCGAAGCCGCCGCCGGGGCGCAAGCCCGATCATCAAAAAAGTGTCCGGGCGCCTTTTCAACGGCGAGGCGCGAATGTATAGTGCCCCCAATGACTGATGTACTGGTGTCGCCGTTGGATGCTGAGTATGCCCCGACGGATACAGCGACCTTGCCTGCATGCTCAAGGGTTCGTCACTCGGAGCGATGGTGAAGCGCGCCGCCCTCGCGTCATTTCTCTTGGCGGCCACCTCAGTCGCGGGGGCACTGGCCTCCCCGATGGCCAATGCCGCGATGTCAAGTCACGCCAGCCACGCCATGGGTTGCGCGACCGCTACCACCGCCTACCTCGGATCGAAGGCGACGGACTGCGTGGCGCTGAGCAACAGCACCGTCTTCGTCGACGACACGGTCGTCAGTGCGAAATGGTCGCTCGCCGCCGATAAGTTCGGGTTCACCAACCTTTGCGCTGCGGTCACGATTCGAAACCAGAACAAGTCGACGTACTTCTTCAATGATTTCAATATGACGTTGCGCCCTCCCAAGAGCAGCGTGACGGTGTTGAACTTCACCGCCAAACACGCCCTCGACGATGGCTTCATCGCGCCCGGTGGCGTCGCGAAGGGCAATATCTGCTTCGACTATTTCGGCCAACCCGGTCAGTACGTCGCCATGTACTCACCGCGCGCCCACAGCTCCATCCGGGGCATTTGGCTCGTCAACCTCGACTGACGGATCGTTCGAAGTCAATCACTTGACGGGTCGCTCGGCGTGGGTGTGAACTCATCCGACTGACGCGTCGCGCTCGATTCTGCACAGCGTTGGCACCCTGCCTGCTCAAATCGTGTCTCGAATTCGCTAGGGCCGTCGCCGATCCGACGAAACTTTGTTAGTCCGATGAAGTGAGACTCTGTCGCACCGACTTGGGCAGTCCCGCGACCACCTGATCGTATGAGTGAGTGACCATCCGCAGGATCTCGACGTCCGGAATCGTCCCGTCTAGGTGAACGGTATTCCAGAGTCGCTTGTTGAGGTGGTAGCCGGGAATCACCGCGGCGTAGCGAAGCCGGAGTTCAATCGCAAGGTCGGGATCACACTTCAAGGAGATCGCCTCGGGCGAACTCTCAGGCGAGAGAATGGCAAAAATCTTTCCCCCTACTTTCAGCACGTCGACATCCGGTCCAAACGGCTGCTCTTCGACGACTCCCGCCAGCTCTGACGCGAACTCCGAGATCGCCTCCAGGCTCATATCGTGATTCGACCGCGACACCGAAGGTTCGAGATCAACCTTCGATCTCTGAGTACAGGTCGTGCGATATGAGTTTCGCTGGAAAGTCACCCGGGTGTGATTCTCGGAAGGCTTTAATCGGAGCGCTGTCACCGATTGATTCGTTGATTGCGCCGTTGTCGGCAAGACCTTTGAAGTGCTGGATCACGACGACTCGAAACATGTCCTTGCCAGCCACACCGGTGAGCAGTTCGACCTTGGAGACGCCCGCTTCGACGAAGGCCTTCGTAAGGCTCTTGATCGTTTCTAAGAATTCGTCCGACTTACCTGGGTTCGGCTCCCAGATTGATATTTCATACGCCTTCGCCATTCGTCAACCTCTCCTCGTTGGGCTCAGCGTTGCGCCAAGCGTCATCAGTCATCGAATCTACTTATCAGTTGTCACGCGCGCACCGTGGACCAACCAGAGTCGCCGATAACCTCCGACCATGAGCTTTCACCTCGCGCAGTGCAACATCGTGAAACTCAAGGCGCCCCTCGATTCCCCGGTCGTGGCCGACTTTGTCGCGGCGCTGGAGCCCATTAACGCGTTGGCAGATGCGGCACCGGGATTCGTGTGGCGATTGAAGACTGACGATGGCGACGCGACGAGCATTCGGGCGTTCGCCGACGATCAGATCCTTCTCAATATGAGCGTTTGGGAGTCGATGAAGGCACTCGCAGACTACGTCTTTCGAAGCGGTCACAAGGACGTGCTGCGCCGAAGACGACAGTGGGCGGACCGGTTCGACGGCGCCCAGTCGGCAATGTGGTGGATTCGCGCCGGGACGATCCCCGAGCCGTCCGACGCCGTCGCTCGGCTGGAGTGTTTAGAGCGCGTCGGTCCCAGTGAGTACGCCTTCACGTTCCAGACGCCCTTCGACGCGCCCGCGGAAGACGCCCTGTAGCGGAAATACGACGCCGCAATCGACGGTTCGAAGAGCCTGACGGCGATGTCGTTTTTCCGCTAGTTCGAGCTGCGCTGTACCGGTAGGTTCTTCGCATGGTCGAAGACTTTGAACGCTGTTATCTCGCGGTGCAGTCCCGTGATCCGCGCTTTGACGGATGGTTTTACACCGCGGTGACCTCGACGCACATCTACTGTCGTCCCAGTTGTCCGGCGCAGACGCCCATGCGCCAGAACGTGCGCTTTTATCCGTCCGCCGCGGCCGCCCAACTGGCCGGCTTTCGCGCTTGTAAGCGTTGTCGACCCGACGCCTCGCCCGGTTCTCCGGAATGGAACTCGCGCGCCGACGTGGCCGCTCGCGCGATGCGCCTCATTGGCGACGGCCTCGTCGACCGAGAAGGAGTCAATGGACTCGCCCAACGACTGGGCTACAGCGTGCGCCAATTGGAACGCGTCCTCCAAAACGAAATAGGCGCCGGTCCGATTTCGATCGCTCGATCGCAGCGCGCCCAGACCGCGCGAATCCTTATCGAGACGACCACTTTGGCGATGACCGACGTGGCGTTCGCTGCCGGATTTTCCAGCGTCCGACAGTTCAACGACACGGTCCATGCCGTGTACGCGTCGTCGCCGACAATGCTTCGAGCTCGAGCAAAGAGCCCTCGCACGATCGCCGAAGCGTCAACCGCCATCGAGCTGCGACTCGCCTTTCGACAACCTCTCTGTCCCGACAACCTCTTCGGACATCTCGCGGCCACGGCCGTTCCCGGCGTCGAAGAGGTGCGGGGACAGACCTATCGCCGGACTCTTCGCTTGGCCCACGGTCCGGGAATCGTCGAACTCACTCCAACGCCCGAGTACGTCAGTTGTCGCGCCGTGTTGAGCGATATGCGCGACCTCACGGCGACGATCGCGAGGAGCCGCTGGCTGCTCGATCTCGACGCCGATCCCGTGGCGATCGACCGCCAGCTGAGTGTCGATCCGTCGCTCGCTCCCGTCGTGACCAAAGCTCCGGGGCGTCGCGTTCCCCGAAGCGTTGACGGCGCAGAGATGGCGCTGCGGGCCGTTTTGGGCCAACAGGTCTCGACCACGGCGGCTCAGACCCACGCCGGTCGGCTGGTGCAACGTCACGGTGAGCCAATCAGCGACCGCGGCGGTGGTCTGACTCATCTGTTCCCGTTGCCGAGTGCGTTGACCCACGCCGACTTGGCGATGCCCACGAACAGACGCGCCACGTTCAGCGCACTCGTGATGGCGTTGCAACGGGGCGAACTCGACCTCGGTCCGGGTAGCGATCGAGACGAGACGATGGCCGCGCTCACTACGATTCCGGGCGTTGGACCTTGGACCCGTCAGGTGATCGCTATGCGAGCACTCGGCGATCCCAACGCCTTCCCCGAGTCGGACCTCGGAGTTCGCCACGCCGCCGAACAGCTCGGACTCCCGAGTACATCGGCGGCCCTGGTCGACCGCTCCCAAATCTGGCGGCCGTGGCGCGCGTACGCGGTGCAGTACCTCTGGTCCGTCGACGAGCACCGCATCAACGACTGGCCGCCGAAACCGTTACGACCATCCCGACGAACAAAGGAAACCGATGACTGAAATCCTCACCTCCACCATCGAGAGCCCGATAGGTCCACTCACACTCGTGGCTCGCGACGGCGTCTTGACCGACGTGTCGATGCACGAACAGCGTCACGGGTCACCACCACCGGACGGCGCCATCACCGATGACCCTTGGTTCAAAGACGTCGCCGCTCAACTCGACGCCTATTTCGCAGGAGAACTGTCGTCATTCGACGTCGAGATGAATCTCGTCGGTACGCCGTTCCAACGAAACGTGTGGTCACGACTGTGCGAGATCCCCTACGGCGAGACGATCTCCTACGGCGAATTAGCGCGGCGAATTGGGAACCCCAAAGCCTCGCGCGCCGTCGGCCTCGCCAACGGCCGCAACCCCGTCGCCATCATCGTGCCCTGTCACCGGGTGATCGGGGCCAACGGATCTCTCACCGGCTACGGCGGCGGACTCGAACGAAAGACGTGGCTGCTCGGGCACGAATTGAAGCACGTTCGTAGTTCGCGGCTACATGGCGACCATGGCGACCGATAAGAAGTTCATCGACGCGGTGCTCGAGAAACTGGAGCCGCTCGAGATCACGGCCAAGCCAATGTTCGGCGAGTACGGCCTCTACTACCGCGGTAAGAACTTCGCGCTGGTGTGTGACAACACGCTCTTCGTCAAGATCACCGCGGTGGGCGCCGCGATCGCCGGACGGGTGGGCCAAGCTTCGCCGTACGACGGCGCCAAGCCGGCCTACCGGATCTCGCCGGCCAAGCTCAACGACCGCGACTGGATCGTCTCGCTCGTGAAGACGACGAGCGACGCACTGCCACTGCCCAAGAAAAGGAAGTGATTGAACTCGACCGTCAGGGATACTTTTCTGTCCGACGGCAACGAATTGCAACGAGTCCCGATGGGCGACTCGTTGCGCCAATGCCAGAATGACCAGGTGATCATTACCACCACGCGATTGTCGATTCGGGCGTTGGCGCCCGTTGAGGCCGAGGCCATCGTGGCGGGAGTGCGGACCGGACAGTCGTGGGCCTCGGACTTCCCGACAACGGGTGACGTTCGTATCGCCGCCGGCGCTCTGGTCGGCGGCATGGCGTTCGCCAACGACACCATGCCGTGGGGAGTGTTCGTGATAGACGAAACGTCGAGCGGGCACAGCGTCGGTGGCGTCGGCTTCAAGAGCGCACCCAATGAGCGCGGCGAAGTGGAGATCGGCTACGGCATTTGTCACTCGTTTCAAGGCCGCGGCGTCGCCACCGAAGCGGTGGTCGCACTGTGTGACTTCGCGCGACGAGGTGCTCAAGTTGTTCTCGCCGAGACCGACCGCGAGAACGTGGCGAGTCAACGGGTGCTCCAGAAGAGTGGATTTCAGTCCGTGGGCGAGGTCGATGGACTTATTCGGTGGCGAAAAGAAATTTCGGCTTTCGGGCGCCAATCCGAATGATCCATGCGAACAACCCTCTTCGGCTGTCATTCGGATCCCGATAAAGGCCTCGGATACCGGCAATCAACATTTCTCTTGCTCATCTCTTGACAAGGTAGTGAGTAAGCACTTACAATAACCAAATGATGGTTTCGGTCCGACAGACAGCCGCCGAACGCAGGGTCGCGGTACTCAGTGCCGCGGTCACCGAATTCGCCAAGTCCGGTTACGCCGGGACTTCCACCGACGCCATCGCCGTGCGCGCCGGCATTTCCCAGCCCTACCTCTTTCGCCTCTTTGGTACCAAAAAGGACCTGTTCATTGCCACCTACGACCAGGTCGGCACGCGAATCGTCAAGGAGCTGTCTGGAGCGATCGAAGGCTTGAGCGGCGAAGAGGCGGTGCACGCCATGGGAATGGCCTACCTTCAACTACTGCAAGACCCCGAGATGTTGCAAGTCCAGATGCACGGCTTCGCCGCCGCGACGGGCGACCCGGACATCGCCGCGGCTTGTCGAATGACCTTCGAAGTGCTCTGGCGCATGGTCAAGGACAAGTTGGGCCTGGACCCGGAGATGATCCAGAATTTCTTCGCGAACGGCATGTTGATCTCGGTGATGTCGGCCATCGACCTTCTCTCAGTGAAAGAAGCGTGGGCCCAATCGATTTGTCCCGGCTTGGAAAATTTCGAAGCGATGAACGCACTGGATCAGGCGCTTCAGCGCAACAGCGAATCCTCTACACAGCAGGCTTCGTGATGACCCCATTATTTTTTTTCTCGTCTCAAGATAGTGACTACTCACAAATAACATCACCCGTCATCAGGACTTCCCCGATGTCAGGAGCACACCGATGACCGCCGCACTGACCCGCCCGATTGCTATCGAGCCCGTCGATCCCCCAACTCCGCAACGAGCCGATCGTCATCGCGGCGCCTGGGCCGTGCTCATTACCGGCCTCGCACTCTTCATGGCGTCCCTCGACAACCTGGTCGTGACCACAGCGCTGCCCGTCATCCGCGTGCATCTGCACGCCGGACTCTCGGGCCTCGAGTGGACGGTCAATGCGTACACCCTGACCTTCGCCGTCTTACTGCTTACGGCCGCCGCCTTCGGTGAGCGCTTCGGCCGTCGTCGTACCTTCATGGTGGGCATCGCGGTGTTCACGACGGCGTCGGCCCTGGCGGCCCTTGCACCGAACGTAGGCTTTCTCATCGCCGCGCGCGCCGTTCAAGGTGCCGGTGGCGCCATGATCATGCCGCTCTCACTGACGTTGTTGAGTGCCGCCGTGAAGCCGGAGCGTCGCAACGCCGCGCTGGGCATCTGGGGAGCGATCGGCGGTGCCGCCATCGCCCTCGGCCCACTCGTCGGCGGCGCGGTAACGACCGGTTGGTCGTGGCACTACATCTTTTGGCTGAACGTGCCGATCGGCATAGTCCTCGTACCCCTGGCGTGGTGGAAATTGGCCGAATCGCGCGGGACCCAGAGTCGATTGGACATTCGCGGTGCCCTACTCGTCAGCGGCGGACTTCTCGGCGTGGTTCTCGGTCTGGTACGCGGCAACGCCAGTGGCTGGACGAGTTCGAGCGTGCTCGCCTCCTTCGTGATCGGGGTCGTGTTGCTGGCGGCGTTCATCCGGTGGGAGCTTCAAGCCCGAGCCCCGATGCTCAATCTGCGGATGTTCAAGAATCGAGGCTTCGCGGCAATCAACATGACCGGACTCTTGTTCAGCTTCGGAATGTTCGGCACCGTGTTCTTCCTCTCGCAGTTCCTCCAGACCGTGCAGGGCTATTCGCCCCTCGGCGCGGGACTTCGGGTGCTGCCGTGGACCGGCATGCCGATGCTGCTCGCGCCGGTCGTCGGACTACTCGCCCAGCGCGTGGGCGCTAAGCCACTGGTCGTCACCGGCCTCATCCTCCAGGCCATCAGCCTGACGTGGTTGGCGTTGCTGTTGACCGCGACCACGCCGTACTCGGACATGGTCCCGGCGTTCATCGTCGCCGGAGTCGGCATGACCCTCTTCTTCGTGCCGGTGGCGTCACTCGTGCTCGGTTCGGTGCCGAAGGATCTCGAAGGACTCGCGTCGGGCACCAACGCCGCGTTCCGTGAACTGGGCGGCGTCTTCGGCATCGCGCTCTTGGGAGCGGTCTTCTCGTCGAGCGGTGGCTACGCCTCGACCCAGGACTACGTCAACGGCCTGCGTCCCGCGATGTACGTGGGAGCCGGGGTCGTGGCGATCGGGGTCGTGATGGCCCTCCTGGTGCCGAGCCGCCGACCCCTCAGTGCCTCGGCGCTGGCCTCGCTCCAACGAATTCAGGCGATCTCGCTCCACGACACGCCCGATCGACTGAGTGCCCAGGCCCTTTTGTGAGCGGAGCGACGAATTGAATCAGCGCTTGCCGTTTTCAAACGGCACGAATGATCCGTATGCAACGAGCTGAGCGAGAGACAACGATCGCAGAAGTTCCGATCATCACCACGATTGCGACAAGAAAGATCGGTAGGAACGACGTACCAAAGGGTCCACCATCTTTTGATGTGAGAAAGTCGGGAGCCTGGACCGTGAGGGTGGCCACCCACGCGATTGTAGACAAGAGCACAATAGACAGGCACGCAGCGGCCGAGACTGCAAGGAAGCCCTCCACGCGATAGAGCCGAGGAGCATAATCCACGCGCCGAAGTAGTTTCGGGGCGCCGATGATAGCGAAAACGATCGACACCGCAGCACATAGCGGAAAGACCACTGGAGACCAGAAGCGGAAGTTCCCTTCCAAGAGCAACCTGAAAGACGTCCATGCAGCGGGCTCCCCCGGCGGGATCTGCTGAAAGGCACGGTACGCGATCGCCGCGAGGATGAAGAAAACCGCGGACGCGCAGAGGAAGCAAATAGGAACCAGAAGTGGTTTTCTGTCGATTCGCCATTGGACACGCACTGCTGTTGAGACCAAGTGGATGAGCGCGAACGCAATGCAGATGATCGCGACGCCGGTGACGAAGTACGCGATGTCACTCAACACCACCGGTGCACCGGATGCCGGGTGCACGCCGCTCATCACCTGGTGGAAGACTCGACCAGCTACTGAGTTGTTTAAGTCGGTCATCGCCTTCGTCTGAAACCTATACAACGCTTTCCATGCTGGAGAGTTGCCGTTACCGGAACGAGTGGCCGCCAACTGGATCCTTCGGTGGAGAGGGGACGACATCATCTGTGAGTACGCGTGCGCTGCCTTCGAACGTGAGAGGACCCCCACTGCCTTGTGGTCCGCCTCGAGAACCGGTGTCCGCTGCCACCCTTTCGAGTAGAACAGAAGGACAGCGACGCTCGTTAAGAATCCGAGAATCGCTACGAAGACGGTCATGACCGATGCCCTCGCCCGTTCCAGGGCCGGAGCAGTTCGCCCGACGAAGCCTGCGCTTTCGAGTCTCGCCGCGACGCCTTCACGCGCTACGTCGAATGAAAGCCGAAGGCCGCCCTTGCCGTCACTTAGTGAGCTCATCAAGACCGCTTCGAACTCCTCGCCGTAACGCTCGCGCCAATCACGTGGGTACCAGCGAAGTAACCGAGCCACGCGAGCCATAATTCGCGGGTTTAGAACGGTCCCGTCTTCGTCGGTTCTGAAGTGTGTTCCAATATTCGAACCCTCATCATTGGAACTCACGCGACCGTCCAACCAATTGACAGTCGGTGTAGGCCGACTTCCGAGACTTGCTGTTGAGCTTTGAGGTGATCCTGAAGGACCACAGCTCCGTGAGCGGTCATGCGATAGGGCCTCCGACGACCTACTTGGGCCAAAGGTTCGATGAGGCCTTGTTGTTCAAGTCTTTGGATCGCCCCGTATAGCGTTCCCGGTTGAAGCTGCACACCCGAAAACGCTTCGATATCCTGCATAAGCGCGTAACCGTGCTTGGGTCCGTCCGCGAGGCTCGACAGAATCAGCGTTGCTGGACCGGCGTAATGTCCGAGTTCGCCGAGAGATGCTTCCATGCCAAGCGACGTTACTACGTAAACCGTTATAACGGCAAGTGTATGAAATCACGAATCGCCCCGGAAATGCAGTCTCCTCTCCTGGAACTGATCGGGAATTCGACAGCTGCTGTATTAGTGTACTAATACATGACCCAGAGGCAGCCATCGATCACGTATCGGTTGGATCCGCGAAGCGGCGTGGCTCCGTATCGACAACTCGTCGACCAAGTCCGTCACGCCCTACGTTCGGGCCTCTTGCGAGAGGGTGATCAACTTCCGTCGGTGCGTGACGTCGTGACTCAAATAACGATCAATCCCAACACAGTGCACCGTGCGTATCGAGAACTCGAGCATCTAGGAGTCGCTGAAGGTCGTGCGGGACTCGGGACCTTCATCACGTCGCACTCGAGTTCTGCTCTGAATGCCACGAAACTTGAATCCGTGGAGCGGGAGCTTCGTGACAAGATCATCGAAGCCCGTGACATGGGCGTGAGCGAAGAGCGGATCGTTGAACTCGTCACGTTCACGTTTCGTCACGACCGTGGCGTACGAACGTGATCGACGGAACAGCGGTTCTGGAGACGGTAGAACTTGGCAAACGCTACCGACGAACCTGGGGCTTGCAGGACTGCACGCTCACCATCCCCAGAGGAAGGGTGGCGGCCTTAGTCGGTCCGAACGGCGCGGGAAAATCCACCCTGCTGCGTATGGCTGCTGGACTGGACCAGCCAAGTGTCGGAACGTTACGAGTACTCGGAAAATCACCCACTTCGGGTAATGGCAACTTGAAAGAAAGGGTCGGATATCTCGACCAGGAGCGGCCACTCTACAAGAGCTTTCGCGTGGCCGAGATGCTGCGTTTTGGTGAGAAGAACAATCCGAACTGGAACATGGTGGTAGCCAAGGAGCACTTGGCGCAGCTTGACATACCGTTGCGATCGCGCATCAGCAATCTCTCAGGAGGCCAGCAAGCGCAAGTGGCTCTCACGCTTTGTCTCGCGAAAGAGCCCGAACTGCTGCTGCTCGATGAACCGGCCGCTGCGCTTGATCCGGTGGCGCGGGAGGATCTGCTTCGAATCCTCATGCGACAGGTCGCCGATAGTGACTCGAGCGTTCTACTCTCCACGCACGCACTCGGCGACGTGGCAGCCATTTGTGACTACGTCATTGTGCTCGCGCACTCCCGCGTGGTCTTATCGAATGACACGGAATACGTATTGGAGAGTCACCGCATACTTTCCGCTGTCCACGACGGCGAGCTGATGCCACCGTCTGGCGTCACCGTCATCAACAGTCAATCCAGCGCTCGGGGTGAGTCGCTCCTCGTACGGATTGAACTGCCTATTGACGAGTCAAAGTGGCGTGTCGAGCGACCCACCCTCGAGGAGATCGTCCTGGCGTATCTGCGAGTAGGCTCGCCCGGCGCGAGAGACCGCCGCAGTCACGACGATGACCGGAGCAGCGAATGATGTGGGTCGTGTGGCGCCAACAGCGTTCCATTGTCGTCGCATTCCTCGCCGCGGCAGTCGTCTTTGCGCTGTGGTTGACAATCACGGGCCAACACGAGCAGTCGTTGTGGAGCCAATTCCTTGCTGCGCCGTGCAAAGGCGGTTTCGGAGTTACAAGCAGTGAAAGCCATTTCTGCCAAGGACTGCAGAGCGCGATATACGCCAGTTCGCACATGGACGACGTCGCTACGATCATCGGGACGATTTTTGCCCCTTTGCTCGGGCTGATACTCGGTGTCAACGCTGTCGCGCGCGAAATCGAGCAGAAGACCAATCGACTGGCGTGGACCCAGTCGGGGTCACGATCGAAGTGGCTCGCGAGCAAGTACCTCACGAGCGTCGCGACGATCGCCGTCATCTCTGCGCCTCTGTGCCTGGTGCTCTCCTGGTGGGTCCGTGCATCACACGACGGTGCTCGAATCACTCCGAAGGTGTTTCCGGTATCGGGCTTAGTGGAAATCAGCTATGGGGCGTTCTGCTTCGTTTTGGCAGTCGCCGTCGGGTTAGTGATTCGACGAGCTGGTTGGTCACTCGCTGTCTGCATCATTCTCTTCGGTGCGCTGTTTTTCTCGTTCGCAGATCAGGTTCGCCCGCATCTAGTAACGCCCTCAGTGACGTCTCAGCAAGGCTCGGGGATTGAGGTGGGGTCAAGCAGTGGTTTCTACTCTCCCAGTGGCGCACCATCAAACTCCTGGTTCTTTTACCAAGGCTACGAACCGGTGACAACAAAAGGAGTGCCGATCCAAGCTCTACTCCAAAAGCCAACCGACGCGATGTACAGCTGTGAGAACAAGAGATTGCAAGAGTCGTACTGCGCCCATCATTTACATTTACGCTTCATCGAGGTCTACGTAGCAGACAGTCGATTTTGGTCCCTTCAACTGCTTGAGGGAGGCTTCTACCTCGGCCTCGCCGCTCTGTTGGCAGGACTCTCATTCTTAGGCATTCGTCGTATCAAGGCTTGAAGTCTCGAATTCTCCAAATAATCCATGGTTGAGACACTTTCATCGGTACGCGGAGTTGCACCAGTTCTTGAATACCAATTCATCGATTGAGGTGCGACCGAGTGCGTCGGACCATTATCAGGGGAACCGTGTGCCGAGTATTACGCCGTTGGCTTTGTGCAAACCATGTTCCGTTGTATCTGGTAGTAAAGCGTGGTCGATGAGCGTCCGTGTGAATCGTGCACTGCACATTCTTCGTGACGAAGGTCTCCTGGACTTCACGCGAGGCCGTGCATGGTCCGACAAGGCGTACGAACACTCGAGTAAACGCCGATTCGGTCTGTTGGCACCAAATAGCGGCGCAGCTAGCGAGCTGACCAATGAAACTGGTGCCATTGCAGACAAGCCCGACATCCCCTACTATTACGTTCACTGATCTATTGGTCGTCGTAATAGGAGATAATCGTGGCTTCGAGAGACGTTGGGGACTCACAAGATGTGCTGCGGCGGGCCGGTGACGCGTCTGTCCTTATCCTGACGAGCCTCGCTGACGGTCCGAAACATGGCTACGCGCTGATCCAGGACATTAAGGGCTTCTCCGGAGTGCAGCTCGGACCCGGGACGCTCTACGGGGCGCTTGACCGTCTCGATCGGCTCGGCTTGATCGCGGAATTGCCCTCCGAGGATCGACGCCACCCCTACCGCGTAACCGCGGCTGGTGTCACCGCGCTGCGCTCACACCTCGATGCCCTGGAGCGCGTGAGCATGACCGGTCGGCTTCGTCTTGGACTTGGGACCGTCTAGTGCGACGGTCCCAAGAGAGCCGAATCATTGCCACCGTGCTTCGTTGCTACCCCGCGCGATGGCGGTCTCGACATGGCGACGAAGCGACTGTGCTCGCTTCAGCTCTTTTGGACGATGGAACCCCGTGGTGGTCGATCGCTGGGAGCTTTCTCGGTGGAGTTGCAAAGGAACGAGCATTTCGAAAGCCGAGTTTGCGGGTCGGTTCGGCATTGGCCGCAATCACCATTGGCATCGCTTGGGTTCCTCTGGCACTGTTCGCGTCGCTAACTCCGGCGAGCGCGTCGAGCACCACCATCACCATCGTCATTTCGAAGCCCGGTGACGCGGCTCGACAACTTGAATCCGCCTTCGCTACCCACCATTTCAAGATCGCAGTCGCCGAAAGACCAGTTTCAACGGACCTCGTCGGGTCGATCCTTTCGGTCAACACCGTGGGTGCTTCAAGTGACAACAGGGGCGCGATCAGGGAGGTCCATGGTCAATGCAACGGCGGCGGGTCTGGCTGCGTTGTTGGGCTCGTGCTGCCACTGCACTATTCGGGAATCGTACGAGTAACGGTCGGAGCGACGACGACTTCGAAGTATGTTCACCACCCTTACCTCGCAATAGAGCCGCGTATTCCATGACCGCACGTGAACCTGCCTCGTCACGCAACTCTCAACAGGACACGAACGAGCAGGAAGAAGCGCGTGATGATTCCGAATGACATTGAGATACGAGATGTTGGACCACCCAACAAGCGCCCCCAACGCACGCAGCGTCATCTAATCGAGTCAATCGTCGTCCTTGTTGTCAACCTTCTTGCTGCTTTCGCAATTCGCCCCTATGTGAACGGTGATGCGTAGTGCCCGTTGACGTACTCACTACCGATACCGACGCGTCGGGCAGCGAACCCAATGCAAACCGATCCAAAAGGAAACGTCGTGTCGCCATTGAGTGGACGCTGATCATCGTTGTTGCGGTGCTGGCGTCATTCTTAGTTCGCACTTTTGTATTTCAAACGTTCTACATCCCGTCAAGTTCGATGAACCCAACCCTGTGGAAAGGTGATCGAATTGTTGTCAACAAGCTAAGCGTCGAATTCGGCACCATCAACATTGGGGACATTGTGGTCTTCAAGGCTCCTCCTGATGTCGCGAAGGACTGCCATGACGCTGTAACTGATCTGGTGAAAAGAGTTATCGGATTGCCGGGCGATCGTCTGTACTCCAAGGGCAATACGATCTATGTGAATGGGAAGCCACTCGATCAGAAGTGGACAGTCTTGCCGACCATTGGCACTCCCATCGGCCCGACGACGGTGCCTGCTGGTCACTATTTCATGATGGGGGACTACCATTCAGATTCTTGCGATAGTCGATCGTGGGGTACCGTGCCAAGGTCTGACTTGATTGGCAAAGTCTTCGTTCGGATTTGGCCATTGAAATCCATCAAGTGGTTTTAACCCAACATTGGAAAAGCCAGAAAAGGGGCCCAATCATCGAGACTGTTCGTAAGTCACGATCGAAAGCACGTTTCCTGGTTTGCATAGCGCTCGCTTCGACGTTCTTTCTGGCGAATCACTCCGCTTACGCCGCGCAAAAGAGCAGCACCATCACTCAGTGTTCCGTAGGCCAACTCGAGGTGAATCTGTCCAAAGGCGGCGTCGCTATGGGTCACGCCAGTCTGACAATTACGATAACGAACATTTCGAAACGCACTTGTTGGCTTGATGGGGTGCCGAAAGTTCAAATGATGAGCAAGGAAGGAAGCGACATTCCCACTCACGAAAATCGTGAAGCATCATATTTTCCCTATCTCTCGCAACCGGATATTCGCGTCGATCTGGAGCCGTATGAAATTGCGAATTTCGACCTTGGATATACCGACTCAACTGGCTTCGAAAATGATCGCTGCCCAATGGCGAGTGAAATCCGGATCACTCCTCCGGGAAGTTCGAGCGCGCTCACACTTTCAGTCCGATTCGAACCCTTCGGTGAAGGAACGGTACAGGAGCACCAGTGTGGAGAGATCGCCGTATCGCCAGTAATGACCGTCGCGGGCTACGACACACCGCCGTATCCGGCGATCCTGCGGTCACAGCCCGGACTCACTGAATCGGCTACGGGCCACAATTTTCCCTGGGGAACCCGGTTGACCGCGGCGCAGTCGCTTGCCGTGACGTTCAAGGCGTCGGGAGCAACCTATAGCTGGGGAGTATGGGGGGCGCCTACCGGGGCCGGACAGTTCCCGGTGCGCAGCACCGACGGCGGAGCCCATTGGAATGCCGCGGGGCCGCAACTGGCCGCTGACTGGGCGGGCGGATCGCTGTACTACGTCACCAGGGTGTTTCCAGAACGTTCGGACGCCGTGGTGATGGAGAGCTTCTCCATAATTGATGTTTCGACGGACGGCGGACGTCAGTGGTATCAGTACCTGAACGCCGCCGCCAACTGGGCCATCACGCCTTACGTTGTCCCGGGGGGCGGCATCGGGCTTCGCGTCGGTCCCGCGAGTTGGGCGACGTTGCCGAAACAGAGTTACGCCCTCTACGTGCTAAATGTTGGTAATCATCAATGGCGCCGGACGAAGCTGTTTCTGTGAAGTTTCGCGGGTCCAAGTTCAATTTGCGATTGGCTGTCCACTTCGTTCAAGGACTGATGATGACGTCAGTAATCATCGGGTCCACTCTTCTCAACGTCGCCGGCGGTCCAATCGCCGCCAGTGCAGCCAGCGTCGCAAATCCTTCGTGTAGAGGTTCGAACTTGGTGGGAGCGTTCGTCAGGAATCAAGTGGGGGCTGGGCACGAAGTGACCACAATTGCTTTTACGAATGTCGGACCCAAGACCTGCGTACTTGGCGACTACCCAACCATCATTGGTCTCAGGGGAGCGAGACAATACCGATTACGCGTCACGGGCCACGGTACTTACGGTGGCAATCTTCGCCCGACTGATCTCGCTCCGCGAATGAGCGGGGCGTTGATTGTCAGTACCGGTGATTTGTGCGGCCCGACATACGGAGTGCTCCCCCCAAGTCAGATCTACTCAGGAATGATTGTCGTACTCCCGAAAAATGAAGGAACTGTTCAAGTACCCGATGTGACGTTCGACACGACCTGTGGCTTGGCCGTCAGTCAACTCGGATGGAGAAACCATTTTTCGTTTCAGGATATTTAAAGGTGAAGACACAACTCAAGGGTGTCGCGGTACACACTCATTTGCAACACGGCGTTTCCAAGGGCCACCTACCGCCCAACAAGTTCGTAGTCGCAGCCGTCACCGGTGCACTGCTCGCGACCTCTCTGTTCACCGCACCCCTGGCCAGCGCGACCGTCAAGAACGCCACATTGCCACCGACGTGTCGGCCGGCCCAACTGCGACCTTGGATGAGTCCACGGCAGGGAACGTACTCGGCGTCAGCTGGCTTCAAGGCGACGCTTTGGTTCCAGAACACCGGGGCGACGTGCACGTTGATCGTCGACAACGTTCCCATACAAGGTGTGAGTGGTCCCTCGAACACACCAGTCGGTGTTGGCTCGGTGAGCGGGGCCGTCCAATACACGCCAATCGTTCTCGCGAACGGCGACCGCGCCTACGCCAGTGTGTCCATCGGTTCGATCTCCACAGAGGCATTCAAGAAGTTGGTGCGTGAGCATGGCAGTTCGTGCGATCCGAAGTACGCCGACGGGATTGAAGTGGAATCGAACCCAGCGGTGCGCAGTGATTCGTGGCCATCGCACTACTTCGCACTGCCCGAGCAAGTGCCGATCTGCACCAAGGACTACTTCAACGTCGCGGCCGGCGTCATCCAGAAGCTTTTGACCCCCGCGCAGGCACGCCAAGTTGCGTATGAGCACGCAGCGAATGAATTGCAGGACTACCTCAACTACTGGCACCTGGTTGGCCCTTCGACCGCGTCGAAGCTGTTTCTGGTATCGAGCCAGCGAGACGGTACCGTGAAGCTTGCGAGCGGCAAGGTGTTGAGTTACCACCCCTACTCCTGGAAATCACAGAACGACTTCACCCTGCTGATGAGCCTCGATCTCCATTTTGATGGTTGGCATGGCGCGTGGAATGTAGGAAAGAACGACCGCTTCGTCACGTTCACCAGAGCCTCGCATGGTCAGCCATTGATGGCGCTGAATACGGGACCATAGATTCACGAGCCCGACGTAACAGACACCCTTCACTGGCTTGACAAGCTCTTAGAAAGTCTGGTGACGGCCCTCTGAGGCACTGCGGGTCTCCATCGGTGAAAGTACTCTGAGCGGATGGACGCGCGACTCGAAGCCAACCTCGAAAATTGGAACGATCGCGTCAGGATTCACGCTGAGTCTCGGTTCTACAACGTTGAAGGTTGGCTTCTTAAAGCCCCGGGACCCCCGACTTGGGAGATCGAGGCACTCGGAGACCTCGAAGGGAAAACGCTCGTACATCTGCAGTGTCATTTCGGAATGGACACTTTGCAATGGGCCAGAGCCGGAGCCACCGTCACCGGTCTCGACTTTTCACTCGCGGCCATTGATGAAGCCAAAGCGCTCGCGGAACGTGCCGGGCAATCCGAGCGTGCGTCCTTCGTCTGCGCCAATGTTTATGACGCACCTCGAGCGCTTTCAGGTGAGCGGTTCGACGTTGTGTACATAAGCCTTGGTGCGCTTTGCTGGCTGCCGGATGTGTCTAAATGGGGTGCGGTCGTGGCGGACCTTCTCGCTCCAGGGGGAAGACTGTATCTTCACGACGGTCACCCGTTTACTTCGTGCTTCGACGATGACGGAGAGCAGGTCATCTACAGCTACTTCGAAGAGCCTGACAATCCCTCTGTCTCCGATAGCGCCTCGACTTACACTGACGGCGAAGAACTCAGCGTCACCATAACGTACGAGTGGAACCACTCCATTGGTGAGATTGTTGCGGCGTTGATCGGGCGCGGTCTCGTGCTTGATTCACTGACCGAACACGACTGGACTCTCTTCCAGCGGTTCCCATGGCTAGTGGAGACCACGTCGGGCCTGCTTGTCGTACCCGAGGGGCGTCCCCGGATTCCACTGTCGTTCACTGTGCTTGCCCACTCGCCGGACTAATAACCTCATAGCCCATCCGAAGCCTGTAGGCCCGATCCAACCGGTTTTCACCAGCGCACGGGAGCATCGCCGATCGATTGCTTAGCGAATTACGAGTCGAACGTGAAGTCAAGCATTGACCACGAGGTCAGCGGTGAAGGCAACCAGTTCCTCGCTTTCGCACAGACGTCGGCGGACTCCATCAAGCGAGTCCAAACTGGCTGCTTCTCTTGGCCGTAAATCGATAGGTCGATTTCAGATTCACCCTCGACGAGGGAAAGTTTGAATCGGCTCCAGGCGTCGCGCTCCCCGTGGTCGTCATTGAGAAAGTCGCGAAAGAGCAGCGTGTCACTCGCACCCTTCGTTCCATCGATTCGAACGTGAATATTCGATCGCCTGGCTCCGACTGGTGGGGCGAATACGAGCTTTGCGACTAGACCGGCTCTCGTCGACTCAAGATTGTTCCATGGTTCAGGGCGACGGCGGAAACCAACTTCAGAGAACTTGGCAATCACGCGCTCCTCCTCAAAGTGGGGAACGCGAATCTGGACGTCGATCACGTCCTTAGCGAAAAGTCCCGGAACGGACGTCGAGCCGACGTGCTCGATGGCACCGTAGTCCGCTATGTTCATGCGGCGCAGCGCGAGTGCTAACGACACAAACTCGTTGTTCCAATCATCACGACTTGAGACGAGTACAACCGGTGCAACTTCATCTGAGAAAGGCACGAGACAACATTAATGAAGTTGGATCGAAGGCGTCCCAAGTAGGGACGAACCATTAGCGGTGGCGCACCCAAATGTTCGGCTCGACGTAGGTACCGAGGTCCGCGGTCTTGTCAATGCGAAGGGGTGCCATACCCTTCGGGATGATGTAGTCGCCTGACACGGGAATCTCCAGCCCGGTCCACTCTTCCCAGCGCGAGACAGTATCGGTCATTATCTGCGCTTCTCGCACGAGACCTATGACTCTGCCACCAATACGGACGTGCAGGCGCAACCAGGGGTCCCAAGGCATACCGTCATTGCGCATCCACGCCGCGTAAGCGTCGATATCTAATAATGGGTAGAGGTGCTTGCGCGTCGGGCGGACGGGCGCTACCACGTTCGCAAGATGGTGCGCCGCCGCTGTGACGAACAGTGCACGGAGTAATGACGCTGCAGCGTCGCTGCCCTTGAGTGACGGATGAACCACTGCGCCACAGATGACGAAAGTATCCGCCACACGCGTTCCATCATCAACCTCAATTGATTGACGAAGCACGTCAGCGAAGGACGACGGTAGTTCCGACACTTCGCCTGACCAAATGATGGGCACGCCCCAGCCAGTTGCATCAAGTTGGTCGTCTTCATCCGTGAGGATGAGGTCATATTCTCGGAACGACTCGCGCACACGTGCGATGTACTTGCCGACCTCTTTGTCTCCACTTATGAAATCTGGAAAACCCTCAGCAAACAGGGCCTCCATCTACACCTCAGTCCAGGAGCGAGCGCTCGTTAGCTCAACTCGAAACTTCGTCACGGAAACTTCCTCATCTCCCGCCCCAAATCATCGCGTTGGCATCGCTCACTAGCGCGAGCGATGCCGAACTCTCCAATGTATGCGACCTTCATCACTCCGCATTGGCTCCCTCTCGCGCGAGGAACTAGAGGGGCCGGCCGGACGGCTTGCTTCATGCCACTCGACACTGACCCCGACGGAAACGAGGTTTGCGTCGCCCAAGGAGACCGCCTTGGCTCGCACGGTTACGTTGGCGGTACGGCCGAACGACGACACGGGCGTGGATGTTCCTTGACATTGCACATTGCAACACTCGCTGAACCAGTGCGGTTGATTTATTCAGCTACGTCCGTGTCGTGACTACCGTGGCCTTACTCGACGTCGTTTTCGTTACCACTTTTAATGTGACGTGCGTCTTGACGAGTGTGGCGAGAAACGCCGCGACGACCTCCGCGCGACGCTTCGCCAACACAGCGTTCCTTTTGGCGTAGCCAGTGACAGTGATCGAGTAACCCCTCGCCAGCTTCTTCGCGAGAATCGCCAGGTTCGCTTTCATTGGCGTGCTGAGCGTCGATTCATTGGCCGCAAAGCCAACGGCGACGGTCGCAGGTTTCTTCGGTGCGGGGGGCGACGTCGGATGGGAGGGAGGTGGAGACGGCGGAGGTGTAGGAGGAGACGGCGTAGGTGGGGTAGGAGGTGTTCCCGTACCACCGCCACCGCCACCACCACCGCCGCCACTACCACCACCGCCGCCAGAGGGCGCGGTCGGCGTCACTTGGTTGGAAGCTGTGGAGTAAGAACCGGTACCAGTGGCGTTCGTGGCTGCGACGGTGAAGACATAGCCATCACCGCTCGTGAGTCCCGTTACGGTGCAACTTGTCGTTGTGCTCGTCGTAGACGAAGGGCAGGCGTCGAACGTCGTAATCGATGCCGTGGTGTCATCCGCAGTGACTGTGAAGCCAGTGATGGATCCAGCATTGATGGTTGGAGCGATCCAGGTCACCGTCGCTGACGTGGTGCCGCCCACGGCAGTGGCGTTCGCCGGCGCGCCCGGCAGGAGGTTGTTCGGCGTCACCAACGATGAGGAAGTCGAGAACGACCCAGTGCCAACCGCATTGATGGCGGCAATGGCAAAGGTGTAGGCGTCACCATTAGTGAGGCCTGTCACGGTACAGGTCGTTGCGTTGTTCGACGTCGAAGAGGGGCACGCGTCCGTCGTCGCCGTTGCGGTGGTCGTGTTCTCCGCGGTGACGGTGTAGCCGGTGATGGGACTGCCACCCGTGTTCGTCGAGCGCCGTCCAATTGACCATTGCCGAAGCATTCCCCCTCGTGGGGAGGCCAATGGTCGGGACGCCGGGGGTAGAGGCGGGAGTTACGCTCGCCGAAGAGTTCGAGAACGAACCCGTACCGACGACGTTGATGGCCGCGACCGTAAACGTGTACGCGGCACCATTGGTGAGACCCGTCACGGTGCAACTTGTTGAGGTGCTCGACGTCGAAGAGGGGCACGCGTTCGTTGTGGGCGTTGAGGTCGTCACGTTTTCTGACGTAACCGTGTACCCGGTGATCGCGCTTCCGCCCGTGCTCGTCGGCGCCGTCCAATTGACCTTCGCAGAAGCATTCCCCCTCGTGGGAGTGTCAATAGCCGGGACGCCGGGGGTAGTTGCGGGAGTTGCGCTAGCCGAAGAGCCGGAGAAAAGGCTGGTGCCAATGTTGTTAATGGCCGCAACCGTGAACGTGTACACGTCACCATTAGTGAGACCCGTCACGGTGCAACTTGTTGAGGTGCTCGACGTCGAAGAGGGGCACGCGTCCGTCGTGGGCGTTGAGGTCGTCACGTTTTCTGACGTAACCGTGTACCCGGCGATCGCACTGCCACCAATGTTTGACGGCGCAGTCCAGTTGACGCTCACCAACGTATTACCACTTGTCACCGCACCAATCGTAGGAGCACCCGGAACTGCGGCGGGAGTTACGCTCACCGAAGAGTTCGAGAATGAACCCGTCCCCACGACGTTGATGGCCGCCACCGTGAACGTGTACGCGTCACCATTGGTGAGGCCTGTCACGATACAGGTCGTTGCGGTGCTCGACTTCGAAGAGGGGCATGCGTCCGTCGTCGGTGTCGCGCCAGTCGTCGCCGTGACCGTGTAGCCAGTAATCGCGCTTCCGCCCGTGTTCGTCGGCGCCGTCCAGTTGACCGTCGCCGAAGCATTTCCCCTCGTGGGAGTTCCAATGGTCGGGACACCGGGGACGGTGAGTAAGTCACCTTCGAGACCGGCGGCGAGAGCCGAGACATTCGGGGTTCCAAGGCCGGTGGCCATGTCGTAGCCATTACGTGCCGAAAACTGAGTGCCGTTCGCGTTGTTGTAGTCGTTGTTTCCCGACGTGATGTCGTTGAAGTACGTCCCGGGGCTCGACGCGGCCAACGTATAGAGGGCCGGATTGAGCGATCCGAACCCGGTTGCGCCAGCTGCGTCGGCCGAGGCGATATCGGCCAGCGCACCGGCCCACAGAGGCGACGCCGCGCTCGTGCCACCCACGGCAATCCAGCCAGGGTCTCCTTCTTGTGAGTCGTACACTATGTACCCCGTGTACGGGTCAGCGTCCGCTGAGACATCAGGGACTTCTCGACAGTCTCCCGACACATTGGCGCACGGCGTGCCACTACTTCCGGATATTTCTCCATACGTCTCTTGGAAGTTGGGCATCGCGAACGCCTGAGAGATTCCTCCCCCGCCCGCGCCAGAGGCGTACTCACCATTGTCGTTCCAGACCTTTTCGGTGGGCGCGGGACCGAGCGCGCTGAGGGTCGTACCGCCGACGCCCGTGACCTCGGGCTGAGCCGCGGGATCGCTCACGCCCAGGTTGAAATCCAGTACCGCATCGCTGCCATAATCTTGTACGGTGTCCCATACCAGGTTGAGAGTGGGATCGCTCACGAGTTGACCCATCAAGGCGTCGCCCCAATTCCAGCTCACCGCCCCAATGACGGCGTCGCTCAACGGGTTTATCGTCGCCAGAACCTCGTCATAGATACCACTTGAATAGTCAGTGTTAACGGTGGCGAGTAGATCCTGACCATTCGGCGACATCGCGATCGACCCGACTCCACCGTCTGCGCCAAAGATTCCAGGAACGCTGGACGTGCTGATCGTCGCGACGACCGTGTGGGATGAGGTGCTCAAGACGCTGATGCCACCCTGATACCCCGAAATGAAGAGTTTGTTCGCGGGCGCATCGAGGACCATGGCGTCGGGAACTGCAACCACCGCGACCGTGACGGGGGCCGTCGAGCATCCGCTTTGGGTGGTGGCATTACAGGTAGCGCCGTTGAAATAGTCGACTTCGCCGAAGTTGTGGTCGGCGACGTACACGACATGATCGGAGTCCACCGCGATTGTTTCCGAATCGGGGTTCCCCGTCGTCGGCAACGAAACCGATCCCACAAATTGCCCGCTCGTGGTATTGAAGACCGCCACCGTCTGGTTGAACTCGTTCGTCACATAGAGGGTGGTCCCGTCGAGGGCCATGGCGTCCGGGCCATCGAGGGCCGACGACCCAGCGATGGTCGTGGTCGACGCGCAGCCTGAAGTGATCGTCGCATTGCAGTTCGTCGTGCTGACCTCGGTCAATGTGTCAGAACCGCGGTTCGCGACGTACAGTTCCGAAGTGGCAGAGTCATAAATCACGGCGTCAGGACCGTAGCCTGTGCTGATACTGGCCACCGGCGATTCGTTCGCTTCACTGATGACGCTGACCATACTGCTGCCTGCGACGTATAGCGTGCCGTTCGAAGGGTTGACGGCTTGCGCATACGGGGAGTCTCCTGTGGGCGATCCGGACTCGCCGTTCATGTTGCAGCCCTCCGAGCCATCGTCACCGGAGGCCGCGAACACCGTCTGGCCGTCCAGGGACGCTGCCTCGAGCAGCGTGTTCTCGGACTGCAGGTACGAGGGATCGAAGTCCGCCTCGCACGCACCCCAACTGATGCTGACAATCTTCGCGGTATCGTCACTGACGATTTGGCTCTCGACGTTGTAGAGACTCTGATTTCCCTCGTAGACCTCGATGTTTGCGGCGGGCGCCAGGGAAAGGACCGTCTCGATGTCGAGTTCGGCTTCGTCAGTGCCCCCGCCAAGGGTGTTCGACCCTCCGTCTGTATTTTCCTCCGTAATTTGGTTGGTCCCCAGGGTGATGCCGTAGCAGGCCGCGAACGTCGCAATGTCGCTCGCGCTATAGCCCGCGCCCGCGAGTTCGACGAGGGCCACTGTTGATCCCGAACCGAAATCGTTGTTGGCGTACAACCCGGTGAAGTCGTACGCCCATGCGAGATTGTCGGCGGTCCACGCGCCGTAACTACTTTGGACGCCGAAGATGCTGTTGCCGCACAAGCTGCCATTAGGCGCAGGCTGACTCGTCAGTGGTGACGTCTCGGAGGGTGTCGTTGCACCAATCCCTCGGTCCGGCGCCAAAGGAGTCGTCAGGGGCTCGGGTTGGTTGAGAGTGTCGAGGCCGAGCACTCCTTGGATCTGGGAGGCGACGGACACGGGAACGCTGGGCGACTTCGTGTTGTCGTAGCCGACATCGCCAGAGGGAAGCCGATACGTCACGATGGGAGTCAAAAAAGCCGACTCGACTTGAGCGACGGTAGCCGTGACCGGCAGCGAGAGGTCGGTGCCCGACGCGTGACCAACACCGAGCCCTTGGGCTTCGAGCGCGGTGGTCACCGCGGCGATTGTTGCGGGAGTTGGACCGTAAAGCTGGGCGAATTCACCGGCCGAGAGGTATTGGTGGTACTCGGGAGAACCGGGAGTGGAGACTGCTTGGGCCATGGACGCAAGTCCGGCGGGGTCTCGTGGGTCGAGAGTCACCTGCAGGGCCAACGACGTCGACGAAATTGCAGGTCCCATCAGCTTGTCTCCCAAAGGAATTGGCGCGAGTGAGCCGGGAAGTAACTGACTGCGCGCACTGACAGCCGAACCCGCAGAGTCGACGCCAACTGTCGAAGCTCCGAGAATGCCAACGAGGAGTAGTGCTGCGCTCGACAGAATTCGATTCGTCGTCGAAAGAAGCGAGCTCCGTTTGCGTCGGATCTTGTGAGAAACTTGCATCGAAAACCCTTCCGAATGGGTTTCGGTTATGCCATCTACTGAATCGGGTTCAATGGCCCGTACCAACGCGAGGGTAAACGTGTGCCCGCGAGGAATATACACGGACGACGTTCGAAATACCAATGGACAGATCGTGATTTCGACAGACGAGCAGTTCGCTCAAGCATTCTTTGTTGACCGGGGTCGTCCCCGAATTGCCAGGAACACTACGCAAAGAAGTATCACTTGATTCTCAGCTTCCCAAGCTGAGAACGCGAGTTCGATTCTCGTCGCCCGCTCCAAGTGGGCTGGTTCC
>PMTF01000017.1 GCA_003167415.1 Acidimicrobiaceae bacterium | reverse complement strand
TTCTTCGCTGCAGGACGCTTCTTCGCGGCCTTCTTCGCTGGAGCCTTTTTGGCTGCAGCCTTCTTCTTCGCGGCTGGTGCCACTTTCCCTCCTTGGGACTTAACGTTGAATCAATTTGGGACCTCGAGTGCACCAACGTGGTGTTCTCGAAATCGGTACCGCATTGATAAACGTGTACTCGCTCATGTACCACCCAGCTTCGCAGCTGTACGGCGACTGATCGCAGTGCACGGTCCAACACGGAAAAGCGCTTCATGAAAACGTCGCACGGACGTTTCACTCAACGTTCACCTCCTCCGCAGAAGGACATTTAAAAGTTCACTCGCTTTACACACCAATGTCAAGCATTTCGAAGTTTTTCTGCGACAGATGTTTTTCGTGTATAACGACGTCGGCATCTATTTAGGACGTGGTGTTCGCGGAGATGCCACGAGTGGTGATGAACGTTCAACACTCGTGCTCGGTCCAAGTCGCAGCGGAAAAACATCGTCCATCGTTGTTCCGAATCTCCTGATCACCACTCGTTCTTGCGTAGTGACGTCAACGAAGAATGATGTCGTGTCGTTGATGTCGCGTAGTCGTCGTGATGGTGCCACGTTGCTCTTCGATCCGTCGGGAACAGTGCGTACACCACCCGGTGTGCACCGAATCGGTTACTCACCGATACGACAAAGTTTTTCTTGGGACGGCGCAATTCTTGCTTCGCGGAGCCTTATTGACATCGCGCGGCGTGGTCGTGGCGATCGAAGCGACGATCACTGGACGGAACGTGCGGGTGCGCTCGTGGCGCCGTTGTTGCACGCGACGGCGCTGCGCGACGAGACGTTGGGGCAACTCGCGTCGCGCGTCGACGAGCGACGTTGCGATGACATCGTGCACGATCTCAACGAGCGCTACGGCGAGCATCACCCATCGGTCTCACTTCTTCGAGGTGTGCTCGCCACCGAAGAACGCGAGCGCTCGAGCATTTGGTCCACCACCTCGGGACTGTTCGCGGGCGTGCGCACCGAGGCTGCACGGGCCTCGTCGAGGGAGGCACCGCTCGACCTCGACGCCTTCTTGAGCGGTCCCCACCAACTCCACATCGTGGCGCCCAGCCGCCACCAGGCGGTCACGATTCCGTTGGTCGTGGGCCTGATCGAAGAACTGGTCCACGCCACTTACGACCGCCACGAGGAGGGGGTCCGGCTTCTGCTGGCCCTGGACGAACTGGCCAACGTGGCCCCCCTGCCTCGACTGGCGAGCATCGTCTCCGAAGGCGGCGGCCAAGGGGTCCTCACCCTCGCCTGCCTCCAGGACCTCAGCCAAGCCCGGAGTCGCTGGGGCACCTCGGCCGAGGGCTTCCTGTCGCTCTTCCCGACCACCGTGGTGCTGCCGGGCATTGCCGATCGACCCACGCTCGAGATGCTGCGCAGCCTCGCCGGACGATCGCTGTACGCCACTCCGACCCTGCAATTCGGTCCGAAGGGCAAGCGCGCCGGCGGCTCGACGAGCTGGGTCGAACGCGATCGCGCGTCAATGAGCGAGCTCGCCCACGGACGACCGGGCTACGCCATGGGTCTGGACGCGAGCAAGCAGATGAAGTGGGTCGAACTGACGCCGGCCTACTCGCACCCGCGCTTTCGCGGCTACCTGGAACGGTCGGAACGTGAACGCGGGTCGTCGCGCGAGCGCTGACGCCACCGTTCGAGGTCCGGCGCCTCGAGCGGTCGCGCACCACGTTCACGGACTTGGGCGGTCATCCTCGCTTCTCGAACGCTGATCGATGGTTCTCGCACTCCCCTCGCGCCGGCCAATTTCGGATAGAGCGAGTCGACCGCGCGCGTCACGTCCGTCGAGCTTTGACCAAATCGCGCCGCGTTGCTCCAGGCCGTGATCACGTGGCGACGCGCGACGTCGTGGCGCCCTTCGAGCGCGCCCGCGAAGGCGTGCTCGTCGAGTGATGAACGGTAACGTGACGGCGGATCGATCACCCCGAGTGTTTCGAATCGAGCGCGGTCGTCACTCCATCGATCGATCGCGTCGCCGCGACCCCAGTGCAATTTCTCGCCGCGATCAGCGTGATGGCCGCCCCAGAGCGCGCGGTATCCCTCGTCGAGGCCGACGACGTGCTCGACGCCTTCGAAGGAACGCCAGGCCGACCACGGTGACCGCTCGCCGAGTTCGTGGCGAAGCGATGCGCGATAGAGGGCGTCGGCGGCCACGAGATGCGCGAAGAGACCGCGACTGTCCAGCACCGTTCGTGAACCCTCCGGAAGCGCACCGACCAGCACGTGGTCGTGCAAATGGGGCTCACCGTGTCGATTGACGCCGTGGGTGAATCCGACGATCCCGGTCCAGCGACCGGCCCGGTCGCGATCCTCGCCACCCCGACGATCTCGCACGACGAGCGCGTGCTCTTCGAGGTAGTCGATCGCGGCGCCCACCGACGCGCGATGCGCGGCCACCACGCCCGCTCCGTGTTCGGCATCGATCGCGATCAGGATCGACGTGGGCCGGGGCGCGGCGACCACGATGTCGTAGCCGAGCACGGAGGATCGTTCGGAGGTTCGCAGCACATTCGCCACGGAGCGCGGATCACTCGCGTCACCGGCACCGCGCAGCCACCAGCCGGGTTCGCCGTCGCGCAGTCCGTCAATCTCCAGGGCGCGGTCATCGGTGAAATAACTGACGTCGTTCGAACGACGCGACAAGACACGAATCATTGGACACCCCGATGCCCAACGGTCGCTAGAGCGAGGCGGCGATCCTCTTGGCCAATTCGTGACCAGCCTTGGCGAATTTCGGTGTCGCTACCACCGCACCGTCACCGGCGCGCAGCATGAGTTGATCGAGGAACAGCTCATTGCTGACGCGGAACTTGACGGCGTGTCGGCCGTCGTCGAGCGTCAACCACTGCGCGTTGGGCAACGGTTCGAAGAGCCATCGCAGCCACGACCCGATGACCACCACGACCTCGTCGCCCTCTTCACCAACCTGCGTGAGCCAGTTGACGACCGTGTCGGGCGATCGATCCTCGGTGGCGTCGGAGGTGGCCACGACCGCGTTGATCCGGTCCACGCGGAAGGTGCGCCACGATTCGCGAGTCGTGCAGTAGGCCCGCACGTACGTATGGCCATTGAGCACCTTGATCTCGCGCGGCTCGATCGAACGGCTCCGCGCCTCGTCGGTCGTGGCGGCGGTGTAGAGGATCTTGATCTGCTGATGATCCTCGACCGCGGCCGAGACGTCGGTCAGCATGGTCTCGTTGGTCGCCATCTCGACCTGGACGTAGGAACTGGTGGCGCCCTCGATCTTTTCGATGGCCGACAAGATGGCCGGGTCGTGGTAGACGCGCGAGGCTTCGCGGAGGGCAATATTCAGTTCGAACAGGTCGCGCCACATGAACGGCGAAGGTTCGTCGGCGCCTTCGGGCAGGTCGCTGAAGTCGGCCCGGTAGGTCGAATCATCGTTCGCTTCGTCGTCCCAGTCGTTGCACTCTTTGAGAACGTGGGCCGGGAAAGCGCCCGTGCCGTCGGTGGAGCCGGCCATCGGCTCGAGGGCCACCAGCCGGTCCATGATCAAACGCACATGGTCTTCGTCGAGGGAGAACCGCTTCGCGAGTTCGCTGACGCGCAGCCCGTCCTCGGCCACGTACACGGCGTGCAAGAGCTGCAGCGTCTGTCCGAGCACGTCGTTGGTGGCCGGACCGGTGAACGTCATCTCCTCGGTCGACGGCGCTTTTCCGCGATTGACGTCCCTCAACCAGTCGACCAAGTCAGCTTTCAACGACTTCGGCGACTGCAATCGAATCCGATCGGCGCCTTCCACGACGAATCGAAGCGCGGCCCGGGGACTGTCGAAGCTGAGTCCGACTTCGACCTTGCCGTCCTTCTTATTGGCCGACCGCGAACCGGGATACTGACGCACCAACAAATCGGCGTAGTTCTCGTTCGTGGTCACCACCACGTCCATCGGCGTCGGCGACCTCGAAAACTCCGGTCGCCAAGCCCGCGCGACCTCGACCGCGTCGTCGTCGTGATCGAAGGTGTCCGGCAAGACGACCGGCATCGACGTGATCCGACTGAAGCGGTAGCCCTTGATCTCCTGCGTGCCCTTCACCCGGGCTATCAGATAGGTCACACCATTGAAGACGTCGATAAGCAGCGGCTCGACCAGTCGAGGCTTGTTGGCACCGGACTGGTAATCGAAGGCGAGCGCTCGATCGAGTTTGAGCGCGCGCATCACGGGGGTGTAGTACATCGAGGATTCGAGTCCCCCGTCGCTGGCCGGTACTTCATTGAAGACGCTGAAGGCTCCCGAGGCGCCGAAGCCGCAAAAACGCAAGGCGAGGCGGACGACTCGCTCCTCGTCGGGCGTGAAATAGATCAACGGCGCGTAGCCGCTGGAGGGATCGATGCGATAACCCACCGCGCCGTCGCCCTTATTGTCGGTTTCGATCTCGAATCCCAACTCTCGAATGCGGGCCTTGTCGCGTTCAAACTTCTGGCGCACGGCCCCTTCGCCGCCCTCGTACGCGGGGATCTTTCGCGGACCCTTGGCGGAGACGGGGAACTCGTCGATCTTCAGCTCGCGAACGATCTCTTCTTGGGTGAGCGAGCCGTACTGCCACGCACGCTGGAGCAACAGGACGAGGGCGATCAAGCGCTCGCGCGACTGCTCAATCCCTCCACGAATGCTGCTCATCGAACTCCCGTCATAATTTCACTAATGAGGGTAGTGCCATAACGACGTCCACCAACTACGAAGTTCACTGTTTCGAGTCGTCCTCAACCTCAGATCGATCGACGTACGCCCGCAGCGAGCCAGAGGCACAGCGGAGAGTAGACCCTCTGATCCAGACGCGTGAACCTGGACGAATCACTCCCCGGCGAGAGCATCGATGTCCCACCAAGGGCACCGGCCACCCCCCGGGTCAGGAGGCCCGCTACGAAAAAACGAAGTACGACCGTTCGAATGCGATTGGGAAATGGCGCAATGCCGGTGACGAGCATCGCAGCCAGAGCAAGCGCCGAAGCGACCGCGACGCACGCCGTGAACGATGGAACTTCACTGGTGCCGACGACTGAGTCGGCGAGCTGTTCGCGGTCCCGAAACGGAAATGAAGAGCCCAGCCCCCACAAGACGTGAAGACCAGCGATCGCGAACAACGCGGTCGCGGTGACGCCCTTCGTTGAGGTGTGGTCGGACGCTCCCGTTGACATCAACGGCTCGCCGACTCGAAGTCCCAATGACATGGCGCCTCGATGGCCAGTGTCACGTTGATCATGAGCGCAATCTATCGGGAGCTCGGTAGGCGAGAGAACTTTCTGTTGACCAGAATCCGTGGTCGGCAATCTCAAGCGCTTCGGACAGGGTCCAACCACACTTCCAACGGAATTGTCGCGGCGGGTAACCGACTGAATTCAAGCCTGGAGGTCGCCCGGTCCGAACGGAACGTCGACGGCGTGCTCTTGAAGAGCTTCGAGGGGCACGATCTCCAGAGCGCGCTCGTTGGTGGAAGCGAGAACCACGTAGGCCGCTGCTCCGTCGCGATGTGCATGAAGCCAGTTGACGGCGGTCACGCACCAGCGGTCGCCAGCCACCAAACCCGGGAAATCGTATTGAGGCATTGGAGTGATCAGGTCGTTGCCGATCGCCTTTTGGTGCCGGAGAAACTCGGCGGTGACCACGGCGCAGATGGTGTGGCTCCCGAGGTCCTCGGGGCCGGACGTACAACACCCGTCACGATAGAAACCGGTGACGGGATCGATGCCGCACAATTCCAATGGGCCACCCAGTACGTTTCGGTCAGCCATTGGCCCAGTATGGCCGATGAGCGGGACTCCGTCCGACGCCACAGGCACCCGACGAATAACCGAAGGACGACGAAGTGATCCACGACGACAACAATTGGTCCGCGCGTGTTGGACACTTCAAGGCACAGACAATTTGAGCCAATCTTTTAGGTGACCGCCAGCAGCCACGAGACGAAGACCACGTAGCCAAGAATGATCAACCAACCGGCGCGCCTCGTCAGTCCACGCCGCGCAAACGCGATTACCAGGACCAGAGTGGTGAGCACCAGATAGGACAACGCGGTCAGATTGCCAGCAAACGATGGCGCGGCGAGTCCCACGAACACGCCGGGAATCAACAGGCCCGCCACGACATTGAGGTTGTTGCTGTTGAGAGTTGTGCTCAGGGCCGCCGCGCTTCGTCCCTTGGCGGCCAGATACACCGCCGCCACCGCATTGGGCAGGCTCGTGACCGCCGCCAGGACGACGCCGCCAATCACCGCGTCGGCGACGTGGAAGTGGTGACCCAGATCGGACGCGCCGCGTTCCATCGCCACGCTCGAGATGACAACCACGATGAGCGCCCCGAGCGCTTCGATGGCGTCACGAGGTCGTCCTCTCGGGGGCCGAATCGCTGATTGAAGTTCCATCTCTTCCTCATCAACGGCCGACGAAATCCACGACAGAAACGCTCGCGGCAACGCCAGACGGTGGAGGGCTTCACGCCGTACGCCCAGTATCACCAGGTAGAGGATAAGAACCGTGCCCGCGAGGGACAGTCCCAACGTTGCACCGATATACCCGGCGGTCGTCAAGACGCACGTGACACCCACCCACAGGGCCACGAATCCACCGAGCACCACGACTCGTCGGTGCAGAGCGATAAATCCTGAGACGACCGCACCCAGTCCGAGCAGAGCCGCCAAATTGAACACGTTCGAACCAATGACCACCCCGGCGCCGATGGTTCGCTGGTGTTGGGAGATTGCCGATATGGAGGAGGTGATCTCAGGAGCGTCGGCGGCGAGCGCGGCCAGCACGCCCAACAGGGCTTCGGACAGTCCGTATCGCTCGCCCACGCGTTCGAGTCGAGTCACGAGGACCCAACTCGTTGCGAGACTCACCATGGCCCCCACGACGAACGCGACGAATGCGAGAGTCAACAGCGTGTGCTCCTTGAACGAACATTCTGCCGACCAGGCTTCCCGGCTCTCCACGACGAACGATAATCGATTCGACTCATCGCGTGGCCGACGTCAACCCGGAGACAATTTTATGGTTTACGCGAAAGATTGAAAATTGTTGGCGTCACGTCAATCGCCGGAACGTCAAACGTCTGAGTCCGAAGTCGGGGCCAGTCCCAACACTTCCTCACGTCGCCACGTCCCCGATCGACCCCCGGACTTCTCCCAAATCGCGACGTCTTCGATGGTCATCGTTCGGTCGGCCGACTTGCACATGTCGTAGACGGTGAGCGCCGCGACGGTCACCGCCATGAGGGCTTCCATTTCGACGCCCGTGCGATCGACGGTGTCGACACTGGCCTCGACGTCTATGTGCGTATCGGCAATCGTGAAGTTGACGTGGACGTTTCCTACGAGCACCGGATGCGACATGGGGAGCATCGTCGCCGCGTGCTTAGCCGCTTGGATGCCCGCCACCCGAGCCGTCGCCAAGACGTCTCCCTTGTTCATCGCGTTGGCCGCCACCGCGGCGGTCGTGGCCGCGTCCATGTTGATTCGGCATTTCGCCAGCGCCCGACGAGCCGAAACTTCAGATGCGCCAATATCGCGAGAGAAGGCTCCCCCACTCGACGGCCGACGTAGTTGAAGGAAGTCGTCCACGGCGCCATGATACAGACGCCCCGGATGAACCCAGAACTCTCACCAGTAAACTGCCAAGGTTCACTTGCCGTACGGGAGATGCAATGCCGACTTACGAATACGAGTGCCAGTCCTGCCACCAGCGCGTGGAGGCGGTTCAGCGATTCACGGACCCGGCTCTGACGGTCTGCGCGCACTGCGGCGGCGAGCTCCGAAAGGTCTTCTCGACCGTGGGCGTCGTGTTCAAGGGCAGCGGCTTCTACAAGAATGACAGTCGCAGTCCTGACAAGGCCTCCACGCCGACCCCAACCGCGACGACGCCGGCCTCATCCCCCTCGACCGAATCGAGCACCACGCCCGCTGCGACGACGGCCTCGACCACCACGACCACGTCGTCGGCCACCACCTCGTCGGACTAAACGCCCGAAACCGCGATGTTGTCAATCGCCACGGTCTGACCGGCGGCACTGCCCGGAAGCCATTCCAGATCGCTGCCGACGTAAGCGACGTCGAGGAGCATCCGCTGCAAGGTCGAGGCCACGGTGATCTCACGAACCGGTTCGGCCAGTTGACCGTCACGAATCATGAGTCCGGTGACCCCCACGGAGAAATCGCCCGAGACGGGATTGACGCCCGAGTGCACGCCAATCAGCGATTCGACGAAGACGCCGTTACCCACTCGACGAAAAATCTCCGCCTGGTCAATGTCTCCCGGCGCCAACTGCAACGCGCGGCATCCCGCCGACGGCGATCCGGCGATCCCGCCGCGCACCGCACTTCCGGTGGAGGCGGTGCCGGCCCGTCGCGCCGAGACCGTGTCGTAGACGAAGGCCTTCAACTCACCCTTTTCTATGAGGACGTTTCGCCGACAGGCCAAACCTTCGGCGTCGTAGACGCTGGCGGAAAAGTGACGGGAATCGGTGGGATCGTCGAGCAACGTGAAGCTCGGTACGGCCACCATCTCTCCCACTCGGTTCGCGAAGAACGAACGACCGCGAACGACGGCTTCACCACTCAAGGCACCGCCGATGATCGAGAACAGTGTCGCCGCAGTGCGTGGATCGAAGACGGCCGTGCACTTGAACGACTTCGGCTTCACGGCACCCAGCATTCGGGTGGCGCGGCGAATGGCGTCGGCCGCGGCCCTTTCGATGTCGAGGTCGCCCGGAGCGCGCCCGGCCGAGAGGCCCCAGCCCGTTTGGTCTTCGCCACCGTCGTTGGCGATGGCTTCGACGGACACGTAGGCGCCAGTGCGGGCGTACGATGCGCGGATACCGGTCGTCGAGGCGATGGCCGCTTCGGCGACGTAATCCGAGTAGTTGGCCGAGTCGACCTGTCGTATGCGAGGATCGCCACTGCGAACCAGGCGTTCGAGCTCAATGGCCATGGCGATCTTCTCGTCCAGGGACGTACTCGCGACGGCGTCGTCGGTCAGCGTCAAGGAAACCGCGGCGACGCCGTCGGGACGCGCGAAGGCGACGAACTCGTCTTCGGTGGCGAAGGTCGCGTTGTCACGCGCTTCGCGCAGCGCGTTTTCGATGGCCTCGTCATCGAGCGAACCGGCCCACGCCGTTCCCACCCGTGCGCCGCCGGCACCGTCATTCAGGATCCGAATGCCGAATCCATTGGACGTAGCGGTGGTGAGTTCTTCTACTTCGCCCTGGTAGGACTGGACCTCGGTATCGACACCGCTGGCGACGTAGACCTCGATCTCCTCGCCACCGTGCGCCGACTCCAAGATGCGTTCCGCCAGCTCCAGAAGTTGACTCACGCGGCCGCTCCGCCGATGGTGACTCTGGTAAGGCGCATCGTAGCCTGACCCGTTCCGACCGGTACGCTTTGCCCGTTTTTTCCGCAGGTGCCCGGCGTCATCGAGAAGTCCGACGCCACGGCGTCGACTCGTTGCAGCACGTCGGGACCGTTGCCAATGAGGTTGCAGTCGCGCAGCGGCGCGGTGATCTTGCCATCCTCGATCATGAAGGCCGCCGTCATGCCGAAGACGAAGTCGCCGGTCGCGGTATTGACTTGGCCGCCACCGAGTTGGGCGACGTAGACGCCGTAGGGCGTCTGAGCGACGATCTCGTCGGCGTCGGAGTCGCCTTCGAGGAGATACGTGTTGGTCATGCGCACCATGGGCAAGTGTTGATAGCTCTGGCGACGACCGTTACCCGAGGAGACGCGACCTTCCTTGCGAGAGCGCAAGTAGTCCCACATGTAGTCGGTCAAGATACCGTTCTCAATGAGTACGTTGCGCGCGCCGGGGCGACCCTCGTCGTCGATCGCCAAGTATCCCCATTCGCCCTCCACCGTGCCGTCGTCCACCAACGTCACCAAAGGACTCGCCACCAATTGACCGACCTTGCCGGCGTACACCGAGGCCTGCTTCAGGATCGCGTCGGCCTCGAGACCGTGACCACAGGCTTCGTGGAACAAGATGCCGCCCGAGCCACCGGCGAGGACGACCGGCAAGTCCCCCGAGGGCGCGGGACGCGCGTCCAATTTCGTGATCGCCTGGCGCGCGGCGCCCCGTGCCGCGTCGGCGACGGCCTCGGCACTCAGGAGTTCGAATCCGCGGGTTCCGGCGATCGGTCGATACCCGGTCTGCATACCGGTGTCACCGGTCGCGATACACGAGACATTGAATCGAGTCCGCACCTGGTGGTCACCGGCGAAGAGGCCATCGGAGTTCGCCACCACGAAGTGGCGCGTCGAGTCACCGAGGGCGACCTGCACCTGGGTGATCGACGAGCCTTCGGAGCGCGCCGCGTCGTCGGCGTGATTCATGAGTTCGATCTTTCGCGCTTTGTCGACGTCGCCGGGCAGTATCGTCGCGCGACTGGGATTGTCATGCAGTGGTCCCAACGCGATTTCGCGTACGCCACCGCCGCCGTCACGAGCCACCGCCGCCGCCGCTCGCGCCGCCGCCACGAGTCCGCTTTCCGTTAGATCCGCGGTGTGCGCGAATCCCGTGGTGTCGCCCACGACGACGCGGATTCCGGCGCCGCGATCGTGTCCGGAACTGAGCTGCTCGACGCGCCGCTGGTCCAACATCGCCGACGAGGTCGTGCGATCCTCGACGAAGACCTCGGCGAATTCGCCGCCGCGGGCCATCGCTTCGCCCAGCGCGCGCGCCAGAACGTCTTGTTCAATCAGGGTGGAATTCATTCAGGTGAGCGTACCGGAGCCCGTGGCGGCCGCTACGGCGCTCTTAAGCGTCGAAAGTAGGATGGTCAAGTGATTCTGCCCACCATTGAAACGCCCGCCGACCTCCTGAAACTGTCCTACGCCGAGCTCGACGAGTTGAGCGAGGAGATCCGACAGTTCATCATCGAGGCGGTCACGACCAATCCGACGGGGGGCCATTTGGGCTCGAACCTCGGCGTGGTCGAACTGACGTTGGCGCTGCACCGCGTCTTCGAATCGCCCAAGGACATCCTGCTCTGGGACACCGGGCATCAGGCCTACGTGCACAAACTGTTGACCGGCCGACGCTACGGATTCAAGAACCTTCGTCAGCGCGGCGGTCTTTCGGGCTATCCCAACCGCTCGGAGAGCGAGCACGACTGGATCGAGTCCAGTCACGCCTCGACAGCGCTCTCCTACGCGCACGGACTTTCCGTCGCCCTTCAACAGCGCAAAGAACTCATCGGTCACGGCGGCACACGCCACGTCGTGGCGATCGTGGGCGACGGCTCATTGACCGGCGGGATGGCCTACGAAGCCCTCAACAACCTGGGCCACTCGAATCAGCGCGTCGTGATCGTCTTGAACGACAACGGACGCAGCTATGCGCCCACCATCTCCAAACTCTCGGAGTCCTTAACCGCGCTACGCCTCAACAAGACGTACCTCACGATGCGCGGGCGACTGCGCCGAACCGTTCCGCATCTTCCGAAAGTCGGCAAGGCGGCCTACCTCGGTATCGACGGACTGACGTCAGTGGTGCGCGAGATGGTGACCCCTCACACTTTCTTCGAGAACCTCGGCGTACGCTACATCGGTCCCATCGACGGACACGACATCGAGTCGATGGAAAACACCTTGAAGAGCGCCTCGGAGTGGGATGGACCAATCCTCGTCCACGTGCTGACGACGAAAGGTCTCGGCTACGAGCCCGCGATTGACGACCACTTGAAGATGCACGACTACAAGCTGCCGCCTCGACACGACGACGAAGAGGTAGCCCCGCAGTCGTTCTCCCAAGCTTTCTCCGACTCGCTGGTCGCGCTGGCCAGTGCCGACGAACGGGTAATGGCGATCACCGCGGCGATGGCCGGACCGACGGGACTGCTCAACTTCCAAGAGCAGTTCCCGGACCGATTCTTGGACGTCGGCATCGCCGAGCAACACGCCGTGACGGCCGCGGCCGGCATGGCCATGGGCGGGATGAGGCCGGTCGTGGCGATTTACTCGACCTTCTTCTCTCGGGCCTTCGACCAGGCGCACCTGGACGTCGGCCTACTGAACCTGCCCGTCGTGTTCGTCTTCGATCGCGCCGGCATCACCGGTGACGACGGACCGAGCCACCACGGACTGCTCGACATCGCGCTCTGTTTAGCGATCCCCAATATGACGGTCTTCGCACCGTCCACCGCCGAAGAGGTCCCGGGCATGCTCGCGACGGCCCTGTCGATGTCGACGCCGACCGCGCTGCGTTTTCCCAAGACGCTGCCCAAACCCTTCGACGGCAAGGTCGGCGACGGACTCGAGGCCCGCGAGGTTCGCCGGGGCGACGGCTCGCTCTGTGTGCTGGCCGTAGGCAAGATGGCGCCGGCGGCCTACAAGGCGCTCGAGCTCATGGGCGAGGAGGCGAGTCGGGTCACGCTCTACGACGTACGCGTCTTACCCCCGGACGCCACGATGATCGACGACGCGCTCTCGCACGAGCGCGTCGTGAGTGTCGAGGACGGTACGCGACACGGCGGGGCCGGAACCCTGATGGTCTCGGCCCTACGAAGCCGAGCCCAGGACCTCGCGCGCCCGTTCCCCACGACACGTATCCTCGGCACACCGCGCGCCTACCTGGAACAACACCGGCCGGACAAACTGTTGGCCGAGTTGGGCCTCGACCCCGAAGGACTGGCGGCCGCCTTCACCCGGCTGCTGGCCGACCAGCCCGAGTTCGCGCCTGCCTTCTCCGAGTCACCTCGCCCCGACTACCTGTAGACGACCGATTCGTTTCGCGGTTCCGGTACATTGAACCGATGACCTACGACGTGGAGAAGTCCGACGATCAGTGGCGAGCAGAGCTCTCGCCCGATCGATACGCCGTACTTCGCCATTCGTCCACCGAAATACCGTGGACGGGTTCGCTCTTGCACGTCGACACTGCCGGCGTCTTCACCTGCGGCGGGTGCGGCCAGCACCTCTTCACGAGCGCGCAAAAATTCGACTCCGGGTGTGGGTGGCCGAGCTTCGACGCGTGCGCACCGGGCACGATTATCGAACGACCCGACAATTCGCTGGAGCGTAAACGCACCGAGATCCTGTGCGCGAAGTGCGGGGGTCACCTGGGCCACGTGTTCCACGACGGACCGACGTCGACGGGACTGCGCTACTGCGTCAACTCGCTCGCGGTCGACTTCAACGAGGCGAAGGTCTAAACGTCTAGGAACCGTCGAATCGCGATCGCCGATCCGACGGAGCCGATTCCCACTCCCACGATAAGTACGACGATGTTCGTGCCGATAAGTGCACTTGTGCTCAACTGAAATTCGTTGTGGAGCGGATACCAAATGTGTAGTGCGGTGACCGCACCAATGGCCACGGCGGAACCGAGCAGGCCCTGAATGAAGCCCTCCGTGATGTAGGGAATGCGAATAAACCAGTTCGTGGCGCCCACCAGTTTCATCACTGAGACTTCTCGACGACGAGAGAAGATCGCCATGCGAATCGTGTTAAGAATCAAAACCGTGGCCGAGAGCAAAAGCACAAGCGCCAGCGCGAGGAACACGATTTGTAGAATTCGAATCGCGCGGTTCATCTCACGAATCTGTTGCTCCGGTGCGGTCACCTGCAACACACCCGGCTCGTGCGCGAAGGTCGATTGCACGGTGAAAGCGTCGGACGGCACCGTGGGGATGCAACTGAATTTGGTCGGAATCGCTGAGACCGGAAGAACACTCCACTCCGAGGTCGGCAAGATCTTTTTCATCTCGGCATAATCCTCGGCCTGCGTGCGGTAGACACACTGCTTCACGATGGGCAGGTTGTGCAGTTGCGTCTGAACGTTGGCGATTTCGCCGGCGGAGGCCGATGGCTGCATCCAGACGGTGACGCGCGTGCCCTGTTGCCACTGCGACGACGCCTGTGCGGCGCTCTGTTTTAGTAGCAACGCCGATCCCACCAACGACAGCGACACGGCTACGGTGAGGACCGCGGCGATGGTCATCATGCGGTTGCGCCAGAGATTCGACAGCGTCTCTTTGACGGCGTAGCGGAAGTACACGCGCATTAGATGGCCACGCTCTCGTCGATGCCGTAGACACCGCGGACCTGGTCGCGAATCATCTCGCCCTTGTCGAGTTCGATCACGCGCCGACGCATCCGGTCGACCAACGCCTTGTCGTGGGTGGCCATAACGACCGTCGTACCCGTGCGGTTGATGCGCTCCAGCAACGCCATGATCGATTCGGAGTTCGCCGGGTCGAGGTTGCCTGTCGGTTCGTCGGCGAGCAAGATCAACGGGCGGTTGACGAAGGCGCGGGCTACGGCGACGCGCTGCTGCTCGCCGCCGGACAGTTCGCCGGGCAAGCTCTTGGACTTGTCCGCGAGTCCGACCAGGTCGAGGATCAGTGGCACCTGCGATTCGACCGTTGATCGGGGCCGGCCAATCACTTCCAGGGCGAAGGCCACGTTCTCAAAGACCGTCTTGTTCGGCAGGAGGCGAAAATCCTGGAATACGCAGCCGATGTTGCGGCGCAGGAACGGCACGCGGAACTTTGGTAACTCCGTGAGCTCGCGACCGGCTTCGAGGATGCGACCCTTGTCGGGCAGCTCCTCGCGCAAGAGGAGGCGGAGGAAGGTCGTCTTTCCGGAACCCGAGGCGCCCACCAAGAAGACGAACTCCCCTTTTTCGATGTCGAGTGAGATGTCCTTGAGGGCCGGCGAGCCGTTCTTGTACGTCTTCGAGACATTCTCAAAGCGGATCACGCAAACACTCCCTCGGGTACGTAGTTGGGGCGGTGCGTCGGCACCCGGATGTACCCCTTCATTGTAGTTTGACAAAATTGCGAATTCGTGCCACGAAAGCGCCACGTTAAAGGGCTCTCAAATTTCTTAAGAATGAAACCGCTGTCGTCGCAGTTCAGCTTCCATAAAACCGTCGAGCTCGCCGTCCAGAACCGCGTCGACGTTGCCCGTTTCAAAGTCCGTACGGTGGTCTTTCACAAGTTGGTATGGCGCCTGCACGTAACTGCGAATCTGTGAACCCCACGCGTTGTCACCGCGATCACCGCTCAAAGCGTTCATCTCCGCTTGGCGCTCCGCGCGAGCGCGCTCGGCCAACTTCGCTTCGAGAATCTGCATGGCGCGCGCGCGGTTCTGATGCTGACTTCGTTCATTTTGACATATGACCACGATGTTCGTGGGCAGGTGCGTGATGCGAATCGCCGAATCGGTCTTGTTCACGTGTTGTCCACCGGCGCCCGACGAACGGTAAGTGTCCACGCGCAGGTCCTTCTCGTCGATCTCCACCTCGGCGGCGTTGTCATCCAAGAGCGGCGTCACGTCGAGACTCGCAAAACTTGTTTGTCGACGGGCCTGCGAGTCGAAGGGACTGATGCGCACGAGTCGATGCACCCCGCGCTCGGCCGAGAGCCAGCCGTAGGCGAAGCGACCCTTGACGATGAAGGTCGACGATAACAGACCGGCCTCTTGTCCTTCGGTCGCCTCATCGATCTCGACGCCGAAGCCTCGACGTTCGGCCCAGCGCGAATACATGCGCAACAGCATCTCGGTCCAGTCCTGGGCGTCGGTGCCGCCGGCGCCGGCGTGCAACTCGACGATCGCGTCGTTCGCGTCGTACGGTCCACTGAAGAGACTCTGGGTTTCGAGCGCGGCAATCTTGGTTTCGAGCGCCGTGACCGTCGACGAGAGCTCGTTCAGCAGCGACCAATCGGCCTCACCGGCCGTCAGTGACTCGCGCGAGAAATCGGCCAGCACTATTGAATCGTCAAGCGATCCGCGCAAGTCGTCAAACTGCTCAAGGTCGTTCGAGAGACGTCCCAGTTCGGTCGTCACCTCCCGGGCGCGGTCCTGGTCGTCCCAGAGGTTCGGGTCGGCGACCAATTCGCTCAGGACGACGTGGCGCTCGCGGCTGGCGTCAATCTTCAGGTACTCGCACGCCGCGCTCCACCTCGCTTCGAGGTCCTCCAACGTGCCGAGGGCCTCGCGAAGAGCGTTCTCGGCCTTAGGGTCGGCCATGGCACTGCTTGAACTTCCGGCCCGAACCGCACCAGCACGGCTCATTTCGCCCGATCTTGTCGCCCTGTTTGGGCAGCGGCTTCTGGGCCGGTCCGTGGGTCGGTAGTTCCGTCGCGCCCGGCGCGACGACGTTGGCGTTCGTGAGGGCGCCCTCGAGACCCTCGTCCTCTTCGGCTTCCTCAATGGCCTCAATGGCGGAGGCCTCGACGTGGGTGATGTAGCGAACGAAGTCGGCGTCGACGTTGCCGAGGAGGGCTTCGAACATCAGGTAGCCCTCCTTTTGCCACGCCGTCAACGGGTCCTGTTGGGCGATCTGTCGTAGGTGAATGCCGTCGCGTAGGTAGTCCATGTCCGAGAGGTGTTCACGCCAGCGTTGGTCGAGTATCTGAAGCATGACGTCGCGCTCGATCTCCTTGGCGGTGTCCATGCCACCGGGATACTCCTCGCACTTCTTTTCGTACTGGCCGACCGCCTCGTCGATGACGAGACCGAGGATGTCGTCGCGGTCCTGATACTCATCGAGCGCCTCGGCGCTCAACGTCGTCGGGTAGTAGTTGGTGAGTTCGATGACCAACTGGTGCAGGTCCCAACCTTCGGAGAACTCACCCTCCAGGCGATCGTCCACGACGTTGGTGAGGATCTCTTCGATCAACTCGATGGTGGCGTCGTGGATGTCCTCGCCGTCGATGACCTGCTGGCGCCGTCCGTAGATGACCTTGCGCTGTTCGTTCATGACTTCGTCGTACTTCAGCGTGTCCTTGCGAATCTCGGCGTTCTTGCCCTCGACGGTGTTCTGGGCCCGTTCGATGGCTTTGGAGACCATCTTGGCTTCGATGGGCAGATCGTCGGGCATCGTGCGATCCATGACCCACGAAACGGCGCCGGTCGCGAACAGTCGCAACAGGTCGTCTTGGAGTGACAGATAGAACCGGCTCTCGCCGGGGTCACCCTGTCGACCAGATCGACCACGCAGCTGGTTGTCGATGCGACGTGAGTCGTGTCGTTCGGAGCCGAGCACGTAGAGGCCACCGAGGGCCCGCACCTCATCGCCTTCAGCTTCACAGACCGATCGAAAGGTCGCCAGGGCGCTCTGGTACGCGGCGTCGAACTCTTCGCTGCCGGGCGCGAAGCCCCGGCTCTGGGCCTCGCGCGTGGCCAGGCCTTCGAAGTTGCCCCCGAGCACGACGTCCACGCCTCGACCGGCCATGTTGGTGGCGACGGTGACGGCGTGCATTCGTCCGGCCTGGGCCACGATCTCAGCCTCGCGGAAGTGCTGCTTGGCGTTGAGTACCTCGTGCGAGATACCGGCCTTGGAGAGTTCGCGCGAGAGCAACTCGGACTTCTCGACCGACGCGGTGCCGAGCAGGATCGGTTGGCCGAGATCGCTGCGCTCGCGTACGTCGTCCACGATCGCGGCGAACTTCGCCTCTTCGGTTTTGTAAATAAGGTCGGCCTGGTCGAGGCGAATAAGCGGTTGATTCGACGGGATCGGCACGACCGAGAGCTTGTAGGTGTTGCCGAACTCGGCGGCCTCCGTTTCAGCCGTACCGGTCATGCCCGCGAGCTTTTCGTACATGCGGAAGTAGTTCTGCAGGGTCACCGTCGCCCAAGTGTGGTTCTCCTCTTGGATGCGCACGCGTTCCTTGGCCTCGACCGCTTGGTGCAGTCCGTCGGACCACCGTCGACCGTCGAGGGTTCGCCCGGTGAACTCATCGACGATCTTCACCTCGCCGGCGTCCACCAGGTAGTCCTTATCGCGGTGGTAGAGCTCTTTGGCGCGTAGCGCCTGACCCAACTGGTGCACGTAGTTCGTCGCCACCGCGTCGTAGAGGTTCGTCACGCCGAGTTGCTTCTCAACCTTTTCGATACCAGCCTCGGTCGGTACGACGGTCTTCTTCTCCTCGTCGACCTCGTAGTCGGCGTCGCGGATCAGGGCGCGCGCGATGGAAGCGAACTGGTAGTAGAGCTTGGTGATGTCCGACGCCGGGCCGGAGATGATCAGCGGTGTTCGGGCCTCGTCGATCAGGATCGAGTCGACCTCGTCGACAATGGCGTAGTGGTGTCCGCGCTGCACCATGTGTTCAGCGCGCCGAGCCATGTTGTCGCGCAGGTAGTCGAAGCCGAACTCCGTATTGGTGCCGTAGGTGATATCACAGGCGTAGGCCGCACGTTTGTCCTCGAACTCCGACAGGTCCGGCCCGACTCGCCCGACGCTCAGCCCGAGGAACTTGTGCAACGAGCCCATCCAGTTTGCGTCACGCGTCGCCAGGTAATCGTTCACGGTGACGATATGCACGCCGTTGCCGGCCAGCGCGTTCAAGTACACCGGCAACGTCGACACCAGGGTCTTACCCTCACCAGTCTTCATTTCGGCGATCCACCCGAAGTGCAAGGCCATGCCACCCATCAGCTGGACGTCGTAGTGACGCTGACCGAGGACGCGGGTCGCCGCCTCGCGCACCACCGCGAAGGCTTCGAGCAACATGTCATCGAGGTCTTCGCCTTCGGCCAGGCGACCGCGGAATTCGTCGGTCTTGGCGCGAAGCTCCTCGTCCGAGAGCGCCGCCATCTCGTCGGCGAGTTCGTTGATGGGCGGCACGAGTTCGGCCAGTTGGCGAACGCGCTTGCCCTCTCCGGCCTTAAGAACCTTGCTAAAAACACTCATGTCGTGATGTACCCTACCGGTCGTTACGGCTACTTCAATTGGGCTGCGAGTGCTGACCTGGTCTTTTACCCCACACTTGCCTGCGGCGGTGTCCGTGGGTCACGCCAGCAGCACGGAGCTCTCCGGCGAGGCAACCACACACTTCACCGGCTCTCCCGGTGACCGCTCTGGCCACCGGGAGGCAGGACTTACTTCTAAACCGCGCCATGCTCAGCGTCGACAAGACGCCTTACGTGGGTCGTTTCGCCCGCGACTGGCATCGACTTTCAACCACAGAACCACTCGCAGCCCAGTGACCATCTTAGGCGGTGGTCCCCTCAGGTCGTGGGGCGGATCACCAGAACCACGCAGAGTCGAAGTCCGAGCACCAAGGTCGCAATCGGCGCCAGGACCCGTCGCCAGCCGCTCGCGGTCTGCCACTCGAAGCGCATGGCGCTGCGGTGATGGGCGATCAACATCTCTCGAGAAACTCTCGCGCGCGACACGCCTTCAATATGAGTGACCAGCGCGTCGGGCGTCGCCGCGATGTCGTGCCCGCGCTCGCGCATTTGCCAACACAGCGCCATATCTTCGACGAACATGAAGTAGCGCTCGTCGAAACCGCCGACCTCTTCGAAACGGTCCCGTCGCGCCAAAAAGAAGGCGCCCGAGACCCAGTCCACCGTCCCGTCCTTGCGGGGCGATTGATAGCGCCGCGTGAAAGGGTTCCCGGGCCAGAGCGGCGCCAGCAACGCGTGCAGACCGGCGAGCCAGAAGTTGGGGAAGACGCGTTGCGAGGGATAGACGCTTCCGTCGGGCCGAACGATCTGAGGACCGACGATGGCGACGTTGGGATGGTGGTCGAGGAACTCGACCAGTGCGGCCACGGCTCCCTCGTGCACGACGACGTCGGGATTGGAGACCAGGAGGTAGCGACGAACCGGCGCCGCGGCCACGCCGCGATTCGCGCCGCGTCCGTAACCGAGGTTCAGCTTGGGCACGACCAGCACGACGTGTTGGCCCGAGAGCGCCGGCAGCGTCGATCCCTCCTCGCCGTTTTCGACGACGACGATGTGGGTGACGCCGTTGGCGTGTAGTGAGTCGACGCAGTCGTCCAGCGCTTGGCCGGCGTGGAAGTCGACGATGACCGCGGCGACGTCCGTCGAGACCTCACTCATCGATCCGCCCCCGCGACCCGCGGTCTCGAATCAAGCGAGTGAGCCCGTCACGCCAATCGGGCAGCGCCGACCACGCCGTTGCGAACTTTTTAGTCGACAGATCACTGCGAATCGGTCGAGTGGCGAGCGGCGGCGGGTCCAGGTCGGTCGTGGCGATCGCCGTGGCGAACCCGTCGTCGCGACCGAGAATCTCTCCGATGTAGGCGGCCACGTCGAACCACGTCGTCGTGCCGGAATTGGCCACGTGCCACAGTCCGCCGGGCCGCTCGCGCACCAGCGTCGCCAGAACGCGCGCCAGGTCACTCGCGACGGTGACGGTGCCGGTCTGGTCGTTCACGAATCGAACCGACTGGCCCGAGGAGGCGCGTTCGGCGATAACGTGCGCGACGTTCTTGCCGCGCACCCCCATCACCCACGACGTGCGCACGACGGTGTCGTCACTCGAACAGAGCAACTCTCCAGCGCGCTTCGACGCGCCATAGACATTGAGGGGATTGGTGGCGTCGTCTTCCATATAGGCGCCGCCCTTGTTGCCGTCAAAGACGTAGTCCGTGGAGATGGCAATCAAATGTGCGCCGTTCTCATGGGCGGCGAGCGACATCGACTCGGTGCCCGCACCGTTCACGGTGAAACACGCGGACTCCTCGGTTTCGGCGCGGTCGACCGCCGTGTAGGCGGCCAGGTGCACGATGACGTCCGGTCGCGCCGCTCGGACCGCTCGATGCACCGCGTCGCGATCAGCAACGTCGAGGTCGTGGCGGGTGAGAGCCAGGACGTCGAACTCACCCTCCGGAATCGAGCGTCCGTCCGGTTGGAACGACCGATCGCCCCCCGGCGGAATCACTCCTTCCAGCATGTCGAGGAGATCGACGCCGACCTGACCGGCCGCGCCGGTCACCATGACGCGCGTCGCGCGACTCACGACGGCTCTGCTTCGTGAGCTCGCAGGTGCACGACGTCACCGACCGTGACCGACACTTCATCCTCATCAACCAGGACAATGAGCTGTCCGAACTCGTCGACCGACTTCGCGAGACCGACGATTGCGTCATTCGTGCGTTCCACGCGAACCATCTGGCCCAACGTCACCAGCGATCGCCGATACTCATCGCGCAGGCTCGCCTGACCATCGGCGCTGTCCAGCGACGCACGCCGGGCTTCGAGTTCATCCAGCAGAATGTCGAGCAGCGCTGGCGGGGTGATCGTGACGCCCGACTCGGCGCGCACACTGGTCGACACGACATTCGCCGGTCCCTCGTGCGTGAGATTGACACCGATTCCCACGACCACGGCCAATCGCTCATCAACGGACACGATCTCAGCGAGGAGTCCCGCGATCTTCGCGTCGCCGACGATCAAGTCATTGGGCCATTTGAGCGCCGGTCGCACGCCGCTCAGTCGCACCAGGGCCGCGCGCGCCGCGAGAGCGACGCAGGCGACGACCAGTTGGAGCTGGTCCGGTGCGAGGTCCGGTCGCAGCAGGATCGAGCACAGCAACGACGCTCCGGGAGGCGACTCCCACTGACGATCCAATCGTCCGCGTCCGGCGCTCTGGAAGTCCGCGAACGCCACCAGGCCTTCCGGGGCGCCCTCGAGCGCCCGTTTGGCCACCCAGGTGTTGGTGGAGTCGATCACGTTGAAGTGCTCGATACGCCAGACGATTGAACTCACAAGGAAACTCTAGAGTTTCAAGAGCGAGTGGTAGAAAATTACAGGTCCGCTACGGAGGTTTGAGTGTTACAGAAAGTCCTGATCGCCAATCGCGGCGAGATCGCGGTTCGCGTCATGCGCACCTGTCGAGAGATGGGCATCGCCACCGTCGCCGTCTACTCCGAACTCGATCGCAACGCGCTGCACGTGCGACTGGCTGACGAGGCCTACGCCCTGGGGGGCCAGAGTGCCGCCGAGAGCTACCTCAACACCGAAGTGATCCTCGACGTCATCGATCGATCGGGCGCGGACGCTGTCCACCCGGGGTACGGCTTCTTTTCGGAGAATACGGAGTTCGCGCGGGCCATCACTTCTCGCGGGATCACCTTCATTGGTCCCCCGCCCGAAGCGATCGAAATTATGGGTGACAAGATCTCGAGTCGCCTCGCGGCGGCCAAGGTCGGCGTCGAGGGCGTGCCCGGTCGAAGTGAAGCATTGAAGAACGCCAAAGAAGTCGTGAAGTTCGGCAACGATTTCGGCTGGCCGGTCGCCATCAAGGCCGCTTACGGTGGCGGCGGACGCGGCATGAAAGTCGCGAACTCCGCGGACGAGGCGCCAACGGCGTTGGAGAGCGCGCAACGCGAAGCCCAGAGTTATTTCGGTCGGCCCGAGTGTTACGTCGAGCGCTATCTCACCAGTCCCCGTCACATCGAGATGCAGGTCCTCGCCGACGCCCACGGCACCACGCTCTGGCTCGGAGAGCGCGACTGCTCGGCCCAACGACGGCATCAGAAACTCATCGAGGAGTCACCGGCGCCGAACTTCCCCGACGATGTGCGTCGCGCCATGGGCGAAGCGGCGGTGAAGGTCTCGAAGGCCTGCGGCTACGTGAACGCCGGGACCGTCGAGTTCCTTTACCAAGACGGCGCGTTCTTCTTTTTGGAGATGAACACACGTCTTCAGGTCGAGCATCCGGTGACCGAGGTAGTGACCGGACTTGACCTCGTCGAGTGGCAACTGCGAATAGCTTCCGGTGAACCACTCAACTTCACGCAAGACGAAGTTCGTCGTGAGGGCCACGCGATTGAAGTTCGCATCAACGCCGAAGACCCGGCCGGGGGCAAGTTCATCCCCACCCCGGGCACGATCACCCGATTCGATCAGCCGTCCGGTCCGGGCGTTCGACTCGACGCCGGGTACGGTGCGGGTGACACGATCTCGCAGTACTACGACAACTTGATCGCGAAACTGATCGTCTGGGGACCGGACCGCGAGCGCGCTCGTCGTCGGATGTTGCGCGCGATCGAAGAGACCACCATCGAAGGAGTCGCCACGACGTTGGCCGCCGACGTCGTGATACTCACCGACGAGCGGTTCGTCCAGGGCACGCACTCCACGAACTGGGTCGAGAGTGAACTCGACTTCACGACGTTGCCCGAGGTCGTCACCGCCGCCGTCTCGGTCGGCGATGGTCAGGTCCGCAAAGACGTCACCGCCGAGGTGAACGGACGGCGGGTCACCGTCGCGCTGTGGGTGCCGGAGTTCGACGAGGGGTTGCCCCGGGCCCAAAGCACCGCCGCCAAACCGCGTCGACAGCACCACCCGGGCGTACTGGGCAGCGGTTCGGCCAGTGTCATCGTCCCCATGCAGGGGACGATCGTGAAAGTCAACGTCGAGGTCGGCCAACAGGTCGAAGCGGGCGACACGGTTGTAATCCTCGAAGCGATGAAGATGGAGAACTCGGTGAACGCTGAGAAGTCCGGCGTCGTCGTGTCGGTCAACGTGGCGGCCGGTGATTCGGTCAGCGCCGGCGACACCGTGGTAGTGGTCGAGTGAGCGCCCGCGAAGTCGCCGCCAACGCGATCCAGCGACAGGGCGACGCCCTGGTGGAACTGAGTCACTTCGTTCACGCGCACCCGGAACTCGGTTACGTGGAGTTTGAAAGTTCCGAGGCCGTCGCCGCATTAGCCGAACAGGCCGGCTTTCGCGTCGAGCGAGGTGTCGCCGATCTGCCGACCGCCTTTCGCGCCACCATGGGTGACGGCGATCTGAACATCGTGTACTGCGCGGAGTTTGACGCGCTGCCCGGCGTCGGCCACGCCTGTGGACACAACATCATCGCCGCCTCGTCCCTGGGGGCCGCCATTGGGCTCGGAGCCGTCGCCGACGAACTGAACCTCACCGTCACGCTGCTCGGAACGCCGTCGGAAGAAGGCGGCGGCGGCAAGATTGACCTCATCAACGCCGGCTACTTCGATGACGTGCACGCCGCGATGATGGTTCACCCCTTCCCCACCGAACGACTCGACGCACTCTGTCTCGCGGTCGATCACTTCGACGTCACTTACCAAGGAAAGGAAGCGCACGCCGCGGCGGCGCCCTGGGTCGGCGTGAACGCACTCGACGCCCTGACGATCGCTCAAGTGGCGATCGGCCTCTTGCGTCAGCAGTTGCGCCCGGGCGATCTCGTTCACGGCATTGTCCTCGAAGGCGGATCGGCGGCCAATATCATCCCGAGTCGCGCGAGCGGGCGTTTCATGGCGCGTTCGCTCACGAGTGATCGACTGGCGGAGTTGCGAGTTCGGATCAACGCGTGTTTCGAGGCCGGAGCTCTCGCGACTGGAGCCTCGCTTCGCATTGAAGAAATCGGCAGCGCCTTCTCACACATGGAGTCCGACCCCGACATCCTTTCGCACTACCGCGTCGCCGCCGAAGCACTGGGTCGAAGTTTTGCTCTCGACGACGAGGGCTTCGACCGTCCGGCCATCTCCACCGACATGGCCAACGTCTCATTGGTGGTGCCCTCGATCCACCCGCTGCTAATGATTCCCACCAACGGTGCCGTGAACCATCAACCCGAGTTCACCGCGGCGTGCATTACGCCCGACGCCGATCGAGCGATTCTCGCCGGAGCGATCGCCCTCGCGCACACCGCGATCGGAGTGGCGAACGACGAAAAGCTGCGCGCGCGACTGATGGCCCGCGCATGATGCTCGAACACGTCGTCATGGCGGTAACGCCCGGTCGCGAAGAGGAGTTCGAAGCGTCCGCGCGCACGGCGTTGCCGATCCTCGATTCGGCCAAGGGTTGCTTCGGCGGAGAGTTTCGTCGTCAAGAAGAGGACGGTTCGATCTACCTACTGCTCATTCGCTGGGAGTCGATCGAAACGCACATGATGTGGCGCGAGACCGAGGACTTTCAACGGTGGCGCGAGTTGACGCATCCGTTCTACGTCGAACGACCCACCGTCACGCACTTCCACGAACCTCTGATTCCCTAGCTGGGCGTGTAGACCCCGAATTCAGCGCGCAGTACGTCGGCCACCTCGCCGAGTGTCGCCATTCGTGACAGTGCCGTCTTCATTGGATACAGCACGTTCTGCGTTCCGCGCGCGGCCGACCCTAGGTCTGCGATGGCGGCTCGAACGGCGTCGTTGTCGCGGGTCGTCTTCAGCAACTTCACGCGGTCGATCTGCGCTCGTTGCTGTTCTTCGTTGATCGGAAAGACGTCGGCCTTGGTCGGGTCGTTCTCTTCGAAACGATTCACGCCGACGACGACCTTCTCGCCCCGATCGACGCGACGGGCGAATTCGTAGGCCGCTGACTCGATCTCGTCTTGCATGTAGTGCGACTCGATGGCCGCGACGGCCCCGCCGCGAGCGTCGATTGTATCGATGTACTCGCGCGCCAGGCGCTCGACCTCGTTGGTCAACGACTCGACGAAGTACGAACCGGCGAGAGGGTCGACGGTGTCGGCGATACCCGATTCATAGCCGAGGACCTGCTGGGTTCGCAGCGCGAGCTTGGCCGCTCGCTCGGTCGGCAGTCCAAGCGCCTCGTCGAAGCCATTGGTGTGCAGGGACTGCGTGCCGCCCAGCGCGGCCGCGAGGGCCTGAATGGTCGTTCGCACGATGTTGTTCTCGGGCTGTTGGGCCGTCAACGTCGATCCGCCGGTTTGCGTGTGGAAGCGAAGGGTCATGGACTTCGCGTCGGTGGCCCCGAAGCGATCGCGCATGATCGAGGCCCACAACCGACGCGCGGCTCGGTATTTGGCCACCTCTTCAAAGAGGTTGTTGTGGGCGTTGAAGAAGAAGCTGAGTCGCGGCGCGAACTCATCCAACGTCAAGCCGGCCGCCAGGGCCGCCTCCACGTACGCAATGCCGTTGGCCAGGGTGAAGGCGATCTCTTGCACGGCGGTCGATCCGGCTTCGCGGATGTGGTAGCCCGAGATCGAAATGGTGTTCCACTGCGTCATTTCTTTAGCGCAGTACGCGAAGGTGTCCACGACGAGGCGCATCGACTGACGCGGCGGGTAGATGTACGTGCCCCGAGCCACGTACTCCTTCAAGATGTCGTTCTGGATCGTGCCGCGCAACTGATCGCTCCGCACACCCTGTTCTTCTCCCACCAACTGATAGAGCAACAACAAGGTCGAGGCCGTCGCGTTGATCGTCATCGACGTCGTCACCTGATCGAGGGGCAAATCGGCCAACAGGTCACGCATGTCCTCCAAGGACGAGATCGCGACACCGACCTTGCCCACCTCGCCCTCAGCGCGCACGTGGTCGGCGTCGTAACCCATCTGGGTCGGCAGGTCGAAGGCGCACGAGAGACCGGTCTGACCGGCCTCCAAGAGAAACTTGAATCGCCGGTTGGTCGCGGTGGCCGTCCCGAACCCGGCGTATTGGCGCATCGTCCAGAGTCGTCCCCGGTACATCGTGGGCTGGATGCCTCGGGTGTAGGGGTACTGCCCCGGGCTCCCCAACTGCGTCGCCGCGTCGAAGCCTTCGAGGTCAGAGTCGTCGTAGACCGGTTGGACGACAATCCCCGAATCCGTACGGCGCTCGTCTGACGTCACCTTGATAACGATAGGCGCTGGTCTTCGAGGTCCACGAGGGTGCCGGTCACTTCAACGTGTCGACGATCCGACCCGAAGCAATCACGCCGAAATTACTGAAGCGATGGCGCGGACCTACACCTTGACGGGATGCGGCCTGCACAGGTCGTCGTACTCGGCGATCACGATCGGACCGGCGTTCTCGCCGCAGGCCGGACAGGCCGGATCGCGGCGCACCTTGAAGGTGCGGAAACTCTCGTCCATCGAGTCGTAGGTCAGAAGTCGACCAACGAGGGGATCACCTAGTTCGAGCAGTAACTTGATCGTCTCGATCGCCTGGATCGATCCGACGATGCCCGGCAACACCCCCAGCACGCCAGCCTCGGCGCAACTCGGCGCGAGTTCGGGCGGCGGTGGCTCGGGGATCATGCAGCGATAACACGGTCCGACATACGGACTGAACACGGTGACCTGTCCTTCGAAGCGAAAGATCGAGCCGTGCACGACGGGAATGTTCTTCACCAGCGCCGCGTCGTTCACGAGGTAGCGCGTGGGGAAGTTGTCGGTACCGTCCACGATGACGTCGTAACCGTCGATGATGTCCAGAATGTTGTCGGCGCCCAGTCGAGCGTCGTAGGTCAGCACTTTGACGTCCGGATTCATCGCGGTGAGGGTCATCTTCGCGCTGTCCACCTTGCGCATGCCGATTCGGTCGACGTTGTGCAGGATTTGACGCTGGAGGTTGGAGGAGTCGACGACATCCATGTCGATGATGCCGATCGTCCCGACGCCGGCCGCGGCGAGATACAGCGCCGCCGGTGAACCGAGTCCTCCGGCGCCCAGCAGTAGGACCTTCGAATCCAGAAGGCGCATCTGACCCTTCTCGCCCACTTCAGGCAGCAGGAGGTGGCGTTGGTATCGGTTGCGTTGGTCGGCCGACAGGACACGAGGCGTCGTCCAAGCGAGACCCTCGTCCTTCCACTTGTTGAATCCGCCAATGATTGACACCACGTCGGTGTAACCGAGGTCCTGGAGTGTCTTGGTGGCGAAGGCCGAGCGCACGCCACCGGCGCAGTACACGGCAATCGGTGCGTTCTTGTCCGGCAGTCGGCCCTCGACGGAGAACTCCAGGTTGCCCCGCGGCAAGTGGACCGCGCCGGGCACCGCACCCTGTTCGTACTCTTCGGGTTCGCGTACGTCGAGCAGCGTGAAGTGATCGAGTCGTGCGGCGACGTCGTTCGGGTCGATCTCTTTAATCTCGGCCTTGGCGGCGTTCAGCAGATCTCGAGGCGTGGACAACGTTCGCTCCTTCTCAGTTTCTAAATCTTACCTGTCCGGTCATCAATCGTGTTCGGACTTCCTGCTAAGACCGACGCGTGGAACTTCGTGAACTGCTCTCACAACGAAGGATGGTGCGTTCCTTTGACGGCACACCGGTCGATTCGGCGTGGTTGTCCGATCTCTGCGCCCAGGCCCTCTGGGCGCCGACGGCCGGCAACAGCGCCGGTATTCGACTCCACACCGTTGGACCGGAATTGATCGGCGAGTATTTCGAAGTGGCGACCGACGAAGCGTGGCGAGCCCACTCGCGACGGGCCGAGGGACTGCAGCGCGCCGGCGCCGTCGTACTGGTGACGTCGCGCCGGGGCGAGTACGTGGCGCGCTACGCCGAAGCGGACAAGCGATACTCGGGACTCGACGACGAATCGAACTGGCCGGTCCCCTACTGGCACACCGACGCCGCCATGGCGGCGATGGCGTTGTTGCTCCTGATTGAGGAGAGCGGGTGGCAGGCCGCCCTCTGGGGAAACTTCCGCCACGAAAACGAGATTCTTCGTTGGGCCGGCATCGACGACGAAGACCTGTTCGCGACGGTGTTGATCGGCAAGGCCGACGGCAACGACGTTTCGTCGGCCTCGCTCAACCGAGCGGTCCCGAGTCGCGCGTCGCGCGTGCGCGCGGTCGAGCGTTAGTCGAGCGCCTCTTCGGCGACGGCTTCGAGAAACTCGACGATCGTGCGCGCGCTATAGGCGGTCGCGCCCTTGGTGGTGTAACCCCGGTTCGCCTCCGATCGACCGGGACCGGCAATGTCGATGTGCACCCAAGGGCGCCCGTCGGTGAATCGCCGCAGGATCAGCGCCGCCGCGATCATCCCGCCACTGCCGGTCTTACCCATGTTCTTCATGTCGGCCACGTCGGACTCGATGTCCGCTTCGTAACTCTCGACGAGGGGCATGCGCCAGAGCAGCTCGCCACTCCTGGCGCTCGCGATGGCGAACAGGTCGGCCATCTCGTCGGTTGAGGCGAAGAGGGCACCGACTTCGTCACCGAGGGCGACGCGCTGGGCGCCGGTGAGCGTGGCCACGTCGATGATGGCGTCGGGATTGGCCTCGACGGCGAGGCTCAGGCCATCGGCGAGGATGAGGCGACCTTCGGCGTCGGTGTTGAGGACCTCGATCGTCAGTCCGTTGCGAATCGTCAGGACGTCACCGGGTTTGGTCGCTCGATCACTGGGCAGGTTCTCGGTCATCGGCGCGATCGCCGTGATCTTCACCTGCAACGCCAGCCGACTGGCGATGGAGACCGCGGCCATCACGATCGCCGAGCCGGTCATGTCCGTCTTCATCGTCATCATTCCCACGCCGGTCTTCAAGGACAGGCCGCCCGAGTCGAAAGTGACGCCCTTGCCGACCAGCGCGATGTGAGGCAGATCCACCTCGGGACTCGGGTCGTACGTGGCGTAGACCAATCGACAGGGCTGTGCCGATCCCTCGCCCACGCCCAACAGTCCCCCGAGATGCTCTTCTCGAATCCGAGGTTCACTCCAGACTTCCACGGTGACGTGCTCGTCGTCGTCGAGTCGCGTCTGGACGTGACGCGCCAACTCCTTCGGCGGCATGTAGCCGGCCGGTGAATCGACGAGGAACTTCGCCCAGTTGATGCCGCTGGCGATGGCCTCGCCGCGGTGGGCGCCTTCAGTCACGTCGTCGTGGGTCTCCACCGATGGCAGCGGTGAGCCGAGCGGCACCACGTCGAAGGTCGTCATCGCCTCAATTTGTTTATACGAGTACGACGCCAGGAGCGCCCCCGTCACGAGCGCCTGGGCCGCGTCGCGCGGATCGTCGATACCGTCGGTCGGCAAGAAGAAGGCCACCGAGGCGTCGTTGGCGCAGCGCGTCGCGGCGGCGCCCGCGAGTCGGTAGCTCTCGAGTGAGTTGTACGTCGAGCCGATGCTCACGAAGGCGACGTTGGTGTCCTTGAGGGATCGAAGGACGGTGACGCTCCCGGCGTCGGGCTTCAAGCCCTGTTTGGTGCACCACTCCTTGGAGAGCGTTCGCGGAATGCTCTGACCGCCGATGGTCGCGGGCACCGATTCGGCGATGAACGCGGCGCCCTCGTCGAAGACGACGGGCACCACCACCGTCGGCTGCGTCGCGGCCTCGACCGGCGTAGAGATTCGAGCTGTGCGGGCCATACGGTGTCCTCTTTTAGTGGTGAATTCTGGCGGTTCGGTGCTGCGAGCCTTCGGCGAAGCGCGCCATCGTCCAGGCGAGGTCGCTCAGCCTGTTGAGGTACGCGACGACGAAGGAGTCTTCGAGCGGATAGCCCACGGCCACCCGTTCCGCGCGCCGAATCACGGTACGCGCGACGTCGAGTGTCGCGGAGAGTTGATTCTCCCCGGGGACGACGAACTCTTTGGGCATCTCGATCTCCGCGGACAGCGCGTCAATCTCGGCTTCGAGCCGGGCGATCATCTCGGTCGTGACGAGGGTCTTGTCGGGCGCGAGTTTGTGGCGATTGTCCGGCGCGGTGGCGACCTCGGCCATGAGGACCCAGAGGTCGCGTTCGACGCTGATGAGAAGTTCGTTCAGTCGCGAACCCGGCTCCGTGAGCGAGCGAGCCCAACCGAGGGTCGACTGTGCTTCGTCGACTTCACCGTTCACGTCGATCTGGTCCGAGCTCTTGCTCGCTCGACCTCCGAAATAAAGACCGGTGGTGCCGTCGTCACCGTCACGGGTGTAGATCTTCACGTCGCAAGCGTAGTGATTTGCGGGCGTACGGGTATCCTGAACACTCAATGGAGTCCCCCCCACGTCCCCCTTTCGCTCGACCGAGCGCGAACGATCCTTACCTCAGCGCACTTCGCGAACGAGTCCTCATCTACGACGGAGCGACCGGGACGAACTTCCAACTCCAGGACCTGCACGCGGACGACTTCGGGGGCGCGGCATTCGAAGGATGCAACGAGATTCTCGTCGTCACGAAACCGGACGCCGTCGAACAGCTCCACCGCTCGTTCTTGGACGTCGGAGCCGACGTCATCGAGACCGACTCCTTCGGCGCCTTTTCGGTCGTGCTCGCCGAATACGGGATCGCCGAGCGATCCTTCGAGCTGGCGATGGTGTCGGCCCAGATAGCTCGACGCGTCGCTGATTCCTACGCCAGTCCTGGATCGCCGCGATTCGTCGCCGGCTCGGTGGGCCCGGGGACCAAGTTCCCGTCGCTCGGTCAGATCACCTACGACGACCTCTCGGCGAGTTACGAGGAGATGGCCCTCGGGCTTCTCGAAGGCGGTGTCGACCTGCTCATCGTCGAGACGGTCTACGACTTGCTCTCGGGCAAGGCCGCCATCGCGGCGTGTCATCGCGCGATGGTCCGCCACGGGCGCGTGGTGCCGATTCAGGCCCAGGTCACGATCGAACTCACGGGTCGGATGCTGCCCGGCACCGAGATCGGGGCCGCGCTCACGGCGCTCAGTCCGCTCGGCGTGGACGTCCTGGGACTGAACTGCGCGACCGGACCGGTCGAGATGTACGAACCACTGCGTGCTCTCTGCGAATCCTCGCCCATGCCGCTCTCGTGTCTGCCCAACGCCGGACTCCCGAGCGTCGTCGACGGCCGGATGCACTACGACCTCACGCCCGACGCGCTGGCCGAGCACCTCTCGAAGTTCGTCACCGAATACGGCGTGCAGGTCGTCGGGGGCTGTTGCGGTACGACGCCCGAACATGTCGCGCGCGTCGTCGAGGTCGTGCGCCTACTCACGCCCGCGGCGCGTTCGGCGACACTCGAGCCAGCCGTAGCGTCGATCTACTCGGCGACGAACTACCAACAGGACCGGTCGGTGTTGTTGGTCGGCGAACGAACCAACGCGAACGGGTCCAAGAAGTTCCGTGACGCCATGCTCGAAGGCGACTGGGATACGTGCGTCGGTATCGGCCGAGACCAGATCAAAGAGGGTGCGCACATCCTCGACGTCTGCGTCGACTACACCGGGGCCGACGGCGTCGCCGACATGAACGAACTCATGAGTCGCTTGGCCACGCAGTCGTCGGTGCCGATCATGGTCGACACGACCGAGACCAAGGTCGCGCGTCAGGCACTGACCTGGCTCGGGGGCAAGGCCCTCCTCAACTCGGTCAACCTCGAAGAAGGCGACGGCCCGGGGACACGTCTCGACGGATTCCTGTCACTCGCCGCCGAGTTCGGGGCGGCCGTCGTCGCGACCTGCATCGACGAAGAAGGACAGGCGCGAACGGCCGAGTGGAAGGTCCGCGCCGCGCGCGCCATCACCGACCTCGCCGTCTCGCGCTACGGCCTCGACCCTCACGACATATTCATTGACACGTTGGCGTTGCCCCTCTCGACCGGAATGATCGAGTCGCGGCGTGACGGCATCGAAACGATCGAGGCGATTCGACGGATCAAGGCGGAGTTGCCGGGCGTGCGCACGATCCTCGGACTCTCCAACATCTCCTTCGGCCTCAACCCCGGCGCGCGCCAGGTGTTGAACAGCGTCTTCTTGCACGAGTGCGCGGACGCCGGTCTGGACGCCGCCATCGTCCACGCTTCGAAACTCTTGCCGCTCAATCGAATTGATGAAGAGGCCCGACGGGTTTGCCTGGATCTCATTTACGACCGACGCAGTGATGACTACGACCCGCTCATCGTCCTGCTCGGCCTCTACGAGGGCGTCTCGACGTCCAACGCGTCGACCAGCTCGCTCGACGACCTCGAACTCAATGAACGGTTACGGCGTCGTATCATCGACGGCGCGCGCGTCGGACTCGAGGGTGACCTCGACGCCGCGATGGCCGAGGGCATGGCGCCCCTCGACATCGTCAACCAGCTCCTCCTCGATGGCATGCGCGAAGTCGGCGACCTTTTCGCCTCCGGTGAGATGCAACTCCCCTTCGTTTTACAGAGCGCCGAGACGATGAAGTCGGCCGTCGCGCACTTAGAGCCCCACATGGAAAAGAGCGATCAGGGCGGTCGCGGACGCGTGGTGCTCGCCACCGTCAAGGGTGACGTGCACGACATCGGCAAGAACCTCGTCGACATCATCCTCACCAACAACGGGTACGAGGTCTTCAACCTCGGCATCAAGGTCGGGGTCAACGAGATGTTGAGCGCCCTCGAAGAGCACCAGGCGGACGCCCTCGGGATGAGTGGCCTCTTAGTGAAAAGCACGTTGATCATGCGCGAGAACCTGGAGCTGATGAACGAGCGGGGCATGAGTCACGTCCCGGTCCTGCTGGGCGGGGCGGCGCTCACGCGCACCTACGTCGAACGCGACCTCCGCCAGGTCTACGGCGGACGGGTGTTCTACGGCAAGGACGCCTTCGAGGGACTTCGGGTGTTGGACCGGTTGGGCGAACTGCGCCGGAGCGACGAAGTGGACCTCACCTTCGGTCGCGAGATCTCCGAACGGAAGGTCTTTCGACGCATCCGCGGCGAGTCCGTCGAGGTGCCCGAAGGGCTGCCGAGTCGAAGTCCCGACGTCGAAGACGACAATCCCATCTTCACGCCGCCGTTCCTTGGCAGTCGCGTCGCTAAGGGCATGTCCGTCGACGAGATCAGCGAGTACCTCAATCTGACCGCGCTCTTTCGCAATCAGTGGGGCTTTCGGCCCGAGAACGGGGAGGACGACCCGGCCTTCAAAGAGCGCGTCAGCGCCACCTTGCGCGAGCAGTTGGCCATCGCCAAGGAAGAGTCACTCCTCGTGCCCCAGGTGGTGTGGGGCCATTACGCCGCCGCCTCGGAAGGCAATGACCTCATTCTCTACGGCGACGACACTCGCACTGAAGAGATCGCGCGCTTCACCTTCCCGCGCCAGATCGTCTCGCCGTTCCTCTGCATCGCGGACTTCTATCGATCGGTCGACAGTAGCGACCTGGACTACGCCAGCTTCATGCTCGTCACCATGGGTTCACGAGTCTCCGAGCGATGCCAGGAACTCTTCGCCGAGAATCACTACACTGACTACCTCATGCTGCACGGCCTCGGCGTCGAGATGGCCGAGGCACTGGCCGAGATGTGGCACAAGCGCATCAGGGGCGAACTCGGCTTCGTCGAAGAAGACGGCCCGACGTTGACGGGACTCTTTCGTCAGCAGTACCGAGGGGGACGCTACTCGTGGGGATATCCCGCCTGCCCCGATCTCACCGACAACGCCAAGGTCGCCCAACTACTCGAGAGTGAGCGCATCGGCGTCACGGTATCTGAGGGCTTCCAACTTCATCCCGAACAGACCACCGACGCGATCATCTGTTCTCACCCGATGGCCAAGTACTTCGTGGCGTAACTTCGTCCACTCGGTCGCGTGAGGCGGACGACGAACCTCTAATGCCGTCGACCGTCCGCTTCCCGAAGAACGTTCAAACTCCTGCACTATTAGCAGCGATACTCGACAACACCCGACACGTAGTCCGAATTCAGGGGTCTAGGTTAGTCGAGCTGTTCAAGCCGCGAAGCAGCCGGACTTGGGAGAACTGGCGCCGTCCGATCCGTGCGAGGACGCACCCCTCACGGGGATGACGCTCAACTGCGCTCCGTTCCAGGTGATCGAGTAGTAGGGCGCACTCTCGGGCCAGACCTGCAGGTATGGACCGCCGTTGGCCGCCGCCGTCGCCCACGTGGCTCCGGCTGCGGGCCACGAACCATTGAGCGAGCGGTAGTCGGCGAGTGCCGTCGCAATGGCCAGGTAGTTCGCCTGGCAGGCCGAGGCGGCGGCCTCCTGCGCGCCACTCTCGGCCGTCGCGGGCTCCGTCGTCGTGGTCGCGCCGGGAATCGTGGTGCCCGTGCCCGTACCCGATGGCGAGCCGCCGAGGGTGTTGAGCATGATCACGACCATCACGCCCAAGACAATGACACTGAGCAGCATTCCGAGCAACGCACTCCCCTGCTCGCGGCACGAACCGTGAACTCTGCGACGACAGCGTCTGAAGGAGTCCATGTGGGCCAATAGTATCGGTGGAATCTGCGACGGGACGGGACTCGAAAGGCGTAACCCAAGAGCCGCGTGAAATCAGGCAACGCGCAACGAGGGTTACTCGTGACTTCCGGCACCCATGATCGTGATCGCGGTTTTCATCACCGGCTCGACGAAGACCGAGATCGCGCTGCCCGGCACGGGCATCTCTTCGAGCACGATGGTGCCGCCGAGTTCGCGAATCTTGTTTCGCGCCGCCTCTAGCGTCTCGACGACGTAGATCGAGTTCCACTGCGCGGTCGTACGCTCGTCAACCTGGTTCTCCGAGACACTCGCGAACCACTGCTCGCCGGCGCTGAGCACCCGCATTCCCGGTTCCGGCTCGATTACGCTGTGACCGGTCAACCCCTGGTAGTAGGCCGCGGCGGCGGCCGGGTCACTGGACGCGTGGTCGAACCACCCCGCCGCGTTGGCCTCGTAGGCTACGCCGAAGCCCTTGAAGTTACCCGCCTGCCATAGGCCGTGGACGGCCCCCGTCGGATCCGTGACCAAGGCCATGGTGCCGGCTTCGGGTACTTCCATCGGTCCCATGATGACGGTGCCACCGAGCTCGGCCGCTTTGGCCGCGGTGGCGTTGATGTCGTCGGTGGCGAAGTACGGCACCATTGCGCCCGCGCCGCCTGGTCCCACTCCTACACCGAACACCGGGGCGCCCTCATACTGGGCGATTGAATAGTGACCCATTTCTTCGCCGCCGACCTCCCACGTCCATCCGTAGAGCGAGGTGAAGAACGACATGAGTGCGTCACGTTGTTCGATGGTCTCGACCGTGACGTCAACCCAGTTCGGTACTCCTACAATGTGATCTTCAAGTTTTGGCATAGCGGCATTATTCCACAGCACCCCGACACCTCGCACGGTCGAGGTCGAACTCCCGGTGACCTCTCGGTACCAACTTGGTTAACGGAAAAAACGCCCGGCTAGCGACGATGCGGAGCCGTCACCGGCGTGGCGTCATTCAGGGCTTCGCGGGCGTGATAGCTCGATCGGGTGAGAGGCGAGGACTGGACGTGCTTGAGACCCAGGCGCCGTCCCCGCTCGGCGAGGTCGACGAACTCCCAGGGTTCCCACCACCGCGCCACCGGCAAGTGTTCGGCAGTGGGACGCAGGTACTGTCCGATCGTCGCGATCGACACCCCGACGGCCGCCATGTCGGCCAGCGTCTCTTCGACCTCGCCGACGCTCTCACCGAGCCCCACCATCAACCCGGATTTCGTGGTGAGACCGGCGCGCACGCTGCGCGCCAGGACGGTGAGTGAGCGTAAGTACCCGGCGCTCGGTCGCACGGCACGTTGCAACCGAGCGACCGTCTCGACGTTGTGGTTCAAGACGTCGGGCTGCGCGTCGATGATCAGTTGCAACGACGTCGCGTCCCCTTTGAGGTCGCTGGTGAGGACTTCGACGTTGGTTTCGGGTGAGCGTTCGCGAATGGCGCGTATCGTCGCAGCGATCGCGCCGGCGCCACCGTCGGCTAGGTCGTCGCGCGCCACACAGGTGATCACCGCGTGCGCCAGATTCAGTCGCACCACCGCTTCGGCGACTCGTTCGGGTTCGGTCGGGTCGAGCGCGAAGGGCTTTCGCGTATCGATGAGACAGAAGCCGCACGCCCGTGTGCAGCGTTCACCGTTCACCATGAACGTTGCGGTCCCGGCCGACCAGCATTCGAAGATGTTCGGGCAGCCCGCTTCCTCACAGACCGTCACGAGTCGAAGGTCTTCGGTGAGCGTGCGCAACGACTGATACTCCTCTCCCATGTGCGCTTCGATGCGCAACCATTCGGGCTTGCGGCTGCGAATCGGCACGCCCGCCTCGGGATCGACTCCGGCCCGGCGCAGTCGTCGCAACATCGGTCGCTCGGCACTGATCGACGCCGGACTTCGTTCGACGCGCGCGACGCGAGCCGGTCCCCCGAGACGTTCTTCCAGTTCGACCCCGAGGCGCTCGTCGACGTCCAACGCGCTGATTTGGAGGCCGAGTGACGTCATCGAAGCGACCGGCTTGTCCGCGATGCCGCACGGGACGATGGCCTTGAATCCCTCCATGTCGATGTCGACGTTCAACGCGACACCGTGAAGCGTTCGGCGAAGCCCGAGTTTATTTCTCTCGGTTCGCACGCCGACCGCGGCGATTTTGGACGGCAGACCGTCGACGTCGGCCCAGACACCGGGATAGCCGTCCAGCCGATCGACTCGACCCAGTCGACCCTGAGGGTCGAAGTGACGCACGGTCGCAATGACGGCGTCTTCCAATCGAGTGACGTGAAGTTTGCCGGCCGACGGATCATCATCGACTGTGACAATGGCCCACGCGACGACCTGACCGGGCGCGTGATACGTGACGTCCCCGCCGCGGTCGGCGTCGATGACGACCGCTTTGAGCGACTCCGGCGGGACCAAGAAGTGTTCTTCTTGGGTCCGGATGCCTCGCGTATAGGTCGGTGGGTGTTCGAACACCAAGATGTAGTCGTCACTCGACTGAAGCAACGCGCGTTGGAAGTCATTGGCCTCGGCGAAGGAGATCCGCCCGAGGTGGCGTCGGCGTAACATCTAGCGCTCGCCTTCGACGTCGAGTCCCGCCAGTAACTGACCGACTCGTTCGAGGTAGCTCGCCGCGACCACCGGTTCACAGATCCGGTGGTCGAAGGTGAGACCCAGGACGAGTCGACGTCCGGCGCCGAGAGTGACGACGTCACCTTCAGTGACCACGACGGGCACCTCGCGTACGGCTCCCACTGAGAGCACAGCGACCTGGGGCTGAATGATGATTGGTTCGGACCATAGAGTGTGGGTGCTCGGTGCACCGAGCACCGTGAAGGTCCCGCCCATGAGATCATCGGTCGTGAGATGACGAGAGGCCACGCGTTCGTCAAGCTCACTCACGCGACGGGCGAGTGCCCGGAGCGTCAAACCCGCCGCGGCGTGAACGACCGGCACCAGCATGCCGTCTTCGGCCACCGATCGAACGAGACCGAGACTGACCGTACGGTGCACGACGAGCTCCTCACCAGTGAAGGTCGCATTCAGAAATTCGAACTCCGCTAGGGCCCGTACGGCGGCCAGGCTCACCAGCATTTCGTCGGTGATCGTGACGCCGTCGCGCGTCGAGCGACCCAGCGCGTCGAGCTTGGCGAAGACGGCGCCGTCGGCCTCAATGGCTACGAATCCGTGTGGGGTGACCTGGGCTGAGACTGCCATGTGCTGGCCCATGCGACGTCGACCGTTAGAAAGCGCGACGACTAACTCTTCGGTGGGACCGTCCAGGACAGCCTTCTCGGCGTCACGTCGGGTGATCAACCCTCCCGGACCACTGCCCTGGAGGGTTGATGGCTCAACGCCACCGTCGGCAAGGATCCTTCGAACGACCGGCGACACCACGATGCCATTGGACGTGTCATCACCCTTGGTAACGACTGGCGGTGGACTTGACGGCAATACAGCCGCGACCGGTTGCGGTCGCGGTTGGTCGTCAATCGGCGCGCTCGTTTCGCTCGGCATGCTCGGCATGCTCGGCACGCTCGGCACGCTCGGCGTCGCCGTACGGGACTCTTCGATGACGGCAACACGCGAACCGGTTTCCACGGTGTCGCCCTCTTCGGCGAGGATTTGAGTTAAGACGCCTGCCGCCGGCGAAGGCATCTCGGAGTCAACTTTGTCCGTCGATACTTCGAAGAGTGGCTCGTCACGCGCGACCACGTCGCCCACCTTTTTGAACCACTGGGTGATGATTCCTTCGGTGACCGATTCACCGAGCGACGGAAGTGTGACGTCTGTCATGGCTTCGACTCTACCGGCGCAAAAGTTGGGTTGATTACTACGAATTGCGCGACGTCGGGTCTCTTTACGTCTCCTTTTTCGGAATCCTCACGAACGCCGACGCCTCTCATATCGCGGCGCCCGCGAGACACAGGTACTAGCCGATCCCCATCGTGTATTTGATCCCCGAAATGCCGAAAGTGATGTCAGCTCACGTGCAGACCGCGACCGGCGAGCGCGATCAGGGTCTCGCCGAAAGCCTCCGAAAGTGACGGGTGCGGCTGAATCAGAGCGGCCGCTTCTTCGGCGGTGGCCTCCCAGTTGACCGCGAAGTATCCGGCACCCAGTTGCTCGGTCACCCACGGACCGGCCATGTGTACGCCGAGGATCTGGCCGGCCGTTCCGTCGGCGCGCTTCTCCGCGATGACCTTGACCACACCCTCGGTGTCACCGATGATCTGCGCGCGGCTGTTGCCGCCGAAGGGGTCCTTCTTCACCACGACCTCGTAACCCTTCTCCTTAGCACCGGCCTCGGTGAGACCGCAGAACGCAACTTCGGGGTTCGAGTAGATGGCCCACGGGACACGGTCGTAGTCGACCGGGACGCTCGGCTCACCCAGGATGCTCTTGACCGCCACGATCGCTTCGGCGAAACCAACGTGCGCGAGTTGGGGCGTGTTGGCCACCACGTCGCCCACGGCATAGACGTGCGGATTGGCCGTTCGCTGGTGTCCGTCGGCCACCACGAAACCACGGTCATTGACCTCCACACCGGTGCCGTCGGCCACCAGGCCTTCGGTGCGCGGTCGGCGACCGACCGACATGACGACCATGTCGACGGTGACGTCATCGCCGCCCTCGATCGCGATGGTCGTGGATCCCTTCTTGGGCGTATGACCGGTGATGTTGACGCCGGTACGAATCTCGATGCCGCGCTTCTTGAAAGAACGTCCGACGACGTTGGCCACCTCGGTGTCACACCCGGTGAGAATCGCCGGCAGCGCTTCGAGGATCGTGACGGTCGTACCCATGTCCGCAAGCAGCGACGCGAACTCACAGCCAATGGCGCCCCCGCCAATGACCGCCGCGGTCGACGGCAACGCGGAGAGGTCCAGGAACTCGTCGGACGTGACGACGATGGTGCCGTCGACGTCGAATCCCGGAAGCGTGCGCGGTACCGAACCGGCCGCCAGGATGACGTTGTCGCCCTTGGCGATCACGCCGGCGTCGGCGCCATCAACGACCGTGACCGTTCCGTCGGCTTCGAGGCGACCGGTGCCGTCAAAGATGGTGACCTTGCGGCCCTTCAAGAGTCCCGAGAGACCTTTGAAGAGGCGATCCACGATCTCGTTTTTGCGGTTCTGGCTCACCGCGAAATCGACGGTCGTTCCCTTGGACGTGATGCCGAATTCGCTGGCGTGCTCAACCGTTCGACGAACGTGCGCCGTTTCGAGGAACTCCTTGGCGGGCACGCAGCCGCGGTGCAGGCACGTTCCCCCGACCTTGTCGCGCTCGACGATGGCGATGTTAAGCCCGGCCGAAGCACCATAGAGGGCGGCGGCGTAGCCGCCGGGGCCACCTCCGATGACGACAACATCGAACTGCTGGGCCTCGTTAGTCACGTCTTATCCTTCAATCTCGTAGTGAATGACCCCCGGGGGAATCCTAATGTTTTGGTTCTTCGCCAATTCGTGCCGGGTGCTTGGTTACGAATGTCGCCCCCGTTGGGTGTCGGCCGCTTCGGTCGCGAGAACGTCCACGAACTCGTTCATCGCGTCACCGGAGTGGCCCTTCACCCACGAGAAGCGCACGTCGCGTTTTCCGTCCAGAACGATCGCGAAGAGCTCCTCCCACAGGTCGCGATTGGCGACCGGCTTTCCTTGGGAGTTCTTCCAGCCCCGACGAAGCCACCCGACGTACCACTTGTCGTTAAAGCACTTAACGACGTACGAGGAATCGCTGACAATCTCTATCGGGTTCTCCACGTTCTCGCGCAACGCCTCGATGACCGCCATCACCTCCATGCGCTGGTTCGTCGTGTGCGCCGCGGCGCCGCTGGCGAAACCGTCGCGACCCTCGGCCCAGGCCCAGCCACCCGGTCCGGGATTGCCGCGGCAGGCGCCGTCGGTATGAATCTGCCTCATGTGGTGCGGGTGACCCACGAATCTGATTCGGTCGTGAAGCGCGTCACGGCGTCGGGCAGTTCACCGCGAAGGACCTGCTCGAGCGTCACGTGTTCGAGCACCTCTCGCAGGGCCCCGCGCACCGCGATCCAGACTTCGCGCAGGTGCGTAGCTTCGCCCTCGTAGACCAACGTTTCGGGCCTCATGCCGCGCACGCCGGCCATCGGACCGCTCACCACGCGAACGATGTCGGCGATGGAGATCTGATCGGCGCCGCGGGCCAACTTGAAGCCGCCTTCCGGTCCGCGCTGACTGGTCACCAGCCCGCCGCGACGAAGGTCCGAGAGGATCGCGCCGAGAAACTTGGCCGGGAGGTCCTGTTCCTGGGCCAGGTGTTCCGCGCTCACCGACACGTCACTGGCCGCCAAAGTGAGCAGCGCTCGGATGGCGTAGTCGGTCTTGGCGGGTATCTGCATTCATCTATTCTGCCGTACCGCGGCCGCGCCCGAGCGACTCCTAGGGTGGACCTCGTGTACCGCCTGGATCGACGTCATCTCTATCTCTGCGTGGGACATCGCGACGACCTCGCCAGCTTCTTACCGGCGGTCCTTCGTGGGGGCGTCGACGTCGTCCAACTCCGAGAAAAGGACCTGGACGACCAGATCCGAATCTCCGACGCCACGCTCATGGTGCCCATCTGTCGGGATTTCGGCGTGCCTTTCATCATGAACGACTCACCGGAGTTGGCCCGAGAGGTCGGCGCCGACGGCGTGCACGTGGGACAAGAAGACGTCAGCGTGTCACGCTGTCGAGAGTTACTGGGCCCCGAGGCGATCGTCGGGCTGTCGACGCACTCTTCCATCGAGTTCGACGAGGCGCTCAATCAGTCGGCGACCTATTTCAGTGCCGGACCGATCATCGCCACGCCCACCAAACCGGGCCGCGCGGGCACCGGCGTCAATTACGCCGTGACCAGTCAAGCCCGAAGCGACCGGCCCGTCTTCGTCACCGGGGGCGTGAACGTCGAGAACGTCGCCGGGCTGGTCGTGGCGGGGCTTCGTCACTTCGTCGTGGTTCGCGCCCTCACCGAGTCGAACGATCCCGAGCAAGCGGCGCGGCGCATCCGCGACGAACTCGACGCGGCGCTCTCAGCGGTGCCGGTCGAGCCAACCTAACAACGTCGCCACCATTCGCGGGTCGGCGCGCAGTTGATGACCGGCGCCTTGGATCAATCGAAGTTCGGCGCGACCTTCGGCCGCCGCGACGAGGTCACGGGCGTCGGAATGCGGGATCTCGATGTCCTCGGTCCCGTGGCCGACCATCAGGCGACGCGGCGGAATCTTGGCGATCGACACCAACGGATCGATGGCGAAGACGTCGTTGCGCAGTTGCTCGGCCGGCAACAGATCGTCTTCGTCACCGACCACCCCAGCGATCTGCACGGCGCGTCGAAAATGCTCAGCGCTGCCACACCACGGCTCCAGGTGCGCGGGCGTGGCGAACGTCGCCACGCCGCGAATGCGCTCATCGTCGGCGGCCGTCGCCAGAGCGAGCGCGCCTCCGAAACCGAAGCCGGCCATGGAGATCCGCCGCTCCCCCTCGTCGACGCGCTCGAGGATCGTCTGGAGGTCGGCCCGCCACTGCGTTGCCGAAAAAGTCCCCGTGCTACCGCCCACCCCCGAGAGCGTGCCGGTCGCCACGATCCAACCCGACTCGGTCGCCAAGTGCTCGGCCAGTTCCGGCAACAGTCCGGCCGCCTGGCGACCCATCCCCATCGCCCGCGGCAGACCGTGCACGACGATCAGCGCGTGACTAGCTAACGGCCTCGCACTCGAAGTGGCGATTCGAAGATCCAGCAGCGACGAACCGCTCTGGAGTTGCTCGTGGGCGAGCACCGAGCTAGATGCCTAGGCGCTGAGCCAGAAGTTCGCGGTGGTAGGCGGGGTCGCCCAAGAACAGCTCCGAGCTCTTCGCGCGCTTGAAGTACAGGTGCGCGTGATGTTCCCACGTGAAACCGATGCCGCCGTGAATCTGAATGTTCTCCGCCGCGCAGTGGAAATAGGCCTCGGAACAGAACGACTTCGCGAGGCTCGCGGCGATCGCCAATTCGTCGTTGCGCTCCTGGGCGGCCCACGCGGCATAGTACGCGGCGGACTTGGCCGACTCCACGTCCAAGAGCATGTCGGCGCACTTGTGCTTGATCGCTTGGAACGATCCGATGGGACGTCCGAACTGCACGCGGGTCTTGGCGTACTCCACGGCGTTGTTGAGCACCCGTTGCGCGCCACCAACCTGTTCGGCGGCCAGGGCGGCGGCGGCCACCTGCAGCGTGGTCTCGAGCCCGGCCAGCGCCTCACCTTCCACACCGACGAGTTTGGCCGCGGCGTCACTGAAGACGATGCGGCTCTGCTTGCGCGTTTGGTCCATGGTCGCCAACGATTCGCGCGCCACGCCCTTCGCGTCGCCCTCGACGGCGAAGAGCGAGAGGCCCTTGGCGGTCGTGGCCGGCACGAAGATGATCGACGAGGTGTTGCCGTCGGTGACGTAACTGCGCACGCCGTTCAGCACGAAGCCGTCGCCCGACGCCCTCGCGGTCGTCGACGTCGTGGTCAGGTCCCACTGACCGGCGTCGTCGGTCAGTGCGACCGTCGCGATCGTCTCGCCCGACGCGATGCCGGGCAGGTAGGCCGCCTTGTCGGCGTCGGTGCCGACGAAGAGCACCGCGTTGGCGGCCAGGGCGACGGTCGAGAAATACGGCGAGCAGAAAAGCGCGGCGCCCATCTCTTCGAACACGACGTAGAGTTCGACCGGGCCGTAGCCCTGGCCGCCGAACTCTTCGGGAATGCCGAGACCCTGCAACGCCAACTCTTTGGCCATCTGATCCCAGACGGCCGTGTCGTACCCCTCGGCTGTGGCCATCAAACGGCGAACTTCGGATTCGGGCGACTTCTCTTCCAGGAAACGCTTCACCATCTTGCGGAGCTCTTCTTGCTCCTCGCTGAATCCAAAGTTCATCGCAGTCCTCTTCCTTGCGTACCGGACGGTAATCCCAGGCACTTCGACATTACTCAAGGTTGGCCCGGGCCCACCAAGTGGCATTGTGGAGCGTGGACAATGTCGAACTGGTCTGGTCAGATGGCCGCGCCGAGGTGCACCGCTTCGTGGTGGGACCGATTGATAACAACGTGTACGTCGTGCGCTGCAAACGAACCGGGGAGGCGACTCTCCTGGACGCCGCGAACGAACACGATCGACTGCTGCGCGTGGCGAGCCGTCTCGGCGTCACCTCGGTGCTCGAGACGCACGGCCACTGGGACCACATCGGCGCCGTCGCAGCGGTCCGCGAGGCCGGCATCGACGTGTGGGTGCGTAGTGAAGACGCCGGCATGCTGCCGAGCTACGACCACCTGCTCGACGACGACATCGTCCACCAGGTAGGCGACCTTCGCCTGCGCACCCTGCACACCCCAGGTCACACGTCGGGCAGCATCTGCTTCGCGCTCGAAGAGACGCCGATGCTCTTCACCGGCGACACCCTCTTCCCCGGAGGACCGGGCAACACCAACCACAACGCCCGCGACTTCGCGACGATCATCACCTCGATCGACGAACGCATCTTCGGCGTCTTCACCGACGACGTGACAATCTGGCCCGGTCACGGCACGGAGTCAACGATCGGTAACGAGCGGCCTCATCTCGACGAATGGGTCGAACGAGGCTGGTAGAGACTGGTCATTCGCAAGAAGCGGGCCGTTAGGCTCGTCACCGTGTCGACGCCCCTTCTAGAACTACGCAACCTCCACGCTGAGGCCGAGGGCGCTTCGATTCTGCGAGGCATCGACCTCATTGTTCGTGAGGGCGAAGTGCACGCCCTCATGGGTCCCAACGGCGCCGGCAAGTCGACCTTGGCGAACATCGTGATGGGCCACCCGGGCTACAAGGTCACCGGCGGCGAGATTCTGCTGAACGGCGAGAACATCGCCAAATGGTCACCCGACCAACGCGCGCGCGCCGGGATTTTCCTGGCCTTTCAGTACCCCGAGGCGATTGGCGGCGTCTCGGTCGTGCAGTTCTTGCGTCAGGCCATCGCCGCTCGAAAGAACCTTGAAGAGCTCAGCATCCTCGAAGTTCGCCTCGACCTCGCCGAATGGATGGACCGGCTCGGCATGGACCCGGCCTTCGCCGAGCGCCACCTCAACGACGGCTTCTCCGGCGGCGAGCGCAAGCGCAATGAAGTACTCCAGATGGCCCTTCTGGAACCGGTGATCGCCTTCCTCGACGAGACCGATTCGGGTCTCGACATCGACGCCCTGCGCGTAGTCGCCAAGGGCGTGCGGACCGTTCGCGGCGAACACCCGAGCATGGGCATCGTCATCGTCACCCACTACGTCAAACTGCTCGAAGAGATCGAGCCCGACCAGGTGCACATCTTGGTGGACGGTCAGATCGTGCACACCGGCGACGCGCAGCTCGCCCAACTCATCGAACTCGAGGGCTACGACGCCTGGCGACCGGTGACCACGTGACGAGTTTCAACGCCAAACGGGTTCGCGCGGACATTCCTCAGTTGAATCGCGTGATCTTCGATCGCCCCATCACGTATCTGGACACCGCCTCAACGTCTTTGCAGCCCAACGCCGTCATCGACGCCATGAGCCGCTACTACCAACTGCGCCACGCCAACGTGCATCGCGCCGTCTACCAAACGGCCAGCGAGGCGACCGCCGCGTACGAGGGTTCACGTGAAGCGGTGGCTCGGTTCATCAACGCCCCGGGCGGCGCCGGCGAGGTCGTATTCACGAAGAACGCGACCGAGTCCTTCAACTTGCTCGCCAAATCCTGGGGCGCCACGTTTCTCAAGGCAGGCGACGTCGTCTTGGTCAGCGAAATGGAGCACCACGCCAACATCGTGCCGTGGTTCCAGTTGCGCGAACAGACCGGCGTCGAGGTACGTTTCATCCCGACGACCGACGACTACCGATTGGACCTCTCGCGACTCGATGAATTGATGCGAGGGGTGAAACTGCTCTCAATCACCGGCATGTCCAACGTACTGGGCACGATTAATCCGATCAACGAGTTGGCTGGCGTCGCGCACCGTCACGGCGCCATGATCGCGGTCGACGGCGCTCAGTCGGTCGCGCACTTGCCGACCGACGTCGTCGCGCTCGATATCGATTTCTTGATATTCACCGGCCACAAGATGCTCGGACCGACGGGCATCGGCGTCTTCTGGACTCGCGAGGACATCTTGGATTCGATGCCGCCCTTCCTCGGCGGTGGCGGCATGATCGCCGACGTGCGAACCGACGGCTACACGCCGGCCGACGGACCGACCAGGTTCGAGGCCGGCACGCCCCCCATCGCCGAAGCGGTCGGACTAAACGCCGCCGTCCTCTACCTAGACGGGCTGGGTATGACCAACGTCGTCCGACACGAACGTGCTTTAGCGGGCGATTCGCTCACGAGACTGGCGCTGGAGTTCCAAGGTCGCGTGCGCGTCATTGGACCGAGCGATACCACTGATCGCGGCGGCGTCATCAGTCTCGACGTCGAGGGTGTGCATCCCCACGACGTCGCTCAGGTGCTCGACCAGTTCGGCGTGTGCGTTCGACCGGGTCACCACTGCGCCAAGCCCCTCATGCGCCGCTTCGATCTCGCGGCCACGGTGCGCGCTTCCTACGGGCCCTACTCCCTCGCCAAGGACACTGACGTGCTGATCGAAGCGCTCGGTCACGCGGTGAAGATGTTTGGGTAGCGCCGTGTCGAACCTCGGCTCGAACCTCGACGATCTGTATCGCGAGATCATCCTCGACCACTACCGCTCGCCGCGCAATCGCGGCGAGCTCGATTCCCCGCCGGCGATTCGCGTCGAAGGGTTCAATCCTTTGTGCGGCGACGAGATCGTCGTCTACCTCGACGTGGAAGACGGCGTCTTGAAGAACATCAAGATGGTGGGCAGTGGATGCTCCATCTCGCAGTCATCGGCTTCGTTGATGAGCGCCGCGGTCAAGGGAAAGACGCTGAAGCAGGTGCGCGAGACCATCGCGATGTTCAAGCAACTCATGACGGTACAGGAGTCGACCCTGGCCCACGACGACGAATCGCCCAAAGTCGACCTTCACGCCCTCGGCGAGCTGGCCGCGCTACAGGGCGTTATCAAATTCCCGGTCCGCATCAAGTGCGCGACCTTGGCGTGGAACGCCCTGACTCAAGGACTCGACGAACTAAACCGACTCAGCTAGGCGTGCAGGGCACCGGGTCGAAGCTCGGCAGGGTCAACGTCGGATTCGTGGTCGTCGTCGTGGGCGCGCGGTGGTGCTTCGTAGTGATGGTCGTGCGAACCGTCGTGGTTGTCGTAGGCGTGATGACCGGAGGCGGCGGAGTCTGCTCCGCGGCGTTCGGTGGGGGGTTCGTCGGCCGGAGCAAGGAACTGCCAAAGATGCTGACCAGCAACTGCTCGGCCTGGGGTTCCTCGACGACTTCGACATCGGCTCCGTTGATCGTGGCGGGAAGCTCCGGCAGCGTGACGGTCTGCATGGCGTTCGAGTTGTAGCTGTGGAACTTGAGCGCCAGACCGATGAGCTCATTCAACGAGAAGGTGTCGTCGATGGTTAAGCCTTTGGGCAGATTGGAGAGGAATCCGTTCATAGCGAACGGGTCGTCCAATTTGCTCTTCACGCGTTCGAACATCGCGCGCAGGAACGAAGTCTGGCGATCAATACGCCCGAAGTCACTCGTGCCGTCATAGGTAAAACCGTCGTTGAGTAGCTCGTCGTTGATCGCGCTGTCGGTCATGTGGGCGAAGTCTTTTCTATTCGGCCACACCGGATGACCATTGAGCGCGTAGTAGTAGTGGCGGCTGCGCGCGACCGCGAGCGCCTGAAAACCGTTGACGAGTTGACAGCCGGGATGAGTGATCTCGAGGCCGGAGTTCGGATCGATGACCGGGTATCGGAAGTCCAGATAGACACCGCCAATCGCGACCGCGGAATTGATGAGGCCGCTGAAGTTCACTTGGACGACGTGATTGATCGTGATACCGAAGTTCGCCTTGATCGTTTTCACCAAGAGGTTCGGCCCATCGGCGTAATTGACGTTGATGCGATTGAACTGGCCATACAAGGTTTGGTGGGCCAGCAACGTCACTTCGGTGTCGCGCGGGATGGAGAGGATCGTGATCGTGCGCGCAACCGGGTCGACACGGATGATCTTGATCACGTCACTGCGCTGGCCACCAACCGAGTTACTGCTCGCCCCGGTTTGCCGGGCCACGGCGCCCGTGAGTCCCGCGCGCGAATCCGAACCGATGGCGAGGATGTTGAATGGTTGTCCCGGAACCGGGTAGGTGAGAGACGGCACTTTGAATTTATGGAACGCGTCAAAGCGCCAGTTGGCGTAGAGGTAACCGCCGCCCAAGACGCCGACGATGAGCACGATGACCGCCGCGCCCGCGATGAGCCACGTTCGTCCTCGGCGACGCCGACGACGTCGTTTGGGTGTGCGGCCCGACTGGCGATCGACGGCGTCGCCCAACGCCGTGAGCCGACCTTCGTTGGCCAGGGCCTGTCGTTTAGCGCCAGAAGATCTCTCTGAAGGGCTCCGTGGAGCACCGTTGCTTCCGTCAGCCATCCGTCGAGTTTAACCATCGGTCTGACAATGTCGGGGTCACGCCGACGTGACGCGGAACGGTTCGTAGCCGTCGCGTTCGAGAATCTCAGATAGTTCGGGGCCGCCCGACGCCACGACGCGGCCCTCGCTGAGCACGTGGATTCTGGTGGGCGTGAGTTCTTGCAATAGTCGCTTGAAGTGCGTAATCGCCAAGATGCCGCACTCCCACTCACTGCTCGCCAGTGACAAACGTCGCGCCACGGCACCGAGCGCGTCGACGTCGAGTCCGGAGTCGATCTCGTCGAGCACGGCGAACTTCGGACGCAGCAATCCGAACTGCACGATCTCGGCGCGCTTTCGTTCGCCGCCCGAAAGGTCGACGTTGACGAACCGGTCGAGGACCTCGGGACGGAGTTCCACGCGATCGGCCTCGTCGCGCATGCGTTGTCGCAGATTCGTCGGATCGACGCCGGCCGCCACCAAGAGGTCGAACGGACGAACGCCGGGAACCTCCAACGGCTGTTGCATCGCCAACAGCAGACCGTGACGCGCACGTTCCGTCGGCGACAGGTTCAAGAGTTCCACGTCGTCGATGCGCACTGAACCGGACAGGACGGTATAGCCCGGGTGCCCGGTGAGGGCGTGGGCCAACGTGGACTTGCCCGAACCGTTCGGACCCATGATGACGTGGACCTCGCCGGTGCTCATGAAGAGGTCGAAGCCCTTCAGGACCTCTTTGCCGGCCACTTCAACGCGCAGACCTTCGATGGTCAGGGTGGAGGTCACGGGAGGACGACCTCCAAACGACCGTCAAAGTTACGCACGTCGTAGTGCGCCACCGGTCGCGTCGCGGGCAACGACGTCGGTTCGCCGTCCTTCAGTCGAAACATCGATCCGTGGCGAGCGCACTCAATCTCGGCCGATTCGCAGTCCACTTCGCCTTCGGCGAGACTGAAGTCCTCGTGGCTGCACCGGTCGTCTAAGACGTAGACGTCATCCTCGATGCGAACAACCACGAGGATCCGGTTCTCGACCTGAATCTGGCGCGGCACACCGCTTTCGTAGTCGCTCAGTTGTCCGATGTCCACGGCGTTCACGGCGTCACCACGTTGACGGTCGCCAGGACCGACGTCACGTCTCGTTCCACGAGTTCGGCCAACTCCGGAGGGAGATTGGCGAGCATCTCGTAGAAGAAGCCCTGGATCATCAGTCGCTCGGCGTCTTCGCGGCCGACGCCCCGCGATTCCAAGTACCAGCGCTGCAGTTCATCCAGCGGTCCCACGCTTGACGCGTGCGCGCACATGACGTCGTTCTCACGAATGTCCAGGTTGGGCACACTGTCGGCGTGGGCCTGGGGTGAAAGCAACAGGTTGTGGTTGGTCTGGCGCGCGTCGGTGCGCTTGGCGCCCTTTTCGATCTCGATCAGTCCGGTGTAGACCGAGCGGGATTGGTCCGCGACCGCGCCCTTGGACAGAAGCGTCGAACGTGATCGAGCACCAGTGTGCATTTGATGCGTTCGAAAATCGTGCACCTGGTCGCCGGAGCCGAGGAACGTCGTGCGAAGTTCATTCTCGGACCCGGCGCCGCGCATCTCGGCGTCGTTGCGCGAGCGGTTGTAGTGGGCGCCGATGCCGACGACGGCCTGACGCAGTCGCGCGTCGCGGCTCACGAAGCCCGTGGTTCGAGCGACGTGCCAAGCGCTCTGGTCCAGTCGTTGGTAGGTGATGAGTTGCAGCGACGCGTTGTCGCCGAGTAGGTACTCACTGAGCGGCACCACGAGGGCGTCGGCGCCCCCTTCGAAATATTCCACGATGGTCGCGCTGGCGCCTCGCCCGAGTTCGATCTGGGTGCGCGAGAACGACGCCGTCGAGTTCGACACGTTCAAGACCACGATGGGTTCTTCGACGTTCACGCCGGCGCCCACGCGAATCACCGTCGTCGCCGGGGCGAGGGCGGCGTTGAGGACCGCGAAGGTGTCGCTCTCGTAGCGTTCGGTGAACGACGTGCCGGCCAGCGACTGCGAGGACTCGACGACCGCGACCTCGACGCCCTCGAGGGCGGCGCCGGTGCTCACGCAGAAACCGTCAACTACGCGTACCACGAGGCCCGCTCGCTCGCACAGTTGGGCGGCGAACGCCGAATCGGAGCGCGTGGTGGGCTCACCCGGGACGTCAAATCGGTCGAGGACGAAATCCTTCAGGGGCGCGTAACGCCAGACTTCGTCATTGGTGGTCGGGAGTCCCGCCGCTTCGAAGGCCGCCCACGCCCGTTGGCGAGTGGCCGCGTCGGGGCGCTCGGCGATGAAGGCGGTGGCTGAATCAGCGAAGATTTTCATAGATATCGGGACCCAGGCAGTGTACTGGGCGCCCTTCATTCTCCATCGAAGTCGGTCCTAGGCTGAGGGCGATTCGAACAAGGAGTGATGTGGAGTTTCCCTCGGACGTACTAACCCTCGACGTCGACGCTCACGTCGCGACGTTGTGGCTCGATCGAGAAGAGGCGCGCAACGCCATGGGCGGTGCGCTGTGGCGCGACCTGCCGCTCGCCGCCGCGGCGGTCTCGAGCGTCAAGGACATTCGCGTGCTCATCATCGCGGCCAAGGGACCACACTTCAGTGTCGGGCTCGACCTGAAGGAGTTTGGTGGCGGCTTCACCTCCCCCGCGACCTCGAAGTCCCGGGCCGCGTCGAACGCCCAGTCCTACGCGGGGGTGCGAGCGATGCAAGCGTCCGTGACGTCGATCGCCGATCTGGCGGTGCCGGTCATCGCGGCGATTCACGGATACTGCATCGGTGGGGGCGTCGATCTGGTGAGCGCCTGTGACCTGCGCCTGTGCGCCAGTGACGCCAAATTCTCCGTACGCGAGACGAAGGTCGCGATCGTCGCCGACCTCGGCTCGCTGCAGCGACTGCCCAAGATCATTGGCGCCGGCCACGTGGCCGAACTGGCCTACACCGGCAAGGACATTGACGCGGCGCGCGCGCTCGCCATCGGTCTCGTGAACGCCGTCTTCGACACTCGTGACGACCTGCTCGCCGGTGCACGCGAACTCGCCAGCGAAATCGCGCGGAACTCGCCACTGGCCGTCCAGGGCACGAAGGCCGTGCTCGCCGCCAATGACGGTCGAAGCGTCGATGACGGTCTGGAGTTCGTCGCGAGATGGAACACGATGTACTTACAGAGCAACGACCTGCGCGAGGCGATGACGGCCTTCGTGGAGAAGCGACCGCCGGTCTTTCACGGCGACTAGCGCTTCCAGAACTTCCAGCCGCGCCTGCGCTCCATCTCGTCGAGTTCTTTGCGTCGCTCTTCGTACATCTCGGGCGCCACGTTGTTGACGATCTCACTGGCCGAGTTGAGCAGCTCGCGCCGTTCGTCCACACTGGCGCTCGTCTCGGGCGCCTTCTCGACCGGTCGGTCGACCAGTGAGCCGTGAGACCAGCCAACGTCGGCCAGGCGGCGTTCGTAGGTGACGCAGTTCTCCGGGCAGGACCAGGGCTGGTCGGGGGCGTTGCCGATCACGCAAAACCGTGCGACCTCCCCGGACTTGTAGGTCCGACTCTGAAAGTGCTTGCACTCTTCGCGCATTCCCATGCTCCTATTCTTCCACGTCGCGACGGCAAATTTGCTAAGAATTGCGAATGCCCGGGCGCCGAATCGACGAAAGACAGATGGTCGGCGAGGAATTGTCGGCGGTTATCGCGCTGTCCAGTCGGGCGTTTTTCGATGATCCATTTTTCAGCTACCTGTTACCGGACGACAACCTTCGACGTTCACGCCTCCCGATTTTCTTTCGATCCGTCTACACCCATATGGGTGTGCACGGTCGAATCGTGACCGTGCGCAACGACGCCGACGAAGCGTTGGGCGTCGCCGCGTGGTTGACGACCGGCGGCTACCCGTTGCCCATCAAACTGCAGCTGAGTCAGATTCCGTCCTCGCTGCGAGCCTTCTATCGACGCCCTCGCGCCATCGCGACCGGCAACCGTTACGTGGCGGCGTTGGCGCGCGCGCACCGCAAGGACCCCCACTGGTACCTGATGGTGCTCTGCGCCGATCCGCCGGTCCAGCGAAGCGGGGTCGGCACGATGCTGCTCGAGCACGCGTTCGATCAGGTCGACCGCGAGGGTGTCGGCAGCCACCTGGAGACGCCACGACACGAGAACGTCGCGTACTACCAGCGATTCGGATACGAACTGATCGAGACCTTGACCCCGGTCGAGGGCGGCCCGCCGTACTACACGATGTGGCGAGCGCCTCTTTAGCCGATCGAGCCTTCCATCTGCAGTTCAATCAGGCGCGACCACTCGACGGCGTACTCCATCGGCAGCGTGCGCGTGACGGGCTCGATGAAACCGTTCACGATCATGCCCATGGCCTGAGCCTCGGTAAGTCCGCGACTCATGAGGTAGAACAGCTGGTCGTCACCGATCTTCGACACGGTCGCCTCGTGTCCGATCGACGCGTCTTGCTCACCGACCTCCATGTAGGGCTTGGTCTCGGAAATGGACTGCTCGTCCAAGATCAACGCGTCACAGCGAACGAAGCTCTTGGCGCCGGTCGCGCCCTCTTCCACCTTCACCAGGCCGCGGTAGGTCGTCTGGCCACCGTCTTTCGAAATGGACTTCGAGATGATCGTCGAGGTCGTCTCCGGCGCGCAGTGGATCATCTTGGCGCCGGCGTCTTGCACCTGACCCGGGCCGGCGTAGGCGACCGAGAGGACTTCGCCCGAGGCCTTCGGGCCCATCAGATAGACCGACGGGTACTTCATGGTGAGTCGTGATCCGATATTGCCGTCAATCCATTCGACGTGCGCTTCGGCTTCGGCGCGGGCGCGCTTGGTCACCAGGTTGTAGACGTTGTTGGACCAGTTCTGGATCGTGGTGTAAGTGATGCGCGCGCCGGGCAGCGCGACCAGTTCGACGACCGCCGAGTGCAGCGAGTCGGTCGAATAGACCGGCGCCGAGCAGCCCTCGACGTAGTGGACCTGCGATCCCTCGTCGGCGATGATCAGCGTGCGTTCGAACTGACCCATGTTCTCGGTGTTGATGCGGAAATAGGCCTGCAACGGCTGGTCGACGTTGACGCCGGGCGGCACGTAGATGAACGACCCCCCGCTCCACACCGCGGAGTTCAGGGCGGCGAACTTGTTGTCGTTCGGAGGAATGATCGTGCCGAAGTACTTGCGCACCAGGTCGGGGTACTCGCGAACCGCGGTATCCATGTCGCAGAACAGCACGCCCAGGCGCTCTAGGTCCTCGCGGTTTCGGTGAAAGACCACTTCGGACTCGTACTGGGCGGTGACGCCGGCTAAGTACTTGCGCTCGGCCTCGGGGATGCCCAGGCGCTCGTAGGTGTTCTTGATGTCGTCGGGGAGGTCCTCCCACCGGTCGACCTGATTTTCGGTCGGCTTGATGTAGTAGTAGATGTCGTTGAAATCCAGGTCCGGCATCCGATCGGCGAACCACGGCACCATCGGCTTCTTCTCGAACTTCTTCAACGCGCTGAGGCGGAAGTCGAGCATCCACTTCTCTTCGTTCTTGATGCCCGACATCTCACGAACGATCGCTTCGTTGATGCCCTTCTTCGGTTTGAAGACAGGAATCTGGTCGTCGGACCAGCCCAGTTGGTACCGGCTGAAATCCAGATTGTCGACTGACATCGCTCTCCCTTGGGATAATCCCTACGTCCATAGTACTAACTCGAGACCGGGACATGTCAACAAATAAGGCAAAGTAGAGCGGTGCCTACTCCCCCGACCGCCCCGAAACGTCCTTTTCAAATCGCCCGTCACGGCGACGTCCGCGAGGACCCCTACTACTGGTTGATGGACCGCGAAGACGAAACGGTCCTCGCCCACTTGCGCGCCGAGAACGAATTTCTCAACCAGAGTATTGGCGACCTGAAGCCCCTCGAAGACGAGCTGTTCGAAGAGATCAAGAGTCGGATCGAAGAGACCGATATCTCCGTGCCGGTTCGAAAGGGGCCGTGGTGGTACTTCGAACGAACCCGTGAAGGGCTCAACTATCCACTCAGCTGTCGAGTGCCAGCGATCGGTGACGATCTCACACCGCCGGAGATCGATCCGTTGACCACGCTCGCCGGCGAGCAGGTGATTCTCGACGAGAACGAAGAGGCCGGTGACAGTGATTACTTCGCCGTCGGCGTTCTCGCCGTGAGTCCGAACGACGATTGGGTCGCCGTCGGGACCGACTTCGACGGCGACGAATTGTTTCACGTGACGGTGCGCCCGTTGGCCGCGCAGGCCGGCGTGGACGATCAACTCGACGACGTCTACTATGGCTTCGCGTGGGCCACGGACAGCCGTCATTTTTTCTACACGCGCACCGACGACGCCAAACGACCGTTCCAGCTCTGGCGCCACGAACTCGGGGCCGATCCGAGCACCGACGCGCTGATTTTTCAAGAAGACGACGCGCAGTTCAATCTCTCGGTGGGTCGTAGTCGCGACGACGCGGTCATTGTCGTCCAACTCGGATCGTCTATGACGACCGAGATGCACTACCTCGCGGCCGACGATCCGACGAGCGAGTTGACGATGCTCGAGGCCCGCCGTCACGGCATCGAATACGGCGTCGAACACTTCGTGGACGAACGCGGCGTCGCGTGGTGGTTGAAGGTGACCAACGAAGGGGCGACCGATTTTCGACTGCTGGTCCGCGAGGTCGACGGCGGCGAGTGGCGCGAAGTGATCCCCGAGCGTCGCGGCGCGCGCCTCGACGGCGTCGACGCCTTCAAGTCGTTCTTCGCGATCAGCGAACGACACGACGGGGGCGCGGCCGTTCGGCTCGTGACGACGTTGGGCGGCTCCGATCCTTTCGGTGACAGTCTTCTCGAGCGCTCGTGGATGGTCGAGGGGCCGGCGAGCCCCAGTACCGTTTCCCTCTCGGCGAATCCGAACTTCGACACGTCCCAACTGCGAGTGTCGATCACGTCACTGGTCACGCCTCGACTGGTGGCCGACGTCGTCATCGCCACCGGAGAGACGATCGTGCGCAAGCAACAGATCGTCCTCGGCGGTTTCGACGCGACTGCGTACGTGACCGGACGACTGTGGGTCACGGCGAGTGACGGCGTGCGCATCCCGGTCTCAGTCGTCGGGCGTAAGGATCTCATCGCCGTCGGCGCCGACGGCCAACTGCGGGCGGTCGAGGCCTCGCCGTTCCTGCTCTACGGCTACGGCAGCTACGAGATCTCGATCGATCCGTCGTTCTCGTCGCTTCGACTTTCGCTGCTCGAACGCGGCGTCATCTTCGCGATCGCCCACATCCGAGGCGGCGGCGAGATGGGCCGCTCCTGGTACGAAACGGGCAAGCTGGCACAAAAGCCGACGACCTTTAGTGACTTCGTCGCAGTCGCGCGAGAGCTCATTCGTAGTGGCTGGACGACGAGCGAGCTGCTCGCGATTCGCGGAGGGTCGGCCGGCGGCCTCTTGATGGGGGCTGTTATGAATCTGGCGCCCGAGCTCTTCCGCTGCGTCGTAGCCGACGTGCCCTTCGTTGACGCGTTGACCACGATGCTCGACGCGACACTCCCGCTCACCGTCGGTGAGTGGGAGGAGTGGGGTAATCCCGACGCGAGCGCGACGGCCTATCGCACGATGAAGAGCTACTCCCCCTACGACAACGTCGTGGCGACGAACTCGAACGGCACCGCGCGCGTCTATCCGCACGTCTTCGCGTCGGGTGGACTCAATGACCCGCGCGTTGGTTTCTGGGAACCGACCAAGTGGGTGCTGAAACTTCGAGACGCCAATGCCGAGAACGTCGCCTACCTGAAGACCGAGATGGGGGCGGGCCACGGCGGGCCCTCCGGACGCTACGACGCGTGGCGCGACGAAGCGCAGGTCCTGGCCTGGACGTTGAACGAAATAACCGACCTATGACGAGACGAAGGACAACACCAGCGTCGTCGGCAACGGCGACGGAAAGACCACCGGCTTTCCTTCGACCGTGACACTCGCGCTCTTTGGCGCGCCGATCGTGATCTGAGAATCGCCGACCATTCGGAGTGATTCGTGGTTGCCCGTCGCGACGGTGCCCTGCCACTCGAGCGTGCCGAGGGGTCCCATTTGGTACACGGCCCACGTCGGACCGAGCGCACCCTTCACGATGACGTCGTACTTCGTGAGCGGCACCCGATACGTTGCGGTCTGACCACTCGTGGACGTCGCGACGAACGATGACGGCAGCGCCAAGGTCGTGGTCGTCGAAGGAGGTCTCGTTGTCGTGGTCGTGGTCGAGCCGGACTTCGATGGCCCGCGCTGAAGATAGAGACCAATCGCGCCCACGATCACGATGACGATCAACGCGATGATGGCGACGCGAAGTCCCGAGTAGGAATTCGAACGCCGCGCCGACTTCGAGAGGGCCCACTTTTCGTTGTGGTGCAGTTGCGTCGGCACCACTTCCCCGCCGCCCGGCATTTGGGACTCGCTGAAGACGTAGTCGCGATCGGATTCGAGCCTCGGCCGAACGGGCTCGGGACGGCGTGTCGAATCGAGCGGACCGTCGAGCAAGCGAAATCCCTTCGACGGCGCATAGGGCGACGGCGGTGGCGACATCAGTCGTCGCTCGACCGGCTGGGAGAGTTCTCGGATTTCGTCGCGGCGAAGTTTTCGAATCCGCAGGGCCGCGATCGCCACCACCACCACGACGACTAACACGATGACGATTTTGACGGCGAGCGCCATCAGCGCCTCATTCGAGCACCAACGGGACTGACGAGAGTCATCACTCTTGGAATCGTAGTTAAGTCTCGATTCCGTCGAATCCGGCGAATCGGCCGCGATAGAAAACCAACGGTGCGCCGTGATGACTCACTCCGTACTGCGCCGCCACCACGACGATGTCGTGGTCGCCCTGGGACGTGACGAGCTCGATTCGACCCTCCAAATGCGCGAGGGCCCCCTTAATCAACGGCGAGCCATTCGGAGCGGGTGACCAGCTGATCCCGGCGAACTTCTCGGCGCCCGATTTCCCGAAGACCCGCGCCACTGCCTCCTGATCAGAAGAGAGAATGTTGACGCCGACGACGCCCACGTCGCGCGCTCGGGGCCACGAGTGGCTGGCCGACAGGGCCGAGAACGAGATCAGCGCGGGCTCGAGGGAGAGGGCGCCAAAGGTCTGACAGGTGAAGCCGACCGGCCCTTCGGGCGTGGCGGCCGTGACGACGGCGACGCCGGTGACGAAATGTCCGAGGACCTCTTTGAAGCGCGCGACGTCGATGGAACTCACGACGTTGAGGTTACCGAGGACGCCGAGTGCGCCGTGCGGCGAACACTTCCCTACTCTCCGCTCAAGTGCACGAGTCGTCCCCGACGTTCGACGAGACCATCGGCCACCAGTCCGGCGATGAGGGCGTCCCCACGATCCGCGTCCATTGCAACGCACGCCGACAAATGTTGCATTGAGCGAGGGCGTTCGCGCAACGCCGCGATCACTCGCCCGCGGGCCTCGCGATTCGATCCGTGAAACTTCGGCTGCGCTCGAGACACTCCGGCGCTACGGGGCGCGGGGTCCGGTCCACCTTCGCGGTTCCATTTACAGGCGCGAGCCACGGGACAGAGCGCACAGCGTGGCGCCGAGGAGCAGAACTGGGCCCCCAGGTCCAACAGGGCCTGGTTGAACGACGCCGCGTTCGTTCGGGGCAACAGTTCGTTCGCTTCAACGCGGGCGTCGCTCACGCTCAGCGTTCGATTGGCGAGGGCACGCGCGAGCACGCGACCGACGTTGGTGTCCACGACGGCGACCGCACGTCCGAAGGCGAATGAGCCGACGGCGTTCGCGCTGTACTCGCCAATCCCGGGGAGGCGCCGCAGGTCCGCCACCTCACTCGGCACCGCGCCGTCAAATTCATCGCGAATCATTTTCGCCGCGTCGTGCAGGGCCTTGGCCCGGCGGTGATAGCCGAGGCCGCTCCACAGCCGCAGTACGTCGGACAAAGGCGCTTCGGCGCACGCGGTGGGCGTCGGGAACGCTTCGAGAAACCTGGTCCAAGGTTCGATCACCCGCGACGTCTGCGTCTGTTGAAGCATGACCTCGCTTACCAGCACGGCCCACGGATCGGCGTGCGCTATCCACGGTAGGGGGCGAGCGAGTTTCGCCGCGCTTCGACGCAGCGCTCTTCGAAACGCCGCGTGGTCGCTACGACCAGACGTCGCCACTGTACGGACGTTCTCGAACCGGAGCGAACTCTCGCTTCCAGACCATTACCTTGCGTCGGAAGTAGCAGACCTCGAGACCGTCTTGATTGAAACCCTTCGTCTCGACGGTGACGATGCCTCGGTCGTTCTTGGACGTCGAAGGAGTCTTCTCGAGGACCCTCGTCTCGGCGTAGATGGTGTCGCCGTGAAACGTCGGGTTGCGATGGACGAGGGACTCGACTTCGAGATTCGCGATGGCCGAACCAGACACGTCGGGCACGCTCATGCCCAGGAGCAGTGAATAGACCAAGTTGCCCACCACCACGTTCTTATGATGCACGGTCTCGTGTTCGGCGAACCAGGCGTCGGTGTGCAGCGGATGATGGTTCATCGTGATCATGCAAAAGAGATGGTCGTCGGCCTCGGTGATCGTCTTGCCGGGCCAGTGCTTGTAGACGTCGCCGACCTCGAACTCCTCGAAGTAGCGCCCGAAGGGACGTTCGAATGAACTCATGGGTCCATTCTCTCGCACAAAGCGACCACGTCGAACTATTCGTCGACGCTGACCGGAAGCGCCGGACGCGTGGTGAACGCGACGGTGCCGCCCGGCAACGAGTCGCCGTCGATCACCAAGCGCCACGTGAAGCGAGAGCCGTCTTGCAGGGGAATCGGTCCAAAGTTGACCGCAATCGGCACGTCAACCGGGGTTCCCACGGGCACGCCGTCGGGCGCCACCGCCGAGAAGTCGCCCCGCACTTCAATGGGCTGGGGTCCGTCGGGCGTATCGAAGCGCACCGGCTGTCCGTCGGCGTCTTCGAGGAACAACTCCCAGTGATGACTGGAGTTGAATTCGTGCCAATCGACCATCACTTTTATGGCGACGGCCGACGGCGTCGGATCCGGTCCGGTCACCGACCATCCGCCGCCCAAGATGTAGAGCTTGCCGTCGGCCACTTGGGCCGAATCGGCAAGGAGCATTGTCACATTCACGCTCCGAGCCTAGGTCTCACTTGTCCATTCCTCCCAGCCGGTACATTTCTCCTATGACTGCTCCCCCACTCGATCTCGTGCAGGCGTCGGAACTGATTGAGCGCGCGCAGTCGGTGATCGACGGTGCGTTGGTGAATCTAAAACGCGGTGGCGGCGTCGACGCCCACCAGAGCCTGGCCTATGACGTGGCGCACGGCGTAAGCGCCATCGCCACGGCGCGCGCCTCGCTCGCGTATGCCGCCCACGGCGAAGTCGAATCCCAACTAGTCGCGGCGTTCCTCGCGATCGCCCTGAGTGACCTCGCGACGCGAATCCTCGGACGCGAAACCCTGTGGGCCGTCGAGGACGACTGGTACCGGCCCTTCGCCTCGTTCGTCACGACGTATCGCGATCCGCAGTTTGTCGCGAACCTCGCCGAAAGCCCCGGACCGCGTCACCTCGGCGACGACTTCGCGATGGTCGCCGACACCTTTCACCGTTTCGCCCTCGAGCAGGTGCGCCCGCACGCCGAACACGTGCACCGGACCAACGCCGACATCCCCGAGTCCGTGATTTCGGGACTGGCCGAGCTCGGCGGATTCGGTCTTTCGGTACCCGAGGAGTTCGGTGGCTTCGCCACCGGCGGCGAGTCGGAGTACCTCGGCATGGTGGTGGCAACCGAGGAGCTCTCCTGGGGCGCCCTGGGCGTCGGCGGGTCGTTGATTACTCGACCGGAAATCCTGACGCGCGCCCTGGTCAAGGGTGGCACGCGCGAGCAGAAGGAACGATGGTTACCCCGACTGGCGTCGGGCGAGGTCCTGGCGGCGGTCGCCGTGACCGAGCCGGACTTCGGCAGCGACGTCGCCGGCGTCACGACGAGCGCCACGAAGACGGCGGGCGGCTGGCTCATCAACGGCACCAAGACGTGGTGCACGTTCGCCGCGCGCGCCGACGTCTTGATGCTGCTCGCGCGCACCGACGCCGACCGCGGCGCGGCGCATCGGGGCCTGTCCTTATTCTTGGTCGAGAAGCCCCAGGGCGAAAGCCACGGATTCATTCTGACCCAGGGCGTCCACGAAGGTCCGGGCCACGGGAGCGGGCGCCTGGAGGGCCGTCCGATCGACACGATCGGCTATCGCGGCATGCACTCCTATGAACTGGCCTTCGAGCGCTGGTTCGTTCCCGCCGCCGACCTGGTCGGGGGCGACGAAGGACTCGGCCGAGGCTTCTACTTCCAGATGGCCGGGTTCGAGAACGGGCGACTACAAACGGCGGCGCGCGCCGTGGGCGTCATGCAGGCGGCTTACGATGCGGCGCTCGCCTACGCGCAGAGTCGCGTGGTCTTCGGCGAAGCCATCATCGACTTTGAACTGACGCGCGTGAAGCTGGGCACGATGGCCGCCATCATCCAGTGCGCCCGGCAGTTCTCACTGGAGGTCGCGCGCGAAATGGGTCGCGGCGGGGGCGCCCTCGAGGCGTCGATGGCCAAGGCCTACGTCTGTCGCGCGGCCGAGTGGGTCACGCGCGAAGCGATGCAGATTCACGGCGGGATGGGCTACGCCGAGGAGTACCCGGTGAGCCGCTACTTCGTGGACGCGCGCGTGCTTTCGATCTTCGAAGGCGCCGACGAGACGCTCTGTCTCAAGGTCATCGCGCGACGACTGTTAGAAGACGTTCGCGAGTGACGACCTAGTCGGCCGCGAAACCGTAGGCCGGGCCACCGAAGTCGCTTCGGGGATCCTCGTCCCCTAAGGACCGTTCAGCACCGTCCAAGATGGCGACTTCGGTCGAGCGAAGACTCGAGCCCCACCTCTCTTCAATGTGGCCGTAGCGCCAGATCAGCACGGCGCCCAACCACGTCACGACGAACATTCCGACGATGATCAATCCGGCCTCGTTGATGTCGAAACCGGACATCGCGTGCCAGAACGCGCCCTTCCAGTGGAGTTCGTGCGGCAAGAGACCCAAGACCTCAATCGCGCCGATGAAGAAACAGATCGCCACCGACAGTCCGGTGATCGCCAGGTTGTAGAAGATCTTGCGCACCGGATTGAAGAAGGCCCAGCCGTAGGCGACGTTCATGAACATGCAGTCGATCGTGTCCATGAGGACCATGCCCGCGGTGAAGAGAATCGGTAGGCACATGATCGAGTACCACGGCACGTGCGTGGCCGCGAGGACCGCGGTGGAGGCGAGCAGCGCCACTTCGGTCGCGGTGTCAAAGCCCATGCCGAAGACCACGCCCACCGGGTAGAGCTTCCACTCCTTGTCGATTGAGCGCATCCACTTGCCGAAGAAGCGGTACATCAGCCCGCGGCTCTGCAACTGCGCCTCAAGTTCGGCCTCGTCGTAGGTGCCGTCGCGCATCGAACGAAAGACGCGCATGATGCCGGCCAGGATCACGAGGTTCATCAGCGCGATCAAGAAGAGGAAGGAGGCTGAGACCAAAGTCCCGAAGAGGCCACCAAACTGTTCGAGTCCCGAGTTGGAGTGCGAGACGGCGTGAAAGACGGCGCGCTCCGAAAAGACCAAGCCGATGCCGATCGCCACCACGATCGTCGAGTGACCAAGCGAGAACCAGTAGCCCAGGGTGAGTGGGCGATTCGTGCCTTCGACGCCGTGACGTTCGTTGAGGAGTTTGCGAGTGGTGTTGTCAATGGCCGAGATGTGGTCGGCGTCGAAGGCGTGACGAAGGCCCAAGGTGTAAGCGAGGATCCCGAGGCCGATGCCGAAGCTCTTGTAGTGCCCGGGCAAGACGAAGGCGAAGAGAACGCCGAAGCCGATCACGTGCAGGGCGACGATGCTCGCCATCATCCAGCTGATGGTGCGCCGCTCGCGCGCGTTGAACGCACGCTTCAGAGTTTCGTAACGACTTCGCGGAGCCGTCAGCTGAATGATTGCCATGCGCTCGGAATTCCTTTTTCACTTGCCCGGTGTTCGAAATATCCTTGTTGCGAAACACTCCTAATAAGGAATCTAGCGCCGGGCGGCGCCAAAAGATAGAGCGGGTTGATTGAATTTCTGGTGAACGCAGCGGTGCGAAAGCTACTTCGGCGTGGGTTTCATCCCCGAACGCTCTCCCCGAGCCACGAAAGAGTGAGCGATCTTCGCCGAGGCTTCGTCGATCATCTCGTCGCCGAACATGACCGCGCCGGTGTGATTGTTCTCCGTGGCCTCCTGGTAGGCGTCGAGGATGTCGAAGGACTTGTCGAACAGTTCCTGACTCGGGGAGTAGACCTCGTTGAGCACAATTGCCTGGTCAGGGGTGAGCGCCCACTTGCCGTCAAATCCGTAGGAGGCCGAGATCTGAGCGGCGTAGCGCAGCGCCTCGAGGTCGCGAACCTTGAGGAACGGGCCGTCGATGACGTGGAGCCCATTGGCCCGCCCGGCCATCAAGATCTTGGCGAACACGTAGCTGAAGGGATTCGAGGGGGCGTGATGGATCGTCTCGTCGATCGTGGTGACCGGCATCCCGATCGAGGCCGCGAAGTCGGCCGGCCCGAAGACGATGGACTCCAGGCGCGGCGACGCCGCACAGATCTCCTCGACGTTGATGAGGCCCCGCGCAGTTTCTATCTGCGCCTCGATGCCGATGTGACCCGGCTCCAGGCCCGCGTTCTGTTCGACCTGGGTGAGGAGGAGATCGAGCGCCACGACGTCCGAGGCTCTTTGCACCTTCGGCAGCATGACCTCGTCGAGGCGAGGACCGGCGTCGGTCACCACCTCGATCACATCGCCGTAGGTCCAGGGCGTGTCCCAGGCGTTCACCCGCACGCACAGCACACGGTCGTCCCAGTCCAACGTGCGGATCGCCTGGGCGACTTTGGCGCGCGCGGCCACCTTCTCGTTCGGCGCCACCGAGTCTTCGAGATCGAGGAAGGAGAAGTCGGTCGTGGCCGTCGGCGCCTTGGCGAGGAAGCGTTCGGAGGAGCCGGGGGTCGAAAGACAGGAGCGACGCGGTAACGCACGAGATCGATTCGACATGCGCCGAGCCTATTCTCGGACGCGAATCTGTCCGAACACTCGACGGAATTACCGTTGGTGGCGCGTCGATTCACCCTCGTTGATCAGGTAGAAGTGAACTTCTTAGCAACTCGAGTCTGCACGGTATCGGCCGTAGCCGGTAGCCTTAACCCGTGACTGACGTCGTGCGCATGGCGCCTCCGACGCTACGGCCAGCAAGGGAACTCAGGCGCTTCCGGTGGATGTTTTCCATTTTGGCTGTGGTCGCAGTGTGCCTTGGCACTGTGACCTTCTCCTCGCGTCTCGCGTCGGCCGGGACACTCGGCACCGATCGCGCGCGGGCGAACCAACTCCTCAAACAGATCAATCGGATCAGCGCCCACGTCGACTACCTCGGTCAAAAGTACGATCTCGCCAAGATCAAGCTGAACAAGATCGCCAGTGAGATCCGCAACACCAAAGCCGACGTCGCCATTATCAAGAAGAACGTCACCAAGGGCGATGCGCAGTTGCGCGCCGAGGCCGTCTTCGCCTACGTGACCAACGGGGCGGCCGCGAGCAACAACCCCCTCTTCTCCAACAGTGCCTCAAAAATTGGTGCGACCAACGTCTACAACCAGTTGGCCCAGGGCAACGTGGCCCAAACCCTGTCGAACCTGAAGAACTACAAGATCGAACTGACCCAGGAGCGCAGCATCCTGGCGACCGAAGTGGGCAAAGCGGCCAGTCTCACGCGGGCCGCCGCTGGATCTTTCCATTCGGCCGACGTCTATCAGTCGACGCTGAATCACGCGCTCAGTCAGGTGAAGGGCAACATCGCCACCTTTATCGCGCAGGCGCAAGCGGCCGCGTCGGCGAAAGAAGTGTCCTCGTTCAACAACCAGAGCTTGGCCGACGGCATCGTCAATCCGCCACCGGACTCGAAGGCCAACATCGCGATCGACGCTGCGATGTCCTACATCGGCACCTGGTACGTGTGGGGTGGCGCCAGCAGATCAGGCGTCGACTGTTCCGGTTTGATCATGCTGGCCTACGACGCGGCCGGCATCTCCTTCCCGCACTACTCGGGTGCGCAATACCAAGATACGGAGCGCGTGCCCCTGGTCGACATCGAGCCGGGCGACCTGCTCTTCTACGGCTACGACGGGGACCAGCACGTGGCGATGTACGTCGGAGGCGGCAAGATGATTGAGGCCGAGATGACGGGCACGCAAGTGCACGTCGTCCCGGTTCGACTCGGCTACGGATTCTTTGGTCTCGGTCGCCCGCGGGGCTAGCCGTGTCGGGCGTCCCCACTTCGTTTCACCTCGGTCCCCTCGTCTTTCACACTTACGGATTCGGCCTCGCCATCGCGGCCTACGTCTGCTTCCTCTACGCCAGGCGGCGCTTACAGAACTCTGACTTCAACGTTCAACCGTTCGGCAAGTTCGCGTTGTGCCTGATTGTGGCCGGTCTGATCGGCGCTCGACTGGCCAACATCGCCACCAATTGGGGCTACTACTCGGATCACCCGGCTCGCTGGATCGCCGTCTGGCAAGGCGGGCTCGCGAGCTTCGGGGGCATTGCTTTGGCGCTGCCCGTGGGTCTCTACCTGCAACGTCGATGGTGGCCCGGAAGTTCCTTGGCCCGCTTTAGTGATGCGCTGGTCCCGGCGCTGATCGCCGGGTGGGCGCTCGGCCGCGTTCTGGGTCCCCAATTCATGGTCGACGGTGGCGGCCATCTCACCCATCAGTGGTTCGGCCTTCACTACGCGGGCCAAGTGGGCCGACGCGTTCCCGTGCCCCTCATCCAGGGCGTCGAGGACGCCATCTTGTGGCTGGCCCTGCTGGCCGTCGAGCACCGAGGACCACATCGTCGTGTCGGCGTCGTGACCGGCGTCGCGATGATCATCTGGGGACTCGTGCGTTCGCTCGACGAGCGACTGCTCCTGGGACAAGAGTCCCACAGCGGCTCGATCGGCGTCCAGATCGCCGGCGTCGTCCTGGCGCTATGTGGTGCGGCGTTGATCGTGCACCAACTCAGAGCTGTGCGTTCCACTCCTGATCATTTAGTCGACCCACACGCTCCAGCGACTCCGTAGCGACACTCAGCGCGACCCGGACGTCATCGACGTAACAGACGTGATCGAGGCCGAGTCGGCGCCACGCCTGCAGGACCTTCCTCGTCGGCGCCGCGCTCGAGTAGATCGGTTGTACCAACAGGGCATCCGCGTTCGCCGCGACCACCAACGCGGGTCGTTCCTTGGATTTCATTTCGGGCGTGGCGGGGTCCATGGCGTCAAAGGGCACCTCGACGATGACGATGACACCGGCCAAGGCGTGCTCGGGATCGAAGCGCGCGAGCTCCGCCGGCGTGAAGATCATCGGCCGACGTCGCTCGGTCGATTCGTCGTTGACTTTGAGTGCCCCTAGGGGTGTCCCGCGAGTTTTCGGCGCCGACTTGGCCTTGGTCGGGCGCGGCGGACGCGACGACGTGGGTCCGCGTTTGCGTTTCTTCTCTTCTTCTCGCCGCCGACGACGCTGTTCCTTGATCTCGGGATCGGTCTCTTTGGGGGCGAATGAGGTTGGCGTGACCACGACGTCGGGCAGTTCCGGCAACGCCAGATAATCTCGTTCGTCGAACAGTCGACGACAGTGCGGGGCCGCCGGGAACTCTTCGGCGATAGCGAAGGCCAGGACCGCCGCCACGTCGTCGACCGACGACCCGTCACGGCGAACGTCGTCGATGGCCGCGCTGAGTTGCTCGAAATTCGGCGTGTCGGCGTGCTCGCCCAACGCCACAATGACCTTCTCCAACGGGGCCATCGCGAGGAGTTCGAGAAGAGCGGTGACCGCCGCAATCGGTGCAGTCGCGGCGAAGGTCGCGACGTCGTGGTGTTGTTGGAGATTTCGAAGCGGTATTCCCACGACGGCACTGATCTTCGCGTGCCCACGAAGGTCGAGTCCGTCGACGGTCGTGAGAATCGTCGTCTCGCTGATCTTCAACAGGGCCCGTCGCGAGATCTCGGCGGCGTTACCCGTGGTCGGGGCCATGAGTTCTCACTTTTCGCGTACGTCGGCGACTACTTGAGCAGGTGCTTGGCGATAACGACGCGCTGGATCTGATTCGTTCCCTCGTAGATCTGCGTGATCTTCGCGTCGCGCATGAATCGCTCAACCGGGAACTCCTTCGTGAAGCCGTAGCCACCGAGGAGTTGGACGGCGTCGGTGGTGACACTCATGGCCGTGTCCGAGGCGAAGGATTTGGCGGCTGCTCCCAGGTACGACAGATTCCCGTCGGGGTCGCCGGCGTCAATCGTCGCGCACGCCTGATAGACCAGGGCGCGCGCGGCCTCGGTGCGAATCGCCATATCGGCCAACATGAATTGCAGCCCCTGCAGATCGGCGATCGGCCGGCCGAAGGCCTTGCGACCCTTCATGTAGGTGCCCGCGAAATCAATCGCCGCCTGGGCGATGCCGACCGCCTGGGCGCCGATGGTCGGGCGCGAGCGATCCAGCGTGTGCATCGCCATGAGGAAACCTTCGCCCTCGTTGCCAATGCGCTGTGACGCGGGGACGCGAACGTCGTTGAATACCACTTCGCCCGTCGGCGAGGCCCGCAGCCCCATCTTGTCCTCGTGCTTGGGGAACTCGACACCCGGACCCTTCTCGACGAGGAAGCACGTGATGCCGTGCGTTCGGGCCTTGGGATCGGTCGTGGCGAACACCGTATAGGTGTCCGAGACCCCGGCGTTGGTGATCCAGTACTTCGAACCGTTCAAGATGTAGTCATCCCCGTCGCGCACCGCCCGACAACGCATCGCCGCGACGTCGGATCCGGCGTCGGCCTCCGAGAGGCAGTAACTGCCCTGGATCTCGCCCGACGCGATGCGGGGCAGATAGGCCTGCTTTATCTCTTCCGAGGCGAAGTTCATGATCGGCAGCATCGCCAATTTCGAGATCAGAATCGTCACCGACGTCGAGGCGCAGCCCCGCGCCAACTGCTCGATCATGATCGCTTGGGTCACCATGTCAGCCCCGGCACCGCCGTAGGCCGCGGGGACCTGCATTGCCGGCAGGTCCATCTTCACGCAGGCGTCAAAACTCTCCTGCGGATACGACTGATCACGGTCGTGTTCGGCGGCGTAGGGTGCCACTTGTTCGTCGACGAAACTGCGCATGACGTCGCGAAAGGCCCGTTGTTCTTCGGTGAGAACGAAACTCATGTCACTCCTTTGCCTGCTGAGAATTACTGAAGGGCGTGTGCCTGAGTCGCCACGAGTTCGTCGCCGTCCACGGCGTCAACGAAGCGACGCTGCAGGATGTAACTGTGGGCCAAGCCGCGAAAGGGCTTGCTCAATCGGTCATCGACGAGTGCCACGTCGCGCATTCCGAACAGGTTCAAAACGGATTTCACGTCACCGAGTTGCGGACCTCGGCCGATGAGACTGGCGCGCTTGGCGGCGACGAGCGCCACGCCGAGGGCCACGTCGTGTCGATCGTGCTCGTGTTCGAACTTCAATTTGGCGCACTCTCGCGCGGCGATGGTCAACGCAAAGCCCTCGCCCGGCGCCTGCGTACCGCGACCGGCCTGGCCGGGCGCGGGCAGCGCGTGAAGCAGTCCGGGCTTGGGCTTACGAGCGAACTCCGGCGTACCCGTCTCCATCGTCGGGCGAACCTGGCCCGCGGCGGATACTGGGGAGAACGTTGGTTGGGTCACCTCACGACACTACCGCGAGGGGATTTAGACCTTCGTCAGCCAACTCTCGTAGGCCGGTCTCGCCCCGCGCACCGCTTGGAAGTACGTCGACTGGATATCCATCGTGATGGGTCCGGGTTTGCCAGCACCGACCACGCGGTCATCCACCGAGTCGATCGGCACGACTTCGGCGGCCGTGCCGGTGAGAAAGGCCTCGTCGGCGAGGTAGAGGTCGTCGCGACGCATCGCCTCGAAACTCACGGGGTGGCCGAGGTCGTTGGCGATCTTCACGACGCTGGACTGGGTGATGCCGCGCAACGCGCCGGCCTCGGAGGGCGGCGGGCTGATGATCAGCCCGTCGCGCACGATGAAGAGGTTCTCGCCGGTGCATTCACTGATCAGACCGTCGGTGCCGAGCATGATCGCCTCGTCGTAGCCGGCCTTCACGGCCTCGAGCTTGGCCAGGCAGGAGTTGACGTACCCGCCCACTGTCTTCGAGGCCGTCGGCATCGAGTTCGGGTGGTGACGGGCCCAGGAGGAGATCTTCATCCGCACGCCCTTTTCGAGGCTGTCGGCCCCCAGGTAGGCGCCCCACGGCCACACCCCGATGATGACGTTGGTCGGGGCGCCCAGGGGGTTCACGCCCATCTCGCCGTAGCCGAGGTAGACCAGCGGTCGAATGTAGCAACCGTCATTCATCTCATTCACTCGCACGGTGTCGACCACGGCGTCACATAGTTGATCGAGCGTGTAGGGAACGTCGATCATCAAGATCTTGCAGCTGCGCAACAGTCGCTCCATGTGCTCGCGCAACCGAAAGACGGCCACCCCTTGGGGCGTCTTGTACGCGCGAATGCCTTCGAAGGCGCCCATGCCGTAGTGCAACGTGTGACTGAGGACGTGGGTCGTCGCGTTCTCCCAGTCGACCAGCGCTCCGTCCATCCAGATCTTCTTCGTGGGCGTTAAGGGCATTTACAACCTTCCAATTAGATTCCTCGTGACGCCGTCCGTGCCGAGCGCGGTGACGTCGCCCTCAAAGTCTGCCACCGCCCGAGCAATACGCTGCGCGGCCTCGACTTCATCCAAATGCTCGAGCATGAGAACGGCCGACGAGACGGCGGCCAAGGGATTGGCCTTCCCGGTGCCGGCGATATCGTGGGCCGCGCCGTGGACCGGTTCGAAGAGCGAGGCGCCGGTCCGCGCGGGGTTCAAGTTGGCGCTCGCGGCGAAGCCGATGCCGCCGGTGACGGCGCCGGCCAAATCCGAGAGAATGTCGCCGAAAAGGTTGTCGGTCACGATGACGCCGTAGCGCTGGGGGTTCTCGACCAGATAGATGCACGCGGCGTCCACGTGGTTGTAGTCGACGGCGACCTCAGGGAATTCGACGGCGACTTCGTTGACGACGCGCGACCAGAGGTCGCCCGCGAACGTGAGCACGTTGGTCTTGTGCACCAGCGTCAGCGTGGGTGACGCGAGAGAGGCGGCCCGTTCGAAGGCGTAGCGCACACAGCGCTCGACGCCGAAACGCGTGTTGACCGATCCCTGGGTCGCGACTTCTTGTGGCGTGCCGCGTCGAAGGATGCCACCTTCGCCGGCGTAGGGACCCTCGGTGTTCTCTCGCACGATGGCGAACTGGCAACCTTCGGCGAGTGAACCAGCGACGCCCCGAAACGGGCGGTAGTTGATGTAGAGGTCGAGCCCAAAGCGCAGTCGTAGCAAAAGTCCGCGCTCCAGTACGCCCCCGGGAATCCGCGTATCGCCGATGGCCGGTCCGACCGCGCCCAGCATGATGGCGTCGAAGCCCCGCAGTTCTTCCAAGGTGGCGTCATCGAGGACGAATCCGTCCTTCAGGTACCGTTCGGCGCCGAGTTCGTAGGACGTCGTCGAGAGGGTGACGCCGGCGGCGCGAACGACCTCGAGCGCCGCGGCGGTGACCTCGGGCCCGATGCCGTCGCCGCCGATCACCGCCACGCGGTGGGTGCGTTCGTTGCTCACGGGCCGTCTCCTTCTTTGGTCTATTTTGCTCGCCGGCACCTAGGCGCCGCAAACTCAGGCGGGGGCTGTTCCAAGCCACAACTGTAGAATCGATACCTCTCCACTAGACGAGAAGGCTATGGCCGGCGAAATCCACCGCATTACCCAAGAGACACTCGACAAACTTCAAGCCGAGTACGACGAACTCACGACCGTGGGTCGAACCGAGATCGCCCGGGTCATCGAGTCGGCTCGCCTGCTCGGGGACCTCTCGGAAAACGGCGACTACCACGCCGCCAAGGACAGCCAGGGCAAGATGGAGTCGCGCATCCGCCAGATTGACAACGTGATCCGAAATCACGAGATCGTCGAACGCGACGAGAACTCCCACACCGTCGAACACGCCACCATCGTCCAGATCGTCTACGAGGGCGACGGCGACGAGGACCGCCAGGAGTTCTTCATCGGTTCGATCGAGGAGAAGCCCGACGGCGTCCTCGTCGCTTCCCCCACCTCGCCGCTGGGCAGCGCGTTGCTCGGTCACGCCGTGGGCGACGACGTTGAATACCAAGCGCCGTCAGGGGTTCTGCGACTCACTATCGTGGGGATCCGCTAGGTGCCGGCCGCCCGGACTCTCTTTGGGAAGATCTGGGACGAGCACGTCATCGAGGCGCTCGGCGAACAGACGCTCCTCTACATCGATCTGCACCTCGTCCACGAGGTGACCAGTCCCCAGGCCTTCGAGAGCCTTCGACTGAACGGTCGCGGCGTCCGTCGACCCGAACGAACCCTGGCGACCGCCGATCACAACGTGCCCACCGATCCGATCTCGACGCCGGTCAGTGATCCGGTATCGCGGCGTCAGCTCGAAGCGCTCGAGGAGAACTGCCAGGAGTTCGGCATCACCGTGTTTCCCCGGGGACACGAGAATCAGGGAATCGTCCACGTCATCGGCCCCGAGCTCGGTGTGACCCAGCCGGGCATGACCATTGTCTGCGGTGATTCTCACACCTCGACCCACGGCGCCTTCGGCGCCCTGGCCTTCGGCATCGGCACCAGCGAGGTCGAGCACGTCCTCGCCACGCAGACCCTCCCCCAGCAAAAGGCCAAGTCGATGGCCGTCACGCTCGAGGGCTGCGTTCGCCCCGGTGTCTCGGCCAAGGACATCGCGCTCGCGATCGTCTCAAACCTCGGCACCGGGGGCGGCGCCGGCCACGTGATCGAGTACCGAGGCGACGCGATTCGCGAACTCACCATGGAGGGTCGGATGACCCTCTGCAATATGAGTATCGAGGCTGGCGCGCGCGCCGGGCTCGTCGCCGTCGACGACACGACGATTGAGTACCTGCGATCGCGCCCGAGCGTCCCGAAGGGCGATGAATTCGAGTCAGCGGCGAAACGCTGGCGGACGTTCGTCAGTGACGACGACGCCACGTTTGACGCAGAGATCGTTATGCGCGCCGAGGACATCGTCCCTTCCATCACCTGGGGCACGAACCCGGCGCAGGTCGTCTCCCTCGACGGGGTCATACCCTCGCCCGACGAGTTCGCCGATCCCGACGAACGATCGACGACCGAGCGTTCCCTCGCCTATATGGGCCTCACACCGGGCACGCCGGTTCGATCCATTCCGGTCGACGTCGTGTTCATCGGCTCGTGCACCAACTCCCGGATCGAGGACCTGCGCGCGGCGGCCTCACTCGCGCAGGGACGTCACGTCGCCGACGGCGTTCGCGCGCTCGTCGTACCGGGCTCGCACCGGGTCAAACGCCAGGCCGAGGCCGAAGGGCTCGACCGGGTCTTTCTCGACGCCGGATTCGAGTGGCGCGAACCGGGCTGCTCGATGTGTTTAGGCATGAACCCCGACCAACTCGGCTCCGAGATGCGCTGCGCGTCGACGTCCAATCGAAACTTCGAAGGTCGCCAGGGCCGGGGTGGTCGCACGCATCTCGTGTCGCCGGCGGTCGCGGCGGCGAGCGCGGTCATGGGTCGCTTCGCCTCGCCGGAGGAGTTACCGTGAAGCCGGTTCGAGTGGTCGAAGGTCGAGCCGTACCGCTCGAACGCTCGGACGTCGACACCGACCAGATCATTCCCTCGGATTGGCTGAAGCGAGTCGAGCGCACCGGATTCGGCCGCGGTCTGTTCAGTGAGTGGCGTGACGATCCCGATTTCGTTCTCAATCGACCGGACTACGTCGGCGCGAGCGTTCTGATCGCGGGCCCCCGTTTCGGCATCGGATCGTCACGCGAACACGCGGTCTGGGCTCTGATGGACTACGGGTTCGAGGCCGTCATCGCGCCGTCCTTCGGCGACATCTTCGTCAACAACTCCTCGAAACAGGGACTCGTCATCGTGGTGCTGGCGCTGGCCGACGTCGAAGAGTTAACCGAACTCATCAAAGTCGATCCCTCTCGGCTCGTCGTCGTGGACGTCGATCGACAGCGCGTGGAAGTTCCGGAGGCCGGATTCCAACGCCGCTTCGAGATTGATCCGATGACGCGCGAGCGACTTCTTAACGGGTGGGACGACATCGGCCTCACGCTGTTGCGCGAGCCAGCGATCGCCGCCTTCGAAGCGACCGAAGAGGCTCCGGACCTCGAAGGGATCTTCGACGACGCCGGCCACGTTCTCTAGGCGCTCCAGCCACCCAAACATTCGGTCTACCCTTTTTTGAAGCCACCGACAGGAGACGCCGTGAGTCGATTCCCTTACCTCGACGAGTACGAAGTCCATCGCACGATGCCCGACGAGGGAACCTCGCGCGAAGAGATTCTCGCCATGATGTCCGCCATGGCGTCGCGTGAGAACGTCGTATGGGAGGACGGTCACTGCTCCGGCACGATGTACTGCGGCGATCACGACCACTACGACTTTCTCAACCAGGCGTTCTCGAACTTCTCGTACGTGAACACCCTGCAACGCGACATGTGCCCGAGCGCCACCAAGTTCGAGGCCGAGATCATCGCCATGACCCTCGACATATTGGACGCCAGTGCCCTGGAAGGCCGCAAGCCCGGTGGTCTGGTCACCTCCGGCGGCTCGAGTTCCATCGCCCACGCCGTGCTCGCCTATCGCGAAGGAAATCCGAACATCACCCGCGCGAACATGATCAAGCCCGAGACCGCGCACCCGGCCTTCGCCAAGGCCGGGCACCTCTTCGGCGTCGACATGAAGATCGCGCCGGTCGACCCGGTGACCCTCGAGGTCGACCTCGAATGGGTACGCGCGAACATCGACGCCAATACGGTGGCGCTTATCGGCTCGGCGCCGAACTACGGCTACGGCACGGTCGATCCGATCGCCGAACTCGGGGCAATCGCGTTGGATCGAGGGATCGGTCTCCACGTCGACGGCTGCCTCGGTGGTTTCCTTTTGCCCTTCGGTCGCGAGCTCGGCTACGACATTCCGGCCTTCGACTTCACGGTGCCCGGGGTCACGACGATTTCGGCCGACACGCATAAGTACGGCTACGCCCTAAAGGGCACCAGCGTGCTGGCCTTCGCCGACCAGTCCCTTCGTAACTCTCAGTACTTCTACCTGACCGACTGGTCCGGCGGGAAGTACTGCTCCCCGGGCATGGACGGATCGCGTTCCGGGGGACTGTTGGCCGCCACCTGGGCCGCCATGGTCAGCCTCGGTCGAGCGGGTTACCTTCGTTACGCGAAGGCCATCTTCGAGACCTCGGCCGCGATGCAAGACGCCATTCGCAGCCACCCGTCACTGCGAATCATGGGCAGGCCGAGTTTCTTGTTTTCCTTCACCTCCGACGAGTACGACATCTACCTGGTCAACGACTTCTTGCGGACGAAGGGGTGGCGGATGAACGGTCAGCAGTACCCCAACGCCATTCACATGGCCGTCACTCGTCCCCAGACCCAACCGGGCGTGGTCGAGAGCTGGACGAGCGACCTCGCCGACGCCGTCGCGTACGCCACGGCGCACAAAGACGAACCGGCGAAATCGGGTGCCATCTACGGCGGCGTCGCCGGCGGCATGAGCGCCGAGGCCGACGAATTCATCCGGGCCGTCATGGCCGACATGATGGACCAACAGGCCTCCATACCTATGGCATGAGCGACGAACTCTGTCTCAGCATTGACCTGGGAACGGGCGGTCCGAAGATCGGACTGGTGAGCCTCGACGGCGAAGTGCTGGATTACGAACTCCACTCGGTGACGACGACGTACACCAATGACGGGGGCGCGACCCAGGATCCGGCGCAGTGGTGGACGCTCATTGGCGAATCAACGCGTCGACTCATGGACCGACCGGACGTCACCAAGGACCGCGTCAAAGCCGTCGCCGTCACGGGCCAGTATGCGTCGACCGTGCCGGTCGACGCCAACGGACTGCCGACCGGTCCCTGTCTGACGTGGCTCGATACGCGCGGGCGCGACTTCGCGCGTCGGGCCATCGGCGGACCGCTCGAGGGCTACAGCCCGCGAAAGATTTTGCCCTTCGTGCGAAAGTCCGGCGGCGGGCCCTCGCCATCGGGGGCCGACCCCACGGGACAGATCCTCTACCTGATGAACCGCGAGCCCGAGATCATGAGTGCGACGCGCTGGATGATGGAGCCGGTTGACTACCTCACGATGCGATTCACCGGCGTGGCGTCAGCCACCCACGCCTCGCGACTGGCGAGTTGGCTCACCGACAACCGCACGCTCACCCGCTACCACTACGACGAGCAACTGCTGAAGATCGTCGGCATCGACCAGCGACTACTTCCGCCGTTGCAGCCCATCGGTAGCGTCGTGGGCCCGGTTACCCGCGAGGTGGCCGAAAGCCTCGGACTCTCAACTGACACCATCGTGATCACGGGCATTCCGGACCTTCACGCGGCGGCGATCGGTTCCGGTGGCACCGCAATGTACGAGACGCACGTCGCGCTTTCCACCACGTCGTGGATTAGCTGTCCGGTGCCCAAGAAAAAGACCGACGCCCTGCACTCGATCGCTTCGATACCGGGACTCACCAACGATTCCTATCTGATCATCGACAATCAAGAGACGGGGGCCAAGTCCCTCGAGTGGCTACGGACTCTTCTCGGGGGTACCGGAACGCCGATGCACTACGACGAGATGACCGCCCTCGCCGCGATGTCCCCACCGGGCGCGAACGACGTGCTCTTCACGCCGTGGCTCGCCGGTGAACGATCCCCCATCGGCAACAAGCACCTGCGCGGCGGATTCACGAACCTCTCGCTCACCACGACGACGGCCGATCTCATTCGAGCGGTGCTCGAAGGCGTGGCGGCGAACAGCGCGTGGCTGTTGGGCTACGTCGAAAAGTTCGCCGGGCGCACGTTGACGCCCCTGCGTCTGCTCGGTGGAGGCGCCCAGTCGAGCGAGTGGTGTCAGATCTACGCCGACGCTCTCGGGCGCGAGGTCGAGCAGGTCCCCGAACCAATGGTCGCGCAACTCCGAGGCGCCGCTCTCTTGGCCGCCGTGAACCTCGGGCGGCACCATCTCGACGGCGTCGCCGGCCTTCGCCCCCGTGGTCGCACCTTCACGCCCGTGAGCGGCGTCGCCGAGTTGTACCGCGTCCGACGAGAGCAGTTTCCGAGTCTCTACACCCGCGACAAGAAATGGTCGCGTCACGTCAGCTGACGCGTGACGTGTTCGACGGCGAAGTTCAAGAATCGCTCTCCACTTGGTACGGTTCTCCCATGCGATGTACGTGGGCCGAAGGTGAAGAGATGCGCACCTACCACGACGAAGAGTGGGGCGTGCCGTTGCACGACGACGCCAGACTCTTCGAACTGCTCACGCTCGAAGGCGCGCAGGCCGGGCTCAGCTGGTTGACCATACTGAAGCGCCGTCCCGGTTACGTCAAGGCCTTCAAAAAGTTCAATCCGAAATCCGTGGCGGCCTTCACCCCGGCCGACGTGGAGCGCCTGTTGGGGAACGTCGACATCATTCGCCACCGCGGCAAAATTGAATCAACTATCAACAACGCCGGTGCGGTTCTCAATCTTCAAAAGAGTGGCTCCAGCCTGGACGAACTGGTGTGGTCCTTCGTCAACCACAAGCCGTTGCAACGAGATTGGACCCGAGACCCGAATGTTTCGGCCTCGACGCCAGATGCCGCGCTCATGAGTAAGGAGTTGAAGAAGCGTGGTTTTCGTTTTGTGGGCCCCACGACTTGTTACTCGCTCATGCAAGCAGCCGGACTGGTCAACGACCACAGTCCGAAATGTTTTCGCTGCGCGCAAGTTCGCAAACTGAGTTAGCCCAGGGACTTTCGATTTCGATCTGTTCTTTTGGTCGCGGAACGGTCAACGGGCAGCTTCGACACCGCTGGGTGACCGACCAAGAAGTATCGCGAAGGACGTTCTCGTTCGTGAGTAATACCTATGCGTTTCGACTGGCCCGTCGCAAGATCGTTCAGTCCCGGGCCCGGACGACGAATCGTGAGGTGTCGACCTTCGCCGCCGCAGCAGTCCAGCCCGTTGTCGGCTCCCGTGATGCCCAGTCCTCGCGTCAGATTGCCAGGACCGCGTAGCGCCACTACTTCATCGCCGGCACCGCCCGGCGTTGGTACGTAGAGTTCCGCGGCGCGCAACAAGACCGCGCTGGCCGTGCCACTCGGCTCGGTCACGATATTCATGCACCAGTGCATCCCGTAGATCAGGTAGACGTAGAGAAACCCGGCCGGTCCGAACATGATCTCGCTGCGCTTGGTGGGCCCCCGAAAGGCGTGCGACGCGGGATCGTTGTTCCCGCCGTACGCCTCGGTTTCGACAATGAAGGCGCGAATTTCTCGTGGCTCGTCGTGCACCACGAGCCACGATCCAACCAGGTCGAAGGCAACGGCGTCAGGAGGCCGCTCAAAAAAACTCCGATCCACCGCCGCCGAAGGTTTCGCCATCGTCATTTTCGAAAGCTGTTCCTCAAGAGTGCGTACGGCGCCACGGGAACCAACGTATCGACATTCGCCGTCACCACGGAATGACTACTCGGATGCGTCAGGGAGTGACGCCCGCGGGCGCCGGCAGAATTCCTGGGTAAAAGGACAGTTTGTGGGCGGGCATTGGTCGACTGATGAAATATCCCTGGGCGAGATCGCAACCGAGCTCACTCAGCAGTTCCAAGGTCCCTTCGTCCTCAATCCCTTCGGCCACCACTCGAAGCGCCATATCGTGTCCTAACTGGATCGTGGCGCGAACCAATTCCAAGTCGCGTTCCTTTCCTTCACCGCTCAAACCGGTGATGAATTCGCGATCGAGCTTCAGTTCGCCCACCGCCAGAGAACTCAGGTAGGCCAGTGACGTAAATCCCGCGCCGAAGTCGTCGATCGATACGACAATCCCCATCGTCTTCAACAGCTCAATCACCGCTTTGGAGCGAGCAAAATCGGTGATGATGCTGGTCTCGGTGATCTCGATGACGAGAGCGCTGCCGGGCAAATCGTTTTGACGAAGAAGCTTCGCGACGAGTTCGGTGAACCCATCTTCGAGAAGGTTCGTCGTGGTGATGTTGACCGACATGATTAGATCGCGGCCGGAAGCTCGCCACGCCGCGCATTGAGCCAAGGCTTCGGCGAGCACCCACGCCGTCAGTTCTTGCATCAGGCCGGCGTCCTCGGCGAGAGGCAGGAACTTCAGTGGAGGCACCAGGCCGAGGGTGACGTGGGGCCAGCGAATGAGCGCCTCCACGGCGAGGATCTCTCCCGTTCGAAGGTCCAGCTGGGGCTGATAGTGAAGGACGAAATTTCCTTCGTCGACCGCAATGCGTAGCTCCTGAACCAGATTGAGTTTCTGCTCGCCGCCGTCGATCTCCTGGTCGTAAAAGACGTAGGGGATGTGGCCCAACTTCGCGCGGTACATCGCCGTGTCGGCGCACCACGTGAGTCCGATTGCTTCGGTGGCGTCGGACGGGGCCAGGGCGATGCCGATGCTGGCGCCGACGCTGGCCTTCATCTTTTGCAGAATGAACGGCTCGCAGATCTCCTTCAAGATGTTCTCAGCGACGGCTTCGGCGACGCCGGAGTCCGCGTCAACCAAGACCACGGCGAGTTCATCGCCGCCCAGACGAAAGACCGATCCGGTGGCGGGCACTGCCCGGCTTATCCTCGGACCCAGTTGGCGTAGCAACTCATCACCCGCGGGGTGTCCGAAGGAGTCGTTGATCTCCTTGAAACGATTGAGGTCGATGAAGAGGAACGCCAGATTTCGAGAATTGGTCCACGGATTGGCGTAGTCCGAGAAGAAGGTCTCGAGCACGTGGAAGAGATAGCGGCGGTTGCCGAGGCCGGTCAGCTCGTCGGTCTGAGCCTGTCGATGGCGTTCTTCGGTCAGGATTCGTAGGTCCCGAGCCGAGAGCGTGAGTCGAAGACCGGCGACCAGCAGCGTTGCCGCCGCCAACCAGAGAGCGACCCAGGTAATCGTGCGGACGTAGCCGATTAAGAGGATGGCCAGGGCGGCGAAAGCGGCCACACTCGGCAACGCGACGCCGGCGACACGCTGGGCCCGCAAGGGATCGAGCGTTCGAGGCTTCAGCCACACGGACATCGATATGCACAAGATTGACGCGGGCCAGGCGACGGCGTTGAAATCGGTACCGATCCTCGATGCGAAGACCGTCGAGGAAGAAAATAGATTCGCCGTGTCGCCCATGACGTTCAGCGTGATACCGGCCGCGAGGAGGAACCACGGCAAGGTCGTGCGACCGGAGAGCAGCACCGTGCCGCCGATGACCAAGGACAGCAAAAGGAGGTCGCCTATGGGATACCCCAGGTTGGTGGCGGCGGTGGCGACACTGCCGCCCGCGGCGTGCAAGATGCTGTGGAATGCGAACGCGGCGCAGATCGCGGCCGCACCGAATCCCGCCACGACGCCGTCGAGCCAGTTGGGACGTGAAAGCCGACCCAGGGCCATTCGCAGTAACAGCACCGTCGCGACGTAGGCCAACGGGTAGAAGCCGATGTAGAAGACGTCGGCGGTGGACGGCACCGCCGGTGTCTTCCCACCGAGTGACTCAATGGTTAAGAACACGTCTCCCAAAGACCACGACAGGAGACCCAACCCCAAGGCCAGTGGAGCGACTCGGCCGGGATTCTTGTCGAGGCCGCGAATGATGCAAATGATCGATGCCGTGAGTTCAATGGCGCAAACGACCCAGCCGTCGAGCCACGTCCAATGCTGCGCCGGAGTGCGCACGAGTACGGAAATCATGTAGCCCAGCACCATCACGCCGAGGACCGAAAAAGCGATCCAAGCGAACGGTGAAAGGTCCTGGACCCTCGAGGAGAACTCGGGCGCCGCCCCGGGGTGAGTTTGGGCCGGCACGACGGCCTTTTTGGACTTTCCCGACTCATCTCTTCGCGCGTAGCGGAAATGACTCGGGCGGATTTCGTCTTCGGTGTCGTCTTGCATTTTCCGACCTCCTGACAGTCTTCGTTCGGAAGAACCGTGCCAAAACTCAGCGCTTGGTCATAACAATTCGGGGCCAACGTAAATTCAACGGTAGTCCGCTCTATACGAAAAATTGAACATCCCCAACACGCGAAGAGACAGTGTTCTACTAGCTAGTGGGGACGCCGGGCATCGATTTAGAGGCGGTAGGCGCAGCCGTCCCAGTACGCGACAAGATGGGGACGCACCTTCCCTCGGACTTCGACGCTGACCTTTTCGGGAAGGACCGAGCCGAGGTGGAAGAGCCGCACTTCGGGATTCGCCTTGTTCAACGTTTCATACTGGTCGACGTCTCGGTCCGCGCTCGTGGAAGCGTCGAGAAAGGTGAGCCCGCCGGAGCAGCATCGGTTGTGGCGCACCCGCAAAAACAGGGTGCCGCCGCGCGTCGCCACGAACTCGCGCGCCTGATCGCTGACCTCGATATCCGTAACTTCAATTCTATGGAGATGGTGGCGAAGGCGTACCCAACACTGGAACGACCGAGAAAGGATCCCAGCCGGTGCGGTATCTTCGAATGGGCGAATGAACACTGGAGGCGCCATGTCGTTGGAATCGTTTCCCCGTTACCCACTCATGTTCGGCCCGTCGCCGATCCATCGACTCGATCGCCTGACCGAGTACCTCGAAGGCGCCACGATCTGGGCCAAGCGTGATGACGTGAACTCCGGCCTCGCCTTCGGCGGCAACAAGACTCGAAAACTCGAGTACCTGGTGGCCGACGCCCTGGCGAGCGGCTGCGACACACTCGTGTCGATTGGCGGCGTGCAATCCAATCACACTCGACAAGTGGCCGCGGCCGCGGCCAAGACCGGTCTGAAGTGCGTCCTCATCCAAGAGAGTTGGGTCGATTGGCCTGACGTGACCTACGACCGAGTGGGCAACATATTGCTCAGTCGCCTCATGGGTGCCGATGTTCGTCTCGTACGAGCCGGGTTCGATATTGGATTCAAGGAAAGTTGGGAGAAGGCGATCCTCGAGATTGAAGAGCGCGGCGGGAGACCCTACGCCATTCCGGCGGGCGCGTCGGATCATCCTCTGGGTGGTCTCGGTTTCGCCGGCTGGGCGACGGAAGTCGAACAGCAAGAAGTCGAACTGGGCGTCGTCTTCGACTACATCATTGTGTGCTCGGTCACGGGCGGAACGCAGGCCGGCATGGTCGCCGGTTTTGCGCGCAACGTTGACGCCCACACCGTCATTGGCATCGACGGATCGGCCAAGCCCGAGGAGACGTGGGGGCAGATCGCTCGCATCGCGCGCGCGACCGCAAAACTGATCGGCGTCGAACGAGAGATCCCCGATGAAGAGATCATCCTGGACGACCGCTTTCACGCGGGCACCTACGGTATCCCCGACCACCGCACCCTCGAAGCGATGCGACTCGGCGCGTCACTCGAAGCGATGATCACCGACCCGGTGTACGAGGGCAAGTCTCTCGCGGGATTGATTCATATGGTGCAAGAACGTGAGATTCCGCCGGACGCCAACGTGCTCTTCGCCCACCTAGGCGGCCAGCCGGCCATCAACGCCTACTCCAGTCTCTTCACGTAATCCCGGTGGAGAACAAGTCCCTGGTCGTCACCGTTCCGAACTCCTTCGTGAGCGCCACGCTCGGGGAGATCTCGAACGACGTCGATCTGGTGGAATGGGATATGACGGGGCCGTCGCCGCTGCAACGAATCGACATCGTGATCCCGCCGTATCTGCAATCGAACGAGGTTCTGGCGAACCTGGACGGTCTGGACGTCGGTCTCGTACAGAGCCTCACGCTCGGTTACGACGGCGTCGCCGAAATATTGCCGAAGAACATGACGTTCGCGAACGCCGCGTCGGTGCACGAGACGTCAACGGCCGAATTGACCTTGGCGCTGATCTTGGCGTCACAACGCGCCATACCGGACTTCGTGCGCGCCGCTCTAGCGGGCAAGTGGGCGCCGGTGTGGCGCCAAAGCTTGGCCGACCGCACGGTGCTGCTCGTCGGCTACGGCGGCGTGGGGCGCGCGATTGAGGTGAGGTTGCTGCCCTTCGAGACGACGATCCTTCGCCTCGCTCAGCACGAGCGAAGTGACGAACGTGGTCGCATCTACGGTCGCGACGCCTTGCGCGAACTTCTGCCGATGGCCGACGTCGTGGTGGTCGCGGTGCCGCTCGATGAGAGCACGAATCACCTGGTCGACGCCGATTTTCTCTCGTTCATGGGTGACGCCAGTCTGCTGGTCAATGTTTCGCGCGGTGCCGTCGCCGACACCGACGCCCTGCTCGCGGTGGCGCAGAGCGGACGCATTCGCGTCGCCCTCGACGTGACCGACCCCGAGCCCCTGCCGGAGGGTCACCCGCTCTTCGCGCTCGAGAACGTACTCATCTCACCGCACGTCGGCGGCATGAGTTCGGCGACGCTGCCGCGAATGGCCCGGCTCATTCACCAACAGATTGAGCGGATGCAACGAGGAGAAGAACCCCTCAACGTGGTCTTGCGGACCTGAATCACGAGGCGCCCACGACCACCAGATAGACGTCGCAGAGATTCCATCCGGTACGACCTCCGGCAATGAATTGTCCCAGATCGTGCAGCGCGCTGAAACTGTCACTGGACTCCACCACGGCGGACCAATTGATGCCACGCTCTCGAGCGCGACGCAACGTCGTCGCGTCAACCCAGCCACCAGCAATGCCCTTTACGTAGTCTCGCCCATCCGTGGCCCGGGCCAGGGCAACTACATCTCGGTGGTCGCCATCGAGCACTTCGGCCATTCGCCACGCGAAGTCTTGACAACGACCGCCGGTGCCGGACCCCCGAACCCGTAACGTCACTTCACCCACCCCCACGACACAGAACGGTCCCCATCGCTTCGTCGCCGACGACAGGTGTTGGGCCATGAGGGCGACGACGTCCTGGACGTCGCCGTGCAGCGAACCGCCCACTTCGATCACTTGATAGCCGCGTCGGGTCGCCTCCTTCGCCACGGCTGACAACACTTGGAACGGCGCGGCGATCACGCGATTCTCGTGAACGGTCTCCACCGGCTCGCTCATGACCGCTCCCCGACGCTCGGAGGCTTCAAGGATCTTCTCCGCCAATCGCCCCGTGCCGCGCCCAACCATCTCGAGCAGTGTTGCCACTTCGCCGCGGGTCGGCGTGTAGCCGAACGTGAGGCCCGACGCCACCCAGCGCTCGCCCGAGACCACGTTGTCGACCATGATCAACGCCAGCGAGCGCGGGGTGCGAACACTCCGAAGAATCGCGCCGCCGGCAATTCTCGAACTCGCCGCACGCAGTTGATTAAGCGTCGTAATGTCGGCCCCCGAGGCGAGGACCGCCTCGAAGAGTTCGTGGAGGTCGTCGAGGTTCACCGGCGATTCAGGGAGCGCACAGAGGCTCGACGCTCCTCCCGAAACCAAGAAAATCGTGCATTCGGCCATCGTTGGATTCTCCAAGAATTCAACCAGTCGCTTGCCGGCCATCAGACTGCCGAGACCGGGGAGTGGATGATCGCCGATTACGAACTCGACGTCGGAGAGCAGTGAAAACGCCGGTCCCTCATCCACGATGATCAGCTGCCGTTGCACGCGCTCGCCCAGCACCTCATGCAGGGCCCAAGCCATCTCGCGAGCAGCTTTGCCGACGGCGACGACGTCGACCACACGCTCAAGAACGCCCGATGCACGCAACTGTTGTTCCAGTAAGTCGCGAAGATTCAACTCGCTCGACCACGCGTCGCTGATGGCGAGTGCGTCATTCAAGAGCTCTGTCGTCACGTGAACCTGCCGTCATATCCGGGGGTCGTCCGGCTTGAGCGAATCCTACGGAAGATTGCTCGCGCCCTACGACGGCGCGATGCCTACATCGAGGTAGCGAAGACCTCTCGCGCGGTCACGCTCTGGCGCGCTTGGCTGTGTCGCCACGTGGCGAGTAACGCGATGGCCAAATTGGCGAGCCCGGCGAAGGCCGTCGCGGTGAGCGCGGCCCACAGGTGCACCCCGGTGTAATAGAGGATCCAGAGCCAGCAACCGAAGGCCCCGACGAACCACGAGGTCGCCGAGACGCCCGAGGCGTCGGGATGACGGACCAACTCGATGAGTTGCGGCGCGCGATTGATGGTCATGGCGACGCCGGTGCCGAAGACGCCACCGGCCCAGCCCCACACCACGGTCGGCAGGACACAGCAGAGGATGAAGTAGCCGAGCGCCCTGGCCGGGACGGCCCACCTTTGCCGGGGAGCCAGGCGAAAGAGAATCGAAAGTTGGATCGGCAAGATGAGCGCACTGCCCAAAACGACCTCGGCCGAGTGGGCCGCGAACCCGTAGGTGATCCAGAAACAGCCCATGTACAAGAAGAGAACCCAAGTTGCGAGCGAGACCCCTTCAACCCCCAAAGCACGGACTCGGCGCAGTTGATACGAGGTCCCGACAACCCCGCTGGCGACCGCCAGCCACCCCATCGAGATCGTGAGGGAGTGCCAAGTCATCATGCAAGTTTAGTTGGGGCTTTTTCTATCGACGGCGATTTGCGGCAGAAATGACAGCTTCGAGTGATGCGTCGAGAATCGACGAACTCATCCCCACTCCCCACCACGTCGCGCCGTCGTCGCCTTCGGCTTCGACGTAGGCGACGGCCGACGCGGCCGACCCCGAAGTCAACGCATGCTCGGAGTAATCGCGGACCGTGAACTTGACGTCCATCTCGGTGCGCAGGCCGTCCATGAGGGCGTCGATCGGACCGTTGCCTTCGCCCTTCACGGTGAGGTGATGTCCGTTCACGACCAGTTGGGCGAAGATGCGGGTGCTGGCCTGGTCGGCCGAGACCTCGCTGGAGAGCAGTTGGATCGTGGGGTTCTCGGGTTGGTAGGTCGTGGTGAAAACGTCCCAGATCTGCGCCGGTGAGATCTCGGTGCCGGTCGCCTCAGTGAGTTCTTGCACCTGCTTGGAGAACTCGACCTGCATCGCGCGCGGCAGGTCCAGACCGTGCTCGGCGTTCAACAGGTAGGCGACGCCGCCCTTGCCCGACTGGGAGTTCACCCGGATAATCGCTTCGTAGGTGCGTCCGGTGTGCTTGGGATCGATCGGGAGATAAGGAACTTCCCAGACGTCGTAGGTGTCACCGATCGCCAACATGCCCTTTTTGATGGCGTCCTGGTGCGAACCGGAAAAGGCGGTGTACACGAGCTCGCCCACGTAGGGGTGGCGCATGTGGACGGGGAGCCGATTGGCGTATTCGGCGACGTGGCGCGCCTTATCGATGTCGCGAATGTCCAGTTCGGGGTCGACGCCCTGGGAGAAGAGATTGAGCGCCAGGTTCACCACGTCCACGTTGCCGGTGCGCTCCCCGTTGCCGAAGAGCGTGCCCTCGACCCGGTCGGCGCCCGCGAGCACGCCGAGCTCGGCGGCGGCCACACCGGTGCCCCGGTCGTTGTGCGGGTGCAGCGAGAGGACGACGCTGTCGCGGCGATTCACGTGACGAAGGAACCATTCGATCGCGTCGGCGTAGAGATTCGGCGTGTACATCTCGACGGTCGCCGGGAGGTTCAGGATCAGCGGCCGATCGGGCGACGGATCGATCACGTCGATCACCGCGTTGCAGACCTCGAGGGCGTAGTCCAGTTCCGTGCCGGTGAAGCTCTCGGGCGAGTACTCGTAGTAGAACTCGGTCGTCGGAGACGTCGACTCGAGCCTGCGGCAGAACGCGGCCGCATCGGTCGCGATCTTTTGAATGCCCGCTTTGTCGAGGCCGAACACGACGCGTCGCTGCAGGGTCGAGACCGAGTTGTAGAAGTGGATGATGGCGCGACGAGCCCCGTGGACCGATTCGTAGGTGCGCCGTATGAGGTCCTCACGGCACTGCGTGAGGACCTGGATCGTGACATCGTCGGGAATCAGATCCCCTTCGATGATGTGACGCACGAAGTCGAAGTCGGGCTGGGAGGCCGAGGGGAATCCCACCTCAATCTCCTTGAAACCCATCTCGACGAGCTGGACGAACAGGGTGTTCTTGCGCTCGAGGTCCATCGGGTCGATCAGGGCCTGATTCCCGTCGCGCAGGTCGACGCTGCACCAACGGGGCGCTTTGGTCAGTCGGCGGTTGGGCCAGGTGCGGTCCGGCAGGTCAACCGGAACCGTTGGTACGTACTTGGCGTAGGCCATGGGACTGGGCTGCTGGTTGTCCTTCACCTGGTTGATCCTCTCCATCGCGGTCGAACGAGAAACAAAAAACCCCCGCCATAGCGGGGGTCGGGGTGAGCACGGGCTCACCCCTATCGAAGCAGCAGGTCGTTCTGGCCAGTTCTCACGGACTCATTCTATCCAGACCGGCCTCAATGTCCAGAGAAAGTCGCCGCTAACCTCATTGGTCATGAGCGTACTCAAAACGGTTCTCAAACTCCTGTTCGTCGTGGTCGTCGCGGCGAGTATCGCGGGCATCGTCATGTTGGTGAAGCGGCCCAAAGACGACGAGTCCGTTTCCGTTGACGAGTGGCCCGACGTGCCCCGCAATCCCGCTTCTGAATAGTTCGTCCTCACTACTGCACCCAAGGAGAAATCATGACAGACATGCAATATCGCCGACTCGGCCGCTCGGGTCTCAAAGTGAGCCTGCTCTCTTTCGGCAGTTGGGTCACCTTCGCCAACGCCGACCAGATCGAAACGGGCAAGCAGGCCGCCGAGTGTCTGGACGCCGCCAAAGAGGCGGGCGTCAACTTCTTCGACAACGCCGAGGGGTACGCCGCGGGCGAGTCCGAGCGCGTCATGGGCGAAGCCTTTCGGGAGTTGGGTTGGAAGCGTCACGAGTACGTGGTCTCCACCAAGCTCTTTTGGGGACTGCACAACGTTCCCAACATGCGCAACACCCTGAATCGCAAGTACCTATCCCAGGCAATCGACGGATCGCTCGAGCGCTTCGGCCTCGACTTCGTCGACCTCGTCTTCTGCCACCGTCCCGATCCCAAGACGCCCATCGAAGAGACGGTCTGGGCCATGAGCGACATGATCACCCAGGGCAAGGCCCTCTACTGGGGCACCTCGGAATGGAGCGCCGATGAGATCCGCGCCGCCTACGACATCGCCGACCGACACCACCTTCACAAACCACTCATGGAACAACCCGAGTACAACATCCTGCACCGCGACAAGGTGGATAAGGAATTCTTGCGCCTCTACGAGGACATCGGACTAGGCACGACCACTTGGTCGCCACTCTCGTCGGGCCTACTCACCGGCAAATACTTGAACGGCGTGCCCGAGGGCTCGCGCGCGACGCTGCCCGGCTACGAGTGGCTGAAGGGCATGCTCACCGACGAAGGGCGCAATAAGAAGGTGGCCGACCTCAAGGTGATCGCCGACGAACTCGGCGTGTCGCTCGCCCAGTTCTCCCTTGCGTGGTGCGCGATGAACCCGCACGTGTCAACCGTGATCACCGGCGCTTCGAGCGCCGCGCAGGTTCGAGAGAACATGACCGCCCTCGACGTGATGCCGTCGCTCACGCCCGAAATCATGGAACGCGTCGACCTCATCAGTTACTTCTAAGAACAGCCATGACCGAAACGCGAATTGGGATTATCGGCGGACTCTCGTGGGAGTCGACGGCTTCGTACTATCGCTACTTCAATGACCTCTTCGTCGGGACCAACGAATGGTCGCAACCGCAACTGATCATCGACTCGGTCGACTTCGGGGCGATCGTGCCGTTGCAACGCGAGGGCGACTGGGAGGCCACCGGCGAGATCCTGGCGGCGTCGGCGCAGCGCCTCGAACGCGCCGGCGCTACCGTGCTCGGTATCGGCGCCAACACCATGCACCTCAACTTCAACCGAGTCCAAAGCGCTGTCGCCATCCCCGTTGTCGACGTACGCGACGCCGTCGCCAAGGAATCTCTCGGCAGCGGTCACCACACGATGGCGTTACTCGGGACAAAGTACCTGATCGAGGGCGAGTTCTACTCGGACCGGTTGCACGAACTCGGTGTGACGTGCATCAAACCCACCGAAGGACAGACGGAGCGACTGCAGTTCATTATTTTCTCGGAGTTGACCCGAGGCGTGGTGACGAAAGGTTCACGAGCCTACCTACATGAGGTCGCCTCTTCGTGTCTCGAGCGAGGCGCGAGCATCGTCGGTCTCTGCTGCACCGAGTTCGGAATGCTGATGAGCGAGGACGAATCCTTCCCGGTGATCGACTCGACCAAGGCGCACGTACGGGCGCTGCTCGCGGCCTGAAGATCGGATCTTCGTTCCCTCAGGGTTCGGGACTCGTAGGGCCCTCGACGAGCTCGACCGTGTGATCATCGATCTCGTCGAGATAGGAGTTCAACCGAAACAGATACGGGGCGCCCGATTCGTGGAAGAGATGTGGTTCGATACCGGCCAGTTTGATGGCGCTTCGCGCTCCAGTCACTGCACGCAGGGCATTGCGGCGACGTGAGTGGCGCAGGACGGGATCGCTCTCGGGAGTAGTTTGCTGGTAGCTCGCCACGGCCTCGCCGACCAGTTCCAACTGTTGACGCGGTCGGAGCGATGGCGCGTGAAGCCACATCACGTAATCAAGGCTAAGAACGATCGACGCGCCGATCGCGGTGTCGACGATGCGCGGCCAGAGGAGATTTTGGTCGGGGCCAAGTACCCCAATGAAGACGAAGACGATCGGCGTGAATACCATGACCGTGAGGGCGTGGCTCCGTTGCGCCGCCAACGGCACCGCCGCGGCCATGACGCAACACAGAAGTATGAGCGAGACCTGCTGGTTGCCGGCGATGTCTACGATGGCCGCGATGCCGACGCCGGCGAGGGTACCAACGACTCGTGCGATGGCGCGACGCATCACGGGTCCCAGGTCGGGACGAAACACGAACGCTACGGTCATCGGTAGCCAGTAGCCCTTTGGTCCATCCAACTCGTGCGCGATGATCGTCGCGACCACAACGGCACCACCGAACAACAGTGCGAAGCGAAACCGATCGACCATCGGCAGTCGATGGATCGTCGAACGAAAGGGCATCTCGCTGACGAGCGTCGATCTCGCGGGACAACGAAACGACACCGCGATCAGTCGACGTGATGGTGAGGTGAGCGTCGACATGAAGGTCGAGGAGAAGCCGTCCAACTGCGCGACCGCGTCGAGGCACGATCGCTCGCGAATCGTCACGGCCACCTCGCGCAGGACTCCGATCACCGCGGCGTCCACCGCCTCAGCCTTGCTCGCCAAGTACGACGCGAGTTCCCCGAACTGAAGCACCACGACGAATACTTGGTGGATCGCGACACCCTCGTCGTCCTCGGGTAACTTCTTGGCGCCGACCACGTCTTGGGCGGCGTCCAGGACGACGACGGCGCGGCTGCGTGCGTGATTCAGTCCTTCGGTGCCGATGGCGCCGAAGAGTTGCGCGAGCGCCTGCATCGCGTCGGCGAGACAGAGCCGTTGATCGGCTCGCCGACCGCGACGATCGGTGAGGCTGGCCATCGCGTACACGAAGAGTCCCCCGACCATGACGTAAAGGGCTGACTGCCAAATACGTCCTGTGAAGGCCAATCCCCCGCCGAGGATGGCGCCCAGCAACAGGTACATGCCTTGGGTCGCCCACAGCGACGCCTCGATGAGACCGGCAACGAACGCGACGCCTCCGAAGAGTGCGACGAGTGCCCACGGGGAGTCGACGTGGTTCACGAACAGCGCTCCGAGGGCGAGTCCGGGACCGCCGGCGAAGGCGACACCGAGTATCCTCGGCGACCGATTATGCCAACGATCTAATCCATCTTGACTGATGCCCCACAGTGCCCCGATAGCGACCAACGTGCCGTACGCCCGCTGGCCGGTGATCAGGCCGATGATCAGGGGTGTCGCTAAGCAAAAGGCCGCTCTGATCGAGAGTCGAGCTTGCGACGAGAGTTGCCAACGGCCCACCGGAGTCACGGCATCGTTCACGATCACGAGGTTAACGCCGGGCATCCGACGCCTTCGAAATGGAGGGGCGTGATGCCCGGACGAGCCGGCCTCGACTTGCCTCTTACGACGGTCCCATGACGGGGAGATCGACCGCGACGGTCAATCCGCCACCCGGCGTGTCCTCGAAGAGGAGCCGACCGCCCAACAGTTGAATGAAGCCGGACGCGACCGTGAGATTGAGTCCCGCGTTGAGTTGGGCGCCACTCAATCGATCAAAGGGCGCGAGGACCGCCTCACGAAGTGCCACGGGCATGCCCGGGCCACGGTCCACCACGAGTATTTGAATGTACTCACCGATGACGCCGGCTTTGATGGTAACCGGCATGTCAACCGGTCCGAATCGACAGGCGTTGCTGACGATATTGCCGATGATGCGTTGAACCAGAACCGGATCAGTTACCAACGCCGGCAAGTCACTCGGTACGTCGCGTTCCACCGACCGGCCCCGGTTGTCAACATTGTTGATCGCATTCGTCACAGCGTCACTTAGCCGCACGGACTCTGTACGAACCGCGACCTCACCCGCCTCGAGGCGCCCGGCGTCAATGAGGTTGACCACGAGACGAGTGAGTTGACGCACTTGGGAGTCCATGCCAGAAAGTACGGCGTTCCTCTCGTCGAGGGAGCGGTGCTCGTGACTACCGGCGAGCATCGAGATGTTGGTTTGTACCTTTTCTAGTGGGCCGAGCAACTCCTTCGAAGCAGTTCTGAACAACGCCAGGCGCAGTGACTCGGCTTCGGCGATCTCTTGGAGTTGCGTTGCGTCGCGTGCATAAATCTGGCTCCGTAGGCCAGCGGCGACTCGGCGGGCGAAGGCGCTGACCAATTGATTGTCTTGATCATTGAGGGTCGCCCCAATCACGTAGAGGCGATGTTCCTCATCGATTTCGAAGAATGAACCGGCGTCGAAAACGTCGATCGCCTCTCCGCTCACGAGATCGCTCACCCATTGACCATCGCGGTCGACGACGAGCGCCACACTCGAGGCCGCGAAGACGGTTCTCAAGGACTCGAGCAGTGGCATGAGGTCCTCGTGGGAAGAGGCGACGCTCGCGGCGGCTCCCGCGAGAATCTGTGCCTCAGCGCGAGCGCGCTCAGCCTCATGCGTACTCTGGGCGAATCGGTTCACGAGAATGCTCGCCGCGATGGCGAAAAGCAAGAAGGCGACGATCGCCACCACGTCGTCGGGGCGGGCGACTTCGAGCGTATGCAACGGCTTCACGAAGTAGTAGTTCTCCAGCCCCGACGCGACAATGGCGCCAAGAACACCAACGAATGCCCCAGCCCATGTCGTCAGGGCGAGGATCGCGACGAGATACACCAGGAAGACTGTGGACGGCGAGAGGCTCGAACGAATTTGGCTCATGACCACGGTGAGGAACGGCATGAGGAGCAACATGATGATCGTCGCCAGCATCTGGCGCGGCCTCGTTACACGCTTGGTCTGCCTTCTTCGATGAACGTGCGGCGGTCGTTCTCCGCCCACCGCAATGATGTGGACATCGAGGTCACGCGCGAGACGCAACACCTTTTCCACGACCCCATTCGCCGGGCGCCAGGGCGATCGAGGTCGACTCGCGCCTAAGACAATCTGCGTTCCTCGTTCACTACGGGCGAAAGAGACAAGGGCGGAGGCGGTGTCGTCGTCGACCACCTCTTGAAACTTTCCTTCGAACTCCTCGACGAGTTCGCGGGCCTCAGAGGTGTCGGTCGGGACGTGACGTATCTCATCGGACTTCACGACGTGCACGGCGAAGAGCTCAGCGCCGGTCCGCGAGGCGATACGGGCGGCACGGCGCAAGAGATCGGCGTCGGTGGCAGTGCCGGTGATCCCGACGATGAGACGCTCGCGGGTCTCCCACTTCTGGTCGATCGCGTGATCGTCGAGGTATCGCTGCAGCGAGTCTTCGACGCGATCGGCCAACCACAACAGTGCCAATTCTCGAAGCGCGCTGAGATTGCCAACACGGAAATAGTTGGACAACGAGGCGTCAATCTTGTCGACGGCGTAGATGTTGCCGTGCGCCATCCGGCGCCGTAGCGCTTCGGGCGTCACGTCAACGATCTCGATCTGTTCGGCTCGGCGAACGATGGCGTCGGGGATCGTCTCTTGCTGGTGAATACCGGTGATCTTCTCAACCACATCGTTGACCGACTCCAGGTGTTGAATGTTAACGGTGGTGATCACGTCGATGCCGGCGTCGAGTAGAGCGTCGACGTCCTGCCAGCGCTTCGCGTGCGTGCTGCCTACGACGTTGGTGTGCGCCAGTTCATCGACCAGCGCTACGTCCGGGTGCCGCGCTAAGACGGCTTCGAGGTCCATCTCTTCCAGAAACGCGCCGCGGTACTCGCGACTTATGCGCGGAATCACCTCGAGATCCCTGAGTTGGGCTTCGGTAAGCGCGCGACCGTGCGTCTCCACGTACCCCACCACCACGTCGGTGCCGCGTTCTCGCCGTCGCCATCCTTCGTCGAGCATCCGGTAGGTCTTGCCCACACCAGGGGCCGAACCCAGGTATACCCGTAGAACCCCTCGTTGCATGGAACTAGTATCGCCTAGCGTCACCCGTCACCGCCGTTTCGTTTCGTACGCCATACGCACCTCGGTCCCCCAAGGCGATATCTCTTTCCAGTCGGTTCAATCGAAAACGAGTTCGTGCTCGATCTACATTGCATGCAGTTCGCCGACGAGGTACGCGGCGGCTACGTCCACCACCGCGACGGCCACGATTCGTTGCTCCAACGTCACCATCACGCCGGGTGTGGGTGTCACGACGAAGCGTCCGACCACCCGTCCGCGCCACTTGGCCACAATTTCGGCCTCGGGTCCGGGTATGCCGATCTCTCGAGCCGGCCATCGCAGTCCGACGAGTTCGACGTCGCCATTGGATTGAATCTGAGCCAGTGGCGGATTCGAGAGAGCTCTATCAAATCGACACGCACGCAATGTGAGCAGCTGGATGAGCGACGCGGTCGTCTGGTCAGTGATCTCGGTGACCGGCGCCGAGTTGGCCGCGAGCACGGCGACGCCGTGAATCATCGCAACGTACGCAGTGGAGCTATTGGCCGCTTTCCAGTGCTGGCGACTTCGGGCCGCAAGTTCGGTCACGAGTACTCCGACCACGACAATTGCGATCGTGGTTTCGAGGTCAGGCCGGTGACTAATGGTGAGTTTGTCATACGGCGGCGTAAGAAAGAAGTCGAACCAAATGGCCGATGACGCGCTGGCTACGATGCCCGCAAGTCGATTGCCAAATACGGCGACAGCAACAATGACGCTCACCATTACGAGGGCCGCGGCCGTATTGGCGAAGGTACCGCGGAAGGGGACCAGCACCGCACCGACCAGCAACGGCACGACGATCCCGGCCCCCAGGGCGAGTCGATCGCGATATAGAAGTAGTTGACGCATCATGGTCGCTCCCGCTGCTCCCTTGCCTCGAAAGATCGTGTTGAGGAACGCTCCGTCCGTAGACCGATCTGCGAGTCGGACCAGTGCACGAGCGGACCGATCACTTCTCCAGTTTCGCGAGGCCCTCATTCAGCTGTAAAACGTCGATGTAACTGGAACCCAAGAATCCCCACTGTGCTGGGTGCGTCTGCCGCACGATGAGCGTGCGCAGTTGCGCCGGCGAGATCCCGGTCGCCTTGGAAACCATCGGGATTTGCACGGTGGCGTCCAGGGCCGAGATGTCCGGGTCGTAGCCGCTGCCCGAGGTAGTCACCAAGTCGATCGTGGGCTTCACACCGAGCTTGTGCCAGTACACCACCAGTTCCTTGGTGTTCGCCTCGAGCACTTTCGAGCGTGGTCCCAGGTTCGTCGCGGCCGACTCACCGTCGTGACCGTTCGCGACCAGCGGGTTGTCACCGCCTGCTTGTGTCGAACTGGCGGCGTAGGGACCGGTGTCGTCCGAACGTCCGTGAAACCACTTCGGGCTGGACCAATTCTGTCCAATCAGCAGAGAACCATTCTTCGTCACGGAACCATCAGCTTGGAACCGGAAGAGTACTTGGGCCACTCCGGTGCCCGCGAAGGCGTAAACGAAACCGAAGAAGACGAGGCAGATGGCTGCCATGACCAGTGAACGGCGGAGGTGAACGAGCATCAGCGATCTCCTTTTAGTAGGCGTGCAGGGCGACCAGAATAAGGTCGATGATTTTGATAAAAATGAACGGCACGATGACGCCACCGACGCCGTAAATCCACACGTTGCGACGCAGGATCGAGGCCGAACCGGTGGGGCGGAACTTGACGCCGCGCAGGGCCAGGGGAATCAGCGCGATGATCACCAACGCGTTGAAGATGACGGCCGAGAGCACCGCGCTTTGGGCGCTGTGCAAGTGCATGATGTTGAGCGCTTCGAGTGGCCGATTGTGTCGGAAGACGTAAGTTCCGGCGAAGAGGGCCGGAATGATGGCGAAGTACTTGGCCACGTCGTTAGCAATCGAGAATGTCGTCAAAGAACCTCGCGTGATGAGCAACTGCTTGCCGATCTCGACGATGTCGATCAGTTTGGTCGGGTTGGAATCGAGGTCCACCATATTGCCGGCCTCTTTGGCTGCCGTGGTTCCGGTATTCATGGCGACGCCGACGTCCGCTTGAGCCAGCGCGGGCGCGTCGTTNNGTGCCGTCACCGGTCATGGCGACGAGCCTGCCGCCCTCCTGCTCCTTCTTGATCAGCGCCATCTTCGCTTCGGGCGTCGCTTCGGCGAGGAAGTCATCAACACCGGCTTCCTGCGCGATGGCCGCGGCGGTCAAGGGATTGTCGCCAGTGATCATCACGGTGCGAATCCCCATTCTGCGCATCTCGGCGAACTTCTCACGGATTCCCTGCTTTACGACGTCTTTTAATTCAATGACACCGAGAATGTCGGTACCGTCGGCGACGACCAGCGGCGTTGAGCCCGCGCGCGACGTGCGCTCAACGATCTCGTCCAAGTCCGCCGGTGACGGGCCGCCCGCTTCGACGACCCATCGCTTCACTGAGTCCGCGGCGCCTTTTCGAATCTGGCGGGTCCCAATGTCGAGCCCCGACATACGAGTCGCGGCGGTGAACGGTACGAAAACGTGGTCGGTTCCCAGTTGACGCTCTCGAATACCGAACTTCTCTTTGGCGAGCACGACGACGGAACGACCCTCCGGTGTCTCGTCCGCGAGCGAGGCCAGTTGAGCGACGTCGGCCAATTCCGCCTCACTGTGGCCGCCGACCGGGAAGAAGTTTGCGGCCATGCGGTTCCCCAAGGTGATGGTCCCGGTCTTGTCGAGCAAGAGGACTTGAACGTCACCCGCGGCCTCAACGGCGCGCCCGCTCATCGCGAGGACGTTGCGCTGGACGAGGCGGTCCATCCCTGCGATACCAATTGCTGAGAGCAACGCGCCAATGGTGGTGGGGATGAGGCAGACCAACAACGACACGAGAATGACGACTGAAACCGAGGCGCCCGCAAAATTGCCAAAGGGCACCAACGTCACGACGACCGGAATAAAGACGATTGTGAGGACCGCCAATAAGATGGTGAGCGCGATTTCGTTCGGCGTCTTCTGTCGGTTGGCCCCTTCAACCAAGCTGATCATCCGGTCGATGAACGTATGTCCTCGTTCGGCCGTAATTCGCACCACGATGCGGTCCGAAAGTACTTTGGTGCCACCGGTTACGGCCGAGCGGTCGCCGCCCGATTCTCGTATCACTGGCGCCGACTCGCCGGTGATTGCCGACTCGTCCACCGAGGCGATGCCTTCGATGATCTCGCCGTCGGAGGGAATCACGTCGTTGGCTTCGCAGACAACGAGATCGCCCTTAGCGAGCAACGCGGCCGCGACGAGCTCTTCGGTCCCGTCGGGACGCAGACGACGGGCCTCGGTCTCGGACCGCATCTTGCGCAACGTGTCGGCCTGGGCCTTGCCGCGACCTTCGGCCATCGCTTCGGCAAAGTTGGCGAACAACACCGTCAAAACCAGCCAGACCGTGATCGACCACGTAAAGATCCCGGGGTGCGCAATCGCCTCGATGAAGGTAATGATCGAGCCGACGAGCACAATAAACATCACGGGGTTCTTTATCTGGACGCGAGGATCCATTTTTCGAAACGAGTCGCGAAACGCCTGTCCGAGAATTTCGCGGTCGAAGAGTCCACGAGCTTTGGCGACGCCGCCCCTTGGGGCCTCTTGGGTCGATTCGGTTATAACAGTGCTCATTAGAAGAACCTCAAGTGACTAAGTTGCTCGACGATTGGTCCGAGCGAAATGGCGGGGAAGAATGTCAATCCACCGATGATCAAGATGACGCCGATAACGAGTCCGACGAACATTCCGTTGTCGGTTCGGAAGGTCCCGAGCGACTCCGGTACGACGTTCTTGGCCGCGAGCGAACCGCCAATGGCGAGAACCGGAATCATTATTGCGAATCGGCCGAGCAACATGTCGATCCCACCGATGATGTTGTAGAACGGAGTGTTACCAGTGAGACCACCGAAGGCCGATCCGTTGTTGTTGCCCTGTGAGGTCAATCCGTAGAGGATCTCTGAGAATCCGTGGGGACCGAGGTTCTCGGGCCCGGCACGGCCGACGGCGAGTGATACGGCGAGCGCGGTGAGTACCAACACAGTTATGGGCATCACCAGGGCCGCCAGCCCCGCGAGTTTTATCTCTCTGGCTTGGATCTTCTTCCCGAGATACTCCGGTGTTCTTCCGATCATGAGTCCGCCAATGAAGACCGCGATGATGGCGTAGACGAGCATCGTGTAGAGGCCACTCCCGGTACCGCCGGGCGTAACTTCGCCCAACATCATGCCGCTCAAGAGTCCAAGACCACCAACTGGTGTGAACGAATCGTACGAAGCGTCAGCCGATCCCGTCGAGGTCATCGTTGAGGAGACGCCGAAGAGCGCGGTCGAGGTGTCGCCGAAACGCACTTCCTTGCCTTCCATGTTGCCGACGGGCGAGTACACGTGAGCCGCGGCCACGGCCGGGTTGTTCTGGTGCTCGGCGTTGGCGGTGAAGCCCACCCAGATACCGAAGAGCAGCACCATCGCCGCCAACAGCGTCGCGCCGTGACGCACGCTGCCCACCATCTTGCCGAAGGTGTAGGTGAGGGCAAAGGGAATCGACAAGAGCAAGAAGATCGAGAGAAAGTTCGTGAGGCCGGTCGGGTTTTCGAACGGGGTCGCAGAGTTCTGGTCGAGGAAGCCGCCGCCGTTCGTACCGAGTTGCTTGATGGCTTCCATAAAGCCAATCGGACCACGCGGAATCGTCTGAATGACGCCGTTCAGCGCGTCGTGGAAGGTAATCGTGCCCGCGAGGGTCTCCACCGCGCCTTCGCCGACAAAAATGATTCCCGCGATGAAGGCAATGGGCAAGAGGATGTAGAACAAGCAGCGGGTGATGTCGACCCAGAAGTTGCCGATGGTCGCCGAGTTGCGACGGGCGAATCCGCGCACCATGGCGATCGCGACGGCGATACCGACGGCCGGGCTGACGAACTGCTGGACTGTCAGGGCGCCGATCTGGGAGAAGTACGACATCGTTGTTTCGCCGCCGTAGTTCTGCCAGTTCGTATTGGTCACGAATGACGTCGACGTATTGAAGCTGAGTGCCGATCCCACGTTGCCAAGATGTTCGGGATTCAAGGGCAACGAGCCCTGTATTCGAAGAATTATGTACGTGAAGGCAATCGAGACGGCCGAGAATATGACCAGCGCGCCGGCGTAACGCTTCCACGTCTGTTCTTGTTCGGGACTCGTGCCGAGCATCCGGTAAATCGGGCGTTCGATGAATCCGAGAAAGTGCACGCGTCCGTCAAAGACCGCTGCCATGTACGAACCGAGGTAGCGCCACGTGAGGCCCAGGGCGACCACGAGGGTGAGGATGGTGAGGAAGAAACCCATCTAGAACTTCTCCGGCTTGAACATGGCGTAGCCGATGTAACCGAACATCGCGACGGCCACACAGAAGAGAATGATTTGAGAAAAACTCATACTCGGTCCAACGCCCAAATGAGTCCGAGCATCGCCGCCGTGAAGGCGATGATGCCAAGTGCTGTGAATAGATCTGCCATGACTCCAGTGTCACGGGCGAATCCTTAACAGAGTCTTCAAAACTTCTTACGCGTCTTAATAATCTCTGCATTTCGTCCACGAGACCGAGATTCGCGCTCTGGACAATACTAAGACCGTGCGTAGACATCTCGTCGGTTCGATCGTCGGAGTGGCGAGTGTCCTCGTGCTTGGTTTCGCGATGCTGCCTCTTCGTTCGCACATCAGCGTGTCGACCGCGGCGTTGGTATTGGTCATCCCGGTCGTCGTCGGATCAGCCATTGGCGGCATCAAGGCCGGCGTCTCGAGCGTCATCGCCGGCTTCCTCGTCTACGACTACGGCTACATACCGCCGTATAAAACCCTCGATGTCGGCACGCCGCAGAACTGGGCGGCCCTGGCGGTCTACGTCATTGTGATGTTGGCCGTCGCGAGCGTCGTGGCGAGCCTGGACTCCTCGAGAATCGAAGCCCAGCGCGGAAGCGAAGCGGCGCTCCACCTCTCGGAGCTCTCCGAGCACCTGGTCGGCGACCGCCCGGTCGACGAACTGCTCGAAACCATCGTGTCGACGGTCCACGCGGTCTTCGCGATTCCCGGCGTCTCATTGCTCGTTCTAGACGAGGGCGTTTTAAAGGTCGTCGCGTCGGCGGGCGAACCACTCTCCGACGAGGAACTGGCCCGACTGGGGCCCCACTCGGGTCAACCGATCAGCGTCGGCACGGACGCCGAATCATCCGGAGAGTTGCGAACCATCGCGCTTTCGGCCTCGGGTCGGGCCGTCGGCATCTTGGCCCTACGCGGTCTACCGACGTCGAAGAACGACCGGGCGGTTCTCAATACCTTTGCCAACGACGCGGCGTTGGCGCTGGAGCGCGCGCAGTTGCGCGAACTGGCGCTGCGCTCGAAACTCCTCGAAGAGGTTGACCGCTTTCGCCAGAGCCTGATGGGCGCGGTGTCCCACGACCTGCGAACGCCACTGGCGACGATCAAGGTCGCCTCCTCGACGCTCTCGAATCGGTTCGCCGCGCTCTCCAACGAACAGGTAGCCGAACTCTACGACCTCATCGAAGTCGAATCCGATCGTCTCACTCGACTGGTGTCGAATCTTTTGGACATTACGCGAATCGAAGCCGGGGTCTTCACCGTGCACGCGACGCCATCGTCGGTCCAGGAAATAGTGCGCGAAGCGGTCAACGTCATGGAGCCGACCCTCAGCGCCCACCGCGTCGAATCGATCGTGCCCGCGGCCCTGCCGGCGGTGAACGTGGACCCCCTCTTGATCGGACAGGTGTTGATCAACCTGCTCGACAACGCCAACCGGCACTCGCCGGCTGACGGCGTCATCACCGTCGAGGCGCGACGTGAAGAGAATCAGGTCGTGCTCTCGGTCGCCGATCAAGGACCGGGTATCGCACCGAATCAACGACAGGCCGTCTTCGAGCGTTTCGCCCAACTCGACAAGGGTGGCCGGGCCGGCCTCGGCCTCACGATCGCCAAGAACTTCGTCGAGGCTCACGGCGAAGAGATCTGGTATGAAGATGCACCCAATCAGGGCGCCAAGTTCGTGTTCTCGCTCCCGTTGGCCGACGACACCGGGCCGCTACGGTAACCACCATGGCGAAAATCCTGGTGATCGACGACGACCCGTCACTGAATCGGGCGTTGCGCCTCGGTCTCCAGGCCGGGGGCCACGACGTCACGACCGCCGCCACCGGCGAGCACGGCATCTCCCAAACCGCCCTGATCTCGCCCGACGTGGTGGTACTCGACATGGGACTTCCGGACATGGACGGCATCGCGGTCTGTCGGACCATACGTGGCTGGAGTGACGTGCCCATCATCATCCTTTCGGCGACTGGTGCCGAGAATCGAAAGGTGGCCGCGCTCAACGCCGGGGCGAACGACTACGTCACGAAGCCCTTCAGCATGCCCGAACTCGAAGCGAGAATCAGAGTCGTGACGCGGGGTCGAGGCCTCGATCGTGACGACCCGGCCGAAATGAGTTTGACGTGCGGCGAGCTGCACATCGACCTCCTCCACCACGACGTCTCCCTCGGCGGCGTCAATGTGGCCCTCACCACCAAGGAGTTCGAGGTCCTCGCCTTCCTGGGGCGACACGCCGGCAAGACCTGCACGCACCAGATGATTCTCGGCGCGGTCTGGGGTACGGGCTACGGCGGCGAGGCGCAGTACGTACACGCCTACGTCCACCGGCTCCGTCAGAAGTTGAATGACGAGTCGGCCGAACTGATCACCACCGTGCCCGGCGTCGGTTATTCACTTCACTGCGCTGACTGATCCGACACGACTCGCTTCAGCGAAGCGTGATCAGGTGAATGTCTTGGATGCCGTCAGTGTTGCGCAGTCGTTCAATGACCTCGGTCGGCGTGGGAATCGCGGTTGAGAGGACCATCAGGGCGGTCTTGGTGCGTTGGTCTGGTCCCACGGCCATCGAACTGATGGAGACGCCGGCCTCACCGAGCGCTACGCCGACCATGCCGATCATGCCGGGGCGGTCATCGTTGTGTACGACGAGCATCGAGGCGGCGGGAGGAATCTCCACGCTGTGGCCGTCGACGCCGACGATTCGCGTCTCGAGACGCGTGCCGATGGTAACCAGCGTGCCCGAGACGGCGTGGTCGCCGGAGCGAACCGAGATCTGATTCACGTACTCCGGTGACTCGACGGTCGATATTTCGCTGTAAGTGAGGTTGTGGTCTTCGGCGAGTTGCGGCGCGTTGACGAAGGAGACCCCGTCGTGACCGGTCGCCGTGAGCAGACCCTTCAGCGCACAGAGGGTGAGGATCTTGGTCCCCGATCCGGCGAGCTCGCCCAAGTAGTTCACTTCGAGGTCGGCCGGCTTTCCGTCCAAGAGTCCGCCGATGAATCGACCAAGGACCTCGGCCAACCCCATGAAAGGGCGAACGGCGTTGGACACTTCACCGGCCGCGACGTTGACGGCGTAGGGGACGAAGTCTCCGGCGAGCGCCAGCTGCACCTGCTCGGCGATCGTGATGCCGGCCTTGTCCTGCGCTTCGAAGGTCGAGGCGCCGAGGTGAGGAACAACCACAACCGAGGGAAGTTCGAAGAGCGGCGACTCCGTCGTCGGCTCCTTTTCGAACACGTCTAACGCCGCACCCTGCACGTGACCGTTGCGGATGGCGTCGGCCAGGTCGGCCTCGTTGACGATGCCGCCTCGCGCGACGTTGATGATGCGCGCTCCCGCCTTGGTTTTCGCCAACGCCGCGGCGTCGAGCAGGTTTGTGGTCTCTTTGGTCTTCGGCAGGTGAATCGTGATGAAGTCGCTCTGCGCGAGCAGCGTGTCGAGGTCGACGAGTTCGACGCCCATGTGTCGCGCTCGTTCTTCCGAGATGAACGGGTCGAAGGCAATCAGTCGCATGCCGAAGGCGGACGCGCGTTGGGCGACGAGTGCGCCGATTTTGCCGAGTCCCACGACACCCAGCGTCTTTCCGTATAGTTCGACGCCCTCCCACTTGCTGCGCTCCCACTTTCCGGCCTTCAGGGCCGAATGCGCTTGAGGAATGTTGCGGGCCTGGGCCAATAAGAGCGCCATGGTCTGTTCGGCCGCGGAGACGATATTGCTCACCGGCGCGTTGACGACCATGACGCCGAGCTCGGTCGCCTTGGCCACGTCGACGTTGTCCAGTCCGATCCCGGCGCGTCCGACGACGACGAGATCGGTCGCCGCCTCGAGCGTTGGACCGTCGACTTTGGTGGCCGAGCGAATGATCAGGGCGTGGGCGCCCGCCAGCGCGTCGATCAATTCAGACGGTGAGAGTCCCAGTCGGATGTCCACGTCGTGTCCGGCATCGCGCAACTCTTGAAGACCGGAGTCGGCAATCTCTTCGGTTACCAATACACGAGCCACGAGGTCACCTTTCGTTGAGTCCTCTCAGACTACGGGAAAACGAAAGAATCTCAGCCCGCGGCGACGAAGTTCGCCAGGCGTTCGAGTCCCTCGGCGAGGTCGGCGTCACCCAGCGCGGAGCTGAGGCGAAAATAGCCCGGCGTACCGAAGGCTTCGCCCGGGACAACCGCGATCTTGATTGTTTCGAGCAAAATCTCCGCCAGTTCGGCCGACGAGTGGGCCACTCGACCCCCGAAGGAGCGACCCAAGAGTCCCGTCACGTTCGGGTAACAGTAGAAGGCGCCTTCGGGCTCGACGCAACTGACCCCGTCGATAGCGTTGAGCATTGACGTCATAACTTTGCGGCGACGATCGAATGCTGCGCGCATTTCGTAGACCGCGCTCAGGTCACCATTGAGCGCGGCGACCGCGGCGCGCTGAGAGATGTTCGAGATGTTCGACGTCGTCTGACTTTGGTAGTTGACGGCGGCGTCCATGACGTCAGGCGCACTGATCATCCATCCGATTCGCCATCCCGTCATGGCGTAGGTCTTCGCGACGCCGTTCACCACGATCCAGCGATCACCCAACTCCGGTGCCACGACCGGCATCGATGCGAATTCGGCGTCGCCATAGACCAGGTGTTCGTAGATCTCGTCACAGAGCACCCAGATGTCGTGCTCGGCGGCCCATCGACCAATCGCCGCGACTTCTTCGGGGCGAACCACGGCACCCGAAGGGTTCGACGGTGAGGTGAAGATCAGCATCGTCGTCTTGGGAGTTCTCGCTCGTTCGAGTTCGTCGACGTTCACTCGAAAACCGTTCGCGTCAGAGGTCATGACCGACACCGCAGTGCCGCCAGCGAGATAGACGGCCTCGGGATACGTCGTCCAGTACGGCGCGGGAATCAGCACTTCGTCGCCGGGGTTCAACTTGGTCATCAGGGCGGTGATGATCGCGTGCTTGCCACCGTTGGTGACCAGCACCTGACCGGGCGTCGTGCGAAGTCCGGAATCGCGCATGGACTTGGCCACAATCGCCTCGCGCAGCTCCAACAGTCCGGCCGTCGGCGTGTACTTGTAGTTGACCGGGTCGTAACAGGCCTTGGCGGCCGCTTCCACGATATGGACGGGGGTGGCGAAGTCCGGTTCGCCCGCGCCGTAGCCAATCACGGGTTCGCCGGCGGATTTCAGGGCCTTGGCTTTGGCGTCCACGGCCAATGTCGCGCTGGGGGCCAAGCCGCCTAGAAGGTGACTCACTCTCGAACTCATCGGACGCTCCATTCAATATCCGTAAGAATAAGTCTATGAGTTCTTCTGAGACGATCAAGATTCCCGCCGAGCTTCTCCCCCGTGATGGACGATTCGGATCCGGTCCGTCGAAGGTCCGCGCCGAGCAGTTGAGCGCACTCGTCGCCGACGGGACGACCTACATGGGCACGTCGCACCGCCAATCGACCGTGCGCAACAAAGTCGCCGAAGTCCGCGATGGACTTCAAGCACTCTTCTCGTTGCCCGACGGATATGAGGTTCTGCTCGGTAACGGTGGTACCACGGGATTCTGGGATGCCGCCACGTTCCATCTCATCGCCGATCAGTCCCAGCATTTGAGCTTCGGTGAGTTCTCGTCAAAATTCGCGACGTGCGTCACCGAAGCCCCCCATCTCAAGGATCCGCAGGTCATCAAGAGTGAAGTGGGTTCGCACCCGAGCGCCGTAACCGACGAAAGTGTCGACACCTACGCCCTGACACAAAACGAGACGTCGACCGGCGTCATGATGACGATCGAGCGCCCTACAGGTGCAAAGGGACTCGTCATCGTTGATGCCACGTCGGGCGCAGGAGGCTTAATGGTCGACGCGTCGCAGTTCGACTGCTACTACTTTGCGCCCCAAAAATCCTTTTCCTCCGACGGAGGACTTTGGCTTGCCGTGTGTTCACCGGCCGCGATTGAACGCATTGAATCACTCGCCGCATCGGGACGCTGGACCCCTGCCTCGCTCGATCTCAAAATCGCGCTGGACAACTCTCGACTCAACCAGACCTATAACACCCCCGCCCTCGCCACGATCCACCTGCTCGCCTCTCAGATCAAATGGATGAATGACAACGGTGGACTGAGATTCTCCGCGGGTCGTTCAACGACGTCGGCGGAGATCCTCTACACCTGGGCCGAAGCGTCACCATTTGCCCGACCATTCGTCGAGAATCCGGCGTATCGCAGCAACGTCGTCGGAACGATTGACTTCAGTGACGACATTGACGCCTCGAATATCGCGAAAATTCTTCGGGTCAACGGAATCGTCGATACTGATCCGTATCGCAAGCTCGGTCGAAACCAATTGCGAATCGCCATGTTTCCGAGTGTTGACTCAGAGGACGTCGCGTCACTCTGTGCGTGCATCAACTACATCGTTGGAAACCTATAACTTCTCAGATTTCACCTTTGGCGAACGTGAGTGCGGGTTCACGTCGGGCCACCGAAATTCGGAATCTAGATGGTCAAGTGCGTATTGTTTTCACAAGTGGCCAACGGTCCAGAATCGAACTGGAGGGGAAGCATGACCGCACACTCGGAGTTTGCAATCGAAGGAACCTTGCACGCGGATGGTGGCGCAGGATTGGTTCGTATGAAGACCCAATTGGATACCGGTATCGATGACCTTTGGTCGGCGCTCACTGAACCTCAACTTTTGGCCCGTTGGTATGGAAACTTCGATGGTGAATTTCACGTTGGTGGAACTTTCACAGCCTTCATCCCTGGTAGTGGCTGGGACGGACAAGGCCGAGTCGACGAATGCGACGCGCCGAGGCATTTATCAGTCACGATGTGGGAGAACGAAGGCGAAGAGCAAGGTTTGACTGTTGATCTCGTAGCCGATGCAAGTCACACAAATCTCATTCTCGAGAAAGGTGGGATTGCTCCGGACCTTTGTTGGGCGTACGGGGCTGGCTGGCAGGCGCACTTGGAGGATCTTGCGGAATTTCTGGCCGGTCGAGAGAAGGCCGACTTGTCTATCTCGTGGAACATGAGATTCGACGAACTCGAACCGATCTACCGCCAGATGACGGTGACAACGGTGGCACGCTAAGAATCACGCGCTCAACTGGACCAGTTATGTCGTGCGGCCCTTGGCCGTCATTCCCACGACTTGAGCCGCCAGTCGGAGAATGTTGAGGTCGGCCCGACGACCATAATGTCAATTGTGGGATGAGAGATGATTGACACTGTGCGGCGGCATTATTACTTCAGGCCCAATGGCGATGCTTTTGACGCCTGGGACGTCGAACGCCTAGTCGAACTATCCGCAGATCTTCCGGTTCGAGAGATCTCACTGAGTTCGATCGCAGAGATTGATTCCGTCTATTGGATGGGTGCCGACGGATCTTCACCTACAGTTCGGATTCTGGTGCGACACATGGAACTAGTGAACGCCGCTGACCTCTCATACCCGGCGATTATTGGTGCAGATGGACTGGTGATGGACGGTATGCATCGAATTGCCAAGTCACTGTTATTGGGGAAACCAACCGTGTTGGCAGTTCAGTTCACCCAGCAGCCAAGGCCAGACCATGTGAGCATTCGACCTGAGGACCTTCCTTACGACTAACTTTCATTATCTTCATAGCCAGCCACGGCGCGTTCGCGTGTTTCCCAGGTCTTAATTCGCCAGTCGGAGATTGTTGACGTCGGCCCGGCTACGCAGAATCGTCCAAATTTGCGCTAGTTCGGCAAACCGATCCTTCTCCGAGACAACACCGACATCCACAGCGCCACCAAAGCGCCGACCAACCAAATCTCCGAAAGGTGCTCTCGGAGATCAGTGGCCGAGTTGCATGCGGACAGTTTGATCGTCAAATCTCCTGCTGTAGGCGCGTACTCCGTAGGTGGCAAGTTATTCGTGACACGATCCCATACGCTCGGGCACTCTTCTTGATACACACTCGCTGGAGAGTTGAAGCTTCCAGGGTACCCATATGTGGCCGAGGGGTGAATGTGCGCGTTCCACCCGGCGAACACGAGACAGACCGCTGTTATGGCGAGAAGGGCGCGCGATGCAATCACATGGGCATTGTCGCACAGTCATATGTTGAAGTTGGCCGCCAGGGCAAAACATGAAACGGGTACTTTCGCTTAGGAGTCACCGGATACCCCACTTGCTGATTCGCCAGTCGGAGGATGTTGACGTCGGCCCACGGATGCAAAGAAATGCCCGTGGCGCCAACCTCCAATTGGATTGTTGAGGTCCTCCCAAACGCGCCAGTAGTGCCTGGCCTCGTCTTCTCTTTCACTCAATCGGAACTTGTATTCTTCAAGAATGTCGAAGAACAAAACCTCGGTAGCTCTGGTCACTGGAACGTCGTCAGGGCTAGGTCGAGCCGTCGCCGAGCGCTTGGTGGAGCTGGGCTGGGAAGTAATCGGCACTGTTCGCGGTGATGGGACAGAGCTTCCCTTCGAAACCGTCCATTGTGACGTTACTGATGACGATGCCGTTGCCCGTCTTGGCCAGTACGTGTTCGAACGCTGGGGCCGACTCGATGCTCTGGTGAATAATGCCGGAATCAGTCTGACTGGTCCGATGGAGGAGCTCGATCCCAAAGAGGTGCGAACTATTCTCGACGTGAATCTCGTGGCGCCAATGGCCCTCGCACGAGCTTGTCTGCCGGCACTGCGTGTCGCGAGCGGCGTCATCGTCCAGATATCGAGCGTCTCCGCTTATTCGTCCAGCGAACTCTTCGGCGCCTATCAAGCATCGAAGTTCGGGCTCGAAGGAGCGAGCGATGCGCTGCGACAAGAAGTGTGTAGTCAGAACGTACGTGTTGTCCTAATCGAGCCGGGTCCATTTCGAACCGAGATCGCTGTCAAGGGAATCCAAGCAGGCGCCAAGGGTTCAACGGGTCTGTACGAGTCCAGCTGGGTCGAAGTTGATGCGTGGCTCCAGTGGCACGCAACCGCGGGTCCGGATCCAGCCGAATGCGTCGCTGCGATCGTCGGTGCTGCGACACTGCGCGATGCGCCATTTCGAATCCCCGTTGGCGAGGACATCTGCGAAGAACTTCGTCGTAAGGGAGGGGAAATGATTGCCCAAGCAGATGCCGCTGAGGCATTCTTACTGTCTCTCTAGACGGCAGGCACGTCAACTCGCTTTGGCGGAGATTATGGCTTGAGATGGTCTAGGCGATTCTGCCTCTTCGCTTGGTCTGCAATTGAGCGCGAGCATGTTACCGGGTTCCACCCTTCAAGCCTCCAGTCGGAGATTGTGCACGTCGGCCCAGTGTTATCTAATGGTCTGACCGCCGGCGTAGCCTCGAGTGGATTGACAAGATCAATGCCCGAGGAAGGAACCCATGTCACAAGTCCGCCGTTTCGACCATGTCGGGATTACCGTTGAGGACCTCAACATTGTGACGGCGTTCTTCGTCGGGCTCGGTTTCGAGGTCGAGGGCACGCGAACGTTCATAGAGGGCGAGTTCCTCGACACAGTCATAGGCATCCCCGACTCCCGAACAGAGATCGTCATGCTTCGGCCGCCAGACGGAGGTACCCGGTTGGAGCTCTCGAGTTTCGTCCGTCCCGCCCATCAGCCCGGTTCGCCCGCCGCGATGGCCAACGAGCTGGGACTGCGCAATATTGCCTTCGAGGTCGACGATCTCCAGGCGGTCGTCGACGAGCTTGCCGCGAATGGCTATGGGCTAGTCGGCGACATCGGCCAGTACGAACACATTTGGCGCATGGCCTACGTGCGTGGCCCGGAGGGGATCATCGTTTCTCTTGCTGAGCGGATTGGCTGACCGGACTCCAACAGCGCGGACGTCGCAGGGGGCGCACGTCCCCGGGTAGCCCCGAGGGCATCCACGAATCGATACGCCAGTCGGAGAATGTTGACGTCGGCCCAACGTCACTCAATGGAAATTGAAATGAACCCT
>PMTF01000001.1 GCA_003167415.1 Acidimicrobiaceae bacterium | reverse complement strand
GGAACTCCCGGAGTCTCACAGGCGCACCAAGTCTCACAGGCGCACCAAGTCTGTAGCCTCAAGACGCTCCTCTATTTGAGTAAACGAGACAAACGTCGGTCCTTAAGTACTCGTCCGCCCGTCTGGCACGAGGGACAGTACGTCATCTCGTAGGACTCAAAAGACACGCGGCGCAACGTATCGCCACACGGGGAAGGGCATGGTTCCCCCGCGCGACCATGTACTTTGAATCGGCCACCAAGCTTGGCTTCCGACAGTCCGCCCTCGCGAGTGCGCTCGAGTTCGAGTGCTTCATCCAACACAGCGGTAGCGGCGCTCAGCAAGGATTCGCGCTGCTCGGGTCTCAACGAGCTGAACGAGGCGAAGGGCGACAGATGGGCGCGGTGCAAAATGTCGTCACCCCAGCCGCGGCCGATACCTGACACAACGTGCTGATCGCGCAGGTCGGTGGTGAGACGGCGCTTCGAACTACTGGTACGGATAACTTCAGCAAATACTTCGCTTCCCGGTTCGGGCCCGAGCCTCGCTAGCGGCCCATCCTCTTCGGGCGGGAGCACCCACCACGAGGCTTTGCGATGAGTGCCATACTCGCGCACGAGTACGCCGACGCCCGGCCCCTCGATTCCGGCGCCACCTCGGGCGAACACGAAGCGCACCGCCGAGCCGCGGGGCCGAGTCTGCTTCGGCGGCTGCTCAACGTCTAAACGCCCCGCTTGAGATAGGTGCATCACGACGCGGATTCCGTCATCAAACTCCCACACCAGGTATTTGGCCCTCCTAGAAACGGATACGAGTCGGTGATGCAACAAAGAGTCGGGCGTAGGTGCGTAGGTCTTGAGGGATGAGAATCCGAGCACGTCGACTCGGAGCAACGTGGTGCCCGCGAGCAGCGCGTTGAGACGTTCAGACAAGGCTTGCATCTCAGGCAATTCGGGCACGTCACAATGTACCCATGACTTGCACGGGACCACGTGACGTCGTGGACAATCGCACTGGAAAGCGGGGTTATGGGTACCACCCGCACGGCGGTGGTCGGATCGCGACCAACGCGACGATTCAGTTAAGCCCAAACTTGGCCATCGAATCCCACGAAAAATCCCACCGACAACGACGATTTCATTGGTCTGACATTGAGAATTGTCTGAGACCTCACCTCGCTGCCGATTTATCTTGTAGCACCGTCCATAGGATGAGTTTTGTCTCACGCACGAGGATTTTCGCGATGGTTTGGACCTCGCTGTCCGCGAATGAAGCATTCGAAGGAGATCGTCAGATCGACGATGTCGTGAACAACTGGAGGTCCGATCATGGAACCAACTAACCCTCGTCCAAAGGTGCTGCGCACGCTGGGCCAGTGGCTGCTCCCACTACTTCTCGTGGCGTCGGGACTGGTTCTCGGGGTCGCGGGGCCGGCGGGTGCCGCGGCAGCGAACGGTACTGGAACCATGAAAACCAAGACCACGAGTGTCACTTATGGCTCGACCGGCCACGTCATCACCTTCACGTACACCGCCGCCACCGGTGGCGTGTCGAGTGGCGGCGTCCACCTAACGGTCCCTCCGGGCTGGTCGGCTCCATCAACGACGGGTACGTCCGCCGGCTACACGACGGCAAGCACCGGTACGGTCTCGGTCGACGGTCAGACCATCGTCGTGCTCGGTGTGACCCTGGCTGGCGGCGCCACCCTCACCATTAATTACGGCGCCAAGGCCGCCAAGGGGCCGGGCGCGACTGCAACCACCGGCGTCGGCGCCGCGACGTGGATCGCGACGGAGAAGTCAACCTCGGGCGGAACGGAGACCAACCTCGCCAAGTCGCCGGTCATCACGGTGACCCAGACCTTGGCCACGCCGGCCGCACCGTCGGTCTCCCTCGTTTCACCAAGTTCGATCGTCGTCAACTTCGCGCCCAACGTCAACGCCACGTCGAGCACCGTCACCATTCGATTGGCGGACGGCTCACTCGTGAAGGCCGTCACCGGTAACACCACCGGCACTGAGACCATTACCGGTCTGACCCCGGGCGACGGGTACTACGCGACAATCACCTCCGTGGGCAACGGCACGGACTACTTCACGTCCGCCGTGGGTGCTCACTCCGTCGTCATCACACCCGGCGTGCTCACGATCTCGGCTCGAGCGACCAACGTGACCGTTGGTCACCCCATTGACATCGCGGCGGTGGTAAACGGGCTCACGGCGGCCGATCGAGCCACCGTCACCAAGGACACCTTCACGTACACCGGCGTCGCTCCGACGGTCTACGCGACATCCACCATCGCACCGTCGGCCGTGGGCACGTACATCGCACTGCCCGCGAACGCAACGGTGGTCGTGACGCCCAGCGCCGATCAGGGCGTCTACGCAACCACGTACAACTACGCCGCGGGCTCACTCGTGATTTCGGCCCTCTCCAAGGTCCCCCTCCGTGCAACGAGGGTGGTCGGCGGCGCGTGGACCGGTCGAACCGTCAACGTCACCATCATTGGAACCGGCTTCTTCGGTCAACCGAGGATCATCAGCAACATGGGTCGTCGCACCACGGCCCGCGTGATTCACGACACGGGGAAACGATTGACCGTACGCGTGACCGTGCGTTTAGGATCACCAAGAGGCATCCACGTCTTTCGCATCACGTTGAGTAACGGAAAATCCTGCAACGTGCACTACAGCCAGTTCTAGAACGCAGACACCCTCGGATCGAGTGGCCCGGGGTGTCTGCGGTGAAGAAGGATTCCGACTCTAGCGAATGGTGAAACCTGTGCGGAGCGTGCCTGCACCGCCGACAATGGTCGCCAACGCCGTGCCCGCTCCGGTTTTCGATCCGGTCTCCCAGGTCCACGTGACGCTCCCGACGGCGTTCGCGCGGAACTCAAGCCCCTGGAAAGCGAAGCTACGAAGACCAATTTTGGGACCAACGGAGTGACGAGATTCCGATCAGGGGCATCGATCACCAAATGACCGGTAATGATGAGAGTGCATTTGGTTGTTGGCTGTTCACGATACAACAACGATTGCTTTTTTCGTCCACGATGACATCCGCCGATCCTCGAGCGCCACGTCCATGTTCGAGTCTGGGCCCTATTGTTGTGAGGGACGAAGGGATCAGTTCATGGAAGAACCACTTTTCACAATCGGCGCGAGCGCTACCTGCAACGACGGCGAGTGTGGCGAAGTGATACGAGTGGTTATCGATCCGATCGTTCGCAAATTGACCCACCTCATCATTGAGCCCACGCACCGCCAAGGACTTGGCCGGCTCGTGCCACTCGAACTCGTCGCGTCCTCTAACGGCAACGTGATGCTTCGTTGTTCCCTGGAAGAGTTTGAGCGACTCGACTTGGCGGAGGAGACCGACTTTCTTCCCGGGACAGTCGGATACGAGGGGTACGATCCTGCGAACGTAATGCCACTGCCCTACTTCGCGCTGGGAGCGGGAAATACGTCGTTGCCGGTTACGTACGACAAGCTTCCCGTGGGAGAAGTGGCCGTTCGCCGAGACGTTCCCGTTCACGCGACGGACGGCGAGATCGGAAGAGTCCACGGAGTCGTGATCGATCCGAGCGACCATCTCGTCACACACGTACTTCTCCAGGAGGGGCATCTATGGGGACGTCAAGAGGTGGCCATTCCCATCAGCGCCATTTCGGACTTCGGGTCCGAAATTCGACTCAGCATCACGAAGAGCGAGGTGCAAGAACTACCATCCGTTGATCTTCTCGGATCTGACGATTAGGCGTGCGCTCGGGCTTCGACCAACGGCGGTCGCGCCTAACAATCTGCATGAAATGAGCAGGCACTGTATTCGGAGCAGCGTTATGACGCCATGCTCGGCGTCATCCGAGATGGATTCACGGTCACTGAAGCGGCCCAGAAGTTCGGAGTGAGCCGCCAGGCGGTGCACGTGTGACTGAATCGTTGCGAAGAGGGTGGACTCGAAGTGTTGGGTGAACGCTCATCGCGTCCGTCGACATCATCAGATCAGATCGAAGTCCATTTTGATACGAGTTCCAATTGGAATTCCTCGTAATGAAAGCGCCATAGTTGACTCAACTTCTCCGAAAAGACCGCATAGCCTTGATGGATTCTCCTACGCGGCACTATTTCGTTGATTTTGCACGTTGCACAATCTGACTCTAAGAATGGTGCGGAACATATCGTGAAGATGAACGAGTTGCGGGACGGCATCGCAGCCTATTTCGACTTCGAGAACCACCAACGGCGTTGCGCGAGGGTTAGCAGGCTCAGCCCCATCCGTCACGAGTTATCGTTGGCTCGAGGCCAACAAGCCGCATCAACCTATTCTGCTCTTTCAGACCAACTTAAAAATTTGAAGGGGATGACGTATCCACAGTGATGAAGCGAAAGTCTGTCAAGGATACGGATTCCGTCACACTAACGACTACCATCTTCGGTGCCTCGGACGGACTTGTCGCGAGTATCGCTTTGATACTCGCGACAATGACTCACGGACGAAAGGTCGTTGTCGCCGCTGTGATTGGGCTGTTCATCGCCGAAGGACTAGGTATGGCGGCAAGCCAATTCCTCTCCGATCCGAAGCGCAACCTTCGACAGGCGATGATTATGGGCGCAGCGACGTCAATCACGATTCTCGTGCCCGCAGTGCCGTGGACTTTTTCGTCCGGTGGTGCGGCCGTAGTTGTTACTTGTGTCATCGCACTGATCTTCGCTGGACTTATCTCTCACGCGCGTCCTGGCGGTTGGTCGACCTGGCTACAGACTTACGGCGTCCTTGTGGGCGTCGGCGCAATAGCAGTGATTGCAGGGCGTCTCACATAATTGGCAACTCGTCGGTGAATAGTCAAAATCGGATCATTAGGTTCACGTAGTCCCTTGGATATCGATAGATGCCGACCTCTTGCAATACACGCTCGTCGTTCAAATCGACGAGACCGCGTGACGAGCCTGGCGATGCGATAGTTTGATTTTGACCCGGCGCGTGAGCCAACACTTGCTTCGCTTGGAAATGCCGGTCATTACGGCGACCAGGTGTCCAAACCGATTGGGGGGTTGATGGTGCTAACGGTTTTAGATCAGTTATGGCCGCCGTCCATGCAATTCTCCTTTCGCGCCATGCCGTTACCCAAGGAGAATGAGCTGACGTGAATGTCGTCGAAGGAACGATTCGCCGTATCGATGGGTTCCAACAGCGCCACCTGGTTCCCTCATTTGTCTTCGGCGTCATCAAGAAGTTCGGTGACGACAACGCCGGGAACCTCGCCGTTCAAGTTACCTACACAATGTTTGTTACCGTGTTTCCGCTCCTCCTCCTTCTGGTGACGATATTGGGCATCGTGCTGGCCGGTAACCCTTCGGATCGCGCGCGAGTGCTGCATTCGGCCCTCGG
>PMTF01000014.1 GCA_003167415.1 Acidimicrobiaceae bacterium | reverse complement strand
GCGGGTCCTTGGCAGCCCTCGAAAGCGCCTCCGGAGCGACCTCGGGGAAGTCCCTTCGAACTCGCCTGGGATCCTCGAAGCGGGTCCTTCGGAGCCTCGCCGGAGGAGAGCGCCACGGTCGCTGGGCCGGTTCCGCTGATGTCCCGGAGGGTGAGCAAGTGTCTGGTGGTGCTGTCGACAGTGTCCTCGTAGGTCTCGGTCTCGGCGGCGACCATGATCGTGTCGTGAGTAGAGACTTACGCCTCGGAGGCGGTAACCGTCACTTGGATGGACGCACATGAATTGCTCGCACTCGTGAAGTGGCCCGTACCTGACGAACTGAGGTTCACGTAGAACGTGACGGCCGGGGGAGCACCCGCCGGCCGTGTTGGTAAGTGGAAGGTTCCACAAGATCAGGTCGCCGCAGAGCCGAAGAATCCTCCGGCGCCAGACGTCGAGAAGGCCGGGCCGTCGTTCGTGGCTCTGGCAGTGACCGCTCGACCGGGCTCGGGCATCCCACCAAGGTGGTGACCCTTCATAGCGCGAAGCCGCCAGCGGATTATTGGATTCTGCCCGAATGAATCCACGTGCGGAAGGACATTTATCAACACCGACATCTGTCATGGCTTGCGCCCGTGAGCGACGAGTGAGGGGCTAAGCCCGAAGACTTGCGAAGACCTTTCATTACGGCTCAACTCGCCAATCACAACGAATTGACAATGCGCGAGCTTTATTGTAGAAATTACTCTTGCAGGGGCGGAATTGGGAATGTCAATGTCGATCACCAAAGATTCGTCGGACCCCGACAGCCAAGCGATTCCGTCGCGTATTAACGTGCCCATTAAACCGTTCACCTTGCGTGACCTGTACGTGCGCGCCAGCATCTCCGGTAACTCGTTGGCCGCAGAACTCGGGCGATACCTCAATATCGACGAAAACACTTTTGCGTCATCTTCCAAAGGCAACCTTCGGTCGAAAATCTCCAATCATGAGACCAGTGTCCACGAACAGGCGCTCGCCGCGATACTTGAAGTAGTCACGACGAACTCCAAAGCGGCATTCGAATATGTCCGTGTCCCCGAACCGCCAGGTGGAGTTCAGGAATGGTGGGCGCGAATGTCGAGTGGAACAATTAATAACGCTCAGACGACCTTGACCTGCTCAACCACAGGTGAAGCCACGTGATCCAATCGTCTCACATCCCTCCGCCCACCAATACCTATTTCAGGAGCCGTCAAGCAGTCATTTTTAGATTGAAGGCTCATTAGATCGCAAGGGCAAAGGATCGTGGAGCATTTCCTTCACAAGTGCTCCACGATCCAATTCGGCCCACTGGTCGAGCAGATGACTTCAGTATCACAAGGTTGAATTAATCTGCTCGACCAGTTCCGTGACGTGAATCTCAGGGTTATCCCTATGACATCAAACGGGCATCGGCTTGGTACCATGCATCCACGAGTGGATTGACGTCCATGATCGGTGCTACATATCACGCAGTGGCGGCGACGGGCGATGAATGGTCGGTCCACCGATGAGATTGGGAGAGAACGTGATATCGACGCGAACGATTCGATTGCTTGCCATGACTGGTCTGATCAGTATCGGGATCTTGACGAGTGGCGTGATCAATGTCGGCGGTGCTGGCGCCGCGGCTACGCCGAAATTGGTCGTGACGCCGTCTACGGGGTTGACGAATCACAAGACCGTGACCGTGTCGGGCACGGGCTTCAAGCCGAAGGACTCCGTGTACATCACGGAGTGTCAGGCGAACGCCAAGGGCGAGGCGGGCTGTGACATTTTCACCGCTTTGCCAGAGAAGATCAGTGCGAAGGGCGTACTGGCGAAGACGAAGTTCAAGGTCGTCACCGGCACGATCGGCAACGGCAAGTGCGGTACCGCCGCGGCGAACCTGAGGAAGTGCGCGGTGAGCGTGGGTAACGCCGCCGGTGGCGACAGCGCGGTCTTCAAGATCGTCTTCGCCGCTCCCAAGAAGTAGTCGCTCTCTCGGCGGCCGCTTCGGGGACCATTCGCCCGCGTGGTCACGGATTGACGTTGAGTCCCGGCGTACGAGGTAGCTGTTCGGAACCATACATTGGTCCGAGCAATTGAATTGAAAGCGAGAAGACCGGTCCGTCACCAACGAGACCGGTCAGAATTCTGAGTTACGCGGGGACGAAAGGGGCGCATGATCGAGGACACCGACTCCCCGAACGTGCTCGAGCGCGAGACCAATCAGGTGCGCGACGTCATCGTTCGCGGCATCCGCGCCCACTTCAGTTTTGCCGCGTTGCTCGCCATCCTCTTTCTGACGTTCCTCGATAACACAGTCGCCAGTGCGGTCCTCACCAGCGTGCAGGCCAAACTCCACGCCAATGTGTCGCAGTTGCAATGGGTCGTCGGCGGCTACGCCTTGGCTTTCGCGAGCCTCATGTTGATGTTCGGCGCACTAGGGGACAATTTCGGTCGCAAGCGGTTGATGTTGATCGGCGTGGCGATCTTCTGCAGTGGTTCGATCGTTTGCGCGATCTCGGTCAACCCTTCAGAACTCGTTATTGGTCGAATCATCATGGGCATCGGGGCCGCGGCCTCGGAACCCGCGACGCTCTCGATGATCCGACACATCTATCCCGATCACAAGGCCCGGGCGCGCGCCCTCGGCGCGTGGGCGGCGGTGTCGGGGCTGGCACTGGCGATGGGACCGGTCATCGGAGGCATTCTGGTCGGTATCTGGACCTGGCGCGCGGTCTTCTGGTTCAACCTGGTCTTCGGCGCGCTGGCCCTCATTGTCGCGGCCATTGCGTTGCCGGAAAGTGTGAACGCCCTGCGCAAGAGGGTCGACTTCGCTGGCTTCTTCTTCGCGGCGGTCATCCTCGGCACCGCGACCTTCGCGTGCATTCAGGGCGAGTTGACTGGCTACGAAAGTGGCTGGGTCATCACCTTATTCATTGTCAGCTTTCTCACGATTCCGATCTTCTACTTGGCTGAGAAAACGGCCAAGAACCCGATGCTCGAAATGGGCTTCTTCCGCCGCAAGTCCTTCACCGGTTCGGCGTTTATCGCTTTCGCCACCTTCTTTTCGATCTTCTCGATCTTCTTCTTCGTTGCGTTATACCTCGAGGTGGTCGCTTCGGTGAGTCCCTACGGATTGGCGCTCGACTTCTTGCCATTGCTCGGCGGCATCGTGGTGGCGTCGCTCTTTACCGGCCGCTGGGTCGGGCGAATCGGTTCACGCGTCCCGATGACCGTCGGCTGTCTCTTGGCCGGATTGGGCGTGATCCTGACCTACGTCGCCATCGGCCCCCACGTCGGCGTCTCCACGCTCGGCTGGACGATGGGTATCGCCGGCATCGGCTTCGGCATCGTTATCGTTCCCGTCAACGCGACCGCCTTGTCGAGTCTTCCGGCCGCCAACTCGGGCATGGCCTCATCGGCGGTCAACACCAGCCGCGAACTCGGCGCCGTCGCCGGCGTGGCGATCCTGGGATCGATCGTGAACGGGCAACTCACGGTCAATCTGACCGCGCGGCTGATTCAAATCGGTATTCCGGCGACCTATCGACATTTGATCATCACGGCCGTGACGACCGGCCAAACCGCTTCCGCGGAAGCGGGCCTTAACCCGGCGACTCGAAAGGCGTTCGCGGGAATCATCAAGAAAGTCGTCAATGCCGCCTACGGGGCGCTCACTCACGGACTCGACATCGCCCTCGTCGCCTCGGCGCTGCTGTTGCTCGTCTCGGCCGCCGTGGCGTACATGACCGGCACGGCCGAGAAGCTGGCCATGGTCGAACTCGACGACGAGACGCCGGTGCCGGCGATTAGTTAATCGCGCTCCTCGACCGTGATCGGCGGTCGTCTCGGTTCGAGCAGTTCAATTGCCACCATCACCGAGAAGCACACAAAGAAGATCGGCTCGATGAAGGAACCGAAACGATCCGTCAAGTAGGCGACGCCGAGCAACGGATAGGCGATCAGCCCCGCGGCCGCGATGGCCTTGATAGTCCGCGCGACCCAATCACGGTGTTCGCGCGTCCTCTTCCACGCCAGATAGACGGCGGTCGACACGGCGGCGAATTCGATGATGCCGGAAAAGACGTGGAGGTAGTGGTGCAGCGGGAGCCGCAGATGCCATTCGGCGCTGCGACAGGCCGAGCTCAGTCCCTCGGGACAGGCGTAGGCGAAGTGGCCACCGACGCAGCCCGCGACCGCGAAGAGCAGCAGCCAGCGCCACTCCGCGCGCTTGCCTTCCGGACCCCAGGGACCGCGCACCACGAAGGCGACGAACATGACGATCCCGGCCGCGAGGTCGAAGTGCTGGAAGAGCGTGGCGTCGGGACGACCGGTCGTCTCTAAGTCACTGAAGAACGCGTTGGTGCTGGTGAGCAAGTTCGTCGCGACGACGACCCAAACCCACCAGTTGTAAAGGACGATGCCGACGAGACCGAGGAACTGAGCGAGGAAGAGTCGCGGGCTGTAGCGCTCTACGCGTCGATCAAGGTGCGACGACGCGGGCGAGGACGCATCGGACTGCGTGGCGTTCCCCTCGTCGCGACTCCCACTCATGGGTCTCCCGATGAATCCCTAGACGACGCTCAACGTGATCGGCACCGCGGCGAGGGCTTTGGAAACCGGGCAGTTGGCCTTGGCGTCTTGGGCGGCGGCCAAGAATCCAGCGGCGTCGAGGTTCTCGGCCTCACCCGACAGCGTGATGCGGATCTCGGTGATCCCGACGCCGGGCTGGAAGTCAACTTCGACCGAGGTGTTGAGCGAGATCGCGGGATTGCCGGTCTTCGCGAGTCCGTTGGAGAGCGCCATCGAGAAGCACGACGCGTGGGCCGCGGCGATGAGCTCTTCGGGACTCGTGCGCCCGTCGGCCGACTCGGCTCTCGACGCCCACGTGATGGGATACGTGCCAATGCCACTCGAGGTCATCTCGACCGTGCCTTGACCTTCGAGGAGCGTGCCCTCCCAGTGAGCTCGTGCGTTACGGGTTGTCGCCATTGGTCGTCCTTCACTCGTGACACCGGGTCCCTCCTCGGTGATCGGACTTCACCTTACCTACGGAACTGTCGCAGCCGGTCACTACTGTGACGGTCACGGCGGGCGCGAAACGGCGTTCGTCGGAGAGGGAATGGTGAGCGGTGTCGACACGCGTCTACTTCGAAGAGGGCAAGAATTCGGTCTTCGCCGCGGCCATCGACTGGCCCGGGTGGTGTCGACGCGCGAAGTCGATGGACGGAGCGCTCGAAGCGTTGGTGGAGTACCAGGACCGCTACGCCGCGGTCCTCTCGGTCCCTTTCAGGCCCGGGAAACTCGAGGTCGTGGGCACGGTTCCGGGCAACGTGACGACCGACTTCGGTGCGCCGGGCATGGACACACCGTGGGACGCCGAATCCATCTCGCCTCGCGACCTGAAACGCCAAGTCGTGGTCTTAGCCGACTGCTGGGCGTACTTCGATACCGTCGTCGACTCCGCGCCGCCGACGTTGACGAAAGGACCTCGCGGTGGCGGACGCGATCGTGACGACATCGTCGCGCACGTCCAAGAAGCGGAGCGTCACTACTGCTCGGCACTGGGCACGCGGGTGCCACCCCGAACGCTGTGGGTCGAGCAACGTTCAACGATTACCGAGGCACTGCTCGCCGGTTCTCCCGCTAGCAAGTGGCCGCCGAGGTACTCTCTTCGCCGCCTCGCCTGGCACGTGCTTGATCACGCCTGGGAGATCGAGGACAAGAGCGCGTAGCGACCGGAGTCATCGGATTGACGTCGTCTCGTACTTCCGCGCCGCGATGCGGCGGAGGTGTTAGCTAACTGACTGATGGTCCTTCAAGAGATTCATCCGGCGCGCGAACTCGTCCTCATCGATCTCGCCCTTGGCGAATCGCATTTTCAAGACGTCAGATGCGGCGCTGTCGGCCGACGGGGCATTCGCGCCCGCTGCGACGTGCGCGTGGTGGTGCGACTGCGCGTGGTCGAAGTGACGTATGACCATGTAGGCGATCACACCGATGAAGAGAAGAAACAGGATCATGATGATCACCCTCGCTATGCCGAAGTCCCCGTTGGGACCGCCGAAGAACATTCCGCCAATCTGGCGTCCGGGCCCGAAGGGGCCGACGTGAATGCTTCTCTGTATTCCCACGCGAAACCTCTTCCTTTGACCTCACTCAGAACTTACTGGTACTAGTCGGGCCCTTTAACCACGGCTTTGTCAAAAACCCTGAGGATTTAAGGGATTCTTACGCCTTGACCGCGACGTCCTCGGTCGCTTCGACCGCGAAGTGTGGAGTGATCCGGTCGAGCCACTTGGGGAAGTACCAGTTGGCGTTGCCGAAGAAGTGCATCAACGCCGGCACCAGCACCGTGCGAAGGATGAAGGCGTCCATCAGCACCGCGCCGCCGAGACCGATGCCGAACTCGGCGATGATGCGCTGGCCGCCGAAGGCGAAGGAGGAGAAGACGCAGATCATGATCAAGGCCGCGGCTGAAATGACGCGCCCGGTGTTGGCCTGACCGCGGTTGATGGCCTCTTCGTTGCTCCCGGTGTTGAGCCACTCCTCGTGCATGCGCGACACCAAGAAGACCTGGTAGTCCATCGAGAGCCCGAAGAGGATGGCGATCATGATCGTCGGCAGGAACGATTCGACCGGCCCCGTGCCGGCGTTCAACAACGAACTACCCCAGCCCCATTGGAAGACGGCGACGACCAGTCCGAAGGAGGCCCCGGCGGCGAAGATGTTCATCGCCGCCGCCGTAAGCGGGATGACGATACTGCGGAAGGCCACCATTAAGAGCAGACACCCGAGCAGGACGATCACGCCGACGAACAACGGGATCTTGGACGTGAAGACCTGGGCGAAGTCGACGAAAATCGCAGTGAGCCCGCCGACGTAGATCGCGGTATGCGTCGAGTTCACGGCCGGTACGTAGTCGTTGCGAATCGTGGCGATCAGATTCTCGGTGACCTTCGAATCGGGACTGGTCTTAGGCACGACGTAGATGACCGCGACCTTGCCGCTCTTGGAGATCTGGATCGGCGCCACCACGGCGACGTCCGGTTTGCCCTGTAACTTCTGATCGAGCGCCACCATGGTCGCCTCGTCCTTGGCGTTGTGGATCGATCCGACCACTTGCAGGGGACCATTGAAGCCCGGACCGAAGCCCGTGGCCAGCAAGTCGTAGGCCTGCCGGGTGGTCGAGCTCGCCGGGTCGGTTCCCGCGTCGGAACTTCCGAGGTGCAGCGAGAAGAAGGGTATGCAGATGAACACGATGGCGACGAGCGCGACGAGCGAAAGCTTTCGCGGGTGCTTCGTTACGGTGTTGGCCCAGCGTTGCCATCCAGAGTTGGTGACCGTCGGCTCGGGTCCATTCTTCGCGAGCGAACGACGCTCTCGACGGCTGAGGACGTGGTTCCCCTGGAAGCCGAGGAGAGCGGGCAACAACGTCAACGAGGCGAACATCGTGATGAGTACCGTCAGCGACGCGGCAATGGCGACGCCATTCAAGAACGAGAGTTGCAAGACCAGCATGCCGAGCAGTGCGATGCACACCGTCGAGCCGGCGAAGAGCACGGCGCGACCCGAGGTGTTGATCGCCGTCACGATCGCCTCTTCCGGACTCAAGCCGCGTTTAAGTCCCTGTCGACATCGGGTCACGATGAAGAGCGCGTAGTCGATCCCCACGCCCAATCCAATGAGCGATCCGAGAATGGGCGCAAAGGTAGCGATGGAGAGTCCGTGACTGAGCAATGTGGTCGACGCGGTGGCGACGCCGACAGCAAAGAGCGCGACGCCCAGCGGCAGCAACATGGCGAAGAAAGATCCGAAGGCGAGGACCAGGACGATGGCCGTCAGAATCAGTCCGTAGATCAGATCCGGACTGCCCTTTTGCGAAGCGAGTTGTTCAAAGGCGTTGCCGGCGAATTGGACGTTCAGCGACGACGATCGCGCTGTGATGCCGGCGTTCTCGACCGGTTGAATCTGGGCGGCCTTTAACTTGTAACCCTGCTTGGTGAAGTAGACGACGGAGTAGGCGATCTTGCCGTTCGGGCTGATTTGCAGCGAGCCGCCGACGAAGGGCGACACTACATTGGCGACTGCCGGCACCTTCGCCACCTTCTTGTCCATCGCGAGGATCTCTTTCTCGTGACTCGCGATGGTGCCCGTTCGAGCTTGAAAGACAATCTCGTCGACGTCACCGGACTTGCTCTTGAACCCGGACTGCAGGAGCGACAGTGCGTGGGTCGAGTTGGTTCCGGGAAGGGTGAAGGTGTTGGCGTAGGCGGTTCCGAAGGTCTGCGAGAGAGCGTTCATGCCGAGAAAGAGAACCACCCAGACGGCGAGGATCAGCCATCGGCGACGGTAGGCAAAGCGGGCGAGGGACTTCATGGTGGCGGGTTCTCCTGATTGGGCGAGAGGGGGGCCGAATAAAATGGTGACGCTGCGTTATTCGCAACACAACATTACGGGAGATTGACGATGGCGCCAGACGGCACGAGGCCGGCGCGTTTCGAGGGTCACGAATTCCCTCAGTTGCTCCCCGAACCCGACGACATCCGCGCGGGTGCCCTCGCGCCGTGGAGCACGCTGCCCGCCACTGAACGAAAGGGGCTCACCCTGGAGTTCGTCGAATCGAGATTGCGCGACGCGCTGCGCCACTTCGATAACTCGGTGCTTCCCGCCGATCCGAGCGCCATGACGGTCGCGGATATTGAAAGTCAGCCGATCTCCCGCCGCTCGGCGGTGCTCGTGGCGCTGTTCGAAGAGTCCGGCGAGACGCACCTAGTCCTGACGAGACGATCGTTCTCGATGCGCGAGCATCGCGGCGAGATCGCGTTTCCGGGTGGGCGCAGTGACACTAACGAGTCGCCTACCGACACGGCCCTTCGTGAAGCGCATGAAGAGGTCGGCATTGCCGAGAGTTCCGTGCGCGTTGTCGGATGGCTGAGTCCCATCGTGACGCTGGCGCTCGGGTCGGCGATTTGGCCGGTCATCGGTTTCTTGGACGGGCGACCGGAGATGGTGACCGATCCCGCCGAAGTCGACCGCGCCTTCACGGTGCCACTCGCCGAACTGCTCGCCGAGGGGACGTTCCTCGAAGAGCGGTGGCGACGTGAACTGGCTCGGCCCGGTTCTGACGCGGACGGCTACTTCCCGATCTATTTCTACCGAGTGCCCGGCGACCTCGTTTGGGGAGCGACCGCGCGCGTCGTCACCGAGCTGCTCTGCGTCGTCACCGGGGTCGAATGGCCGGAGGCGAAGCGGGCCTGGCCGTAATTGCGTCCAGTAGATTGGTGTTAATGCATTCCCATTTTTGGGCTGCTATTTCTTAGACGGAGGTCACCATGGCAGAAGTAGAGATTGGCATCTATAAATCGGCGAGACAGGCCTACGGCTTCGACGACATCGCCATCGTGCCCTCGCGGCGCACGCGCGACCCCGAGGACGTCGACATCTCCTGGCAGATCGACGCCTACAAGTTCGAACTTCCGGTACTCGGTTCGGCGATGGACGGCGCCATGTCGCCCGACACCGCCGTCGCCCTCGGCCGCCTCGGCGGACTGGGCGTTTTGAACCTCGAAGGTCTCTGGACCCGTTACGAGGACCCGATGCCGCTCTTCGAAGAGATTCGCGAACTCGACGACGACAAGGCGACGGCGCGCATGCAACAGATGTACCTCGAGCCGATCAAGATCGAACTGGTCGCCCAGCGCATCACCGAGATGAAGGCGGCCGGCATCACCACCTCAGCGTCGGTCACGCCGGCGCGCACCGACTGGATGGCCAAGACCATCCTCGAGGCCGGCCTCGACATCCTGGTGATCCAGGGGACCGTCGTATCGGCCGAGCACGTCTCCAAGACCGTCGAACCGTTGAACCTGAAGAAGTTCATCCGCGAGTTCGAACTGCCGGTGATCGTCGGCGGCTGCGCGAGCTACCAAGCGGCGCTGCACCTCATGCGCACCGGCGCGGCCGGCGTCCTGGTCGGCGTCGGACCGGGCAACGCCTGCACCTCGCGCGCGGTGCTGGGCATCGGCGTGCCCCAAGCCACGGCCATCGCCGACGTCGCCGGGGCGCGTATGCGCCACCTCGACGAGACGGGCGTGTACGTACACGTCATCGCCGACGGCGGCATGAGCAAGGGCGGAGACATCGCCAAGGCCATCGCCTGCGGCGCCGACGCCGTCATGATCGGATCGCCCTTGACCAGCGCCGTCGAGGCGCCGGCCCGGGGATTCCACTGGGGCATGGCCACTTTTCACCCGACGCTGCCGCGCGGCACGCGCGTGCGCACCCAGGTGCGCGGCACCTTGAAAGAGGTCTTGCTCGGACCGGCGCACGAGAACGACGGACGACTCAATCTCTTTGGCGCTCTGCGAACCTCGATGGCCACGTGTGGCTACGAGACGCTGAAGGAGTTCCAGAAGGCCGAGATCATGCTCGCGCCGTCACTCCAGACTGAAGGAAAGCAGTTGCAGCGCTCCCAGGGCGTCGGCATGGGACATTGACCCAGAACGTTCTCGTCGTCGACTTCGGCGCCCAGTACGCCCAACTGATCGCGCGGCGCGTGCGCGAAGCCCACGTGTATTCCGAAATCGTGCACAGCACCATCAGCGCCGACGAAGTACGCGCGAAAGCGCCGGCCGCGATCATCCTCTCGGGCGGACCGAAGTCGGTCTACGAAGTGCCCTCGCCGTCGCTCGATCCCGCGATCTACGAACTCGGCATTCCCGTGCTCGGCATCTGTTACGGCGCGCAACTCATGGCCCAACAACTGGGCGGCGACGTCGCCAACACCGGCATCGGTGAGTACGGCCGCACGACGATGACGCGACACGGCCCATCGGTCTTGATGGACGAGTGGCCCGCCAGCGTCACCTGCTGGATGAGCCACGGCGACGCGATCGCGACGGCGCCCGACGGCTTCGTGGTCACCGGTTCATCGCCCGAAGGACCCGTGGCGGTGATGGAGGACGTCGCTCGTCGACTGCACGCCGTGCAGTTCCACCCCGAGGTCGCCCATACCGAACGGGGTCAGGACCTGCTGGCGAACTTCTTGCACCACGTCGCCGAGATTCCGCCGACCTGGACGAACACCTCGATCATCGAAGACCAGGTCGCCGCGATCAAGAGCCAGGTCGGAGCCGAGAAGGTGCTCTGCGCGCTCTCGGGCGGCGTCGACTCGGCCGTCGCCGCCGCGCTGGTCACCAAGGCCGTCGGCAATCAGCTCACCTGCGTCTTCGTCGACACCGGACTCATGCGTAAAAACGAGGGCGAGCAGATCGAAGAGACGTTCACCCGTCAGTTCGGCGTCGAGTTGATCCACGTGAAGGCGCAGGATCGATTCTTCGACGCTCTCGCCGGGGTGATCGACCCTGAAGCCAAGCGCAAGATCATCGGCGAACTCTTCATTCGTGAATTCGAGACCGTGGCGCGCGACCTCGGCAAGGGCGGCGACGGTCCGAGGTTCTTGGTCCAGGGGACCCTGTACCCCGACGTCATCGAATCGGGTTCGGGACACGCCGCCAACATCAAGAGCCACCACAACGTCGGCGGTCTGCCCGAGGACCTCTCCTTTGACCTCGTCGAGCCGCTGCGCAACCTGTTCAAGGACGAGGTACGCCACGTTGGCGAAGAGCTGGGACTGCCGGCCGAAATCGTCTGGCGCCAACCGTTCCCCGGTCCGGGACTGGGCGTGCGCATCGTGGGCGAGGTGACGCGCGAACGCGCCGAGATCCTTCGCAACGCCGACTACGTCGTGGTTGACGAGATCAAAAAGGCCGGGCTGTACCGCGAGCTCTGGCAGAGTTTCGCGGTGTTACCGGCCGTGCGTACGGTGGGGGTCATGGGCGATGGCCGCACGTACGCGTACCCGATCATCATCCGCGCCGTCACCAGTGACGACGCCATGACCGCCGACTGGGCCCGACTGCCCTACGACGTCATCGAGAAGATCGCCAATCGTTTGATCCGAGAGGTCGACGGCGTGAATCGGGTCGCGTTGGACGTGACGAGCAAGCCACCGGGCACCATTGAGTGGGAGTGACTCGCAACTCGTTCTCCGAGGAGTCACTCTGGGGAACTGGCGGAGGTCAAGTCGAAACGCGACTGGACCCTGATTCGTTGCTCGAGGGTCTGACCGCGCCGCAACGCGAAGCGGTCGTGCAACGTGGGGGACCGCTACTGGTGATTGCCGGCGCCGGCTCGGGCAAGACGCGGGTGCTCACGAGGCGGATCGCGCACATTCTGGCCATGGGGGACGCGCGGCCATGGGAGATCATGGCGATCACCTTCACCAACAAGGCGGCCGACGAGATGCGTCGTCGCGTCGTCGATCTCGTGGGGACCGACGCGCGCGATATGTGGGTCTCAACATTCCACTCGGCGTGCCTGCGGATGCTGCGCGCGCACGCCGACGTGTTGGGCTATCAGCGCGGCTTCACGATCTACGACGCCGGCGACGCCGAGACCGCGGTCGAGCGCATCATGAAAGAACTCAACCTCGACACCAAACGGCTCTCGCCGCGCAGCGTCGCGGCCGCGATCTCGGCGGCGAAGAACGAGATGCTCTCACCCGACGCCTACGCCGACGCCGGTGACGGTAATCCGCACCATAAGCGCATCGCCGAGATCTACCACCTGTACACGGCGCGACTGATGCTGGCGAACGCCATGGACTTCGACGACCTGCTCTTGAACGCGGTCGCGATGCTGAAGAAGGACGACGAGATTCGCTCCAACTATCAGAACCGGTTCAAGTACTTGTTGGTCGACGAGTTTCAAGACACCAACGGCGTGCAGAACCAGTTGGTGATGATGCTCGCCGAGAAGCACCGCAACCTTTGCGTGGTCGGGGACTCCGACCAATCGATCTATCGCTTTCGCGCGGCCGACGTGCGTAACATCCTTCAGTTCGAACAGCGCTTCCCGGACGCTTCGGTGATTCTCCTGGAACAGAACTTCCGTTCGACGCAGACGATTTTGGACGCCGCGAACGCCGTCATCTCGAAGAACGCCAGTCGTCACGCCAAGAACCTCTTCACCGACGACGTGCAGGGCGAAAAGATCCGCCTCTACCGCGCCGGTGACGAATACGACGAGGGACGTTGGGTGGCGACCGAACTGCGCCGCCTGGCGACCGAGTCCAAACTCTCGTGGAATCAAATGGCGGTCTTCTACCGTACGAACGCGCAGAGTCGGGTGCTCGAAGAAGAGATGCTGCGCGCGTCGATTCCCTACCGCGTCATCTCGGGCATGCGCTTCTACGATCGCAAGGAGGTCAAGAACGCGCTGGCCTTCGCCCGGCTGATCGTGAATCCCCGCGACGAAGCCTCGGCCCGGCGGGTGATCAACGAGCCCAAGCGCGGCATCGGGGAAGCGGCCCAGGCCAAGCTCGGCATGTACGCCGCGCAACACGGACTCTCCTTCGCCGAATCGACGCACTACGCCAAGGAGGCCGGCCTCACGGGCCGCGCCCTCAGTGGCGCGCAGAAGTTCTCGTTCATGCTCGACGAACTTCGGGCCCTCGCGAACGACCTGGCGCCGCGCGAAGTCATCGACGCGATCGTGCGCGAGTCGGGCATGGGTGACGCGTTGCGCGCCGAGAACTCCGACGAGGCCTATTCGAGGTTGGAGAACCTGGGTGAGCTCGCGTCGGCCGCCAGTCAGTACGACACCTTGATGGACTTCGTCGAGCGCATGGCGTTAGTGGCGGACTCCGACCAACTCGATGGTGGGGCCGGCGCGATATCGATGATGACGTTGCACGTGGCCAAGGGACTCGAGTTCCCGGCCGTCGTGATCACCGGCCTCGAAGAGACGATCTTCCCGCATCGACGGGCCCTCTCGGACGACAACGAACTCGAAGAAGAACGTCGACTCTGTTACGTCGGTATCACGCGCGCCATGCGGCACTTGATCCTCACTCACGCCTGGAGTCGAACCATGTGGGGCAACCGCATGGACGCGCTGGCGAGTCGCTTCCTCCAAGAGATCCCGTCGGAGTTAATTCACGACGTCTCGGCGACAATGCCTCTTCGCCGGATGGACTACCGCGACACGGACGGCTTCACTGGCCGCAGCACGGAATTCACCGAGGGTCGAGCCTTCGGCACCGGTGCGGCACCACCGGTTCGCTCGACCGGGGCCGAGAAGCTCGGACTGGAAGTCGGAGATCGGGTCGTGCACGACCGATTCGGGCCCGGTGTCGTGACCAAAGTCGAGGGAACGGGGTCGCACGCGCGCGCCGCGGTCGACTTCGATGGGCACGGCACGAAGCAACTGGTCCTCGCCATGACGCCGCTGCATCGCGCGTAATTCCTGATTACGAATCTCCATCCGCGAACTGAAAAATTGGCGCGCGATGGTGCCAGAATGAAGTTTCATGCCCTATAAGCGCCCGGCCTATCGACCACCGGCCGCGCCCCGACCACATTCGCACCGACTGCCCAGGGTTGTCTATTGGCGCCGACGCTCGTTGGTGTTGCTGGTCTTGGCCCTGGTCATCACTCTGGGCTATTTCGCGGCCACACTCTTCTTCGCCCTCCTCAACCCCTCTTACGGCTCGAGCCTCTCGACCCGGGCCTCCCAGTGGGGCCGCCAGCACGGTCTGGCGAGCGTGGTGTCCTGGGCCGGCGGCGTGGCCTACCGCTGGGACCTGCCGACGAAGGGCGGCACGCCGCCGGCCGGCTCCTTTGGCAGCGGTGCGATCACGCAGACGTTCAAGACGACCGTGGCGTTGGCGCCGCCGGTGAACATCGTCTCGCCGGCGAAAAAGCCGCTTCCCGGTGAGGGCGTGTGGCACGTCGCTGGTCGATCGACCGCCAACGGCATCCCGACGATGTACGAGGCGTTCGTGCGGCCCGACGCCGTGCACACGAGCTACGTCGTGGGCGTCGTGTGGATGGACACCAATCTGTTGACGGCGCTGTTGTACTCCGGTTCCCAGATCCCCGGCGGAGGTCCGTTCCCGCACAGCGCGCCCATCGGTTCTAGTCGCTCCAAGACGCTGGTCGTGGCGTTCAATTCCGGATTCCTCATGCAAAACGCTGACGGCGGATACTTCTCCAACGGCAAATCGTTCAAGACGTTGCGCCAGGGCGCGGCCTCGGTGGTCATCTTCAAGAACGGTCGCATGACCGTGGCGAAGTGGGGTCGCGACGTGGTCATGACCAATCAGATCGCGTCGGTGCGTCAGAACCTGGACCTGATCGTCGATAACACCACAGCGGTCCACGGGCTACGGAACCCGAAGTCGACGAAGTGGGGCACGGATATAAACCCGAACGACGACGTGTGGCGCTCGGGGCTCGGCATCACGAAGAGCGGGGCGTTGGTCTACGTGGGCGGGCCCAGCATGTCGCTCAGTGACCTCGCCAACGTAATGTTGCGCGCCGGCGTCGAAGAAGGCATGGAACTCGACTACGGCCTCGACTGGGTGCAGTTCTCGACCTACAGCGCGAAACCCGGCCGGGTGATTGGCGCCGGCAACGGGGAGAGCCTTCTGTCGTCGATGCCCGGCGCGCCGGACCGCTACTTCGGCTCGTTCTGGGCGCACGACTTCTTCACCATGTCGCTTCGCGACAACGAACTGCGACGAACGGTCACGAACCCGTCGACGACGACGACCACGCTCGGCTAGTGATCGGCGACTTTGCGCCAGAGTGGCTTGGGGAGATGGCGCAGCATGGCGAAGGCGTAGCGCATGATCGGCGGACTCCAGATCACCCGGTCGTTGGTGGCCAGACCCTTCATCACGTAGCCCGCGACCTCTTCGGGACCGGTCGTGAAGGGAACCGGCGCCTGGCCCTTGGTCATGCGGGTGCGCACGACGCCGGAGCGAAGCAGTTGCAGCGTGACGCCGGTCCCGTCCAAGGAGTCGGCCAGCCCGTCGCAAAGCCGGTCGAGGCCGGCCTTCGCTCCGCCGTAGAGGTAGGCGTTGCGACGAATACGGATCGCGGCGACCGAGGACATCACCAGGATCCGTCCGTGGCCCTGATCGACTAAACGACGGCGGACTTCGGCCAGCGCCGCGACGGGCCAGGCGAAGTTCACGAGCGCCACCTTCGCCGCGGCGGCGGCGTCATTCTCCTGGGCGAACTGGTCGCCGAGCAGTCCCACGGCGACCACGACTAGATCGACGTCGCCCCCGACTTTCTCGAAGGCTTCTGCGACGACGCGAGCGGCCTTGGTTACATCTTTGGCGTCGAATTTCACGGTGTCGGTCGTAGTGGCGCCGTAGTCCTTCGCCTCCTCGGCCGCTTCATCGAGGAGTTTCTGGTTGCGACCACACAAGACGACCGTGTGGGCGCGCGCCGCACAGAGCCGCTTGGTGAGCGCCCGGGCGATGTCGGAACTGCCGCCGAGAACGACGACGCTCTGGGGCTGTCCGAAACTGTTTTCCATGGGTGCTGATTCCAATCAGTGAGAGACGCCGAACAGAATCGACCCCTCAATCTTCGACGCTACTAGTACGAGTTTTATCGGGCGGAGGACGCAATCACCTCGAAAAGGGCTCGTCGATTGTTCAATAAGATGGGCTTTCCATGAATCGCACGTACCGAGTCGTCGTCGCCAAGCCCGGACTCGATGGGCACGACCGCGGCGCCAAAGTCATCGCGCGAACACTCCGCGACGCCGGTTTCGAAGTCGTCTACACCGGGCTGCACCAAACGCCCGAGCAGATCGTCCAGGCGGTCATTCAAGAAGACGCCGACGCCTTGGGGCTCTCGCTACTCTCCGGGGCCCACCTCGTGCTGGTCCCGCGAGTGATCGATCTGTTGAAGTCCGAGGGCCGTGAGGACGTGTTGTTGTTGGTCGGCGGGATCATCCCCGACGACGACATCGCCGGACTCGAGGCGCTCGGGGTCGCGCGAGTCTTCACGCCGGGCGCGTCGCTCGCCGAAATCGGCTCGTGGCTCGAGTCGACGCTGGACGCCCGAGAGCACCTGCACTGAATCGATGTGATTGTCATCCGACAGTCCTCTAGTTGAAAGTAGAAGTTGATGGATCTGTTCGAATACCAGGGCAAGCAGTACTTCGCGCGCTACGGCATCGCCGTGTCGCCCGGTGACATCGCCGACACCGTCGACCAGGCCGTCGAGGTGGCCGAACGCGTGGGCTATCCCGTGGTGGTGAAGGCCCAGGTGAAAGTCGGCGGCCGCGGCAAGGCCGGGGGCGTGAAGCTGGCCCACGACGTTAACGAGGTGCGACTGCACGCCGGCAACATTCTCGGACTCGATATAAAAGGTCACGTCGTGCACCGACTCTGGGTCGAGCGCTCGAGCGACATCGCCAAGGAGTACTACGCGTCGTTCACGCTGGACCGCCAGAACAAGACGCACCTGGGCATGCTGAGCGCCCAAGGGGGCGTCGAGATCGAAGTGGTCGCCGAGGAGAATCCCGACGCCATCGCCTTTCTCGCCATCGACCCGGTACGGGGACTGGATGTAGAGACGGCTCGACGCTGGGTGAACGACGCCGAACTGGATGAGGCGGCGCGCGAGCAGGCCGCCGAGCTGCTGGTACATCTCTACGAGTGCTACACCAAGGGTGACTGCGACCTCGCCGAGATCAACCCGCTGATTCTCACCCCGGACAATAAGGTCCACGCGCTCGACGCCAAGGTGACCCTGGACGAGAACGCCTCGTTCCGTCATCCGGAGTGGGAGGAATTCCGGGCCGACGAGTTCGAGGATCCTCGAGAGAAGTTGGCCAAGGAGAAGGGCCTTAATTACATCGGCCTGGACGGCACGGTCGGCATCATCGCCAACGGCGCCGGCCTGGCGATGTCGACCTTGGACGTCGTCAACCAGGTCGGGGGCACGGCGGCCAACTTTTTGGACATCGGCGGCGGCGCCAACGCCGACGTGATGGCTTCGGCGCTCGAAGTGATCAACACCGACCCCAAGGTGAAGGCGATCTTCGTCAATATCTTCGGCGGCATCACTCGCGTCGACGAGGTGGCGAACGGCGTCTTGGAGGCATTGTCGCGGGTCGATATATCGACGCCCATCGTGCTGCGACTTGACGGGACGAACGCCTTGGAGGGGCGCGCGATCCTCGCGCCGCACCTGAACGATTCACTGATCACCGAACCCACGATGTTGGACGCCGCTCGCCGAGTCGTGTCCCTCGCGAACGCCTAAAGGAAAAGACATGAGCATTTTCGTTGATGAGAACACCAAGGTGATCGTCCAGGGACTGACCGGAGGCCAGGGCCGATTCCACGGACTGCGTAACCGCGACTACGGCACCAAAGTGGTCGGCGGCGTGACGCCCGGCAAGGGCGGGAGCGACGTCGACGGCATCCCGGTGTTCAATACGGTGAAAGAGGCCGTCGCCGCGACCGGCGCCACCGCGTCCTTCGTCGTCGTGCCGCCGAAGTTCGCCTCCGCGGCGATCATCGAGGCGGCCGAGGGCGGGATTACCTTCATCGTCTGCATCACCGAAGGCATTCCGGCCCAGGACGAGGCGATCACTTACAACCGATTGGTCGAAGAGTTTCCCGGCGTGCGCCTGCTCGGTCCCAACTGCCCGGGCATCATCAGCCCCGGTAAATGCAACATCGGCATCACCTCGGGGGACATCGCTCTGGCCGGTGGTCCGGTCGGCATCGTGTCGCGCTCGGGAACCCTCACCTACCAGGCGCTGTATGAACTGAGTCAGCAAGGCATCGGTCAGACGACCTGCGTCGGCATCGGCGGCGACCCGGTGCCGGGGACGAATTTTATTGACTGTCTCGCCGCCTTCCAAGCCGACCCCGAGACGCTGGCCGTGATGATGATCGGGGAGATCGGCGGATCGGAAGAGGAGCGCGCCGCCGAGTGGATCAAGGCCAACATGACCAAGCCCGTCGTCTCCTACATCGCCGGCGTCACTGCACCTGCGGGAAGGAAGATGGGACACGCCGGCGCCATCATCTCGGGTTCCAAGGGCACCGCGCAGGCGAAGATGGACGCGCTGGCCGCGGCCGGCGTGCACGTCTGTTTGAACCCGACCGAGGCCGGCCAGAAAATGGGCGAGATCGTCAAGGCGCTCTAGAAGTTGGACGACGTTCGACTCTGCGTGCTGGTGTCCGGTTCGGGCACCATCCTCGAAGCGATGGTGCGCGCGGGTCTCGAAGTGGCGCTGGTCGCGGCAGACCGGCGCTGTCGCGGTCTCGACGTCGCCTTCGGCGCCGGCATCGAGACGCTGCTCGTGTCGCGCGAGCAGTTCGGTGGCTTCGCTCCCACCTTTGACCGCGAGGGATTCACCGAAGAGCTCACGGTAGCGTTGCGCAGTCGCGACATTGATCTGGTGGCGATGGCCGGTTTCGGCACGATCGTGACCGGGAGCTTCCACGTCGCCTATCCCGGACGGGTCCTCAACACTCACCCGAGCTTGCTGCCGGTCTTCAAGGGCTGGCACGCCGTCGCCCAGGCATTGACCTCGGGCGTCTGTGAAACCGGGTGCACGGTGCACATCGCGACCGAGGCGCTCGATGACGGTCCCATCCTCGCCCAACGTCGCGTTCCAATCGAGCCCGACGACACCGAAGAGACGCTGCACGAGCGCATCAAACTGGTCGAGCGCGAGCTGTATCCGCTGGTGGTCGGTAGGGTGATGGCGGCAATGCGCGAAGGCCGTGAGCCTTCGTCGGTCGCGGGAACGCTGGAGGAATAGATGAGGGCGTTACTAAGCGTCTGGGACAAAACCGGGCTCGTCGAACTCGCCGCGGGACTGGCCGCGCACGGTGTCGAGCTGGTCGCCTCCGGTGGCACGGCCGCGGCGTTGAGCGACGCGGGCATCGCGCACCTCGAGGTCGCCGATGTCACGGGATTCCCCGAGATGCTCGATGGCCGCGTCAAGACCTTGCACCCACGACTGCACGCCGGCATCCTCGCCGACCGCTCCAAGCCCGAGCACCTTGCGGCGCTCAAAGAGCACGACATCACGGCGATCGATCTGGTGGTGAGCAACCTCTATCCGTTCTCGTCGGATCCGTCGATCGAACTGATCGACATTGGCGGGCCTTCGATGGTGCGAGCCGCGGCAAAGAACCACGAGCACGTCGGCGTGCTCACCAGCCCGAGTCAGTACGACGCGGTCCTCGAAGAGATCGTGACGACTGGGACCCTGTCGGACGCGACGCGTCACGCGTTGGCGCGCGCGGCCTTCGCGTACACCGCGGCCTACGACGCGCAGATCGTCGCGTGGTTCGATGTCAGCGCAGAGTCGTCCCACGTCGAGCGCGTGGTCCCTTCGACGTTGCACCTCACGCTCGAGCGCGCCGCCGCCGTTCGTTACGGCGAGAATCCCCACCAGATCGGCGCGCGCTACCGCCTCGCCGGTACGACGCCGTGGTGGGACGGCGTCACCCAACACGCCGGTTCGGCGCTGTCGTACCTGAACCTCTTCGACGCCGACGCGGCGTGGCGATTGGTGCACGAGCTTGCGTCCGATATTCCGGGCACGTGCGCCGTGGCGATAATCAAGCACGCCAACGCGTCGGGCGCGGCCGTCGGCTCCACGTTCACCGACGCGTTCCAAAAGGCGCTCGACGCCGACGCCCAGAGCGCCTTCGGTGGGATCATCGCCGTGGGCGGCCAACTCGACCGGGCGCTGGCGTCGCTCATTGCCGAAGGTCCGCAGGCCGACGTCATCATCGCCTCGTCAATCGATCCCGACGCGATCGACATTCTCGTGAAACGCCGAAAGGCCACGCGACTGCTCAGCGCGCCGTCACCCGAACCTCTCGGACTCTCGGTCCGAACCTTCGGTGATACGGCGCTGGTGCAGAACGCCGACGAACTGCTTGTGCCGGTCGCCGATTGGAAATGCGTAACGATCGCCACACCGACCGAGCAGCAGCTGCAGGACCTCGCCATTGCGTGGCGCGTGTGCGCCCGAACGACGTCCAACGCCATCGTGATCGCCCGCGACGGCGTCGCCGTCGGCATCGGGGCCGGACAACAGTCGCGTGTCGTGGCGGCGGGCATCGCCACCACCAAGGCCGGTGACTTCGCGCGCGGCGCGGCCGCGGCGTCGGACGCCTTCTTTCCCTTTGCCGACGGACTCGAGTCCTTGACGAGTGCCGGCGTCACCTCGGTCGTGCAACCGGGCGGTTCGGTGCGCGACCAGGAGGTCATCGACGCGGCGAACGCCGCGACGATCGTAATGATGCTCACCAGCGAGCGTCACTTTCGCCATTAGGAGAGTTATGACGGCCCAACTACTTGACGGTGAACGCGTGGCCCAGCGAATCAAGATGGAGCTCGCCGAACGCGCGGCCCGATTGACGGCTAATGGACGAACCCCGGGTCTCGGGACGTTGCTCGTCGGCGACAACCCTTCGAGCGTGCGCTACGTCGAGATGAAGGTCGAGGAGTGCAAGGAGATCGGCGTGCAGTCTTTCGACGTGCACCTGCCCGCGAGCGCGACGCAGGCCGAGATCGAGGCGGTGGTGGATGCGTTCAACGCCAACCCCGACGTCCATTCGATCCTCGTGCAGCTGCCGTTGCCCGACGGCATCGATGAGGAACAGGTCCTCTTTCGAGTTAATCCCGCCAAGGACGTCGACGGACTGCACCCGACGAATCTCGGACGCCTCGTGATGGGCGTTCCCGGCCCGTTGCCCTGCACGCCGGCCGGCATCGTGGAGTTGCTGGCGGAGTACCGGGTACCGGTCGAAGGCAAGCACGTCGTCATCATCGGGCGCGGACTCACGATCGGACGACCACTGGCACTGTTGATGGCGATGCGACGACCGAACTGCAACGCCGCCGTGACCGTCGTGCACACCGGGGTCGAGGACATGGCCGCGTTGACGCTGACCGCGGACGTGATCGTGTCGGCGGCTGGAGTACCGGGCATCGTCACCGCCGACATGGTGAAGTCCGGCTCGGCGGTCGTGGGCGCGGGGACGTCGTTCGCGGGAAAGAAACTCTTGAGCGACATCGCCGACGACGTGGCTGAGAAGGTTGCCTGGATAACGCCCCGGCTCGGTGGCGTCGGTCCCATGACGCGTGCCATGCTGTTACGCAACGCCGTCCTAGCAGCGGAGAAGGTGCGATGAACGAAGAGACGACTGACGATAAGGGCCGCGAGTACAGCGAGCGGCCGTGGGGCAGCTACACGGTGCTCGACGACGAGATGTTCGACCACAAGGTGAAGCGCATCGTCGTCACTCCCGGCAAGCGCTTGAGCTATCAGTTCCACGACAAGCGCGCCGAGCATTGGTTCATCGTGAGCGGTCAGGCGACCGTTATCCTCGACGGTGTCGAGCACGATCTCGGTCCTGGATCGAGCATCGACATCGCCATCGGTCAGGCGCACCGCTGCGAGAACGACGGCACGGTGCCGGTGGTCTTCATCGAGGTCCAGCACGGGAGTTACTTCGGCGAGGACGACATCGTGCGTCTCGAGGACGACTTCGGACGGGCGACCTAACTCGGTGCGCATCGACGAGCTGCTCGCAGCTGGCCCCACCCGATCATTTGAATTCTTTCCTCCGAAATCAGACGAGGAGAGCGCCATCCTCGCGGCCTCGCTCGAGGACATCCAACCGCTGCAACCGTCGTTCGTCTCGGTGACCTACCGCGGGGGACGCGAGTCCCGGCAGCGCACCTACGATCTCGTCACGCAGATCGAGCACGACGGTTACGTGACCGCCATGGCGCACGTCATCTGCGTCGGCCACACCCGCGCCGAGATGCTCGACCTCCTGAAGAACTACGCCGAGGCCGGCGTGCAGAACATCATGGCGCTCGGCGGCGACATTCCGGATGATCCTTCGGCGGCGAACTCCGAGTTCGAGCACGCCATCGACCTCATTGCGTTGGCGCGCGAGATCGGCGACTTCTCGGTAGGCGTCGCGGCTCACCCGGACGGCCATCCACGATCGCCGGACCGGTCCTCGGATCGACGATTCTTGGCCGAGAAGCTCGCGCTCGCTGACTTCGCCGTGACCCAGTTCTTCTTTGAAGTGGATGAGTGGACACGACTCGTTGGCGAACTCGCCGAACTCGGTGTCACCAAGCCCGTCTTGCCGGGCATCATGCCGGTCACCACAATCACCGGCATCGAGCGCATGAAAATGATGGGTGGGGCCGTGCCCCTCGCCCTCGTTGAGCGACTCGTCGCCGCGGAGCGCCGCGGCGGTCCCCGAGAGGTGCGCGCCGAGGGCATCCGAGCCGCGATTGCGCTCTGTCAGGAGTTGTTGGACGAACGCGCGCCCGGATTGCACTTCTACACGCTCAATCGTTCGACCGCCGCGAGCGAGATCTATCACGCTTTGTTTAAATAGTTTTCAATCCGGTCCCCGCGCGACTTCTCCAAAAAAGGGACCTCGAGAATCGCCGTAGGATGGCCTTATGGCAGACAAAATCACACAAAACGCCGACGGCGAACTCAACGTCTCGGACAACCCCATCATCCCGTTCATCGAAGGCGACGGAATCGGCGTCGACATCTGGCCGGCGTCCAAGCTCGTCCTGGACGCCGCCGCGAAGAAGCACGGCAAGACCATCGAATGGAAAGAAGTCCTGGCCGGCCAGAAGGCCTTCGACGAGACCGGCGAGTGGCTACCCGAGCAGACCGTCGCTGATTTTCGCGAGTACCTGATTGGCATCAAAGGGCCGCTGACCACGCCAATCGGTGAGGGCTTTCGCTCGCTCAACGTGGCGCTCCGCCAGATCTTGGACCTGTATGTCTGCCTGCGTCCGGTGCGCTGGTTTCAGGGCGTACCCTCACCGGTGAAGCACCCCGAACTGGTCGACATGGTCATCTTTCGCGAGAACACCGAGGACGTTTACGCCGGTCTCGAGGTGGAGGCTGGTTCGCCCGGGGCCGAGAAGTTGCGCAGCTTTTTGAAAGAGAACTTCGGCTGGCAGATTCGTGAAATGAGCGCCCTCGGCGTGAAGCCGATATCGAAGGAGGGCTCGGAGCGACTGATTCGCGCCGCCCTCGTCTACGCCTTGAAGCACCAGCGCGAGTCGGTCACCTTGGTGCACAAGGGCAACATCCAAAAATACACCGAAGGCGCGTTCATGAAGTGGGGCTATCAGCTGGTTAAGGACGAGTTCGATGACGTCGCGGTCAGCTGGGAGGATTGCAACGGCAAGCCCGGTTCGAAGCTGCTGGTGAAGGACGTCATCGCCGACATCGTCTTCCAGCAGTCGCTACTTCGCCCCTCGGAGTTCGACGTCATCGCGACGATGAACCTCAACGGCGACTACCTGTCGGACGCCCTCGCGGCCCAAGTCGGGGGCATCGGCATCGCGCCGGGAGCGAACATCAACTACATGACCGGCCACGGGATCTTCGAAGCGACCCACGGCACGGCGCCGAAGTACGCCGGCATGGACAAGGTCAATCCCGGTTCGGTGCTGCTGTCGGGAGTGTTGATGTTCGAACACCTCGGTTGGACCGACGCCGCCAACGACATCGTTCGCGCGATGGAGGCGACGATCTCGGAGAAGATCGTCACTTACGACTTCGCGCGACTGATGGAAGGCGCCACCGAGGTGAAGTGCTCGGAGTTCGGCGCCGCCATCGCCGATCGTCTCTAACGGAACTGGAGCAATCATGACCACCCCCGTCCATGTCACCGTGACCGGCGCCGCCGGTCAGATTGGCTACGCGCTGCTCTTTCGCATCGCGTCGGGTCAACTACTCGGTCCCGACACGCCGATCGTCCTGCGACTGTTGGAGATCGAACCGGCCATGAAGTCGCTCGAGGGCGTCGTCATGGAGCTCGACGATTGCGCCTTCCCGTTGCTCGCCGGTATCGAAGCGACCAGTGATCTCGATCACGCCTTCACCAACACGAACTGGGCGTTGCTCGTCGGCTCGATACCGCGCAAGGCCGGCATGGAGCGCGGCGACCTGTTGAAGGTGAACGGCGGCATCTTCAAACCGCAGGGTGAGGCCATCTCGAAGAACGCCGCGAGCGACGTGCGAATCCTCGTCGTCGGCAATCCCTGCAACACGAACTGTCTCATCGCTCGATCCAACGCCGCGGACGTGCCCGACGATCGATGGTTCGCGATGACGCGACTTGACCAGAACCGGGCGGAGACCCAGTTGGCGAAGAAGGCAGGTGTTCCGGTCAAGGACGTCAAGAACGTCGCCATCTGGGGCAATCACTCCGCGACCCAGTTCCCCGACTTCGCGAACGCCACGATCAACGGCAAGAAGGCCACCGACGCGATCAGTGACGTGGACTGGCTGCAAGGAGAGTTCATCACGACGGTGCAAAAGCGCGGCGCCGCGGTCATCGAGGCGCGCGGTCTCAGCTCCGCCGCCAGTGCCGCGAACGCCGCTATTGATACGGTCGCGAGTCTGATGAGTGCCACGGCCAGTGACGACTGCGCGTCGGTCGCGGTCACGAGCCACGGTGAGTACGGCGTTCCGGAAGAACTCACCTTCGGATTTCCGGTCACGTCGGACGGAAAGGGTTCGTGGAAGGTGAAGGAGAGTTTCCACTCCGACGACTTTGCGAAAGGTCGAATCAAGATCACGACCGACGAGCTGCTCTCGGAACGCGACGAGGTCACGTCCCTCGGATTGATTTAGAAACGAACACGTTTCCCAGGACTCCGTAAGTAGCATCGGTCCGGGCTGACTGACTGGAGACGTGGTGATCATCGAGAAACCGTCGCCGAAGTGGCCGTTCGCACTGAAAGTGGCGACCGTTGCCCTCGGCGTGGTGGCAGTGATTGCGGCGATTCTGGTTGGCGTTTCGTTTTCGTCCAGTCCACCCCTTCGCGTCCTTAACGCGAGCTACAAATGCGTCCCCGTTTCGCTGATTCCACTATTGGATATCGGCGCCAGCGGAACCATGACGACGCAGTACGGAGATTTCACCGCGACGTTTCACGCGTCGATTCCGGAGAGCGCGGTCGCCAACGGTGTCATTTTGGGCATGCCGTTCAGAGGCACGCTCACGATGTCGGGTAACGGTAAGAGTTGGGTCCTGCCTCGTCCGGACAATCCGCATGGCACCGTGATCAACGCGATGTGCGTCATCGCCTTTCAACCCGAGCGCTATCCCGGCGTGATGATCGAGGGGTTTAGTGGGGGAGCGCATTGTTGCGAGGCGCCCGTTCTCTATCTCTTCAACCAATCAGACCATCACTACGTCAAAGTCGTGGACATGAGTCCCACTAACTACAAGGATCATCTCGCGTTTGATGAGAATCAGGGTTTCATTCCGATGGTTGTGGGCAAACAGGTGTTGCTCCGAACCGGGGATGACCAGTTTTCATACGCTTTCGCTTGCTACGCCTGTTCGGCACAGCCGATCGTGCTCGATGCCGTCGGACCGAATGGGCTGGACGACGTAACGTTGCAGCATCCGTCACTCGTCACCGCCGATGCTCGGAGTCTATGGAAGAGCGCTCAGAAGGCCGCCGTTCAGAACGGCGCCGGGTCCTTCGGAATTCTGCCGGCCTGGGTCGCCGACGAATGCGCGCTCGGCCGAGGAGCCACGGCGTGGTCCACGATCGAGCACCTCACAAAAACCGGCGAACTGAGTGATGCGTTGTATCGCCAGGAGACCTTCAATCACGGTTCGTATCTCACGAGCCTGAAGGCGTTCTTAATTCGCCATGACTACTGCATCGGTCAGATCTAATCGTCTCTGGTCCAACTTCACGCTTGGAGACCTTCGTCGTTCACATGGTTCTGCAAGCAAAAGTCTTCTCGGTGCGGCGCCGTCTTGAGATCAACTGGGCGGGTTCGATTCGGTTGGTTGCGATGGTGTCGGGGCCGGCGGTGTCCCGTCCGCCAACGGCTGACGCTTGGGCTGGAACTCTGCTTCGAGGCCGGGAATCTCGTTCGCAATGTTGGGGTGCTCAAGGATGATGTGGTCGAGCTTCGCGTGCAGGGCGTGCAACCCGAGGGCTTTCCATAAAAGTCGGCGAAGAGGCGGCCACGCAATGACGGTGATGATCGCCGCGAGAATCACCCAAATCAGGGTGGCCACGATGTCACCGGGGATGCCCCCCGACCCTCCGGCCGGCCAGACCCATCGATCCCACCAAGTCATTGCGCGTTCTCCTCAACGTGATCGTTGTGCATCTTGTGTAGTTCTTCTCGGGTAAATCGCTTGCCCTGAATCTCGGGGTGGCAGTGCCGACAGACGCGGTACGTCGTCCCGGGGTCGGTCGGCGAGTGCTTGACGGTCAGTTCGTGATGACCAATGCGCCAACACCGTTGCGTGTGACAGTTGATCTTGCGATACCCGATCAACATGATGGTCAGGATTCCAAAGCCGCCCGCGAAGCCGGACCAGAATCCGTACCACCCGCCGGATTCGTTGAAGGTGCCGGTCCAAGACAAAATGTGATGGAGGAACGAATCGAAACCGTGCATCAGCAACCCCAGTTCGTCATGCGGCCAAGGTTAATCTCGGCGGCGCCGACGGAAACTGATACCACAGCGTGCGATGGTCACGTTCGTTGTCTATTGCTACGAGTCATGTGGTGCGCCGGATACGCCGGCCCGTGGATTCAGCGAGTCCCACCGAGAACCGTTGCGACGCCTACACCACGTCGGCGACGTGCAGTCGCCGCGCCGCCACCGCGCTCACCCGAAAGAGTTGTTCGCGCACCGTGCGCGCGCCCGACCACGAACGACTGTCCCACTCCTCGCCCGCGAGCGAGTCGCCGGCGTAGAGCAGTTGGGCGAAGCGCAGACCTCGGTACTTCGCGACCGCAATGAAGGCCGACGACTCCATGTCGACGACGGAGCAGTGCTCGTCGATTCTTCGATTGACCCGCGAGCGCGTCTCACGAAAGAAGGCGTCGGTCGTCCAGGTGCGCCCGATGAAGTGCTCGATCTGGTGCTCGTCCAGCACCTCGCCCAGTACTCGAACACCGAGGGGATCGGCGTCGATGACCCGACTCGGTGCGGCGTAGTGAAAGCTCGTGCCTTCGTCACGCAGGGCCGACGCCACGACCATCACGTGACCGAGGTCGAGTTCGACGAGAGCGCCGCCGCCGCCGCAGGCGACGAGCGTCGTGACGCCGAGCGACGCGATCTCCTCGACGAATCCGGCGGCCAAGGGCGCACCGACCCCGGGATGCATCACCGAGACGGGACCTTCGTCGGAGAGGAATTCGTACACCGGATTGCGACCGATCTCACTGCGCAAGACGTACTTGGTCTCGAGGACGCCTTCGTCGGCGAGTTGTTCGAGGAGTTCGTTGAAGAAGCACAGCACGGCGACCGGGGGGATCTGTGCCCCGTGACGATGGAGCATGTGGGCCTCGAGAACACCGGGCTCGGCCAGATCGTTTTCTACCAGAGGTAGTTCCATCGCGTGAATTTACCGGGCGCTCGGGTGGGCTCGTTGCAGCCAGCTGAGCAGCGGGACGATCGCGTTAATGTCACCGCGCACCTTGACGCGACCGTCGCGTAGGGCCGACGCGCTGTCGATGTCGCCGCCGGTCAGCGCGGACGCGTCGGCGAAGGAGAGTCGCACGATGGCGTCGGCCGCCAGGTGGTCACCCGAATCGACGCGCGCGCCCTCGGTACCGATGGTGAAGGTGATGGCGTGCGGTCCGATCTTCGGTGCGTCGGGGAACTCGATCACGACGCGCACCGTCGGCGCGCCGTTCTCGATCGGCACCGGTTCGGCGTTCTCCAGAGTTTCGTTGAGCTCTCGGAACCACTCGGTCGAGAGAAAGTCCGTCACGAACTACGGAGCGGGCTGCACGGACGCCTCGGCGGCCGTCTTCTTGGTGCGTCGGCGAATCTTTCGACCGAGCCACGCGACCGGGTCGTAATCGGCGTCGACGACGCGCTCTTTCAACGGGATGATCGCGTTGTCGGTGATGTGAATGTGTTCGGGACAGACCTCGGTGCAGCACTTGGTGATGTTGCAGTAGCCCAGTCCCATCTCCTCTTTCAGCAATTCACGGCGGTCGTTGGTGTCGAGGGGGTGCATTTCCAGCTCGGCGTAGCGGATGAAGAATCGCGGTCCGGCGTAGTTCTTCTTGTTCTCTTCGTGGTCGCGAATGACGTGACAGACGTCTTGGCATAAGAAGCACTCGATGCACTTGCGGAACTCCTGCCCGCGCTCGACGTCCTGTTGGAACATGCGATAGCCGCCCTCGGGCATCGGCGGCGGGAGCAGCGCCGGCACCCGCTTGGCCATCTCGAAGTTGAACGAGACGTCGGTCACGAGGTCACGGATTATGGGAAAGGCCTTCATGGGCGTCACGGTCACCGGGCCCTCGGGCAATTGGTCCATGCGGGTCATGCACATGAGACGCGGCTTGCCGTTGATCTCGGCCGAGCACGATCCGCACTTGCCGGCCTTGCAGTTCCATCGACAGGCGAGGTCCGGGGCGTCGGTCGCCTGAATGCGGTGAATGATGTCGAGAACGACTTCACCCTCGTTCAAGGCGATCGTGTAGTTCTCGAAGTCGCCGCCCGTGGCGTCGCCGCGCCAGATTCGCATGGTCACGTCGGCCATTAGTACGCCTCCTCGAGTAGCGCCTTCAGTTCGTCCGGTATCGGCAGTAACGGCGACTCGGCCGCCGAGATCGGGCTGTCCCAGTTGCCGCCGTCGTTCGAGATCGCGAAGTTGAACTTCGCGAACTCGGGGTCGGGGTTCGGGAAGTCCTCCCGGGTGTGCCCACCGCGTGACTCCTTGCGCAGGCTCGCGGCGAGGGCCGTCGAACGAGAGACGGTGAGCATCGAGGGCAGGTCGGTGGCCAGGTTCCAACCGGGGTTGTAGGCGCGCCCACCCTTGACGGCGATGTTCTTCACGCGCTCGGCGAACACCTCGAGCTTGCCCTTAGCCTCTTCGAGCTCCGGTCCGTTGCGGATGATGCCGACGAGCTCCTGCATCATCTCTTGGAGATCGTGTTGGATGGTGTACGGGTTCTCACCTTCATCTCGGTCGAAGGGGTCGAGTGCTTCTTTCACGGCCGCCTCGGCCTCTTCCATGTTGAACGACGTAGCGACGTCACCGGCTTCGATGTACTCCGCGGCTCCCACGCCGGCGCGACGTCCGAAGACCACGAGGTCGCTCAACGAATTGCCGCCGAGGCGATTCGCGCCGTGCAGGCCGCCGGCCGCTTCGCCGGCCGCGAAGAGACCCGCGACGGCCGTGGCCGCGGTGTCGGCGACAACCTGGACGCCACCCATGATGTAGTGACAGGTCGGGCCGATCTCCATGGGCTCTTTGGTGATGTCGACGCCGGCCAGCTCCATGAACTGGTGGTACATCGACGGCAGACGGCGACGGATGAACTCCGGTGTCCGTCGCGAGGCGATATCGAGGTAGACCCCGCCGTGGGGGGTGCCGCGTCCGGCCTTCACTTCGGTGTTGATCGCGCGCGCCACTTCGTCACGGGGCAGCAGTTCGGCCGGGCGACGGCCGGCGGAGTGGTCGTCGTACCACTTGTCGCCTTCTTCTTCCGTGTCGGCGGTCTCGGCGCGGAACATCTCGGGCACGTAGTTGAACATGAAGCGCTTTCCCTCGGAGTTGAGCAACACCCCTCCGTCGCCGCGGACGCCCTCGGTCACGAGCAGCCCGCGCACGCTGAGCGGCCAGACCATGCCGGTCGGGTGGAACTGGATGCACTCCATGTCGATCAACTTCGCGCCGGCCCACAGGGCCATGGCGTGACCGTCGCCAGTACCCTCCCACGAGTTCGACGTGAACTTCCAGGACCTGCCGACGCCCCCGGTCGCGATGATGACCGCCTTGGCCTCGAAGGTGACGAACTCACCGGTGGCGCGCCAGTAAGCGACGCACCCGGCGATCCGACCCTCGTCGTCGTGGACCAGTTTCAGGACTTTGCATTCCATGAAGACGTCGGTGCCCATCGAGACGACTTTTTGTTGGAGCGTGCGGATCAGCTCCAGACCGGTGCGGTCGCCGACGTGGGCCAGTCGCGCGTAGCGGTGACCACCGAAGTCGCGCTGCAAGATCTTGCCGTCCTTGGTCCGGTCGAAGAGCGCCCCCCACTGCTCGAGTTCCCAGACTCGGTCCGGTGACTCCTTGGCGTGCAACTCGGCCATGCGATTGTTGTTGAGGTATTTGCCGCCGCGCATGGTGTCACGAAAGTGCACCATCCAGTTGTCCTCTTCGTGGATGTTGCCCATGGCGGCCGCGATGCCGCCCTCGGCCATGACGGTGTGGGCCTTGCCGAGCAGCGACTTGGTAATGATGCCGACCTTGAGACCGCGCTGCTGCGCTTCGATCGCGGCCCGGAGTCCGGCGCCGCCGGCGCCGATGATGAGTACGTCGTAGGCGTGGTGTTCGTAGGGGGAGTCGGTCACTCGTCGTCCTTCTAGAAAATCTTGTAGTCGGTGATGGCGCCGGAAGCCACCAGGCGCACGTAGATGTCAGCGAAGCCGACGAAGAGGAGGGACGCCCACGCGAGGTTCATGTGCTTCGCGTTAAGCGGCGTCAGGAACTTCCAGAATCGGTACCGAATGGGGTGAGCCTTGAAGCTCTTGACGTGACCGCCGAGGAGGTGGCGACAGGCGTGGCAACTGAGTGAGTACATCCAGAGCAGCACCGCGTTCACGCACAACACCACGGTGCCGACGCTCACGCCCCAGCCGATTCCCGGTTCGCGAAAGGCCTCGACCGCGTCGATCGTCAGAAGGGTGTTGAAGACGAGACCGGCGTAGAAGAAGTAGCGGTGCAGGTTCTGCATCACTAACGGGAACCGTGTCTCACCGCTGTACTTGCCGTGGGCGTCGGCGACGGCACAGGCTGGCGGTGAAAACCAGAACGCTCGGTAGTAACTGCGTCGGTAGTAGTAACACGTGAAACGGAAGCCCAACGGGAAGATCAGGATCAACAGCGCCGGCGAGAGACGGAACCAATTGAGGGCGAATCCGGCCTTCGCTCCCGGAACGCACACGCCGCCGATGCAAGGTGAATAGAACGGACTGATGAGATCTCGACCGAAGCTGGCACCGACGTAGTAGTAGCGATTCTGGAACGCGGCCCATGTCGAGTAAATGATGAACGAGGTAAGAATCCCCGCCGTGACCATCGGTTGGATCCGCCATCGGTCTTGTCGGAGCGTCGGGACTTCGGGTCCACCGCGGGTGCCACCCAGGACAACTTTTGTCGAATTTTCCACAGCGGCCACGCACTCTCCTTGTTGCCGGCCCACTTTCGAAGGCTTTTCCAATCTTAGGCAGTGTTGCGAGGGGCTCCTGATAGTTGATGGCTCGAGTGACCGCGCTCGTCGTCGGGCAACACCGGCACATCTCGCCAATCGATATCGAGAATTCATTTGGCGTATGGGCGAGCGTTGGCTTCGTCGTTACCGACACGAGTTCGGCTCTCACCGAAGCGTTCTGATAGCACGTAGGGATGCTTTCGCTACGCCCACTGAATCCGACTCAATTGGAGGCGCTGCTCGCGAAGGCTCGATTCGCTTCGCCCACGTACAAAGAGATTGGTGCCTCACGCGTTGACGTTCTCCCGAAGGGCTATCACCACGTGCGAATGGAGGAACGAATCGGCGACGCCGACGCCTTTGAATTGGCCGCGACCGGTCTTCGGACGTGGGTCGCTCACGAAGGCGCGGGACTCCGGGTCTACCCCAAGGAACCCGTGGCGCAGGGGGCATCGGTCATTGCGGTGACGTCGATCGGACCGATGCAGATGGCGGCGCCGTGTCGAATCGTGGCCGTCTTCAAGGAAACCGATACCTTCGGTTTCTCCTACGGCACCTTGCCCGGTCACCCCGAGAGCGGTGAGGAGAGCTTCGCGCTCGAGCGGCGCGATGGTTCGACATATTTCATTGTCCGCGCCTTCTCCAAACCGGTCGACCCGTTGGCTCGACTGTCGGGACCAATCGGTCGAGCGGTGCAACGCTCCGTGACGCGTCGCTACCTCAGCGCCCTTCGACGATTCGTAGAAGCCGGAAACTCGATGAATGGTTCCTAGAGTTGCGCTGACGTGACGGTCTCAGGAAGGTGCAGGTTATCTGGGGGATAACCCTTAGGTCCGTTTCCACATCGACCGCCAACCGAGGGTTCGTACCGATTTGAACAATTCCCCTATGCCGTAGGTTTAGTGGTGGTGGTTGTTGTCGCGACCCCGACGGGAGATAGTCGATGATCGAAGCCAAAGGACTGACGAAGCACTACGGTCCGAAGCACGCCGTCGAGCAGTTGAGCTTCACGGTTCGACCGGGGTTCGTCACGGGCTTCCTCGGACCGAACGGGTCAGGAAAGTCGACCACCATGCGAATGATCATGGGACTGGACGCGCCGACCTCTGGCGACGTCACCGTCAAGGGCAAACACTTCAAGGATCTTCAGTGGCCACTGCGCGAGGTCGGGGCGCTGCTCGAAGCCAAAGCCATCCACCCGGGACGCAGTGCGCGAGCGCACTTGAAAATGATCGCCCAAACGAATGACATCTCGATGGCCCGTGTCGATGAATTACTCGAAGTCGTGGGACTCACGTCCGTCGCCAACAAACGAGCGGGGAAGTTCTCATTGGGTATGGGTCAGCGGCTCGGCATCGCGGCCGCTCTGTTGGGCGATCCGGAAATTCTGCTCTTCGACGAGCCGGTGAACGGTCTCGACCCCGACGGCATTCGTTGGGTCCGAAATCTTTTGAAGGGACTGGCCCGCGAGGGGCGCACCGTGTTCGTCTCCAGTCACCTCATGAGCGAGATGGCCCTCACCGCCGACGAGGTCGTGATTATCGGGAAAGGGAAGCTGATCTCACAGATCACTATCGATGAACTGCTCTCTCAGAGCACGGAAAACTTCGTGCGAGTGCGTTCTCCCGAAGCCGCGAAGCTGAAGTTGGCGCTCGAGAGCGAGGGGGCCGTGGTCGCCCTTGAAGACGACGGCTCACTTTCGGTTCGAGGAGCCAACGAAGTCGCTATCGGTGAGTTGGCGGCGACGATACCGGTCGTCTTGCACGAACTCGCGCCGCAATCGGCCTCCCTGGAAGAGGCCTTCATGGAACTGACCGAAGACAGCATCGAATTTCACGGGACGACATCTACGGGCCCGACGAACTCGACAGGAGCCAAATCGTGAGTTCCGTCACCACCACCGATGCAGCGACGCCGAGGGCAGTGCCGTCAAGTCACTACAGCTTCTTCGATCTCGTGAAGTCCGAGTGGACGAAGATTCGAACCGTTCGCTCAACGATGTGGACGATTGGCGTCACGATCCTGTTGGGCGTTGGCATCGGGGCTCTCGTCACCGCGGTCACCCGAGCGCATTGGGCGAGCTTGGCACCCGGCAACCATATTGGTTTCGACCCGACCCAGACGAGCCTCATCGGACTTTTCATCGCTCAATTCTCCGTGGGTGTGCTCGGTGTGATGATCATCAGCGCCGAATACAGCACCGGAACGATTCGCGCTACTTTCTCGGCCGCTCCCAAACGGTCAAAAGTGTTCGCTGCCAAGGTCTTCGTTTTTGGTCTGCTCGCCTTTGCTGTCGCCGAGTTCACTTCATTCGTTGCCTTCTTCCTTGGCCAATTCCTGTTGTCGTCGCCGGCCACACACGCAACGCTCTCGAGCCCCGGCGCCCTTCGAGCGGTCTTCGGAGGCGGTCTCTACGTGTGCGTGCTGGGACTCATTGCGTTGGCCATGGGGACGATAATTCGACACACGGCCGGCGCGGTCAGCGCGTTCGTCGGTGTGCTTTTGATACTCCCGATTGTCGTGCAGGCGCTGCCCAATCAAATCTCGTTGGACGTGCGCCGATTCTTGCCTGATCGAATTGGCGCGAACATGATCACCACGAAGGGCGCACTGTTTCAAGCATTCTCACCGTGGGTGGGATTGATGATTCTCTGTCTCTACGCGCTGGGATTGTTGATCATCGGCAACTCCATGCTGGAAAGTCGAGACGCCTGATCGCTCGGCCGAGTGCGTTCCTTTTGTAATGCGACACACGCCGGCAGCCGGGTGCAGCTTTTCGACGCTGTGCTCATCGATAGCCTTGAATGATGTCGCCTTGGCCCCCCTCGCGTTCACTCGCGTCGTCACGGGTGGCGACCAATCCTCGAAGGACACCGATCAGTGAATAGGCCGCAGCGAAGGGTCGTCATCGAGTGGGGCGTGATCCTGATCATCGCCGTCCTGGCGTCATTCCTCGTTCGCATGTACGCGGTCCAGACGTTCTTCATTCCGTCGGGATCGATGGAGCCGACACTTCACGTCGGCGATCGAATATTGGTCAACAAACTGAGCGTCCGGTTCGGCACCATCAACGTCGGTGACATCATCGTGTTCAAAGCTCCGCCGACCGAGCATTGCGACGACGGGAGTTACAGCGATTTAGTGAAGCGGGTCATCGGTCTGCCGGGTCAAATTATCACTTCGAAAGGCAATACCGTCTACGTGAACGGCAAGCCGTTGAAGGAGCCCTGGAAGTACTGGCCCGATCTCAACCCCGCGATCAAGAAGTTGAAGGTTCCCGCGAATAACTACTACGTGATGGGCGACAATCGAGCCAACTCTTGTGACAGTCGATTCTGGGGCACCGTCCCGCGTTCGGACATCATCGGCAAGGCGTTCTTTCGGATGTGGCCGCTGTCGCGTGTCGGTTTCCTATAAGACCATCTCGATACGTCGCGTGGTCTGCGAAACGAATCCGGTGCGTGTTACTGCTTGGTCGTCGCTACCGTCACCGCATTTGCCGCTGAACCCGTGATCGTCCTTATCGTCGCGTGCGTCTTGTCTTTGCCGGACAGGTAACTCGCCACCGAAGTAGCCCGACTCTTCGCCAGTTTCGCGTTTCCTTTGGCGAAGCCCGTAACGGTTATCGAGGCACCCTTGACGAGCTCCTTCGAAAGAGTGGAGAGCGCACTTCTCGAAGCGGGCGTCAGCGCACTGCTGTTGGCGTTGAATTGCACGGTCAAGGTCTTTGGTCGCGCTGGTAACGCCATCGCGACGGGCGCCGTCGAAGAGATGGCCAGGTACGTACCGTCCGAGGCCTTGGTGGCGGTGACCAAACAGGTTCCCGCACTCGTAGCCGTAAGCGAGTTGCCCGAGACAGAACAGCCCTTCGCGGATCCATTGACCACGCTGAAGGACAGCCCACCAGTGCCCGAACCGCCCGAGGTCACGAGCTTGAGGGCCGTGCCGACCTTGCCGTGGGTCGACGTCACGTGGAGTGCGGCCTGGGTGTCGAACAGGGGTGCCATATCGGTCACGAAGGCCTCATAAATCCCTGACCCGGTCGAGTAGAAGCCCCCTGCGCCGCAACTACTGTCCGCGCTGCAGGAGATCGACAAGGTATCTCCGACACCACCCGTATTCAAGGCGCCGGTGCCCGGGACTTCGATGGCGTCACCCCACGTACCATCCTTCTCATTGACGACGAAGGCTTGGGCTAGGCCCACGCTGTCAAAGTAAACGCCAGCGGCACTGCAGTTTCCCGCTGCGCTACACGAGATCGAAGTTGGGTTGGGGCCGGTGCCGTTGACAAAGAGCGAAGAGGAGCCCGGTATTTCCGCGGCGTTATTCCACGCGCCGTTCGTCTCACTCACCACGAAATCTTGATAGACCTTGGTGCCGTCCGAATAGACACCGCTCGCAGCGCAGTTGCCAGTCGAGCTACACGAGATTGCGTACACCTCCGCGACACCGCCGGCGTTCAGAGCGCTCGTACCCGGTACTTCAATCGCAGTGCCCCACGTGCCCTTCGTCTCACTCGCGACGAACGCCTGAAAATTGCTGCTGCCGTCCGAGTAGTTGCCGCCGGCGCTGCAGTTGCCGGGCGAAGTGCACGAAATTGCGACTGCTGTGGCGTTGAGTCCCACGTTGAGTGTCGCGAGACCCGGGAAAATAATTGGGTTGCCCCACGTGCCGTTCGTTTCATCCGCTTCGAACGGGATGTACGCCAAGCCTCCGGAGAGCGCGGTGTCAGGATAGATACCGTTGCCGTCGGCGCTGCAGTTGCCGGGCGAAGTGCACGCAATCACGTCCAGCGAAGTCCCGCCGGCGCCAAAGCTGGAAGTGATGGTGACCTCGTTGGCGTCACTCCACGTGCCGCCGGTCTCACTGACGGCGAAGCCCACGCTGGCATTGCCCGAAATGATGTCGTCTCCGACGGCGCTGCAATTTCCCGCGGCGGTGCAGGAGATCGACTCGACGCCGAACGCGGCCGTTGATCCTATGGCGGAGGGATCGATGACTTGGCTGGCGTTGCCCCACGTGCCGCCCGTTTCGTTGACCACGAAACCTTGAGTGTTACCAGCACTGTCGGTGTAGGAGCCGCCTGCTCCACAGTTACCGGCCGAACTGCACGAGACCGACAACACCTGCGCGGAACCGCCAACGTTGAGGGCAGCGGTTCCCGGAACCTCGACGGCGTTACCCCACGTACCGTTCGTCTCATTCACGACGAAGGCCTGTGAGAGCGCCGAACCATCGTAGTAACTGCCCCCGGCGCTGCAGTTACCGGCCGAACTGCACGAGATCGAGTTGGTTCCGGCAGTGCCGCCCGCGTTGAGCGCGGCCGTACCCGGCACTTCGGTGGCGTTGTCCCACGTGCCCGGCGCCTCCGTACGGGGCGAAAGAGCCGTAGCCGGTGCTCGAACGTTCAAGTTTTTCGACGCGATGCCAGCTGAGGCGGAAGTGGCGTTGAGTGCCAGGACGCCGAAACTGGCAACGCTCAGCAACGTTCCGAGAAGGACTTTTGCGGGACCTGCGGTCAGGGAGCGAACTCGCCCCGAATCAAAGTGCCTCATGGCTCCTACTTTCTTGGGGCCCATGAGATTGTTCGGGGCCGTTGACGGCTCACCATAGCCGTGTGTACCTACGCCGAGGTCCACGCCCCGTTCGACCGTCCGGCCATCGTGACCCAGACAACAACGACCAGCATCAGCAATAAAGCCGTGATGAGCGGGGTGCACAGTGCGGTGTGAAGTTCCAGGAGAGCCCCAATCACGGCCCCGATCAACATCGAGGCGATGGCAATGAGTCGCCGACCCGCCCGAGACCCCGTGCCGCCTGCGAGAACGCTGTCGGCGCCGAGACCCGTGATGGTGAGAGTAAGGACGGTCGTGGTGAGGTCAGGAACAGCGAGTTTGCGTGCGGCGGCGTTCTGAATGCCCATCGCCACACCGAGGACTCCGACGAGGGCCGTGCGGTAGATCCCGTGGACGGGGATCGAAGTGAACAGCGACAACAGTACGGCGATCGCTATCAGGACGGCCTCAATCGACGCCGTCAGTCCGAGGATCTGGTCTCGATGGTCCGCGTACGCCGAGCAAAGTCTGCCGCCGACGAACGCGCCAACCAGAGTGGCCGCCAGCGCGAGCGACGACTCGACGATCGAGAAACCCGGCACGTGGGCCAACGCGAAGCCCATGAAAAGTATGTTGCCCGTCGAGTTCGCGACGAAAACGTGTCCGAGTTTCAAGAAACTGAAGGAGTCGACGAGCCCCGTCACTACGGTCATGATCACGAGCATCGGGGGCAGCGGCCCCTGTCGAGCGTCAATACCCGGAATCAATACTGCGCGAAGTTCCGCCACCAGAGTTTTCACGCGCCCCCGCTCGCAATATCAGTAATGAAGAACGTCAGCACTTCGACTGGAATCGTATTGCATGGACTCCGACACGTGATGACACGAGTCAGTGGGCAGCTTCGTCGAGCAATTCGATTGGGTTCCCGTGGATGTGACGGCAACGTCCAGGTTCTCACTCTGTGACTGAGCACTGCACTCCGAACATTGACCAATTGGCAAGCGATTCAACTTGCCCCAACGGACGTCTTAGACGTGGCCTCCGCGGCGACCTTCGGCCGTCGCTCCGAGTACCGCCCAGGCCGCGAGACCGAGGCCGGGAACGAGGAACCAGATTCCGAAGACCAGCGCCAGTACGACGAAGAACGCGCCCATGCCCAGGGTGAACGGGAAGATCGATGAACCGGGGAAGGAACCGACGACGCCGGCGCCTTCGCTCTGCGTGGCCTGAGGATCGTCTTCGGGGCGAGCCTTCATCCGACGGCTCCACCAGTAGTAGTAGCTGCCGGGCAAGAAGCAGAGCAACATGCCGGCGAACATCATCACGCCGCCGGCGTTCTCGAGGCTCCAGTTCCAATAGACGGCACACATGATGCCGAAGAAGGCGCCGAGGCCCAGCAGGATCTTGGCTTCAACTCTCATGCGTCGTGATCTTGATCATGTTCGAGCATTCCGACGATCGCGTTGGCCAGAGGCGGTTCGTGGTGCGTGCCGGTACCACCGGCTCCGTGGGCCAACGAACGATGTTCGGGGTGGTTGTAGTCCCAGGTGGGACGTTCCGACCGGATCTGGGGCAAACGGTAGAAGTTGTGGTGCGGTGGCGGCGACGTGGTGAACCACTCGAGGGTCTGGGCGTCCCACGGATTGTCCCCGGCCGGGTATCTCTTCCAGCTGTAGCCCACGTTGACGACGAACACGATCATGGAGACGCCGACCAGGATCGCGCCGAACGTGCTCCAGTCATTGAGCGATTTCCACTGCGGAGAGTGCGGATAGATGGGGATGCGACGCGGCATGCCGTCGAGTCCGAGGAGATACTGCGGGAACGTAAATACTTGCGTGCCAATAAACAAGAACCAGAACTGGATCTTCCCGAACTTCTCATTCAGCATGTAACCGGTGAATTTCGGACCCCAGTAGTACAGTCCGCCCATTCCGGCGAGGACCAACGCCATGACGATGGAGTGGAAGTGCGCGACGACGAAATACGTGTCGTGGGTGAAGAAGTCCAGCGGGGGACTGGCCAGGTAGACGCCGGTGAGGCCCCCGATGAGGAACGTAAACAGGAAGCCGAGGGCCATCAACATGGCGGTCGAGAACCATAGCTCCCCTCGCCACATGGTGCCTATCCAGTTGAATATCTTGATGCCCGTCGGCACCGCGATCAAGAGACTCATGATCGAGAAGAAGGGGAGCAGCACCACGCCGGTCGTGAACATGTGGTGGGCCCACACGCCCAAGGACAGCGCACCGATGGTGAGCGTGGCGAAGACCATGCTCTTGTACCCGAAGACGGGCTTCTTGGAGAAGACCGCGATGATCTCGGTCGCAATGCCGAAGAACGGCAGGGCGAGAATATAGACCTCCGGATGGCCCCAGAACCAGAAGATGTGTTGCCACAGCACCGGAACACCTCCTCCAGCAACGGAGTAGATATGGGTCCCGAAGTGTCGGTCGCAGTAGAGCATGATGAGTCCGGCGGTCAGCACCGGGAAGGCCAGCAGGATGAGGATCGCGGTCACCAACATGTTCCAGGTGAAGATCGGCATACGGAACATCGTCATGCCCGGCGCGCGCAAATAGAAGATCGTCGCGGTGAGATTCACGCCGGTGAAGATCGCCGAGAATCCCGTGAGTAACAGTCCGCCAATCCAGAGGTCGGCCCCGGCCCCGGGGGTGTTGATGGAGTTCGAGAGCGGCGCGTAGGCGACCCAGCCGAAGTTGGCCGCGCCCCCGGCGGTGAAGAACCCCATCAACATGGTGAGCGAACCCATGAGATAGAGCCAGTAAGAAAGCGCGTTGAGACGTGGGAAGGCCATGTCCGGCGCGCCGATCTGCATCGGCACAATAATGTTGGCGAGTCCTCCGAAGGCGAAGGGACCGGCGAAGAGGTAGATCATCACCGATCCGTGCATGGTGAACAGTTCGTTGTACTGGGCCAAGGAGACGATCGTTCCGTTGGGCGAGGCGAGCTGGGCGCGAATGATCTCGGCGAACAGTCCGCCGATGATGAGCATGACGACCGAAGTGACGGTGTAGGAGAGCCCGATGACCTTGTGGTCGGTCGAGGTCATCCACTTCAGGATCCCGGTCGCTCCGTGGTGCTCTTCCTGGTGGTGGCCGTCGTCGGCGTGCGCGACCTGGGGCGTGATGAGGTCGGTCATCAGTTAGCCCCGTGGCTCGAGGCTGGCTTCGTCGGGACCTGCGTGCTCGTCTGTTGTTTGGTCGTCTTGGCGGCGGCGGCGAAGGCCGCGGGGTTCGCCGTCTTCGCGAGCCACGCGCTGTACTGCGACATCGTCACGACCTTCACGTTAAAGAACATAAGGGAATGGTAGAGACCGCAGAGCTGCGTGCACTGACCGTAGAAATTGCCGGTCTTGACCGCGTCGAGCGTGAACTGATTGAGCACGCCCGGTAGGGCGTAGCGCGAGAAGTTGAAGGCCTTCACGTAGAAGCCGTGGATGACGTCGGTCGAGGTCAAGTTGATGTGGATGTTGGTGTTCACCGGGATCTCCATGGTCGGATCCTGGGTCGTTTGACCGATCACGACCGTCTCGGTGCCGGGGTAGGTGAACTTCCAGCCCCACTGGAAGGCGTTCACATCGACCGTGACGTTGGTCTTGGGATCGGCCACTTCTTTGTTCTCCACGACCAGCGTGGCCGCGAAGAGTCCGAAGACGACCAGGATCGGCACCACGGTGTAGAGCACTTCAGCGGGCAGGTGATACTGGGCCTGTCGCGGAATGTTGTCACTCTTACGCCGGAAACGGATGATCGCGTAGACGAAGAGCACGACCACGAAGCCACCGATGACGACGGCGCCGATGGAGAATCCCTGCCACAAGTGGTACACCGAACTCGATTCCGTGGTCGCTCCCTGATGGGCGCCAAAGGAGGGCACGGTGCATCCGGACAGGGCCAGGGCCGCGAGAGGGAGTGCAACGAACCGCCGCACGCGACGCCACCGACGAGTGCGAACTGTTACACCCTGTGGGGGCAGGGTAGGTGATTCCACGTCACGACACTACTCAAAATATTCGTCGCGATCGGTCGCCAATCGAGCCCAAGCCCGTTCCCGGAACGGGGTTAGCGAGATCTCGCGAGGCTCGCGAAAGGGGCGTCACAGACTCCAAATGAGTCGTCGACGAAGTCGGACTACTTGTCGGTGTCGGGGGCCTTGGTCTCGGCCGTCGGCGAAGGCTTGTCGGTCGAGGTGTCGGTCGTCTTGGCCTCTTTCAGCCCCTTCTCAAACTCAGACTTGGCCGAACCGAGGTTCTTGGCCAACTTCGGAATGGCGGAGCCCCCAAAGACGAGGACCGCGACGACAATGACAACGATCAAGAGATCGGGCCCAAAAATATCGCCTAAGAACATTGCCTTCTCCTTTGACGTGCGTAGTTCCAGAGTAGTGCGCCCCACCTAGCTTCGCGAAGGCGCCCCATATCACTTGATTATTCGATTCGGCAAGACTGTGCGGATGTCGAAGCTGACCAAGAGCACCGTTCGGGACTCTCTCAGCGTGGCGATCACGGTCGGCACCTACGGCGTGGCCTTCGGGGCGGCCAGCGTCGCGGCCGGCTTCTCGGTGCTGCAAAGCTGCCTCTTTTCCCTGTTCACCTTTACCGGCGCGAGCCAGTTCGCCGCGGTGGGGGTCGTGGCCTCCGGCGGGGTGGCGGCCAGTGCCATAGCGGCCGCCACGATGTTGGGAACTCGCAACGCCCTGTACGGAATACAGATGGCGCCGCTACTCAAGGTGAAGGGCGCGCGTCGAGTGCTCGCGGCCCACATCACGATCGACGAGTCGACGGGCGTGGCGCTCACCCAAGCCCCGCGCGGCGTGGCGGCGATGCGCGAAGGCTTCTGGATCACCGGCACCGGCGTCTTCCTCTTCTGGAACATCTTCACCCTCCTCGGCGCGCTGGGCGCCAAGGCGCTCGGCAATCCGGCGTCGTGGGGACTGGACGCCGCGGTGCCCGCGGCGTTCCTCGGACTGTTGTGGCCGCGTTTGCAGTCGAACTTCCTGCGCGGGGTGGCCGCGACCTCCATAGTCTTCGCGATGCTCGTCACGCCGTGGCTGCCGGCCGGTCTGCCGATCATCGCGACGATCGTCGTGGCCGTCGTACTCGGATGGAGGGCGAAGTGAGTTCGATGGCGATGTGGATCGTGCTCGGTGCCACGTGCACGCTGTGCTTCGCGATCAAACTGCTCGGTTACCTGGTCCCGGAACCGTGGTTGGCGAATCCACGCCTCCAGCGCATCAACGCGTTGATCCCTATCTCGTTGCTCAGCGCTCTCGTCGTGGCCCAGGGCGTGGTGGTGAAGACCCACGTGGTCATCGATCACCGACTGGCCGGTCTCGCGCTCGCGCTCGCGGCGCTGTTCGCCAAGGCTCCATTCCCCGTCGTCGTCGTCGCCGCGGCCGCAACCTCAGCGCTCGTCTATCACTTGCACTGAGTCATTCAAAACGAATCGACTATTTACCCTGCCATTGGGGTTCGCGCTTCTCAGCGAAGGCCACCGCCCCTTCGAGCGCGTCGGCACTTCGACCGATCATCCCAAAGGCTTCGGAGTTCAGTTTCCAGCACTCCTCTTCGGAGAGTTCGCGCGCTTTCTTCATGACGTCTTTCGACGTTCGCACGGCGAGCGGCGCGTTCTTGGCGATGCGTTCGGCGAGCGCGACGGCTTCGTCGAGGACCTGCTCGCCCGGTACGACGCGGTTCACGAGACCGAGTTCATAGGCGCGCTGGGCGTCGATGGGTTCGGCGGTCAGGGCCATCTCGTAGGCGACGGCGAGGGGTATGCGCTTGGGCAGACGAATCAGTCCGCCGGCTCCGGCGACGAGACCACGGGACGCTTCGGGAATGCCGAACTTGG
>PMTF01000019.1 GCA_003167415.1 Acidimicrobiaceae bacterium | reverse complement strand
GGTCACGCTGTAGGTCGCACTCGCCGGCGCCGTCGAGGGGAAGTCGATCGTCTGGGCGGCTTGTGCAATGGTGAAGCTCTGCTGGACCTGGGGTGCGGCCAAGTAGTGGGCGTTACCCAACTGGTTGGCGTCGATGATGCAGGTACCGGCGCCGACGCCGTACAAGACCGTGGTGCCCGAGACCGAGCAGCCCGAGGTCGACGCGGCGTCGATGCTGAAGGTGACCGCGTTGCCCGAGGTCCCCCCGGTGGCCGCCACCGAGTAGCTCTGGGAGTTGGTCACGCTGTAGATCGTTCCAACGGGCGCCGTTGAGGTGAAGGTGATCGTCTGTGGTATGGCGTCAACAATGATCGTGAGAGGACTCGACACCACCGGCGGGGCCGTCGGGGCCGTCGCAGTTATTTGCACCGTGCCGACGACGCTGCCGGTAACGGTGTCCGACGCCACACCGTTGAGCGCTGTGACGGTAGTGAGGCCGGTCACGTCGCCACCCCCGCCCGAAGGAGCGAAGTTGATACTGTCGATACTTCCGCTATACGTAATGGCGAGGTTGGTCCACGCGTCCTCGGCGGTTGCGGTCACCGTACAGTTGGCGTTCCACAGAATGGGGGACGCGCAGCCGCTCAACATGATCTGCTCAATGGGACCGGCCGCGGTCACCGAGAAGTTAAGGCTCGTAGCGGGATTCAGAACGCCTGACGTCGCGCTCATCTGGTACTGCGTTCCGAGAACCCCGCCGAAGACGCAGTCTTCCACGTTCACGACTCCCGCGACCGCCTGTAGGTCGCCACAGGACGAGAGGGTGCCGGTAAGCGGCGTCACCGAGAGTGAGATCGTCGCTGACGAAATGAGGACAACGTTGCCCGCCGAGTCTTCCACCTTCACGACCGGCTCCGACGTCAATGGCGAGCCGGCCACGCCGCCGACGGGCTGGCTGGTGAAGGCCAATTGGGTCGGCACACCCGCGACCGTCGGGGAAATCGGATTGCTGGTCACCGATACCGCGCCCTGGGCGGCGGTCAACGTGTAGTTCGTGCCGACGGTTCCGGCAAAGTTGCAGGTCTCAACGGTGATGACTCCCGCGTAGGGCGTCAGGTTCGAACAAAGGGTCAGGCTCCCGCCCGAGGCGGTGAGCGTTATCGGTGTGGTCGATGCGGTGACCACGTAACCATGCGAGTCATAAATCGTGAGAACCGGTTCCGTGGGCAACGTCGAACCCGAAGCGCCGGCCGCTGGTTGGGTCGTGAACTGCATAGCGAACGCCAGGCCAGTGATGTTGAACGGCGAGCTAGAAACGCTCGGAAGTCCCGAGCTCGCTGCCTTCAGCGTGAAACCGGTTCCGTAGGCGTTCAGGGCACAACCCGAGAACGTGGCGACACCCTTCGTCGTCGTCGAGGTACACCCGGAGAGCGAAGCGCCGAACGAATTGGAATTCAGTGTCATGGTGACGGAGGCGCTCGATGTCGTGACGACATTGCCGTAGGTGTCCTCGATGTCGACGACGGGTTGGGTCGCGAACGTCGCTGAGGCGCTCGCGGCCGAGACGCCGCTCGGCTGGGTCGCGAAGACCAATTGAGTTGCGGTACCCGCACCGCTCACGCTGAACGTGATGCTGGTCGCCGGTATCAAACCAGTACCAGTTACGGACATCGTGTAGGGGATAGGCAACGTCTCATTGGACACAGGGTCGTAGTAGTAACCACCTTGGAACGTGCACGTGGACGGAACCGTCACCACTCCAAGGAGCACGGTCAAGGTGCTGCAGGGACTCCCGCTCGGCCACACACCGCCACTGGTCGAGAGGTGGATCGTCCCTGACCACAACACGTCAGGTACACCCGCGAGGTAGACCTTGATTACCGGCTCTTGGCTGAGAGGGGAACCCGATGCTCCACCTATGGGCGGTGTGGTGAAGACGAGATACGGTGTCGTCGAACCGCTGACCGTAATGGTGGGATTGGTCGTCGACACGAGGTTTCCGTCGACCGCCTGGATGGTATAGGTCCCGGCTTGGGACAATTCACAACCGGTGAAGGTGACGACACCGTTCACTTCGCTGCCGGCGCATCCCGAGATCGCCCCGCTAGGGCCCGAAACGATTTGGATAATGACGGGCGAGAGGTCCGTCGTCACCACGTTGTTGCTGGCGTCCAATATTGTTAGCACCGGTTGCTGGCTGAAGGCCAGACTCGTAAATGCGGTAGTAGACGGCGGCGTGGTGAACACCAATTGCGTGGCCGCTCCCGCGCCGGACTGGGTCGTCGCTCCGGCCAACGGGTAGTCGACCACGAAACTATTCGTGAAGGTTTCGCTGTTATGGGTGATAGTTATGGTGATCTCTTGGGGCTGAGCGGTTTTGCAGTTCGGATCAGGAGTTGTGGTGCTCGGAAGGAGGCTCGCAAGTCCCGAATCGAAACTTGCTGTGGTGGTGTTCCAATACTGCACATTGGTCAAGGTCGGTGTGTATCCCGCCGGGATGCTGCCGGGGGCGCTTGGGAGGAGTTGCACATTGGCTGGATTTTGGTAGTACGCCAAGGTTTGACAGGTGGTGAAAAGGTTCAACTGCGATTCAATACTGGCAACCGCCTGCTGGGAGACCGCGCTCAAGGCGATGTCCGACGTGGCCAGCTGACGGTGCTCGGCCGAAGCCGAGATCGACGTTGAAAACGCGATCAACAACGCCACGGAGGCGAGCCCCAGGACAATGAGTGCCAGTAGAACCTCGACCAACGTGTCACCGGCGTCGTTGAACCTCGATCCACCTCTACTCGCCGTGGCTCGTACCCGAACACGATTTCCAAAGCTCACTTTGACGTGGCTTTTCATGGCAGCAGCATCCCAAAGGTGATGGCTTCCAGTCCCCCTCCATACAGGGTGGCTGAGAAAGTGGTCGGGGCGGCCGCCCAAATCATCGCGGTTCCGGTTTTCGTGTTGCCGGTCTCGGTCGTCCCACCGGTGCACTCAATCGAGTCGCCACCGGAGCCGGCGACGTAGAACAGCCCCGGGGTATTTGAGAAATTGGAGGTTGAGACATCAGAAGTGCCGTTGTTCTGACACGCATTGCCCACCGGCTGGACCTGGCTCGGCTCACCGTCGTTGATAACGGTTAACGGCTTGTCGGAGGACCAGACGATTGATTCGTTGGTGTCAGTGGACTCCGCGTCGGTACTGACCGCTTCCCAACCCGTGGCGGGCACGCCGAGTGGACTCACCACCGAGATATTGGAGAACGTAACGGTTGTCGTGCCGCCTTCGACCCGTTGATAGAGCGCTGGTCTACCCGGGATACCGGTGTAGAAGGGCACACCACCGTTGGTGTTCCCAAGGAACGCTTCGGGATACGTCGGGAGATACCAGGGCAGGATGGGTGAACCACTGAGCTGCATGCAGAAGTACATGGTGAAGTTGGTGGGCAGCGCCACCGACATCTCCAAACAGCCACCACTGGTGGCCGCGAGGAGCGCCGCACCGGTTACGTTGCTGAAGTCGATGAAGCAAAGCGTCGACGCGAGACTGCCCGAACCCGGAGTGGCAAAATTACAGGAGGTTGACGTTTTGGAGTTGATGGGAGAGCCGTTGTTCGTGGTGGAGGTACTCGCCACCGGACTGGCTACCAACGTGTACGGGAAGTTGCTGGAGGGATCGTTCACCGCGAAGCTGATGGTGCTGACGTTTTGAGCGTTGACCCAATTCGACGACTGATTGGTGCATGACGTCTCACCGGTCACGCATGAGACGGTCGGCACGGCTTGCGCGGCCTGGACATCGTTAGCCAAGGTCTCTTCGCTCCCGAGCGTGAAACTGGCGCCCTCGCCGGTGCAGGACGCCCGCACGATGGAATTGGTCGCTGGCGTCGTCGACGTGGCGGCGACGGGCACGCTGAGATAGGAGATCACGGCTTGGTAATTGCCAGTCACCGTATCGAGGTTTGATTCCAGACCTAGTAACTGCGTGTCGCCACTGGCCGCCGCGTTCGCCGGGCACTCCGGGGTGCTCGTCGATTGAGTAGTCACCTGTTGGGCGCCGGCAATGTCTTTGGCGTAGTTCCCGGAGACGACCTGCGCGTCGGCGGTGTGGCTAAGCCTGTTGGAAACACCAGCTTGAAGAGAAAACACCGCAATTAAACCGGCGGAGAGTGCACCTACGATTAGTGGAAGAATTGTAACGACGATGAGCAATTCAACGAGAGTGAATCCGCTTTCATCATTGTGGCAATTCTTTTTTAAAGTGAACTTTTTTAATCTCGGACGTGCTTCTCCAATGTCGTGAGATTGCCCTTGCTGAAATCGGCGACAACCGGTTTCGTTCATCCAACCTTCACTTGGTTATAGATTCCGACATTTACGGATGCTGAAATCGGCAACAGCCGGTTTCGATCATCCAACCTTCACTTGGTTATAGATCCCGTACATTGCGGATATTAGCGCAACAGCGACGAAACCTACAACGACTCCCATAAAAATAATTATCGCGGGCTCAAAAAGCGCTGTAGCCCGCTCCAACTTGGTCTCTAATTCCCGACCGTAGTAGGCGGCCGCCACTTCCAACTGCTGGTCCAAAGTTCCGGTTTCCTCACCGACACGAAACATTTGTCGGGCGGCAGCTGGAAATAGCCCACTTTGAGCAATCGGTTCGGCCAGTCCCTGGCCCTGCATCATCGCCTCTCGGATCTTTTCCAAAGCGTTGCGATAGACCGCATTATTGGACGACTCGGCGGTTACGGCCATCGAACGGGGTAAATCGACTCCGGCTCGCAGCATCGAAGCCAGAACACGGCACGTCCGCTCAATGATTGCGGTCTCCGTGAGGTCTCCGACGACCGGAAGCTTCAATTTGATGGCATCGAGTCGGGCTCGTCCGCCCGGAGAACGGTTCGTCGCGATCAGTCCGCCCACGACGATGATGACTAACGCGAGGATCGCGTACCACCACTTACCCATGAATGAGGTCGCGCTGAGGAGTAAGCGCGTGACCAACGGCAGTTTGGCGTGCAACGACGCGAAGAAGACCTCGAAGCGTGGCATGACGAAAACCGCGAGGACCAAGACGGTCACGACCGACATTGCTGCCACCACGGCCGGATAAATCAGCGCTGCGGTGACTTTTCCACGAGCCTTGACGTCCCGGTCGATGTAATCGGCGAGTTGGTTGAGAACGTTGTCGAGATTTCCCGTCAATTCCGCCGATTCGAGGATACCCACGTAAAAACTGGGAAAGGCCTCGGGGTGGGCCGCGGCCGAGGCGGCGAAGGTGTCGCCGGCCCGCAGACTGTCGACCATTTCGTTCAAAATGGCCTTGAGCATCTTGTTCTGAGTCTCCTCGACGATGACCTCGAGGGCCTCCATGATCGGGATACCGGCGCGCATGAAGACCGCCAACTGGCGAGTGAAGTTCATCACGTCCGGACGTGGCACCTTCTTTTTGGTGATTTCGAACTTCATAAGGCCCTGCTTGTTTTCGACCTCAATGGGTTGGAGCCCGCGGGAGAGTAGCGCGACGTGAGCGGCGCCCGCCGAGGTGGCCATCTCGGTGCCCGTGACCGTTTTCCCGGCCTCGTCGAGCGCCTTGTAGCTGAACTTGATGACGGACTTGTCTTTACTCGGGGTCTTGTCTTTACTCGGGGTCTTGTCTTTGGTCAGAGTCTTGATTTTCATAATGTGTAGACGCTCCGGATCACTTCTGAAATGGACGTGATGTCCTGGTTGACAAGGTTGATTGCTTCTTGGCGCAGAGTGCGCATTCCCTGCTTCACAGCCATATTGCGCAACTCTTCCTGCGTGGCCCAGCCCACGACGAGACGCCGGAGCTCGGGGGTCATGATGAGAAGCTCGTAAATGCCGATTCGGTCCTTGTAACCCGTATGGGTACAGAAGTTGCAGCCGGTCCCTTGGAAGAACTCAGATTTCACCGGTCCACCACTCTCCTCGTAGAAGACCATTTCTTCGTCCGTCGGCTGATAGGGCGCTTTGCACGAGGGGCAAATTCGTCGGAGGAGGCGCTGGCCGACCACGGCCAAGACCGATGAGGCGATGAGGAACGACTCGATGCCCATGTCCAAGAAGCGGTGCAGCGCCGAGACCGAGTCCGTGGCGTGGAGCGAGGAGACCACGAAGTGGCCCGTAAGGGCGGACTGGACAGCGACGCGAGTCGTCTCGACGTCTCGGATCTCGCCGACGAGGATGACGTCGGGGTCCTGGCGAAGGATTGACCGAAGGCCGGTCGCGAAGGTGAGGCCGGCCTGCTCGTTGGTCTGGATCTGGTTGATCGAGGGAAAGACGTACTCGACCGGGTCTTCGATGGTCATCACGTTCAGGGTCGGGTTACTCACTTCGCTGAGTGTCGCGTAGAGCGTCGTTGTTTTCCCGCTGCCGGTCGGGCCGGCGCAGAGCACCATCCCAAAGGGCGCCCGAACGATCTTCGAATAGGCCTCGTGGGTGTCGACGGGCATGCCCAGGTCGTTGAGTCGCAGGACCGAGCGAGTCTTATCCAGGAGTCGCATGACGCAGCTTTCGCCCATGATCGTCGCCGTCGTCGCCACTCGGACGTCGACCTCTTTCCCGTCGATGTTGATCGTGAGCTGGCCGTCCTGGGGCCGACGACGTTCGACGATGTTCATGTTGGCCATGATCTTGATTCGACTCACTAGACCCGGGCCGATAGCGGCGGGTAATTGGAGGATCTCTTTGAGCGCGCCGTCAATGCGGAAGCGCACTCGAACGATGTCATCGGATGGTTCAATATGGACGTCCGAGGCCCGGTCGCGCATCGCCTGGACCAAGATGCGGTCAACGACCTGGACCACGGGAGCGTCGTCCGCCACGATCTCGGGCTCGGAGCTGTCGACGTTTCGCTTGCGCGAACCCTCGACCGACTCGAACACCTGAACAAGTTGCGCGACCGATCCCAACGCGCGGTAGTTGCTGTCGATGGCCCATCGCACGTCACTGAGCGGCGCGATGAGTAATTTGACCTGCTTGCCACTCGCTTTGGACAGCGCGTTGCGCAATTCTTCGCTCGGCTCAGCCACCGCGATGTAGAGATTGTCGTCGACCATTCGCACTGGAAAGGCCACGTACTGTCGCGCAACGTCCTCGGACAAGAAGTCCAGCGCCGCCGGGTCAACATTGTCACGACGCAAGTTGGCGACGTCGAATCCGAAGAACGAGGCGAGGGCGTGCGCCAGGGCTTGCTCACTCAAGGCGCCGGTACTGACGAGAACCTCGCCCAGGAGACCGCCCGAGTCGCGTTGCATCTCGAGGGCTTTCTCCAACTGTGCCTCTGTGATCAGATTGTTGGCGATGAGCTGTTCGCCGAGGCGGATGTTCGGCCGCTCGGGCGAGTTGCCGTTTGCAGAAGTATTCGCTCCTGCCGCACTTGGCGACGGGCTGTGAACGGCGTCATCAGTCGGAGCGACCTCGTCTTCGACGCGATCTCCGATGACGGTCGTCACCCCACCCCCGCCATCGCTTTGCGCGCGATGGTCGGCGACATCGTCGTCTTTGCTCTTCTTTTTGAACGCCACGAATCACCCCAACGGTTCTCAGTGAAAACTTTTTCTGATTAATAACCTATCCCGAATATCGGTAATTTACACTCATGGATGACCAATTACTCTCACCGGAATAAAAACTCTTTGTTGTCGATTCGCACGGATGTTGTTGCGTTAGGACGATCAATTATTCACCGTTCGTCGCATCCTCAACGGAACGACAACCAACGACGTCATCGCGCGCCCGCTCCATTCACGTCATTGGACGAGTTAAGCCATTTCACTTCAAGCGACGCGCGGCTTTTATGACGCGTACTTAATCTTGGCGCTCCATCCATACGAAGTGCGCCGTCACAAACCCATCACAACGCTGACGGTCTATCGGCACCTGCCGCTTCAAGACATTTATCAATTCTGTGACATCACGACGTCAGCGAAGCCGACAACGAGTGGCGTCGTCAAACTGCTCGTATCGAGGCGCACAAAACCAGGGATGCCCAGATCACTCCAATCGGCCACCTGCCGTCGACAAACTGGAACGACGGCCTAGAGGCACCTCGCTCACACGAAGTTTTGCATGTAATCCCTGGAGAATCGGCGATGCTCCGCGGAGACGACGTACGTTGGAATCTTTCGCAACATAATTATCATGCCCTGGGGGCTAGCGCGGAATGTCGTCGTTGACGTATCGTCATCGCGAAGACGATTGGAGGTCACGCAATGGATGTCGCATCGTTTGTCGCCGCCGTGTTTAACAACGAACTTCCTTTTCGCGTCGAAGCGTACGACGGCAGTGTCGCCGTGCCGAGTGTCGCTTCAGCCAGCAACGACCTCACCTTGAAGATCCTGCGCCGCGAAGCCCTCACCCGCGTGCTCACCCACCCCGGGGAGCTTGGAGTCGCGCGTGCGTACGTCGCGGGCGATCTCGACATCGACGGAGATCTCGACGCTCTGTTTGACCTCTCGATCCCGCCAATGCGTAGCTTGTTGAAAATTGAGAATCTGCGCGCACTGTTAACGGTCGTCGGCCTCGGCACCCTTCGCCCGATCGCCCCCCCCAAGATCGAAGCCAAACAGCGCGGTGCCTTGCACAGTCGCTCGCGCGATCGTCAGGCCATCTCGCATCACTACGACGTCTCAAACACCTTCTACGGAATGGTGCTCGGCCCTTCCATGACGTACTCGTGCGCCGTGTTTCGGACGAGCAACGACACGCTCGAACAGGCCCAGCGCCGCAAGGTTGACCTCGTGGCACGCAAGCTCGAACTCGGCCCGGGTACGCGTCTGCTCGACGTCGGTTGTGGTTGGGGGGCCATGGCGATTCACGCGGCGCGCGAATACGGCGCTTCGGTGGTCGGTATCACCTTGTCCGAACCACAGCGCCGATACGCTATGGAACAGGCTCGACGTGAAGGCGTCGGCCACTTGGTGGAGTTTCGGCTGCAAGATTTTCGCGACGTTCTCGACGGATCCTTCGACGCGATCAGTTCCATTGGTATGTCAGAACACGTCGGACGCAGTTCGCTGCCCACCTACACCCAACAACTCTTCGATCTTCTACGTCCGGGTGGACGTTTCCTCAATCACGCCATTGGACGACCGGTCTCATTCGACGATGACCCGGACCCTTCAAAGGTGTCGGAGCTGTCGAGACAGGTGCGGATCGCGCTAGGCCTGCGCGGCCCGTCCAAGATCGGTAGCCCCTTCATGGAGCGCTACGTCTTTCCCGACGGCGAGCTCCACGAGGTCGGCACCATGGTGTCGATGTTCCAAGCGCACGGTTTCGAGGTTCGTCATCTCGAGAGTCTGCGCGAGCACTACGCGCTCACGCTGCGTCACTGGGTGGCCAACCTGGCCAAACGATTCGACGAGGCCGTCGAAGAGGTCGGTGCAGAACGCGCTCGCGTGTGGCGTCTCTACATGTCAGGATCGGCCTACGGCTTCGAGCGTCACCACCTCGAAATTCATCAGATTCTCTGCGCCAAGCCCGTGGGTGGTCACAGCGGCTGGGAACTCCGGACCGATTTCGAGCCGAAGTTTTAACGACACGAGCTCAGTCGCTGCAACGACTCGTCACCTCGATGTTTAACGTAATTCTCCGACGATTCAACTGGCCAATTGCCACTACCGAGAAGTCACTCCCTACTGCATCGTCCAATTTTGTGATGTGACGTACCTACATTCTTCTCATGCGGTCGGTCAATGCGTAGGTCCATTCGATGAGACACCACGCAAATCCAATCTGGAAAACGATTTCGCCTTAGAGGAGGTAGGCGAAGTGCCAGTCCGGCAACGAGGCCGCGGCCATTCCCGCGCCCAGTAGAAGGACCGCGAGACCGAGCACTGTTCGCAGGGAACGGCTCTCGCGAACCAGTTGCAGGGCCACTTCGAGTTCGAGCAAGGATCCAAGGACGCCAGCCACCATATGGGTCCCGTCGAGGAATGCTCCCCGATTGAATGGTGTTGCCAACAAGACGAAGAGCAAAATCGCGATGACTCTCAGTCCGACCCAGGTGAAGGTTGAAACTCCCGAGACCTTGAAATGAGTGGACGTTCGCCAAAGCCCCACGAACGCTGCGGCGTAACCGCCTATTAATAGGGCAACCGTCTCGTGATAGACGCCGTAGAAGGAGATTCCGTCATTTTCGGCCGTCGGTCCGTGATTGAGGATGAGACACCAGGCCAAAGCGAAGAAGAAGAGCAGTTGGGTTCCGAGCAGGAAATGCCGGGTCTGGGTGACCGGCGACTAGATGTGCGGAGGAGTCGCCAATGATCGACATGGGAGATTTCGAGGCTGATTAGCCCTTGAACCGGGCGATCGAGGCCTCCAGTTCAGCCAACGCCTCGGCTCGACCCACGTAATTCTCCACTTTCATCCATTTGCCCTCATCCAAATCCTTATACACCGTGAAGAAATGGGCGATACGGTCGAGAGTTTGCTTGGGAACGTCATTGATGTCAGTCGCTGATTTCCATTTGGGGTCATAATCCGGAACGCAGATCAACTTCGCGTCCTCCCCGTTCTCGTCGGTCATATTGCACATGCCCAGGATCTTGGACTCGATGAGGCACCCGGGGAACGTCGGGTATTCGGTCAAAACCAGGGCGTCGAGGGGGTCGCCGTCACCGCCGAGGGTGTCGGGGATGAACCCGTACTCGGCCGGGTAGCCCATGGAGACGATCAAATGGCGGTCGAGTTTGATCGTGTGGTTGTCGTGGTCGTATTCGTACTTGTTTTTACTGTCGCGGGGGATCTCGACGATGACATTCACGGTGTCCATGGCGTCTCCTTATTAATAGGGCTCGTGTTGCACTTCAAAGTTCTGCTAATCGTACTCACCGACGGTTGGACCCTCAGTCGTTGGGCGTGATGGCTCGGACGTAGACTTTGCCGTCGCGAAGCCCATGCTTCGACAAAAGAGGAGACTCGAATGGAAAGAATTGGCGTGGTCGGTTGTGGACTGATGGGCTCGGGTATCGCCGAGATTTGCGCTCGCGCCGGAGCCGACGTCGTGGTGATCGAGCGAGACGCCGACGCGCTCGCCCAAGGCCAAGCCCGCATCGAGCGATCCCTTGAGAGAGCAGTGGCTTCGGGCAAGCTGCCCGAAGACGACGCCAATCGAGCAAGGGGCAATCTGAGCTTCAGCGAGGACTTCGCAAAGCTCGCGGACCGTGGAATGGTCATCGAAGCCGTCGCGGAGGACGAAAAACTCAAGATCGACGTTTTCCAACGGCTCGACGCGGTGGTGACGGACCCGAGGGCGATTTTGGCCACCAATACGTCGTCGATCCCGATTATCAAGCTCGCGATGGCCACGAAGCGACCCGAACAGGTCGTGGGCATGCACTTTTTCAATCCCGTGCCGGTTCTGCGGCTCGTGGAAGTGATTTCGTCGCTGCTCACCAGCGCCGATACCACCGAGCGCGTCCACGCCTACGCCACCGATTCGTTGAATAAGCGCGTTATTTACTCGAAGGACCGGGCCGGATTCGTCGTCAACGCGCTCTTAATCCCCTATCTACTGTCGGCGATCCGAATGCTGGAGTCCGGTTTCGCCAGCGCCGAGGACATCGACACCGGCATGGTCGTGGGCTGCGCCCACCCCCTCGGACCGTTGGCGTTGACGGACCTCATCGGCCTGGACACCACCCTCGCCGTGGCCGAATCGCTCTACGAGGAGTTCAAGGAGCCCCACCTCGCGCCTCCGCCACTGTTGTCGCGCATGACCCAAGCCGGTCTTTTAGGTCGAAAATCGGGCCAAGGCTTCTACGCCTACAAGGCGTAGGTTCCCGGATCCGCTGGGGTGTCCCAACGCCCGGTACCGGACACTTGGAAAGGTCGAGCAGCTGGTTCAAACCGAGATTACCGGTGAGCCTTTGAGCGAATCATCCTCCACGGATATCGCTGTCCAATCCGGAGATATCGTCGGACCTAAGGGGATTCTGGAGCAGGGATGCGATCCCTAGAGTTGATGCCCGGAACCCATTGCTGCAGGATGTGAGACGATGAAAGGCAGAGACGGGTGAGGCGTATTCCAAAATGGACCGATTGACGGGGGCGGCTGATACGGGCGAATTGATGGCCCAAGAGGTGAAGTTTGACGCGCAAGCCCGCAATTCCGTTGTTGAGAGACACTACGGACTTGTACTCGTGGATCTTGTCGGCCTCCGGAGACTCAACAGTGACTTCGACTGGTCCACCGGTGACGAAGTTCTAGTGGAGCTTGCCGTTCGGTTGCACGGTCTCTGTCCTCAAGCCTTCGTTGCAAGGGTTGACGCTGACAAGTTCGCAGTTCTGATCGATGGCCTCAACCAAGACGAAGTTGCGGTAGAGGGTCGTCGACTGAGGCACGAGTTGAATACGGCGTCTTGGCGAATCAACGGGAAGAGTGTTCCCGTGCTCGTTCGAGTCACTTCCGTGTCGGGCCCTTCGCCGCTTCCCGGAGAAACGCACCTGCTTTGGACTGCACAACGCATACATCGTGCGCGAGCGCAATGGAAGCTCAAACAGAAGGCAGAGGATCTGGCAAACCTTGCCAAACTCAACGGTCTGCAAGCTGAACTTGGCCGTTTCCGCTCTCAACTTGCAATTATTATTTCCCAGCGCGACCCGCTAACAGGGGCACTGAACCGAAGGGGTTACGAAGAGCTCGAACCTTCCTTCGATACTCCCTACGCCCTCGCATTTGTGGACTTAGATAATATGCGGATTCTCAATAAGAGCCAAGGGGACAACTGGGGAGCCGGAGATCGGGCCTTGATAGGCGTGAAGCGTTTGCTCGAGAGTATTTCACCGACTGGCATTGTGGCCCGTTGGGGAGGCGACGAGTTCGTCCTCAGTTTACCCGGGTTCACAGCAACCAGTGTCTGTCACGAACTGAACTCTCTCCTCGAACATCCGGAGCAGAATCTTCGGATCGGAGACCTGCCAGTTACTTTCTCTGGAGGCGTGACAATGGTAATGGCCAACGATGACCCTTTGTTAGCGATGCAAAGAGCACAGCAACGTGCGAAAGATTCAAAGATCGCTGGACGATCGCGCATCCTCGTTGCCGAATAAAAACGTAGCCTTCCAGGAGGTGAAAACCTCGCTGGCGAAGTCGAATTGTTCCCTCGAGGCCGGTCACCTTGGCATTGAAGAGGCCCGGCGCGAGGGAGTGGACACCCTCACTGGCGTTCGAACCAGGTCGTATGGGTTCTGTTCAGTGGCCCGACAGGGAATCTCAGGTGACGGCGTTGCGCACGGCGAACCGCCGGTCTCGGAAGGATTCTGTAGTGATGACCTTCGAGATTCCTTCGACCGCGTCAAAGACGTCGACGAAGCGTAAGTACAACGGCGTGAAGCCGAAGCGACAGATATCCGGGGCTCGAAAGTCGCCGATGACGCCGTTTTCGATTAGAGCCTGGATGATGCCGTACCCCTCGGGATGGCGAAGGGCCACCTGACTGCCACGTTTCGCGTGATCGAGCGGCGTCACGACCTCAAAGATGCCGGGCAGCCGTTCTTCGACGAGTCCGATGAACAGGTCCGTCAGGGCCAGGCTCTTGACGCGAACTTGGTCTACCGAAGCGCGGTCCCAAATGTCCAGTGCACCGTCGAGAGCGGCGAGGGCCACGATCGACGGCGACGAGGTAACGAAGGCTTGCATCCCGTCGGCCGGCACGTAGGTCAGTTCGAAATCAAAGGGCCGGGCGTGGCCGAGCCATCCCGGTAGTGGATTACGGAGCTTGCCCTGCCAGGACTTGCGCACGTAGAGAAAGGCCGGGGCACCGGGACCGCCGTTCAGGTACTTGTACCCGCAGCCGGCGGCGAAGTCGACGTCGGCGCCGGTCACGTCCAGGGGCACGGCGCCGACCGAGTGGGCGAAGTCCCACAGCATCAGCGCGCCCGCCGCGTGCACTTTCGCCGTGATGCCGGCCATGTCGAGTGACTCGCCCGTGCGATAGTCAACCTGGGTCAACTCGACGAGGGCCACGTCGTCGTCGAGATACTCCTCCAGTCGGTCCCGGTCGATGGTCTTCATCGTGACCGGTCGTCCCGCTCGCTCGCACATGGCCTCGATGATGTAGATATCGGAGTGGAAGTTCGCAGCGTCGGTCAACACGACGTGCCGATCGGGTCGGTGCTCGAGGGCGGCGCCGATCAGTTTGGCAATCAGAAAAGTGAGGGTGTCGGCGACGAGCACCTCGCCGGGGCCGGCTCCAATCAGTGGCGCAATCCGATCACCGAGCCTCGTCGGCTCCCCCATCCACCCCGCGTCGTTCCAACTGCGCACGAGTCCTCGGCCCCACTCGTCATCAATGACCTCACTCACCCGTCGTCGAACGGAGGTCGACACCGGACCGAGGGAGTTGCCGTCGAGGTAGATCTCGTCGTCGTTGAGCGTGAACTCCTGACGTAGTGGTGCGAGGACGTCGGCCTCGTCCATCCGTTGGCAGGCGTCGCGGTTAATCACAGAACCGACCGCACTTCCCATAACGCCGGGTAGAGGCGCTGGGCCAACGTCGTATCGAGATAGGCCATGCCCTCGCTGCCGCCGGTGCCGGGACGCCGTCCGATCTGTCGACCGGCCATCAACATGTGTTGGTGTCGCCACATCGCCAGGTGCCCGTCGTGATCCATTAACAACTCGGCGACCGAGTGCAGTGCGCTCAATGCGGGTTCGTCGTGGAACAGATAGAGCGCTCGAAGGACGTCCAGTAGATCGTCGTTCGCGGCGCCCGTGGTGAGTCGCAAGGAGTGCTCGAAGCCCGACCACACCGAGGGAATCTCGCTCATCTCCTTGAGCCACGCGCGCTGGTCGTCGTCGAAGATCTCGAAGGTGAGCATCGCCCTCTTACCGCCGCCGCTCAGGAACTCAATCGCGCGGAACTGGAAGGATTGGAATCCCGAGGCCGGGTCCAGCGGGTCGCGAAACTGGAGAAAGCCCTCGGGTGACATGGAATCCAGCAGTTGCAGATGGGTGAGGAGAAGGTCCTCGATCGAGACGATCCGGCGCAGGTGCGAGACGGCGAGCCAGGGACGGTTGTCGTGCAGCGCAGTGGCCGCTCGGCGCAACTCGTCGACGATCACCTTGAACCAAAGCTCGTAGGACTGGTGGACCACGATGAAGAGCAGTTCGTCCGGGGCGTCTTCGGTCAGTGGAATCTGCAGTTTCAGAAGGTCGTTAATGCGCAGGTACGTCGAATAGTCGGTGCCTTTAGCCACGGGCCCACATTACGACCGCCCCGGGCGTCAAGAACGAGTGATGGGCTTGTAGCGAATCCGATGGGGCTGGTCAGCGTCAGTGCCGAGGCGCTTGTGACGCTCGACTTCGTAGTCCGAGAAGTTCCCTTCGAACCAACGCACGACGGCGTCACCTTCGAAGGCGAGTACGTGGGTAGCGATCCGGTCGAGGAACCAGCGGTCGTGGCTGATGACGACGGCACAACCCGGAAACGTCAGGAGTCCGTCTTCGAGCGCGCGCAACGTATCGACGTCGAGGTCGTTGGTCGGTTCGTCCAATAGCAATACGTTGCCGCCGCTTCGCAGCACCTTCGCCAACTGGACGCGATTGCGCTCGCCCCCCGAAATCTCGCCCACCTTCTTCTGTTGGTCACTGCCCTTGAAGCCGAAACTCGCGACGTAGGCGCGAGCGTGGATCTCCCGGTTGCCGACGATCATCTGTTCCTGGCCCTCACTGATCTCATCGAATACCGTCGCGTCGGGATTGAGATTGTCGCGAGACTGATCAACGTAGGCGAAGGCGACGGTGCTGCCCACCTCAAAGGACCCGCCATCGGGCTTCTCTTGGCCGAGCATCATCTTGAAGAGCGTCGTCTTTCCGGCGCCGTTCGCCCCGATGACCCCGACGATGCCGCCCGGCGGGAGCAGGAAGTTCAAGTCCTCGATCAACAGCCGGTCGTCGAAACCCTTGACCACGTCGAAGGCGTTCACGACGACGTCGCCCAAGCGAGGACCGGGGGGGATGGTGATCTCCAGTCGGTCGGCGCGTCGTTCACTCGACTCGGACTCGGCCACCAACTCGTTGAAGGCGCTGAGTCGGGCCTTGCCCTTGCTCTGACGGGCGCGCGGCGACATTCGGATCCACTCGAGTTCGCGTTCGAGCGCCGCCTGACGGACCTTGTCCGACTTCTCTTCTTGCGCGAGCCGAGCCTGCTTCTGTTCGAGCCACGACGAGTAGTTACCCTCCCACGGGATTCCGTGACCCCGGTCCAGTTCCAGGATCCACGACGCGGCGTTGTCCAAGAAGTACCGATCGTGGGTGATCGCGACCACCGTGCCGCTGTAGTCCTGGAGCGTTCGCTCGAGCCACGCCACCGACTCGGCGTCCAAGTGGTTCGTCGGCTCGTCTAGCAATAAGAGGTCGGGCGTCGACAGCAGAAGGCGACAGAGCGCCACGCGCCGGCGCTCGCCACCGGACAAGACCGTCACGTCGGCGTCGGGTGGGGGCAGGCGTAACGCGTCCATGGCGATCTCGAGGGTTCGCTCCAGGTCCCACGCGTTGGCGGCGTCAATCTTCGTCTGGAGATCGGACTGTTCACTAAGCAGAGCGTCGAAATCGGCGTCGGGATCGGCCATGGCGGCGCAGACCTCGTTGAATCGGATCAGGAGGTCCCGCTGCTCGGCAATGCCGTCGGCCACGTTGCCCACGACGTCCTTCGTGGGATCGAGCTGCGGTTCCTGGGAGAGGTAGCCCACGCTGAAGCCCGGGGTGAGTCGGGCCTCGCCGCTGAAGCCGTCGTCGAGTCCCGCCATGATCCGTAGAAGTGACGACTTACCGGATCCGTTGGCGCCGATCACGCCGATTTTGGCGCCGGGATAGAACGAGAGATTGATGCCGCGAAGAACTTCCCGGTCCGGTGGGTAAAACCGTCGGAGGTCTCGCATGGTGAAAATGAACTGAGCAACCATGCCCTCCAGTGTGACCGATATCGGCAACTCCAAGAAATTTGACACGTCATGAAAATTTCAAGCTCACTATTACAATCGGAAAATGTCTGATAGCTCGCTCGACGTGACCGCGACCAACCGCCCCTCGCCCGACTGGTTGATTCTGTCAATCGCCTGTATCGCGCAGTTCATGGTCGTCTTGGACGTCTCCATTGTGAACGTCGCTTTGCCGCGCATGGGCCACGATCTGCACTTCACGTACAACAGCGCGCAGTGGGTAGTGAACGCGTACGTTCTGACCTTCGCGGGATTCTTGCTCTTGGGCGGGCGGGCCAGCGACTTCTTTGGGCGAAGAAGGGTCTACATCACGGGCATCATCATTTTCACGCTCGCCAGCATCGGTGCCGGCGTCGCGCAAACGGGATCGCAGATGATCGCGATTCGCGCGGTACAGGGTATCGGCGGCGCCATCCTCTCGCCCGCCACGCTCACCATCATCGTCACCACGTTCAGCGGACCTCGTCTGCCTAAGGCCATCGGCGCCTGGAGCGCGGTAGCGGGAGCCGGCGGGGCTGTCGGTGGACTCCTGGGCGGAATCCTGACGGGCTGGGCTTCGTGGAGGTGGATCTTCTTCATCAACGTGCCCTTCGGCATCGTCGCTGGCACGGTCGCCGCGATGTACCTACGCGAGATGCGCAACCGCGGCGCCACCACCAAGCTCGACGTCACGGGATCGGTGCTCGTCACCGGGGGCCTCGCGTCGGTGATCTACGCGGTGGTGAACACGACGACGCATGCCTGGACCTCGTCCACGACCCTCGGTTGGCTCATATTAGGACTCGCGCTTCTCGCGACTTTCATTTTCTGGGAAGGGAAGGTGGCATCACATCCCCTCGTGCCGTTCAAGATCTTTAAGTCGCGTCCGCTCACCACCGCGAACCTCATGATGCTCCTCATTGGCGGCGCGTTCTTCGCGATGTGGTACTTCTTGACCTACTACTTCCAATTGGTTCTCGGCTACGGCCCCGTGAAGGCCGGTTTCGCCTTCTTCCCGATGGCGCTGGCCATCATCATCGGCGCCCAGATCTCTTCTCGACTCCTCTCGAGGACTGGAGTGCGACCGCTGCTCCAAATCGGTGCGACGCTCGCGACTCTGGGCTTTCTATGGATCTCGCTGATCAAGCCGGCAGACTCCTACGCCGGCCACATCTTGGTTCCCTCCTTCATCTGCGCCTTTGCGATGGGCCTGCTGTTTGCGCCGCTCGCGACGGCCGCCACCTCGGGCGTCGATCGCGCCGACGCCGGACTCGCCTCGGGCCTTCTCAATACCGCGCGTCAGGTCGGCGGCTCGTTGTCGTTGGCAATTCTCGCCACCGTGGCGACCGACGTCACGCACCGCGCTCTCACCACGGCTTCTCAGGCGTCAGCCCTGACATCGGGCTACCAGCGCGCCTTCCAGATTTCGGCCGTGGTGACTCTCGTCGCGCTTTTCGTGTCGTTCGCACTACCGCGCAACACCGGTCGAACGGTGGTGGCAACGACGACACCGTCGTCCCAAATCTCGCCAAATATTCCTGTAGAACCTGCCTAAGATCGAACCCCAATTCGGGGCTAGTCTCACGGTTGACAATTATCCGAAAGTGTGATGACGCCGTGTCGGAGGTGCATCGAGGCCGAGGACGGTCTCCGTTTTGGGGACTGATAAAACGATAAAGGGAGAAATACATGGGGAGAATTCGTCGCCTCACGACTGTGCTGGGAACTAGCGCGCTAATTCTTGGCACTTTGACAGTGAGTGTGGCCTCGACAACGGTGTCGGCTTCTGCCGCCACGAAGTTCAAGGCCTGCGTCGTAACCGACACCGGGGGTATCAATGACCGGTCGTTCAATCAATCGGCGTATGCGGGCGCGAAGGACGCCGCGAAGTCAGACTCGAACATTGTGCCTTCGTACTTGTCGTCGGGGTCATCAAATGACTACACACCAAACATCAACACTTTCATTGGTGAGAAGTGCGGCATCATCATCACGGTCGGATTCTTGATGGACCCCGCGACCGCGAAGGCCGCGAACGCCCACCCGAGCCAGAAGTTTGCGATCGTGGACGACGCGCCAGTGGTCAAGGCCGGCACGCACGTTGAGGCGCTCCAATACGAGACCGACCAGGCCGGATTCCTCGGTGGAATCCTCGCCGCCGGCATGTCCAAGACCGGCACCGTGGCCACCTACGGCGGTGAGAACTTCTCAGCCGTAACGCTGTACGAGAACGGTTTCGTCGCCGGTGTTCGTTATTACGACAAGACCTACGGTAAGACCGTCAAGGTCCTCGGCTGGACTCCGCCGAAGACCGCCTGCTCACTCGCGGCCTGCCCCGGTAAAGGTACGTTCGTCAATAGCTTCACGAACGCAACGCTGGGTAAGCAAATCACGTTGGGTGACTACTCCAATGGTGCGGACATCGTCTTCCCGGTCGCCGGTTCAGTGGGCCTCGGCTCCGTTGCCGCCGCCAAGCAAGACGGCGCCGGTCACTACGTGATGTGGGTCGACAGCAACGGCTGTATCTCGGACGCCACAGACTGCAAGTACTTCGTCGGCACCGTGGCCAAGGGCGTTGAGCCTTCGGTCGAGGCCGCGATTCTTTCAGCAGCCAAGGGTACGTTCAAGGCCGGCAGTTACGTCGGCACCTTGAAGAACGACGGAACGGGATTGGAATTGGGTGGCATCAAGGTTCCTTCGAAGTTGAAGGGCGAGATTGCGACCGCCAAGGCCGGGATCATTGCGGGAACCATTTCGGTCAACCCGAACAAGTGGTAACGCTGTAAGGCATTCGCCGCATCGCGGCGCGCAGTTTGTCAAAGACCCGGGTTGGGAAAACCCGGGTCTTTGTCATGAGTACGATGAACACTCATGCGCTTGGAACTTCGGGGGATAACCAAACGATTTGGCTCCCTCACGGCCAACGACGACATCAGCATCACCGTCGAGCCGGGCCAAATCCATTCACTGCTTGGTGAGAACGGCGCCGGAAAGTCGACGTTGATGAATGTGCTCTTCGGACTACTTCATCCCGACGAAGGCGAGATCATCATCGACGGCGTGGTAACCAAGTTCGCCGACTCCGGGGAGGCGGTCCGTCGAGGCATCGGAATGGTCCACCAGCACTTCATGTTGGTGCCGGTGTTCTCTGTAACCGAGAACGTCGTGCTCGGTTTCGAGCCGACGAAATCACTCAACCGGATCGATTACAAAAAGGCGACTGACGACATTCGACGGGTGTCCAAAGAATTCAATCTCGAAGTCGATCCTGACGCCATCGTGGAGAACCTCTCCGTCGGTATTCAACAGCGAGTAGAGATTCTGAAAGCGCTCAGCCACGACGCCGAATTATTGATCCTGGATGAGCCCACCGCGGTTCTGACGCCCCAAGAGATCGACGCCTTGATGGCGATCATGCGATCACTCGCCGCGTCGGGAAAATCCATCTTGTTCATCACACACAAGCTCAAAGAAGTTCGGGCGATTGCCGACGTCATTACTGTTATCCGTCACGGGAAAGTCGTGGGCACCGCCGATCCGACCGCCTCGGAATCGGATCTCGCGTCCTTGATGGTGGGCCGCGAGGTCGAACTCACCGTCCAAAAGGATGCGTACGCCCCCGGCGAATCGGTATTTGAGATACGCGACCTGGTGGTTCGCGACGACCGAGGTTTGGTGGTGGTCAACGGCGTGTCACTCGACGTCTACGCGGGCGAAATCTTGGCCCTCGCCGGCGTCCAGGGTAACGGCCAGACGGAACTGGTGGAGGCCATTGCCGGAATGCGACCCGTCGAATCAGGCACGATTACGATGAACGGTCGCGACATCACGAACGAATCACCGCGAAAGATTCTCGACGCCGGACTAGGTCACATCCCCGAGGACCGCCAGCGCGACGGACTCGTACTGACCATGTCGCTCGCAGACAACTTGGTTCTCAACACGCCTCGACGACCACCGTTCGCCAATCACGGAACCCGTAACCTCGGGGTCGTCGCGTCCCACGCAGAACAACTGGTGAAGGATTTTGACATCCGAGCAACGTCGGTGAAGGAACCCGCCAGTTCTCTCTCGGGAGGCAATCAACAAAAGGTAATCGTCGCACGCGAACTCTCACGAAATATTGATTTTCTGGTCGCATCGCAGCCAACCCGCGGTCTCGACGTCGGATCGATCGAATACGTGCACCGCCAGATTGTCAATCATCGCAATCGAGGAAACGGCTCTTTAGTCGTCTCTTCTGAACTTGATGAGGTTTACGCTCTCGGTGACCGAATCGCCGTGATGTACGCCGGAAAAATCAGCGGCATCGTCGATCCCTCGACCAGTCGAGAGGACATCGGTCTTTTGATGGCCGGGACCACAGCAGGGACATCGAGTGAATGACATTCCGGCCCGACGTCGATCAATCCTGTCGCTCTGGATGACGCTCACCAGCCAAAACCCCGTCATCGTCACTATCCTCGCCCTCGTCCTGGGCTTTGTCGTCGGCGCCTTCATAATCATCTTCACGACCGCCACAATCCTCGACGCCTTTCGTGGATTCTTCAACAGCTGGGGCGCGCCCGGTCACGCCCTCAAGGTCACCTTCGACAACGTCGGCGCCGCCTATCGCGACATGTTCACCGGATCGGTGATCGATCCCGCCGGGTTCTGGCATTCGCTCACCACGGGCAAGGGCTGGGACAACACATTGACGCCGATCTCGGAGACTCTCACGTACGCGACGCCACTCGTTATCGTCAGCATCGGCGTCGGAATCTCGTTCCAAACGGGCCTCTTCAATATCGGTGCCAACGGGCAAGCGGTCTTGGGTGGCGTCGCCGGTGCCGTCATCGGGTCAATGATCAAACTGCCGATGTTCATTCACCTACCACTGACCTTGATCGCAGGGATCCTTGGTGGCGCCCTCGCCGGAGCGCTTCCTGGCGTGTTGAAGGCGTACACGGGCGCGCACGAAGTGATTGTCACCATCATGGAGAACTACGTCATCTACGCATTCTTGCTTTACGTGGTTCTGTCCACGCCGTATCAGCAGCCCGGCCAAGCCAACGACATCGGGCGAACCATTCACGCGTCGGCGCAACTCCCACCACTCTTTGGCGTCGCCTCGGGACTTCGGGTGAGTTACGGAATATTCGTCGCCGCGGGCGTCGTCGCCTTTGCCTGGTGGTTCTTGGAACGATCGTCACTCGGCTTCGACTTTCGAGTGACCGGGGCGAGTCCGTCGGCGGCCAGGGCATCGGGGATCAGTCCTCGAGCCGTCATCATCCTCGTGTTCTTAATCTCGGGCGGCCTCGCCGGGTTGGCCGGTGTTGTGCAAGTGGCGAGCACCACACACTACGTCGACGGAACATTCCTCATCGGCGACGCGGGTATCGGCTTCACGGCAATCACCGTCGCACTTTTGGGTCGCAACAAGCCGATCGGCATTCTTTGGGCGTCACTCCTTTTCGGCGCCCTCGGAGTTGGAGGACGAGCGATGCAGGCGGCGACAGGAATTCCCTTTGACCTCGCGACCGTCATCCAATCGGTCGTCGTACTGTTCGTGGCGACACCCGTTCTTGTGAAAGAGATTTTCCGACTCCGCGCGGGTCGCACGCAGGCATTGCAACTCGGAACCCAAGGGTGGGGATGATGTCAATCGACGAAGCACCCATCCTGATGACGATCAATGCGCATCGCGGAAACCTCCGCACCAAGGTCATCGGCGGCATCATGATTGTGCTCGCCATCTTTGTAATCCTCGTCTTTGCACTGGGAAGCCCCGCAGGCACACACTCGCAGTTGACGTTTGACCCCGTCAACACCACTGACTCACCCATTCGACTCGGCACACTCACGGTACTCACTCGCTGGTGGAACCTAATCCTCGGACTCGCAATGTTGGGACTCGGAGTCGAAGTCTTCTGGCGTCAACCTCGACGAGGTGTGATGGCTCGATTCGGCGGCGTCGCCGTTCTCCTGTTGCTGGCGCTTTTGTTCTGGGCCGTGCGGACGCCGGGGCCATCGCAAGTTTCGTATGTCAACTTGACTTCGATATTCGTGGGCAGTTCAGAAGTGGTGATGGTGCTGATATTCGGCGCCCTCTCGGGTGTGATGTGTGAACGTTCCGGCGTCGTCAATATTGCGATTGAAGGTCAGTTCATCGCGGGGGCATTCATCGGATCCATCGTGGCTTCGGAGACGAACAATTTCTTTTATGCCGCAATCGTGGGTGCGATAGCTGGTGGCCTCATAGGTCTCGTGCTCGCCTTTTTTTCGATTCGATACTTGGTGGATCAAATAATCGTGGGCATTGTTATCGTGACCGGCATAGATTTCTTCTCGGCGTACCTCAACCTCCAGGTCTTCACGCCATATCCGAATCTCAACGTCGGAAACCTCGCGCCCAATTTGCCGATTCCTCTGCTCCACAAGATTCCAATCGTCGGCCCCTTGTTCTTCAACCAGTCCGGATTCTTTTACTGCATGGTGATCTTCGTGGCCGTCGTCAGTTTCGCCCTCTTCAAGACTCGCTACGGACTCCACGTGCGCGCCGTGGGCGAGCACCCGCAAGCCGCGGCGACTGTCGGCATCAACGTAGCGCGCGTTCGCTACATCAACGTCGTTCTCGGCGGCGCAATTGCTGGAATCGGCGGCGTTGCCTTCATGGCCTCACAGGGGCAATTCATTCCGGACTACACGTCTGGATTCGGTTATATCGCCTTGGCGGCCATGATCTTCGGCCGCTGGCGTCCATCGGGAGCGGTCGTCGCGTCAATCATCTTTGGCATGACGGTCTACCTCGCGGCCAACCTTCAGGAGTTTTCGGTGCCGATATCAGGTGAGATCCTGCAGATGTTCCCGTACCTCATCACGATCGCCGTGGTCGCTGGGCTCATCGGCCGGGTTCGCCCGCCCGCCGCCGATGGCAAACCGTACATCCGCGACTAACCGAGCGCGCCCAAGGCGCCGACGACGCGCGCCGACGCCGTCATGGCCAGCGCCAGCGCGTCGAGCGGTGCCGCACCATCAAGGCGAGCACCCAAGTACGCCCCCGTGGCGGCATCACCGGCGCCCGTCGTGTCGACGACCACGTCGCTCGTTGTGGTCACGTCGTAGTCAACGCCCTCACTTCGCGCTCGAGCCCCGTGTTCACCTCTCGTAATGACGACCTCGTTGAAGTCGTGTGCGAGTCGATCAATCGCCGCAGTCACGTCACCACACCCGCTCAAGGTCAAGGCCTCTTCTTCATTGGCGAAAAGGAATCGCGCACCTCGGGCCGCTTCCATGAATGCCGGGGGCGTCATTTCGATAAGGGGAGCCACCGAACAGACGTCGACCGATGTCGAGCGTCCGAGTTCGATCGCTCGAGCGAGAGCGGCGCGACCAACGTCGGTGGTTAGCGGATCGAGCAAGGTATACCCCGATACGTGGAAGTGGTCGAAGGGTTGTTCAAATCGGCGTAGGACGTGCTCGAGTCCGAGCATTGAGTTCGCTCCGCGATCGGTCAGCATGGCGCGCTGTCCGACGCCATCGACCACCGCGACCACGACGCCCGTTGAGATGTCGACGCACTCGAGCGCCACTTCGATTCCCGCGCCGCGAAGAGTGTCCTCGAATAGTTTTGCGGCGAGGTCCGCGCCGCACGCACCGACGTAGGTCACGTGATGTCCCGCTCGCGCGAGCGCTTCGGCAAAATTGGCCGCGGCGCCCCCACGATTCAGCCGCACCCGTGACGGTGTGTCGCTGGATGGCGCGATGTCAGTGGACGGCTTCACCACGACGTCGAGCATCACGTCGCCGACGATGACGACGTCGCGAGCGATCACACCCGTTCCTTGGCGATCGCCGCGCTGATCCTTCCGGCCAGACTCGCGTTCGCCACTACCAGTTCTCTATTCACGGCGACACTGGCGCCGGCGGTGTAGCGAGCAAACTCGGCAAGCAGCACCGGGGTCACCTCTTTGCCGCTCACGCCGAGCGCGCGGGCCCGTTCGAGGGCACTCGAGAGCGCGCGGTCATGCAACTCCACTGAGAGTTCACTTTCTGGGTTGATCGGGTTGGCCACAAGGAATCCTGTCGATGACAGTTCACGATGGGCGAGAAACGCCAAGGCCGCTTCGGTCTCATCGGCGAGTGACCAGTCCAAGGAGAATCCACTTTCGCTCTGGTAGAAACCAGGGAACCGGTCAGTTCGAAAACCGGCGACCGGGACTCCCAACGTGTCGAGGCGTTCGAGCGTGGCACCAATATCGAGAATCGACTTCACTCCGGAAGCGATGACGAGCACTTGATTGCGTGACAGCGCAGTGAGATCCGCCGATTCGTCGAAGCTGTCGCGAACGTCACGATGTACTCCGCCCAGACCACCGGTGGCCATCACTTCGATGCCCACGCGACTCGCAATGCTGATCGTTCCCGCGACGGTTGTCGCGCCGTCCCCGCGATTTGCGAGCGCCAGACCGAGATCGCGCGCCGACAATTTGGCCGCGTGTCGATCGGGGTCCGCCAGAGAACGTAGTTGCGCGGCACTCAGACCAACGACCACCCGACCATCGAGTACTCCAATCGTCGCCGGTACCGATCCCGCTTCGCGCACCGCCGCCTCGCACTCTTCGGCGACTTCCAGATTCGCCGGGGCCGGAAGTCCGTGCACGATGATCGTCGTCTCGAGGGCCACCACGTTGCGACCCTTTTCGAGTGCGTTGGCGACTTCGTCGTTGATCTCAACCGAGGAGTATCGAAAGTTAGTCACGCAAGCCGAAGTGTACAGTTTGACGGTGAGTTCACCGACAGACATCCCATGGAATGAACTGCGTGAACAGGCTCGACACGCCACGACGACGTCATACGCACCGTACTCACACGTCCTGGTCGGCGCCTGCGCCATCACGGTTGACGGAAGCTTCGTCGTGGGCGCCAACGTCGAAAACGCGAGCTACGGCCTGACGCTGTGCGCCGAGTGTTCGTTGGTGAGTGACCTGGCGCGCCAAGGAGGAGGTCGACTCCTCGCGGTGTCGATCGTCGCGGGCGACGGAGAGCCGATGGCCCCGTGCGGTCGATGTCGCCAACTCCTCTTCGAGCACGGCGGTAACGATCTGCTCGTCGACGCCGGCGCCGACGTCGAACCCACACCCCTTCGCGAACTCTTGCCCGGGGCGTTCGGTCCGGAAGACCTCGGCCTGCGGAGGAGTGAGTGAACTACTTCTCCGCGGTTGACGTCATCACCACCAAACGTGATGACGGCGTTCTCAGCGATGACGCCATCACGTGGATGCTCGATGCTTACGAGCACGGTGAAGTGGCCGAAGAGCAGATGTCGGCACTATTGATGGCGATCTACTTCAACGGACTCAGTGACCGAGAACTGAATACGTGGACCGACCGGATCATTGAGTCCGGAGAACGTCTCGAATTAACCGGACTGTCTCGACCAACCGTCGACAAGCATTCGACCGGAGGGGTCGGTGACAAGATCTCACTCATCCTCGCACCGCTCGTGGCGGCGTGCGGTGCTGCGGTCCCCCAGCTTTCCGGTCGTGGTCTCGGACACACCGGGGGGACCCTGGACAAGCTCGAGTCGATTCCGGGGTGGCGCGCCTTTCTCTCCAACGACGAAATCCGCGCACAACTCGATTCGGTGGGCGCGGTCATCTGTGCCGCGGGCCAAGGACTGGCTCCGGTCGATCGAAAGCTGTACTCCCTACGCGACGTAACCGCGACCGTCGCGTCAATTCCGTTGATCTCGTCGTCGATCATGTCCAAGAAGATCGCCGAGGGCACGCAGGCTCTTGTGCTCGACGTAAAGGTCGGCCGGGGCGCCTTCATAAAAAGCTTCGAGCAGGCCCGCGAACTCGCGACCACGATGGTGCGGTTGGGCACCGACCACGGCGTCGCGACCATCGCGCAACTCACCTCGATGAACGCGCCGCTGGGAAGAGCAGTCGGCAACGCGCTCGAAGTGAACGAGTCGGTTGACGTTCTACAAGGACACGGACCCAGTGACGTTCGAGAGTTGACGCTCGCCCTGGCGCGAATCATGGTCGAACTCGTGGGCATCGACGTCGATCCCGAAACGAAACTGGACAACGGATCGGGCTACGAGGTCTATCAACGCATGATCCGCGCGCAGGGCGGCGACCCCGACGCGACACTCCCGGTCGCGGCGTGTCGCGACGACGTGGTAAATCACGAAGATGGAGTAGTTCATTCCATCGACGCCCTCGCGGTCGGTATCGCGGCGTGGCGACTCGGTGCCGGTCGGGCTCGCAAGGAGGATCCCGTGAGCGCGGCGGCCGGCGTCGTGTGTCTGGTCCGTGAAGGCGAGGCGATCAGCGAGGGCCAACCGATGTTCGAACTCCACGCCGACGACCAAGCGCATCTCCAACAGGGGCGCGACGCAATCGCCAATGCCGTCGTCATAGGTGAACGCAGCGTGAACGCCGAACCGTTGCTGTTGGAACGTATCACCAACTAGTCCACAGGCCTGTTGACTAACCTCTCTTTATGGCAGTTGCTCTAACGCGTGACGTGATTCAACGAGCACCGAAGGTTTTGCTGCACGATCATCTGGACGGCGGTCTGCGCCCGATGACGGTGGTGGAACTCGCTCACGAGACGCACTACAGCGGACTGCCGACCAACGACGCCGACGAATTGCGTAAATGGTTCATCGCTGACACACCAGGGAGTGACCTCGTGCGCTACCTCGAAGGTTTCGCGCACACGACGGCCGTGATGCAGTCCAAAGAACACCTGGAGCGCGTCGCGTTCGAAGCGTCACTCGACCTCGCACGTGATGGCGTCGTCTACGCCGAGATTCGATTCGCTCCCGAACTGCACCTGGACAATGGTCTGACGTTGCACGAGGTGGTCCAAGCCGTGTTGGAGGGATTCGCTCGCGGCATGCGCGACGCAGAACTCGAAGGTCACGCAATCGTCGTGCGCGCGATTCTCTCGGCGATGCGTCAGGCGAATCTCAGTGAGACGATCGCGGAGTTGGCCGTCGAGTTCCGCGACCGCGGCGTCTGCGGCTTCGACATCGCCGGCCCCGAGGACGGTTTCCCCCCGACGCAACACTTACGCGCCTTTCATCTCGTGCAGCGCGAGGACTTTCACATGACGATCCACGCCGGCGAGGCCTTCGGCCTGCCCTCGATCTGGGAGGCCGTGCAGTTCTGCAACGCCGAACGGCTCGGCCACGGGGTGCGCATCGCCGACGACATCATCGAAAAGGACGGCGACTACCACCTCGGGCGACTGGCGAACTTCGTGCGCGACCGACGAATCCCTCTCGAGGTCTGCCCTACCTCGAACGTGCACACCGGCGCCGCCAGCTCCATTGCCACACATCCGATCGAACTGCTTCGCCAACTTCGCTTTCGCGTCACGCTCAACACCGACAACCGCCTGATGAGTGGAATCTCGATGAGCAGTGAGTTCGAGACGTGCGCCGAAACGTTTGGCTGGACCCTCGCGGACGTGGAGTGGTTGACCCTCAATGCCGCGAAGAGTTCCTTCTACCCGTTCGATCAGCGTCTCGCGATGATCAATACCGTGATTAAGCCTGGTTACGCCGCGTTGCGATCAGAGTTGCAGTAGCGATTCCAGATCGGCGCGTACATCCGCCACGAGGGATTCGCCGCGACGTCGCTGCTCGGCGAGCGACGTCGCGTCGCTGGGCGGCGAAGTGATCTCGATGTACGCCTTCAATTTCGGTTCGGTCCCCGACGGTCGAACGACGACCCGACCGGACTCGCCGAGCTGAAGCAGCACGCCGTCGGTGGGACCAAGTCCCTCGTAACCGAGTGCGAGATCGAAGTGCGCGCTGACCGCGAGTCCGCCCAACGTCGTCGGCGGTCGCTCGCGCAGTGACTGCACGGCGTTGACGATCGCACTGAGTCCCGTGGGGCCCTCAGCTCGTAGCGACAGTTGGAAGATTGAGTGGACCCCAAAACGCGCCTCAATCTCGTCCAATCGATCCATCAACGTCTGATCGTGACGGTGCAGATCGTCGGCGAGGTGAGACAGTGCCAGTGCGGCCGAAAGGCCGTCCTTGTCGGCGACCTCGGGATCAACGGCGAAGCCCAGGGCCTCTTCGTAGCCCAGTCGAAGAACCCCGTCACCGGCCGCTCGGGCGAGCCACTTGAAGCCAGTGAGCGTCACCGCGAATCGAACACCCGCGTCACGAGCCATCGCACGCAGCAACGTCGACGAGACGATCGTCGTGGCGACGACGTCACGAGGGTCCTCCATGGTGGGCAACATCGCCGAGGCCAGCAGCCAGCCGATCTGGTCGCCGCGAAGAACGTGCCACCCGGCGCCGTCGCGAACGGCCGCGCCCAAACGATCGGCGTCCGGGTCGTTGGCGATCACGAGATCGGACTGGACTTCGTCAGCGCGGGCCATGGCGAGATCGAGTGCGCCCAGCTCTTCGGGGTTGGGGAACGGCAGGGTCGGGAACGTCCCGTCCGGCTCGAACTGCGCCGCAACCGGCGTCACCTTGGTGTAACCGGCCCGGGCGAAGAGTTTCATCATGGTGGCGCCGCCAACGCCGTGGAGCGGTGTGTAAGTGATCGCCAGGTCACTGTTCGAGACGGCGAATCGCTGCGTCATATGGGCGCGGTACTGATCGAGGAGGTCCGGGGATATCCATCGGTGGTGCGTACTCGTGCGCTCCCCCAATGCCGGACTTGTGGCGACGTTGGCGAAGCGCTCGACGATCTCGTCGTTGGGCGGGATTATCTGAGAGCCGTCGCTCGAGTACAGCTTGTAGCCGTTGTCCTGCGGGGGGTTGTGGCTCGCCGTCACCATGATGCCGGCCGCGGCATCGAGCTGTTTCACGCAGTAGGCCACCAGCGGTGTCGGCAGTGGCCGGGGCATTTCGTAGACCTTGACGCCGGCCCCTAAGAGCACGGAAACCACCTCGTGGTTGAACGACTCCGAGCCGCGTCGCCCGTCGCGTCCGACGACAACCCCGCGAGCGGAGTCGACGCCGATCTCACCCAACCACGCGATCACGCCCTGGGTCGCTCGACGCACGGTGTAGCGATTCATCCCTGCCGGCCCGGCCATCTCCGGTCCGCGTAGTCCCGCGGTGCCGAAGGTCAGGGGCGTGTCGAAACGGCGGTGGAGCTCGACCTCGTCACCTTTGTCCAACAGCGATTGCAGCGTTTCACGGTCGTCGACGTCGGGATCCCCGTCGATCCAGTCGAGCACTCGGTCGCGCAGCGATTGGTTCACAGGACAGGGACGACGCGAGTCAACAACGTACCGAGCGACGCCGCGGCCGACTGACCGGCTTCGAGAACCTCCAGGTGATTCAAGTGGCTCGCCGTCACGCCCGCGGCGGGATTCGAGACGAGACTGAGTCCCAGGACCTCGGCGTCGAGGTGACGAGCGGCGATCGCTTCGAGCACCGTGGACATACCCGCGAGAGTCGCGCCCATCGTGCGCGCCATGACGATCTCGGCCGGGGTCTCGTAGTGCGGGCCCCGAAAACCGGCGTAGACGCCCTCGACCAACTGGGGCTCGGCTTTCTGGACGGCGGCGCGTAGTCGCGCGCTGTAGAGATCGGTGAGGTCGACGAACCGAGAGCCGTAACCCTTGGGCGGCGCGGGGCCTTCGAGCGGCGAGGCGGCGGTCAAGTTGATGTGGTCGCGAATAATCACGACGGTGCCCGGCGTCCACGTCGGATCGATGCCCCCGGCCGCGTTCGTCAACACGACCTTGGTCGCCCCGGCGGCAATGACCGTGCGTATCGGGTGCACGACCTGGTCGGCGGTGTTCCCCTCGTAGAGATGAACGCGCCCGGCGACCAGCGCGATGCGTCGGTCGCCGATCGTGAGCGAGAGGATCTGGCCGCTGTGGCCCGCGACGGTCGGCGCGACGAAGCCGCTCAGCGACGTCGTCGAGACGACGTTCGTCGGTGTGCCGAGCGCGACCGCGCCTTCACGCCAGCCCGAGCCCAGCACGATTGCGATGTCGTAGTTGTCGTAACCACTCTCCTCGCGTAGTTCGTCGGCGGCGCGTCGTGCGAGCTTGTACGGATTCGTCATCACTGTCCAATCGTGTGCCACACGGTGGACGTCTCGACGAAGGCACGCAAGCGTCGAAGCGAGGAGTCACTCTCCTTCTCGTGGGGGCGAAAGACCCGCTTGATGGAGCCGGCGGCCAGGGCCGCGAGCTCGTCGCCGACCTCGAAGGTGACGCCGGAAAGATCGAGACCGTCGACGTCTTCATGGGCGGCGAGCACCGGGGCCAATTCGCCGGTAAGTCCGGTCACGACGTTGAGCACGCCGCCGGGAAAGTCCGAGGACGACGTCATCTCCCCCAGTAGTACGGCCGGCGTGGGCCGTGCCTCGCTGGCCAGGGCGACGACCGTGTTGCCGACGCAGATCGGTGCCAGTACGGCGTCGACGAATCCGAGGAGCGACGACTCCTGGACGCTGATCACCCCGACGACGCCGCTCGGGAGGGGAATCGAGAAATTGAAGAACGGCCCGGCCACCGGGTTGGTCCCGCCGAGCACCTGGGCGATCTTGTCGGTCCAGCCCGCGTACCAGACGATGCGATCGATCGACGCCGAGACGGTCTTTTGACTCGTCCTCGAGTTCATTCCTTCAGCGAGCGCGACGTGTTCGGCGAGCTCGTCGCGGCGCGACTCGGCCATCTCGGCCAGGCGGTAGATCACTTGGCCGCGGTTGTAGGCGGTCGCGTTCCACCACTTCGCCTGCGCGCCGCGCGCGGCGGTGACCGCGTCGCGCACGTCCTTGCGCGAGCCTTGGGCCGCGTTGGCGAGGAACGCGCCCTTGGCCGAGGTCACCTCGTAACTTCGTCCTGATTCCGAGCGCGGGAAGGCTCCGTTGATGAGCAGCTTGTAGGTCTTGCGGACATCGAGTCGGGCGTCAGACATTGAGGTACGCCTCCAGTCCGTGCCGTCCGCCTTCGCGACCGAACCCCGACTCGCGCATGCCCCCGAACGGACTCGTCGGGTCGAAGCGGTTGTAAGTATTGGCCCAGATGACTCCGGCCCGCAATCGCTCGGCGACCCAGAGCGTGCGGCTCCCCTTCTCGCTCCACACCCCGCAGGCGAGTCCGTAGTTCGTGTTGTTGGCCTTAGCGACGGCCTCTTCCGGCGTGCGAAAGGTCAGCACCGAGAGCACCGGGCCGAAGATCTCCTCGCGCGCGATTCGGTGCGACTGGGCGACGTCGGCGAAGACGGTGGGGGCGAACCAGTAGCCCTTCTGCGGCAACTCACACGAACTCGTGTAGCGCGTGGCCCCTTCGCTCTCGCCGAAGGCGGTCAGTTCGCGGATGCGCAGCAGTTGCGCCGCGGAGTTGATCGCGCCGACGTCGGTGTTCTTGTCCAGGGGATCGCCAACGCGAAGCTGCTCGACGCGACGAACCAGGCGTCGCAAAACTTCGTCGGCCACCGACTCTTGGACTAAGAGGCGTGAGCCGGCGCAACAGACGTGACCCTGGTTGAAGAAGATGCCGTCGATGATGCCTTCGATCATCTCGTCGATCGGCGCGTCGTCGAAGACAATGTTGGCGCCCTTGCCCCCGAGCTCGAGCGTCAGGTGCTTATGGCTGGCCGCGGTGCGCTGTTGAATCATCCGACCGACCTCAGTCGATCCGGTGAAGGCGATCTTGTCCACGTCGGGGTGATCGACCAGCGCGGCACCCGTCGAGCCGTCGCCGGTGATGATATTGACGACGCCGGGGGGCAGTTCGGCCTGCTCCAGGATCTCGGCCAAGACGAGCGCACTGAGTGGCGTGGTCTCGGCCGGCTTCAGAACGCAGGTGTTGCCGGCGGCCAAGGCCGGCGCCAGTTTCCACGCGGCCATCAACAACGGGAAGTTCCAAGGGATTATCTGTCCGGCGACGCCCAACGGCTGCGGATTCACTCCGAATCCGGCGTGATCGAGTTTGTCGGCCCAACCGGCGTAGTAGAAGAAATGCGCGGCCGCCAGGGGAATGTCGACGTCGCGCGATTCGCGAATCGGCTTGCCGTTATCGAGAGTTTCGACGACCGCTAATTCGCGCGAGCGTTCCTGAATCAGCCGGGCAATCCGAAAGAGGTACTTCGAACGTTGCGCGCCGGTCGTTTTGGACCAGACCTTGTCGTAAGCGCGACGCGCTGACGACACGGCCCGATCGACATCAGCGGCACTCGCCTGGGCGACCATGGAAAGCGTCTCTTCGTTGGCGGGATTGACCGTCGCGAACTGCTCGTGAGCCTCGCCGTCGCTGAATCCGCCGTCGATGAACAGGCCGTAGCTGGACTCCAGTTTGGCGATCGCGGCCGATTCCGGGGCCGGGTCGTACTCGAGGGAACCGAGCTGGGAGTTGGCGAGTTGCCGGTCGCTCACGTCAATCCCCGCTGAATTCGTCGGCGCGAACGTAGGCACCGCGTTGCTGCTTGAGACGTTGCATCAACAGATCGTTCAAGAGCGACGACGCCCCGAGTCGAAAGAGATTGGGCGTGAGCCACGTGGAGCCCACCGTCTCGTTCACCAAGACGAGGTATCGAATCGCGTCCTTCGACGTTCGTATCCCGCCAGCGACCTTTACGCCGACGGTGCGGCCGGCCGTTTCGGCGAAGTCGCGGACCGCCTCGAGCATGACAAGGGCGTTCGGAAGTGTGGCGTTCACCGTGACCTTGCCGGTCGAGGTCTTGATGAAGTCCGCGCCGCCGAGCATCGCGACCCAACTCGCGCGACGCACGTTGTCGTAGGTGACCAACTCCCCGGTTTCGAGGATCACCTTGAGATGCGCGTGGCCGCACGCCTCTTTGACGGCCACGACTTCATCAAAGACCTGGCCCAGGCGACCGGAGAGAAAGGCCCCGCGATCGATCACCATGTCGATTTCGTCAGCCCCGGCGCTGACCGCTTCACGGACATCCATCAACTTCACCTTGAGCGACGCCCGACCGGACGGGAAGGCGGTGGCGACCGAAGCCACGGCGACCGGGGAAGAACCGAGTACCGAACGGGCGTGGGCCACGAGGTCGGGGTAGACGCACACCGCCGCGACCGAAGGGACCGTGAGATCGCGAGGATCCGGTCGCATCGCCTTGGTGCACAGGGACGTCACTCGACCAGGCGTGTCGGCTCCCTCCAATGTCGTGAGATCAATCATCGAAATCGCCATCTCGATCGCGGCGAGCTTGGTGGACTTCTTGATCGACCGGGTCGAGAGTTTCGCAGCCCGCGCTTCGGCGCCCACGGCGTCCACTCCGGAAAGACTGACGATCAGTGCCTTTAATTGGGCCTCGGTTTCGATCACCGGCACCGCGATCGTGGATGCGATCTGAACGTTGCGATCCTCGACGGTGACCAGACGAAGAGGGGTGGTACTCACTTGGTCAACGCTAGCAACGCGGCGCGTCACCAGCCCACCCGACTAGTGGTCAGTGAAAGAGTGGAAGCTCGTTGGCGTCACAGCGTTCGCGAAGCGAAGGTGCTCCGGCGTCCTTGGGACTCACGACGGCCTCGCCACTGATGGTCCAGGGAACGTTGATCTCTTCGTCGAAGGGATTGATCTCGAGTTCGAGCGCCGCGTTGAAGGGCGACGACAGGAGATAGGTCAGCGCGCCGACCTCGCTGGTCACGCAAAATCCATGCGCCACGCCCACGGGCACGTAGACGGATCGTTCCTCGCCCGCGGCGAGGTGCACGACTTCGCACCGACCATAGGACGGCGAACCGACTCGTACGTCGACGATCACGTCGTCCAACTCGCCGTGCGCGCAGGTCACGACCTTGGCCTGCCCCTCGGGAGCCATCGAATAGTGCAGTCCCCGGACGACGTTCCTCTTGGAAATCGAGAGATTGGCCTGTTGCGCGCGAAAAACGATGCCGGCCGCCTGGAAGTCCTCGTCCTTGAACCACTCGCGGAACGATCCACGGTCGTCGCCCCACACCGGGGACTCGAGAACGTAGAGACCGGGAATCGAGAGTTCGATCAACTTCACGAACGAACCTTCAGCGGCCGCCACCAAGTCTCGTTGTCGTGATACCACTTCACGGTCTGGGCCAATCCCTCGTCGAAGCTCATCCGCGGTTCGTAGCCCAGCTCGTTCTTGATCTTGCTCCAGTCGACCGAGTACCGGCGATCGTGACCGAGACGATCCGTCGTCGGTTCGATCATCGAATCGCTGTAGCCGCAGAGGTCGAGGAGGCGCGTGGTCAACTCTTCGTTGGTGAGTTCCGTGCCGCCCCCGATGTTGTAGATCTCCCCGGCGCGACCGCCTTCGAGGACCGCGAGGATCCCGCGACAGTGGTCGTCCACGAAGAGCCAATCGCGAACGTTCTGGCCGTCGCCGTAGAGAGGGACTTTCGTGCCGTCGAAGAGATTCGTGACGAAGAGCGGAATTACCTTTTCGGGGAACTGACGCGGGCCGTAATTGTTCGAGCACCGCGTCACCATGACCGGGATTCCGTAGGTCCGGTGATAGGCCAGGGCGGCGAGGTCGGACCCGGCTTTGCTCGACGAGTACGGCGAGTTGGGCTCGAGGATGTGGTCTTCACGCCACGACCCTTCGCCGATCGATCCGTAGACCTCGTCGGTCGAGACGTGCACGAATCGTTGAACGTCGTTTTCGCGCGCGCTTTCCAATAGTTGGTGCGTACCAATCACGTTGGTTTCGTAAAAGTCTCGCGCCCCAGTGATCGAGCGATCGACGTGACTCTCCGCGGCCAAGTGCACGACGGCGTGCGCGCCACTCAGCACGTCGTTCGTGATGTCGCCATCGGTGATCGATCCCTCGACGAAACTGACGCGCGAGTCGCGCAACACCTCGACCATGTTCTCTCGTCGACCGGAGTAGGTCAGCGCGTCGAGCAGCACGATGTCGTCGTAGTCGAGTCGCTCGGCGTTCTCGAGTACGACTTCGGCGAATCGCGACCCGATGAACCCCGCGGCCCCAGTTATCACAACGCGCATGGCGAGACCTCGACCTTTAGAAGGGGTTGGAAGACTTCTATACTAATTCAGTGAAGGGAATCATTCTGGCTGGTGGTAGCGGCACGCGCCTTCACCCCATAACTCGTGCGGTGTCCAAGCAGTTATTGCCCATCTACGACAAGCCAATGATCTATTACCCACTCAGCACTTTGATGCTGACGGGACTTCGTGAAATTCTTCTCATTACGACGCCGCACGACCAAGACGCCTTTCGACGTCTACTCGGCGACGGTTCGCAACTCGGTATCGCCATTTCCTACGTCGTCCAGGATCAACCCAACGGCCTCGCCGAGGCGCTCATCCTGGGTGAAGAGTTCCTCGTCGGGGACAGTTGCGCGCTGATCCTCGGGGACAACCTTTTCTACGGTCCCGGCCTCGGGACGCACCTCCAGGAGAACACGTCGGTCGAGGGCGCGTTGATCTTCGCCTATCAGGTGAGCGATCCGTCCACCTACGGCGTCGTGGAATTCGATGATGACGGCAGGGTTCTTTCCATTGAAGAGAAACCACTCAAGCCCAAGAGCACGTACGCCGTGCCGGGCATCTACTTCTACGACGCCAAAGCGCCGGAGCTCGCTCGTGAGCTCAAGCCGAGCGACCGCGGCGAACTGGAGATCACGGCGCTCAACAACGCCTACCTCGAGCGGGGCGAACTACGCGTGGAGGTGTTGTCGCGCGCCACGACGTGGCTCGACACCGGTACACACGAGTCGCTCTACGAAGCCGGTGGCCTGATCCGCACACTCCAACACCGTACCGGCCTTCGCATCGGCGACGTCGAACAGATCGGCGTCGACCAGGGATGGATCAAGAGCCGTTGAGTTACCAAACGAGATTCCGGTAACCAGTTTCAAGAATACGGACGAAGTACCACACAACAATTAATCTGCGAGCGCAGAGATCCCCGATGATCCGAGGAATTGATACCTCAGTCGTCGATACCTCTTGATCGCCCACCACGTCGACCAGATCATAAATAGCTCGGCCAGCGCCGAGAGGGCGGCGACCAGTGCGTTGTGGTCGAGTCCGACCACCAGGATAAGCGCGAGCTCCAGCATCACGACTACGAGACAGATCACGGCGTAGTAGCCGTATTGGACGGACGCTTCGACGATGCGCGACGTTGCGTCCATGTTCGAACGCCAGAAGACGTTGAGAACCTCGCGCTTCTCCCTCCACGTACAGCTCCGATAGACGTCGATGTGCACCTCCTAACGATATCGACACCCTTCACAATTCACGAGTGGCGCGCAACAACTTCCACACAAGCCGCCCCCGCGACACGAATGCTGCGAACCTAGGGTGAAAAACCCAAGGTCGCCGCTTCGGCGCCGTGGGCGAGACGCTTGTGGACGCCGAGCGTCGGTCGATCCAGGTTCGCCATACTCTCGGCGACGTCGATGGCGTGCGTGAGTACGTCGGCCTCACTGGCGATCGCCTCCACGATCCCGAAGCGCAGCGCGTCGGGACCGGAGAATCGTCGTGCCGTCGTCGCGGCGATGACCGCCGTGGCGCGCGGGAGCCGATTCGTCAAGATTGACCACAGCCGCTCATCGAGCGCCAGACCGATCTCGGCCTCGTTCATGCACCAGTAGCCGCGATCCTCACGCATCACGCGGTAGTCAAAGGCGCACGAGATCAGCGCGCCGCCCGCGAAGGCGTGGCCGTTGATCGCGGCCACGGTGTAGGCCGGAAAGACGAGTAGTCGACCGATGGTCTGCTCCAATTGGTGCAGGGTCTCGACGAACTCGTCACGCTTATCGGCGAAGCGTCCGAGATCGAGTCCGTTGCAGAAGAACTTCCCGGCACCGGTCAGCACGAGCGACAGCGGCCCTTCCACGCTTTCGAGTTCGTCGAGCAGTTCGTTCAGCCGGGCTAGCGAATCGAGGTTGATGCGGTTCTCCCCCCCGTTCCAGGTCAGTGCGGCGACCGAGCCCTCACGAGTCAGTGTGATGTCCATTCAGGGAGCATATTGCGAACGCCCACTGCGGTTGTAAGTTACGGACATGGCCGAGAACATTTCCGCAGTCCCCGAACCCGACGTCTCCGAAGAGAATCCCGTCTCCGAGCACTGGATCTGGGCCGGAGACCACCGTCCCGCCGTGCCCCGCGCGCTGGTGGAACACATGACGAGCAACTGGGCGACCGTCACGCCGAACAACGAAGTGCACCCCGCCGCGACGTACTGTGCGCAGCGCCGAACGCGCATCGCCGAGGAGTTCTCGGGTCGCACGATCGTCGTGGCGACCGGCAATTACAAAGTGCGCGCCAACGACACCGACTACCGATTTCGCGCCGGCACCGACTTCTTCTACCTGACCGGATGTGACGAACCTGACGCGGTGCTGGTCATCGCGCCGGGATCCGACGGACCGCGTTCCACGCTCTACCTCGCCGACCGACGAGACCAGCGGACCCACGAGTTCTTCACCGACGCGCGCTACGGCGAGTTGTGGGTCGGTGCCCGTCGCGGCGTCACCGGGGCCGCTCGTTACTACGAGATCGACACGGCGCCGCTCGAAGCCCTCGAACGCGGCCTCGCCGCGCTAGCGACGACGGAGATCGTGAGCGTTCGGGGATTCGACCAGAAACTCGACGACTACCTCGAACCCAACAAGGACGACCAGGTCTTGGCCACGGCCCTCAGCGAACAGCGCCTGGTGAAGGACGACTTCGAGATCGCCCAACTCCAGTTGGCGGTTGAGTACACCGTCAAGGGATTCGAAGACGTCGTCCGGGCCCTTCCCGTCGCCGAAGGACGCGGCGAGCGGGTCATCGAAGGTGTCTTTCATATGCGCGCGCGCGTCGAAGGCAACGACACCGGCTACGACACCATTGCCGCCAGTGGCTCGAACGCCACGGTGCTCCACTGGACGAGGAACACCGGCGCCGTGCGTCGCGGCGACCTGCTGCTGCTCGACGCCGGCGTCGAATGTCACAACCTCTACACCGCCGACGTCACGCGGACGATGCCCATCAGCGGCACGTACTCACCGGCGCAACGTCGCATCTACGAACTCGTGGTCGAGGCCCAGCAAGCGGGGATCGACGCGGTCAAGCCCGGCGCGACCTTCAAGGCGCCGCACGAAGCGGCGATGAAGATCCTCGCCCAGGGACTCTTTGATCTGGGCATCTTGAAAGAAGAGCCCGAAGTCGCGCTACGCCCCGAACGTCAGTTGCACCGGCGCTACACCCTGCACGGCACGAGTCACATGCTCGGGCTCGACGTGCACGACTGCGCCAACGCCCGCGACGAGATGTACCGCGACGGCGTTCTCGAAGAGGGCTACGTCTTGACGGTCGAGCCGGGGCTGTACTTCCAGGCGAATGACCTCACGGTGCCCGAGGAGTATCGCGGCATCGGCGTACGTATCGAAGACGACGTGCTCGTCACCGCCACCGGCTCGAAGAATCTCTCGGAAGCACTACCGCGCGACCCCGACGCCGTCGAGGCGTGGATGGCCGAACTCTGGAATGAGGCCCGCCCGAACCTCGGGTTGTAATCGCCTAGGACAGAATGCGAAGCGGCAGGTGTCGCGGTCCGCGTACCTGACCGGGAGCCCACGTCACCGTGTCGCCGTCGACCAGTTCGAACTTCGGGAACCGCTTGATGAACTCCTCAATGGCGACGCGCAACTCCAGACGCGCGAGGTTCGAGCCGACGCAACGGTGGATACCCAGCCCGAAGGCGGCGTGTCGATTGGCGGCGCGGTCGATGACGAATTTGTCGGCGTCTTCGAAGGCGTTCGGGTCGCGATTGGCGGCCGGGAAACCCAAGAGAACCCAGTCGTCTTTCTTCATCGGACAGCCGTAGAACTCGTAGTCCTCGGCGACCAACCGGGCCATCGTCACCGGAGCGTAAAACCGCAAGAACTCCTCGACGGCCACCGGCATCAGATCGGGTTCGTTCACCAGTCGTGCGAGGTCATCGGGATGACGCGCGAGGTGCCAGATCGCCGAACCGATGGCCGACCAAGTTGTGTCGATGCCGGCGACGAGGATCAAGACCATGGTCCCGGCCACGTGCTGGCGCTCGAGCTTCTGACCCGCCACTTCGACGTTCAACAGATAACTCGTCAAGTCGTCGCGAGGGTTCTCGATGTGGTCGTCAATCTGCTTGCCGAAGTACTCGCTCATCGGCTGGAACAACGGACCGCGAACTTCTGAGGGCAGGTCGATCAGGTCCAGCACCAGATGAACGATGTCTCGAAAGATCTCCTCGTCCTCGGATGGGAAGCCCAACATCGAAGCGATGACGCCGGGCGGGATGAACTGGGCGTAGTCGGTTCCCCCGTCCACAAACTGGTGTCCGACCATTTGGTCGAGGTGTTTGTTGCAGAGGGCGCGAATCTGGGGCTTCAGGGCGTTGACCGGTCCCGGGGCGAACGCCGGCAGGATGACGCGGCGAGCGATCGAGTGAAAGGGTGGATCGGACGTGATCGGTGGCGCGCCGCCGATCGGCGCGGGGATGAAGTTCGGCGGGTATTTGTTGTGCACCACCACCACCATGCGGCTCGTGAAGTGCTCCGTGTCATTGGCGATCGAAGACACCATCTCGTGGGTGGTGGGGAACCACCCGCCGCCGTAACGATCGGTGTGAGCGACCGGGCAGCGTTCGCGCAAGTCCTCCCAGATTGGGTACGGGTCGTTCACCCACTGCGGATCGGTGTGGTCCCAGTCGGAGGCGAAGTCGTGGACCGGCACCTTCACTGATTCCTCAACGATGTCGCTCATCACTCCCTCGCTACGGCAGTATTCGAATCGGCAAGTTCCGTGGTCCGCGAATCTGACCGGGCGCCCAGGTCACCGCTTCGGGTTCGGCCAAGTCGAACCGTGGGTAGCGCTTGATGAACTCCTCCAAGGCGACGCGCATCTCCAGGCGGGCCAGATTGGATCCGGCACAGCGGTGGATACCCAGGCCGAAGGCGACGTGGCGGTTTTCGGCGCGATCAATGATGAACTGGTCGGCGTCTTTGAAGGCGACGGGGTCACGATTGGCGGCCGGAAAGCCCAGCAGGATCCAGTCATCTTCCTTCATGGGACAGCCCTGATACTCCATGTCGTGCTTGACCAGTCGCGCCATGGTGACCGGCGCGTAAAAGCGGAGGAACTCCTCAATGGCGACGGGCATGAGGTCGGGCTCGTTGACAAGTCGCGCGAGGTCCTCGGGATTCTGAGCGAGATGCCAGATCGCCGAACCAATGGCCGACCACGTGGTGTCGATACCGGCCACCAGGATGAGGACCATGGTCCCGAAGACGTGCTCCATCGCCAGGTTCTGTCCCTCGAGTTCCACGTTCAACAGATACGACGTGAGATCGTCTCGTGGGTTGTCCATGTGGTCTTCCATCTGGGCGGCGAAGTACGCCTCCACGGGCTCGAACTCGACGATGCGCTCCTCCTCCGCGTGATCGATGCCCTCCATGATGATGTGGACCATTTCGAGGAAGTGCTCAATGTCCTCTTCCGGGAAGCCCAACATGCCCCGAATGACGCCCGGCGGAATGTACTGCGCGTACTTGGTACCGGCGTTCACGACCCCCTCACCGACCAACTCGTCGAGCAGGCTCGAACACAACTCTCGGATCATCGGCTCGAGGGCGTTGATGGGACCGGGCGCGAAGGCCGGAAGGATGAGCCGGCGCGCGATGGCGTGGAACGGCGGGTCCGAGGTGATGGGCGGCGCCACTCCAATCGGTGCGGGCAGGTCCAGCTCGGTCGGTCGGCCGTTGCCGATGACGACGTTGCGACTGGTGAAGTTGTCGGTGTCCTTGGCGATCTCCGAGACGCCGGCGTGGGTCACCGGGAACCAGCCGCCGCCGTAACGCTCGGTGTGCGCGACCGGACAACGTTGACGTAGATCGTCCCAAATCGGATAGGGATCGGCGACCCACTGTGGATCGGAATGATCCCAGTCGGTGGCGAAGTCTTGAACGAGGGGGCTGTCAGTCATAGCTACTCCTCGATGAAGATGGCGTGCTCGGGACAGTTCGACTGGGCGAGTCGCGCCAATTCGATCGTGTCGTTCGTTAACGTGCCGTCGCCAATGACGACGCCATTGCCGAGATCGTCGAAGTCGAAGACTCCCGGGGCGATCGAGAAACAACGGCCCTGACCTTGACAGATTTCAGGGTCAATGCGTACTTTCACGGGTCCCCCTTTTCCCTATTAGGACTGACATTACTACTCAGTAAAAGACAAGATGTATGACTTGGCGTTGGCGCAACCGTAGCCAATACTCGCCGAGGCCCCCGACTACACCGTCTCAATTTCTTCGCGACTGATGCCCAGGAAATACAGCACCGCGTCCAAGTACGGCACGGTCAGTTGGGTATCGGCGTGCTCTTGGACGACGGGCTTCGCGTTAAAGGCGATGCCCAAGCCGGCCGCCGAGAGCATGTCGATGTCGTTGGCGCCGTCGCCCACCGCCACCGTCTGTTCCAACGGAACGCCCACGTCCTCGGCGAAGCGACGTAGCGCGTTGGCTTTGCCGGCCCGATCGACGATCTCGCCCACGAGTCGGCCCGTCAATTTGTCGTCAAGGATTTCCAGCCGATTGGCCGCGAGGTGCTCGACCCTTAGTTCGGCCATCAACGGCGCCAGCACCTCGACGAAACCACCCGACACGACGGCTGGGACGTAACCGAGTCGTTGCAAGGTGCGCAGCAACGTTCGCGCCCCCGGCGTCAATCGGAGTCGAGAGCGCACGTCATCGAGCACCGTGGCCGGAAGTCCCGCCAAGAGCGCCACGCGACGGCGGAGTGCTTCAGCGAAGTCGATTTCACCGGACATCGCCAACTCGGTGATCGCGGACACCTCCGCGGCGCACCCGCACTCCTCGGCGAGCAGGTCGATCACCTCGTCCTGGAGCAAGGTGGAATCCGCATCCATGACGACCAGGTGCTTAGCGCGTCGATGGAGTCCGGCGCGCTGCACCGCCAGATCGATACCGGTATCACGCGCGACGTCGACAAGTGCGTCGCGAAGTAACACGTGATCGGATCCACGCACGACGAGTTCGTAGCAGTCGACCGGGTAACTCGCGAGGTGCACGATCCGTTCGCACGTCGAGCCGGACGCGGCGATCGCCGCGAAGACGCCTTCCAACTGCGTCGCGCCAATTCGCGGAGCGAGGAACGTGACCAGGAGTCGGCGACCATCGCTCACGTCCCTCGGCGTCACTTCTTCAATCGTCGCGGTAATTCCGTGGCTGATGATGTCACGTTGCGCCAACGCCTCTTCGATGACGGCTCGAGTCACGGTATTTCGAGAACTCACTTCGGCGCAGAGCACCAGAGCGCCTCGAATGGTTATCTGCGCCACGTCGGTGATCTCAATGCCCCGAGTTCCGAGCGACGTGAGAGCGGAGAAGAGCTCGGCCCCGACACCCACGCGGTCCGGACCACTCACCGTCACGAGAAATGTCGTAGAACTCACCACAGAATCGTAGAGGTTGGCGATTCGTCGTCAGGACTCTGAGTGGTCTTCGCCCGAACGCATCTCGCGCACTTCGGCGACGTGCACGTCGGTACGGGCATCGAAACTCCATAGCCGCGGTAGGGCGAGTGCGACCGCACCGACCGATCCGGTACAGGCCAGGCCGCCAAAGGTCAAGGAGAAACGCAACGTTGTCCAGGCCGCCATGACCCCGGCGCGGAACTGTCCGGCCGTCGGGCCGAGCGAGTACGAAATCATCTCGATGCCGGCCATGCGGCCTCGCATCTCCGGAGGAATCGACTCATTCCACATGGTGGTGCGAAAGATGCCACTGATCGCGTCCGCACCGCCGCCGACGGCGAGTCCGAGGAGTACGAGCCAAAGTGATGAGGAGTATCCAAAGAGGGCGATTCCGAGACCCCAGAGCGCGGCGGCGAAGACTATGGCTCGTCCGTAGCGATGGACTTTGCGCGACCACCCGGACGTCAAGGTCGCGATGAGAGCTCCGGCCGGCAGTCCGCAGTACAACAGCGAAAGGGCGTAGGTCTCGTGGAATCGCGCGGCCACGAAGGGCAGCATGACGACCGGGAAGGCGAGAATCATGGCCAGCAAGTCGATGATGTAGGTGCCCACGATGTCGGGGCGCGACATCGCGTAGCGCAGTCCCGAACGAAGCGCCGCCACGTCGCCGTCCTCGGCGGGCACCGTAGCCGCCGTCGCGTGAAGCGTGTAGAGCAGGATGAGCGACAGCGAGAACGTCACGAGATTGGCGAGATAGACCGACGCCGGACCGAACGCGACGGCGGCTAGTCCCCCGAGGGCCGGGCCGATGATCGACGCGGTCGTCATGCGAATGTTCGCGAGCGTCGAGGCCGCTCGTTGCATCTCGTGCGGCACGAACATCTGGTTCAGTGCCTCGATGCTCGGACGCTGAAGGCTGCCGGCGCCCGAGGCGACGAAGGCGTCAACGTAGAGAATCCACGCCTGGGGGTGCGGCAAGAGCGCGTTGACGAACAGCACGGCTGTCGAGATCATCAGGACCTGTTCCATCGAAATGATCAACCGACGACGATTGAGGCGGTCGGCGAGAACCCCACCGTAGAGGCCGAAGACGACTAACGGCAGCAGTTCGGCCAAGCCGATGGAACCGACGTCGAGTGTTGAATGGGTGAGCAGTCGAAGTTGGTAGGGCACCGCGACGTAGGTGGCCTGACTTCCAAGTGCTGTGATGAATCCCGCGATGTAGAGACGTCGGTACTGCGTGGACACTCGAAGCGGGGTGAGATCAACGCCGAGCTTTCGACTACTCACTCGGTGGTCCCGATTGCCATCCGTTCTCCCGGGTGTAATGGCGCAGTATCTTCGCCGGAACACCACCGAGCACGACGTGATCGGGGAAAGTTCCTCGCACGACTGCGCCGGCCGCGACGACGGTGTTCTCTCCGAGCTCGGTTCCCGGAAGGATCACGACGTTGGCGCCGAGCCAACTGCCCGATCCGATGCGAACCGCGGCTTCGGTCGGCCGCTGCCAACCGATCGGCTGGTCGGGGTCTTCGTAAGAGTGATTCTCGTCGGTGATGTACACGTAGGGGCCGGTTTGGATCTCGTCGCCCAACACGATCGACCAATGGCCAATGATGTGCGACCCGCGTCCAATGATGCACTTTCGTCCAATGGAGACGACCGGTGAACTCAACATCGTCTGCTCTCCGCTGATTCCCGCCGTCAGACAGACATTCGGTCCAATGAGCGTGTCGTCGCCGATCGCGAGGTAGCGCTCGTTGTAGATCACTCCCTGGGGTGCCATCAGGGCCGCACCCTTACCGAAATACTGGAACTGCTTCGCGTACGGATCGCTCGGTCCGACGGTCGCCACTTCGTTGACGTAGCGACGAAACGCGCGCACTCGAGCGCCCAGAAACTGCCGAAAACGAAGTCGGTTATTCACCGGAGTCACGTTAGTGGTCCGCTCGGGCGCGTTTCGTCGCGAGCGCGGGTGATTCAACTCAAGTGACTAATGAGGGAAACGAAGAAGAGTTAGTCAAGCGAGATGGGCGAATCGATGTCGAGCTCGACGCCGGTGCCGACCACGTCGGGCAAGAGGGCGTTGGCCATGTGCTCGCGCACGCGGCCGTCGATCTCGGCCATGGTCTGCGGGTTCTCGCGAAGGAAGGCCTTCACGTTCTCACGACCCTGGCCCATCTGCTCGCCTTCGTAGGTGAACCACGCGCCGGCCTTCTTCACGAAGCCCAACTCGACAGCGACGTCGAGCACCGAGCCCTCGCGACTGATGCCTTGGCCGTACATGATGTCGAACTCGGCCTGCTTAAAGGGTGCGGCGCACTTGTTCTTCACCACCTTCACGCGCGTGCGGTTGCCCACCACGTCGGTGCCGTCCTTGATCGATTCGATGCGACGAATGTCGAGTCGAATGGACGCGTAGAACTTGAGCGCCCGTCCACCGGGGGTTATTTCAGGAGAACCATAAATGACCCCGATTTTTTCACGCAGTTGGTTGATGAAGACCGCGATGGTGTTGGACTTGGAAAGTCCACCGGTGAGCTTGCGAAGCGCCTGGCTCATGAGTCGGGCCTGGAGTCCGACGTGCGAGTCACCCATGTCGCCTTCGATCTCGGCGCGCGGCGTCAACGCCGCCACCGAGTCAATGACGATAACGTCCAGCGCACCCGAGCGGATCAGCATGTCAGTGATCTCGAGGGCCTGCTCGCCGGTGTCGGGCTGAGAGATGAGGAGGTCATCCACGTTGACGCCGATGGCGCGCGCGTAGACCGGGTCCATGGCGTGTTCGGCGTCGATGTAGGCGCAAACCCCTCCGTTGCGCTGGGCTTCGGCCACCACGTGCATCGCCAAGGTGGACTTACCCGAGGACTCGGGTCCGTAGAGTTCGACGATGCGACCGCGGGGCAATCCACCGATGCCGAGCGCCATGTCGAGGGCGAGGGCGCCGGTCGGGATCGACTCGATGTTCATGTGCAGGTTCTCGCCCATACGCATGATCGAGCCCTTGCCGAACTGCTTCTCGATCTGGCCGAGCGCGGCGTCGAGGGCCTTCTCACGGTCGTCGGTTGCCATTGCTGTCTCCTTGTTCTTTGTCATCGGAGGAACGCTATGAGCCTCTTGTGACATCGGTCGGTCTCCACCCGTAATCACACTATACGAACAAGTGTTCGTAATATGGATATTCCGACGACCTCTTAATCATGCACCTTAGGGGTCTAGAAATGCGGCGATTTCAACGATTTTCTGGTCAATCGACCAGCGCTTGGTAGACGAGCTGTTGCAACTCTCGGCGGATCGGATAGGTCCCACTGGGAAGCAGTTGGGTGTAGAAGCCGACGGTCAGATCCTCTTCCGGATCGACCCAAAAGGCCGTCGACGCCGCGCCGCCCCAGGCGAAGGTCCCCTCGGAGGTGAGGGACTGATTCTTCACCGAATCGATGACGACCGAGAAACCGAGCCCGAAGCCGATGCCGGCGTAACTGGTCTCGGAGAACGAGTCGGTCGCGAACTCCTCGAGGTCGACGTCGTTCGGGAGGTGGTTGCGGGTCATCAATTCGAGCGTGCGATTCGACAGCAATCGCACCCCGTCTAACTCCCCACCCCGCAGCAGCATCGTCATGAATCGCTGGTAGTCGTGCGCGCTGGAGACCAACCCACCGCCGCCGCCGTGAATTCGCGGGGCGTGGGTGGCGGCCTTGGCGAGTTCCTCGTGGGGGAAGGAGTCACCACCGTGGGGTACGTAGAGCATCGCCAGGCGCTCCCACTTCTCTTCGGGGCAGTACCAGTCGGTGTCGGTCATGGCGAGCGGCCCGAGGACCCGGTCTTGGAGGAACGACTCGAAGCTCTGGCCACTCCAGATCTCGATGAGCCGACCGAGCACGTCGACCGAGACCGAGTAGTTCCAACCGCTGCCGGGTTGGAAGACCAGCGGACTCGAACACCAGTCGTGCACGGCCTGGGCGAGGTCGGCGCCGGGGGCGAATCCGAAGTCGTAGCCCTTGATGCGGTAGATCTCGTCGGTCGGATGGGCGTGGTGAAAGCCGTAGGTGAGTCCGCTCATCTGACTGAGTAAATGGTGAACGCGCACCGGTTCGATCGCCGGGACCGTCAACGGCTGGGCGGCCGTGCCGCCGGCCCACACGCGAGGTTCTTTCAACGCATCGATCCATTGACCGACGTCGTCGTTCAGATCGAAGCGACCTTCCTCGTAGAGCATCATCACGGCGATCGAGGTGATCGGTTTGGTCATGGAGTAGATGCGCCAGATCGTGTCGTCGGTCACTTCGAGGGCCTTCTCGCGGTCGCGGTAGCCGCCCTTCGCGCTCCACACCAGTTCGCCGCCGCGCGCGACGGTGGCGAGCCAACCGGCCAGTCTTCGGTCCTCGACGTAGGCGTCGAAGTGCGGTGTGATGCGTTCGAGCCGCGCGGGGTCGAATCCCATGGCGGCCGGATCGACACGAATCTCCAATGACGACATGACCACCTCCAGTGTTAGTGCGAGATTATTCGAGAACCCGTCGACCTACGACGAGGCGATGAGCGCCCGCCGCAGCACGTCGAGGGAACTGATGGCGCTGTAGGCGCGAACGCGCGGTCGGTCCCCCGGCAGTCGCAGCGCGGCGTGTTGCAGTGTCTCACCGAAGGACAGTCCGACGAAGACCGTGCCGGCCGGTTGGCCGTCCTGTTCTTCGGGTCCAGCGACGCCGGTGACGCTCAGCCCGACGTCGGCGTGGAGCAACGTGCGCACGCCACTGGCCATCGCTTCGGCGGCGACGGCACTCACGACGGGGCCGACGGGCACCTTCAAAAGGTCGAACTTCACGTCGGAGGCGTAACTCACGACACCGCCGCGAAACCACTTCGAGGCGCCCACGACGCCCACCAGTCGAGACGCGATGAGTCCACCGGTTACGGACTCGGCGACCGCGAGGGTGAGACCACGTTCGAGCAGTTGGGCGGCGATCACGTCTTCCATCGTCTGGTCGTCGACGCCGAAGATGATGTCACCGAGCCGCTGTTCGATCAAGGCTCGAACGAGCAACTCTTCGCGGACTAAGAGCGATGTCGCGTGCGACGCGTCGTCGCCGCGGGCGGTGAGGCGAACCTTGATACCTTCGATCCCCGAGGCAAGGAACGCGATCGTGACCCGGTCGTGATCCACCAATTCGTCGAAGCGCGGCGCCACGGCTTCGGCGAGCGCCGATTCGCTCGCGCCCCACGTGCGAAGAACCCGACTAATGATCACCGACGTCGTACCGGCGGCCACCTGGCGCGCCACCAGGTCGGGCAGGATCGCGCGTTCGAACATGTCGGTCATCTCATACGGGACGCCCGGTACGGCGTAGACGACTTTTTGGCCGACGGCACAAATCAGCCCCGGGGAGGTGCCGCGCGTCTGGGGAATGATCGTCGCGCCACGCGGCACGTCGGCCTGCAGCAGGTTGTTCTCGGGCATGGAACGTCCCCGCGCGGAGAACATCGAGCGAATCTGCTCGACGATCTCCTCGTGTCGCTCCAGCGGGACGTTCATCACCTCGGCCAAGGCGGCACGGGTGATGTCGTCCTGGGTCGGTCCCAGTCCCCCGCACACGATGACCGCGTCGCTCCGCGCCAGCGCGGTGCGAAAGACCAGCAGAATCCGCTCGTGGTTGTCGCCCACGTGCTGATGGAACTGCGAGGCGATGCCGTGGGCCGCCAGCTGTTCACCGAGCCACTGCGAATTCGTGTCGGGAATCTGACCGAGTAACAGTTCGGTGCCCACGGCCACGATCTCAACGCGCACGCAAACCGACCTTCTTACCCTCGACGTAGTACTGCCAACCGGTATAGAGCGTCAGCACGACGGCAATCCAGATCACCGTGACGCCGATCCAGGTGTGATGGGCCGTCACCGGTATCACGCAAAGGGCGATCGCCCAGTCCTGGGTGAAGGTCTTCCACTTGGCGAGCTTGCTCGCCGGGATCGAGATCCCGCGCCGCGCCGCACGGGCGCGAAAGATGCTCATCCAGATTTCGCGCAGCGTGATGAGGACGGCCGGGATGATGAAGCCCTTGAGGCCGTGCGGCCGAGCCAGTATCAACGCGTAGAGCGATCCGAGGACGATCACCTTGTCGGCCAGCGGATCGAGGAACGCCCCCGAGGTCGTCGTACCGTGGCGACGCGCGACGATGCCGTCGAAGTAGTCCGACATCGCGGCCAAAAATCCGACGAGCGCCGTCCACCACGAGATCCGGTCGAAGACGATGAGGTAGATGAAGACCGGCGCCACGAGCAGGCGCAAGGCCGTGAGCATGTTGGCCGGCGTGAGCAGAGCGGACTCACCGTAGGTGTGCTCGCTCGTCATACCCGTACTGCCTCCAGATCCGTCCCGTGACTCGCCACGATCTCGCACTCGACCAGTGCCCCCACCGTTAGTGACTGATCCACCATCACAATGCCATCAATCTCGGGGCACTCGCGAACGCTTCGCCCCACGCCGGACGCGTCAATGAGGAGTTGCTGTCTCGTCCCCACCAGGGCGTCACGACGGTGAGCGGTGATGTCGTCTTGGAGTTCACTCACTTCACGCAGTCGCTCGAGGGCCAGTTCGTGCGGCACCTGGGCGCCCAGTGAGTTGGCGTGGGTACCCTCCTCGGACGAGAAGGTGAAGAAGCCGGCCCAATCGAGTTGGGCTTCATCGATGAACTCGAGCAGTCGACGTTGGTCGTCCTCGGTCTCGCCCGGGTAGCCCAGGATGAAGGACGAACGAAACGTCGCGTCGGGGTCACTGGCTCGTATGGCGGCGATGCGTTCTAAGAATCGTGTCGAGTCACCCCAACGTCGCATCGCGCGCAACAACGGCCGCGACGCGTGCTGCAATGACAGGTCGAAGTACGGCACTCCGCTCTCGAGGATGGCGTCGATCAGAGCGCTGGTCAGTCCCGACGGATACAGATAGAGGAGCCGCACGCGGTCGACCTCGCGACTCAAGGTCCGGGTCAAGTCAATGAGCGGTTGGGTACCACCTTCGTCCAGCACTTCGACCGGCTCGCCGCGACCGGCGCGGCGTCGGTCGTGTCCCCAACTGGCGAGGTCCTGGGCGATGAGGACCAGTTCACGCACGCCGCCCTCGGCGAGGGCGCGCCCTTCGGCCAGAATCTCGTCGGTCGAGCGACTTCGCTGGTCGCCGCGAAACGACGGTATGGCGCAGAACCCGCAACGCCGGTCGCACCCTTCGGCGATCTTCACGTAAGCCCACGGCGTGGCGGACTTCGGTCGCGGCAGATTCAAGAGGTCGAAGGACGGGAGCGGTCGGCGACGAAGCCCGACCGGCGTCGACGGGGTGGCCGTCAAGCTCTCACCGAATCCGGCGACGAGGTCCACTTCGGGCAGCGCCGTCGCGAGTTCGTTGCCATAGCGCTCGGCCATGCATCCGGTGACGACGAGACGCGCCGTGGAGCGCTTCACGTCGGCGAGCGCGAGGACGGTCTCGATCGACTCCTCGCGAGCCGCTTCGATGAACGCACACGTGTTGGCCACGACGAGGTCGGCTTTGGCGGGCGACGGGGCGACGCGGTAGCCCTGGGACTCCAACAGTCCCGCCAACTTGTCGGAGTCCACGTGGTTCTTGGGGCACCCGAGCGTCTCGATCCAGTACCGCACCACGTCTCCTCAGTTGATGACAACACCGAGCGCACTGCGCTCGGTGGTAATGGCGGAGAGGGAGGGATTTGAACCCTCGGGCCCACTTTCGCAGGCCGCATTCTTAGCAGGAATGTGGTTTAAACCGAACTCACCCACCTCTCCCAGCCGACCCATCCTACTAACGAGCCGTGGTCAAAGGAAATTGTTTCTCGTCACGTAGGAAGCGACCGTCGCTTCGACCGTGGCCGCGATCAACATCAGAATCACAACGAAACCCAGCGTTACACTGACTGCATCACGACGTCGCAACACTAAGAAGGGGAACCAATGCGCAACCTACGATTCACGCTGGCGGGACTCGTGACGCTCGCGACCATCGGCACCGTGTCGCTCTCGACGGGCGTGTCCGCCAACGCGGCGCTCACGCCGTCGCTCGCCTCGTGCAAGACGTCCATTGGTTCATCGGAGTACACCAAGGGCAAACTCACGGTCGCCACTGACAACCCGGCGTACACACCGTGGTTCGTCAGTAACACGCCTTCAAACGGCAAAGGCTACGAGTCGGGGGTGGCCTACGGAATCGCCAAAGAACTCGGCGTCAAGAAGCCGAACGTGGTATGGGTCCACGAGCCGTTCAACTCGAGTTTCGCGCCCGGCCCCAAGCACTTCGACTTCGACATCAACGAGATCTCCTACACCTTTGCTCGGGCCCAGGCCGTGACGTTCTCCAAAAGTTACTACGACGTCCAACAGTCGATCATCGCCTTGAAGGGCAGCAAGATCGTGAAGGACCACACGCCGGCCGAGCTCAAGACCTATCAGTACGGCGACCAAATCGGTACGACGGGACTGCTCTTCATCGATCAGCACATCAATCCGACGAAATCGACGCGCGTGTACAACTCGCTCGCCGACGCGGCCTCGGCGTTGGAGATCAAGCAGATCGACGCCATCGTCCTGGACACGCCCGACGGTCAGTACATGGCGTCGTCGGGATCGGGTGAAGTGGTGAATTCGAAGGGCAAGAACATCGCCGTCCAGGTCGGTCAGTTCCCGAGTGTCGGGGAGCACTACGGCCTTCTCTTCCATAAGCAGAACCAACTCGTGAGTTGCGTGAACACGGCCATTGCGGCGATGAAGTCGAATGGATCGCTCGCGGCGCTGCAGACCAAGTGGCTCAGTATCTACACCAGCGTGCCCGTTATCGAGCCGTAGCTCGGTGGTCAACGAAACCGACGCGCGATTGTCGGAGGAGGCTCCTTCGTTCTTCGCGCCCCGTCGAAAGCAACTCCTCCTCGGACGACGCGCCATCGTGGCGAGCACCCTCTCGACCGTATTGATCATCGGTGGACTGTTCGCCGTGTTCTTGTTGGCTCCCGGCGGAGCAACGGTTCGACACTTCTTTTTCAATCCACACGACATGTGGCAGTCGTTCGTCGGCGACCATCGCGACGCGTTGAGTTCGGTCGGCCTGGGACTGTTGACCAACATCTGGGTCTTTCTCATCGCCGAGGTCTTCGTGCTCACGTTCGGTTTGGCGATCGCCTGGACGCGCATGACGAAGTCGCCAGTCCTGATGCCGTTTCGGATCCTGGCCATCATCTACTCGGACATCTTTCGCGGAATACCGGTCTTACTGGTCTTCCTCTTGATCGGCTTCGGGGTTCCGGCCCTACAGATCAGTTTCATCTCGAATCAGTCGCTCGCCGTGTACGGCTGCGTGTCGCTGATCCTCACCTACAGCGCCTACGTCGCGGAAGTCTTTCGCGCCGGGATCTATTCGGTGCCGCACGGACAACTCCTCGCCGCCCGGTCCCTCGGCCTTACGAATGCGACGACCATGCGACGCGTGATCCTCCCCCAGGCCGTGCGCACCGTCGTTCCACCACTCCTCAACGACTTCATCTCGCTGCAGAAGGACACCGCGCTGCTCTCGATCCTCGGCGTCATCGAGGCGGTCCAGGCCGGCACGATCTACCAGGACCTGCGCTTCAACTCCAGTGGACTGGTCGTCGCCTCATTGCTGTTCCTCGCCATGACCATTCCGCTCACGCGGTTCACCGACAGCCTCATCGCGAGAGATCGCAATCGACGATTGGCGTCGACGTGAACGAGGTGATCCTCGAACTCGACTCCGTCGTGAAACGTTTCGGCGACAACGAGGTATTGCGGGGGATCTCTCTGAATTTGCATCGTCACGAAGTGGTGTGCTTGATTGGCGCGTCCGGTTCCGGGAAATCGACCTTGCTGCGTTGCGTCAATCTCCTCGAGACCATCGACGGAGGCTCCATCACTCTCTTCGGTCAGTCGCTCACCGACGTGCGCATCGATCCCGACAAGGTGCGTCGCCACACCGGCATGGTCTTTCAATCCTTCAATCTCTTCCCGCACCTCACGGTGCTGGAGAACGTCCTCGCTGGTCCAGTGCGCGCGCTCAAGCGCAAGCGCAGTGACGTCTACGACGAGGCGATGCAACTGCTCGATCGCATAGGGCTGCGCGAACGTTCCGACGAGTACCCCGACCGACTCTCGGGCGGCCAGCAACAGCGCGTGGCGATCGTTCGATCGTTGTCGATGAGGCCAGCGCTGCTCTTGCTGGATGAGGTAACGAGTGCATTGGATCCATCGTTGGTGGGTGAAGTACTGGATCTCCTACGCGACCTCGCGCGCAACGGCACCACGATGTTGATCGCCACGCATGAAATGAACTTCGCGCGCGACGTCGCCCAGCAAGTGGTCTATCTCGACGGTGGCGTGCTAGTGGAAAAGGGAACGCCGGAGGAGATCTTCTCGAATCCCCAGCATGAGTCCACACGCCTATTTCTGGAACGAGTGCGTTAGGAAGCTTCGGCGCGAAGTTCCGGGAACTTCATGACCTCGTCGAACAGTTCACGGTCACGACTCCACGTCAAGTGCGCCCGCACGCTCTCGAAAGGTACCCACACCAGTTCGTCCACTTCCTCGTTCGGGGCGAATTCGACTTCGTTCGCCTCCATCATGTAGTAAGCCACGATCTTCGGCTTGCCCTTGCGGTGCGTGTAGTTCGTGGTGCCGGCGAATCGAATGACCTGACACGACATACCGGTCTCTTCGAAGACTTCGCGAAGCGCGCCCTGCTCGAAGGTCTCTCCCTCGTCGATCTTGCCTTTGGGAAAGGTCCAGTCGCCGCGGGCCTCGCGGTAGATACAGGCGACTTCGACGCGACCGCCGGGGACGAAACGCCGGATGATGCCGCCGGCCGCGCGGATGAGGTCAGTCGGTGCATCTTTCGGGACGATCAACTCACCACTCAAGAGGTACACGTCGATAACGGTAGATGACCCGGACACGAATCTCGGGTATTACGAGGTCCAGTTCGCAAAGAGTTCACTTTCAATAGGCTACGACAATGATTGACGCCACCATTCCACTGGGGTGGCGTCTCACGATCTATCTGCTGGCCGGTGTGGGTGCGGGCATCGCCAACGGCATCGCCGGCGGTGGGACCTTTGTAACATTTCCCACGTTGTTGGCGACCGGCGCGTCGGCGTTGACCGCGAACGTCACCACGACGGTCGGCGTCGTACCGAGCTACCTCGGCGGCATTCGCGGTTTCCGATTTCAACTTCGCGGTCATCGCGATCTGATCCGTTCGCTCGTGCCATCCTGCCTGCTCGGCACCGCCGCGGGCTGCTCACTCTTGCTGCTCGGTTCGCCACACCTCTTCGCGCTCGTGGTGCCGTGGCTCATCGGTTCGGGCACCTTGTTGTTCGCCCTGGCGCCGCTCATCACCAAACGACTGGCCCACGTCGATCACGCCCATCCCGCTCGACGATGGGGGCTGTACATCGGCGTCTTCGTCGTGGCTATCTACGGCGGCTACTTTGGCGCCGGCATGGGGATCCTCCTGCTTGCCGTGATGGCGCTCAGTCTGCCCTTCGAGATTCAAGAACTACAGGGACTGCGCAGTGTGCTCTCGTTGATCATCAACGCTCTGGCGGCCCTGATCTTCGTCCTGCGCGGACACCTCATCATTGACGCCGTGTACATGTTCTTGATCGGCACGTTGGTGGGTGGATGGCTGGGGGCCATGTTGATCCTTCGACTCTCGCCGAACCTCGTTCGCATCGTCATCATCGTGGTGGGTGTGATCACCACGATTCGACTCGCCATCACGGCGTAGAACGAATTGGCGACCTTATCAATAAGATTTATGGGATGAAGCGGTTCTTCACCTTCCCCAATCCGGTCAACGACGCCGCCGCGCGAACCGTCGCCCTCGGGGTCTTGACGATGGCGGTCGTGGCCCTGGCGACCAATACCGCGTGGCTCCTCATCCCCCTGACCTACGGGTTCGTGACGCGCGTCGCGGCCGGACCGAAGATCTCGCCGCTGGGACAGTTCGCGGTGCGCGTGGCGGCGCCGCGACTTACGAAATGGCAACAATCGGTTCCCGGACCACCGAAACGATTCGCGCAGGCCATGGGTCTCGCCTTCAGCGGAGCCGCGACGATCGTCTGGCTCAGTGCCGGATGGGGCGGCGCACGCTGGATCCTGTTACCCCTCATACTGGCCGCGTCACTCGAAGGGTTCTTGGGCTACTGCTTGGGTTGCACGGTCTTCGGTTGGTTGATGCGTCGAGGTGTCATCCCCGAAAGGGTCTGCGTTGAGTGCGCGGATATCTCACGTCGTTACGCTCCCGTGACAAACGACCAGTCCTAAGAATCATCTAACTTCTTGCACAACATTGGACGCTGATACGTCGGAGGTGTCATAGCTTTCCTAGGCTGAGGCCGTGCGCCGCGAATCCCTCCACTTACGCTGGCCCATGCTGGCCGTCAGCGTCGCGCTCGTGGGCCTCGCTCTTCCCACCACGAACGCCCTCGCCACCGAAGCTCGCGTGGTGGTCGCGGGCACGGCACCCATTCCCGCGAACGTCACCGTCGTGAACCGAACGTTCACCACGTCCTTCGACGTGACCCTGTCACCGCGCAGTCCCGCCGGTCTCGCCAGTTACATCGCGAGTCTCTCGAATACCGCCTCACCGAACTTTCATCATTACCTCACGACGGCGGATTTCGCCCAACGATTTGGCGCGTCCCCGTCGAGCGTCGAGGCGGTGCGCAACTACTTCCGAGGTTTCGGACTGCGCGCCGGCGGCCTGAGCAAGGGTCGTCTCGTACTGCACGTGCGGGGCACGACGAGCCAGATCGCCCACGCCTTCGCCGTGCGAGTAGAGACGCTTCGTCGATCGAACGGCGAACTCGCCGCGCAGTTAGCGACCAAGGGTACGGTGCCGGCACCGATCGCCCACGACATCGCCGGCGTCGCGGGACTGTCGACCGTGGTGCAGCCATCGACCAACCTGGTGCTCTCGCACGCCAACTCCCACACCGCGATCGCCACGACCTGTCCCGATGACGGCGGAGAAGTCTCGACGGTTCCGAACTCGAACGGCGGATACACGCCCCTTCAATTCGCCCAGCTCTACGGATTCAACACGCAGTGGGCGAACAACATCACCGGCTCGGGCCAGACCATCGCCGTCTACGAACTGAGCGCCTATGACCCGGGCGATCTGGCGACGTTTTTGAACTGCTACGGACTCGACCCCACCCTCACGCCCGTCCCGGTCGACGGCGGCCCGACCGGCGGCTACGACGACGAACCGACCCTCGACATCGAAGAGGTCGCGGCCATGGCCCCCGGCGCCGTCATCGACATCTACCAGGGTCCGAACAACAGCAACGGTCCGATCGACACCTACCAACGGATCGCCGACGACAACACCGCCTCGATCGTCTCGACGTCCTGGGGGACCTGTGAGGCCGATCCCAGCGGCGATCCGTCGGCCGAACAGCCGATCTTCGAGCAGATGGCGGCCCAGGGCCAGACCGTGGTGTCGGCGGCCGGTGACTCCGGATCCTCGGACTGTAACGGCATCACCAACAACAACCCGGCGGTGGACGACCCGGCTTCCCAGCCCTACGTCACGGGCGTCGGTGGGCTGACCGTCCACGACATCAATCCCCTGAGCCAGACCGTATGGAACACGCCCGTGAAGTCCGGTGACCCCGGCGCCGGCGGCGGCGGCGTCTCCACCCTGTGGTCGCGCCCGTCGTGGCAGAACGCGCCCGGCGTCCCCGCGAGTACGACGATGCGCCTGGTGCCCGACCTCTCCGCCGACGCCAACCCCGCCTCCGGATTCGTCCAGTACTTCACCGGTTCCGGCCAAGGGGCGTGCAACCAGGACTGCTTGGCCGGTTGGGACTCGGTGGGCGGCACGTCGATCAGTTCGCCGATGGTGAGTTCCCTGGTCGCGGTGGCGGCCCAGGGGTGCGACACCGGTCGACTGGGGTTCATCAATCCCTCGCTCTACGCGATGGCGAGCACCGGATTCGTCGACGTGACGACCGGCTCGAACGACCTCTACAACGTCGGTGAGTACAGCGCCGGCCCCGGCTACGACATGGCTTCGGGATTGGGCAGTCCCGACGGGGCGGCCTTCTTCGCCGGTCTCTGTCCCCCGAAGTTCGACGTCACCAAGAGCTCGTTCGCCCTCTCGAAGTCGAGCGCCGCAGTCGACGTGCCCGTCACCGTCACCGCGACACTGCGCAACACCAACGACGACCCGCTCACCAACGCCCTCGTCAACGTCACCGCCGCCAACGTCCTCGCCAACGGACAGGTCCTGATTGACGGCGACCGCTCCAGTGAGTCCACCAACGGCAGCGCGATCTACACCGTCACCACCGACGCGAACGGCGTCGCGCAGTTCACGGTCTCGGGCAGCGAACCGGGACCAATCGACGTCGTCGTGAGCTACGAATCCCAGACCATCGACAGCACGACGATTCAAGTCACCGCCGGTGCCAAGATCACGCCGAACGTCCCGGGTCGCGCGACGATCGCCAAGCTCTCGACGCTCGTGGGCGGCTTGGAAATCGTGGTGCGCGCGCCGTCGTCGAACGGTGGCAGTGCGATCACGTCGTACCAGTACTCCGTGAACGGCGGAGCGAAGTGGATCTCGCTGGCGAAAGGATCCACGTCAATCAGAGTGAGAAATCTCGCGAAGGGCAAGACGTATCGAGTAACGGTACGAGCCCTCAACGCGAAAGGTCCGGGCGCGGCGTCGACGGCGAGGTCAATCGTCACGCGAACGTAACAGTCATCGCCTGATCAGACGGTCGTTGAACGAAATGAAAAATGCGTCACCCCTAGACTTCAACATATTGAAGGTGCACGACGAATTGGGTTAATTCCCAAGAGGACACGAGTGAAACTTCGACGCGCAGTGCTCTTAGTAATCGTGGTGCTGGCCAGCATCACCCTCGCGGCCAGCGGGTCGCGGGCATCGACGTCCCTCGTCGCACCGGCCGGTCTGCCCATCTATCAGTTCATCGATTCCGGGACGGGACCACTCCCGTGGAACGCGCTTTCGCTCGAGGGTTCGATCGATCACACCAAAATGCTGGGCGCCCCTCACGCCGCGAGTGACGCCACCGAGGGCGCGTTGGCCTATCGAACCAATCTCGATCAGCTCGCACTGTTCACCCAGACCACTTCGGGCACGAAATCCTGGACCAACCTCTCCACTCCGAAGAACAGCCTTCCTGCGCCGACGGCCGATCCCATCCCGTTCTTTGATCCGTCCGGCAACGTCGACCTGCTCTACGTCAACGACGTGGCCCACGTGATTCTGCTGAGTTTGAACGATCCCGTCACTCCGCTGTGGCGCCACCTGCACGATCAAGGGGCGTGGCGGCCTTACGTGGCGACTGACCTCTCGGCCTTAAGTGGTGCGGTGGCGGCCAACGGACTGGCGAGCATTCTGGTCAACGGTCTCTCGGCGACGATCGCCTTTCGAACGACGAAGAGCACCATCGAAGTTCTGCAGGTCGGTTGGTCCGCCGGGGATCCCGTTCCCTTCATGACCAGCACGCCGGGCAGCGTCATCGTCAAGGCACCACCTCCACCGCCCACGACCACCACGACGAAGCCGGTAACCACGACCACGAAGCCCGTTACGACCACGACCAAGCCGGTCACCACGACGACCAAGCCGGTCACCACGACGACCAAGGCCGGTGGAACGACAACCACCACCAAACCGGTCACTACCACCACGAAACCCGTCACGACCACGACACTCCCCTCCTCGAGCGTCGCTGTGGCGAGCGATCCGATCGTCATCCCGGGCCCGGTCGCCACGTTCGTGACGACGTCGAACGTCGGCGATCTACTCGTCTATACCAATACCGGCACCTCACTCAATTCCTGGTCGGTGCTCGACGTCTCCACGTTGACCCAGGCCCCGAAGGTCGCGGGAACACTCGCGATGGCTTACGACGCCACGAGCGTCGACATCGCGGCCCTGTCGAGCAACGGCAACGTCGAACTGTTCGCTTCGCCGAACACGTCCATCTCCACGGCCCTGACGACCACCGTCATGAACGCGCCGGTGTGGTCGGCCACGAACGTGACCAGTGTCGCGACCGGCGCGCCACCCTTAAGTGGTTCGATCTTCGTCAGCGCCACGCCCTCGGAGATCACGGTCGACGGTCAGGCGGCCAACTGGGGTGACCTCTTCTCGTTCACTAATGCGCCGGACTCTCCGACCTGGACCAGCACCGACGTTTCGGCGACCGGCGGCAGTGCGGCACGAACGGTCGGGGGCGCCGTCACCGGCATTCAGGTCGGCACCACACTGACGCTCTACGCCGCCGGAGTCAACTCCCCGCCGCCCCAGGGCGTCGGCGTCTACGCGATTCCCTCGGCGAAGTGGGGCCAGGCGATCAACGACGGCTGGCCGATCGTCAGCGAAACCGGCGGACTGGGAACCCAGAAATCGCCGTGGGTCGGCTTCACGTCGACCTCGAACGTGGCGAACTCGCCGGATTTCTTGATGGGTCAGAGCATCTACAACTCCCATAAGCGCGTCACGTGGCTCTCGTTCTGGACCGTCAGTGGACCGTTGAAGGCCGAGCCCAAGACGACGACGAATTACTACAACCACGGATTCGCGGCCGGCGCCTGGGTGGCGGCGCAGATCGATCAGTATCGTTCGCTCGGGGTGGGACTGAAGCCGGACTGGGTCATCTTCGATGCCGAGGGATATCCCGACAACCACTCCGGCCTGGACGCGCCGGGCGGATCGTCGAGCGCCACGCTCGCGAAATACGCCACCTATTGGAGTGCGATGTTAAAGGGCTGGACGGACGGCATCGCGTCGGTCGACCCGTCTCTCAACGCTGGCGTGTACGCCTCACAGTCCGAGTATCGCAACTACAACCTGGTCACCCAGTCGTTGCCGGTCTTCGTCGCCGTCGCTTTCGGCAACGGCGGTCCGATACCGATTGGCGGCGCGACCGGTTCGAACATTCGCGGCTATATCTCCTTCAGCGCCAGCTGCACCCCGAGCTCCACGCTCGCCTCGGAAGAGGCGACGCTCTTGAACCCGCCCTGGTCGGGTCAGTTCAACACGCTGCAGTTCAACGCCGGTGTGTACTGCCCACCGTCCTAGCCGTAGTCTGGGCCCATGAGCGACTCCACTGAACCGACCGACGCCGACCAACCGAAGGAGCCGAGCGACACCTCGGACGCCTTTGGAGAGAAGGTCCAGGATCTGCGCAACCGACTCAAGCACCTGACCCAACCGTTCGTCGACTCCCTGGATTCGCGACTTCGAGACCAGATCGACCGTCGAGTCGATGACCGGGTTGACGACCGCGTCCAAACGCTGGTCGACGAGGCCCTGGCCGCTCGAATTTCGGTGATCGAGCGCGCTATCGCCGACATCGACCGCGCCCTGAAAGAGCTCCAGGGGAAGTAGTCCGCTACGGGTTTTTCTCCGTCGGTGACTGCGCGGCCCGTCGTTCGCGGTCGCGGCGGATCGCCCAGCGCATGGTCAATACGACGAGCACCAGCGTCGCTGCGATGAAGACCGAGAAGACTGCGATGAACACGTCGTCACGCTACGACGTGTCACACCAGCGCGCAACAGTGGATGCATGACCACGATGCTCGCTTCCTCTCCCTTCAGTGTGGTCGAGGCGTTGCGCGGCGATCGGTCCAAGCGTCCGCTGATCGATATCGCGAGCGCGGGTGGACTTCGTTCGCTCCTCGAAGACGGAATCTTTGAGATCATCGGAGCGCAGCGGCTCGACACGCCGCTCGTGGTGCGGACCTCAACGCTGCATCAGCGATTCGCCACTACCGATCTCGGAATGTCGAGCACTGGTCGGATCCGCGGCGTCTTGATCGGACAGCTGTTGCGACTCTTGAGCGTCGGGATGTCGATTGAGCACGCGTTCGACGACGCGCTCGCGGCGTGGCGCGGCGAAGTGGGCGCGAACGAACTGACCGAACGTCTCGACGCACTGGATGACGACGAGCGCGCTCGCCTCGCGACCGACCTCGAAGCCCACTTCGTCACCTTGACACGCGCACTGGGTGAGATTCCGGCACGCTGGACGCCGCGCAGTTCGGTCCGCATTTTCCAACGGCTCGCTGGCGGCAACGTTGTGCTGCGCGACGTCGTGGACCTCATGATCGGCACCTCGACGAGTGACGTGGCGTCTATCGCCCTCTTCGACGTCACCACCTCCCCACTCGGCGAGGGTGCCGAACGATCAATGCGCTTTCACGCCCTCATGCAAACGCTCCGAACGTCATTGATGCCGCTTCGCACCAGCACGTTCTCCAGTGCCACCGGCGAGATCTGGATTCGTGACGTCGATTACGAGCTCCTCGCGCGAAGCGTCGAGGACGTCATCGCGTGTATCCGCGACCAGTGGAGTGCTCGATGACGCTGTTGCATCGCCGCCTCGCGAAAGCCGAACTCAACGATCTGGTCAAGAAGGCACCGGCCGAGTCCGTCCAGTTGACTGAAGAACATCGCACCTCGCTCTCATCGCGTTTCCGCGCCGTCAGCGTCCCGGGACACCGTCGACTCGACGCGTGGGGCGTCGAACGTGCCGGGCGTAGTGGATCTTCATTCCGGTGGTCGCCGATCACCGCGCGTCGAGCGCTGGGCAATGCGTCACTACGCCGAATGGCGACGCAGCCAGCGTCGGTGCGTGACGCCGTGCGCGACGAATTGGGCGATCAGATGTTGCGCGCCGCGTCGGGGTATTCGAGAAGCGGCTCCCTTTCGCACTGGCTGGCCTCGGCGCCCCACCCGGTTATCGGCCTGGTGACCGCCGAAGCCGTGAACTGGGCGACCCAGCTCCAAGAGATATCCGAATGGCTCGAGGCTCCGTGGGAGGTCCCGGCCAGCGACGCCTACTACGACGTCGCCTCGGCGCGCACCACCCTTCGCGCTCGTCGAGACCTCGTTATCCGCAACGAGGAGACTCGGACCATCGTTCGGGTGCGCAGTGGATCACCGGGCAAGAGTGCCGGACCGGGGTTGCGCGCCGATCTCACAATCGAGGCGTTGGCTGACCACGATGGCATCGCGCCCGTGCGTTACATCGGCCTGTGGCCCGAGGCCGGGGTCTGTCTCTCGGTCGACGGCACCATGACGGACTTGCGAAGCGGCGCCCGCGATTTGGTTCGCACCGCCGTCGCACAGCGACGTCAAAGCACTCTCAAAGCGGCCTAGGTATTGATTCAAGGGGCACCCGAGTAGCCTTTATGGGTCATGGCCTTGAGAACTTCCCTTAGAAATATCGCGATTATCGCCCACGTGGACCACGGAAAAACCACGCTGGTGGACAAAATGCTGCGTCAAACCGGGTCATTCACGGCCCACGAGGAGCTGACCGACCGGGTCATGGACTCCGGCGACCTCGAGCGAGAAAAGGGCATCACCATCCTCGCCAAGAACACCGCGGTCAAGTGGAATGACCTCACCATCAACATCATCGACACACCTGGTCACGCCGACTTTGGCGGCGAGGTCGAGCGAGGACTGGCGATGGTCGACGCCGTCATCTTGTTGGTCGACGCCGCCGAGGGTCCGCTGCCCCAGACGAGGTTCGTACTGCGAAAGACCCTCGAGAAGCGCCTGCCGGTCGTGCTCGTCATCAACAAAGTTGATCGCCCCGACGCACGGATCAAAGAAGTCGTCGAAGAGGTGGAGAACCTCTTTCTGGACCTCGACGCCGACGAACACCAGATCTCCTTTCCCATCCTGTACGCCAGCGCACGAGAGGGTTGGGCCTCGCTCGACGTGAACGACACCTCGGGCGACCTGACGCCACTCTTCCAGACCATCGCCGACTTCGTCCCGGCGCCCGAATACGAGGAGGGCCACGGACTCCAGGCGCTGGTCTGTAACCTCGACGCTTCCCCGTACCTGGGGCGCTTGGCGCTCTGTCGAGTGATCAACGGCAACCTCGAACGCGGCCAGCGCGTCGCGTGGTGCCGTATCGACGGCACGATCGAGCACGCCAAGATCACCGAGCTCTTCATCACCGAAGCGCTGGAACGGATCCCGGCCCAGAGCGCGGGACCCGGCGATATCGTCGCGGTCGCCGGTTTCGAAGACATCACCATCGGCGAGACGCTGGCCGACCCGGAGAACCCCATCGCGCTCGAACCGCTGCACGTGGACGAGCCGAGCCTTTCGATGACGATCGGCATCAACACGTCGCCTCTGGCCGGCACCGAGGGCAAATTGCTCACTGCGCGAATGGTGAAAGACCGACTGGACCGCGAACTCGTGGGCAACGTCGCCCTTCGCGTACTCAACACCGAACGTCCCGACTCCTGGGAGGTCCAGGGTCGCGGCGAACTGCAACTAGCCGTGCTGATCGAGACCATGCGTCGCGAGGGCTTTGAACTCACGGTCGGCAAGCCCCAGGTCGTCACGCGGATGGTCGACGGCAAATTGCACGAGCCGGTCGAACACGTCACGATCGACGTGCCCGAGGAGTTCGTGGGCAACGTGACCACGCTGCTCGCCACGCGCAAGGGCACCATGACCGACATGGTCAACCACGGCACCGGTTGGGTCCGCCTCGAGTGGCGTATCCCGGCGCGCGGATTGGTGGGGATTCGCACTGAGTTCATGACCGAGACCCGCGGCGAAGGCATCATGCACTCGAACTACGACGGCTACGCCCCCTGGTTCGGTGACATCCGACTGCGCCAGAACGGCGTGCTCGTGGCCGACCGACGCGGTGACACAACGGGTAATGCGCTGCTCGACCTCGAACAGCGCGGCGTGCTCTTCGTCGGGCCGGGCGTTGAGGTCTACGAGGGAATGATCGTTGGCGAGAACTCACGCTCGGACGAGATGAACGTGAATCCCACAAAAGAAAAGAAGCTCACGAACATGCGAGCGTCGGGCAGCGACAACACCGAACGAATCGCTCCGCCGACAATTTTCTCGCTGGAGCAGGCACTCGAATTCATCGCTGACGACGAAGCCGTCGAGGTCACGCCCCAGTCGGTTCGTCTGCGCAAAGCGGTCCTCGACGTTGCGGCGCGTCATCGCCTTCATAAGAAGAAGTAGCCGTCATGTAGTGTCGTCCCCGGAGGGATGACAGAGCGGACGAATGTACCGGTCTTGAAAACCGGCGTGGGCTTGCCCACCGTGGGTTCAAATCCCACTCCCTCCGCCAAATGAGCATGACCCCATTGGTTGGTCCACTCTTATGAGAAAACGGCCTGGGTTTGCGTTAGTCGAATTATTACGGACTCATTTGCCGTTAAATAGTTCAGTGAACGGTGTCGCAGTTGCGGATTGGGAAAGTTCCCGATTGATTCCACCTGAAAGATTCACAATTCTCTCTAGGTTTTCCAAACTGGTCACCATCGCTGATCTCCAAAATTCTCCATCTTGGATGAACTTTCGCAGGTCTTCCGGCAAACGAGAGCCTTCGAAAAACTCGGTCACCTGAGTTCTGTCGTCACTCAAGGGTTCCAGTTTCCATCCCCACTGGCGAAGAGCGGGATGGCCGACGGATGACTGATATTCAGGCCTTTCATATGAGTACACGACCGGCTCCCACACGATGAGACGATCTTGCTCAAACTCGACCACGTGATTTGCCATCACGTAGTTCCCCAGGTCCCAATGAACCATTTTGATGTAGAACACGTCGCCGACTGTCGAGATGGGACTGTTGTCAACGGCGGAGCGCAACATTCCCGTCCCATCCACTTCAGGGTGCATTGCAGGATCGGACAAAATCGAGAAAATTCGAGCCGCGGGAGCATCAATGTCGCGAGTCTCTGAGACCGATGGTTGGGTCATGGCATTAACTCCTTGCGAGTGAATGATTCGGTAGGAATGTATCACTCGATTTGACAAGAATCCCCCGTGCCCCGACCACGAGGGCCGGGGCACGGAGGCGACGTCGAAACGATTAACTGACCGCGATGCCTTCATAGGGCAGAGGCAGGTTCCAGATGGTCTCGATCGGTGTCAAGGTACCGTTGGCGTTGATCGCGAAGGCGTCGAGCGCTCCGCTGCCGCCACTTTCGACATAGAGGAACGCGCCGTCGGGTGACACCGCAGAATCCGTGGTTCCGGGGTGGGCGATCGCGGCCTTGGCGTTCAACAGCGTCGGCACGCCACCGGCCGTTTCACCGAAGGAGCTCACGTCACCGCTGCCCGCGTTCGAACCGAAGAAGTAGCCCTGGGCACTCGAGATCCAGCACAGTGCCGCTTGGCCGTCACTGACGGTACCCACGAACGTCAAGGAGCCACTGGCCCCAATGGAATACGTGCTCACCGAACTATTGGACGCTTCGGTCGCCACGAGTCGACCCTGTGAGTCGAAGGTGAAGGAGAACGGCACCGCGTTGTCGGCGGCGGTCACTGTCGCGGCGGACGACAAATCACCTCCGAAGCCGACCGAGAAGACCTCGTAGGAACTGGTTGAGCTCTTGGTCGTCGCGATGAGGAACTGACCATTCGGACTGAAGCCGACTTGTCCGGCACCGGCCAGGTAGAACGGCGGCGTCGTGTTGGCCAGACCAAGTGAACGAGTCTCGTTGTTCAGTGCCATAAGTCGTCCCCACTGCAGTCGGTACTCACTGACCGATCCGGCGCCGCCGGCGTTCAATACGGCGACGAGGTCGTCGTGCGAGGTGATGGAGACCGGAAAGAGACCTCCGCTTGGGATCTGCTGGATGAGGTGAAGGTAAGGACCGAAGACCGCGAACACCGACACCGAGTTGCTTCCGGGGTTCGTGACGATTAGTTCACTGCCGTGGTTGACGAGCGCGAGTCCGCCCTGACTCGCCAACGGGTCGGCGGCCGAACCAGCGGCCGCGGCGCCCGCGCCACCGGTGGGATAGCTCGCGACGTACGAGATGGTACCGTCGGTACCGCGCGTATAGCTGAGGACCGCATTACTCCCGGCTTGGTCGATTTCGACGAAGAGGGCGTGTCCCGACGGCGCCGGGTCTTTGGCCGAGGTGGCGCCGGCGAACGAGGTCGTTGCGAGGAATCCGGTCACGAGGATGAGGGCCCCCGCGCCGAAGGATTGAGTGATGCGATGGGATTTCATGGTTTCTCCTTGTCGGTGGCAGAGGTGCCATATGAACAGTCCGCCGGACCCCATTCGCGTTACAGCGTGATGGTCCGGGCGGTACTGTTTTTCAGGTGGACGACGCCGAACTCTTGGAAAGTCTGCTCGGCGGCAACGAGTCGTCCTTCACCGAACTGGTGCGGCGCTATCACTCGACGCTGGTGAAGGTGGCGCGCTACTACGTCGCCAGCGCCGCGAGCGCCGAGGACGTGGCCCAGGACACCTGGATCGCCGTCCTCAAGGGAATCGAGAAGTTCGAAGGTCGCAGTTCTTTTAAGACCTGGCTGTTGCGGATCTGCGCCAACCGGGCCCGCACCTCCGGCGTGCGAGAACACCGTTCGATCCCGGTCGACGCGAATGAGTCGGGACCCAGCGTGGCGGCGCACCGTTTCGACCAGGGCGGCTTCTGGAGTGAGCCACCGGTCCCGTTCACGGACGCGATCGATTCTCGACTCGACAACGCGACGCTGCTCAACTCGGTGCGCGACGCCATTGAGGCCCTGGACGAGCCCCAACAGGCCGTCGTAACGCTTCGCGACGTCGAAGGACTATCTACGCAGGAGGTGGCCACACTTCTCGGACTCAGCGAGGCGAACGTGCGAGTGATTTTGCACCGGGGTCGAGCTCGAGTTCGAGAGATCGTCGAAGAGGCCGTGAAGGGAAAGATATGAAGTTACTGCCGTCACCTCTCGTGTGTCGCGACGCCGTCGAACTGGTGAGCGACTATCTCGACGGCACCCTCTCCCGTCGACAGCGGCGCCGTCTCGAGAAGCACCTGGCGCAGTGCGACGCGTGCACCGCCTACCTCGACCAGATGCGCTCGACCATCGCCGCGAGTGGCCGAGTAGGCCCCGAAGACCTGCCGAGCGACGTCGTCGAAGGTCTCGTCAACTTGTATCGCCGATTTCGATCCGACAACTGAAAGGTCCTCACCGTGGCCTCGTCTGAAGCCCCCATCACCGTCTATGGCGCGAGCTGGTGCCCGGACTGTCGTCGGGCCAAACAGTTCCTCGCGTCGCACCGTGTCGCCTACGACTGGATCGACCTCGAAGAACACCCCGAAAAGACCGCCGATGTCGAAGCACGCAACGACGGTAAACGGATCATTCCCACGATCGTGTTTCCCGACGGCAGCTTTCTCGCCGAACCATCGAACGACGAATTAGCCGATCGCATCGGACTCTCGCGCGTCGCGTCGGAGAAGGAGTACGACCTCATCATCGTGGGCGGCGGCCCAACGGGCCTGACGACATCGATCTACGGCGCTCGCGAGAACGCCAAGGTGTTGATCGTTGAAAAGTCGGCACCCGGTGGTCAGGCCGGCGTCACCGAGCGATTCGACAACTACCCCGGATTCCCCGACGGCGTCGGCGGCGCCGAACTCGCCGAGCGCATGACCCAACAGGCGTTGCGGTACGGCGTGGAGATCCTCGAGGCCGTGGGCGCCACGCGAATTGAACGCGACGGTCCGATGATGCGCGTCGACCTCTCGACCGGCGACTTCGTCCTCGCGCCGGTCGTTCTCGTGGCGAGTGGATCGACCTACCGGCGCACCGACGCCGAAGGCGAAGCCGATCTCATCGGAGCGGGCATCCACTTCTGTGCCACCTGCGACGGACCGTTCTATCGCGGAGCGAAGGATCTCACGGTCGTGGGCGGCGGTAACAGCGGACTCGAGGAAGGACTGTTCCTCACGCAGTTCGCCGATCACGTCACCGTGATCCAGGCCATGGCGAATCTGACGGCCAACAAACTCTTGCAGGAAAAGGTCCTGAATCATCCCAAGATGTCGGTGCTGTTGGACACCTCGGTGAAATCGTTCAACGCCAACGAGTCCGGCAAGTTGGAATCGATCACCGTCACCTGCAACGGAACCGAGACGAAGCACGCGACGGTCGCGGCTTTCATCTTCATCGGACTCGATCCCAATACGAGCTTCCTGGAGAACTCCTTAGATGTGGACGAACGCGGCTTCATTCTGACGGACAGTAATTTTCGCACGAGTGTGGACGGCATCTTCGCCGCCGGCGACGTTCGTTCCGGATCCACCAAGCAGATTGCGTCGGCGGTCGGAGAAGGCGCAGCGGTCGCGATTCAGATTCGTTACTACCTCGACTCACTCGATCGCGTAGAGGTCCATAGTTGATATTTCATGTAGTCGCTCGCAGTCGCGAGAGTCGTGGGTCACAACTTTTCGCAACGCGACGTCAATCACGTAACTAGTTTCTGACGAGACGCCGCCGCACCATCGTTCGTGCATCGATTCACAGCGAATTCTGAATAAGTAAATCACCATCGATAGTAAAGTTGACGGTGCGTCGTACGTTTTCGAAGTGGCAATTATGCGCCGTGAAGTTATGCACTACCCACATATGCTTACCGAACGGAGCGCAGAACATGTCTAGGGAGAGTTACGACGCGTCAGTGCTCGGCGAGTTCTTTTGGAGCTCGACCGACCTGTTGTCGGTCCTGGGCAGTGACGGCACGTGGCAGATCGTCAATTCGGCGTGGCCCGAGCACATGGGTTGGTCGCTCGAGGATCTGCAGAGTGGTCCCTTCATTGATCTGATTCATCCTGACGACGTCTTGTCCTCGGTACGAGAGTTCGACCGTTTGGTCGGCGCACCCGACGCGACGTTGGTGGAGTTTCGCAATCGCCAACGTCGTCGAGACGGAACGTACCGATGGATCGAGTGGAGTTGTCAGGGCCGCAACGGCTCGGTCTTCTCCGCCGGACGCGACATCACCAGCCAGGTCGAAGCGCAGATCAATTTGGCCGGCACGCTCGAGACGAAGGCCGCGATCCTCGACGCCGTCGTTGACTCGATCATCACCGTGGACGAGACGTTCACCGTACTCGACGTCAGTCCCGGTACCGACCGCATCTACGGCGTCTCGCGCGAAGAGCGACGCGGCAAGAACTCACTCACCTTCGTGCTGCCCGAGGACCGCGATCACGTCGCCACGGAGTTGCGTCGACTCTTTCACGGTGAGGACGGCACGCTCACCAGCTACCGCTTCCGAGCCCTCCACGTCGACGGCAAGTTGTTGAACATCGAAACGCGCGGACGACTCATCCGCGACGAAGCGGCCCACGCGCGCGCCGTGCTGGTCTCGCGCGACGTCACCGAAGCCGTGGCTGGCGAAGCGGTGCTGAAAAAAGCGAAGGAAGCGGCCGAACGCGCCAACGCCGCCAAGAGCGAATTCATGTCACGCATGAGCCACGAACTGCGCACGCCCCTCAACTCGGTCCTCGGATTCGCGCAGATCCTCGAAATGGAGTTGACGTCGCCGGACGAGCTCGAGATGGTGGGTTACATCCACAACTCCGGCAAGTACCTGCTCGAACTCATCAACGAAGTACTCGACATCTCGCGCATCGAGTCGGGCCACATCAGCGTCATGATCGAGCCCATCGTGCTGCGAGATCTCGAGAATGAATGCATCGAGATTGTGACCCCGCTGGCCAGCGATCTCGGTATCACGATCACCTCACGGGCCAACTACGACTTCCACGTGCTGGGTGACCAGCAACGACTGAAGCAGGTCCTGCTCAACCTCTTGTCCAACGCGATCAAGTACAACCGACCGAACGGCACGGTGACCATCGCGTGCGAGTCGAGGCGCAACATGATCCGACTCTCGGTCTCCGACACGGGCCCCGGCATCAACCCCGACCTGCGTGAACGACTCTTCACCCCCTTCGACCGACTGGACGCCGAGACGTCGGGCATCGAGGGAACGGGTCTGGGACTAGCGCTCTCCAAAGGCCTCATCGAAGCGATCGGCGGCACCCTCGGCGTCGACAGCGAAGTCGGCCGTGGTTCGACGTTCTGGATCGAACTCCCGGTCGCCGAATGTCCGAAGTCGGTCACCGCGGGAAGCGAGCCGCCGTTGGCCCTCGGGGCCGCCGATTCCACGAAGACCACGGTGCTTTACATCGAAGACGACGTCGCCAACGTGCAACTGGTCGAGCGTCTCCTCCTGCAGCGGCCCAACATCAATCTCATCACGTCGCTGTTGGGCGGATTGGGCGTCGAATTGGCCCAGCAGTATCGACCGAATCTCATCTTGCTCGACGTGCACCTCACCGACGTTCACGGTTTCGACGTGCTCGAGCGACTCCAAGGTGATTCGCGGACCATTGACATTCCGGTCGTCGTGCTCTCGGCCGACGCCACGTCCTGGCAGCGACGCCGATTCCGAAACGCCGGCGTCCACGACTATCTCTCGAAGCCGCTCGACCTCCAACAGCTACTCGACGTCATTGACCTGTACCTCGGGGCCGGCGCGGCCTCCGACGTCATCGCGAACACCCTGGAACGTCTCACCAGGTCCTGAGCGAACCTCAGCCGTCGCTCTTCACGGCGCGATGCGAGAACGAATCTCCGTGATCCACTCATCGGCCGAACGGCGAGCTTCGGCGACCGCTTCGCGGCGATCAGTGGCGTCGATACCGGTGACCGGATAGGAACCGAGGAATTTCACTCGCGCGAGGTGCGCCTGGAGATCGGCCAGGCAGTCGGCGACGACGTCATCGGCGACGTGACCCTCGAACTCGATCACGAAGCAGTAATCGCCCAGTCCCCGTTTCGTCGGACGACTCTCCAACTTCGTGAGGTTGATATCGCGCGCGGCGAAGCGACCAAGGATGGCGTAAAGCGATCCGGGGCGGTCGGCGTCTTGAAAGCACACGATGGTCGTTCGGTCGTGACCGGTGGGCGCGGCGACGCGCTCGCGTCCGACGACCACGAACCGGGTGGCGTTGTCGGGATGATCCTCGATATCGGTGGCCAGCGCCACCAGACCGAAGAGTTCGCCGGCCAGCGTCGAGGCGACCGCGGCCCACGGTTCGCTGGAATCGGCGACCTCGCGCGCCGCTTGGGACGTCGAGGTCGTCTGACTGATCTCCACGTCCAACTGGTGCAGGTAGCCCTGGCACTGGGCCAAGGCGTGCACGTAACTGCGCACGCTGGTCAGGTCCTCGACGGCCACGCCGGGCCGAGCGAGCAAGTGCAGGCGAATCGGGATGACGATCTCTCGCACGATCACCAGTTCATGGTCGAAGACCAGTCCGTCGATGGTGGCCGACACTGTTCCTTCGATAGCGTTCTCGAGCGGCACCAGACCCTGGTCGAGCGAGGAGTCGGCGACCGACGAGAGCAGGTCGACCAGTGATTCGCACGCGACGGGCGTCACGTTCTCCACGTTGGAGACGGCCTCGTGCGAGAACGAGCCTTCGGGACCGAGGTAACCAGTACGCAGCGTTGCCATCACGCGAGGTTACTTCGACGGCCACAATCGTCCCGCGGTCCTGGATCGGAGAAGGTCGTTTGAGGTCGTACGATAGACAGGGATCAATTTCGAAAGGCCGTGCAATGGGGCACCCGATGTTTGAGTACGACGCGACGTTGGCGGACGAAGTTTTTGACTACTGCCGAGACCGCCTCTCGATGGACCCGGTGCCTTTGGACTACGGAAGTTTGAACGCGACGCCCCCGGGCGACATGAAAGGTTTCATCCGAGCCGAGGGCCACGACGCCGACGAGATTCTCGAATTCTTCAAGAACGATCTGGCTCCGGCGGTCGTCTCCATCGACTCGCCCGCCTTCCTCGCCTTCATCCCCAACGCCCCGACCAAGAATTCGCTGCTCTTCGACATGGTGGTCGCCTGCTCCGGTCTCAACGGCACCAGCTGGCTGGAGTCGAGCGGCGTGGTGCGAGCGGAGAACCTGGCCCTCGAGTACCTCGCGGAGTTGGCCGGAATGCCCGAAGGCTCCGGGGGCGCCTTCGTCTCCGGCGGCTCGTTGGGCAACCTGTCGAGTCTCACCGTCGGACGCGACGTGGGACGGGCCAAGCGACCGAACCTCTTGCCGCACGAGGTGCGCTACGCCATCTCCTCCGACGCCCACTCGAGCATCGGCAAAGCGTTGCACGTGCTCGGCATCCAGCCGCTCATCGTGACGACCGACGATCACCGCTTCACGAGGGCCAGCCTGGAGCAAGCGATGGCGAAGGACCCGAACCCCGAAAGCGTGATTGGTGTCGTGGCGACCTCGGGGACGACCAACGCCGGCATCGTCGACGACCTCGAGGGCCTCGGTAGCTACGCGCGCGAACACGACCTGTGGTTCCACGTCGACGGCGCCTACGGCGGGGCCGCGCTGTTCTCACCGACCGAGCGACACCTGCTCGCGGGCGTTCGACACGCCGACAGCTTCATCGTCGACCCGCACAAGTGGCTCTTCGGTCCCCTCGACTGCTGCGCGTTGATCTACCGCGATCCGACGATTGCGCGAAAGGTCCTCGCCCAACAAGCCGGCTACCTCGACATCCTGCACTCGAGCGACGACCAGCACTACGAGTGGAACCCTTCGGACTTCGCGATTCACCTGTCGCGCCGGGCCCGGGGACTCCCCTTCTGGTTCTCCCTCGTCACCAACGGCACCGCCGCCTACGAGAGCGCGGTGCAGTGCGCCGTCGACATCGCGCACCGCACCGAAAAGAAGATCAACGATCTCGACTACGTGGAAATGATTCGCCCGATCAGCCTCTCGATCGTCCTCTTTCGACGAAAAGGTTGGACCAGCGAGGACTACACCGCGTGGAGTCATCAACTGCTACGCGACCAGGTCGCCTTCGTGACGCCCACGAAGTGGGAAGGCGAGACGGTCGGTCGACTGGCGTTCTTGCACCCCAACACGACCGACGAACTCGTGGATCAGATCCTCGAATCGATGGCCGACTAGCGACCTTCCAACAGCGGATCGCTCGGGTTGCGCGTCGCCTCGCCGCGCTGGGACTTGCGGCGCCAGGCCATCCCGCCCAGCGCCTCGAGGACGATGCGGTTACCCAGGTAGGCCGTGATCTCGGCGTGGTCGTACGGCGGCGAGACCTCGACGACGTCCACGCCGCCGACGGGCGTTTCCATCGCGATGCGGCGCACCGCGTCGAGCAGTTGGCGACTCGAAAGTCCGCCCGGTTCGGGCGTGCCGGTGCCCGGAGCCGAGCCAGGATCCACCACGTCGACGTCCACCGACAAAAAGACCGCGTCACATTCGTTCATGGCGATGGACATCGCCTCGTCGAGCACGTCGTCGAGCCCGCGCGACCCGATCTCGCTCATTTCGAACGAACGCATCCCCTGCTCGGCCATCCACTCGAGCGTCGCCGGTTCGGGCCAGTAGCCGCGCAGTCCGATCTGCAAGAAGCGGTCCCCGCGACAGGCACCCGATTCGATGAGCCGCCGCATGGGGGTGCCGTGTCCGTAGAGCGAACCCATCTGCAAATCACCGGTGTCGGCGTGGGCGTCAAAGTGGATAACCGCGACCCGTCCCCAGCCGACGTGTCGGGCCACGCCGGTCACGTCGGGCAGGGCGATGGTGTGATCGCCTCCGAGCACGACGGGAACGACGCCGGCCATGGCGACCGCGGTCACTCGCTCTTCGAGCCGACGGAGAGATTTTTCGGTGTCGCCTGATGGCATTTCGACGTCGCCGAGGTCGACGACCGAGAGGTCTGTCAACGCATCGACGCCGAGGGCCAGGCTCGGGCGCATCCCGTCGTGCGGCAGATAGTCGGTGACGCGGATCGCTTGCGGACCAAATCGACACCCCGGTCGGTGTGACGTCCCGCCGTCAAAGGGCGCCCCAATGATCACCGCGCCCGCAGTCGCCCACTGGGACGCCACGTCCGGGTCGACCGCGGGCACGCCGAGGAACGTGGCGTCCGGTCCGTAGAGGTTCCCTATTCGCACGAATCGACCAGTCCGACAGCCGTCGTTCGTCTAGACATAGGTCTTCTTGATCGCCGCGGACAGTTCGTCGAGGTGATTGACGACCAGGGACACGTGACCATCGCCGGCGAAGAAGTGTGGACTCGCGGTCGGCAGCTTCTCGACCAACCATTCCCCGTGCGTGCGTGGGACCATAAGGTCGTGATCGCCGAACCACACGGCGACGGGCACGGTGATCGTCGTGGGGTCGAATCCCCACTCCTTGATCATCGCCTGGTCGTCATCGTAAAATCCCCGCCACCCGAATTCGAATCCTTGCCGCATTGACGCGACGAAGTCCTCTCGCCGCGCTTCGGGTTCAAAGACTGCTTTGTCCGGCTCGCTCAGCAGTCCACCGAACAACTCAATGATGTCGTCCTTGGTCGCCGCGCCAAACGCTTCGCTGGCCGTCTCCATTACGGCCTCGTACTCCGGACCGCCCTCTTTGGCGAGCGCGAACTCCGCCACGTTTTCCGGTCCCATGCCTTCGGTCCAATCAAAGTCAACCGTGGTGGGCACGACACCGGCGAGCGACCACGCCGCGAGACATCGCGGCGCGTCGAGCGCCGCGCAGGCCAGGGCGTGGGGGCCTCCGCCGGACCAACCGACGACGACGTAGTCGCTGCGACCCAAGGCATCCAACGCCGCGCGGGCGTCATTCACGACCGAGGCGACGTCGCGGCCCTCGAGACGCGTCGACTTGCCGTATCCGGCGCGCGAGGTCGTGACCACGAACAGGCTGCCGTCGGCGGCCAGTGGCGCGAGCATCTTCACCAAATTTGCCGAACCGGGCGTGCCGTGATGAAAGAGGACCGTGTGACCGGACGGTTCACCGAGGGTCCCTATTTCGAGCGTCCGTCCGTCGGGGGTGTCAATGAGGATTTCGTGGTAGTTCATTGCGCTCCGATCGCCGTGTCAACTCTCCACCATACGCTGACGTCATGTCGTCGTCTCGCTCGATTTCGGTCTCCCGACTAATCCCCGCGACCCCGTCGCGGATCTTCGATCTCCTGGCCGATCCGCGCCAACACGTCCGCCTCGACGGCTCCGGTTCGGTGACGTCGGTGAAGAAGGCCCCCCAACGATTAGCCCTCGGCTCGACCTTTTCGATGCACATGAAGTTGGGACTCGACTACGTCACGCGCAACCGCGTCGTCCAATTCCAGGAGAACCGTTCCATCGCGTGGCACCACTTCGCGCTGTTCGTGTGGCGCTACGACTTAGAAGAGGTCGACGGTGGCACCCTGGTCACCGAGTCGTTCAACTACGACCGACCGTGGGCTTTCGTGATCATCGCCCTGGGCTTTCCCGAACGTAACCGCGCGGCCATGGAAGGAACGCTGCAACGGCTGGAGTCGATCGTCACCGCGTGACTGCGAGCGCCACTCCGACGTTCAAGAGTTCGACCCAAGTCTGACCGGGCGTCATCAGGGCCGTCTTGCCGTTCGCCGTCTTGTACTGCACGACGTCGGCTTTGGACGGGCCCCGCGACCAAGTACCCATGGTCTCTTTGCCCTCGGCGAAGAACGCGGCGGTCCCCGATCCCTGCAAGTTCGCGTAGGAAGCCTCGGTACCAATGCCGTTCACGTAGTTCACCCACATGACGATGACGTTCTTGGGCGACTCACGCACGCCCGTCCCGGTCACGTCGGCCAAGCCGAAGAGGGTCCGGTCCCACGACGCGGTGGCCGTATCCCAGGTCCAGGTCACCCGGTACATGCTCGGAAAGGGAACGATGAAGCTCACGACCGGTAGGCCGCCCGCTTTCTCTGTCGAAGTTCGATACGAGAAGAGCGGCGGAGGCGGCACCGGGGTGCCGCCGAAGGCGAAGAGCCGGGGGGCGATCGCGAAAAGGTTGTGCGGCGCGTAGAGGTTGGGATCGCGGAACATCGCGGTCCCGGCGCTGTTTTCGTCGATCAGTTTCACCGGCGCCGTCGAGATGCTCGCTACCGCGTAGGGGGCGCCACCGGAGTAGGCGAAGATTCCCCCCAGGGGCCACACGACCTGGGTGTCGGTCGGTCGCACCGAACGAACCGGTCCGACCTTCGCGGGGGCGTGCGAGTTGAAGATCGCCGCCAGTCGGGTGATCCCGCCGTTCACGATCTCTTCGTAGACGACGTCGGCCTGGTCGATACCCCACTGGGGCAGCGCTTGGGGCGTGTTCTCGATCTTGACGGTCAGCGCCGGGCGCTTCACTGAGAGACCGGACGGATCGGGCAGACCGGTGAGCGGCGCGGTCGGGTACTGGGGCAGCGTCGTGGTCGTCGTCGTGGACGTTGGCGTGGTGGTGTTCTTATGAAAGTGGAAGTAGGCCACTGCCCCGATGGCCCCGACGACGAGCACGGCCACGATCACCCAAAGTGTCTTTCGCATGCCTTAAACCTAGTTAAGGACGCTCCAATTACGGCGCCACTTCGTCGCGCGACAGTCGTTTGAAGATCACCGTGTGAGGCAACATCGTCTCGGCACTGAGGTGCTCTGATCCCTCGACCCTCCGCCACCCCACCGATTCGTAGAAGCCCAGTGCCGTGTCACGTCCGTTGGCCCAGACCTGTTCGACGCCATGCGCGCGAAGGTCCTCTTCGGCGAAGGCGAGCACGCCAGCGCCGTAGCCTCGTCCCTGGACGTCAAAGTCGGTCGCCATGTAGCGCAATTGCACGGTGACCAGCTCCGTGTTCATCGGTGGCGCCGACGGAAAGAACGACGCGCTCACGACGAGACGAGAGCCGATGAACCCGCCGTAATGCCACGAGGTCTCCTCCTCGTCCCGGGGATCCGGGTGATAGATCGCGGGGTCGTCATTGCGCAGGACTCTACGACGAAGTTCGTGCAGTTGGTCGGCCGAGACGCGCGCGACGCGAAGTTCGTCAGTCAAGGTGTTGCACCATGGTCTCCAGAGTCAGCGAATGGTCGCGGTCCATACGGAAACTCTCCCCGGTGGTGCGAAATCCCACCTTCTCATAGAAGGCGCGAGCGCGCGGCACCGAGTTCGTCACGTGCAGGTAGACCTCGGCGACGCCGTGGCTCCTGGCCCAGTCGTCAATGGCGCGCACCAACAGCGCCGCCGTTCCACTTCCTCGTTCGCTCGGCGTGACGTACATGCCGTAGAGCCAGCGGGTTCCGGGGTGGGCGTCATTGAAGCCACCCGAGACCATGCCGACCACGCCGCCGTCTCGATCGGCGAGGTAGAAAAGGCGAGTGGAGGCGGCGTTTTTCCACTGCGCGTCGGACCAGAGCACCGACTCTTCGTAGGTTGAGCCGTAGGCGTCGGGGGTATCGGCGAGCGCCTCGAGGCGAATCGCGCGAAGGTCCTGCCAGTCGTCGAGCCCGCAGAGGCGGATGGTCAGGGTCGACTCACGCGTCATCGTTCATGCGCGCGGCCACGTTGCGGTCGGCCGGACTGCCTTGGGCCAGGTTGTCGCGCACCGAGTCGTGGTCCACCTCTGGTCGGTTCTGTGACAACTTGGCCTTACCCTGGATCGCCACGACGTCGATCTCGATGCCGACAATGGCCTTCACTTGCCTCTCGACGTACTCACTCGGCGCGTCCTCGACGCGCCATTCGGGTGAGCGACCGACCTCGAACTGGCTGGTCAGTACGCGCACCTGTCGCTGGAGCCAGTCGGGGTCGTCGTGCACGGTGAGGCGACCTCGGACCTCGGCCGCCACGTAGTTCCAGGTCGGCACCACACCGGGACTCTCGAAGCGGCTCGGATAGTTCGACGGCGACACGTAGGCACTGGCCACCAAGAAGAGCCCGAGTACCTCGTCCCCGTCGTTCAGCGAGCGCCACCACGAATTGGCCTTGGCGACGTGCGAGAGGATCTTCGTGCGGTCCTCGCTCACGACGACAGGCACGAAGACGCTCTGGAGGCCGTCGGACTTAGCGACCACCAGCATGCCGGCTCCGGCCTCACGGATGATGGCCCACGCGGCCTCTTCGCCGATGGCGTGCTTCGGGGGAACGTACACGTCACCATTCTTCCACGCTGCAAGGCGGCAACGCCCGAGAGTGCGCTCTCACGTACCTTCTGGGGAAGCGCGCGCGAGGTCGTCGCGGCGCGGCAGGCGAGCCGAATAGATGCTGTACCCGTCAATTTGACGAACGAGGAGAGTAGCGATTGCGGTGGCGGCCATCATCGGTATGGCCAGCGAGAAGCCGCTATGCGTCAGCTCGAGTACCAGCACCAGTCCGGCCAACGGGGCCTGCATCGAAGCCCCGATCATCGCGGCCGCACCCACGAGGGCGAAGGCCCCGACGGGGGCGCCCGGCCACAGGTGGATCCAGAGCGCGCCGAAGAACGCACCGAAGAGCGCGCCGGTCGCGAGAAACGGCGTGAAGACGCCGCCCGCGGCGCCGCTCCCGAGCATCATCGCGGTGACGATCGGTTTCAGTGCAAAGAGCGCGAACAACAATCCGACGCCGCCAATGCCGAGGAACGCTTGGTGAGCCATGTCCTTGCCGTTACCGAAGAGCTGCGGATACCAGATTCCGATGACGCCGAGGATCGCAAAGGCGACCGGCATGATCCACAAGATGTGCGTTCCCTTTGCGCGATAGTGCGAAGCCCATCCGATTAGCCGGACGTAGAAGACCGCGAGGAGACCGATGACGACACCGGCCAACAGCGACCAGACCATCAGCGACCCGCTGAAGCGGTAACTGGGAATGTCGGCGTAGGTGGCGCCGCTCGGCAGATACAGCCACGCCACCATCGTCGCGATGAGCGACGTCGCGAGCGCGGGCATCACCACCGGCAACGCGAAGCTGCCGTAGAGGACTTCGGCCGTGAAGATAGCCCCTCCGAGCGGCACGTTGTATACGCAAGCCAGACCTGCGCCGCCGCCGCAGGCCACCAGCAAACGCTTTTGCGCCGGGCTCAAATTGAACCAGTGCGAGACCACACTGCCCGACGCACCGCCCATCAACTTCGGCGCCGCTTCTCGCCCGATCGACGCGCCGAGTCCGATCACGACTTCCGAGACGATCGACGTGAGAAAGCTCCGCCGAAGCGACAGCTCGCCGTCGCCGTTCCAAACGGCGTCGTCAATGTCCGAACTTTCGTGCTTGAGATAACGCCTGATCAGGTACCACGAGACCGCCCCGATGACGCCGCCGATCAACAGAACGGCGATGCGCCGACTCGAACTCACCGCCGCCACCGCGTTCTCAAAGTATCCGGCGTGGTAGTGGAATCCGACGTGCTCCGCCTCGGCCAGTAGCCACATCAAAAGGTCGCCGAAGAGGCCGGTGGCGATGCCCACCAACGCGACGGCGAGCCAGAACTTCGGGGTGAGTCGCGCTTCGCCGTCGTGCGTAACGTTCGGCTGTTCCATCGCGCCGCGGCCCGAGGGAATCCGGCGCCTGATAATCGGAGGAGGATCGCGAAGGCGTTCACTCTTGGTGTTGCGCTTTCGCACCATTTACCTCTCCACGCAGTGGCTGAGTCCATGGTAGTGCTCGGCCATTTGCCACTATCTCTCTCGAAAAAGTTGGCCGCCACCCAATCAACTCTTGAAGGCCTAGATCAGCGCAACGCCATGAGCCACGGCGGCGGACCTACTTCGATGCGGCTGAATGGTGAAGCGACAGGCCCGAATCGTTCGTCACCGGTGGCCCACGCCCGCCACGCGTCGGAGATCTCGTCTTGCGTTCGCGCCACGAAGTTCCACCACATGAACAGCCGCTCGTCGAAGGGAACGCCGCCGATCAGCATCGCCCGACTCGGGCCGCTCGAGTCGAAGTGGCACTCGTCGCGCCCCTCCCCGAGGTACGCCAACGCGCCGGGTTGCACGACGGTGTCATCGACCGACACGGCGCCATTCGCCACGATCAGGGCGTACTCGTAGGTTGGCTCGAGGGCCACCGTGACGGGACCTCCGTGGAGGTCGAGTTCGACGCCGACGTGGTCGCTGTCTCGGCGGGCTGGCGAACTGACGTCGCCAAAAGAGCCAACGAGCACGGTCGTCGTGAGATTCGACGTGTCGGTTCTTGGCAGTTCGTCAAAGTGTTCGAAATCGGCGCCACCGTCGCGAGTCATCGATGGTTGCGCGATCCAGAGTTGCATGCCGTGCATTTCGCCCGAACGAAGTCCGGGATTCTCCTCGGAATGCGCCACCCCATGGCCCGACGTCATGAGATTTAATTGACCGGCACGGATGAGCTGCTCGGATCCGAGACTGTCACGGTGCAAGAACTCGCCGCTGAAGAGCCACGTCACGGTCTGCAAACCGAGGTGGGGATGCGGCGCTACGTCAATTGATCGATCCGGGCTCGGCGACATCGGTCCCATATGATCCACGAAACACCACGCGCCGACGGTCCGTCGTCCTTTCGTCGGAAGGGCCCGTCGAACGCGAAGGTCCGCCACCTGCGCTTCGCGGCTCTCGATGACTTCGACTCTGTTATCCGTCACCATCCGACCTTCCCTCCTTCGGCGAAGAGCCGACCATCGACCTAATCGTAACGAGGCCAAGCACCGAATTCTCCCCCCAAAATGGTCGCAATGTGACCGGGCAGAACGACAATCCGTCGTCGTTTCGATGCCCCGTTTTGATTTTCGGACCCGCCGTATACTGCGATTAATGTTTGCAATTCTGTTCTGGGTCGTGATCATCGGGTTTTCGTTCGTACTCGAACTGCACTCGAACGCCTTCATCGCGGTCTTCATTGGCTTCGGCGCCGCCATCTCCTTCGTACTGGCACTGGCCGACCTCCCGTTCACGTTCCAGGCGGCCGCCTGGCTCGCGGTCTCGGCGGTCTCGCTCGTGACGCTTCGACCGTTCGCGATGCGCAAGTTTCATCACCACCGGTTCGAAATCGACATGTCCCAGCCGACCAACACCGCGATGACGGATATGCGAGGAACCGTAGAAATGCCGGTGGGCGACGCCACGCATCCGGGGCGAGTGAAGATTCAGGGCGAGTCGTGGAAGGCCGTCACCGACTGGCCGGCGCAACTACCCGACGGCACACCGGTCGTCGTGAAGAAGGCCTACGGCACCACGCTCTGGGTCGATCCCGTCTAGTCGAATCGGTGTCGCCAGAGGGTGACGCCCTCGCACCGCCATGCTCGGTGAGACCGTCTAGGCCTGCGTGGTCGGCACGTCGGCCATCACACTCTTGAGGGCCTGCGCGGCACCCAAGAGCGCGGCGCTCTCGGCCGGGATGATCAACTTGGTGTTGGGACTCTCGGCGAACTTCGACAACGTGTCGAGCTGCAGAATCGCCACCAGCGTCGGGTCGGGCTGTTGCAACTTGATGGCCGCGTACACCGAGGCGATGGCCTGAGCCCGTCCTTCGGCTTCGAGGATGAGTGCCTGCCGGCGACCTTGGGCGCGCAAGATGTCGGACTGCTGGGCACCTTCGGCCTCTTTGATCGCCGCTTGGCGTTGACCGTCGGCGACGTTCACCGCGGACTGCTGCTGGCCCTCGGATTCCAGAATCCGAGCGCGCTTCTCTTGATCGGCCTGCTTTTGCAGGGCCATCGCCTGAAGGATCTGCTCGGGCGGCGTGATCTCCAGGACCTCCACCCGATTGATGCGAACGCCCCACTTGTCCGTGGCCTCTTCCATCTGGGTCTGGAGCATCGTACCGATGCGCTCGCGCTGTGAGAACGCTTCGTCCAGGGTGATGCTGCCGAAGACCGCGCGCACCGAGGTGCGCGCCAGGTTGTCGACGCTCACGAGGTAGTCCGAGTTGGTGAAGAGGGCCAGTCGAACGTCCACCACCTGACTGAAGATGGTCGCGTTGACGATGACCGCTACGTTGTCGCGCGTAATGACCTGCTGGCGGTCCCCGGTGCGCGGGGTCTCGCGGACGTCGACGATCTTCATGACCTCGATGAAGGGAATGATGAAGGTCAGACCGGGATTCTTAATGTCCTTGAACTCGCCGAAACGAGTGATGACGCCGACGAATCCCTGTTGCACGATTCGAACGGCCTTCAGAATCGCCGCCAAGACGATCAAAACAATGATCCCCGCCACAACTGCTAACACGATGCCAACCATCTGAATCCCTTCACTACGGCCGAGAACGATTCATTTCGCCATATTCAGCTCGTTCTTCGGAGTGTACTTGTCGCTTTCTCCGCTTCATCAGTCGACGTCCGGGGCCGTGAGCGTGAGTCAACCGAAGGTGAAATCGAAGGCCTGAACACCGGGCGTGAATTTCAGCACCATGGTGCCGTTGGTCGACGCAATCGTGTGAAAGAGCGTGTAGAGCCGAGGTACGCCACCGACCTGGATCGTCATGGGCGCCGTGCCGTTGCCGGCCGACACCGTCACTGTCCCCGAGCCCCCCATGACGAGGTAGACGTCTTGGGCCATGTAGTTGATCTCCAGTTTCGCGTCCTTGATCGACGTCGCTTCTTCGGCGTGTTCATTCCACACGCCCGACAGGGCCCACGTGGTCGAGGACAGATAGCTCGGGAAGTGATACTGGGCCGCGACGTTCTCCGCGGGTTCAACGTCGGAGTCCATGTAGGTCAGTCCGTACTTGTAGCCCACGTACGACTCGGGGCTCGTCTCGACGAACGGGGTGAGGTTCGGTACCGACGTGGGCGGCGGCAGCTTCAGCCCCGGGTGGGCCGCCACCAAGAGCCGTCGGATGAGACTTTCGGTCAACGAGTAGTTACCCTCACCGAAGTCCACGTGACGCACGACGCCCTTCGCGTCGATGAGGTATTCGGCCGGCCAGTACTCGTTGTCGTAATCGTTCCATGTTCCGTAGTTGTTGTCGACGGCGATGGGGTATTTGACGCCCAGCGTCTTGGCCTGGGCCCTCACGTTGCTCACCACGTGTTCGAACGCGAATTCGGGCGTATGCACGCCGACAATCTCCAACCCGTAGGGGGCGTAGCGCTGGTACCACGCCTCGACGTGTGGCAAGGATCGTTGACAGTTGATGCACGAGTAGGTCCAGAAGTCGACGAGCACGACTTTTCCTCGCAGGCCCTTTAGAGAGAGTGGCTTGCCTTGGGGCGTATTGAGCCATTTGGTGACGTTCGTGAAATTCGGCGCCAACCCACAGGTCACCAAGCCCGGGGACGCGGACGGACACGACACGAGTGATCCCGAAACGCCCTTCGAGCCCGACGTGCCCTTCAACGCGTTCAGCTGCTTGCGGATACTCGTGGACCCTTCAATCTTCTTTTGGAGCACACTCGTGTAGCCGGGCACGTCCTTTTGCAAGAAGTCGAAGGCGTTCGTGGCGATCCCGATCGCCATCAAGAGCAATACGACACCGCCGATCTGTCGAATCATCGGAGCGTGGGAGCGAACCGAACGAACCCGATGGACCAGCCCACCGCCGGCCAGGGCAATGAAGAGGAGCGGCACTACCGCGCCGATGGCGAACGCCAGGGTGACCAGGACGGTCTGAAAATGGACGTCGCGCGTCGCGCCAAGCACGGTGATCGCCGCCAACACCGGCCCCGCGCACGGCACGAAGACCAGTCCCAGGGCCAAGCCGATGACGAATCCGCCGCTCGAGCTGCTCGGTTGGCGTCCGACCATCCGGGCGAAGGGCCGTTCCAGCCATTCTCCAATCGCAGGAACGACGAAGCCGATTCCGACGAGGCCCAAGAGAACGACTCCCGTCCACATCAACGTGCTCTGAGGGAGATCCAAACCGGAGAGAATCTCGGACCCGACGAGCACAAGGAGGCTGAAACTCAAGACGAGTCCCAGCACGATCGCCACCGAGCGACGCCACGAACCCTTGGGATCCACCGCCGCGTCGGGTGCGGCCACGCCCGCCACGAACACGATAGGAAGGACCGGCAATATGCACGGAGAAATGCCGGCAATCAAACCGGCCGCGAAGGCGACAATGATCAGCGTCACGATTGGTGCATCATCGCGTGGTCACACAACCAACGCAATCGAAGACCCATTATTTGAACTCTAAGTGACCACGGGTCGCGACTCCCCATATCAAGCAGTCTTGAGAGTCGCCAAAGCGTTACAGCGGTCAGCTTTACCGAATTCTTACTATTCAGCGAAATGTCGACGACTCAATTTGACGCATTCAAGCCACCGTCAATCCTCGGGCCACGTGATTCGAGCGTGCGTCGCCGACGGGCCAATCGGACCTTTGATTCAAGGGTTTTGTCGATCCACGTCATACTCTCCGTTCGTGATTGCCTCTTCTACACTCGGGTCATGCGCGCCGACATCGTCGTCTACGACGGACTTGACGAGTTGGACGCCCTGGGCCCGTACGAGATTCTGAGGCGAGCCGAATACCTGAGTATTGATTTCTCGGTGCGACTGGTCGCCCACACCGGTCAACACACGATCTGCGGTGCCCACGGACTCACGTTCGCCACCGACGGCCCCTTCACGCCGGGCGAGGCGGACATTGTGATCGTCTCTGGCGGTGGCTGGAACGCGCGCTCCAAACAGGGCGCGTGGGCCGAATACCAGAAGGGTGAATTGGCGCCGCTGCTTATCGAGTCCGCCAAGAGCGCCACGGTGATCGCCGGCGTGTGCACCGGAACGATGTTGTGGGCTCACGCGGGCGTCATCACCGGACGCCGCGCCAACACGCATCACTCCGCGCTCGAAGAACTCTCGGAATTGGGCGTCAACGTCGTCCCGGAACGCGTCGTTGACGATGGTGACCTGGTCACGAGCGGCGGCGTCACGAGCGGCCTCGACCTCGCCCTATGGTTGGTGGCCCGAGAACTCAGCGATCTCCTCGCTCAACAGATCGCCAAGAACATCGAATACAAGTGGTTCCGTCCCAATCGATCGTTGCGCGCATAAAACCCGACCGGCACGACGACGACTAGTTCCGGAATTCAAACACCTTGGCCGGTCCGTGGAGCGCGCGCCACTCGGGCGCGAGGATGGCGTAAACGAGTTCGTCGGTCCACTCGCCCTTGACGTATTCATTCTCAATGAAATTGGCTTCTCGTCGCATGCCTAATCGTTCGAGCACTCCGGCTGACGGGTCATTGCGGGCGTCGAGACGGCCACTTACGCGGTGCGCCCCCAGTCCCGAGAACGCCAATTCGACGATCATGGCGGTGCCTTCGGTCGCGTAGCCGTGTCCGGCGTACGCCGGGTCGAACACGTAGCCGACTTCATAGTGCGCGTGCGTCGCGCTGACGAACCCCATCGCCAACTCTCCGATGAGGACGCCTTCGCCCTTCACTTCGACGCCGAAGTTGATCCACCCGCCTTCGACGGGCAGATCTACAATGCTTCGTCGAGCCAGATGTTCTTGCGCGGCCGGCCGATCAAACGGACCGAAATAGAGATAACGCACCACGTCGGGATCGGCGAACAGCACGTGATGACGTTCCACGTCATCGGGCGTAAGGGCGCGGATGATCAGTCGCTCGGTGCTGAGTGGGTAGATCAGTTGCATCACGTTCCTCTCGTAGGGTCGCTGTCAGGCGGCAAAACGAGGTTGGCGGTCTCGTCCACCACGATGGCGAAGAACCGATTGGCGTTTCGTACTGTTCCCTTGTAATGGCCGAAGAGCTCGAAGCTAATGCAGCCAAAAATCTGCGACCACATCATCAGAGAGAGTGCACGCACCGGCTCCGTAACCCCGGGCATGACACCGTCCAGAGTGCGCGTCTCGAGCACGCCCCTCAAAGTCTTCCCATCCTCATCCCGTCGCCCCTCGGCGTCGGAATGGCGCCACGCGTCGGTAATTATGGAACTGAGAACCAACGCCACTCGCGCGGCCGGTTCGACTGTAAACCGCGGCGCTTCGTAGCCGGGGACCGGGGACCCGTAGAGCAGGGCGTACTCGTGCGGATTCGACTTCGCCCATTTACGGATGGCCGAGGCGGCCGCGTGAAGTTGGCGTCGTGGGTCGTCGCGGGGCACGCGGGAGGTCGCGCGCTCGGCGAAATCACCGAGATCGTTGTAGGCGTCGACGATGAGCGCGGTCAAGAGATCGTCCCTCGTCGGAAAGTATCGGTAGAGGGCCGACGAAACGACGCCCATCTCTCGCGCGACCTCACGCAGCGACAGTCCCGGAGCGCCCTTCTCGGCCATCAACCGTCGAGACGTCGATTTGATCCGCTCGATTTGGAGGAGTCGGGCTTCGGCTCTGGTCGGTCGAACCTCACTCATCCGACCAGTATCGCAGGTGAGCTTTCCCATTGCCCGAAATTAGAGAGCGGTGCTCTTGCAAAATCCAAATGAATGTGTCATACTGTTGCGAGAGCAGTGCTCTCCCATAGAAGGAGGATCCGTGGGGACCTATTTGATTGTCGGCGCCGGAGCGATCGGCACAGTTGTTGCGGAGGATCTCGCTCAGCAGGGGCACAGCGTTCGACTGCTCTCCCGGGGCGGCGCGGGTCCCGAGCACCCGCTCATCGAGCGAGTAGCGGGCGACGCCTCGGACCCTGAGACCGTGGCGCGTCACGCAATAGGCACTGACGCGATCTTCAATTGCGCGAACCCCGCCTACCACCGATGGCCAACCGACTGGCCGCCAATCGCGAACGCGATCCTCGCCGCGGCCGAAGCCAGTGGATCGAAGCTCGTCACCCTCAACAATCTCTACGCCTACGGACGTCCCACGGGACCGATGACGCCGCACGATCCACTCAACGCCGATTACGAGAAGGCGCAGGTGCGCGCCACCATGTGGCGTGACGCCAAGCGCGCGCACGACGATGGTCGAATCCAGGCCACCGAGGTGCGCGCCTCTGACTTCATCGGTCCCCGGTCACAGAGCTATCTCGGGATGCTCATCCCGCGCATTCTCGCGGGCAAGAGCTGTCAGGTGATTGGCAACCTCGACGCACCACACAGCTGGAACTACACCGACGACGTCGCACGGACCCTCGTGACCTGCGCTCAGGACGACCAGTCCTGGGGCCGCGCGTGGCACGCGCCCGCGAATCCCCCGCGTTCGGTTCGCCAGGCCCTTGACGATATTGCCGTCATCGTCGGTGCCACCAACGTCAAGATCACCAAGGTTCCAACGGTGGCACTGCGCGTCCTCGGCCTGTTCAATACGGACGTCCGTGAGTTACCCAAGACGCTGTACCAGTTCCAAGCTCCATTCGTTATCGATGACTCCGAAACCCGAAGCACCTTCGGACTTGCGCCCACTCCTTGGGACGACGTGTTGAACGCGACCATCTCGTCATACTCCAAGAGTTGAACTAAGCGACGGTTCCACCCCGTCGGCGGCGTGTGACAAAGCGATTGGTTTCGCTTCCCTGGACCGATAGGTTGGTACCGATTTGGGAGGAGGCTTCATGTTCAATGACCAGTCCGCCGACGTGCTCGAGGTGATGCACGACCTCGAAGTACGGGACGAGCACGATCGCGTCAACGGAACGCCGCATCTCGAGCGCCTACGACAGATCACACCCGACACCGGTCGGTTCATCGCCCTATGGGCCGCGGCGGCCCCGGCCGGCGCGATGATCGAGATCGGCACGAGCGCCGGGTACTCCGCGCTCTGGTTGGCCCAGGCCTGTCGGATCAGCGGGCGCAGCCTCACCACGTTCGAAATACTTCCCGAGAAGGCCCGGTTGGCTCGTGCGACCTTCGCTCGAACGCAAGTCACCGACGTCGTGCATCTGGTCGAGGGCGACTTCCTCGACCACGTTGACGAGATCGAGGACGTGGGGTTCTGCTTCCTCGACGCCGAGAAGGACGTCTACGAGTCCTGTTACGACCTCGTCGTGCCGAAGATGGTTCCCGGAGCCATCCTCATCGCCGATAACGCCACGAGTCACCGCGACGACCTTCAATCGATGCTCGACCGGGTGCTCGCCGATGATCGGGTCGACGCCATGATCGCCACCGTCGGCAAGGGCGAACTCGTGTGCCGCCGACGCTGAATCGAACCTCCACTACGGCCCGAATCGACCTCGAACTCGGAATGGTCGCGTGCGAGCGCGGCTACTTGAGGTCTTTGAACATGGACGTCGCGAGGACCTCGTAGCCGAGCGAGTCATAGAGGGATCTCGCCGTGAGGGTCGGTCCAAAGACGTTGAGCGCCACGCGCGTACCGCCGTGTTCGCGAGTCCACTGCTCCGCGGCCTCCATCGCCGCCCGACCATATCCTCGGCCACGAGCGTCCTTCGAGATCTCGATGTCGAAGATGAACCAGGTATCGCCGTCCTTCGAGAATGGACGACCCATCCACAGAGTGCCGACGATCGCCTCGTCGGCGATGACGTTCATCACGTACTGACCGTCGGCCGGTTTTCCGTCGGGGAAGAGTTCGGCGAATTGAGCATCGGACATTCGATTGGCCACGTCGGGTCACCGGCCTTGATCCGCTCGGTGATGTACTCCTCTTTCTTGCTGGGCATCCACGACGCCAACTCTTGCGAAGTCTCTGATTCCCATTTGACCATCCGACGAATCTAGTAGCGCTGGCCACGGCCGATGGTTTCGCTACCCTCGAAACGGGACGCGATTCGAGATTGACGGTGTTATCCTCGGCCTCGTCGAGGAGGGTTGCGTGGCGTTATCGAGTGGAGCACTCGGTGAGTCCTCAGCGATGGAACTCGCCGAAGCCCTCGGGACGGGCGAGACGTCGTCGGCGGAAATCGTTACCGCCCTCTTGGATCGGATCGCGGAGATCGACGCGCCCGGCACCGCGATCGAACTGCGCAGCATTTTAGCCCTCGCGCCCGACGCACTCGAATCCGCGCAGCGCTTAGACGACGAGAGATCGCAAGGGTCGCTGCGAAGTCATCTGCACGGCGTCCCGATTCTCGTGAAAGACAACGTCGAGGTCGTGGGCCTGCCCGGCAGCGCCGGGTCGACCGCGCTGGTCGGTCGACCGGTCCCCCGCGACGCGCCGCTCGTCACCAAACTCCGAGAGGCCGGTCTGGTCATTCTCGGGGCCACGAATCTCTCGCAATGGGCCAACATGCGCTCGCCCTTTTCGACGAGCGGGTGGTCGGCCGTGGGGGGGCTCACCGTCAATCCCTACCGACTGGACCGCTGCGCCGGCGGCTCCTCGTCCGGTTCGGGTGCGGCGCTCGCGGCGCGCCTCGCGCCGTTGGCGATCGGCACGGAGACCGACGGATCAATCACCTGTCCCGCATCACTTAACGGCGTCGTCGGTATAAAACCGGCCGTGGGAACGGTGCCGGGCGAAGGGATCGTTCCCATATCGTCGAGCCAGGACAGCGCCGGTCCGATGGCGAGAACGGTCCGTGACGTCGCCGCCCTCTACGAGGTCCTCACCGGACTGGACTACGTTCTCAATCGCGTCGAGCGCGGAGTCGCCGACGCACGGATCGCCGTCGCGGCGAACCTCACGACTGGTCATGCCGCGACGGACCGGCTGTTCCTCGACGTCGTCGAAGCGGCGCGAGAAGCCGGAATCTCTACGACCGAGGTAACGGTCGCTCAAGCTAACGCTTCGGTGGACGCCGACGAGTTGACCGTGTTGCTTTGCGAAATGTTCGACGACCTGACCGCCTTCTTGTCGCGCCGCGGTGGCGAAGGTCCGTTGACGCTCGCAGAGTGCATTGACTTCGAAAACGAGCACCGGGACATCGAACTCCCGTTCTTCGGTCACGAGTTCTTCGATCAGTCACTCGCGACCGGAGGCCGGGTCGGTGAGAAGTACGCCGAAGCCAGGGCCAGAAACGTCGAGTGGGCCGTCGACGAGTGCCTGACGCCCGCGCTCAGCAACGTGGACTGCTTTATCGCACCGTGCTACAGCCCCGCCTGGAAGAACGACCTGGTATTGGGCGGCAGTGGGAGCGCCCATTGGTCACAAGTGACCCAGGCCCCGGCGATCGCTGGATGGCCGATCGCCACCGTCCCGATGGGGGTCGTCGACGGGCTGCCCGTCGGACTCTCGATCGTCGGTCGTCCCGGAAATGAGGCGACCATGCTCGCCGTCGCCGCCGGATTCGAAAGCCTACTGAACCTGGCCGAGGGTGACGTCCTCGTGCCGAAGTTCCTCCGACCTCAAAAGGGCTGACGAGAATTTCGACAGCGACTGACAGGTCGTACGACAGTTCGGCGTCGCGGCGACGTCGAGCGTGTTCGGGTCACAGCGTTTTGCTACGTTGACGGCATGTCTACTGAACTGCGTGGCCTTCGCACCGTGATCTATCCAACCACCGACCTCGTCGGCGCCAAGGCGTGGTGGAGCGGCTATCTCGGGTTCGATCCGTACTTCGATGAACCGTTCTACGTTGGCTTCGAAGTCGCGGGCTACGAACTCGGCCTCGTGCCCACCGACGAAACCGGTGCGAGCCCGACCACGTACTGGGGCGTCGACGACGTGCCTCAAGCCGTGACCGACGCCGAAGCGAACGGCGCGGTGCTCCTCGAGGAGCCCCAAGACGTGGGCGACGGCATCATCGTCGCCTCCGTCGAGAACCCGAGCGGACACGTCATCGGGCTGATCTTCAATCCTCACTTCGTCGTCAAGTAATCGAACGCGCGCAGCTCGAGATTTCGCCGTTTCAACGCTCATCGCACCGGTGGACGCCTTGACTATTTGCGCGCCAGCACCTCTTCGTGGACCACGACGAAAATCCCTTCGGGGCTGTCCGACCACGCTCGAAAGGCGTCGCTGATCGCACTGAGCTCGTCGCTGGTGGTCAATCCGTACTCCAGACCCTGTCGGGCGAATTCGCTGTAGAGGACTCGGTCGGCCCACAAGTCGGCCCACCACTCGCGCTCCTCGATGGTTTCGTAGGTCCATTCCGACGTCGAAGGCTCCAATGAGGTGTAGCCGGCGGCTTCAATCCAACCGGCGAGGAACCGACCCGCGTCGGCTTCGGCGTCGTTCTTCCGAGTGATCTGGTGATAGAGCTCCATCCATCGATCGAGTGTCTCGTTCGGTGGCGACCACGTGAATTCCCCGTAGTCCGCGTCGCGAATCGCCAGCCATCCTCCGTCTCGAAGGACCCGTCGCATCTCTCGAAGAGCGCGCGTCGGATCGCTGAGGTGTTGGAGCACTTGGTGAGCGTAAACAACGTCGAACGATGAGTCCTCGAATTCGAGGTTATAGACGTCTCCAACTTCGAACGAGAGATTTGACAGCGCCCGTGCCTCGGCCGCTTCACGGGCCCGCCCGATCACTTCGTTCGAGCGGTCGATGCCCATGACGAAGCCCGGGACAACTAACTCGGCGAGATCCATCGTGATCGTTCCCGGTCCGCACCCGACGTCGAGCAGCTCGTCGCCGCCTCTCAAATGCGGAAGAAGGAAGCCGGCCGAATTCTGCGCCGTGCGCCAGGTGTGGCTGCGCAGGACCGACTCGTGATGACCGTGCGTGTAGCGATCCAATGGAGCCATTACTTCAAGATACCTTCGGTCGCCCCGGTGGCGCCACGGCCCTCGCCCGGTCGGCTTCGTCGTCGACACTACGATCGGTCGATGAGCTCGGAACCGTACGTCGTCTGCATTTTCCGGTCCACACGGACGGACCACTCCGGCGATGAGTACGAGGAGTGGTCCAATCGAATGGACCACTTGGTGGCCACGATGCCCGGCTACATCGGCCACGCCAGCTTTCGCGACGACGCGACCGCCCGAGGCGTCACGATCTCCTATTTCCAGTCCATGGCCGAGCTGGTGGCGTGGAAGCACGTCCCCGAGCACCTCGAGGCGCAGGGCCTCGGTCGAACCGCGTTCTATACCGAGTACGAGATCGAAGTGGCCGACATCGTTCGCCACTATGAATGGACGTCGCTCGATTAACCGGGACCAAACGCTCGACGCTGAATTCACTATGGTTGCCGAGGACTGGCAACATCGTTCCGATGACGTATGACATCATGCATTCTGTGAGCAACGAGCCCGCAAGCGACGTTCAAACCTGCCCGCACTGCGGTTTCTCGTGGGCCACCTTGACCCGGGCGAAATGCGCCACTCGAATGAGCGCCGCGGTTGAGTCCTTCGTCGACGTCATCCAAAGGGCCGGCGCGCAGGTGGGAACGAGACCGAGCGAACAGCGATGGTCGATTCTCGAATACGGCGGACACCTACGTGACGTCATATTGAGCGTGCGCGAGAGAATTGTGTTGGCGTCGATTCTCGACGTACCGGTGGGCACACCGATCTTTCGCGACGAGCGCGTCGACCTCGGCTTTTACGCGCAGGACTCGGCGTCCGACGTCGCGGTTGAACTGCAGGTGGCCACCTACCTCTTCTTAAAAACCGTAGCGACATTGCCCCCGAACTACGAGGAACGCGGTCTGATATACAGCACTCGAACACCGCTCGAGATCACTATTGCGGGCGCGATGTCAAACGCGTTGCACGAGTCTGAACATCACCTCGCCGACGCCACCGAGAATCTCCGGTTACTCGATTCGTCTCAACACGGATGACCGTCGTCGAGATGTCAAAAGGTGCGTTTCGATGTCTGGCGAGTTGGAAAGGGTATCGATGAAGCTCACCGTGGCGGCGGCGCAAATGTCGTCGGGCTCGGACCGACCGCGCAACCTCGAAGAGGCCGAGCGGCTCGTCTCGGAGGCGGCCGACCGAGGTGCGCACTACGTGCAACTACCCGAGTACTTCAATTACCTCGGTCCGTTCTCAGGCTTCGCGAGCGCCGCCGAACCGGTTCCTGGTCCGAGCACGACACGAATGGCCCAACTCGCCAAATCCCGTTCCCTGACGTTGCATCTTGGAAGTCTCTTAGAGGAGTCGCCGGAGCCAGGAAAGTTCTTCAACACCAGTATCGTTCTCGCTCCGAGCGGAGAGATCGTCGCCACCTATCGCAAGATCCACCTTTTCGACGTCAACGTGCCCGACGCCATCGTGCATCGCGAATCGGACATCATCGCTCCCGGTCACGAGATGGTCGTCGCTCGTCTCGAGGGGTTCACTCTCGGCCTGTCAATCTGCTTCGACCTAAGGTTCCCCGAGTTGTATCGAGAGCTGGCCCTCGCCGGGGCAGAGGTGATCGCCATCCCGGCGGCCTTCAACGCCGTCACGGGGCGAGCCCATTGGGACGCGCTGGTACGTGCCCGCGCGATTGAGAATCACGCCTTCGTGATTGCCGCGGCCCAAGTGGGCACGACGGCCGAAGGGATCGCGACGTACGGGCACTCGCTCATTGTTGATCCATGGGGCGATGTGCTAGCTGAGTCGATCAGTGACCAACCGGAAGTCCTCGTGGCCACGTTGGACCTGAGTGAGGTCGCGCGCCGCCGAGCCCAAATTGCCGTGATGGACTCTCGTCGACCTGATGTTTATGGCCGAGCGGTGCGCGTTGCCAACGACTGACGGGAGTCACTCACGTTCGCCGGTCCAGGTCACGACGTAGTTCAGAGACGGAGACGGTACCCGGTGCCCGTCCCTCTCGCGCCATCTCGTTGGCGCGGCGCACTAGGAGTGCGTTCACCGGCGTTTCGATGCCGTAGCGACGTCCGAGCGCGACGATTTCTCCATTGAGATAGTCGGTTTCCACGTTGCCCGTTCCTCGAAGCACGCTCTGCCACGAAGAGCTCCCGACCCGCCGAATCGAACCGATGGGGTGGTAGTTGACGAGTTTCGAGCGCTCATTGGCCAGTGACTTCGCCCGAGCCACGTCGACTCGGTGGGCCGTCAGGCAGTCCACGGCTTCGTCGCGCACCATCTGTGACAAGTCGTCAGTTCCGGCGTTCGGACCGCAGAGCACCTCGAGAGCGTTCAAGACGTTGGAGAGCAACTTGCCCCATTTCAGGGTCTCGATCTCCTCGGTCGCTATTGAAGCGAAACCGGCGTCACCGAGTAGCTCTGACATCTCGCGAGCGGTCTCGTCGACACCCCTGGGCCATCGACCGACGTCGAGGACGCCGACGACGGGTGAGGAGAAGACCTCGACGCGCCCCGGTTCGAGGTACGACGCCGGCGACATCACGCACACGCCGTAGGTGTTCGTGAAGTACCGGGACACCATCCGCTCATTCGCCACGCCATTCTGCGCGCAAAAGACGGCGAGTTTCGACGGGGCCACCGCCGCGAGCTCCTCGAGCGCGTCAGCGGTGTCTTGACTCTTCACGCAGAGGACGACCACGTCGCCCGGTTCCATGGTCAACGACGAGATGCCGTTCACAACGTCAACCTTTGATCGCAGCGTGTGATCGGGAGTGGCGACTTCGAGGCCGTCCTTGGCAATGACCTCGAAATTTCTTCCCCTCGCCACGAGCACGGCCGGGTGTCCTCGCTCAAACAGTTGCGCGGCGATGGGTGCGCCGATGGCTCCCGCTCCGATGACGACGACTCGCACGAGTCGATACTTACACGACGGAGCGACGAATCAGGCCGAGCCCGTACTGTCGGTCGCCAACCGGATTGCGCTCAGTCAGTGGAGGAGAGCGCGTGAAGACGACGGCCCAACTCCGCGGCACGCTCCTCGCTGGCCAGCTCGACCCGCAAATACAGCCAGAGCAAGATGTCTGAAGCGGTGCCAGCGAGGTGCGCCGTGCCCGGAGCGATGCCCTCCACGAATCGCACCGTACTCGGAGCGTTCCCGTCGAGCACCGTCCAGCTTCGATCGACGTCGGTACAGCGCAAACCGAGGGATCCCTCGAGCGAAGAACCCGGTGGATCGATCGGATCACTGTCGTTCGAGACAGAAAAAGTCAGGAACTCCTCGATCGAGTCGGCCGCCACATCGGGATCGACCTCAAAATCCCCGGCCGCCGCATTCGCGGCATCCCAGTGGTGCACGACGATCTCTTGCACCTGGTGTCGAGTGACGAACGCGACGTTCTGTTGTTGCGGAGCCCACGTGTAGACCTTCGTCCCTTGGTCACATTCTCCCAGTACCTGGGTGAGGTGCCGAGAACCTTCGAGGAATCGATCGACGAGCACCGACCGGTCGAGATCCGTTGGTCGCCCATCGTGCGGGCGCTCCTGCAGCCGCTGCTCCACGACGGTCGCCCAGAACCACTGCACCTCGGTGAGATGTTGGACAAGATCAGCCATCGTCCAACCGGGACAGTGTTCAATGGGCGCGTCGAGGCGTCCGATCGCCGCGGCGGCGACCTGGGCGCTGTGCTTGTCGATGGCCTCGGCGTAGGTCGTGACGTCCAGTGTCATTGCCAGAGACTATCGAGTTGCCATCGACTTGCCACTGCCCGAGGTGCCGTGGACGATCACGCGGGTCATTCGAGTTTCCTTCGCGGCGCATTCCTCGGGCACCGCAGCAGCCTACAAATTAGGCGTTAGCGTGCGGCTTCCGCTCTCGCCACCCGATAGTGCGTCACCCGTGATGATGTAATCGTCTCGAGGCAGGTGTAGTCGTCCATCGCCCCATCAAGTTCGTTGAAGAGTCGTTCGCCGGCGCCGAGAAAGACCGGCACGACGGCGATGTGCAACTCGTCGACCGCACGGGACCGCAAGAGTTGGTGGATCGTGGAGGCGCCGCCCCCGACGATGACGTCCCCGTCGCCCGCCGCGGCCCGGGCTAGCTCGAGGGCGGTCTCCACGCCATCGGTCACGAAGTAAAACGTCGTGCCACCGGCCATTTCCAGCGGTTCTCGCGGATGATGCGTCAGTACGAAGACCGGATGAGGGAACGGCGGATCATCTCCCCACCATCCATCCCACCGCGGCTCGGTCCACTCGCCTCGCACCGGCCCGAACATGTTGCGACCCATGATGGTGGCACCTACTTTGTCGAACCCTTCGCGGAGCAGATCGTCATCCAGGCCCTCATCGCCTCCGGATCGACCGTGCATCTCTCGAGCCGCTCTCGTTTCGAAAATCCATTCGTGGAGTAGTCGACCACCCTCGCCGATGGGATTGTCAAGGTTTTGATTGGGACCGGCCATATATCCGTCGAGCGAGACCGAAATGGTATGTACGCGTACTTTGGTCATGGCTTCCTTCTAAGGGCGTGATGGGTGATTATCGTACGCCGACTTCTTTCGGAATCCATTCGAACACGAACGTCGCTACGAGTGAGTTGGAATTGGGCGACTGGTGGATCGTTGCGTGGCGAGAATTTCGGGTCTCTCGGGTTACAATCCAATTTGGGTCTAAACGTTGGCCGCAGTGAGTGGTCTTGCGGCGGGAGATATCGGCGACTATGGGACTTCTGACACCATTCATCGCATCAACGTCCGTGGGCGGGTGGATCGAGCTCCTGATCCTGATCGGACTGCTCTTCCTGAACTACTGGGCGACGATGCGCATCATTACGCAGGCGGGATATTCAGTCGTTTGGATCGTGCTTCCCATCGCACCGCTCGTGCTGACCATTATCTGTTACGTCATATTCTGGAACGACATTCACGGGATCGTCTTCGGCAACAGTTTTGGCTTCGGGGGCGTTAATAACGTCAGTCTCTTCTGGCATTTGGACGAAATCAGCATCTTCCTCAATTGGCTCTTTTATATCGTCTTTGCCTTTTCGCGCTGGCCCGTGTCCGGAACCCGACACTCGCCCGATGTTGAAGCACCTCAACCTCCATCATCACTGGGTGCGAACCTGAGTTCTGCGGCCGGACCGGCTGCGCCACCCGCACCGCTCCCCGGAGCACGCGCCATGCCCGCTTCGCCTGGGGGCCCCGCGGCCGGGCCAACCAATGTGGCCAGTGCACCAACGTCCCAGCGACCATCGGCGCAGTTTTGTGCGTGGTGCGGCGAGGCACTACCGGGAAACCGAGCGCTCTTTCACGATTGCGGACCGAAAGACCGACCAGAGACTTTCTGCAAGAACTGTGGCGTTGCGTTCCCGGCGGGGACCTCGCAATGCAACTCGTGCGCCGCCTGAGGATCGACCCAAGGCCAGGCGACACTGGTCGAATCCGACGCGATGTCAGTTTTACTTGACAAACTGAATTCTGTCAACTAAAACTGACAACATGGATAGTACAGAGATTACCGGTGCAATCGATTCAGCGGATCCGGCGATTGGACTTCGTGCGTCCATTGCCCTCAACCGGCTCGGCGAGCGTATCGAGGCTCGTCACGTGACGCTCGCCCGGCAACAGGGTTGGTCGTGGCAAGAGATCGGCGACGCCTTGGGCGTCACTCGTCAATCCGTTCACGTCAAATATGGAAAGGAAATTCAGTGACGAATCAAGTGCAGTCCAGCGAATACCACCCGTGGTCGACCTTTGCCGCAGCCCAACAAGAGGCCGTTCGACTGGGCGATCGTCGAGTAGGAACCGACCTTTTGTTGCTCGGTCTTTTGCGCGACCACGACATCGAAGAGGTCCTCCACGTCTCTCTCTCGAGCGCACGGGCCCAACTCGCCGCCCTCGACAATGCCGCACTGGCCGCCCTGGGTCTACCCGAGATCGTACAGGTCGCGACTTATGCGGACAAGGCGATTCCGGTACGGCCTTCCGTTCGATCACTGATGCAACCCCGGATTCGGCTGACGCCCGCGGCGAAGGTGACTCTGCAGGAGGCCGCCAAGCCAATGCGACGAGGCAAGAAGATCACGCGCCGACGAGTACTGCTCGCCCTATTGGAGAACAAGGAGCCCGATCCAGCCGCGGTATTGCTTTCGGCCCTCAAGGTTGACCGCGGGCGGGTTCGCACCGAGCTTGAAGCCGTGGGCGCCGAACTGGAGTAGTTCGAGTTACCCGAACGCTGAGTGGGCCAACCAAAACTCGACCAGGCTTCGATCGCCGATCACTTCGACCTCTTCCTGTTCTAGGTCGCGTCGTCCGAGAATGACGAGCAGCAGATTGACCGGAGAAGTGACGAGCTCAGCGTCGAAATGGTCCTCGTTGTTCGACACGCTGAAACCGTCCTCTCCCAGCGTGATCGACCACAGCGATCCTGAGTCGCCGTCACGAAACGCCAGTTTCTCGCCGTGACCGCGAAGCAATGACAATTCCGGTGAGTGCTTTCCGACTTTTTCGATATTGGAGAGGTACTCATCCACGGCGTCCAGCGTGATGGCGGGTTCGGCCCACGGAATCGCATGCGCCGCAAGATCGAGGTCCATACGGTGTACCAGTGTCTTGTGAAGTTGGCGCCGAGACCAGAATCGAACGCGCTGATCGAGTCCCCAGGCCCACATCCGTTCATTCGGATTAGCGGCGAGCAGTGTGGCCACGAGCATTCGCCCTCCCGATTCGATCCACTCCGGACTCACGTCATCTCGATTGGCGAGCGACTCTCGCTCGATCCGCTCCGGCGAGCGCAACCGGACCAGTTCCTCAGCCCAACGGTGAATGACGCCCAGGTGTTCGGCGAGATCAACCACCGTCCACCCGGGACACGTTGGGACATCTTCGTCCAGCGCCAGCGACGACATCACGTTCGCAAAACGTGCGACCTCGATCGTCAGCGCATTGCAGTCTTCAATATGATCCACGGTTCTCTCCACGCGCTCGTCGCCTCGCGCGACATCGTAGTGGCGAGTGGCTGTATTCCCGATTATTCAGTATTCACACACGCCCCACGTTGGGCCTCGGATTACTGAGGCGCTCGATGTGGTCCGTAGCGACGCGAAGCGTCGTACGAGTGCAACTTCGCGGCGCTAGTGGTGGATGAACTCCGACAGTTCGGCGGCGGACGCCGTCGCCAGCCAGCCTCCGGAATATTGTTCCGCATTCGTCACCTCGGCAATCGCGAACTCCGGGCCGCTCATTCGAGGTTCGTCTTCACGGAGTTCGATTTCGGCGAGCACGAGACCCGAGTGTCGGCCCTTGAACTCATCGATGGCGTAGTGCCCGCCGTTTGACGTCAACGTCCATCGACTCTTCGAAACGATCGACGCCGGTGTCACTGAGAGCGCGTGGAACTCACGTTCGCCTAAATAGATATTGCACGCTTCGGAGTCCACACTCGAAGGACTGTCCGCATTTCTCGATCGACTTCGCTCGATTGACGGACTGGTCGAAAAGAGACCGGGCGTGTTCAACCGTCGGTCCAAGTCGTTCTTGCACTTCCACGAGGACGCTTCGGGGATCTTCGTCGACATTCGAGTGAATATCGACGACCCCTTCACTCGACGGCCGGTGACGACGCGAAGTCAGCAGTCCGAGCTCATCACAACGATCAAGCGAGCCCTTCGACCTGAATAACTGACGACCACGAAGCGGTCGACGGTTCGACCTTGCGGTTTGAATCGAAACTTTGACGAGTGACTCGACCGGTGCGCAAATGAGGATCACCGATTCTGTTAGTGCTCCGCGCCGCGGTAGGTCCCGAACGACCAGCGGTTGCCTTCGGGATCCTTCACGGCAAACTCGCGCGATCCGTAGGACGTGTCGTTCAGTGCGCGCAACAACGTCGCCCCCGCGGCCATCGCTCGGTCGTGAAGGGCGTCGGGATTGTCGGTCACCACGTAGACGCCGAAGCTGCCAGGCTTCAGCGCCAATTCGTTGTCGCCGTCGAGCGCTTCGTCACCCAACATGATGCCGCCGCCGAGGGGCCACCGGATTTCGCAGTGGTCGACACGGTCTCCTTCTCCATACAGGGCCGAGATAGTGAAGCCGAACGCCTCGACGTAGAAGTCGACGAGGGCGCGGGCGTTGCGTGCAGCTAAGGACGGCCACACGTACGTGGTTGAGGGGTCAGTTGACATAGTTGACACTCCTGGCTCTTCGATCAAGGCGAACGGACACTCTGTTGCGGGCCGACTGAGGCGACATCACGAAGTCGCACCCGGTCGGGGCGGTTCTCGAAGGATGATCCCGTTGCCATCCGGGTCGTCGAACGTAACAAATCGACCCCACGGTTGCTCATCGATAGAACTCTCGATGACGAATCCCTTTGAGGCAATCTCGGCGATGGTCGCCTCCAGGTTTTGGGTATCGAGCATGAGACCCTTGAGCGATCCGGCGGCCATCGAGGGAAACCAGGTGACGAGCGAGATTGACGCTTCGGAACCATGCGGGCTGACCTGAATCCATCGCATGGATTCGTCCATCGGCGTGTCCTGGAGCAAATCCATGCCCAGCACGTTCACGTAAAATTCCTTCGACCGATCGGGATCGCTCACGGGAACTGACACGATTTGAACATTCGAAATGGTCATGTCCGAATCCAAACACAACGGACCAACGGTGTCAACCGGGCGTGACTTCCCTTGATCACTCGTGCTGTTCCGCGATCCCCTCAGTCGTGTTCCAGTGGCGATTCGTCGTGGCGCACGATGACTCTTTCTCAATCATGCGATTCACGTTGCCTCTTCGGCCCTCAACGAGCCGCGCACCTGACACGTTCCATCGAGAACGTCACGTGGCGACCGGCTCTCCCACTCATCACGTTTCGTATAAATGCGACGTGTCGCAACCCAATCTCAGACATTTCGCCGCCAACCACTACGCGGGGCCGAGGAGATCCCATTTGTTACCGTACAGATCTTTAAAAACCGCGACCTGCCCGTACGATTCGGTTCGAGGTGCCGTCAAGAACTCAACACCGGCACTGGTCATGCGCGTATACGACGTGTTGAAGTCATCCACGCGCAAGAAGAGCCCCACGCGCCCGGCGAACTGTCGACCGATTAATGCCGTCTGCTCCTCTCCTCGAGCCTGAGCGAGCAAAATGCCACTACCCGAACCGATCGGACGCACGACGACCCACCGCTTGGGTTGGCCCTCACCGTCGAATGACGGCGAGTCCTCTTCCAAAACGCATCCGAGTACGTCCACGAAGAACGCAATGGCCTCGTCGTACTCCTTCACGATGACACTGACGAGCTCCAGACCCATTCGCTCAGACTACGGCCCGTCACGACATACGCCGGGCTCGGCTCACTATCGTGGCGTCATGACTTCTGATTGGGCGCGTCCCGTGGTCCATTGGTCCATCGTGGCAGTTGACGCGGAGCGCCAACGATCCTTTTACTCCGCGTTGTTCAATTGGGAGATCGGCGGCGGACCGATCATGTCGATCCCGGCCGGCATCGGGGGTCCGGAACCGGGACCGGCGGGACACATCCAGGCCGGCGCGAGTCCCAGCGTGTCGCTCTATGTCCAAGTTGGCGATTTGCGCTCGACGATTGACCAGGCAATCGAACTAGGTGGAAAGGAAACGATTTCACCCTTCGATCTGGAGAACGGTCAAACGCTGGCGGCCATCGAAGATCCCGAGGGCAACTTCGTGATGTTGGTTCAGCAGTAAGTCCTTTAGCCGGGTAGTTCCTTGAAGTACTCAGTATCGATTGACCCCGCCTCCAACAGTGATTGGAACGCAATTGCGACCGGCGACGTCGATGCCTCGCCCGCGGATCGTCTCGCGTCCGTCATTGATCGCCAGAACGTAATCGCCACCCATTCACCCTCGAGACCGCTGGCGACCGTTCGACGAAGGAGACCGTCCTGCTGGTAGGCGAAGCGCTGTTGATAGTCAGCGTTCTTTTCCAAGAAGACATCGGTGGTGACGTCGCCGACCAAACGAAACTTCGAGACTTCAATCACGATTCGCACACTACAAGCGACGTTCCCGTTTCAGAGAAGTAGGAGCATACAACGAGGGTTGATGAGGTTGACGGCGACGGTCTTCGACGTCCTAGTCCCAATGCGCCGTCGGTCTTTCATTCTTGTTGGGCGTATCGACGTGCCTCATCTACTAAGCGACTGCGCCGGGCCCGGAGCCCCGGCAACGTTAAGACCGAGGAATCGCCTTCCTCGCCGCAACGGCGAGGTAGAGGGGGTCGCCGGACTTCTCCCACGACCTCCTCGCGGTGTAGACCAGTTTTGAGACATGCTCGTCATCGCTGAACGCCGCAATTGAAGTCACTTCCTTCGGGTCACGGTCATTGGTTCCGACGAACTCGTCGAGTTGGTCTCGGGACCAAAGTGATGGAGCCCCAATTGAGAGGTACGCAGCGACGAGCGCCTGGAAGGCGAATCGACCCAGTAGTTCGTTATCGTCGAACCAGGGACGTATCCGTGAGATGGCCTCCACTCCAGTCACCCCATGAAGAGCAGTGAAATCGTCGGTTGAGGCATAGAGGTGCAGCGCCGCTCGGGCCAATTTCTGGATCGTGTCCTCGGTAATCTCCAGCGAAGACACGGTTTCGTCAAAGAGGTCACTCTGAGCGACGGCGCTCATCTCTTCAGTTATGTTCTTCAGTTTCGGCCGGGCGGGCACATTTGGAGACTTCGACAGGTCGGAAAGAATCGCCGAGGGATCCTGCGACCGGACCTCTCCCGGCGCCAACCGTCTTAGCGGGCTTCCCACTTCAGCGAGGTACGCCAAGCCGGCCGCGATTCTTGACGGCGAAGAGACTTCAATGGCGTAGGCGAGTCTGATGACTCCGTGAAAGGCCGCGCCACTGATGCCGGGGATGAGTGCGGGCAGATGGGACTTCAAAGCTTCGTCGGGTCCCACCTCGGCGACCCGCCTTACGAAGTAGCTTCTGAGGTCAGCGGCGGCGTCATCGATACCAATTGCCGATCGCCAAGTGTTTTCGTTAAGGCGAGTCGAAGGCTCATCGAGCGCGATGATGCGCGAGGAGTACGCCTCGGCGAAGCGAATGAGTTCACCAGCGTCGGCACCAAGACCCTCCTTGGCCACCAGAGCCATAGGTAAGTGATTCGTTAAGCCACGTACAGTTGTGGGGTTGGCTCCCAACTCTTCATCAAGTAGCTTCCGCAACGTTGGATTGAGGTCTTGAACCACGATGTGGACGCTATCGTGGCAATCCGGGGACGTGCCGTGGGAGCCAGCCGGCGAAGATTCAAACTTTTGTTACGGCCAGAATTGTTATGAAGCAATCCGAACGACCGCAGCTCGAGAATGGGGTTCGGGTACTGGCTCACCCATCTCTCGAAGCATCTCAATGTGAAGAGCTAGCGCTTCTTCCATAAGGTGCGAAGTCTCGTCTACGGTGTCGCCGGCAGCGACACAGCCAGGGACATCTGGCGCATATGCCGCACAATTGGAACCGGCATCTTCAATGATGATTGTGTATTCGGTCACCGCTGCCTCCGACCCGATCCCGCCTGCTTCACAACGCTACTGATCACTGGCTTTGGCAGTTCCTAGCTTGGATTGCCGGCCACCGTCACGCAACCGCGCCGCGACGGGTGGTGGAACTGACGATGGCTTCCCACTTGTCGAACCTGGAACCAGCCATAATTTTCAATTTCTCTGATGATGTCTCGCACCTTCACACGACTCAACGGTCGTGTGATCCGTCAACCCTCGATCAAGTACCCGTAGACATTGGTCCAGCGCCATCAGTCGCCGTTCGACTCAGACGAGGTCCTTCCTCATCCCAATGGTCATGGTTTTGTAGTCCATCGATTCATACAGACCCCGGGCGACCGCGTTGGGGCCAAAGACGTTGAGCGCGAGTCTCGTGCCACCTTGGCTCTTGACATAGCCCTCCGCGGCTTGCATCGTGCTCCGCCCAAAGCCTTTGCCTCGAAAGTCTTCGTCAATCACGATGTCATACACGTACCATTCCCCTGCATTCCGCTCTTCTCTCGTAGCGAGCCAGAGAGATCCGACTTTCGTCTCATCGTCCATCACGTCAAAGATGCGTTGATCATCATTCGGCACGCCGTTGACGAAGAGTGCCTTTTCGTTTTGCTCGATGTTCAGCGATGCTTCTTCGGAGGTAAATCCGGTGCCTAGTAGTTGCTTGCGGTAGTCCGCCCACATCGATGTAAGCCACTCCTTGAGGTCTTGGTCAGGTATTGGGACAAGGCGAATCATCACGTCAATCTACAATCACCTGAAGACTAGAGGGCGCTGACAAGAAGACGATGTGAGCACGACGCACCGGCTCATTCCGTCACAGATCAATGATGAATAGATGGGCGCCGAAGGAAATAGGACGCGATTATTTGTCTCATTAGCTCGAGCTCTGGAATCCAGAAAGCAATGTTAAGAAGGTTCAAGGACCTTGATTTGGCGCACCTTCTGCGAGTCGGCCCGTTGGCGAAGCATCCTCGTCGTACAGAAGGCCAGCACCGTCCACAACACGCCCACGAACACCTCTATGGCTGCCACCGGATCGGCGTACTGGGCGAAGATTTTCGATTGGGTCGCTCGCGCGAGCGCTTCGAATAAAAAGAGCAGGCCCAACGCAACCACGGGAGCCATCGAGAGGTTTTTCTTCCACCACGCTCCGAACGCGCCGAAGAGCGGTCCACTGAAAAGTGCCAACTCGAAGTACATCTTTCCTACCCCCAACGAATAATGAAAACGACTCAGCCACGATACCGAACCGAATCGAAAGATGAGGCTGTTCACGAAGTAGAAGCCGATCAACGCGAGAATCGTCGCACCAAAACCGGCGACAACGCTGAGCACAATTCGACGATCACTCGTCGCGGCGCCGGCGAGGAAAGCGAGGAGAAACCAAGGCGCCGCCGTTTGACTCAACGCGCCGACGAGTCCCGCGCCGTCACCTTTGATGAGCGAATCGAGAGCGCCAAGTACCAGGGCAATTACTCCCACCGCCAATACGCGCTGAATCTGCTGACTCGTCGTCATTGAATACAGAATAATGACCCGCGCGAGGCAACGCGCGCCGGGCGTTTGTTGATCCCTGGCGCAACCATTAAGTCCCCGGGAATCACGCCTCGGCCGTCTTACGCGTCTTCTACCAAAAATCGATAAACATTGGTCTCGCGACGTTCGAACCCGAGTCGTGCGTACAGTCGATTCGCCGCTTCGCGCGAGGGCCGGGTAGTGAGATCAATCGAACGAACGTGGCGGCGACGCGATTCTTCGATGGCCGCGTTCGTGAGCGCCTCGCCAACGCCCCCACCCCGGGCGGTTTCGTCGACAACCACGTCCTCAATCCACGCACGTAGACCGGTGGGAATGGGGAAGACGACGAGGGTTAACGAACCGACGAGTCGCCCTTCGTCGCGCGCCACAAAGACGACCGTGGACGGCGAAGCGAGAAGTTCCGCCACGTCCGTCGTGTTGAGGGGCGCGGCGTTCGTGGAGAGTTGGGGCAAGAGGAAGTTCAGACCCTCGACCAACTCCTCGGTTACCTCGCGGGCGATCTCAACCTGCACGCTCATTGGTCCCCTCTCCACACCGGTCGACGCAGATCGTCGTAGAAGACGTCGCGATGTTCGCCGTCGATCGCGGCGAAGATGGGACCGGCCCATCTCTCCGCGCCGATGATGGGCGACGGCAAGTTGTCACGGGTGAACCAACCGGCGTCGGTGCATTCGAGTGGGTGAATCTTCATCTCCCCACCGACGGCGCGGCAGAAGAACAGCAACGAATACAGAGGAATTCGAGACGAGCCCAAGCGCATGCCGTCGAGAACGCCGAGGAGCCGCACCGGTTCGACTTCAAAGCCCGTCTCTTCCAGGACCTCTTTGACCACGACTTCGGCGGCCGAGTACCCCACGTCGCACCAGCCGGTCGGGTACAGCCACACGCCGGAGTCGGCACGTTGAATGAGGAGGAGCTCGCCGCGGTCATTGGTCACGGCCGCCCCGACCGCGACCTTGGGCGTCTGGTAACCCGCGACACCGGATCCGACTTCCTTCATCCACTCCGCGACGTACCCGTCGGCGTCGAGCACGCCGTCCAGGCCCACCTCGGCCGCCGCTTTGATATCGCCGGCGATCTTCAGAACCTCTTCGAAACGCTCGCGTTCGTATTGGCTCTCGCTGAAACCCAAGCCCGTTCTCGCGACGCCGGCCAATGACTCGGCCCAGCGCAGCAGCGTCTTTTCGGGCACCGGTTCCACCGTCATGACGCTACCCGCGCGTCCTAAGCCAACGTGGCGTCAAGTACTTCGTCCAGCGTGCCCACGAGACCCGTGTAGAACGCGCCGAACTCGGCGTAGAGCGTCGAGGCCTCGTCGTAGCGCATCGTGTAGACGCACTCTTTGAGATCATCGACGTGCACCCCGAAGAGCGTGACGCCCCACTCCCAGTCGTCTAAGCCCGTCGAACCGGTGATGACCTGGAGGATGCGGCCCTTGAACTCACGGCCGAGGGCCCCGTGCTGACGCATGAGTCGCTCGCGCTCGTCGTAGGTAAGCGCGTACCAATTGTTCTTCTCCTCGCGACGTTTCGACATTGGGTAGAAGCAGAACGCTCGCTTGCCGTCGGGCGGCAGTGTCGGAAAGAGGCGGTCCTGCAGCATCTTCTCGGGCATGCCGGCCGCGTACTCGCTCACTTCGGTGACCGAGACGTAGCTCTCGGCCACGAGGAAGCCGGCCGCCTGGATCTTCGATTGCAGTTGGCGCAACGTCCAGAGGTCTTCGCCGAGGATCATGAAACAGACGTCGGCCTTGGCGCCCATGATGGCCACGCTCACCACCTGCAGACCGACGGCGTGAGCGTCGTCGACGGCCTTTCGCAGCGCGCCGGCGTCAACGTCGGCGCCCGGGTGACAGAACAGGTGCAGGACGTTGAGCCCGCGAGAGGGCGCGAGCGGTTCGGGAGTCATGGCCCAATGCTAGGACCAGTCCGCAGTGGCCGAGCCTTGAGCGGCGCCCAAAGAGAAACCGTGGGGCCCGAAGGCCCCACGGTTCACCAGAGTTTGAGAAGCGGACGGTTTAGTAGTCGTCCATCCCGCCGCCGGGCATCGCCGCGACCTTCTCTTCGGGCTTGTCGACGATCACGCACTCGGTGGTCAAGAACAGCGCCGCGATCGAGGCCGCGTTCTGCAAGGCTGAGCGGGTCACCTTCGCCGCGTCGATCACGCCGGCCTTGATGAGGTCCTCGTAGTCACCGGTCGCCGCGTTGAGTCCTTCGGTCGCCTTCTTGAGATTGCGAACCTTGTCGACGATGACGCCGCCTTCCAGACCGGCGTTGACCGCGATCTGATTGAGCGGCGCCTCGACGGCCTTGGCCACCATGCGCGCGCCGGTCGCCTCGTCACCAATGAGCTTGTCGGCCGCTTCGAGGATCCGAGTCTGGCTGCGCAAGAGCGCTACGCCACCGCCGGGCACGACGCCCTCTTCGATGGCGGCCTTCGTCGTCGACACCGCGTCTTCGATGCGGTGCTTCTTCTCTTTCAGTTCGACCTCGGTCGCCGCGCCCACCTTGATGACGGCCACGCCGCCGGAAAGCTTGGCCAAACGCTCCTGGAGCTTCTCGCGGTCGTAGTCGGAGTCGGTGTTGTCGATCTCGGCCTTGATCTGATTGATCCGACCCTTGATGTCGTCCTCGGATCCCGCACCCTCGACGATGGTCGTCTCGTCCTTGGTGACGACGATCTTGCGGGCGCTCCCCAGCATCTCGACGTCGGCGGTCTCGAGCTTGAGACCGATCTCTTCGGAGATGACGGTCGCACCCGTCAGGATCGCGATGTCCTGGAGCATGGCCTTGCGACGCTCGCCAAAGCCCGGGGCCTTCACGGCGACCGACTTGAACGTGCCGCGGATCTTGTTAACGACGAGGGTCGCGAGCGCTTCGCCCTCGATGTCCTCGGCGATGATCAACAAGGGGCGGCCCGATTGCATGACCTTCTCGAGGACCGGCAAAATGTCGCGGACCGAGGTGATCTTGTTCGAGACCAAGAGGATGTAGGCGTTCTCCAGCACGGCCTCCATGCGCTCGGTGTCGGTGGCGAAGTAGGGAGCGATGAAGCCCTTGTCGAAGCGCATACCTTCGACGAGGTCCATCTCCATGCCGAAGGACTGACTCTCTTCGACCGTGATGACGCCGTCCTTGCCGACTTTGTCGATGGCGTCGGCGATCATCGCGCCGATCTCGTCATCGGCGGCGGAAATGGAGGCCACTTGCGCGATCTGCTCTTTGGTGTCAGCGGGCTTGGCGAGGTCGTGAATCGACGCCACGGCGGCTTCGACGCCCGTCTCGATGCCCTTCTTCAGCGACATCGGGTTGGCACCCGCGGCCACGTTCTTGAGTCCTTCGCGAACCATCGCCCAGGCGAGGACGGTCGCGGTCGTCGTGCCGTCACCGGCCACTTCGTCCGTCTTCTTTGCGACTTCTTTCACCAATTCGGCGCCGATGCGCTCGAACGGGTCCTCGAGGTCGATGTCCTTCGCGATCGAGACGCCGTCGTTGGTGATCGTGGGCGCGCCCCACTTCTTGTCCAAGACGACGTTGCGGCCCTTGGGTCCGAGCGTTACTCGAACGGCGTCGGCCAGCTTGTTCATGCCGCGCTCAAGCGCCCGGCGAGCCTCTTCATCGAATGCGATCAGTTTCGCCACTGTGATTCCTCCTAAAGCGGGGCACCCTTTTGGTGCAACGCAATATTAGCAGTCTAGGGTGGCGAGTGCTAACGGCGGTCAGCCGCCGGCCACGGCCGGCACGAGAGAAACGGTCTGGCCGGATTCGAGCGCGGTGTCCAGGCCGTCGAGGAAGCGGACGTCCTCGTCGGCCACGAAGACGTTGACGAAACGGCGCAGAGCTCCGCGGTCATCGAGGACCCGAAAGGCGATTCCCGGGTAGGCCGCGTCCACCGCGACGATGGCTTCGCGCACCGTGGCGGCCTCGACCGGCACTTCGCCGGCTCCCCCGACGAGGGTGCGCAGTTGACTGGGGAGGCGGACCGTGACGCTCATGACGCGGCCACCAATTGGTGGAAGCGCAGCGCCTCTTCGGCCGCCGCGAGCGACGGAGTGATCGTCGAGCTCAAGGTCGCCGTGTCGACGATGGCGTCGAGCGTCTTGAGCCCGTGGCCCGAAATGATCGCCACGATCGATTTGTCACGGTCAATCGTGCCGCGGTTGATCATCTGACGCAACGAGGCCACCGTGACGCCGCCGGCCGTTTCGGCGAAGATGCCTTCGGTTTCGGCGAGCAGTCCGATGCATTCGAGGATCTCGGAATCGGGCACCGAACCGCAGTCACCGCCGTGGGCGCGAAGTTCGTCGAGCACGTAGGGACCGTCGGCGGGATTGCCGATGGCCAGTGAGCGCGCAATCGTGTTGGGACGCTGCGGCGTGACGACGTCGGCCCCCGACGCGAAGGCGCTGGCGATCGGCGAGCAGCCGGTCGCCTGGGCGCCGAAGAGCACGGGTACCTCGCCCTCGACGAGGCCGAGCTCGACGAACTGCTTGAATCCCTTGGCGACCTTGGTGAACTGACTGCCCGAGGCCAACGGCACCACCACTTGCGCGGGCGTTCGCCACCCGAGTTGTTCGCAGATCTCAAAAGACAGCGTCTTGGAACCTTCGGCGTAGTACGGGCGAAGATTCACGTTGAGGAAAGCCCAGTCGTCGTGCTCGGCTACCAATTCAACGCACAGTCGATTGACGTCGTCGTAGTTGCCTTGGACGCCGAGGACGGTGCCCCCGAAGATGGCCGCCATCGCGATCTTGGACTTCTCGAGGTCGGCCGGGATAATGGTCACACTCGGCCAGCCGATGGACGCGGCGTGGGCCGCGACCGACGTGGCGAGGTTGCCGGTCGACGCGCAGGCCGCGGTCGTGAACCCGAGGCGTCGGGCGCTGGAGAGCGCCACCGACACCACGCGGTCCTTGAAGGAACCGGTGGGATTGCGGGTGTCGTCCTTCAGCCACAGTTCGCGAACGCCGAGCTCCTCGGCGAGACGGGTGGAGCGGCGAAGCGGCGTCCAGCCGGCTCCGAGGTCGACCGGCTCGGCACCGGGATCGGGTAACAGCGCGCCGTAGCGCCAGATGGAATTGGGACCACCGGCGATTGACTCGCGCGTAACGACCCGTCGGGCCGCGACGAGGTCGTAGTCGACCTCTAACGGACCGAAACAGAAATCACACGAGTACCGCGCCTCACTGGGATAGGTGGCACCGCACTCTCGACATAGAAGACCTGTAGCGAAACTCATAACTCCCTTTTCATCGTTCGGCCTTTGGCACCTGGTGTGATGAGCGGGCTGCTCGAGTATCACACTGGTTGTCGCGACTTCAGCGGGGCCGTCCCTCAGTCGCTCTTGATGACCCCTCAATTCTCGCCGAACTCGCACGCCGTGTCAAGTGCGGTTGTCGGTTGCGACCCCTAACCTCTTACGAGTGAGCAGCCCAGACGTCCCGTGGACGCTAAGCCGTGACGAGTTCAGTCTCGAACGCGTCTTAACATTGAAAGCCGCCACGACCGTCGCGGTCGTCGTCCCGGCGCGAAACGAGTCGGCCACCGTCGGCGCCGTCCTCGACGCCGTCCTCGCCCATCGTGAACTGGTCGACGAACTGGTCGTGGTCAACGACGATTCGGTCGACGACACCTCCACGGTCGCGGACCACCACGGAGCTCGCGTGGTTCGCTTCGAAGGTCCCAGCGGCAAGGGTGAAGCCATGCGGGCCGGCCTCGCCGCGACCTCTTCCGAGTTGGTCGTATTCCTCGACGCCGACGTCGTCAACACCACGTCAGAGTTCGTGGCTCGCCTCATCCAACCGCTCCTCGAGCGCTCGGAAACCCAATTAGTAAAGGGATATTACGAACGGCCGCTGCACAACATGCCGACGGGGGGCGGGCGCGTGAACGAGCTGGCCGCTCGCCCGATTCTGTCGCTGCTTTACCCCGGACTCGGCGAAATACGACAGCCCCTCGCCGGTGAGACCGCCGGGCGACGCAGCGCCTTCGACGTCATCACCTTGGAGAAGGCGTACGGCGTCGAGATCGCCCTCTTGATCGACATCGCTCGTCAGTTCGGTGTGCGCAGTTTGGCGCAGGTCGATCTCGGTGTGCGACGCCATCGCAATCGACCGCTCGAAGAGTTGCGGCCGATGTCGATGGATGTGCTGCGAGCCGCGCTGAAGCGCTACTCCGTGCACCTACCGCCGCAAGCGTAACTAGCCCTTGTTGGCGGAGTTGTGTCCGAGGATGACGATGACGTCATCACTCGACGCACCGGGCACGGGTCGTTGACCGTTGAGCGCTTGGACGGCGTGAAGGCCCACGTGGATCTTGTGGGCGATCTGGATCGCGGCCCACTTGAATCCCGGATTGAAATATACGATGGTCGACTTCTCCGTGGGACCGTTAACTCCGGGCAGCGTGTTCCAACCCTGGGTCAACAATTCCTGTGAATAACCCCGAGCCAAGTTGGGGACCTTCGTACCGTTGGCCACCTGCACCCGGACCGTTGACTTCGCGACGGTGTGGTGATGAAGTGTCGTCGTGGTTTCCGAAGGAGAAAGTGTCGTCGTACTCGAAGTCGCCGCCGGGTTGACGTATCGAAGCATCAAGAACGCAGCTGCAACGAAGAGGACGACGATGATCAACACGACACTCAGGGCGGGCTGGTAGTGAGATCCAGGCGGGTTGGCCCCGTGATGCGGCTGGGATGAATCACTCATTCGTCTCAGCCTACTTATTGAGCCGACTCGATTTTCACTAACCTTGGACTTCCAAGCCGGTGTGGCGCAGTCTGGAAGCGCAGGCGATTTGTAATCGTCAGGTCGTGGGTTCGAATCCCTCCACCGGCTCCGCACGACATTTTTGAAATCCTACGAAGTACGATTTTGGTCATTCGAGTCGTTCATTTTCGAACCCAATAAGCCGTGGTCGCGAGTCATCAGGTTCAGAATGCCTCGCTCCACGGCTCTTCAAATAGGAAATCGAGTGAAATCAGACTCCGAACACTTCAACTCTCGAGTACGCCCTGCTCGATTGGCCCGCAATCGCACCCTCACCAGCTGAAGATATTGCGACACCATGAACCTTCAGGAGGTTCAATTCGTGACGCAAGAAAATTGCAGCATTTGCGGCGCGCGAACGACTAAGAGCCACGTTGAATGATCTAAGCCCGGTTGCGGCGGTATAACCAAAAAGCGTGACCGTGTGATACCGCCTTGATTTGATGGTGAGAGCAATTCGATTGATCTGACTCTTCAACGCTGGGGACAGCGATGACGAATTAGATTTGAAAGCTCCGATCGCACTAAACAACGTTGCGAACTTGTGACCGCTCCATTGCGCGTAAAGAAGGATCGAAGCTGTGACCGTTACATGTGCTCCAACAAGATACTTAGTTCCTGAACCGTTCGCGTTCGTATTCCAATTGTTCAAAACAAATCCTGCGCGAATTAGCCCGGTCTGTCCCGGCACGGTAAGAGTCGATCCAGGCGCTTCAGAAATTGATGCAACAGATCCATTGCCACCGTTGGCGTTGAACGAGAAAGTGTCGACGATTGCAAGGGTCCACTGGGCATACAAAACCAAGTCCAATTTGAATGAGAGTTGCGCTCCATCCGAATAAGAAATGCCGCTGCCATCGGCCGACGTATTCCAGCCCTCAAATGTGTATCCAGCATCCGAAAAACTTGGACTCAGATCTTGGATCAAGGTAAGTGATTTTGGTGAAGTTCCAGTCTCGAACGCCGTCACAGAATCCGATGCACTTGCATTTTCAGAAAAGGTCACCGTGTGAACTTCAGGGAATGCGTTAGCAGGTGTTGATATGGCGAAAGTCATCAATATCAGCAAAAAGACGCTGGCAATATTCAATATTGATGCGACCCGCGGGGTTGCGACTGTCATGACCACAACCTGTCGCTGATCAAGTCGAAACTGCTGATGGACGAGAAGCGCATAGGGAATCCTTCGTTGAAGATGGGCGCCCTTGAAGAAACGAGCGTGTTTCCAGCAACTACCACACCGAAGGGAGCAAACAGAACTCAAAACAGTTGACGACGTCTCCAATTTGCAAAATGGGGACGATTAAATCCTGCTGCAGCGTTTCCCTTGCGTGGCAAGACTAGACATCGTGCGTTTGTAATTCGTAGGGGAAAAGGTCCCTATTTGACTTCGCCCTAGGAACGTCGACTTCGTTGTCGCGCTACTTCGAACGCCGCCACCGACACGGCGACGCCAGCGTTCAATGAACTGATCTTGCCCAACTGGGGTATCGACACAACGGCCGCGCATCGCTTACGCGCGAGCACCGAAAGTCCTTTTTCTTCTCCCCCGACGACGAGGGCCACGGGCGTTGACGCGAGATCGAGGTCGTAGATCGAGTCCGAGGACTCGCCGGCGAGACCGACCGTCAACACGCCGGCCTTATTGAGGACCTCGAGTGCCGCGGGGATGCCCCCGACGTCGCAGAAGGTGAGGTACTCGATGGCCCCGGCCGCGGTCTTGGTGACCGATGGCGAGATGCGCGCCGAGCGGTGGCGAGGGACGACGACGCCGGTCACACCCGCACCGTCGGCACTGCGCAGCATGGCGCCTAGGTTTCGAGGATCGGTCACGCCATCGCAGACGAGCAGGAACGGACGGCGGTGCTCGAGCAGCACGTCGAGCGTCTCCGTCTCGAGCCGAGCGGCGACGGCCATGACGCCCTGGTGCCCTTCGGTGCGCGCTTCACGATCCAGACGGGCCATCGAGATCACTTGGACCGGCACTCGCTGGCGCTGGGCCTCGAACTCAATCGCGTCGAGGGTCGCACTGGCGTCTTGGGCCTCCGCGATGTAAATCTTTTGGATTTGTCGACGACGGGCTTTGAGAAGTTCGAGCACGGCGTGACGACCTTCGACTTGTTCGCCCCCGAGTCCCTCCTTCTCGCGCGCGCTCGGCGAACGCCTCGGTCCCCCGACCTGACCACCGGTCATCGGGCGTCCACCCTGACGCGACGTTCGCCCGGGCGGTCCCTTCCGTGGCGCGGGACGGGGACTCACGTCGATTCTTCTAAGAGAGCGACGGCGCTCGCGCCAATACCTTCGACGCGGCCGAGGGCTCCGAGACCTTCCGCGGTCGTCGCCTTTACCGTGACGAGCGCACCGACGACCGCGGACAGCTCATTCGACATCCGGGTCATGTAACTCGACAGTTTTGGGCGTTCGGCCATGATCGTCACGTCGGCCGAGATCGTGCGCAGGCCGGCCTCCGCCACCAGGGCCACCGTTCCTTCGAGCAGTCGACGAGATGAGGCGCCTTCGAACTGCGGATCGGTGTCGGGAAAATGTCGGCCCAGGTCACCGAGATTGGCCGCCCCGAGCAGGGCGTCGCAGAGCGCGTGGGTCGCGACGTCGGCGTCGGAGTGCCCCGCCAGTCCCGGCGCGTCCGGAATCTCGACCAGCCCGAGCCAGAGCGAACGCGAGGCGTCGTCACTGACGCGATGCACGTCGATGCCGTGGCCGATCCTCATCGGCGCAGCTCGATCGACGCGGCCCGGGCGAGGTCGCCGGGCACGGTGATCTTCACGTTGTCGACTTCGCCGGCCACCACGACCACTCGACCGCCCAGCGCTTCCACGAGCACGGCGTCGTCGGTAGCGTCGCCGCCGTTGGCGTGCGCGCGAATCAATACATCGCGGGCGAAGGCTTGGGGCGTCTGCACGCTCACCAGCTCCTCGCGTTCCACGGTCGCATCAACGACCATCAGCGTGCCTTCGGGCCGGATGCGCTTCACGGTGTCCGAGATGGGTATCCCCGGTATCGCGCCGTCGGCGCCCGCCGTGACCGCGTCGACGACCGAGGAGAAGAGCGATGACGTCGCCATTGGTCGCGCCGCGTCGTGCACGACGATGACATCCGCGTCACCGCACTGCTCGAGCCCGGCGCGGACCGACGCCGCGCGCGTGAGTCCGCCGACCACCACGACGTCGGCGCCTTCGCCGTTGCCCTGATAGTTCTGGGGCACGACCAGCACGACGCGTTCGGCGACGGACCGGGCCGCGCGAACGCTGTGGGCCGTCACGGTGTCGTGATTCAAAAGGGCGAACTGCTTGGGTCCGCCGAAGCGCTGGCCCTGGCCGGCCGCAACGACGACGGCCGCGACCGACATGACTACGGAAGGACCGAGGCGAGCTTTTCTTCCGCCGCTTCCGTGTCCACGTTCAACGCGAAGGTCAGCTCGGAGACGAGGATTTGGCGGGCCCGGGTGAGCATGCGCTTCTCGCCGGCCGACAGACCCTTGTCCTTGTCTCGGATCGAGAGGTTTCGCACGACTTCCGCGACCTGATAAATGTCGCCGGAGCGCAGCTTCTCCGAGTGGTTCTTGAAGCGACGCGACCAGTTGGTCGGCATGCGAGCTTCCTTCTTGCGAAGCACCGCGAAGACCTCTTCGACCTCTTCGTCGTTGATGACGTCGCGAAGGCCCACCGACTCGGCGTTGGCGACCGGCACCATCAAAACCAAGTCGGTGTAGGCGACCTTGAGCTTCAAATAGTCCTGTTTCACGTCAAAAGCGGTCATTTTCTCGATTTTTTCCACGGTGCAGGCGCCGTGGTGGGGGTAGACGAGACGATCGCCCTTTTTGTACTTGCGAACAGTCATAAACGAGGTTCTCCTCAATGAAAATCTGCCTGAAAGGCGTTAGGGGGATTAATTATTCTACCAGATTTTGGTCAATTCGTGACTGACTGGGCCGCAACGATTGCCTGGGCCAGCCTTCGACAGCGAATAACCTCAACGCCCGACACGTCGTCTAATTCCCCGTCACTCGGCACGACCGCGATCGTCGCTCTGAGACGCTAGGCCCCCGGGCCCGGCGACACGTGAGGCTAGGAGCGCGCTGTGACCCTAGGCGTTGTCGGAGAGATCTTCGAAGTCGACCGACGTCGGCAGGCCCTCGACGCCCTCGAAGGTGAGGTACGGCCCGTCGGGACCTTCGGCGATGTCGCCGACGATGGTCTGTCCGGCGTGGAACTCCTTGAAGAGGATCTTCTCGCTCAGCGCGTCTTCGACGTACTGCTGCACGGCGCGGCGAAGGGGACGGGCGCCGAGCTCGGGGTCGTACCCTTTTTCGGCGAGGAAGCCCTGAGCCGCAGCGGAGAGCTCGAGTCCGAGACCTTGGACCGCCAACTGGTCACGTAAACGGGTGATGAACATGTCGGCGATCAAGATCACTTCTTCGCGGCTGAGTTCGTGGAAGACAATCGTGTCGTCGATGCGGTTGAGGAACTCCGGGCGGAAGTGGGCCTTCAGCGCCGTGTGGACCCTCTCCTTCATCCGCTCGTGGTCCGCGACGTCCGAGGCCTTGCCGAATCCGATGGCCGCCTTACGCAGATCGGCGGTCCCGAGGTTCGAGGTCATGATCAGGATCGTGTTCTTGAAGTCCACGGTGCGACCCTGCGCGTCGGTGAGACGACCGTCTTCGAGGATCTGCAAGAGCGTATTGAAGACGTCGGGGTGGGCCTTTTCCACTTCGTCAAAGAGCACGACGGAGAAGGGCTTGCGGCGAACGGCTTCGGTGAGCTGACCACCCTCGTCGTACCCGATATAGCCGGGGGGCGAACCGACCAGGCGACTGACCGAATGCTTCTCCATGTACTCGGACATGTCGAGCTGAATGAGGGCGTCTTCGTCGTCGAAGAGGAACTCGGCCAGGGTCTTGGCGAGTTCGGTCTTGCCGACGCCCGTCGGGCCGAGGAAGATGAACGAACCGCCGGGTCGCTTCGGGTCCTTCAGGCCCGCGCGCTGGCGTCGAATGGCGCGGCTGATCGAAATGACGGCCTCGTCTTGGCCAATGATGCGCTTGTGGAGTTCGTCTTCCATGCGCAAGAGCTTGGTGGTCTCCTCTTCGGTGAGTCGATAGACCGGAATGCCGGTCCACACCGCGAGCACCTCGGCGATGGTGTCCTCGTCGACGAGGTCGAAGACCACGCCGCCCGACGCCTGCATCGTCAGTTCGAGCTCGTCGCGCTTGGCGATCAGTTCACGCTCTTGTTCGTCCAGGGCCTTGGCCTGTTCGAGAGCGCCGCTCGCCATCGCGCTCTCCTTGTCGGCGCGTACACGCATGATGTCCTCGTCGAACTTCTTCTGCTGCGGTGGCGTGTCCATGCGACGGATGCGCAGTCGGCTGCCGGCCTCGTCGATGAGGTCGATCGCCTTGTCGGGCAGGAATCGGTCCGAGATGTAACGATCGGCGAGGTTCGCCGCGGCGATCAGCGCCTGATCGGTGATCTTGACCGCGTGGAACTCTTCGTAGACCTCGCGCAGGCCCTTCAAGATGTCGATGGTCATGGCGATCGACGGCTGCTCGACCTTGACCGGCTGGAAGCGGCGCTCGAGCGCGGCATCCTTTTCGATGTGCTTGCGGTACTCGTCGATGGTGGTCGCGCCAATGGTCTGCAGTTCACCGCGCGCCAGCATCGGCTTCAGGATCGACGCGGCGTCGATCGCGCCTTCGGCGGCACCGGCCCCGACCAGCGTGTGAATCTCGTCGATGAACAAGATGATGTCGCCGCGCGTGCGGATCTCCTTCAGGACCTTCTTCAAACGCTCTTCGAAGTCGCCGCGGTAGCGGCTACCGGCGACCAGCGCGCCAAGGTCGAGGGTGTAGAGCTGCTTGTCGGCGAGCGTGACCGGCACCTGGTTGGCGACGATCTTCTGGGCCAGGCCCTCGACGATCGCGGTCTTGCCGACGCCGGGCTCGCCAATCAACACCGGGTTGTTCTTGGTGCGACGTGACAGCACCTGCATCACGCGCTCGACTTCCTTCTCGCGACCCACGAGCGGGTCGAGCTTGCCCTCGCGGGCGAACTGGGTGAGGTTGCGACCGAACTGGTCGAGGACGGCCGAACCGCCCGCGCCCTCGGGGTCACTCTTTTGACTGCCGGACGAACTCTGGCCGCCGGACTCCTTGCCGGCCTGACCGGACATCATCTGGATTACCTGCGTGCGGACCCGCGCCATGTCGGCCCCGAGGTCGCTCAGGACCTGGGCCGCGACGCCGTCGCCCTCGCGCACCAACCCGAGCAGCATGTGCTCGGTGCCGATGTAGGAGTGGCCCAGTTGCAGGGCTTCGCGCAGCGAGAGCTCTAAGACCTTTTTCGCGCGTGGCGTGAAGGGCGGCGATCCCGGCGAGGGATTGGTGTTGGCGCCGATGGCCTCTTCCACCTTCTCGCGCACGACGTCGAAGGTGACCCCCAGGGCGTCCAACGCCTTGGCCGCAACGCCCTCGCCCTCGCGGATCAGTCCGAGCAGGATGTGCTCGGTGCCGATGAAGGCGTGGTTGAGGTCACGTGCTTCTTCCTGCGCGAGCACCAGTACTCGGCGGGCACGGTCAGTAAATCGTTCGAACAATTGTCATCCTTTGTGCGTCAATACATAGAAGTGTACCGGTGAGGTGTGGCAGTTACGCCCCACCCCTCGGACCACAGAGAATGGCCAACGGACCCTCAATTAGTGTGGGAAAGTGAACCCTCACGAGCGACTGCAGCTGGCATCGGTCGAACGCGACCTCAAAAGTTTGGAGACCTTACTCGCCGATTCGGTCATCTTCGGCGACCCGTACCTCGATTCGGTCACCACGCACCTCATTTACGCCGGTGGCAAGCGTCTGCGCCCACTGCTCGTGGTCGCCTCGGCGACCGGCGGCGAGCGAGCCGCCTCCCCGGAGGACCTGCTGGGCGGCGTGGCCATCGAGTTGATGCACCTCGCCTCGCTGTACCACGACGACGTCATGGACGAGGCGGAAGTGCGCCGCAACGTCGACAGCGTCAACGCGCGCTACGGCAATCTCATCGCCATCGTGGCCGGTGACTACCTCATGGCCCGTTCGGCCGCGATCGCGGCCGAACTCGGCACCGACGTCGCGGGATTGTTGGCGCGAACCCTGGCGGCGTTGACCCGGGGCCAAGTCTCCGAGGTGCGCACGGCTTTCTCCGTGGAGCGCACCGAAGAGGACTATTTCGCCGCCATCGAAGGAAAGACCGCCGCGTTAATGGCGTCCAGTTGTCGCGTGGGCGCGCTCACGGCGCGCCTGCCCGTCGAAGAGCGAGAGGCGCTGACCGAATTCGGCCGCTGTTTCGGCATGATCTACCAATTGCGTGACGACATCTTGGACGTCATCGCCACGGAAAACGAGTTGGGCAAACCGGCCGGCCAGGACCTGGCCGAGGGGATCTATAACCTGCCGACGATCTTCGCGTTGCGCGACACCCTGGTGGGCGAGGAACTGCGCGGGGTCCTCGGGGCGATCCTGGATGACGAAGACCGGGAGCGAGCCCGCAAGCTGGTCGTCGCCACCGACGGCATCGAGCGCACCATCGCCTCGGCCCAGACCTACCTCGCTCAGGCGCACGTCACGTTGAAGAGCCTGCCGAGCGCTGCGTTGCGCGACGGCTTCGCTTCGCTGATCGAGTCACTGCTCGAGGACCTGCCGGGTTACTAGTCGGCGAGGGGCTTGAGCGTCGGAAAGGCGATCACCTCTCGGATGTTCGACTCGTCGGCGATCAGCATGGCCAACCGATCGATGCCGAGACCGAGACCGGCCGTCGGCGGCAGTCCCCACTCCAGCGCCTTGATGTAGTCCTCGTCGATGTGCATCGTCTCCGGCTCGCCCTCGGCGGCCAGTCGCGCCTGATCCTCGAAACGAGCGCGCTGGTCCAGGGGATCGACCAGTTCCGAGAACCCGTTGGAGAGTTCTCGACCGACGGCGTAGGACTCGAAGCGCTCTACCAGGTCGGGGTCGCTCTGGTGGCGGCGCGCCAGCGGCGAGATCTCGACCGGAAAATCCGTCACGAAGATCGGGTTCCACAGTGAGGTCTCGCACGTGGCTTCGAACAGTTCGGCCAGACAGCGTCCCGCGCCCCAGGCGCGGTGCACGTCGACGCCACGGTCTCGGAGCATTTGGGCGAGATGTTCGCGCGGCGTGTGGACCGACACGTCCTCACCGACCGCTTCGCTCGCCAGCTCGGCCATGGTGCGACGGGGCCAGGGCGTGGCGAAGGAGAAGGACCGACCCTGGTATTCGACTTCGGTGGTGCCCAGCACGTCCATGGCCACGCCCGCGGTCAACGCCTCGGTGAAGTTCATCATGTCCTCGTAGTTCCAGTAGGCCGCGTAGATCTCCAGCATCGTGAACTCGGGGTTATGGCGCGGACTGACGCCCTCGTTGCGAAAGACCCGTCCAATTTCGAAGACGCGCTCGAAACCGCCGACCACCAGTCGCTTCAACCACAGCTCGGGGGCGATCCGCAGAAAGAAGTCCGTGTCGAGGGCGTTGTGGTGCGTGGCGAAGGGTCGCGCGTCCGAGCCCGAAGCAATCGCGTTGAGAATCGGCGTCTCGACTTCCATGAAGTCGGCCGCCCAACACCGTTCGCGTACCGCGCGCATCACGTCGTTGCGACGCTTGATCGTGGTGCGCGACATCGGGTTGGCCCAGAGGTCGGCCTCGCGATGGCGATAGCGCAGGTCGAAGTCCGCGATGCCGGCCCACTTGTCCCCGAAGTTGCGCTGGGCGGCCGCGAGCGTCACCCAGGTCGCCACCTTGACCGACAGTTCACCGCGCTTGGTGCGCACCACCTCACCGCCCACGCCCACCCAGTCCCCCAGGTGGAGTTTCGTGAACTCCTCGAAGTCCGTCGTCACCGACTCGAGCGCGAAGAGCTGGATCTCCCCACTCGAGTCGCGCATCGTGGCGAAGGCCAATTTCCCTTGGCGACGCAGGAGCATCAGGCGTCCCGCGACGTTGACCGAATCGCCCGATTCCTCGCCGTCGGCGAGGTGGTCGTAGCTGCTCTGAAGCGCCGCGGCGAACGCGTTGTGAGCAAATGAGTACGGCACTGTCACGATTACTCTCCCGAATGATTCCGTTCATGCACGATACGCAATCCGTGGAGGGTAAGCCAGGGTTCGACGTGTTGCACGTGTTTGGTGTGCGGCGCGATGAGTCCGGCCAGGCCCCCGGTCGCGATGACGGTCGCCTCGCCGAGCTCTTCGAGGATCCGTTCCACCATGCCGTCGACCTGGGCGGCGAAGCCGTACAGGACACCGGACTGGATCGATTCGATCATCGAACGGCCGATGACCGAACGGGGACGGACCAGCTCGACCGAGCGCAGCGCCGCGGCGTGCGAGTAGAGCGCGTCCAATGAAATGGCCACGCCCGGGGAGATGGCGCCGCCCAGGTACTCGCCCTTCGCACTGATCACGTCGAAGACCGTCGCGGTCCCGAGGTCGACCACGATGGACGCCCCGGGATAGAGGTCGTAGGCGCCGACGGCGTTGGCGATGCGGTCCGGTCCCACCTCGCGGGGATTGTCGTAGAGAATCGGCATGCCCGATTTGGTCCCCGGACCGATCACCGTGAAGTCGAGCGCCGAAAACCAGCGGTTGGCCATGCGACGCAGTTGGGTGTTGGCCATCGGCGAGGACGAGGAGATCGCGATCGCCGTCACCGCCGTGCGCAGGTCCAGGCCCTCGAGGTCGAGCAGCTGGGTGAGCACCATCGCGTGTTCGTCGGGCGTGCGATCGGCGACCGTCGAGATCCGCCAGTGAAACGCCAGTCCCCGTTCGTCGGTGGCGCGCGCGAAGCCCATCGCGTCTGGGGTTTCCGGTGTCTCCGGACCGAAGAGACCGATGACGGTCTCGGTGTTGCCCACATCCATGGCCAGCAGCATCACGGTTCTCCTTTGAGGACGACCGGTCCGTTGTCAATGAGTCGTACGCCGTCAACTTTCGCCGCGACGAGCGCGCGGGCGTCACCCGAGTCGGTGTCGACCGAGGAAACGAACGTCACGGGGTTCACGACTTCGGCGTACACCACGTCGAGGTCGGCGCTTTTGAGCGTTGCGCGCAGGCGGCGTCGATGCTCCGACGCGGAAGCGGGCGCTTCGGCGACGGCGGCCACGGCCCGCGACAGCGCGAGGGCGCGACGACGCGCGACGTCACTCAGCTGAACGTTGCGGCTCGAGAGCGCGAGACCGTCCGCGTCGCGCACCATCGCGCACCCGACGACCTCGACGGCGAAGGAAAGGTCGGACACCATTTGACGGATCACGGCCAGTTGTTGGAAATCCTTCTCTCCGAAGTAGACCCGACACGGTCCCGTCACGGTCAACAGTTTCGCCACGACGCTCGCCACCCCGTCGAAGTGTCCCGGTCGCGCGGCGCCCTCGAGGACGTCGCTCAATCCGCGCACCGTAACCGTCGTGGGCGTGGGGCCCGGGTAGGCGGGCCACATCGCGGCGAGCGTGGGCTCAACGAGGCAGTCCACGCCGTGCGCTTCGGCCAGCGCGCGATCGACCTCGGGCGTGCGCGGATAACGATCGAGGTCGCCCGGGTCGTCGAACTGTCGGGGATTCACGAACCTCGTGGCGATCACGACGTCCCCGTGTTTCTTGGCCACCTCGAAAAGTGACGTGTGGCCGGCGTGCAGGGCCCCCATCGTCGGTACCAAGCCCACACGGCGGTTGGTTCGACGCTGAGCGTCGGCGAAAGAGCGCCACTCCTCCACCCCACTGATCAGGCGCATCAGGCCGGAGTTTGTGAGCGGCGCAGTTCCGAGAGTTCGAAGGCGGCGTTGGCGAGCGCCACGTACGTCGAACGTTCCGATTCCGGAATCGCCGCCAGGTGAGCGTCGATCGTGGCCATGTCGCCCCTCGAGGCCGGTCCCGTCAAGGCGTCGTCCGGTCCGAAGCGCGCGACGTCGACCAACGACTGTTGCGCCAAAGGCAAGAAGTCTTCCAGATTGAGTCCAATCGATTCGGCGAGCCTTCGAACCTGACCCATCAGCGCCACCAAGTGATTCGACGCCACTACCGCGGCCGCATGATAGATCGTGCGCTGCTCGTCGCGCAAGGTGATGACGCGCCCCGCCAACGAGAGCGCGACCGTTCGCACGAGATCGTCACCGGCCACGCAGTAGGTGGCACCGATCAGGCGGTCGGCCTCACTCCCCGACGGCAGCGCCATAAGGGGATGGAGCGATCCGACCCGAGGATGTGGAGCGAGCACGTCGAGGTTCCGCGAGCCGGCGACGTGGGCCACCACGCGATCGTCGCGTGGTGGGATCGTCGCGGCGACATTCGAAATGGCGTCGTCGGGCACGCACAGGATGATCAGCGCCGAGTCACCGAGCGACGACACGTCGTCGTGATGGATCACTTCCACCTCGTGGCCCGCGCGTTCTAGGGCGGTGGCGAACGACGAGCCCGCTCGACCGGCTCCAACAATTGAGATATTCATCACTGCTCCTGTCCGTTCCAGCCCCTCGCGGGTGCCGTTCGGTGTTTAGCGCAACGAATCGAGTGTACCCAGTCGCGAGACCGCTCCGACGCCAGCGTCCAATTGTTCGCGAGTGACCAACTCCGGAGCCAATTCGTGCAACGGAACCAGCACGAAGGACCGTTCGTTCATTCGTGGGTGGGGCAACGTGAGTTCGGGGTCGTCGCTGCGCTCGTCGCCCACGAGGAGTACGTCCACGTCGAGGGTGCGCGGTCCCCAGCGCACGTCCCGGACTCGTCCGCGCGCCTCCTCGGCGAGGTGGGCTCGCGCGAGTAGTTCGTGCGCGGTGGCGTCGGTGACGACTTCGATCACGATGTTCCAGTACGGGTCCTGGACGACGCCGCCGACCGGCTCGGTTTCGTACACCGACGAGGCGCGATGCGCCTCGTTCTCCACCACGAGGTCGACGCCGACGGCCAGGTGTTCACGTCGATCACCGAGGTTCGAGCCCAACGAGAAGTAGGCCCGGCGCACTACGGACGATGAACGGTGCAGCGCACGCCGACCGACGCGACGTCTTCGACGACCGGCGGGCGGACCTTGCGCACCGCGATCGTGACCGAGGCGATCTCTTCGTCGAGCGCCAGGACTTCGTAGGCGACGCGGTAAGCCAACGTTTCGAGCAGGAGGTAGCGGCCTTCGGTCGCGGTGCGACAGGTAAGGGTCAGGACGTCGGCGTAGTTCGTGGTTTCGGCAATGTCGTCGTTGAGGGCGGCCTCTTCAAAGGGGCGCACCAGCTCGAGGTCAAAGATGAGCGGCTGCGCCCGTTCGCGTTCCTCGGCGAGCACGCCGACGATCGCGCTGCAGCGAAGTTCGCGCAGTTCGATCACGTCGTTCACGCGCTCACCTCGGGCAGGTCGAAGAGCACCGTTCGACCGTCCGGTCCGACCGAACGCTTGAAGAGACGCTCCACGTAAGCGATCGCGAGCGGCACGGTTGGGACGCGCTGGCTCCACACCAGATAGCCGGCGATCACGCCGAGCAGTCGATCCGATACTTCGTCACTGTGCAACAGGACCATGGTCTTGTTGGACATCGAATGCGCCAGGTCCAGGTAACAGGCTTCCAGGACCTCGCGTTGTTGCGGTCCGCCGCGCAGGGCGTAGTGGCTCGCCGTGAGGCCGTGTTCAAAATAGGCGCTGAGGTTCTGCATCACCGGCAGGATCGATATCACGCGACCAAAGCCCTGGTGCTTCAGCCAGAGCAACTCTTCGTCGCGTCGAACGCGGCGGTGAACGGTGGTGGAACCGCCCGGACGTTCCGAGACCGCCAGAATCCCCTTGTAGACCCAGGTGAAACTTCGCGGCTCGATACCCGCAGCCCACTTGCCCCTCACGCGACTACCTCCTCGACGGGACGGGCGAGCAGCTCACGGAGCTGAACGGCGGCCGTGGCGTCGTGTACTCGTACCATACTGACACCTTGCAAGAGCGCCCACGCCTCGGTGGCGATCGAACCCTCCAATCGCTGGTCCGCGTCGAGCGAATCACCTCGAAAGTCACCGAGGAAGCGCTTGCGACTGGTGCCAATCAGTACCCCGGCGTGATACCGGCTCGCGAGGTCCACGAAGTGCGACACGTGGGCCAGCAGCGAGATGTTGTGCTCCGTCGTCTTGCCGAATCCAATGCCCGGATCGAGCCAGAGTGATTTCACGCCAGCCATTCGTGCTCGCTCGGCCATGCCAGCCAGAAACTCGCCGATCTCAGCGACCACGTCGTCGTAGGTCGGCTTCAGTTGCATCGTCGTCGAATTGCCCTGTCGGTGCATGGCCACGTAGCCCACCGCCAGTTCACCGGCTACGTCGACCAGGGTGCTCGACACGTCGTTGAGGACGTCCGCGCCGGCGGCGATGGCCGCGCGCGCCACCGACTCCTTTTGCGTATCGACCGAGACCGGTCCGTAAGCGCACAGCTGCTCGATCACCGGCACCACGCGGGCGATCTCTTCGTCGGCCGCGACCGGCGTCGCGCCCGGTCGCGTCGACTCCCCGCCAACGTCGACGATGTCACAGCCGGCGTCGAAGTGCGCCCGTCCCCGCGCCACGGCGTCAGCCGTTAAGAGCGTGCGCGATTCGGCAAAGAACGAGTCCGGCGTGACGTTGACGATGCCCATGACGCTGGGGCTCAACGCCATGCAGACCGACGTTGATGGATGAACTGCAACGCCTCGGCGCGGCTCGCCGCATCGGAGCGAAACGATCCTCGAACGGCCGAGGTGACCGTGGTCGAGCCGGCCTTCTTGACGCCGCGCATCGACATGCAGAAGTGCTCGGCCTCGATGACCACGATTGAGCCACGGGGCTGCAGCTCGCGTTCCATCGCTTCGACGATCTCGGTCGTCATGCGCTCTTGGACCTGTAAGCGACGCGCGTATCCCTCGACCATTCGCGCCAGTTTGGATAGTCCGGTGATGTGCCCCTCGGGACCGGGTAGGTAAGCCACGTGCGCGAAACCGACGAAAGGCACGAGGTGGTGCTCGCAGAGCGACGTGAAGGAAATGTCGCGAACCATCACCATCTCGTCGTGACCAGCTTCGAAGGTCACTCGAAGGTATTCGCCGGGGTCGGCCTCAATCCCTTCGAACAACTCGACGTACATGTCGGCCACCCGTCGCGGCGTCTCCAGAAGCCCCGCTCGGGTGGGGTCTTCCCCAATGGCTTCGAGAAGCTCGCGCACGAGACGCTGCACGCGCGCCTGATCGACCACGTCTAGGCCTCGCCGGTGAAGGTGTAAATCGCGTCGAGGTTGCGGTAGCGCTCGTTGACGTCGAGGCCGTAGCCCACGACGAAATCCGAAGGGATGGTGAAGCCGACGTACTTCAATGACTGTTCGACGCGTTGCTCACCCTCTTTCAAGAGGAGCGCGCAGACCTCCAGACTCCGGGGATTGCGCGCGCCGAGGTACTGACGCAGGTAATTGAGCGTGAGGCCAGAGTCGACGACGTCTTCGACGATCAGCACCTCGCGATCGAGCAGGTCGACGTCGAGGTCTTTCACGATGCGCACGACGCCGCTGGTCTTGGTCGCCGCCCCGTAGGACGAGACGGCCATGAAATCGACCTCGACCGGCAGTTCGATGGCGCGCATGAGATCGGACATGAAGTTGATCGCGCCCTTCAAAACGCCCACCAGCAGCGGCGGACTCTCGGAGTAGTCACTGGTGATCTGGCGACCCAGTTCGAGCACGCGGTCGTGCACCTCTTTGGCCGAGACCACGACCTCACCGAGGTCGTGTTGCGCCCATCGAGCGGTGAAGTCGTTGGAAGATTGGCTACCCATGCCTGGCCAGCGTACCTGGTGTGGCTACTGCAACGACAGGTGTTGGTCTCGTCGAGACAGTCGGCGCCCACCGCTCAACTCCATGGCGACGACGTCGCCCACCACGACGTCGATGGCTCGTTCGACGTCGTCGGCGCTCGGTGGATGGCTTCCGTCACCTAGATCGGGCGCACGCAGTCGCGCCCGCAACCATCGTCGAAGTCGAGCGCGCGGCCACGTTCGCAACACACGACAGTCGGCGTCTTCGAGCGTTACCGCTGCATCGTCCCGGGCGAGTTCGTCCAGCCACGTGCGCTCATCAAACAAGAGCGCGGCCTGTCGGGCCAGGATCGGCACGACATCGCGACCAGCGACGTCGTCGAGCATGGTCATCAATTCGTGACGCACTCGATTGCGTCGAAAAGCCGGGCTTTCGTTGGTCTCGTCGTGGACCGCGACGTACGGCGACTCGGCGACCAACTCGTGAAGTGCTCTTCTTCGTACGTCGCGAAGCGGTTTGGTCACGTCGTTCACCATCGGAGAAAGTCCGTCAAGCCCGGCGCCGCGAAGCATATTGAGCAGCACCGTTTCGGCGAGGTCGTCCATCGTGTGACCGGTGAGGACTCCGGAGGGCATCGACGCACGCCGGACTGAACGGGCACGTGCTTCAAAGTTCCCACCCGGTTCCACGACGACGTCGTGGCGAAGGAAACCAACGTTCAGTTGCTGACAGATTCCCTCCACGTAATCGCCGTCCGCACCGCTGGTCGCACGAGCGTGGTGATCGACGTGGTGCACGGTGATGACGAGCCCGGCTTCGAGAGCGAGGAGGAGGAGCCCGAGAGAATCAGGTCCTCCGGAGACCGCGAGATCGACCGGCGTTCCCGCGTCGGCGAAGTGGCACTGCGCCAAAAGTCCGGTGGTCATTTTCAAGAGGTTACGCAAGTCCTCCTCGCGCGTGTCGGACACGGTTTGGTCCAATGAGCTTTGTCACGAGATAGCTGATGAGGTGAAGACCGTGATCCAGAAACCCGCTGTCCCACTGACGTACACACCAAGCCGTGACCCGGCGCCGGCTCTCGGGAGCCAGTGCCAACCCCGGCGCCGAGGTGCGGCGGGAACGACGAGTCGACACTTCGGCCATAGGCTTTCGAGGGTGAGTACCTCGCTATACATCGACCGTCATCGACACGACACGGGGGCCTTTAATCAGGGTCGATTCAGCCGCCGTGAGTATTGGCACGCCGATAATTCGAACGGAATCCGCGAATCGTGCCCGTCGAACTAACTCTCTCGGCGAAAACTCACGGAGAGCTCAACGTCTACCCGATTGAATTCGCACGTCATTTTGGCGTCCGGGCATTCGTCACCGGCCGCTCCGGCGGCGTGAGTCCGGCTCCGTACGAGTCGCTGAATCTCGGCGACCACGTCGACGATGATCCCACGAGCGTTCTGGAAAATCGCCGTCGCGTGGCCGAGGCCATTGGGGTTGACACCAATCGCCTCATCATCATCAGCCAGGTCCACGGCCGCGACGTGGTGAACGCGAATCAGGCGACCGCCGCCAGCTCCGGAGACGTCATCATCGACTACGGCGACGGCTTCGCGGTCGCGATGTTGGTCGCGGACTGCCTGCCGATCCTCTTGGTCGACGAGGACTCGCCGACCCTCGCGGTCGTCCACGCCGGATGGCGAGGGCTCGAGAACAACGTGCTCGAGAGCGCGCTGGAGAACTTTGAGCATCACGACGCGGTGCACGCATTTCTAGGACCGTGCATCTCCGCCGCGTCCTATCAAGTCGGCCCGGAGGTGGCCGAGCACTTCACGACGGTCCCTGGAGCGGTGACGCCCGACACCGGCGATCGCTCCCGGCTCGATCTGCGCTGCGTGGCCGTCGCCCAACTCCTCGCGCTCAAGGTCACGGAGAACCACATCACGGTCGCCAGCCAATCGACCGACGGCGGAGCGACCTTCTTCAGTGACCGCGCGGCGCGCCCGTGCGGTCGATTCGCATTGGTCGCGCGACGGGTCGTCGCGTGAACGAACGCGCCGAACTGTTTCGTTACGTCGGTCTCGACGTCTCGGCGGACACGCTTACGGGGACCTACGACCTCGACGGTCGGACCTTCGTCGAATCGGTCACGTTCGAGGGGGTGAAGTCCCTCGAAGCGCCGGCGGTGGTCGCGCTGGCCCAACTCTGGTACCTCGTCGCCGGGCTTTCGTACTACAAGGCCGGGGCGGCGCGGCGGATCGACGTGGGCCCGACGCCCCTCGGAACCCAGGGTCGCCGACTCCTCAAGGCCGCGCTCTCCGATGGACTGGGGGAGTTCGCGTTTCGCAATCAGATCCCACTCAGTGATGTCACGATCGAGGGGCGAACCGGCGTCGAACCGTTCGAACCTTTCGTCGACACGAATCGGGTTCTCACGCCCTTCGGGGGCGGCATCGACTCGGTGGTGACGACCGAAAAGTTGCGCGAGCACGTCGATCAGACGCTCTTCGTCGTCAGTCCTTCGACGGGCCGTTTCACGTCGCTCGAGGAGACCGCCGCCGTCACTGGGCTCGACGTCGTTCGCGCATCGCGCACTCTCGACCCCCAGATCGTGCGTGGCGACGAAACCTTCTTCAATGGTCATGTGCCGGTGACGGCGATGGTGACCTTATTGGCCGCGGTGGCGGCCGTCGCTTCGGGTCGCGGCGGCGTCGCGCTCAGCAACGAACACTCGTCATCGGTGGCGAACCTTCGCTGGTACAACTCGGACATCAACCACCAGTGGAGCAAGTCCTGGAACGCGGAGAATCTGATCGGTCACGCGATCGCCGAACGCGTCGGCGACGAACTCGTGGTGGCCAGCTACTTGCGCGACCGCAGTGAACTGTGGGTCGCCCAAGTGTTCAGCCAACTCGAGCAGTACCATCACGTCTTTCGGAGCTGCAATCGCGCCTTCGCTCAAGTTCTGGATCAGCGCTCGCCGCAGTGGTGCGGCGAATGCGACAAGTGCCTATTCGTCAACCTGGTCTTGGCTCCGTTCATGTCGCGCTCGGCCCTGCGCGCCATCTTCTCGAGCGAGCCGTTGAGCGATCCGGCGCGCGACGCACAACTTCGCACGCTCGTGGGACTGGGTGCCGAACACAAACCGTTCGAGTGCGTGGGCGACCCCGACGAGAGCGCCGTTGCGCTGACCGAAGTGAGCCACCACGAGGAATGGAGCGACGTGACGGCCCTCGTCGTACTGGCGCACGAGTTACGCACCGAGCGAGAACTCTCCGACCTGCTCGAACCACAAGGAACTAGTCGTGTCCCGGCTAACTGGCTTCGCTGACCTCGCCGGCAAACGCGTAGGCATCTTCGGCTACGGCGTCGAAGGTCGCGCGACTCGACGACGGTTGGAGGACGTGGCTGAGTCCATCGTGCTCGTTGACGACGCGTCGGGCGTAGACCCGGACGTGATCGCCTCGCACGAGGGCGGACTCGACGCACTACTCGAATGCGACGTCGTTTTGAAGAGCCCGGGGATACCGCGCCGACGCGCGGACGTCCTCGAACTGGAGGAGCACGGCGTCACCGTCACTTCGGCGCTCAACCTCTGGCTTCACGACATCGATCGCACGAGAGTGATGGCGATTACCGGTACGAAGGGAAAGTCGACCACGACCGCCCTCGCGACCTTCTTCTTCGAGTGTCTGGGCGAATCGGCGTTGCGCCTCGGCAACTTCGGGCAACCGCCCTATGACCCGGACGTCGACGTCGCACACGGATGGCTGGTCCTCGAGGTCTCGAGCTTTCAGTGCGTCGATATCGACGTGGCCCCGGGCCTCGTGATCGTGACCTCGCTCGGCGCGGACCATCTCGATTGGCACGGCACGCTCGAGGACTACCGACGCGACAAACTCTCATTCACGCGAGCGATTGGGGAACATCACACCCTGGTGCCGGACATTCCAAGCTTTCGCGAGCTGGCCGATGAGTTCGGCGGCGATGTGTCGTTCATCGCCCCCGACGAGACGAAGCTCGCCGCTGCCCTGGGTCTCCTCGGGGCGCACAGCAACTCGAATGTCGCCCTCGCTCTCCGCGGTGTTGCTCTCCTCACGCACCGGAGCGTCGACGAGGTGCGAGCGCGAGCACTCGACTCGGCCTCCACGTTCGAACCTCTTCGAGGTCGACTCACGTTGGTGGTGATCGAGGACGTCGATGGCGTGACTCGTCGTTACGTCGACGACGGACTCGCGACGTCTGCCCTGCCAGTGGTCGCCGCCCTCGAGGTCTTCGCCGACGATTCGGTCGCCCTCATCGCTGGCGGATTCGACCGCGGTGTTGACTACGCGCCGTTGGCTGAAGCAATCGTGGCCCGACGCGCGTCGACGGTACTCATCACGATGGGCGAGGCCGGTCGACGAATTGGCGCAGAACTGACTCGACTATCGCCTGGATTACTTCAAATTGAGGTGTCAACAATGCGCGACGCGGTCACCGAAGCCCGCCAATCGTTGAGCAATGATGGCGTCATCTTGCTTTCTCCGGGTGCCCCGAGCTTCGACCTGTACAGAAACTGGGAAGAGCGATCGGAGGACTTCACGGCGATCGTCCACGAAATGGTCGGTAAGTAGCGCGGTTCTGCGTGGCATCTAATTTCGGCCCGACGGATGTCAAGGATCAGCTGATGTTGTGTAAAGGATGTCCCGGAACTGTTTCGATAAGTAAGTGCCGAACTTTTACACGTGAAGAGAGCCTGGGGTGGGAATCGAACCCACGACCTACGCATTACGAATGCGTTGCTCTACCGACTGAGCTACCCAGGCGCAGGAGCAACACTACTTGATTGGTCCCCGCGGACGACTTTGAGGGTCGTTAGAACTGGGAGTGGCCCAGTTCCAATTCTTCAATAATCTTGCTGTCTGGAGATGCATTGGGCCGACCATTGTGTTCGGATATGTCACGAGTCAGCTCCCGCTGTCGCACACTTCTCTACCGCCTTCACCCAACCAAACTTCAAACCCTGGCACTGCTAAGTCAGCAGAGATATCAATGCGAGTTGTATAACGCGGCACTCGAAGAGCGAATCGGCGCCTGGAATTGGGAACGTCGCTCCGTCAGTTACTTTGACCAGTGTCGGACTCTCACAGGTCTGAAAGAGTGTCGACCCGAGGTCGTCGGTTCGGGAATCACACTCTGTAGAGGCACACTCAAGAGGCTCGATCGAGCGTACGGTGCCTTCTATCGGCGAGTGGAGCGTGGTGAGACGCCAGGTTTCCCGCGATTCAAGCCGGCGAGTCGATTTGACTCCCTCGAATGGCAAGATCGTAGTGGCTGGAAACTGAATATTCAGCAACGACGGCTCTACCTGAAGGGTATTGGCGAGATCAAGGTCAATTATCACCGATCTCTAATAGGCGATGCGAAGGCCATCACCGTGAAGCGCGAAGGAGCCAAGTGGTGGCTCAGTGTGCGTTGCGTGAAGGTGCCCGCGATGCCGTTGGAACCGACCAGCTGCGAGATTGGCATCGATCTCGGCGTCGTGAACCAGATCGCCACCAGTGACGGTGAAATGAGGAAAGGCAAGCACTTCGGCGCAAATGCACAGAAGAATCTCGCTCGAGCTCAGCGTCATCTCGCGACCAAACAGCGCGGATCGAACCGTCGTCGACGCCAGGTTGATGAGGTCGTGCGACTACATCGCAACATCAAAAATCAGCGAAGCGATGCAGCGCACAAACTGAGCCGACAACTCGTGAACGACTACGACTTCATCGCCATTGAGGACCTCAAGATCAACAACATGGTGCGTGCACCGAAAGGAAAACCCGATCCGGAGCAACCGGGAGCTTTTCTGCCCAACGGTGCCAGTAGAAAGGCCGAACTGAATCGTTCAATTCATGACGCGGGGTGGGGACAGGCGCAGTCAAGAGGTGAGCG
>PMTF01000009.1 GCA_003167415.1 Acidimicrobiaceae bacterium | reverse complement strand
CGGATGGTCGCCAGGACAATCCTGGGTCAGCTGGGCATTGCCGTACTCTCCTGTGTGATCGATCGTTCGATCCTGGTGACCAGGTTCATGATCTCTCCGCGCTTCAGCGGGACCCTCTCGGATGTTGTCGTAGTGAGTCCGGCTCTGTCGAGTTGGTCCTGCACCCATGCCTGACCGACTGATTCGATGCGAAATGGGCTGAGGTGGGCTTCGACATAGCCAATGAGTATGCCAGCCTCCGGTACGTAACCGGCCTCAGCGAAGGCGATTGCCAGCAATCGCAGGGGCAGCTCGACGACATGTTGGGCACTCAGGCGGTCAGCGAGCCGAAGAGCGCGAGTGAGAAAATTGACCGCTTCGGAATCACCGAGGCCCAGCAACGTCCAGCCAAAAATTGTGCACAGCCACATCTCGTTGGCACCGGGCGCCGCGAATGCGTCACTCCCAGCGTCGATGATCTCTTTGCTCTTGATGAAGTCCGGCCCGGCACTCCGGTTGAGATAGTTGCTGGCGGCGGTGATTACCGCTGCTCCTATGTTCATCGGGTTTCCGGATGCAGGGATGGAGCTAGCCGGAACTGACGGGAATTCCTATATCGCTAGGAATCCTTGAGGCATGGCACTAGGGCTTCGCCGGGTAACTAGGAATCGGCGGATCTCGACATCAGTTGATGTGGCTCAGTGGCGGCGTCCAAGGAGCAGGGCAACCAATTCTCGGCGACTCCGCACCCCGAATTTCTCAAACACAGCGCCAAGATGTTCTTGAACAGTGTTGGCTGAGATCTGAAGTCGACTGACGATCTCCTTGGTGGAGTGTCCTCGCAGGACAAGGCCCGCCACCCGTTCTTGGGCCGGAGTGAGGCCATGCGCGTCGAGAACCAGCGAACTCATCTCGTCCGAAGTGGCGGGTTCGAGCACCACCGCCGTCTGTCTCCCGCTTCGGCCGTAGAGGTGTGACGCTCGCAGGGTCAACCACTCGCCGCGACCGGTCCGCAGTCGCACGTCCGAGGAGACGTCGATTGCGCTCTGGTCGGTCGACGCGAGGCGTGCCGCAGCAGCGTAGAGGGCGATAGGGAGGGCATCTTGAAGTTCGGTCCCGTTCGCGATCTCGTCCAGCCAGAACTCGGCCGCAGGATTCATGGATACCAACGACAAGCTTTCATCAAGGACGACGATCCCGGCCCCAGACCTTCCAGGGATTGTCCGTTGACCCGACTCCAACACGACCGCCCGACGTAGGCCTTCCGCGATGTGCGGTGCAATCCGGCGGATGAGGCGAATCTCGCGTTCACTGAATCCATGAGGTGACTGCTCGCGATGTAGACACAGGACTCCCCAACAACGACCCTTGATCACGAGTGCGGCCCGAAGTTCGTCACCCAAATGCATCGGGGACATCACCTCCCGGTACCTCCGACTTAGCGCGCGCTCGCCGATGGTCGCATGATCGAGTGAGCCGACCTGGTCGCTGCCCTCAGCCAGGGAAGCAAATTTGTTGACATCGTCTTGACCAAACTCGTTGTCCAAGAACATCGGTGTGGCCGTTCCGAGCGGGTCTTCAGCTAGGGCCGACGTGAAGAGCAGGGTAGCGGGGTCGACAGTGGCAAAGAATGCGGCATCGATCGACACAATTGCTCGAAGCCGCCGGAGCACCTCGTCTCGAAGTTGGTCACCGTCCAACCCGAGATAGCAACGCCGAATCAATTCGCCGATTTGGCGCTCCATCACCGCTGATGCCATTTCCTGAGGCTAGGCCTGTGGCCCAGCACCCGTTCGATGAGGAGATGTACTCAAGGTGGGACTGGATGGAAAGAAGTCGGCAGCCAGTGGCACTTCGTCTCTCCTTGCGGCCCCCGTCTCAAGAACTTGGACTGTCATGACCCGGCCCAATGTGCCGAAAGACCCCAAAGGGGGCCCACGTATTTGGTGGGAGTCACGGCCGAGGTGACAGACCCAGTTGGGACAGAAGGCCCAACTCATCCAGACGCCCCCAGCGCTCGACGATTCGGCCGTCGCGCACTCGAAAGATGTTGATGCCGGGCAAGCTTATGGTTTGACCGGTCCCCGTCACGCCCATGAGTGAGCCACTGAATGTCCCCGAAGCCGTGAAGTGTTCGACAACGACGTCGTCCTCGGCCACAAGGAGGTGGTAACTCGTGTTCCAATCTGGGCAGGCTTGCCTGAACATGGCGGCCGCGGCACGCATCCCTTCTGCGCCGGCAGGAGCTCCGAATGGGAGATCGTGGTTTACGAATTCCGGGCTTAAGTACCGATCGCCTGCGTCGGGATCTCCTTGGTTGAACAAGGCATCGATGTAGTCTCGAACAGTCGCTTTGTTTTCATTGGTTGTCGTCATGCGCCCAGTGTCCGGGACCTGGACCGTCAAAACCACCCAACATTCCTGGGGTCTGCCCAGCTCTTAGGTGTCGGATGACGCCGATGACGGAACTGCTCACCCTCGCTCATCGACGTTTTCCCAGGTGCTCGCTCGGGTGATGGTGGAGCGCCCTGGGTTCTAGAATGAGCAAGGCAACCCTCGACGCGGTGCCCCGAGGTTCCTGGCACCTCCGAATTGGTTCTGGAGGCGCGCCCTCCGGGGCATGTAACCCGAAGGTTGGCATGTGGTGAGAAGGTTTCGCCGATCACGATCTAGCGCCCGAACACATGCTCTGAGAACATCGCAACGGCATTATCGATGAGCCTGATGTAGCGATCGCCGCCGGGATCGTTGGCCAGCTGCTGGCTGGATAAGCCCGAAACGACTGCGGTCCAAAGATCAAAGTCCTCCAGAGTGCGAAGTCCCACATCGGTGAGAATGGAGCGACCACGCTTGAAGACCTCGACAGCGATGGCGTAGGACTCAGGCGATGGCTCGAAGTCCGGGATCGTGCGCAGGAAGAGCAGTTCGTAGCGCGCCTGATCTTCCGCGGCAAAGGTCACAAAGAGGCGGGCAACGGCGTCCAGGGCGCGGCGGCGGTCGTCGCTGACCTCAAGCCGGTCGAAGCGGGCCAGGAGCTCGCGGTTGCCGTCGGCGAAGAGGTGGTCGTAGACCGAGTGCTTTGAATCGAAGTACGTGTAGAGCGATTGGGGCTCCATATCGACCACGCGGGCTAGCGCCCGCAGGGAGAGGGCGTTGACCCCGGCGTCCCGCACCATCTTCCAGGCCGCATCGAGGATCTCCCGCTTGGTGGCCTGATGGCGCGCGTGCCGGCGGTCTCGACGGGGCTCAACTGCGGTCTTGTCAGCCACGTCTTGACCTTAACCGAATATGACGCGATACTCCTGACACTGTTCGGAAAACTGAGGTGGCCTCGTGGAAGCAGCAAAGGCCGGCGCGACGATCGACGCTCACCTGGGGCACACCGAAGCCATGGGGTTGGCCGAGACCGAGTTCGCCCGCATGGTGGAGCAACTCGGGAGTCTGTCGGCGGAGGATTGGCGACAACCCACGGTGTGCGAGCTCTGGGACGTACGGGCCTTGGCCTCCCACGTGCTCGGCATGGCTGAGGCGCAAGCATCCCTGCGCCAGTTCGCCCACGACTTCCGAGCGGCCGGCCGGAGATCAGGCGGGAAGATGATCGATGCCATGACGGCGACGCAGGTCGCCGAGCGCGCGTCAATGACGCCCGGGGCCATTGTCAGCCGTCTGGCGTCGGTGGCGCCCAAGGCGGTCAAGGCCCGTCGCCGGACACCGGCCCTTGTCCGTCACGTCGTTCGAATGACGCAGGATCCACCGTTCGACGCCGAGAGGTGGCGCTTCGGCTTCCTGGTCGACAAGATCTTCACCCGCGACACGTGGATGCACCGACTCGACATCAGCCGGGCCACCGGGAAGACAATGGTGCTTACGGCGCCGCATGACGGGCGCCTGATCGATGATGTGGTGGCCGAATGGGGTCACCGCCACGGACAGGCCTTCTCGCTGACTTTGACCGGCCCCGCCGGCGGCCAGTGGCGGGTCGGCGATCAGGGCGAGCAGCTTGAGCTTGACGCGCTCGATTTCTGCTTGACGGTAGGCTCCCGCCAACCAGGTACTGGACTACTCGCCACGGAGGTACCGTTCTGATGAGTATCACGCACATCACGGAGTTTCACGCTGCTCCGGGTCTGCAGAGCACACTCGAATCACTCCTGATCGAAGGCCGGAACCGCATGCGAGCGGTCGACGGCTGCGAATCCTTCGATCTCTACAAAGACCAGGATGACGAACTGTCTTTCACCTTCGTCCAACGCTGGGTTTCCTCCGAGGCCCACGATGCCGCCTTTGGCGAGCGCATTGTCGGGACCGGGCATCTTGAGAAGGTGCTGGCCGCTTTGGGGCAGCCCTTGGTGCAGCGCACGTACGTCATGGTCCCCTCAGATGGTCCCCGGAGCAATTGACTGAATTATCGGTGTCCTGCGTCGGGCACGTAACCCGAAGGTCTGTTGGCTCCCAGGAGCCCTTGGATCCCCCTTCGAGTATCTCGGGGCATCACCGCTGCAATGAGTAGGCGCGTGCCCAATGCAGAGTGGTCTAGCTGCACCTTTGCGACCGTGGAGGCGCGAACGGTGGCAAGGATCTATTACCTCCGCTACCAAATGGAGTTCCTTTTTCAAATTTGACGCTGAGGCCGAACGTTCGGTGCAGGGCTGCTCGGTCGATTCGGTCGGCCGCGGCCAAGCGTTCCACCAGCCCCTTGGCTTCCGTGAGCACGGACCGCAGATTGGGTTTCGCGAGTTGGGTGGTCGGCCGTCCCGTCTGCTCTCAGGATGGCGGCGGCCGGCGGTTGATCGGCTGGTTCCTCGGGAGAGGCACGGCTTTGCTCGTCCCAGGAACTCAATCCTGCCTGAGGGAGATCCAGAGGTCGGGCTTGGTGAGGGCCGCCACATACATCGGCCACACCATCGCGCCGCGACACCAGAAGCTGACAACCTGTCCGTCCGCAACCTCGAAGGACCGCTCCGGACTGAAGTGGCGATGCGAGCCGAGCTGCAACGTGTGATGACCGGGTTCGACTGGTAACTCGATTGTCTTTTGACTGGCGATCGAGCCCACCACGTTGCCGTCCATCACGATCTGCCACTCGCGGCTGCGATCTATGGCTCCTCCCCATCTTCGTGACAATTTAAGGGTCGCCGTGGGCACAGTGACCCCCTCTCCGTTGGAGACTGGATGCCCGGGAGTCGAGTTCCTCGGCTGAAGCGTTCAGCGAGTCGGTCGCGATGTGGTGGCCTTGGCACCCGTCACGAGGCGCTCACGATCGAACATCCGAGAGGCGAGTCGCAATGCGAGCGCATCGATCGCCAGCAGGCCAACCGGACACAACAGTGCGACGGTAAATGTCGGATGGATCATACCGACCGCCAGCAGCACGACCACGCCAAGAATAGGAAAACTCGCGAGCGTTCCCAATTGCTGGGCGACGCGGACTTCACTCGCCCTCACTGATACCGCTATTCCGAGCACGATGGCCCAGCCGGCCACGAGGGGAGCAAAGAGGAATAGCGCGAGAAGTACGGGACCGTCGTGAAAGACGGCTGAGGCGACAACGGGGTGGGCGAAGAGCCGAACGGCGGCGAGAAAGAGCCCGAAAACCGTGTAGGAGAGCGCCAACGAAAGGATCATGACCGCCACCGCCTTGCCCAAGATGAACGATTGCGTGTTGTCCGGTTCATCAACACGCAGCGACACCCGAGCCAGATCGGCGATTCAGAGTCGTCAAGCGACGGCAAGGGGCCGTGCTCACTCGTCGTCGTCATCACCCTAAAGTCGGGCTATGACCTCCGCCGACGTTCCCACCCTCAGCGTGTACGGGGCCCCGTGGTGCCCCCACTGCAAGCGAGTGAAGAAGTTCTCGCCGCCCACCGGGTCTCGTACGAATACGTCGACGTCGACGAGCACCCCGAGGCTATTGAACACATCAAGGAGCTGCAGGACGGCGGGCAGATCATCCCCACGGTCGTCTACGCAGACGGATCCCACGAGGTGAACCCGAGCGACGAAGCCCTGGCCCGCCGTATTGGACTCACCCTCGAAGCCGACCGGTCCGCCTACGACCTCGTCATCGTCGGCGGTGGACCGGCCGGCCTGGCCGCCGCCATCTACGCCGCCCGGGAAGGCATCGACGCCGTCGTCGTCGATGCCAATGCCCTCGGCGGACAGGCCGCGATCAGCGACCGAATCGACAACTACCCGGGGTTCCCCGACGGGATCTCCGGGGACGAGTTGGCCGAGCGGTTCATTTCCCAGGCCCGTCGTTACGGCGTGGAACTCCTTTCGGCCGTGTCGGTAAGTGGCGTGGAGCACGATGGCGATGACCTGGTGACGTCCTTGTCAACTGGGCAGCAGCTCACCTCTCATGCCGTCATCGTGGCCACGGGTTCGACGTACCGGCGCCTTGACGTCCCCGGCGAGGACGACCTCATCGGGGCCGGCGTCCATTTCTGCGCCACCTGTGACGGGCCCTTCTACAAAGGAGCCGACGAGGTTGTCGTCATCGGAGGCGGCAACTCAGCCCTCGAGGAGGGGCTGCACCTGTCCGAGTTCGCCAAGCGGGTACGGGTGCTGGCCCGTTCCGACCTGACTGCTTCGCCCGTTCTTCAGGAGCGGGTGCGATCCGATCCCCAGTTCATCATTCACACCGGTGTGGACATCGTCGAGCTGGAAGGTGAGCGTGGCATATTCGCCGCCGTCGTCGCCCGCGACCACGACAGCGGAGAGATTCACCGTTTCCCCGCCGCCGCCGCCTTCGTCTTCATCGGCTTGAAGCCGAACAGCGCCTTCCTCGGTGACGCCGTGGAGCGTGACGCCGGCGGATTCCTCTTGACCAGTGCCACGATGGAGACATCCATGCCTGGCGTCTTCGCCGCCGGCGACGTGCGTTCAGGGTCGACCAAGCAACTGGGCTCGGCGGTCGGCGACGGGATAGCTGCGCTCCTCATGACCCGTCGGCAACTTGAAGACCATCACCACAAGGCGGTGGCACTGGTCGACGCCTGACCCGCTAGGGGAGCGCCTGACCCACTAAGGAGACTGAAGGCGGCCGGTGACGTTCCCGTCCGCGTCCTCAACAGTTGCGATGAGCTTCCCGCCGCCCGCGTCCTTGATCTCTTGCTGGGTCTGTCCACCATTTTCGAGCACTACTTCGAGACTCTTCTTGATGTCATCGACGTGGCAGTAGCCCACAGGGCCCGTCATTCCCTGACTGTGACCATGGGGATCGAGACAATTTCTTGATCCCCGACAATGAACCCGACGTAGTAGGCCTCGTCCATTGTGGGTTCGACGGCCAACAGACCGCTGTAGAACGCTTTGGCCCGAGCGATGTCCTTCACGGGATAAATCACTGTCTTGATGCCTTCACTCATGAAGATCTCCTTGCCTCGGTTGGTCCAAATAGAAACTGGTGTCGAGCTATTTCGACGCCCTCCTCGCCTTACTCGACCCCGATGTCGTGCTCCGGGCCGACGCCGCCGCTGTGAAGTCGGGGGCGTCGGAGGAGGTCCTCGGTGCAGCGTCGGTGGCCGGCACGTTCTCGGGCCGCGCCCGGGTCGCCCAGTTGGCGCTTGTGATCGGGACCGTTGGGGCCGTGTGGGCTCCGGGCGGCCGACCGCGTGTCGTCTTCGACTTCATCATCGTCAACGGCAAGATCGTCGCCATCGACCTGCTCGCCGATTCCGGCCGGCTGGGACAGCTCGATCTGGCCGTCCTCACTGACTGAGGTTCTTCTGATCATGAGTCAGGCCAGACGAGGTCCACCTGGGCAGCGGTGACGGCGTCGGAGGTACGGCTCATGCGGCGTTCCCTCTTTCGACGGCGGTGAAGAACGACAGGATCTGTTGCGTCGCACTCACCTGCTCGGTGGTGAGACCCAGGGCTTTCTTGGGATCGGCCCCGGGCCACGAATGACCCCCGCCAACCACCGTGTAGAGCACCACGCGTGTTCCGCTGGCACAGCCGGGCCACTGTTGGCGGATGACCTGCGATCCGATCCGCTGCCGGCGGGAGGATGCTCGGCAGCCGTCAAGCTTGGCCCAGTCCCCCATGTTCAACTGCGTACCGCGCACTCTCACACCGGGCAGCGAGAGGCCCTCTGCTCCGTTGCGGTAGGGAACCAGCGGGTCGTTGGTTCCGTGAAAGGCCATGATCGACTGAGGGCGGGTGCAGCCGAGCTGGAACTCGACAGCGACGGTGGCGATGGCGGCAATCTGGGTCTGATGCGAACAGGAGTAGGCGATGGTGAAGGCGGCTCCGGCGGAGAATCCGGCGGCGAAGACGGCGCTCTTGTCGATGCAGTATGTCAACTCGAGAGAGTTGATGAGTTCGTCGACGAAGCTGGCGTCGGTGCCGTGGCTGTCGATCTGCCACTCGGCCTCGGTGCCCTGGCTATGGGGCACGGCAACCAAATATCCCACCCTCGAACCGCGCCCCGGGAGACCAGTCAAAGCAGAGAATTGAGTCGGATTCGAGCCAAAGCCGTTGAAGAGAACGATGAGCGGCGCCGGTCGGTGGGACCGGTACGTTCGTGGCACTGACAATTGATATGACCCGCGTTCGGCCCCGGTATCCAATGTTCGGGATTGGTCAATTCCTGGTGGCACGGCCCTCCCGGATTTCGCCTGGCATCCGGGCGACGCATGGGCCTGGTGATTCACTGTCTTCGTGGCCGCCCCGTTCGCCTCTGGGGAACAGGCGACGGCCACGATACAAAGGCCGGACAGAATGAGGACGAGCGATGGAGACCATCGATGATTCCGGCCCCCTGCTCCACCGTCGCGGTTCCGCGACCCCCAAAGGTACAAGTGGTTCTCGATTGTCAGTCGACGAGACAGTAGGAATTCCTCAGCTCGTCCTGCAGAACCACGGCGTCCACGGTCGTCGTCATGACGTGCAACGGTTCGTCGATCTGCCGGCTCCGGTAACTCCAACCATCGGGAGGAGCGAGGCGTTCCCCGAGAGTCAGGAGATCGGGCTCGGTCAGCCCCGGATCGACGGCGGTGCACCAGGACTGCATGACAAAGACGGCGGCATCGGGACTTGTCAGTTCGTAAACCCTGGACCCGGCGGCGAAAGAGAACATAGCTGCGCGCGCCACCCGTCTCTCGTTGTACGGAGAGGGATCGAGCCCAGATGTCCCGAGGTTCAACACGGCAGCGCGGGCCATCAAGAGGCCCCCGAAGTCATGGACATCCGGCGTCTGCGGGCCCAATTTCTCGATGGTATCGACGAGCCAGTAGCGAGGGCCGTTGGCCACGGCGGCCAGCGCCCCAGCCGATGAAGCAATGCCGGCAAGGTCGAGCTTGTCCCACAGCTCCTCGGGGCAATCGTTGAGTGTGTACGTGTTGTAGACCTCGGCGAAGAGACCGTCGTCTCCGGCCTTGACGAGGAACATCTCACCGTAACGCTGGCCGCGGACATTAGAAAGGATTCGCGTCACCTGACTCGGAGCTGTCATCGGTCCTCCTCGGGGATTGGATGGATAGGCATTACGGCGTCGGCCTTTGTACGCTCACCCAATCACGGGCTTCGAGGTACGGGGCGAATTCCTTTGCGATCGACGCGAGATCGGCGGGTTGCTTCGGACGTTGAAGTTCATACACCGTGGGGAACTCGAGCCAGCCGGTGACGAGCTCCCACAGCCGCAGCGCGGCCTGGTCCCGGGGAGGCGTGATCAAGACAGGACCGAAGAGGGCCTGCCCGTCGTCGAAAACAAGCGTCGGAACCCCGAACGCACCCTTGTCGACGACGACGTCGTGTTCGCGTCGAACCTCGTCTCCCGTGGTCGGGTCCTCCAGAGCCCGTGTCACGATTCCCGGATCGAGCCCGAGCTCTTCGAGCAGTTCCATGGCCACCTCGCGGCGGTGGGGTTTTCTTCCCTCCACATGAAGTGCGGTTCCCGCCGCCCAGTACCATCGGTCGACCAGGTTCATGTCGATGCGACGCAGAAACGCCCCGATCCGCATCATCGACCAGCCGTACGACCAGTCGCGTTCCCAAGGGTGCTTCTTGCCCTCGGTCCGATTGATCTCCTCGAGGCTGAAGAATCGCCACCGGACTTCGATACCGGCGATCTCGCGCACCTCGCGGATCCAGATCGAGGTCTGATAGGCGTACGGGCACATGATGTCGAAGTGGAAGTCCACTCCGGACGGCCCAACCTGTGCCATCGCCTGCCCCTCTACCTTTTCGATCGTCGCCGCGTCACCCGGCCCGCCGGACACGGTAGTAGGAAGTTGACGTCGAGTAAATATCTTCCTAGGGTCGCCCAATGCCCCGCAGTGTCGCCGAGCCCCGTCCCTATCTCCGGGCGGGCGAAAGACGGACCCAGCTCCTGGCGGCCGCCTCGGTCATCGTCGGTCGGGATGGACTCGGGAGTCTGACCATGGCCGGTGTGGCGGCAGAAGCCGGTGTGAGTCGCCAATGGGTCTACGAGCACTTCTCCGATCTCGATGACCTGTACCGCGCCTTGATCCTCGACCGTTTCGCCGCACTCGACGCCGCCCTCGACGCCGCCAAGACGCGCCAGACGGGGGTTGAGTTGGCGACATTCGCGGCCCGGCAGGTCTTTGCTCTCGTTCCCGCCGACCGCCGCATCCTGCGCGCCCTCGTGGACGGGGCCGGCTGGAACCGTCCCGAATTGGCCGGCATCGAGGGGGAACTCCGAGAAAGGATTCTGGCGCGTTGGACGGACTTCGTCCGTGCGACCGGGCGCAGTGGGCCCGAGGCGCGCGCCATCGTCTGGGCCGTCGTGAGCGCCGTGTTCGGTCTCGCCGATCAGGTCGAACGCGAGTCACTTCCGGTCGAGCAGGCGGTGGGGATTCTCGAACTGATGATCGCCGCCTTCTACAGACCTTCAGTGGACGGGCACCGGGCCCGTCGGGCACCGCTGGCGCGCTCGGCCGTCGTCCGTCGCGGATCACCACCGAACCCTGACCGGGAGGCGACGTCTCATGCCCACTGAGCACGCTTTTGAGGGAGTCGTCGGTCGTACCCTCGAGACATCCACGCCGTGGTGGCCACCGCTGGCCCAGGCTCCCGACGGCGCCCCCAATGTCGTGGTGGTCTTGCTGGACGACGTCGGCTACGCCCAATTCGGCTGCTACGGCTCCGATATCGCCACGCCCACCTTCGATCGACTCGCCGCCGACGGGCTGCGGTACTCGAACTTCCATACCACCGCACTCTGTTCGCCGACGAGGGCGGCGCTCTTGACTGGACGGAACCATCACACCAACGGCATGGGTCGCATCGTCGAGACAGCGACCGGCTTCCCCGGCTACGACGCCACCATCCCCAAAGACAGCGGGTTTCTCTCCGAGATTCTCCTGCGCAACGGATACTCAACGTTCGCCGTCGGGAAATGGCACCTGGCACCGGCCGGGGAGATGGCCATGGGGGCTCCCAAAGACAAGTGGCCGCTCGGTCGCGGTTTCGAACGTTTCTACGGCTTCTTGGGCGGCGAGACGGACCAATTCCATCCCGACCTGGTACACGACAACCATCAGATCGACCCGCCCCGCACCCCCGAGGAGGGTTACCACCTCACCGAGGATCTCGTCGACCAGGCGACTTTGTTCATGAAGGACTTGCGCGCCGTGTCACCGGAGAAGCCGTTCTTCTTGTGGTTCACGCCAGGAGCGTGTCACGCCCCCCATCATGCACCGTCGGAATTCATCGACCGCTACCGTGGACGGTTCGATCTGGGGTGGGATGCGTGGCGCGACCAGGTGTATGCGCGCCAGGTTGCCTCATCGCTGCTTCCCCCCGGCACCGGACTGAGCGATCGCCCGAGTTGGGTTCCCGCATGGGATTCGCTCAACGATGACGAGAAAAGGCTCTACGCCCGAATGATGGAGGTGTACGCCGGCTTCCTGACCCACACCGACGACCAGGTTGGGCGCCTCCTGGACTTCATTGAGGATCTCGGTGAGCTCGACAACACATTGGTGCTGGTGATGAGCGACAACGGGGCGAGCGCCGAAGGAGGTCCGAGAGGCTCGTTCAACGAGATGTATTTCTTCAACTTCGAGCCGGAGAACATGGAAGAGAATCTCGCTCGAATCGACCAGCTCGGCGGACCCGAGGCGTACAACCACTACCCCTGGGGCTGGGCCTGGGCGGGGAACACGCCGCTCAAGCGTTGGAAGCGCGAGACCCACGAAGGTGGGGTCTGCGATCCGCTGATCGCTCACTGGCCCCGCAGACTCGGCCGACCGGGGGAGACCCGGCAGCAGTATGTCCACGCCATCGACGTCATGCCGACATTGCTCGAGTTGATCGGGATCGAACCGCCGCAGGAGATCAACGGAATCCGCCAACGCCCGATCGAGGGAGTCAGCTTCGTCCCCACACTCGGGGATCCGAACGAGCCGAGCCGTCACACGACCCAGTACTACGAGATGCTGGGATCGCGGGCGATGTACCACGAGGGCTGGAAGGCAGTGGTGTTCCGTCCACTCGCCTTCGTTCGCTACACCGAGAACGACGATCCCTTCCGCTCCTACGAAGATGACGACTGGGAGCTTTACCACGTGGCGGAGGATTTCTCCGAGATCCGCGATCTGGCGGCGGAGCACCCCGAAAAGCTGGCAGAGCTCGTCGACATCTGGTGGCGCGAAGCCGAGCGCTACAACGTCCTGCCGGTGACGAACATGCCGATCACGGGAGCGGATCCCCGGTACCGCCGCAGTCACTACGTCTTCTATCCGGGAATCGGCACCATCCCCCAACTGGTGGCGCCCAACATCAGCAACCGGGCGTGGTGGTTGCGCGCCGAACTCGTGGTGCCAGAGGGCGGGGCCGAAGGTGCCATCGCCTGTCATGGGAGCCATGCCGGTGGCTACGCGGTGTTTCTGCGCCACGGCCGTTTGCACTTCACCTACAACCATCTGGGTACGACACTCACCACGGTGGCGGCCGAGGTGGTACTTCCGAAGGGACCCGTCGAGGCCCGGATCGAATTCACGCCGACCGGGGCCCATGCGGGCGATGTGGACCTTTTCTACGGTGACATTCCCGTAGGTCAGGGCCACGTCCCGCGCACGACGCTGGTGACGGTGGGCGTCCACGGCTTTACTGTGGGCTACCAGCGGGGGTCCGCCATCGACCCGGCGTTCGCCGGTCGTCGCGCTGTCACCCCTGGCGCCCTGCGACGAGTAGTGATCGAGACCCTTTCGGAGCCTCAGCGGACGCCGCCGTCCGAAGACAGGGTGGGCATGGCCAGTCAGTGAAGGGCGGATCCGCGGTAGAGATCGGCTAACGACGAAGCGAGCGCCCGGGCGGCTATGGCGAAGGCGTGCTCGGGTGGGGTGGCGAATCCCACCACCAGCGCCGGCGGTGTCCCGGCCCCGTTTCGGTGCAGGTAACTGGCCAGACCGTGGACGGCGACATCGCTGCGGGCGAGATGGTCGATGACCTCATCTTCGGGAGGTCCATCGACGGGGAGGTCGATCACCGTGTGGAGACCGGCGGCGATGCCGTGAGGTTTCACCACCGGCACCTGATCGGCCAGCAGGGTGAGAAGGAGATCGCGCCGGCGCCGGTAGCGCGTCCGGGCGTGTCGCACGTGGCGATCGAAGGCGCCCGAGGTGATCATCTCCGCCATGGCCAGTTGATCGAGGGCGCTGGTATGGCGGTCGACGATGGGACGGAGGTCGGCCACCGGGTCGAGCCAACGCCGGGGAAGGACCAGCCAACCCAGTCGCAATCCTGGCGCCAGTGTCTTGGACGTTGTTCCGGCGTAGATCACCCGACCGGGATCGAGAGCAGCCAGGGCACCGACGGGCTGGCGGTCGTAGCGGAACTCACCGTCGTAGTCGTCTTCGATGAGCACGGAATCGTGGTCGCGGGCCCAACCGATCCACGCCGCCCGCCGGTCGGACGAGAGCGTTGCCCCGGTCGGATATTGATGGGCGGGAGTGAGGAGCATGGCGGGAGCCGATCCCCGACTTTCGAGCGCCTCTGGATCAGCCCCCTGGCGGTCGACGGGCACGGTGACGATGGCCAATCCGAAACGACGGAGGGTGGCAGGATTGCGGGCCATCGACGGGTCTTCGATCGCTACCCGTGATGCGCCGGAGTCGCGCAGGGCTTCGGCGATGAGTCCGAATCCCTGCACCCAACCGTTACACACGACGACAAGGTCCGGATCGACGGGAAGACCCCGGGCGCGCCCGAGGTAGGCGGACAGCGCGTCACGCAGTACCCGCAGACCGCGGGGGTCGCTGTAATCGAAGGCGGCGTCGTCGGCCTCGCGTAGCGCTCGGCGGAGTGCCGCCAACCACTCCCGCCGGGGAAAGCTCGACAGGTCACCCCGGCCGGGACGGAAGTCGTGGCACCGACCCGTTTCGACCTGCGGCGGCGAAGCAGTCGGCCGGTCCGGGGATGTCTCGGTGGGGATCGGTGCCGAGGCCACCCGTGTGCCCGATCCCTGCCGGGCGACGAGCCACCCTTCGGCGGCCAACTGGTCATAGGCGTCGGTGACGGTTCCCCTGGCCAGGCCCAGGTCGGCCGCCAGAAAGCGCGTCGACGGCAAGCGGGTGTCCGCCACGAGCCGACCCGAACGGATGGCCTCCCGGAGCGCCTCTTCCAGGGAGGACCGACGACCGGGTTTGAGGTCGAGGTCGAGGTGGAGGTCGCGGCCCGCAAAAGTGGCCCAATCAAATTGCATGGAAATGGACCATATCTCTGAACCACTTTCCGCGTACCATCAAGCTATGACCAGCGTTGTCGGTCCACCGTCAGAGTTCTCCCGCGTCCGTCGGCTGCCGGATCGCGCCGACTACGACATGGCCACGATCCGCCGCATTCTCGCCGCCACCATGATCGGCCATGTCGGCGTTCTGCGTGAAGGCCGGCCAGTGGTGATCCCGATGTTGTTCGGGCACGTCGATGACGTCCTCTACCTTCATGGATCCGTGGCCAGTCAGTTGCTGCGCGCAATGAGCGACGGGATCGAGGCGTGTTTCACTGCGACCGTGATCGACGGGCTCGTCTACGCCCGATCGGCTTTTCACCATTCGATGAACTACCGGTCGGTGGTGATCGCGGGGACGGCAACTCCGGTCGATGGAGACGAGAAGATACGAGCGCTGCGCGCCATCGTCGAGCACATCACCCCCGGACGATGGGACGAGGCCCGGCCACCCAACGACCTCGAGTTGCGCCAGACGGCCGTCCTGCGGATGCCCATTGAAGAGGCGTCGGCCAAGATCCGCGCTGCCGGTCCCGCCGATGATGCCGAGGACCTGGCCCTACCCATATGGGCCGGACAGATGCCGGTGACCACGCATTTCACCGACCCGGTGGATGCCGATGACCTCGTCCAAGGAATCGATCCTTCTCCGGCGGTTACCCGGCTCCGGCGCTCCGGCGCCGCCCGGGGATAAGCCGCCGATGCCGCGGGCGTCAGCCGTGGCGTTCCATCCAACGCTCCGGCGCCGTAAGGGGTCCGAAACCGAATCGACGGTAGAGATCGTGGGCGTCGCGGGTGCCGAGGACCTGGCGTAGGTCCTTTACCGCCGGGTGGGCGACGGCGGTGCGCACCAGGAAACTTCCCAACCCCGATCCACGTTCGTTGGCATCGACGAAGACATCGCAGAGCCATCCGAACGTCGAAGAGTCGGTGACCCACCGACACATACCGGCTTGTACGTTATCCGGGCCGTAGAGCCCCAGAACCAGCGATGCCTCGAAAGATTTGGCCACGAGTTCGTACGACCTGCCGTCGGCCCAGTAACTCTCCGTGCTGAGCCATTTATGGACACGCGCCAAATCGAGCAGTGAGCGGTCGTCGCTCACCCAGTACCCATCGGGTCCGGTCCACCTCATCGGCGCATCTTCATAATCGGCGATCTCGAGGTGAAGACATAGGAGTCACAGGATCATCGCACGGGGTCGATCCGCATGTCCGAAATCCGCCAGAACGGTCGGTCGTGGCCTGGGATACTTCGGGTGTGGCCATGACGACGACACCGGTTCTGATCACCGGCGAAGAGGTTGCCGGAGATGACGATCCCCGCTACCGGGCCATGCAGGCGCACGACACCCGCTTCGACGGGTGGTTCTTCGTGGCCGTGACCTCGACCGGGATCTATTGCCGGCCGAGCTGTCCCTCCGTGCTGCCCAAGCGGGACAACGTGCGGTTCTATCCGACCTCAGCGGCGGCCCAGCGCGGCGGTTTCCGGGCCTGCAAACGGTGTCGGCCCGATACCGCCCCCGGATCGCCGGAGTGGAACCGTCGCGGCGATGTGGTCGGGCGAGCCATGAGGTCGATTACCGACGGGGTCGTCGATCGCGAAGGCGTGGCCGGGCTGGCGCACCGCCTCGGCTACAGCGCGCGCCAGCTGCAGAGGCTTCTCGTCGCCGAGGTGGGGGCGGGGCCGCTCGAGTTGGCGCGGTCCCAGCGGGCGGAGACGGCACGGATCCTTCTCGAGACAACCGAGCTGCGGACCGCTGATGTGGCGTTCGCTGCCGGATTCGGCAGTGTTCGGCAATTCAACGACACGGTCCGCACCGTCTTCGGTGAAGCTCCCATGACCATGAGGCATCGTGCGCAGCGTTCGACGCGGCGAGTCAACGGTTCACAGACGGCTCCACGAGTGACCGACGCCACGGCGCCGGCATCGGTGACCTTGCGCCTTGCCTGCCGTCAGCCGTTTCCTTCGTCGCGGCTTTTCGAATTTCTGGCCACTCGCGCCGTGCCCGGCGTGGAGGAAGGCGACGCCACGCAGTACCGACGAGCGCTCAGCCTTCCTCACGGTTCCGGGGTGGCCACGCTGTCCGACGGCGGCAGCGGAGGATCGCTCTGTTGCGTCTTGCAGCTGGAGGATCTCCGGGACCTCACCATGGCCGCCAAGCGTCTGCGCCACCTCTTCGACCTCGATGCCGATCCGGCCGCTGTGAGCGAAGTGCTTGGGGCCGATCCCGTGCTGGGAACTGCCGTTGCTGCCGTTCCGGGAATCCGCATCCCGGGTCACGTCGACGGCAACGAGCTCATCGTGAGGGCCGTGATCGGCCAACAGGTGAGCGTCCCCGGCGCCCGGACTGTCGCCGGACGCCTGTCGGCCTCCTACGGACAACCGTTGCCCACCGCCGTCGGGACCGTGACACGGGCATTTCCCACCGTGGAGGTGATCGCCGGGCTCTCGCCGGGCGACCTGCCCATGCCCACGGGACGGGGCCGAGCGCTCTTGCGTGTGGCCGAGCTCCTCGCCCGGGGCGACATCACTCTCGATCCGGGAGCCGATCGCGACGAGGTGAGCGCCAAGTTGCTCACCGTCCCGGGGATCGGTCCCTGGACCGTGGCCTACGTGAGGATGCGGGCTCTCGGAGACCCCGACGCCTTCCTGGCCGGCGACCTGGGTGTGAGGCGCGCTCTCGATCGTCTCGGACTACCTCGCGGTGAGCGATCGGCGCTGGCGCTGGCCGAGCAGTGGCGTCCGTACCGCGCCTATGCCCTGCAATACCTGTGGTCGGGACTGGTTGGTTCCCCTGGATGTAAGGAGATGAAATGACTGTGACAGCGAAGTTGGCGACCTCCGACGAGTGGACCGTGATGGGCACTCCGGTGGGCGAGATGATGGTGATAGGCGACGACGAGGTCGTACACTTCGTGCACCTGCCCGACTCTTACGACGAGGGAGCCTTCGCTGCGGACAGGAAGGGTCGTCCGGCCGCCGTGCGTGTTGCGGTCGAACAGATCGACGCCTACTTCGCCGGTGACCTGTTGGAGTTCTCGCTGCCCTTGGACCCGTTGGGGACCGACTTCCAACGCCGGGTGTGGTTCGCACTCGCCGATATCGCCTACGGGGACACCGAGAGTTACGGCGACCTCGCCACCCGGGTCGGCAACCCCAAGGCGTGTCGGGCCGTGGGCTTGGCCAACGGACGTAACCCGATCCCCCTCGTCCTGCCCTGTCACCGGGTCATAGGGGCGAACGGGAGTCTCACCGGCTACGGCGGCGGACTTGAGCTCAAGAAGCGCCTTCTCGACCACGAGCGCACTGTCGCGCACCCCGTCTCCGGCGGGCGGCGCCGCGCCTCGTAAAGACGGCCGTCGGCGCACTGCCCTCGGTGGCGGGAGGAACCGGGCCGATGGACCGGATCGCCGGGCCCGACCCCCGCCATGCGACGCCGCCTCGCGCTGGGCGAAGATGTGCCCATGGTGTGGGCCTGGGTGTACTTGGCATCGAGTCTGGTAGGCGCCGTCCTGGTGCTGAATGCCTTCAGGCCCTTCCGCCAGGAATTCCTCCTGGTACCGAGCTTCTTTGCCGGCTGGTACACGGGCGAGATGCCCGTCTGGCACATCGTCTGGCAGGTGGCGGCCACCGGCCTCTTCGCCGTGGCCGGAGCTTTCGGATCGTGGCCGGGCTGGGTGGGACTGGTGGTGGCGGCATCCTCGTGGATCGGTCTCGGCGTCCTGGCCGGCATCGGCCGGCGCTCCGGGAGTGTCCTCGTGGGAGCCGAAGAGGAGCTCGGACTCCCGACGATCGAGGATCTCGTCGTCCCCGGGGGCGGACGCGACACGATGTGGCGCTTCCCCCGGCTGATCTACCCGTTGCCCCGGCCGGCACGGTCCATGCAGGTCGTCCGCAACATCGACTACGTGGGCGACGGGACACGCCGTCACCGGCTCGACATCATCCGACGCCGGGTGGACCCCCCGGCGGCAGGACCGGTCCTCGTATACATCCACGGCGGGGCCTGGGTGATCGGCGACAAGCGTGAGCAGGGGCTGCCTCTGCTGCACGAGTTGGCCAGGCGCGGCTGGGTCACGGTCACCATCAACTACCGGCTGAGCCCGAAAGCGACGTGGCCGGACCATCTGGTCGACTGCAAACAGGCCCTGTCCTGGGTGAGAGAGAACATCGCCGACTACGGGGGAGATCCGGCCTTCATCGCCGTGAGCGGGGGATCGGCGGGTGGCCATCTGTGTTCGATGGTGGCCCTGACGCCGGGCGACCCGGCCTTTCAACCGGGATTCGAAGGCGCCCCGACGGCAGTCGACGCCTGTGTCTCGTTCTACGGGGTCTACGACATGACCGCCGGCCGAGGGACGGACCATTACGACAAAGGCCTGATGAGCCTGCTGGAGAGGCGGGTGTTCAAGCGCCGTTACGACGACAACCCGCAGATCTTCGAGGACGCCTCTCCCCAGTGTCGGGTGAATCCCGATGCCCCGCCCTTCTTCGTCGTGCACGGAACCCACGACACCCTCGTGCCCGTGGCCGAGGCCCGACGTTTCGTCGAGGCTCTCCGGGCGACGTCGAAAGCCCCCGTCCTCTATGCCGAGCTTCCCTACACCCAGCACGCCTTTGACGTCCTGCCTTCGGTGCGTAGCGCCCACGCCGTCGCCGCCGTGGTGCGTTTTCTGGAAGGGGTCCGCTACCGCTCCCGGCTCCGCCCCGACGAGGACGGCCCCGCTCTCCCCGGGGCGTCGCCCGTCGCCTCGGCGGACCAGGCAGCCAGCGGATTCCTGACGTAGCATCAGCTCCGGCTAGAACGTGTTCTGCCTTCGTCTCCGGGCCGGTCCCACCAGCCTGGGGACGGTAGGAGACGCTGTGCCAAGCTGTCGGGCCTGGGGTGATGGACCGGTTACAGGGGAGACCAGAGGGGGAATTGTGGACGATGTGCAGGGGAAGCGAACAGTCGCCGTACGTAGTGGGCACGGCCGCCGACGCACGGTGAGAGGGGCCCGGTTGCTCGTGCCGATCTCGGTCGTGGCCCTGGTGGCCAGCGCCTGCTCGTCGACCCCCGGAAAAGCAGCGTCCACCACCACCACGGCGGCGACGGCCACCACGGCGGGCGGCTCGAGCACGCCGCCGACCGGTGGGACGTCCCCCGGGATCACCAGTACCCAGGTCACTGTGGGCCAGGTCGATGACCTCACCAAGCCGATCCCGGGACTGTTCAAAGGGGCCAAGGACGGCACCCAGGCCTACTTCGACTACGTGAACAGCCAGGGTGGTGTGAACGGGCGCACGATCAAGCTCGACGCCCAGGACAGCGGATACGACGACGGCATCGTGGCCAACGAAACGCAGGCCCAGGTCAAGAGCGACTTCGCCCTGGTCGGTGGGTTCTCACTGGACGACGCCGCCGAGGAGCCGATCATCGCCAGCTCCGGCATGCCCGACGTGGCTTATCCGTTGGACCAGAGCCTGTCGAACCTCCCGACCTCGTACAGCCCGGCTCCGAACCCCAGCAACGACTACCCGCTCACCGTCTTCACTGTTCTCAAAAAGAAGTTCCCGACGCAGATCAAGCACGTGGGGATCCTGTGGGCCAACGCCACGCCGTCGACGGCCGCCTCGGAAACGGCCTTCGAGCGGGCGGCCAAATCGCAGGGATTCGGGATCGTCTATTCCACCGGGTTCACCCCCAGTCAGACGACGTTCCTGGCCAACGTCCTCACCATGAAGGCGAAGGGTGTCCAGATGTTCTTCACGCTGCAGATGCCCGATGCCTACGCGGCAACGGTGGCCAAGGAGATGCAGCAGCAGAGTTTCAACCCCGTCAACGTCGAGGGCGACGCCTATTCGAACCAACTGGTCAATGAGGGGGGCCCGGCCGTCAACAACATGTATCTGGACACCGGATACCTGCTCTACCTCGACGCCGACGCCAATCTGCCCGCCGTGAAACTCTTCACCCATTGGATGAAGGAAGCCGACGCGAGTCCTCAGTTCAACTTGGAGGCTGTCTACGGATGGGCCGCCGCCCAGCTCTTCGTAGAGGGTTTGCGAGCCGCCGGGAAGACACCCACCCGTGCCAGCCTCAAGGCGGCGCTGGACAAGGTCACCAGTTTCGATGCCAGTGGACTTCTGACGACGGGGAATCCGGCGCAGAACATTCCTGGCGGCTGCATCGTCCTCAGCCAAGTCCGGAACGGGCAGATCAAGCGGGTGGCACCGTCGCCCCCCACCGGGTTCATCTGCAGTTCTGCCAAGTTGCCGGCACCGGGATTCAAGCCCGAGGTCCGGCCGACCCCGTCGTCGTAGGGTGCTCGATCACGGCGCGTCCGCGTGGCGCGCCACCCGTCGGTGACCGAGGGGGCTTGACGCTGTGAGCGAGTTCATCAGCCTGGTGATCGCCGGGATCGTCACCGGGTCGATCTATGCCGTGAGCGCCAGCGGTCTCGTGGTGACGTACAACACCACCGGAATCTTCAACTTCGCCCACGGTGCGCTCGGCATGGGCCTCGCCTATCTGTTCTGGCAACTGTGGCAGGGCTGGCATTGGCCCGTTCTCCTTGCCCTGGCCGTGGTGCTGCTTGTGGTGGCACCCATCCTCGGCGCCGTCGTGGAACGGGTCGTCATGCGCCCTCTCTACGGTGTGTCGCCCAACATCCGCCTGGCCGTCACTCTCGGACTTCTCCTCGTTCTGGTGGCCGGGGCGAGCAGCATCTGGAACCAGGCCAACGTCTACGTGATGCCCGAGTTCTTCAACGGCCACCAGGTGTCCCTCGGTGGCGTCAATCTCTCTTACGAGCAGGTCATCACCATCGCCATCGCCGTGGGCGCCGCTGTTTTCCTGCGGCTGTTCTTCAAACGCACCCGCACGGGCGTGGCCATGCGGGCCGTGGTGGACGACCCCGAGCTCGCCCGCCTGGCGGGAGCGCCTTCGGGGCGCATCGCCTCGTACGCCTGGATGATCGGTGTCATGTTCGCCGGCGTGGCCGGGATCCTCCTCGCTCCCACCACCATGGTGATCATCCAACTCACCGAATTGGTCATCGTCGGTTACGCCGCGGCCGTCGTGGGTCGGCTGCGCAGCATTCCCCTCACCTTCTTGGGCGCCATGATCCTGGGCATCGCCAACTCCCTGGTCGTCGGCTACGGGCCGGCCAGCGATGTCTCGGACATCCAGGCGGCGCTGCCCATGGTCCTGCTCTTCCTGGTTCTGCTGTTCATTCCCGAGGTCCGCTTGACCGTGGGCCGGGTGGTCCGCGTGCGCTCACCTCGACCGCCCGGGGCGAAATCGACACTCTTCGGTGCCGGCCTCGTGATCGTGATCGTCGTGATCCTCTCCACCGTGCTCTCGGGCAGCAACCTCCTGACCATGGGTAACGCGCTGGTCCTGGCCATGTTGGCGCTGTCTCTCACCTTGCTGTCGGGCTACGCCGGACAGATCTCGCTGTGCCAGTACACCTTCTTGGGCCTCGGGGCGCTGTCCATGCACTGGGTGGACGGCGGTGGCTCCGTGCTCGGGGTGCTCCTCGCCGTGAGCCTGTGCGCGGCGGTGGGTGCGGTGCTGGCTCTGCCCACCCTGCGACTACGCGGCCTCTACCTGGCCCTGGCCACCCTGGCCTTCGCCGTGCTCATGGACAATGTGTTCTTCACCTCGAACTCCATCTTCGGAAGCTCCGGTGCCGTCACGGTCGGGCGTCCCGACATCTTCGGTCTCCGCTTCGCCACCAACCGGTCGTTCGACATCCTCATCGGCATCGTCTTGGCCCTGTGTCTTATCGGGGTCAGCGCGCTGCGTCGGGGTCCGTTCGGGCGCCGTCTGGTGGCCATGAGCGACTCCCCGGCGGCGTGCAGCACGGTGGGTCTCAGTCTCACGGTGACAAAGTTGGCCGTCTTCTCACTGTCGGCCGGACTGGCGGGGCTGGCCGGTGCTCTGTACGGCGGCCTGAGCACGTCGGTGGGAGCGTCACAGTTCCAGTTCCTCTACAGCATCTTGATCTTCGCCGGGGTGACGCTCGGGGGGATGAGCGTGCTCACCGGGGCCGTCTCGACCGGCGTCTTCATTGCCGTGCTCCCCGTCATCGGAACGCACATCCCGCAGCTGAACGACTTCTCGCAGCTCCTGATCGGTGTGGGCATCGTGGCCGTCGGCCGCAACCCCAACGGCATCGGCAAGGTGTTCATCGACGTGTCGGACTACCTCGAACGTCGCCGCAGCCGCCTCCAACACGAGAGTCCGGAGATCGAAAGCGACCAACCCCCCGCGCCCAGCGCGGCGCTGGGGTGAGCGGCGGTGTCTGAGCTCAAGGTCGAGCAGATCGCCGTCCGCTTCGGCGGTATCCAGGCCCTGAACGAAGTCGACGTGACCGTCAGCGGCGGGACCGTCCACGGGCTCATCGGACCCAATGGTGCGGGGAAGACCACCCTCTTCAATGTCATCACCGGGCTCCAGCCCCCCACCCGTGGTCGGGTCCGTTTCGACGGCCAGGACATCACGGGTAACCGGCCGCATGTCCGGGCGCGGCGCGGCATGGCCCGCACGTTCCAGCGCCTGGAGCTGTTCGACACCCTGACGACACGCGAGAACATCCAGATGGCGGCCGAAACCCAACGTCGTCGCCTGCCGCCGGGGATGACCCCGGATGCCGCCACCGAGTGCCTCATGGAGCAGGTGGGGATCGCCCATGTGGCCGACGAGCCGACCGACTCACTGCCCACGGGCCTCGCCCGGCTGGTCGAGCTGGCGCGGGCGATGGCCACCACGCCGACCGTCCTGCTTCTCGATGAGCCCAGTGCCGGACTGGACCAGCATGAGACCGAAGCGCTCGGGAGGGTACTCGTCAGGCTGGCCGGCGACGGCATGGCCGTGCTCTTGGTCGAACACGACATGAGTCTCGTTATGAGCATCTGCCACGAGGTGAGCGTCCTGCACTACGGCGAGATCATCGCCTCGGGGAGCCCGGAATCCGTCCAGGCCGATCCGGCCGTGCAGGCCGCCTATCTGGGCGCGGTGGACACCGAGAAGCCTCCGCCGACCGAGGTCACCCCGGTGATTGCCGTTGGGCTGCTGGTCGATACCGAGCCGCCGGCGGTTGCGGCCGCGGGCCGGGGTGTTTCCGTCGTGGCCGAGCGCGACGGCGGCGCTCTGATGCTGGAGCTCGTCGACGTGAGAGCCGCCTACGGCCGCATCGAAGTCGTCCACGGCGTCTCGTTGGCCGTTTCCCGGGGTTCGGTCATGGCTCTGCTCGGGCCCAACGGGGCGGGAAAGTCGACGCTTCTCAAAGTCACGAGCGGAAGGCTGTCCCCGTCGGCGGGGAGTGTCCGCTTCAACGGGGAGGACATCGGCAAGGCCACCTCCGAACAGCTGGCCCGGCGGGGGCTGTGTGCCATTCCCGAGGGGAGAGCCATCTTTCCCAACCTGACCGTCTCCGAGAACCTCTTGATGTACACCTACCGCGGCAAGGACGTGAAGGCGGCCGAGCTCGAAGAGCAGAGCTACATCCGGTTCCCCGTGCTCGGCCAGCGTCGCCGACAGCTGGCCGGACGACTCTCGGGCGGTGAGCAGCAGATGTTGGCGCTGGCCCGGGCGCTGTTCACGAATCCCCGCTTGTTGCTGCTCGACGAGATATCGATGGGCCTGGCTCCCCTGGTCGTGGCCGAGCTCTACGAACTGGTGGGCCAGCTGGTGGCGTCGGAGGACATCACGATCCTTCTCGTCGAGCAGTTCGCGCAGACAGCTCTGACGATCGCCGACCATGTGGCCGTGATGGTGAATGGTCGTATCGTCCGCACGGGCACGCCGGCCGAAGTGGGGGACAACCTGATGAGCGCCTACATGGGGAGCTCCGAGGGATAACCCCGGTCGCAGGGCTCAGGTCGGCGTATTCACCCCGGCTTCGGCGATCAGCTTCTCGCTGGCCTCCCACAGCCGCCGAGCCGCATTCTCGTCGTGGGCCGCCTTGGATGTCCGGTGTTGCTTGCACTTGATGAAATATTTCCCCGACACGCCGGCCACCTCGGGAGACGAGGCCAGGTAGACAGAGGTCCGGGCCCCCTTTTCCGCCGACAACACGAACGGCTCGATCACCTTCAGGCCGAAGGCGACGACCCCCTTCGTGTCGCTGTCGCGTCCGAAGCCGCTGGCCACCACCCCGGGGTGGAGGCAATTGGCGGTCGCCGGTGTTCCTTCCAGCCGCCTGGCCAATTCGGTGGTGAAGTAGATGTTGGCCAACTTGCTCTTGCCGTACACCCGCATGGCGCTGTAGCCGGTGGCTGACTGCAGGTCGTCGAAGTCGAGCCCCTGGCGCGCCGAGTTATGCGCCGTGGACGATACGTTCACGATCCGTCCCTGTGCGCTGGCGGTGATGCGATTGAAAAGTAGTTGGGTGAGAAGGAAGGGACCGAGGTGATTGATGGCGAAGGTCGACTCGAATCCGTCGACCGTCTGCCGGCGATCCGACAAGACCAGGCCGGCGTTGTTGACCAGAACGTCGATGGACGGGCAGAGCTCGAGGATGGCGGTGGCGCCGGACCGGACAGAGCCGAGGTCAGAGAGGTCGAAGACGACCAGCTCGACTGCGTCGCTGCCACTTCGGGTCCCGATGTCGGCCACGGCCTCCTGCCCCCGGCCGCCATGGCGTGCCGTGATCACGGTCCGTGCCCCGGCCCGGGCCAGGGCCACGGCGGTCTCCTTGCCGATTCCCGAATTGGCCCCCGTGATGACGACCGTCTTGCCCGCCATATCGTCCACCGCCACGAACTTCTCCTCGTCGTATTCGCTGATCGACCCTGTCCGACAGGATCCACACCCGGCCGAGCCTAAGCCGATCTGCCGGGGCGGGCGGCCGCCTGTACCGTGACGTCGGCCCGCCGGGGATCGGCGCCGAGAGAATGAGACGAGGGGGATCAGCACCGTGGCCATGCCTACCGATGTCGGAGCCGTCGATCTGATGATCGGCTTCCCGAGCGCCAAAGCGGGCAAGCGCTTCGATTTCTTGAAGCCCCAGCTGCGCGACCAGGAGAGCGCCACCATGGCCACTCCCATCGCTTACATGTTCCGGGACAATCCCGGCCAGATCGATGAGGACATCGACCCCGTGGAGGTCACGCTGGGCGAGATGGACCGCCACGGTGTCGCCATCGGCCTCGTGGGCCTGGCCGGAGAGATCACCGACCGGGCTCTGGGCGAGCACCCCGACCGCTTCAAAGCCAGTCTCGAGATCGACCCCAACGAGATCGGCAACGCTGTCCGGCGTATTCGCAAGGCACAGGCCGAGTACGACATCAAAGCGGTGACGACCTTCCCCGCCGGCTGCAACCCCCAGGTGCCCGTCAGCGACCGGCGCTACTACCCGATCTACCAGACCTGCGTGGATCTGGATCTCCCCATCCTCGTCAACGCCGGCATCGCCGGTCCGCGCGTGCCGTCGGCCTGTCAGGACGTCATGCATTTCGATCAGGTCTGTTACGACTTCCCCGACCTGCGGATCGTCATGCGCCACGGGGCGGAACCGTGGCAGGAGCTCGCCGTCAAGCTGATGCTCAAGTGGCCGGGGCTCTACTACACGACCAGTGCTTTCGCTCCCAAGTACTACCCGAAGGCGATCATCGACTACGCCAACACCAGAGGAGCCGACAAGATCATGTACGCCGGCTACTTCCCCATGGCTCTCACTCTCGAGCGCATCTTCTCGGAATTGTCCGACGTTCCCCTGCGCGACCACGTCTGGCCCAAGTTCCTGCGTGACAACGCCATGAAGGTCCTGAAACTCTGACCACGGGCGGGCCGGTTCAGCCCGTTTCCTCCTCGCCCAGCTCGACGATCACGTCGGGGGGGCCGGGGGTGGTGACGAGTTCGACGATGCCGCCGGCGTCACGGAGATCGCTTTCCGCCTGGGCCAGAAGAGCCAGTCGAGCGGGGTCGTCGACGACGGTCAGGCGGGCCACCGGGGCGCGCATCGAGCGCTTGGCCGTGGTCTTCGCCCGGCGGACGGCGCCGAGGACCCCGGCGACGACGGACAGCACGGTGGCGCCGCTATCGTCATGGGACTCGTGGTTTCCGGCCTCCTCATGAGCGACGCCGATGAAGGCACCGGGGGGGAATTCGTCGGCCTCGGGCCACGGTGCCCGGTGGATCGAGGATTCGTGCCACCACGACCAGACCTCTTCGGTGACAAAAGGCACGAAGGGAGCGAGCAGCCGGAGCAGCACCGAGAGGGCGAGGCCGAGAGCGGCGCGGGCCGAGGCCGGTCCCGGCTCCGACGGATCCTCGTAGGCCCGACCCTTCACCAGCTCGAGGTAGTCGTCGCAGAAGGACCAGAAGAACGCCTCGGTCCGTTCCAGGGCGCGGGCGTAGTCGTAGGCCTCGAAGGCGGCGGTGGCCTCGTCCACCACCCGGGCCAGATCACCGAGCATGACCAGGTCGATAGGGGCGACGACGGCGTCGGGCCCGGGGAGCTCGCCGCCGGCGATCCGCGACAGTGCGAAACGCGACGCATTCAGGATCTTGATGGCGAGACGCCGTCCCACCTTCATCTGGCCTTCGTCCATCGCCGTGTCCACGCCGGGCCGGCCGCTGGCGGCCCAGTAGCGCACGCCGTCGGATCCGTGGGTCTCGAGCAGCGGCAGCGGCGTGGCCACGTTCCCCTTGGACTTCGACATCTTCTTCCGATTCGGATCGAGCACCCATCCCGAGATGGCGGTGTCGGTCCACGGCAGGGTCCCGTGCTCGATCTCCGAGCGCACCACCGTCGAGAACAGCCACGTCCGGATGATCTCGTGGGCCTGGGGGCGCAGATTCATGGGAAAGACCAGCGCGAACAGCTCGGGATCGTCCACCCAGCGCCCGGCGATCTGGGGCGTGAGCGACGACGTGGCCCAGGTGTCCATCACATCGGGGTCACCGACGAAGCCGCCGGCCTGGCCGCGCCGTTCCTCTTCGTACCCGTCGGGGACGTCGCTCGACGGGTCCACGGGCAGACGAGCCTCGTCGGCCACCAGCGGGTGATCGTGGTCGATGGTGCCGTCTTCGCCGACGCGGTACCAGACGGGGAAGGGCACGCCGAAGAAGCGCTGCCGGCTGATGTTCCAGTCGCTGTTCAGACCCTCCACCCAGGCTTCGTAACGGTGGACCATGTACGGCGGATGCCAGTGCAGCTGGCGGCCCCGCTCGAGCAGGCGTTCGCGCAGCGGCAACGTCCGGACGTACCACTGACGACTGGAGACGATCTCGAGGGGCCGGTCGCCGCGCTCGTAGAACTTGACGGGGTGCACGACAGGCTTGGGTTCGCCCACCATGTCGCCCGAGGCACCGAGCATTTCGACGACCCGCGTCCGGGCCTGGTTCACCGTGCGCCCGGCGAGCTCGGCGTAGGCGGCAGCGGCAGCGCCGGCGTCGACCGTCTCCCAGCCCGGCTCCCCCCAGGAAACGGGCTGCAGACGGCCGTTTCTTCCCACGATGGTCCGGGTGGGCAGCGACAGGTCGCGCCACCAGGTCACGTCGGTCACGTCGCCGAAGGTGCAGATCATCGCGATGCCCGATCCCTTCTCGGGATCGGCGAGCTCGTGGGCCAGCACCGGGACCTTCACCCCGAAAAGGGGCGTGACCACATCGGTGCCGAACAGCGGCTGGAAGCGGGCGTCGTCGGGGTGGGCCACGAGTGCCACACAGGCGGGCAGGAGCTCGGGCCGCGTCGTCTCGATCTCGATGGCACCGGCCCCGTCGACCCGGGCGAAACGCAGCCGGTGGTAGGCGCCGGGAAGCTCCCGGTCCTCCATCTCGGCCTGGGACACCGCCGTCTGGTAATCGACATCCCATTGGGTGGGTGCCTCGGTGCTGTAGGCGTGCCCCTGGGCCAGAAGATGCAGAAAGCCCCGCTGCGCCACCCGCCGGGCGCCCGTATCGATGGTGGCGTAGGTGAGGTGCCAGTCGACCGAGAGCCCCAATGTCCGCCACAAATTCTCGAAGGCCTTCTCGTCCTCGGCCGCCAGCCGGGAGCAGAGCTCGATGAAGTCGGGACGCGAGATGGCCACCGGCTGCTTTCCCGGTGACTCAGGGGCCACGAACGAGGGATCGGCCCGCAGGCTCGGGTCGCACAGGACGCCGTAATAAAGCTGTACCCGGCGCTCGGTGGGGAGCCCGTTGTCGTCGAACCCCATCGGGTAGAAGACCTCGTAGCCCCGCATCCGCCGGTAGCGGGCCACCGTGTCGGTGTGCGTGTAGGAGAACACGTGGCCGACGTGCAACGACCCCGACACGGTAGGCGGCGGGGTGTCGATGGCGTAGACCCGGGAGCGGGGAACCGTACGGTCGAAGCTGTAGGTCCCCACCTCCTCCCAGCGCGCCGCCCACTTGGCTTCGAGGCCGTCGAGTGAGGGTCGCTCAGGCACGACCGGAGGTCGGGCCCGTTCGAGCGCCGGGCGCTGGCCCGTGGTGGACGGAGCGGTCGTCGCGGTCTCGTCCATGGTCGCGTTACCGTACCGGAGTGCTGCGCCTCCACGACACCGCAACCGGTCGTATCGAGCCGCTCGTCTTACGGGACCCGGGGCAGGTGTCGATGTACGTCTGCGGTCTCACCGTCTACGACGTGCCCCACATCGGCCATGGCCGCTTCGCCCTGGCGTTCGACATCCTGCGTCGCTACCTCGAGTTCTCCGGTCTCGAGGTCCGCTACGTCTCCAACATCACCGACATCGACGACAAGATCATCGCGCGATCCCTGGAAGAGGACCGTTCGACCGGCGAGGTCGTGGCCACCTACGAGGGCCAATGGTGGGAGGCGATGGACCGACTGGGGGTGGCCCGCCCGGACGAAGCGCCGCACGCCACGGACTACGTCCCCGAGATGATCGAACTGATCAGCGAGTTCCTCGAGAACGACATCGCCTACGTGATCAGTGACGGCGTCTACTTCGACGTCTCGCGCGTCCCCGACTACGGACTGCTGGCCGGTCAGCCGCTCGAGAGCCTGCGCGCCGGCGCCCGGGTGGAAGCGAGTGACGAGAAGCGTTCGCCCCTCGACTTCGCGTTGTGGAAGAACGCCAAACCCGGCGAGCCGAGTTGGCCGGCGCCCTTTGGCGACGGACGACCCGGATGGCACACCGAATGCGTCGTGATGTCACTGGGACTGCTCGGAGAAGGATTCGACCTCCACTGCGGCGGACTCGATCTCAAATTTCCGCATCACGAGAACGAGCGAGCCCAAGCCGTGGCGGCCGGTCGCGTCTTCTCACTGCATTGGGATCACAACGGATGGGTGATGGTCGGCAAGGAGAAGATGAGCAAGTCGCTCGGCAACTTCACTTCGCTCACGCACCTCGCCGAGACCTCCGACCCGCGGGCCTACCGACTGCTCGTCCTTCGCTCGCACTATCGTTCGCCGATCGAAGTCACGCCGGCCACCATCGCCGACGCTGAGCGCGCTCTGGCCCGACTCGACGCCCTGGCGCGACGATTCAAACTGCCCGCCCTCGCCGGCGACACGCTCGAGGTGGCCGCCAATCACCGGTGGGTCGGTGACGGAGAGGCCCTTTTCGAGGAAGTCGGCGAGGCCCTCGACGATGACCTCGACACGCCCCTCGCGGTGGCGCTGCTCTTCGACGCCCTGGCCGCCGCGAATTCGGCCGCCGACGTCGGCGACCTTTCGTACGCCAAACAGCTCGCTCTGGCGATTAACGCGCTCTTTGGAGCACTGGGACTCTCACTGCATTCCAAAGAAGATCGCGTCGACGCGATCAGCGCTGACCTGGTGACGAGGCGTGACCGAGCGCGAGCCGCGAAGGACTGGGCCGAAGCCGATCGACTTCGTAACGAATTAGTCACATTGGGCTGGGTGGTCGAGGACTCTTCGAATGGAACGCTTATCCGACGCCCCTAGAAACATTTGGTGGGCTAACGGTTCTCCAGTAGGCTTGTTGGTTGAGGTTGCCGTTGTGGTTCCCTCCGGGACCGGTGCGAATCGGTGCCAAAAGAAACAAGGAGGCCCACAGTGGCTGTAGGAACCGTCAAGTGGTTCAACGACGAAAAGGGTTGGGGATTCATCGCAGTCGATGGCCAGCCCGACGTCTTTGTGCACTACTCGGAGATTCAAGGAGAAGGTCGTAAGACGCTCGTCGAAGGTCAGACTGTTGAGTTTGACATCGAGCCGGGCGATCGCGGACCACTCGCCAAGCGCGTCGTCTTGAATTAACCAAATCATCTAGTAGTGAGAACCGCCGCCCTCGGGCGGCGGTTTTTCATTTGCGCCACTAACTCACCTAAAGTACTTGAGAGTTACTCGCGGGTAACGGGCGACGATCTCGAAGGACTGTCATGGCTGAATTCTCGTTGGAACTGAACGACGATCAAAAGACGATGCAGGAGTGGGTGCACGGATTCGCCGTCAACCAGATGCGTCCCATCGCGGCCGAATGGGACGAGCGCGAAGAGACGCCCTGGGAGTTCATCCAAGAGGCGGCGAAGGTCGGCATCTATTCGCTGGACTTCATGATGAACGCCTTCACCGACAAGACCGGCCTCTCGTTGATGCTCGCCACCGAGGAGCTGGCCTGGGGCGACGCCGGACTCACGATGGCCCTCATGGCCACCTCGCTCGGCGTGGCGGCCATTGTGGCCAACGGCACGCCCGAGCAGGTGATGGAGTGGGTGCCCCAGTGTTACGGGACGCCCGACGACATCAAGCTCGCGGCGTTCGGGGTCTCAGAACCTGATGCCGGCAGCGACGTGTCCTCCCTGCGTACCCGCGCCGTCTACGACGAGGCCAACGACGAGTGGGTCCTCAACGGCACCAAGACCTGGATCTCGAATGGCGGCATCGCGAACTTGCACGTCATCGTCGCCTCGGTCGAACCGGAACTCGGCAGTCGGGGTCATGCGTCCTTCATAGTGCCCGACGGCACCAAGGGCATCCGCCTCGGCCAGAAGTTCAAGAAGATGGGCATTCGTGCCAGTCACACCGGCGAGGTCGTCCTCGACGACTGTCGCGTCCCGGGGCGTTGTCTGCTGGGCGGTAAGGAGAAGCTCGACGAGAAGATCGCTCGGGCGCGCCAGGGCAAGCGCTCCCAGAGCCAGGCCGCGATGGCGACCTTCGAAGCCAGTCGGCCGGCCGTCGGCGCCCAGGCGCTCGGGATCGCCCGGGCGGCCTACGAGTTCTCACTCGACTACGCCAAGGAACGTAAGCAGTTCGGGCGAGCGATCATCGACAACCAGGCGATCGCCTTCAAACTGGCCGACATGAAGATGCACATCGACGCTTCACGACTACTTATATGGCGCGCTTCGTGGATGGCCGCGACGCGCCAGCCGTTCCTCAACGGTGAGGGCTCGATGTCGAAGCTCTACGCCGGCGAAACGGCCGTCAGAGTGACCGAGGAGGCGATCCAGATCCTCGGTGGCTACGGCTACATCCGCGACTATCCGGTCGAGCGCTGGCACCGGGACTCGAAGATCTACACGATCTTCGAAGGGACTAGTGAGATCCAGCGACTAATTATTTCGCGCGCCATCTCGGGCGTGCACATCCGGTAGCAAGAGCTCGCTTCCTCAGCTCACGACATTTACCGAGCGGGGACGACAATCCAACAAAAGATTTTGGCTGTGGTACCATCATCTCAAAATCAGGCGGGCCGCTGAGCATTGATTGTCGCCCCCTACAAAGTGAAGTGCGAAATAGCTTTCGCATTAGAGGAATCGTGGGGTGCATTACCGTGGTCGATCGGATTCGTTTGACCGGATTGCTCGAACGTGAGCGAACTCGTTTCCACGCGGAGCACCCCAAGTCTTTAGCGGTCCGTCGGCGGGCCGACCATCTCTTTGGTCGGGTGCCGATGACCTGGATGACTCAGTGGTCGGGCGGATTTCCGTTGGCGCTCGCGTCGGCGAGGGGGAATACGATCACCGATGTCGACGAACTGACCTATATCGACTTCGCCCTTGGCGACACCGGGGCAATGGCGGGTCACTCGCCGGAGCCCACGGTGCGCGCGGTAACGGAAAGGATAGCGACGCTTGGCGGTATCTCCGCCATGTTGCCGACCGAAGACGCGGAGTGGGTGGCCGAGGAGTTGACCAGGCGCTTCGGGTTGCCGCAGTGGTCGTTCACGTTGAGCGCGACCGACGCAAATCGTTGGGCGATTCGGCTGGCTCGACTGGCATCGGGCAAGTCGAAGTTGCTGGTGTTTTCCTACTGCTATCACGGCTCGGTGGACGAAACCTTCGTCATCGTGGGGCCCGATGGCCAGCCCATGAGCCGTCCGGACAACGTCGCTCCGGGGGTAGATCCGAGAGTGACGACACGGGTCGTTGAATGGAACGATCTCACGGCCGTCGAGCGCGAGCTCGCTCACGGCGACGTCGCGGCGATTCTGATGGAGCCGGCCTTGACCAACATCGGAATCGTGTTACCCGCACCGGGCTTTCACGAGGGGCTGCGCGCATTGGCAACCAAGTACAGTGCACTGCTCATGATCGATGAGACCCACACGATCTCCGCTGGCCCCGGGGGCATGACGGCTCGCGACGGATTGCGGCCAGACATCTTTGTGATCGGAAAGTCAATCGGTGGTGGCATCCCCTGTGGCGCCTACGGACTTTCCGAGGAGGTCGCCAGCACGGCCCGCGAGAACGCGGGCGCGGCCGGCCTCGGTGACGTGGGCGGCGTCGGCGGGACGCTCGCCGGTAACGCGCTCTCTTCGGCGGCGATGCGAGCGACTCTTGGCGAGGTCCTCACCGACGGTGCGTTCGCGAACATGACAGAGATGGCCACCCGATACACGGTCGACGTCGAGCAGATCATTGTTGACGCAGACTTGCCCTGGTCAATCGCCCAACTCGGGGCGCGCGCAGAGTACCGCTTCGTCCGTCCGGGACCGCGCAACGGCGGTGAATCGGCGGCGGCGGCCGACCGTGAATTGGATGAGTACATGCACCTCTTTACACTCAACCGCGGGATCCTTATGACGCCTTTTCATAACATGGCTCTGATGTGCCCGGTCACTACAGCGCCCGACATCGATCACCATTCCGAGGTCTTTGCTGAGGCCGTCGCTGAATTGATCGGTCGCTGAGTTCGCCGTTTCATTTCCTGGCCGCTCAGCCCTGATCACCGAAGCGCCAGTGACGGCGTCGCGACCGTCAGACTGCTGGCCGAAATGGTTACGTCCCTAACCAACACCCCGATCACCGATCGGTACCTGAGTTCGCGAGCCGCGAACTCAGGTACCGAGATACCGACTCCGACGCGACGTCTTCGAGTCAGGACTTCTTTCTCGAAATTCCGAGGCTCAGTAGTGCAAACGCAATACCGACCATGAAGATCACGGTTCCGAAGACGAAGACCTGTGGGGGAGTGCCCACGCGCGACGCCCCGTAAACCCACACCGGGAAGGGCACGCTCGATCCACTGACGAAGTTCGACGTGACGAAGTCGTCGATCGACAACGCCAGGGCCATCAGAGCTCCGGCGAGGACCCCCGGCATGATGAGAGGTAGCGTGACCCGGCGAAATGTCGACAGCGGATTTGCGCCAAGATCGTAGGCGGCTTCTTCAAGAGAGCGGTCGAATCCAGCGAGCCGCGCCCGAACCGTGACAGTCACGTAGGCGATGCTGAACGCTACGTGTGCGAGTACCAACGTCAAGAAGCCTCGAGCAAGGTTGAACGTGACGAAGAGTCCAAGCAGAGATGCGCCGATGACGATCTCGGGCGCGGCAATGTTCAAGAAGAGGATCTGCTCAATGGTGCCTTTGCCGCGGAATTTTCGTCGCCGATAGCGAACGAGGGCGATCGCCAGCAACGTGCCGAGGATCGTCGAGATGATCGTGCTGACGAGGGCCAGCCGTACGGTCAACCAAAACGCCGACGTCAGGCCCGGGACGTTGCTCCACTGTCGATACCACTGAAGGGTAAATCCGTTCCACGCGAAGCTCACCAACTGCAATCCGAATGTCACCCGGTTGAAGCTGTAGGCAACCATGACAGCGATCGGAAAGACCAAATAGGCGATCACCAGCCACGAGTACGTCGGCAGGACGTACCGACCGAGTCGACGCGGACGCCGCGACAGTCGCTCCGGTCGCTCCGGTCGCTGTGTCGTGCCGTCGGCGATCGGCGTTTCACTCACAGGTACTCCTCGATGGTGCGCGAGCCGAGGAGCCGCGCGTACAACCAGATGCCGAGCAAGGAGATGGCCAGCAATACGACCGACAGCGAGGCGCCACCGGCGTAGTCCGAGTCGATCAGGAAGAGGTTCTGGATGACCGTGCCAATCATCGTGTTCGACGTACCCCCAAGGATCTCTTGATTCACATAGTCACCAAACGCGGGAATGAACGTCAACAAGAAGGCCGCAAAGATTCCAGGAACGGCCAGGGGCATGATGACGCGCATGAACGTGACGCGTCGGTTCGCGTAAAGGTCGTAGGCGGCGTTCACGACTTGTCGGTCGATGCGCTCCAGGGCCACGTAGATCGGCAACGCGGTGAAGGGAAGATAGTTGTACGCCAGCCCGGCGATCACCGCGAACCCGGTCCCCAGGACGTGGAAGCCGGCGGGGACCAGGTGATTGTGCTTCAAGAAATGCAAGACGATGCCGTTATCCGAGAGTATGAACTCCCATACCAGAGTTCGGATTATGAACGACACGAAGAACGGCACGAGCAGCATGATCAGGAAGAAGTTCTTCTTGCGCCCCCCGTAGAAGGCAATCCAGTAGGCGATCGGGAACGAGATGACCAAATCGATCACCGTCGCAGCACCGGCAAAGATCAAGCTCGTGACGAACTGGGCGTGATAGAGACTCACGACGCGTGGAAACTCGCCCCAACTCCAGGTCATGACGCACGCCCCCGACGCCGGATTGCAGGTTTTGAGCGTGATGGACAGCATGATCAAGAGCGGGACAATGAACAACAACAAGAGCCAAAGTCCCGCGGGCAGGCTCAGGAGGTACGGAGCGAGGCCCTGGCGGAAAGCGGCGAAGCGCCGCTGACCCTTTACGCTCCCTGGATGATCGGGAGGAAGAGGTTGGTCCACGCGTTGATCTCGTCTTGGTTCTTGAAGACACGGTACGGCTTCGAGTCCTTCACGCGGGCGGCGTCGGGGAAGACGCTGTTCGAGTCCGCGGTCACCGACGTCGGGAGTCCGATTTCTGGCTTCAGAGATGCCAGCGCGGACTTGTCCCAGCCCGTCGGGTGGAGCAACTGCAGCTTAGCGGCCGGCACTGGACAGATGTAGTCGTTGTAATACTCGACGACGGCCTGGGTCATGGGGTTGTAGAAGTAATCCATCGCCGTCATGGCGTCCACCGGGTTCTCGGCGTATTTGGGGATGCACATGTTGTCCGTCCAGAGCATCGCCCCCTCGTCGGGCAGGAGGAAGGCGAGGTCCTTGTACTTGCTGTTGAGGTCTGCCTGGAAGATGTCGCCCGAATAGGCCTGGGAGACCACGATGTCTCCGTTCTTCAAGTGCTCGATGTAACTCTGGTCGTAGTAGGCGCCGACAATGCCGTCACTCTTTTGCAGTTGGAGTTTCTTTGCGGCCTTAGCCCAGTCCGACTCGGTGGAAGTCGCTGGCTCGACGCCGATGGCGAGCAGGCCGGCGCTGCCGAGTTCGAACAGGTCGGTCAGCATGCCGACGCGACCGGCATACTTCTTATCGAAGAGGAGGTCGATGCTCGTGCCGGGATGCTTTATGACCTTGCTGTTGTAGCCGACCCCGGTCCAACCCGACTGCCATGCCATCGTGAACTTGTTGCTGGGGTCCCACGAGGGATTCTTGATGAGAGGCCCGGCGTACTTGTCGAAGTTCGGCCTCTTCGACTGGTCGAGGGGAATCAGCCACCCCAGTTCGATCAGGTACCCCAGCTGCGGGTTATTGTTCGTCATCACCACGATGTCGTAGCCCGTGTACTGGCGAGCGACGAGCGACGGGCGGATCTTCTGGTAGAAGGACGCGTTGTCCTGGATGACTTCGTAGTAACTGACCTTGGTACCGGTCGTCTTCGTGAAGTGTTCGAGAGAGGGGTGCTTGCCGGCCAGGACGTCGATGTAGTACGGCCAGTTCGCAAAGTTGAGCACGTCGTGCTTCTTCTGTCCCTTCCACCACGAAGGGGATCCGACCGCAGCGCTGGCGCCCGCGGGCGACATTGGTCCGGCGATGCCCCCGGCGAGCACAGAAACGAGTCCGACGCCCGTCGCCGCCAATGCCTGTCGCCGCGAGAATCGTGGTTGGGTCATCCCCCGCCAGAAAGACGGGTCCATTCCGCTTACTGGCACTTCGTGATCGCTGTTTGTCATGTCTCCTCCTCTAGAGTTCCGATTCTTCCGCTTCGACGAGGTCCGCCGTCGGTCGCACCGCGAACGTGTGCTCCACCGGCCAGCTCAAGAGGACCTCGTCCCCACTGCGCGGAGCCAATTCTTCGCCGATGTTCTGTGCGTACACCGTGATGTCGGCGCCCGAAGGCATCTCGACAAGATACTGATTGCCCACGCCGGTGAAGGTCGACACGCGAACCCGACCGCGCAGCGTGTTGCGACTCGGCGTGGACGTCTTCTCGGACGAGGCAATGCTGATCTTCTCGGGACGCACGCCAACCTTGACCGTCGTCGACGTCACGCCAGCGGGCAGTCGCGAAGTCGGTACTGACAACGACGCGCCATCATCGAGGGTCACCGTCGTCACGTCATCGTGGCGACCGGCCACCACGCCGGCCAGGAGATTCGACGCTCCGAGGAACTTGGCCACGAATTCGGTCGTGGGATTGTCGTACACATCCCTCGGCGTGCCGATGCCTTCTATCTTGCCGTGGCGCATCACAACCAGCCGATCCGACATGGTCATCGCCTCTTCTTGGTCGTGCGTGACGTAGAGGAATGTGATGCCGACGCGCGATTGAATCGACTTCAACTCGATCTGCATCTGGTGACGAAGTTTGGCGTCGAGGGCAGACATCGGCTCGTCGAGAAGCAGCAAGGTGGGCTCGTTCACGAGCGCGCGCGCCAGAGCAATCCTCTGCTGCTGGCCACCGGATAGCTGATTGACACGGCGCCGCTCGAAGTCCGGCAGGTCCACGATCTCAAGGATCCGACCAACGCGACGACGCACCTCCGCCTTGTCGACCTTCTTACGTCGAAGGCCGAAGGCAATGTTTTCGTACACGTCGAGATGAGGAAAGAGTGCGTAGGACTGAAAGACCGTGTTGACGTCGCGGTGATACGGAGCCATGTAGGTCACGTCGCGGCCACCCAACATGATGCGACCCGAAGACGGATCCTCGAGCCCGGCGATCATTCGCAAGGTCGTCGTCTTCCCGCAGCCCGACGGTCCGAGAAGGCTGAAAAACTCACCCTCCATGACGTCGAGGTTGAGATCGTCGACGGCCGAAGCGTCGTCAAAGACCTTGGTCACGTGTTCAAGTCGCACGGTCGCCTTCGCGCCGCTGGTCGTACGGGCCTCCTCGGGAGTCTCTGATTGGCGCGGCGCGTTCACGGTCCCGCGGGTCACGATTCGACCACTGTCACGCCACGATCAAACTTCCCCCGCTGTTTGCCCATCACTGCGTACTCTAGGTGAACGCTACGACCTACGTGAGGGAGGATTGTGGCCGGAAGGACCGTTTTGAACATCGTCACGCTCTGCACCGGCAACGTTGCGCGTTCGGTGATGCTCGGCTACATGCTCACGACGCTCGCCGGGGCCCAAGGCGATGAGTGGCACGTGCGAACGGCGGGAACGCACGTGACTGAAGGCTCGGCGATGAGTGGGCGCACGCGTGACGCGCTGATGAAAATTGAAGGACTCGGTGATCATCGATACGGCGCACACCGTAGCCATCAGTTGAACCAAGCCGACACCGAGTGGGCGCAGGTGATCCTGGCCTCCGAAGCCGACAACGTGAAATTTGTACGAGCCAACTTTGCGACGAACGCCGACAAGGCGGTGCAACTCTCGCAGTTCGTGCGATTCGCTCCCTTGGATGGCAACTTTGAGGCTCAACTGCGTGCGGCAAGTTCACACGAGCCTTCGTCGGAATTCGACGTCAAGGATCCGGCGGGCGCCGACCAGCCGACCTATGACGCGTGCGCCCGACAACTGTGGGATCTCGCTCAGGCTTTTGCGATTCTCGTGGCCGAACGCGTCGACTAATCCTGGTGGACCGTTCGAAGTCCGCCCCACGCCAGCGTGGCCGAACGTTCGGCGAGTCGCTCGGCTGCTCCGGCGGCCGGTATCGGCCAGCCCTTCGACTCTTGTTGCTCCAGCCACACGATCGCCGCGCCTTCGGCGATACCGACCACGCCACCGGCCAACTGACGCCGATGATCTTCGCTCATGGATTCATCGAAGAATGGAAACATGAAGGAGATGAGTCCGAGTTCCAGCGCGCGCAACTCTTTGGCGGTGTCACCTACGTGGGAGTGGATGAAGAGAATACGAAAGGCGTCGGTCTCACTCACGACCATCTCGAAGTAGACGCGAAAGGCCACTTCGATCTTCGCTCGCGGCGTGTCGGCGGCGCTCACCGCGATCTTCAATGACGCCAATAGCGTCTCGGCCAAGTGCGCCACGATCTCGCGATAGAGGTCGGTCTTCGAATCGAAGTACTGGTACAGGATCGGTTTCGTGAAGCCGGCCTCGCGCGCAATGTCGTCCATCGTGGTCGACTGAAATCCCCGTTCCGCGAAGAGTGACGTGGCGACGCTCAGCAACTGTTCTCGACGCTCAGCGTGTTGGGGTCGGTCGTCCTGGATCACCATATGGCTAGAGGATAGTTGGCGCTAATGGATAGACATTGAATTCAGAAGGTCGCTCAGTCGCGCGGGCAGCGACGCGATATTGAAGTGTTCGAGCGCGATGGAGAGGTTGTGCGCGTACAGCTCGTAGTCCGGATTTTCGAGGAACGACTTGATGGCCACGACGTCGCCGAGGTCGAAGAACCGGAATCCGAAGTCGATGATCTCGCACGCGACGGGGTAGGGGTACAGAGCGAGGGGGCGACGATGCGTCACCGATTCCAACACCGGGTTGCCGAATCCTTCCCACGTCGAGGGCATCACCACCAGGTCGCAGGCCGCGTAGGCGTCGTTGACGTCGAAGCCCTCGGGAAGTCCCCGTCGTACTTCGACGCTGGCCGACTCGATTAACTCTTCGAGTGTCGATTCGTAGCCGTCCTCGGCCGGTCCGAGGAGCCAGAAGACGGCGCCGAGGGCCTCGCACAAGGCGAGAGCGCCCGCAACGTTCTTGCGGGGCAGTCCTCGTGACGGCATGAGTATGAGCGTGCGCGTATCGACGTCGAGCGTCAACCGAGTCGAGTCCCGTCGGCCTCGCACCGGCTCGCAGTCGAAGGAGTTCATGATGGTGACGGCCTCGATACCCCGCTCGCGGAGTTCTAAACGCGAGAGTTCATTGATGGTGACGTGACGCCAGAGCGGCTCATCGCGCGGTCCCTCGAGGTGCGCGAGATGAGGGCGCTGCCACGGCAGGTCATGGTGATGAAAGAGCGCACACCTACCTTTCAACACGTGGGAGAGGACTTCGCGCGCGTCAAGGTTGAGCGGCAATGAAGCGAGGTTTTCCACGATGACGAGGTCGGCGTTGGCGAAGGCGTCTTCCAACTCCTGAATCGAGGTAGTGATCGTGGCTTCAATCGCCAGGCTCGGAATGATGACCTCGGCGACGCCTTCACCGGCGACGGTGCGAACGCTGTGGCCGAGCGATCGAAGAGCCAGAATCCATTTGGCCGATTCGATGGCCACGCCGTCGGTTCCGCCGAGTCGAAAGCTGACGAGGACTATCCGAGCCACCGCTTAAGGCTAGGCAGGCTCGGGGTCAGAATTGCGACCAGTAGTAAGGTGGCATTTCGGTGCGGACCGCTGGTCGGTGCCTTTCTGGAGGACTGTCGGTGGCCCAACGAGCACTTATTACCGGTATCACGGGCCAGGACGGCTCCTACCTGGCCGAGTTACTGCTCTCGAAGGGTTACGAGGTCATCGGGCTCATTCGACGCAGCTCCACGCTCACGATCGAGCGAATCAGCCATATCCAGGACGAGATCACTCTGGTCTCCGGCGACCTCGTGGACGAGGTGTCGATGATCAACGTGCTGCGTGACTTTCGCCCCGCCGAGGTGTACAACCTCGCCGCCCAGAGTTTTGTGCAGACCTCGTGGACGCAGCCGGTCCTGACGGGCGAGATCACGGCGCTCGGCGTCACGAGGCTCCTCGACGCCATTCGCATCGTCGACCCGACGATCCGCTTCTACCAGGCGAGTTCATCCGAGATGTTCGGTCGCGTTCGAACGGTGCCCCAAGATGAGAACACCGCGTTCTATCCCCGAAGCCCCTACGGGGTCGCGAAGGTCTACGGCCACTGGATCACCGTCAACTACCGCGAGAGCTACGGCTTGCACGCGTCATCGGGGATTCTCTTCAACCACGAGTCGCCGCGCCGCGGACTCGAGTTCGTCACGCGAAAGATCACGCACGGCGTGGCTCGAATCAAGGCCGGCCTCGACAGTTCACTGCACCTCGGGAATCTCGACGCGCACCGCGACTGGGGCTACGCCGCCGATTACGTGCGCGCGATGTGGGCGATGCTCCAGCGTGACACCCCCGACGATTTCGTCGTGGCCACCGGCCAAACGCACTCGGTACGCGAGCTCTGTGAAGTGGCCTTCCACGCCGCCGGGCTGAACTACGAGGACCACGTCGTGGTCGATCCCAAGTTCATCCGACCGGCCGAAGTGGACCGGTTAGTCGGCGACGCCACCAAGGCGCACGAGGAGTTGGGTTGGAAGTGCGAGGTCGACTTCTACGCCCTAGTGGAGATGATGGTGGCCGCGGACATCGACGCCCTGGCCCGGTAGGCCCGTGACGGCACTCGAAAGTACGTCGGTCGTCTTGCGGGGCGCCGTCTCGATGGCCAGTGGTTTTCCACTTCTGAGCGGCGTCGACCTGGAACTCTTCTCGTCCTCGCTCACGGTGCTGGTCGGCGCGAACGGCGCGGGCAAAACGAGCCTCTTGCGTCTCCTCGCCGGTTTGATTGGGCTCAGCGCGGGCGAGGGCTCGGTCCTCGGTCTCGATCTCACGACCGTTGATCGGCGCCAACTCCGACGTCGCGTCGGTTGGCTCGGCCACGAAGGCTCCTTCTATGACGACCTCACGGTGAGCGAAAATCTGACCTTCGCCGCGAAGGCGCTCGGGCGCCCACTCGACGAACTGGCGACCGTATTGGATCGAGTGGATCTCAGTGGTCGCCGCGACACCGTCGCCAAGCAGCTCTCGGCCGGTCAACGTCGACGACTCGGCTTGGCCTGGCTGTTGCTTCGCCGTCCCGAACTGTGGCTACTGGATGAGCCCTACGCCTCACTCGACGACGACGGCCGCACGTTCTTTGACGCGCTGCTCGGTGAGGTCGTGGAGCGCGGCGCCACGGTCGTCGTCAGCGCGCACGATCCGCTGCGCAGCGCGCAACTTCGTCCGCGAACGCTTCTGATGTCCGGCGGTCGAATCGTGGGGGAGTCGTGATTCGTGTTGCCTTGCTCGTCGCGGGCAAGGACCTGCGCGTCGAGCGACGAAGTCGCGTCTTGCTCTGGCAGGTCGTCCCCTTTGGCGTCATGGCGCTCTTGTTGAGTGGCCTGGCGCTCGGGCCCAACCAGGCCGGTCACTCGACGGCCGCGCCCGGCCTGTTCTATTTGGTTATCGTCCTCGTCGCCCTACTGATGATCAATCGCAGCCACGCGATCGAGGCGACGGCCGGCACCCGGTCGTCGGTGGCCACCCTCGGACTGGACCCCGCGGGAGTCTTTTTGGGCAAGGCCGCGGCACTCGCGATCGAGCTCTGGCTGACCGCCATTGTGTTGCTCGCGGGGAGCGTGGTGGTCCTGCACACGGCCCTTCACGGCACCCTTACGGCCGTACCCAGCATCGTCGTCACCCTAGGCACCATCGCGACCGCGGGAACGCTCTACGGGGCCCTCACGAGCGGCGGGAACGCCGCCGCGACGCTACTGCCCGTCCTCAGCCTGCCGGCCTTTGCGCCGCTACTCATCGCCGGGGAACGTTCCTTCACTTCGGCCCTGCACGGGGGTGCCCTGTTGGAGTGGTGGATCGTCTCGGTCGTGGCGCTGGCCGTATACCTCGCCCTAGGGATTCTCCTTTACGGTGTTCTCGAGGAATCGTGATGAAAGAGCTCAGCCAACGACTACTAGGACCGGCGACGATCGTCACCATGGCCCTCACCATTTGGTTGGGCATCTGGGTCACGCCCCCGGACAAGGTCCAGGGCAACCTCGCGCGCCTGCTCTACGTGCACCCGGCCATCGCCACGGTGGCGCTGTACCTCTCCTTCGGCACGGCGACCATCGCCAGCGCGCTGTATTTGTGGCGACGAACGCGCTCGATCGTGATGGACCGCGTCGCGCACTGCGCCATGGAAGTGAGCCTCGTCTTCATCATCCTCACGCTCATCACCGGATCGATCTGGGGACGCCCGGCCTGGGGCGTGTGGTGGGCCTGGGACGCGCGTCTCACCTCGACGGCGATCCTCGGCGTCTTCGCGCTGGGTTACTTGGCGCTTCGTCGGGTCAACGATGACTTCGAACTGCGCGCTCGACGAAGCGCGGTCTTCGCCATCATCGCGGCGATCAACGTGCCCATCGACCACTTCTCGGTGCAGTGGTGGCACACGCTGCATCAGGGCGCGACGCTGCTCGGACCGAACCGCCAGTTCAAGGTCCACGGCAGCATGCTCTGGACGCTGCTGCTCAGCTTCGTCGCCTTCTCGCTCGCCTACGGGTGGTTGCTACGCGCGCGCTACCGATTGGAAGTGAAGCGCGAACTCTCGAGTTTCGAAACGCTCGAAGTCGTGTTGGAACGACGTCGCGCCGAAGGTGTGCACTAGTGGACTACGTCACCGCCGGTTATTCCTTCGCCTTTGGGGGGCTGGCGCTCTACGCGCTGTCTATCTGGTGGCGAGGGCGAAACCTTGACTGAGACGAACCTCGACCTCACGCCCGTCGCGCCACCGAAGTTGAAGAACTCCAGTCGACGTCGAACCATCGGCGTGTTAGTCGTGCTGGTGATCGCGATTTTGGCGCTGCTCAGTCAGGGCCTCTTGCACTCTTTGAACTACTTCGACACGGTCGACCAAGCCTTGGCCAGTCGGGCCAAGATCGGTACGACCACGATTCGACTCGAAGGCGTCGTGAAGCCCCACACCATCACGCGCACGTCACGGGGCGCCTCGTTCTGGATGACCGGATCGGGCACCCACCAGGTCTACGTGATCAGTCACGGGACGCCGCCGCAGCTGTTCCAGGCCGACATCCCCGTGGTCGTCGAAGGACACTTCACTACGCGACACTCGACCACGTTCGATGGCACCCAGATTCTCGTGAAGCACACCGCGACGTACATCGCTCAACACCCGAAACGGGTGAAGGCGCCTAACGGAAGCGTGCGATGACCCTCACGTGGCTCGGGCGTGTCGCGCTCTACGTCGCCTTCCTCGCCACACTCGGCGGCATCGTCCACCAAGTGATCGCGTTTCGAACGAAGCGACCGTCGCGCTCCCTTCGTTGGGCGCTGGTGTCGCTGGTCGGGATCGTGGGTGCCGTCGCGGTGATGCAGTTCGCGCTCATCACCCACAACTTCTCACTGGCGTACGTATCGGAGAACAACGCGACCTTCACGCCGCTGCTCTATTCGATCACCGGTATGTGGTCGGCCCTCGAGGGATCCCTGTTGCTGTGGTCCTTGTTGCTGTGCGCCCTCATCGTGGTGGTGCTGCGCTACTACCGACGTCGCGCCGAGGACCCGGTGGTCTCGTGGGCCAGCGTGGTGCTCTTCGGCGTCAGCGCATTTTTCTTGGGACTCATGTGCGGACCGGCCGATCCGTTCATCCACAACGGCGCGAAGGTGTTGCAGGGCGCCGGTCCGAACGCACTCTTGCAAGACAATCCACTGGTGGTGATTCACCCGCCGCTGCTCTACATGGGCTTCGTCGGCTTCACCGTGCCCTTCGCCTTCGCGATCGCGATGCTGATCACCGGTCGAGTCCACGACCGCTGGCCCTTGGAGCAGCGCCGCTGGACGGTGCTCGCCTGGGGCGTCCTGTCGGTCGGCATCGTGTTGGGCGCGTGGTGGAGTTATCAGGTGCTCGGCTGGGGCGGCTTCTGGGGCTGGGACCCGGTCGAGAACGCCGCGCTCCTGCCGTGGCTGACCGCGACGGCGTACATCCATTCGGTCATCGTGCAGGACCGTCGCGGACTCTTTCGAGTCTGGAACCTCTCGCTGGCGATCGCCACGTTCTCACTCACCATTCTCGGGACGTTCTTCACGCGCTCGGGTGTCTTGCAGAGCGTCCACGCCTTTTCCTCGAGCACCCTCGGTCCGCTGTTGATCGGTTTCTTCTTCGTCACCGTCGCGCTCGGCGTGGGGCTACTCGCTTGGCGCGGTGATCGGCTGCGATCGCCGGTGGGCGTGGACCATCCCCTCTCGAAAGAGGGTCTCTTCATCGCCAACAACGTGCTCTTCGTCGGCTTCGCGGTCGTCGTGTTGCTCGGCACGGTATTCCCGCTGCTCTACGAAGCCGTCAACGGCGGTCAGGTGACGGTCGGCACGCCGTACTTCGCCACGGTGGCGGTGCCGATGAGCATCGCATTGCTCGTGCTGATGTCCCTCGCCCCGTTAGTTGGCTGGCGCAGCCTCGACGCGAGCGTGTTGTGGTCGCGCGTTCGCTTCAGCGCGTGGACGTCGCTTTTCGTCGACGTCGCGTTGATTCTCTCCGGCGTGCGTCGTCCCATGGTGCTGCTGGCGTACTTTCTCGCGACGGCCGCCGCCGGAGCGGCGCTTCGCACGCTCCGAGGCGCGTTCGTCGCGGCCCGGCGTCGCAGTCAGCGATGGTACGACGCGCTGCGCGGACCCAGCGCCGGGGGCATGGTCGTGCACCTCGGGGTCGTCGTGATGGCGCTCGCGATCGTGACCTCGACGTCGTACACCACGCGTAGCGAAGTGACGCTGGCCACGGGACAGAGCACGGTCGTCTCCGGTCAGTTCGTCACGTTCCGCGGCTTTCGCACCGTGAAGGACCCACTCGAGACCGCGACGCAGTTGCGCGTCGACGTCGATCACCACGCGCTGCTTCCCGCCATCACGACCTACCACGGTCGAAGCACGCAACCGGTCGGGACCCCGGCCATCGACTCCAACCTCGCGCGCGACGTCTACGTGACCTTCGACGCCGTCGGCGGCAATGGGGCGGCTTCCGGGGCTCAGGTCGAGGGCGACCTCCCGGCCGGATCGGTCGTGCTCGGCGTCACCGTCGAGCCCCTGCTCGCGTGGCTCTGGATCGGCGGACTGCTGCTCGGCGTCGGATCGGCGTTGTCCTTCGTGCGACGACGTCACGGGGATGAGGTGGACGCGTGAAGCGCACGGTGACCATCATCTCGCTGGCGGTACTGGCGATCGTGATCGCCCTCTCGGGGTTCCTCGCGACCCGCCATCCGGTCGGCCCCGCGACCGTGGCGCCGAGCCCGCTGCTGGGCAAACTCGCGCCGTCGGTGAAGGGCCACGAGCTGGGCGGCGGCACGTTCTCGCTTAGAAGCGAACGTGGCAAAATCGTGATCGTCAACTTCTGGGCGTCCTGGTGCGGGCCCTGCATCCAAGAGGCCCCGGAACTTTCGACCTACGCCTGGCGCGTCCGCCACGATGGCGTCGTCGTGGTGGGTGTCGTCTTCAATGACACGGTCTCGTCGGCGACGGCCTTTGCGGCGCACTACGGCTCGCTCTATCCCTCGATCATCGACCCCGAGGGCATCATCGCGAACAGTTACGGCGTCACCTCACCACCGACCACGATCGTGATTAATCGCCAAGGTCGCGTCGCCGCGACGCTCCTCGGGGCCACCACGGCCAAACAGTTGGCGGCCGTGGTGGCGCGGGTGTCCTCGTGAACGTGGTGAAGTCCTTTCGGTTGTGGTCCCTGGCGTTTCTCTGCGTCCTCGCCGTCGCGCTGCTCGAAGCGCCGAGCTCGGCGTCGACCCAAGGACGCATCGCCCACCTCGAGACGCTGGTCAAGTGCCCGGCCTGTGATGACCTGTCGGTCGCCCAGAGCAACGCCACTTCATCGATCGCCGTGCGTCACGACATCGCGCGTCGGGTGCGAGAAGGCGAGTCCGACAACAAGATCCTGACGTCGTTAGAAGCGACCTACGGAACCTCGATCCTGTTGAGCCCGTCGACCTCCGGACTCGGAGTACTGCTCTGGCTCGTGCCACTGGCCGCGTTATTGGCGTTGGCCGTCGCGGCCGTGCGTTTGGTCAGACGACGATGAAGCGCGACGCCGCACAACTGCACGACGAGATTCGACTCCGCGAAGCGTCATTGCGCGATGCGTTAGGCGAGCGCGACGCCGGCGAACTCTCCTCGGGTCAGTTCGAAGCGATTCAACGTCGCGAGGGCGCCGAGTTGGAGCGCGCGCGCGACGAGCTCGGTGCCCTGATGGTGAGCGTTGACGCGACGCACGTCCGAGGACGAACGCGACGCGTCCGATGGCTGGTGCTGGCACTGGTTTGCTTCGCCGTCGTCGTGACCTGGGCGCTCTTGTCGGCGACATCACCGCGTCAGGCCGGGAACTCCAGCGACGGCGGCATAAGGCTCTCGCGCGCACAAACCATCGACCGACTGCTGACCCAGGCCGAAGTTGACGTCGCCAACAACCAAGACGTCACGGCCCTCAACGCCTACGCGAAGGTCCTCACGCTGGATCCGAAGAACGTGACGGCGCTCACGCAGAGTGGATGGCTCGACTTCACGGCGGGCAGTGCCGCAAAGAAGGCCTCGGTCGTCGAAGTTGGCATACGCGATTTGGAAAAGGCTATCGCCGTGGCCCCGCGACAGTCGGCTCCCCGGCTCTACTTCGCCATCGTCGCCGACTCGACGCCGGGCAATCAACGCGTCGCGAAAACCGAGTTCGAAGAGTTCTTGAAGTTGAAGCCGTCCGTCGGCCAAATGGCGATCGCGCAGCCGTTCCTCAAGAAGTTGGGACTCGGCGGTCCATAATTCGAGGGAACGTCTGCGCGAGCGCGGCGTTCGGCGGCCCCGCGGGAGCGTGGTTTATCGCTGGATTGGGCAGTGGCGTCGTCCTGTTTAGCTGCGCGGCGGTCAAGCTCTACCAGCGTCGATCTCGATGAGCGACGTCAAACTCGATCCGCTCATCCACGTGCCTGCGCGGCTACGGATTGTGGCGACGTTGGCAGCCCTGCACGAAGGTGACACGCTCTCCTTCACTCGCCTCCAAGAGATGATCGATCTCACGTCGGGCAATCTCATCACCCATTTGCGCAAGTTGGAAGACGCCGGCTACGTGAAGAGTGACAAGACCGGTTCCGGTATCGCGTCGCGCACGTCGGCGGCGCTCACGTCCCGCGGTCGCGAGGCGCTCGACGAGTACGCGCAGGCGCTTCGGTCAGTACTCGATGGAATCTGAGTCCTCGACCCACGGTGACGTTGAGTGCGCTGGCCAGCGCACGGTCGCATCAGTACGGCAATTGACCCGCCCTGTTCGATATGCGAACATTCACTGCTTGAAGAGAAGTGCCGTCAACGGATGAGGTGCAGTGGAAGAAAGCAACCGAATGTTCGTGCAGTCACTCGAGCGAGGGCTCAACGTGATTCGTTCGTTCAACGAAGAGTGCCCACGTCAGTCGCTGAGTGAGGTCGCCCGGCGCACTGGCTACAGCCGGGCGTCGTGCCGCCGTCTGCTCTTCACCCTGGAGGCCTTGGGCTACGTCGGCGTTGACGGACGCGAATTCTTCCTGCAACCCCGAATCCTTGATATCGGGTACTCGTTCCTCACGTCGCTGCCGTTTCGCGACATCGTCGAGCCCTTCGTCCAAGACCTCAGCGACAAGGTGCGCGAGTCGGTCTCGGTCTCGGTGCTGGACGGATCAGACATCGTCTTCGTGAGCCGCGTCGCGGCGTCGCGCATCATGACGCTGTCACTCTCGGTTGGTAGCCGACTGCCGGCGTATTGCACGTCGACCGGTCGAGTGCTGCTCGCGGCGATGCCCGTCGCCGAGCAGCGACGACTCCTCGGAAATCGACCGTTAGTGGCGCTCACGAAATTCACGCTGCACCGCGAGAGCGACATCTTGAGCGAACTGGAAAAGGTCGCCAAACGGGGTTGGGCCCTCAACGACCAGGAGCTCGAGATCGGCCTTCGCGCGGTCGCGGCGCCGATACGTGACTCGACCGGGCGCACGGTGGCCGCGATCAACATCTCGACGCCCGTCGGTCGCACCAATCTGAAGGAACTTCGCGAGGAGCTGGTGCCGCAATTGCTCGCGACGACCCAGCGCGTGAACTCCATTCTGGCCAAGCGCTGAGTCGACATTTGGCGGGGTCCATTCATCGCTACGATTCTCAAAGCACGAAACGATCAAGCGCGGAGGGCCGTGGACGAACACTCGATGGATCATCCTTTCGTCGATCACGACGCCAGCGAGATCGAAGAGTCTGAAGAGCCACGAAGGAGACGTCGTTGGCCGATCCTGGTGGTCTCCCTCGTCGTCGTCATCGTCGCTGTCGGAGGGGCGCTGTACTTCGCGGCGAGTCACTATCAGCCGCTCTCCCAGAGTTTCAATGGCGGCTACGGTTCGCAGATTCTCGCGTCCAACGGCCCGCTGGCGACCAACCGAATCGCGGGCGGCGCCCACGACACCGTCGTATGGACCGAGCCGAGCGGAACGTTCCACGTCGAGGTCATCGTCACGCTTAACAACGATCAGCGTTTCGGGGTGACGATCGACAAGGTCTTGGCACCGGCGAACGCCTCGGGGAATTCAGATGTGCGGGCTTATTTCGACTCGAAGCCGAGCGCGCAGGGCACGTACGGCTACAAGGGCGGGCCTCCCTTTAAAGCAACGACCCTCGCCAGTGAAGGTCAGCTTCAACTCGTCGTGCACTGGGATCAACAGTGTGTGCCGGCATCAGCTTCGAATAACGCGACGACCTACAAGAGCCTGCCAGTCGAGTACACGTTCGAGGGATTTCGACACACCGTGAGCGTGCCGATCGACACCCTTACCATCACGCCACGTCCCAACTGTTAGTTCAACGCGACGACTGCGAATGGTGACTGAGCGTCAGGCGGTCACGCGACAGGCGTCGTCGCCACGGGCCCGTGACGTGAGCGTTACGTTGCGTCGTTCGGCCCCGAGGCCATCAAGCATGCCCGAGATGAGTCCACGGTCGACGGCGCACAGCACCGGGTGATGCTGGGCGGCGGTGCCGAAGGGGCAGTTGTCCGATACGACGGACTGTTCCAGATTGTGCTCTTCGGCGCGCGCGGCGAAACCGTGGGCCGTCAGAATCCCGGCGATTGACTCCATGGCGGCCTTGAGGGTCGGATTCGGTTCTCCCGAGCCGACGGTACCGGCCAGGGTTCGTCCATACTCAACGCCGACGTCGTGGGACATGGACTCTGCGGCCTCCGGGCCGAGGCGCTCGAGCGCCATCTCCAAGAGCGCCACCAGAAGCGCGTCTCGGCGCATCGAGCCGTCCATGACGACTCCGGCGTCGAGGACGCGATATCCCTTGGCCGGTCGGCCGACGGTCGTCTTGTGGACGTTGTCGAAGGTGACGTAACCCGACTCGGTGAGCCGCTCGAGGTGGTGGCGCACCACATTGGCGTGCACCAGGCAGTGTTTCGAGAGTTCGGTCGCCGTCGCGCCCGGGTTCTCACGAAGGTAGAGGTAGATCTTGCGGCGGGTGTTATCGCCAAAGGAGTGCGTCAAACTCGTGACGTTGGCCGTGAAGAAGGCCGGATCGAGATCGTTCTCGTTAATCGAAGTTGACACGTAGAAAGTCTAGGACCGCCTTTGTCTTTCGCGCCGGTAGCCTCTAATGGCCCTCTCAAAGGAATCTTGTGACACCAAACAGTCCGCACCACCGCGAACTCAGCGCCATCGTCGAGCCACAACTGGTTCGCACGCTGGATGAATTGGGTTTCCTCGGTGAAGTAGTGGAAGTCGGCACTTCACTGAAAGTCGAGCTCGTCCTTCCCGTCTCGAGTTGGCCCAATCTCGCGCTGCTCGAAGGTTCCATCAAAGAAATCGTCCCGGAGGCCATCGTGGTGGTTCGGGCCATGGACGAAGAGGAACTCCTTGGGCTGCGCAACTTCCTTCGAGGCGCCATGGCCGGCGATCCGGGACCCGGGGAGCACGCCCACGGAGACACACCCCCTAAGTTCCTCGACAAGCTCTCCAAGACGCGGATTCTCGGGATCTCGTCGGGCAAGGGGGGCGTCGGCAAGTCCTCGGTGACCGTCAATCTCGCGATCGCCCTGGCCCAGAGTGGTCACGACGTGGGTGTCCTCGACGCCGACGTGTACGGCTTCTCCTTGCCGAAGATGCTCGGTGCCGTCAACGATCCGATCGTCCTCGGCGACACGGTCATTCCGACGCTCGCCCACGGCGTGCGCTGTGTGTCGATGGGGTACTTCGTACCGGACGAACAACCGGTTATCTGGCGCGGACCCATGTTGCACAAGGCGATCCAGCAACTCGTCTCCGAGGCGTGGTGGGACGAGCCCGACTTCTTGTTGATCGATATGCCCCCCGGCACCGGTGACGTGGCTTTGACGCTCTCCGAAGTGCTGCCCCGCATCGAGATGTACGTCGTGACCACACCGCAGGCGGCCGCGCAACGCGTGGCGCAACGTTCGGCGTACGCGGCGCGCAAACTGAAGCTCAGTGTGCGCGGTGTGATTGAGAACATGAGTTGGTTCACCGGCGACGACGGCAAGCGCTACGAGATATTCGGCGCCGGTGGCGGCGCGCGACTCGCCCAAGAACTCGGCATCGCGCTGTTGGGACAGATACCTCTCGACACCAAACTTCGCCAGGGAGGTGACGTCGGCGAGCCCATTGTGGTTCACGATCCCGAGAGTGAAGTCGCACTCGCCTTCAGGGCATTGGCGGCCACGATTGTGAGCCAAGGTTCCGCACGCGTCTATCGACAGGAGCTCAAGCTGTCTTGAGATGCGCATTCGACATTCGAATGCGACAACCTTGCGTGATGTCCGTCAGCGAACCCCGGTGTTCGCCCCATTCGAACGCAAAGCCATCATTGGCAACCGAGTTCGCGGAAATAGGTCTAGACAATTTAGGTTTCATCTGATAATTTTCCGCTCACTGGGCAATTGCGCCCGGGCTATCGGGGGGATAGATATGGATGAAACCGACACTGGGCGCGTAGGTTCGGGTGAGTCCGACCAGAAGGACCTCGCCGGATTCGGCTACAAACAAGAACTCCACCGGACGCTCGGATTCTTCAGTTCGTTCGCCGCGGCCTTCAGCTATATCTCACCGTCGACGGGTATCTTCACCCTCTTCGCACTCGGACTGACGACGCTCGGTGGTGTCTTCATCTGGAGTTGGCCAATCGTCGCTTTCGGCCAAATGCTGGTGGCCCTCAACTTCGCTGAGGTCTCGAGCCACTTCCCGGTCGCTGGCTCGGTCTTCCAGTGGACCAAGTATCTGGCCGGTCGGCCGTACGCGTGGTTCACCGGATGGATCTACATCTTCGCCGGCGTCCTCACGGTGACGGCGGTGGTCGTCACGCTGCCACTCACGATCTTGCCGATGGTCAACCTGATGGGTTGGCACCTCGACGCGACCGCGACTCACGACCAGATTTGGGTCGCCGCCATAACCCTCATCGTCATCACCGTATTGAATATCTACAGCGTGAAGGTCGTTTCAGTTGTCAATAACACCGGCGTGTTCTTTGAGATTGTGGGCCTCGTGATCTTCTCGGTGGTGATGCTGATAGTGCACCGTCACCAGTCAATCTCCATCGTTACCAACAGCGGCGGCCTGCACGTCGGCTTCGGTTCGTTCTTCCTCGCGATGTTCATGAGCCTTTTCGTGATCTATGGGATGGATACCGCGTCCACGCTCGCCGAGGAGACCAAGGACCCGCGCCGGGCCGCGCCCAAGGCCGTACTCTCCTCGGTCGCCGGTGCCTTCGTCATCGGTGGCATCTTCCTCGTCGCGATCTTGATGGCGATTCCGAATCTCAAGACGGCAATCGCCGGATCGTGGACTCCGGCGACCATCATCGAATCGAATTTCTCCAAGCCTTACGCCATCATCTATCTCGCGGTCGTGTCGGCCGCCATTCTGGTGTGCTGCCTCGCCATCATGACGGCAACCATCCGGCTGTGCTTTGGCATGTCGCGCGACAATCGTCTACCGGCGTCGGCCACGTTGTCGAGAGTGCACCCCACTTTGCACACGCCAATCTTTTGCTGCATCGCGGTGGCGATCTTGGCGGCAATCCCGCTGTTCAAGTACGCCGGCGCCGGCATCATCGCCATCGCGGCGACGGGGATGATCTACCTCAGTTACTTCCTCGGGAACCTGGCGGTCCTGAGGGCCCGTCTCAAGGGTTGGCCGAGGGAGAAGACGCCGTTCTCACTGGGCAAGTGGGGGATTCCGGTCAACGTCCTGGCACTGCTCTGGGGTGGTTCCATGCTGGTCAACTTCGCGTGGCCCCGACCGGCGAGCAACCCGACGCCGAATCAGACACTCGGCGCGCTCAGCACGGGCATTGGCGAATTGAACAAAGTACCGATCCTCTACACCGTGCTCGGGGTCATCTTGATCGTTGGTGTTCTTTACTACTTCTTCGCCGAAGTCCGTAAGCCCAAGGTGGAGATCATCAGGCCGTCGGAGACGGGTCCACTGGTCATTCCGGCGGAGTCACTGCCACCGGATGAGGTCATGAGTTAATAAATCTGGGGGCCGTTACTTCGGCGGTAGCTCGAAGGACCATACGAGCGTGCGGCTGCGGTCGGCGCGCAAGATGTCGGTCGCGCTCTCGACCGGTACGCCGTTCACGTCGAACGCTTCTCGTTCGACGCGCAGCAAAGGCGTGCCTCGGGTGACGTCGAGCAGACGAGCAGTTCGGGCGTTGGCGGCGATCGGTGAGATTCGCTCCACGGCCCGCACCGGGCGAGCGTCGTAGCGCCGCTCGAGGAGTTCGTAGATCGAACCGTGGAGTGGTTCGCTGAGCAACCCGGCGAATCGCTCGGCCGGGAAGCTCGAGTGTTCGAGCAGCACCGGTAGGTCGTTGGCGAAACGCAGTCGGTCAATCTCGTAAACCTCGGCACCCTCAGACAGTTGCAACGCGTCAGCGGTCGACGCGTCGGCGGCGACCCGCTCAGTGCGCAACAACCTTGCGCCGGCGACGTGACCCAGACGGCGGGCCTGTTCGGAGAATCCGGCGAACGTTGTGAGGTCGTACTCAATCACCGGCTCGGCGATGAAGGTACCGCCGTTGCGACCGGTGCGACGATGAATGAGTTTGCGAATCTGGAGTTCGGCGAGCGCTTGACGCACCGTCAATCGGTTGACACCGAACTCTTTGGCGAGCTCTCGTTCCGGTGGGAGTCGGTCGCCGGTTCGAAAGTGGCCCAGCGTGATCGAGGACGCGACCGCGTTGGCGATCTGGGTGTGAAGCGTCCCTTTGGAACGCGAAATCTTCGGGGGCCATTTGGAGTTTGGCGGCACAGTTAATCCTCTCAAAGCAGAGTAACGGGCGGTATTCACTTGCCACGTCAACCGTTTTTGGTATAGACAGTTTAGCCAACGACGCGCGCGAGGAGACACATGATCGATAGGGCACGCGTGGTGGTGATTGGTGGGGGAATCGGGGGCTGTTCGATCCTCTACTGGCTGGCGCGACTCGGCTGGAGCGACGTGGCGCTGGTCGAGCGCTCCGAGTTGACCAGCGGCTCCACCTTCCATTCGGCCGGACTGGTGGGACAGCTCCGCAACTCGCTTTCGCTCACCCAGATGATGATGAATTCGGTCGATCTCTACCGAACCTTGGGTGAAGAGGTAGAGCTCGAGACGGGCTGGCGCGAGGTCGGCTCGTTGCGCCTCGCCTCGTCCAAAGAGCACATGGAAGAGCTCGAACGCCAGGCGGCCTGGGCCGAGACGTTCGAGCTGCCGCTGCACCTCGTCTCGGCCGACGAAGCCCAATCGATGTTTCCGCCCATGTCGACCGAGGGTGTGCTGGGCGCGGCGCTGTTGCCGTCGGACGGCTACGTCGATCCGAGTCAGTTGACGCTCGCGTTGGCGCGGGGCGCGCGTCAACGGGGCGCGACGATCCTCACGAACACGCGAGTCACGGGCGTGCGCGTGGAGAACAATCGTGTGCGCGGCGTCGAAACGGACCAGGGAACGATTGAGTGCGAGTACGTCGTCAACGCCGGCGGCATCTACGCCCACGAAATTGGTCTGTTGGCCGGCGTGCACGTCCCGCTGGTGGCGATGGCGCACCAGTACGCGATCACCAAGCCGACGGGGCTGTCGCGCGACATGCCGACATTGCGCGACCCCGCTCGGCTGGTCTACTTTCGCGCCGAGAGCGGTGGACTCGTCGTGGGCGGTTACGAGCGCAATCCCTCGGTATGGGGACTCGGCGGTATCGCCGCGGACTTCAACTCACGACTCCTCGAGCCGGACTGGGACCGCTTCGCGCCGCTTTTCGAGGCCGCGATCTCGCGCGTGCCCGAATTGGCCGACGCCGAGATCGTGACGTTGATCAATGGTCCCGAGGCCTTCACGCCCGACGGCGAGTTCATCCTCGGTGAGAGCACGGTCGCCGGGTTCTGGGTCGCGGCCGGGTTCTGCGCGCACGGCATCGCCGGCGCCGGGGGCATGGGCAAGTTGATGGCCGAATGGGTCATCGAGGGCCAGCCGAGCCTCGACGCGTGGGCCCTGGACTCGCGGCGCTTCGGCCCGCAGTACCGAAGTCGCGACTACACGTTGATTCGCACCGACGAGATCTACGCCACGTACTACGACGTCAAGTACCCCGGCCACGAGCGCCAGGCCGGGCGTCCGCTCAAGGTCTCGTCGGTCAACGCGCGTCACCGCGACCTCGGCGCGGCCTTCGGCGAGAAGTCCGGGTGGGAACGGGTCAATTGGTACGAATCCAACGCCTCCTCGGGCGACGAGTCGACGAGGCCCGACGGATGGGCCGGGATGCTGTGGTCACCGGCGATCGGCGCTGAACACCTCGCCTGTCGCACTAGCGCGGCGATCTTTGACGAGAGTTCGTTCTCCAAGCTCGACGTCACCGGATCGGGCGCGGCCGCGTTCTTGGAGCGGCTCTGCGCCAACAGTGTCGCGCGCCGAGTCGGTGCGGTCACCTACACGCAACTCTTGAACCCGCGCGGTGGCGTGGAATGTGACCTCACCGTGACGAGACTGGCCGAGGACCGCTTTCGCCTCGTGACCGGTACGGCTTTCGGGAATCACGACGGCGCGTGGATTCGCCAGCACCTCGAGGACGACACGGTTGTCGTCGAAGACGTCACGTCGAAGTACGCGTGCTTCGCTCTCTGGGGACCGCGCGCGAGAGAGATCCTCCAGCCACTCAGTGAATCGGACCTCTCGCACGGGGCTTTCGGCTACATGAGCGCGAAGGAGATCAACGTGGGCGCGGTGCCGTGTCTCGCCGTGCGCGTCACGTTCGTGGGCGAACTCGGCTGGGAGCTCTACTGCCCGAGCGAGTATGCCGTCGGACTGTGGGACTCGTTGATGAGCGCGGGTCAACCTCACGGACTCATGCCCGGCGGCTATCGCGCGATCGAATCACTGCGTCTGGAAAAGGGCTATCGGGTGTGGGGGAGCGACGTCACGACGACCGACTCGCCTTACGAAGCGGGACTGGGATTTGCCGTCAAGATGAACAAGGGCGAGTTCATCGGGCACGACGCGCTCGAGCGCGCCGGCGAACCGACGCGACGCCTGGCCTGTCTGGTCTTGGACGATCCGCGATCGATCGTTCTGGGGTCTGAGCCGGTGCGCTTCGAAGGTCGCGCCCTCGGACGAGTGACGAGCGGCGGTTACGGCTACAGCGTCGAGTCGTCCATTGCCTACGCCTATTTGCCCGTGGAGTTGGTCGAACCGGGTACCAAGGTCAGCGTCGGTGTGTTCGGGCGCGACGTGGGCGCCGAAGTGCGGGCCGAGCCACTCTTTGATCCGAGTAACGAAAAGGTACGGCTTTAAGCGTCGGCGTTGTTGTAACGCTGCGCCATGCGGAGTCGCTCGTCGATGTCGTCTTGGCGTGCCAAGTCGATCGCGTGCTGGCCGCGATCATGCGCGTACGTCGTGAAGTCCACGTCGAGCGACGAGATCGCCATCTGAACCACACCCCACATCGCCTCGCGCAGCTCCGAGACGATCTTCATGAGGTGCAGCGTCGACATGACGGGTTCGCTCACGTCCCCGACGTAGTGGCGCAGCAGGGCGATCTCGGCGTCGACGGAAAAGCCGTTATTGACCGACACGTTGGCGAGGTCGAAGAACGGATCGGACATTCCCGCGTACTCCCAGTCAACGATGCGCAGCCGGTCGTCGAAGAGGAAGTTGGCGTTCAATAGGTCGTTGTGACCCAAGACCACCGGCCGGAATGGTCGGACTATTTCGATGCGCTCGAGGACCTCGAAGGCGAAGAGCGCGTCGAACGGCGCTTCTACGCCGCGAGCGGTGGCGACGTCGCGATGATCGCGTACGACGTTGTACGGATTCCAAATCGTCGGGGTCGTGCCGGCGTGGTGGACCAGGCGAAGGGTTTCGGCGAATTGTGCGAGCATGGGCTCTTCGGCGAGTTCCGTCGTCGAAATCGGCCGGCCGTCGATGAAGCGAAAGACGATGCAGCCGGTTGACTCGTCGGTGGCGAGGACCTCCGGTCCCACGCCGATAGCCGCGGCCAATCCACCGGCCACGACCTCGTTAGTTCGGTCGATCCCGAGCAGGTGGGTGTCGTTGCCCGGGACTCGCACGACGACGCGCTCGTCGCCGAGGTCAACCACGTAATTCGAGTTCGTGATGCCGTGCGCGAGTATCTCGATTGACTGCACTCGACCGGGCCAGAGACGGTTCGCGAGATTGTCGACTACTTCAGTCATGGCCCGAGGCTAGAGCGTCACGACGAGCTCGCGCCCTGGGGTTTATCGCACCCTCGTCACTTATCGGAACGGACTTCTAGGATGAGAAAAACTGAGGGGGGCTATGGAGAACTTGGCGGGACGAATCGCCGTCGTCACGGGCGGCGGCACGGGCATGGGACGAGAACTCGTTCGACAACTGGCGAAGGCCGGTTGTCACGTGGCAACCTGTGACGTCTCGGCCACAACACTGGACGAAACGAGATCGCTCGCCCTCGATACGGCTCCGGCCGGTACTCGGGTGACGACGTTCGTGGCGGACGTGGCCAACGAAAACCAATTGCTGGCCTTTCGCGACGCGGTTGCCAAAGAGCACGCCACGACGTCGATCAACTTGCTCTTCAACAATGCGGGCGTCGCGGGCGCCGGGAGCTTTGTCGACGATGATCGAGCTGCGTGGGAACGGACGTTCGCGATCGACTGGGGCGGCGTCTATCTGGGCACCAGGACGTTCCTGGGGATGTTGATGGCGGCCGACGAGGGCCACATCGTCAACACGAGCAGCATCAACGGGATCTTCGCGTCGGTCGGACCGAACCGGCCCCACACCGCCTACAGCGCCGCCAAGTTCGCCGTGCGAGGCTTCAGCGAGGCGCTGATCACCGACCTGCGGATGAATGCGCCCCACGTGCGGGTCTCGGTCGTGATGCCGGGCCACGTCGGAACGTCGATCATCATCAATTCCGGAATCGTGCACGGAAAGGAACCGGACACGCTCGACGAGGAGGACCTCGTGAAGGTGCGACGTCAACTCGCGGCCGACGGCACGCCGGTCGATGAAGTCTCCGACGAGGACCTTCGAAAGGGCGTCGCCATGTTCGGCGAGGCCTTCCGCGACCTCGCTCCGCTCAGTGCCGCTTCGGCCGCGGAGATCGTCCTCGACGGTGTGCGCCAAAACCAGTGGCGGATCCTCGTCGGCGAAGACGCCGTCATCGTCGATCAACTGGTGCGCGAGGATCCCGAGAACGCCTACGAGCCGGAGTTCTGGCACTCTCTCCAGGCCCGAGGTCTCTTCGGCGGCTTCGGCTAGACAACTCTTCAGCGCTTCTCCGAATCAACGTCTATCGTCGGAATGCCGAGATGACGACGAGTAAGGACGAGCGATGGATTTGAAGGGTAAGACAGCCGTGATAACCGGCGGGGCCAGCGGCATCGGCCTCGCCACCGCCATTCAGTTCTCGAAAGCCGGCGCGAAAATCGTCCTCGGCGACATCGAGGACGGACCGTTAGAACACCAGGTCAAAGAGATGCGTTCTCACGGCGCGACGGTGATCGGCGTGCACTGCGACGTCGCTCAGGAGTCCGACGTCGAAGCCCTGCGCGACGTGGCGCTCAAGGAGTTCGGCGTCGTGCACTTGATCTTCAACAACGCCGGCGTCGCCGGCGGTTCCACCATCGGCACGCCCAAGAAGATCTGGGACTGGGTGATGAGCGTGAACCTCGACGGCGTGGTGAACGGCATGAACGCGTTCATTCCTCTCTTCCTGGAGCAGAACGAGGGTCACGTCGTCAACACGGCGTCCGAAGCCGGTCTGGTCGGCGTCGCGGGGATGGGACCGTACAACGCGAGCAAGTTCGCCGTCGTCGGCATCTCGGAGTCGCTCTTTCACGAACTCGCCAACACCGGCAAGAACGTCCATGTCTCGGTGCTCTGTCCCAACTTCGTGCGCACAAGGATTTTCGAGTCCGAACGCAACATGCCCAAGGAACTCGCCAGCTACGCCGAGAACCCCGAGAACGAAGAGATCAAGAAGATCGCCGCCGCGTTGGTGAACGCCGGAATCGACGCCGCGGACGTCGCCAAGGCCGTGGAGGACGCGGTCGTCAATGAGAAGTTCTGGATCCTCACGCACGAACACTCGGCGATTCGCATTACCGAACTTCGCCTCGAGTGGATGCGCGGCGGTCCCTCGCCGATGGCGGGCCTCGTCAACATCAACAACTAGGGTAGTGGCCTAGTTTCAACCGTCGCAGGCCGAAGCCTGCAGGGCTCTACCGGCCCTAAGGATGTTACGTGCAGCATTGATGTCGGCGAAGTCACAGTGACCGCACTTAAGACATCGAAACTCTTCTTGGCTGACCCGGTTTCCGGCGTCGACGTAGTGGCACTCGGCACACGTGTGGCTGGTGTAGCAAGGATTGACGCTCACCTCTTGACTGCGCCTGTCCGCACCCCGCGTCATGTATGGAGCGATTGAGTGCGGCCTTTTTGCTGGCGCCGTTCGGCAGAAATGCTCCCGGTTGCTCCGGGCCGGGAATTCCTTTCGGTGCGCGCACCATGTTGGTGATCTTGAGGTCTTCGAAGGCGATGAGGTCGTAGTCGTTCACGAGTTGTCGGCTCAGTTTGTGGGCTGCATCGCTCCGCTGATTCTTGATCTTTTGATGGAGTCGCACGACCTCATCGACTTGACGTCGACGACGGTTCGATCCTCGTTGTTTCGTCGCGAGTTCACGTTGGGCACGTAAGAGTTTCTTCCGTGCTTTGGTGCCAAAGTGCTGGCCTTTCTTGAGTTCACCGTCACTCGTGGCAATTTGGTTGACCACTCCGAGATCAATGCCGATCTCAGAACAAGTTCGAGCCAAAGGCATCGCGGGCACGTTCACGCAACGAACGCTTAACCACCATTTGGTTCCCTCGCGCTTCACCGTGATGGCTTTCGGCTCGCCCTTGAGCGGGCGATGATAGTTGGCCTTGATCTCGCCAATCCCCATCAGGCAGAGTCGTCGGTGCTGAGTTTTCAACTTCCAGCCGTCACGATCTCCCCATTCGAGTGAGTTGAATCGACTCGTCGGCTTGAATCGAGGAAACCCTGGTGTTTCACCGTTCTGCACTCTCCGATAGAAAGCTCCGTAGGCACGATCGAGCCTCTTGAGTGTTCCTCGACACAGAGTTATTCCCGAAGCGACCACCTCGGGTCGACATTCCCTCAGACCGGTGAGCGTCAGACACTGGTCAATGTAACTGACGGAACGACGCTCCCAGGCCCAGGCACCGATTCGCTCTTCGAGGGCTGCGTTATACATCTCGCATTGGTATCTCTGCTGGAGAATCAGCGCCTGGGACTGAAGTTTGGTTGGGTGTAGGCGATAGCGGAATGTGTGGCAGCGGGAGCCTTCGTGTGCCATTTCGAGTCACAACGGTCGGCCCAATCATCTCCAGGTTGCAAGAATTGTGAAGATTCCAAATTGGGCACAACTAGCGGTCGATGCCACTCGGCAATTGGTCGATCGGCCAGTCGAGCAGGGTGACCGCACAGTGACAGGCGAATCGATCGGTCATGCCCGCGACGTAGGCGACGCTCAGTTGTAACGCCACAGCGGGACTCTCCAGCGCCACGTCGCCGTCAACGACGTCCGGAATAAGCGACGGATGAACCGCGAAGTACTCCACGAGGGCGCGGAGCATCGCCACGACGGCCGAGGCCTGTTGGCGCGACGCACTGCGCAGATAAATCGTCTCGTAGTTGAACGTTCGAAAGGCCGCGAGCGCCTCGGAGTGACGCGCGTCCATGCCGATGACGCCAGTCGAGCGAATCGTACGAATCATCGCGTTGATGAAGGTACCCAACTGTTGGCTGCGTCGTACGCCACAGCGCTCGCGCACGATTGCCGGCAACTCTTCGGACGAGACGATGCCCGCCGAGACGGCGTCTTCGAAGTCGTGGCAGCTGTAGGCGATGCGGTCGGCCCAACTCACGACCTCGCCTTCGGGTGTCATCGGGGCCGGGCGCGACCACGAGTGGTTGCGAATGCCATCAAGAGTTTCGAGGCAGAGGTTCAGGCTCACGAGTGACACGTCCGCGCCCCAGGTCGCGTGATCAAAGCCTCCGACCACGAAGGGATCCAGCGCCTCTTCGCTCGCGTGGCCACCGGGACCGTGACCGCAGTCGTGTCCGAGGGCAATTGCCTCGGTGAGGGCCACGTTGAGTCCCACGGCGCGAGCGACGCCGGTGGCGACCTGCGCGACCTCGAGGGCGTGGGTGAGGCGCGTGCGCATGTGATCATCGGGGAAGACAAAGACCTGGGTCTTGCCGGCCAATCGGCGAAAGGCGCTCGAATGCAGGATCCGGTCGCGGTCACGTTCGAAGCACGTCCGGAATTCGTCGGGTTCCTCTGGGCGCGCACGATTGCCCGAGCCGTGGCCTCCGGTCGCGCCCGCAGCGAGTGTGGCGTCGAGTTGCTTTTCTCGTTCGGCGAGCGATCCCGGGGTAGAGCCACCGGTGGCGACGTCGATGGAGGCCGAGGAATCACGATGCGCCACCGTGACGTCGTCCGCGGCGCCCTCGTAGCCCTCCATGGTGGCGGCCCAGCGGCGACTGCGTTCAGAGATTGGCGGGTCCGTCACGTTTTCCATATTCCTCCTTCCTTCTAGCATGTGAAGAGTCGCCATGTGGCAGAGGAGCAGTGATGGAAGTTCGTATCGGCATCGTGCAGTCCATGAAGGAGATCGAGGTCGTTCTCCCAGAGGACGCCAAGCGCGAGAAGGTGATGAAGGAGATCGAGACGGCTTTAAGCGAAGACACGGTCCTCTGGCTCACTGATCGCAAAGGTCGCCGGGTCGGCGTGCCGGCCGCGCGAATCGCCTACGTGGAGTTGGGTTCTCCGTCGAGCGAGCGCATCGTCGGTTTCGGCTCGGCTTGAGATTGACGGGCGTCGTGCGGTGATCGACTACCACCTGCACCTCTGGCCCCACTCGGAGTCTTCCGTCTGGTTCAAGCTCGACCAGATCGCCGCCTACTGCGACGAAGCCGCCCTTCACGGCGTCACGGAGTTGGCCCTCACCGAGCACACCAGCCGTTTTCGCGACGTGCTGGCGGCCGTCGGACCCTTCTGGCTCAGGTTCGGTCACGAGCCGACGAGTCCGGTATTGGCCGAGTACCTGGATTTTCACGCTCGAAACTCCCTCGAGGAGTACGTGAACCTCGCCCAACTCGCGAAGGATGAAGGACTGCCCGTCAAGATCGGGCTCGAAGTCGATTACTACGCCGACCAGATGGACGTCGTCTCACCACTCCTCGCGCAGTATCCCTTCGACGTGCTCATCGGTTCGGTCCACTGGCTCGGCACCTGGCAGTTCGACGACTACGACGTAGCGACGCACGCGCACGAGTGGACCGTGCGTGACGTCGATCAGTGCTGGGCCGATTACGCGCGCGCAATCGAAGAACTTGCGGCGTCCAATTCGGTCGATGTACTCGCGCACCCGGACCTCATCAAGGTGGCGGGATACCTCGCGTCGGACCCGGGCGACTACTGGGACCTCATGGCCGAGTCGGCGGCCAAGTCCGATCTCTCCATGGAGTGCTCGTCGGCCGGTTGGACCAAGCCGATCGCGGAGCAGTACCCGGCCGAGGGATTCCTCGACCGTCTCGTGGCGCGAGGGCTCACCTTCACGACGGCCAGTGACGCGCACTCTCTCGAACGGGTCGGCTCGAGGGCCGCTGAATTGGCCGACCTCTTGGAAGCTCGCGGCGTCCACGAGGTCGCCTCCTACAGTGGCCGTCAGCGCCAGATGATTCCTCTGCGAGCGAGCTAGTGGCCACGCTCGCTGAACTAGCGACGCTTCGCACCTCGCTCGACGAGCACATCGTCGATCACCTCTTGCGACTGACGGCGTCGTGGTCGCTCCTGGCCGACCTTTCGTTCTCCGACATGTTGTTGATGGCCCGCGTTGACGAGCCGGACCTCAGGGAGTCGGGTTTCGTGGTGCTGGGTCAGATGCGTCCCAACAACCGCTCGACGATGGTCAACGACGACCTCGTCGGGACGACGCACGACGCCGCGTCCTGGCCCCTCGTGCAACTGGCCTTCGAGAGCGGCACCAGGATCATTGGCGAGGTGAACGTCGAGGCGATCGACGACGTCGTGCCGGTGTGGTGCGTGCCGGTTCGATTCGACGGGCGCGTGGTCGCGGTCATGGTGCGGCTCCAGGGACCGCTGCGCGGCCCCGCGTCGCTCTACGAACAGGCCTATCTCTCGATATTCGAGCGCCTCTGCGTAATGGTCGCCGACTCGACCTTCCCGTTTCGCGAAGAGGGCGTCGCCGGCCCAGGTCTGCCGCGCGTCGGGGACGGGATCATCCTCATAGACGGTGACGGACGCGTCGAGTTCGCCACCCCGAACGCGGCGAACGCTCTGCACCGAATGGGCATTTACGCTCCGGCCGAAGGTCGGACCCTCGCCGAATTGGGACTGCGCGTGCGCGTCGTCGAACGATCCTTGGAATACGCCATCCCGGCAATGGAAGAGATCGACCGCGGCAACGACGTCGCGATCCTCTTTCACTGTGTCCCGTTGATCGAACACAATTTGGTCACCGGTGTCGTGACGCTGTTGCGCGACGTATCGGACCTGCGTCAATTGAATCGATTGGTCCTCAACAAGGAGGCCGCGGTTCGAGAGGTTCACCACCGCGTGAAGAACAACCTGCAAACCATCTCGTCGCTCCTGCGGCTCCAGGCACGGCGCAGTGACGAGCCCGAGACGCGCATCGCCCTCGGCGAAGCCGAACGAAGGGTGCGATCGATCGCCGTGGTGCACGAAGTTCTCAGCCGTGAGCCCGGAGAAGAGGTCGTCTTCGACGAGATCGTCCGGTCACTGGTCTTACTGGTAGAAGACACCGTCCTGGCCCTGCACCCGGTTGAGATTCTGGTGAACGGCAACCTCGGCGTTCTGTCGACGGACCTCGCCACCCCGTTGGCCGTCGCGCTCGCCGAACTGTTGACCAACGCCGTCGAACACGCGTTCACCGGCTTTGGTGGGATCAACAACGATCAGGTCGGCGTCGTGACGCTCAACCTCTATTTGGAAGACGGTGACGCCGTCGCCGAAATCCGCGACAACGGTCGAGGACTGGGCGAAGACTTCTCCCTCGAGGTGCCCAAGAGCCTCGGTCTCTCGATCGTGCGCGACATCATCCGCGCGCAGTTGCACGGAACGATTGAAATGAAGAGCGTGCACTACTCCGAAGGCGGGGGAACGTACGTGCGGGTGGCGGTCCCGCTGAGCGCTCGGCCTTAGAGTGAGGACGCGCGACGACGCGCGGCCAACCACTGCTTGCGAAGCTTGCGCCGCTCGTCCTCGGTCGTGCCACCCCACACGCCCGACTCCTGGTTCGTCGCGAGGGCGAACTCGAGACAGGCCTTTTGGGCGTCGCAGTTGTGGCACACGCGCTTGGCCGATTCGATCTGGTCGGTCGCCATTCCGGTCGTGCCGATAGGGAAAAACAGTTCCGGTTCTGTGTCGCGACACGCTGCGTTTGAACGCCAGTCAGAGTCGTCCCAAGCGTGCGTACGGTTCCAAATCAACGACATTTCAAATCCTTAAGGTGGGGGGCAATTCCACTGCAATTTCGCGAGAAATGGGCGGTGGCGGGAGTCCAATTTTAACGAATTTTCGACCTGAAAACAAGGGCTGATTCGTGAATAAACGAAGTGACGTCCATGTAATTCGAATTACACCTGCCAAACTCGACGGGTGATCGACGTCATCGCGCACCGTGGATTGCACACAACCGAGCGCGAGAACACACTCTCGGCGTTTCGCGCGGCCGTGGCCCTGGGCGTCGACGGGGTCGAATTGGACGTTCGTCGCGCCCAGGACGGCGTTCTGGTGGTTCATCACGATCCGGTCATCGGACCCCTGGTCGTCGCCCAGAGTGCGCGTTCGGCCCTGCCGGACTACGTCCCAACGCTGGCTGAGGCTCTGGACTCGCTCGAAGGCGTCCGAGTGAACGTAGAGATCAAAAACGGACGGGGAGCGGCCGAGAGCTACGACGAAACCGGCGATCTCGCGCGTCAGGTGCTTTCTAGCGTTGATGAATCCGGCTGGTCCGAAAGGGCCAGCATCTCGTGCTTCGACCTCGCGACGTGCGCCTTGGTCCGCTCGTTGAACCGTGAAATTACTGTCGCGTGGCTCCTCTGGGACGTGGCCGTGGGCGACGCGCTGGTCCAGGCCCACGTGCTCGGTCTCAACGCGGTGAATCCGCACTTCTCGACGGTGGATGCTGAGGTCGTCGCTCGCGCGCGTGACCTTCAACTCGACGTCAACGTGTGGACCGTGAACCGTGCCGAGGACCTCGAGAGAATGTCGGACGTGCACGTGTCGTGCATCATCACCGACGATCCGGCGCTCGCTCGCGCCGTCGTGACACGATCGTCCCCGACGGGCACCGGTCGATAATGACCTAGATTGAAGGCCATGAATATCGTCGTGTGCGTAAAACAGATTCCCGACCCGGCCGCGCCGCAATCGTTGGACGCCTCACACAATCTCAACCGTTCAGGCAAGTTGATCCTCGACGAGGCCGACACCTACGGCGTCGAAATGGCGCTCCAACTCGTCGACAAGGCCGGCACCGGCGAGGTCACCGTGGTCTCGATGGGATCGGCCGCGGACGTCGCGGGACTGCGCAACGCCCTGGCCATGGGCGCCGCCAAAGCCGTCATCGTGAGCGACGACGCACTGCGCGGCACTGACGCGTTGGGCACCGCCAAGGTACTCGCCGCGGTGATCAAGCGCGAGAGTCCCGATTTGGTCCTGGCCGCCACCGAATCGTCCGACGGTTACACCGGCACGACGCCGGTTCAGATCGCGGAGTTGCTCGGCCTTCCCTCGATCACCTTCGCCAAGTCGGTGGCGATCGACGGCACGACCGTCAAGGTCGAGCGTCAGACCGAGTCCGGCTTCGACGAAGTGACGGCGCCCTTGCCGGCGCTCGTCACCGTCACCGCCGGCGTGGTTGAGCCGCGCTACGCGTCCTTCAAAGGCATCATGGCCGCCAAGTCCAAGCCGCTCGAAGTGCTGAGCGTCGCGGACCTCTCGCTCGCCGACCAGATCGGTCCGACCGGTGCGCGCCAGGTAATCACCGACGTCGTCACCGCTGAGTCGCGCAGCGCCGGTGAGAAGTACATAGACGAGGGCGACGGCGCGGAGCGTATCGTCGGATTCCTCGAGTCGATCAAGGTTCTGTAGGAGATCGTCATGGCCCTGTCAAACATCTGGATCGTCACCGAGCCGTCGAATGGCTCTTACACCACCACCTCACTGGAACTGCTCACACATGGACGCAGTTTTGGAGCGACCGTCTCGGCGATCACGTGGGGCGGGAACGCGGCGCTCGCCGCCGCCGCCGGAGAGTACGGCGCGACCACGCTCTATGACGTCGGCGACCTCGGCGGCGCGTTACCCGGTGTGCCCGTCGCCTCGGCCATCGCGGCGCTCGTGGCGTCGGTGGGCGCACCCGACGCGATTCTCATTCCGAACAGCTACGACGGGCGCGACATCGCCGGACGTCTCTCGGCTCGACTCGACCGACCGGTGTTGACCAACGTGACCGATCTCGTCGATGACGGCGGGCTCGCGACCGAGCATCCGATCTTTGGTGGCAGCCAGACCGTGAAGGCCCGTTTCACCGGCGAGGGTCCGGGGATCTACGTCATTCGCGCGAAGTCCTTCGCGGCCGAGTCCGGTGGCGGCACGGCGGCATCAGTGGTCGCCGCGCCTTCGGGCGACGTCGGCGCCACCGGTGGCGCGATCATTGCCGCGACCCACGTCGAAGAGCGCGTGGGGCCGAAGCTCGAAGAGGCGGCGGTCGTGGTCTCCGGCGGACGGGGACTCGGCGAGGCCGAGAAGTACGCGCTCATCGAAGAGACCGCGAAACTGCTCAACGGCGCCGCCGGCGCCAGTCGCGCCATCGTCGACGCCGGTTGGGTTCCCTATTCGCACCAGGTCGGTCAAACCGGCAAGACCGTCAAGCCGACCGTTTACATCGCGTGCGGCATCTCGGGAGCGACCCAACACATGGTCGGCATGAAGGGCTCGAAGAACATCGTGGCCATCAACAAGGACCCGGACGCTCCGATCTTCCAGATCGCGGACTTCGGGATCGTGGGCGACGTGAACAAGGTTCTCCCGGCTCTCATCGCGGCCCTCAAGGCGCGGGCCTAGTCATACCTTGAAGACTGGAGGACCCACCGGGTCTCGGTATCGTTCCTCTTTCGACGCGCTAGTGAATTTAGGCTGGGGGAACCATGAGCAGCCCCATGTCCTCGTCGGATCGCCGCTGGTGGGCGCTCGGAGTACTCAGCATCACGCAGTTGATGGTGGCCCTGGACGCAACGGTCATCAACATCGCGTTGCCGCACGCGCAGCGTGACCTTCACTTCTCTCTCGCCAACCGACAGTGGCTCATCACGGCCTACGCCCTCTCGTTCGGATCGCTGTTATTGGTCGGGGGACGGCTCTCGGATCTGTGGGGACGTCGAACCTCGCTCTACGTCGGGCTGACCGGCTTCGCTCTGGCGTCGGCGCTCGGTGGCTCGGCGCACAGTTTCACCACGCTGGTCACGGCCCGCGCGGTGCAGGGGGTCTTCGGCGCGGTCCTGGCGCCTGCCGCTCTGGCCGCGCTCTCCACGACCTTTGGCGATCCCAAGGAGCGCGCCCGGGCCTTTTCGATCTATGGCGCGATCGGCGCCTCGGGGGCCGCGATCGGTCTCCTCTTGGGCGGCGCGCTCACCCAGTGGGCGACGTGGCGCTGGTGCCTTTTCATCAACCTCGTGTTCGCGGCGATCGCCATCGTCGGCGTCGCGTTGTTCGTCGCCGGGGGAAAGAGCGAACACGAGGCGAGTCTCGACGTCGTCGGCACGCTGCTCGGCAGCGCGGGGCTCTTCTTCGTCGTCTACGGCTTCGCGCACGCGGTCACGGCGAGCTGGGGCAACGACGTGACCTGGGGGAGTCTGGTGATCGGCGTGGTCTTGCTGGTCGCGTTCGTGCGCTGGCAGCAGCGCTCGAAGCACCCCTTGTTGCCGCTTCGCTTGATCATCAATCGGGTGCGCGGAGGTTCACTCGTGGCGCTCTTTCTCACCAGCATCGGGATCTTCGGGATCACGCTCTTTCTCGCGTACTACTTGCAGGGAACGCTCGGCTACTCCCCGCTTCGCACCGGTGTCGCTTTCCTGCCGCTCGTCGGAGCGATCGCGCTCTCGGCGTTCATCGCCAGTGCCCGGCTCCTCGCGGTGAACGGACCGCGTCCGCTCGTGCCGACCGGCATGTTGCTCTCTTTGATGGGCATGGTGCTCTTCACCAAACTGACGCCGCACGCGGACTATTTCGCCAACGTTCTGCCGGGCCTCATCGTGACCGGCCTCGGCCTCGGTCTCATCTTCGCTCCGGCGATTGCCAGCGCGACCGCCGGGGTGCGCGCCAGTGACGCTGGCGCAGCCTCGGCCCTCGTCAACAGCACGCAGCAGGTCGGCGGATCGATGGGCGTGGCGCTCCTCAACACCATCGCCGTTTCGGTGACGGCCCGCGCCAACAGGGTGCCGGCCGCCCTTTCGGGGCAACTCAGCCGCAAAGTTCAAATGCATAACGCGGCGGTGCTCGCTACGTTGCACGGCTACGCCGTGGCGTTCTGGTGGGCGGCCGGCTTCTTTGGCGTCGGCGCAATCCTCACCTTCGGATTACTGGAATCCGGTGTTCCCGAGCACGACGGGGACCTCGCGGCACAGAGCTAGATCAGCGGCCACGGATACGGCGGCCAGTCCGAGTCGCCGTCGGGAATCGGGTAGGTGGCGTTCTCCACCAGTCCGTGCGCGCGCATCTGGGCGAGCGCCAATTCGATGGGATTGAGCCAGTCGCCGACGTGGCCGGTGTCGCCCTGGGCGAAGCGGTCGATGCGTTCGAGCAGGTGCGCGCTCACGTCGAGCCCGGCGTACTCCCAGATGACGGTGCGCAGTTTGTCCTGTTCGTGAAAGCACAGTCCGTTGTCGATCGCCCAACAGCGGTCCCCGTCATAGATCACGTGGCCGGCCTTGCGGTCGGCGTTGTTGGCGACGACGTCGAAGGCCGCGAGTTCGGCGAACCACTCGTGGAACTCGGGATGGTCGCGCAGCGTGAAGTAGTGGTCTTCTTCGTTGTCGTCGACCCACCACTGGAGTGAGCCGATGCCGAAAGGCCCGTCCTCCCGGCCGACCGTCGTAGGCACGAGGTTGGATTCGAGCGCGACGTCGAGTTCGTAGGCTGCGACCTCGCGGCGCCAGAGGCCGTCGGGAAAGTCCCACAGCGGCCGCTCGCCGGCCTCGGCCTTGTAACAGGCCTGTCCTTCGACGCCGTCGAGGGAGACTGTGACCAGCAGCGCTTGGTTGGACGACGCGACGACGCGACCTTCTACTTCGATCGTTCCCTTCAACAGCAGTGTCTGTTGTTCGTCGCGGTTCATGGGCTATCGGATCGGGGGAGCGTGGCCGTTCGTGCGCGGACAGTCATGGCCCTTGGGATCGAGCGGTCCGCCACAGAGCGGACAGGTCGGTCGGCCGGCCTCCACCAGACGTGCGATGGCGATGGCCAGGCCGCCGGCCCACTCGCGCGTCAGCGTCAGGACCAGTTCGTCGTCGCCCTCGAGCGATTCGATCGTGACCTCGATGGTGTGGGCCTCTTCGTCGATCGCCACGGCGATGTCGCCGGCCACGAAGTCCGATTCGTACTCCGGTTCGAGGGCCAGGTCGTCGGGGAGTTCGGCCGGCCGACCCATCTCGCCGATCACTTGGGCGAGCCATTCGGCGAGCGCGGCTAGTTGTTGCTTCTCGCACTTCACGATCACCAGGCGCCGGCCCTCGCGCGCCTGCAGGAGGAAGAGGCGACTGCCGACCTCACCTCGCACGCCGACCATCACCTTGTCGGGATTGGCGAAGAGGTAGTTCACGAGGGCGCGAGATCCTTCAGCGAATCGGTGTTGTTGACGCTCAAGACCACCGGCGCGCCGTTGGTGAAACCGATGGCACTGATCGAACAGGTCGAGATCACCGTGCGCTGGAAGAGGTCCAGCGGCACGCCCTGGGCGTAGGTGACGGCGGCCTTGATGGGGTCGGCGTGACTCACGACGACGATGGTGCGGTTGCGGTGCTGGGCCGCGATTCGTTCCAACGTCGTCCAGATCCGCAGTTGCATCTCGGTGAACGATTCACCCTCGGGGAAACGAAACGTGCTCGGGGCGTGCTGGACGGCGCGCCACTCCGGTTTCTTCGCGAGCAGGTTCAACTTCCTTCCCGTCCAGAGGCCGAAGTCGCACTCGAGGAGTCCGCGATCAACGTGGGTACGAAGACGGAGCACCCTTGCGATCGGCGCGGCCGTCTCGCGCGTGCGCTCGAGCGGTGAGGCGTAGAGCGCGACCGGCTTACGCGCCAGTTCGCCCAATCGCTCGGCGACGCGCTCGGCCTGGGCGACACCGCGTTCGGAGAGATGCAGACCAGGCGCCCGTCCCGGCAAGATGATGCCGGTCGAAGCGGTGACGCCGTGGCGAACGAGCAGCATCATCGTGAATGTCGGGCGTGGAGACACTATTACAAGTTAACGGTCGCCGGAGTTGGGTCATAAGTCACACCCGGAGCCGATACTGACCTTGTGACTAGGTCGAATTGCACGCTCACCACCCTGACTCAGGCGTACCGCTTCGCCATCGACCCGACGCCTGTGCAGGCCAATCATTTACGGAGCCACATTGGAGGATCGCGCTTCGCCTATAACGCCCTGCTTGAACTGGTCGTGGCTAACTGGGACGAGAACCGAGCCAAGAAGGCGTCCGGTCTTAATGTCACAAAGGACGACTATCTCAGTACCAGTCACTTCGGCCTTCTCTACCTCTGGGCAGAAAAGCGTGACGAACTTGCGCCCTGGTGGAGTGAGAACGGCGTCAGCACCTACAACGACGCCGCCCAGCGGCTCTCCAAGGCTTTTCAAAATTTCCACCGGCAACGAGCCAAGTTCCCTAGCTTCAAATGCCGGGGCCAAGTTGGATCGGTGAGATTCAAGAAAGACGCGGTTCGACTGAGCGACTCCCACCACGTGCGAATCTCCCGGATCGGTGAGGTGAAGACTTACGAGTCGACTCGCAAGCTCTTTCGCCACCTCGAACGCGGCACCGGGCGGATAGTGGCGGCAACTGTCACGCAACGCAATGGTGCGTGGTCAATCTCCTTCACCGTCGAGGTCCAACGTCAACTTCCACCGACAAGAATTCCCGAAATGATTGTCGGCGTCGATCTCGGTCTAACTACCCTCTACACGTGCGCCACACCGGAGGGAGTACCAATACTGGCTCTCGACAATCCGCGTCACCTGGTCGGCGCTCAGCGCTCGCTCGCCCACGCACAACGAATCGCTTCCCGACGAAGTGGTCCGCGCAAGGGCGTCGCGCCGTCGAACCGTTGGAAGAAAGCCAACGGACGGGTCCAGAAGATCCACGCGCACGTCGCCAACTCCCGCAAGAATCTGATCCACGAGACCACAACTCGACTGGCAAAGAACTACGACGTCATTGTGATCGAGGATCTCAACGTGGTCGGGATGATGAAGAACCCTTTTCTGGCAAAGCACATTAGTGACGCCTCTTGGGGTGAGTTCGCGAGCCAATTGGAATACAAGACCCGGTGGTACGGCTCGACCCTCGTGAAAGTCGACCGGTTCTACCCTTCTTCGAAAACCTGTAATCAATGTGGAACAGTGAAAGCCAAACTTTCCCTCGATCAACGGGTGTTTGAGTGTGGGGCCTGTGGCCTTGCAATCGACCGCGATCTCAATGCGGCCATCAACCTGGCCCGACACGGCCTGGCGGCGACAGACTCCGTTACTGGACGTGGAGGGGAGGTAAGACCGAAGCATCAGAGACTTGATGCAACGGCTCACCCCGACGAAACGTCAACCAAAACTTCGACTCTCGTCGGCGTGTAGGAGATACTTCGGATTGAAATGTGAAGGTGAAGATGCGGTAGATGCCTTACTCATTCACTCTCACAGTTTTCCGTAGGGGAACGGTCGACTACTTGACGATGATGGGGATCCGCCGCGGTCCCGGAGGCGCGGTCTCGGGCCAGCGCTTGCGCGATACGGTCGCCAACTTGTGCAACAGCGCCACCGCGCCGGGGTCGTCGTCACCCGGTCGAGTTTCGATCAGACCCTTTTCTTTCATCGCGCTCATCAGCTCGCGACCTTGGTCGGTGCGCACGATGACGAGCGTCCAATCGCCGAAGGCGCCGATGCCGCCGGTGGAGATGTCGGCGTGTTCGGCGGCGAAGTCGGGGCACAGTTTGCAGCCTTCACGGGTGTAGGCGTGGGCCTCCTTGAGCGGCACCTCGTGGAACGCGCCGTCGGTCGTCCAGATCTGGAAGACGCCCTTGATGTTCATCTTCAAGATGTCGGCGCGCTTGATTTGGTATTTCGCTTCGAAGAGCTCTTCGAAGATCGAGTCGTCGAACGTCTTGGAACACATCAGGCCAATCGTGAGACAGAGACGCCGCGCGAGCTTGCCGGCCTTGCGCGACTGCATCGCCCCGGGCGCCGACGCCATGCACCCCATCCCCACGAGCGCGATGCGTTCGGCGCCGCCTTCGGCCGCTTCCGGGTAGGCGAGCAGATTGGCGCTGTAGGTGTAGCGCGACTTCGCGGTCTCGATGACGTCTTCGCGCGTGCGCGCCACCTGGGGCACCGCTCGCCACGTCGAGCCGTCGCCTTCGAGTCCGCTCACCAGCGCGGCGTCGATCACGTCGTTCTCCAACGCGTAGATCAGCAGCGCCGAGACGAATCCGCCGTCCTGGCCGTTTTCGACCAGTGATTCATCGGTGGCGCGCGCCAACAGGACGTCGCCGATGCCCCAGACCTCGTCCTCGGTGCGTTCGCGCGCGAACTTGTGCGTGTCGATCTCGGACTCCCAGTTGCGAAAGCGCGGACAGGCCCTGGTGCACATGGTGCAGCCCTTTTGACCATGGGTGCAGTCCTCGGGTCCCCCGTCGATGTCGAAGTGAAAGGGCCGGTAGACGCCATTGTCGGTCTCGTAGTCGAGCACCGGGTGGGGACAGGCGATGACGCAGGCCGCGCACCCGGTACACAGCCCCGAGGTCACGACCTCACTGAAGAGTTCTTTCCATTGCGGCTTCTCGAGTGGCATAGGTAAACCTTACAGACGAAGAACGAATATCGATTTGCCGATACGCTCGCCGCGTGCCCGAGATTCTCGAAGTCGAGTCCTATCGCCAACTCGCCGATCGCGTCGTCGGCGCGACGATCGTGCGCGGTTGGGCCGACGCCTACACCGCGAAGAAACTGACGAGCGTCGGCGCGTGGGCCCGAGCGGTGAAGGGCCTCACGGTGACCGGCACCGGTCGCCGCGGGAAGTTACTGCTCCTCGACACCAATGGAGTGCGACTCGGGGTGCGCTTCGGAATGACGGGCGTGTTGTTGATCGACGGTGACGCCGGCATCGACGGACTATTCTACGGTCCTCACGATTTTCGCTCCGAGTGGATTCGGGGGGGACTGGCGTTCGGCGACGGACGAAAGTTGATTCTGCACGACCCGCGACGGATGGGTCGCTTCGAGATCGCCCCGGACCTGAGTGAACTCGGTCCCGACGCGTTGACACTGACGCGCAAGCAGTTTGATGAGTTGGTGCACACGCGCGGCGACGGACCGGCGATCAAGGCGAGGTTATTGGACCAGTCAGCGGTCGCCGGCGTCGGCAACCTGCTCGCCGACGAGATGCTCTATCGCGCTGGCATCGATCCCCGTACGCCGACCGGACTCTTGAGTCTCGAGCAGCGCGCCGCGCTCTATAAGACGTTCAGGCAGACCATGCGCACGCTGCAACGTCGGGGAGGTTCGCACTTGGGCGATCACATGGAAGGCCGTTTTCCGGGGGCCTTCTGTCCCCGCGACGGCGCGCCCATGCTCGTAGCGACTATCGGAGGACGAACGACCTACTGGTGCTCGAAGCACCAGCCTTAGAGCGTGTGTCCTATGGGTAGAGACGAAAGCCCAACTGCTCCCTGTGCGGTGACGGTACCTTCGCGATGACGCTGGAAGTGCCCGCGGCGTGTTGAATGGTCAACCGATAGCAGTTCGCCACCTGACCTTGGCCGATTGATGAGACGCAGACCTCCGTGGCACCGACGAGATCCAGGTGTTGCGCAAGCCACGTGACGTCGAGTTCGTCGATTGATGGCACCAACGTCATTGCAAACCCCCCCAATCAGTCTGCCCCATCGGCCCTCCCAGTCCCTCCGGTATCGAAGGGTAAGAATGTCGTGGTGCAATCCTTCATCACTCACTACGGTTACTTCGCGCTGTTCGTCCTCTCGATACTCTCCTCGGCGTGCATCCCGATCCCTTCGGAAGTGGCCTACGGATTTGCCGGAGCTCTATGCACCACGGCCGTCACCGGCCACGTGCGCTTCTCTCTTTGGGCCGTGATCGTCGTGGGAACCGTCGGGTCTCTGGTCGGGGCCGTCATCGCCTACGAGGTCGGGCGAAGCGCCGGGCGAACGATCGTGGAACGCCACGGCAAATGGCTGTTGCTCTCGACGAAGGACCTCGACCGCGCCGAGCACTGGTTCGAGCGCTACGGTTCGGCCTCGGTACTACTCGGACGGGTAATCCCGGTGGTGCGCAGTTTCATCTCGGTGCCCGCGGGAATCGCCGAAATGAATCGCGTGCGCTTTGCGGTACTTACGACAATTGGCTCGGCCGTGTGGGTCGCGCTGCTCGCCGGACTGGGCTACGCGGCCGGCTCGAACTGGAAGCACGTGAGTAGTGACTTCCATGCGTCGGAGTACCCAATCATCGTCGTGGTGGTCCTCGGACTGGCCTACGCGTTCTGGCACCGCTGGCGCACGATACAAAGAGAGCGCGCCAGCTAACTGCTCAGCGTCGCGAGGACCTTGTCGGCGTGGCCGTCGGCGCGAACGTTGTACCAGGCGTGCTCGATGTGGCCCTTCGGCCCGATCACGAAGGTCGAGCGAATCACGCCGGTCACCTTCTTGCCGTACATCATCTTCTCGCCGTAGGCGCCGTAGCTCGTCATGACCTTCTTCTCGGGGTCGCTCAAGAGGTCGAAGGTCAGTCCGTACTTCTTGCGAAAAGCGACGTGCTTCTCGGCGCCGTCGGGCGAGACACCGATGACCTGGACTCCGAGTTTGCGATAGGCCCCCAGACCGTCGTTGAACTGGCAGGCCTCTTTGGTGCAGCCGGGGGTGTCGTCGGCCGGGTAGAAGTAGATGACGAATCGCTCACCTGAGAAATCCTTCAAGGAAATGGTCTTTCCAGCCTGATTCGAAAGGGCAAATCCCGGCGCTTTGGCGCCAATCTGTAGACGTGCCATGACTCTCCTTCGCGTTTAGCGTCGAAAATCTAACATTTTGTCGTAGACTTAGGACGAAGCTCTAGGAATTGAGCTTGGGCCCACACTTTCGAACGCCGGTTCCGGGTCCAACCGAGAAACGTCGTTGTCCCGTGAGAAGTGAAATCAAAGAGACCGTGCCGTCGGCACCGGACTTGTACGCCACCAATAAAACCTTCGCCGAATTGGGGGTGTTGCCCGAGTTAGTGGCGGTGCTCTCCGAGCAAGGAATCTCGACCGCCTTCCCGATCCAGGCCCTCACGATCAGCGACGCGCTGGCCGGTCGCGACGTTTGCGGTAAAGCCAAGACCGGATCAGGCAAGACGCTCGGGTTCGGTCTCCCCATGCTCCAGCGGATCTCCGCCGGAGAGACCTACAAGGCCAAAGAGGGCGGGCCGGCGCGACCGCGCGGTCTGGTGCTCCTGCCAACTCGTGAACTCTGCGTTCAGGTCCACGAGGTCCTGAAACCGCTGGGGGCCGCGCTCGGACTGCACGTGAACGCCGTCTACGGCGGGGCCGACATTGAACGCCAGGTGAAGTCGCTTCGACGCGGCTGTGACGTCATCATCGCCACTCCCGGTCGCCTCATCGACCTCGGTGACCGCGGTGAGGTGAACGTCGAAGACCTCGACGTGCTGGTCCTCGACGAGGCCGACCGCATGGCCGACATGGGCTTCATGCCCCAGGTTGAGTGGGTTCTGCGGCGCATCGCTGATCGGCCCCACCAGACGCTGCTCTTTTCGGCCACGCTGGACGGCGCCATCGACCGACTAGTGAAGCGCTATCTCACCGACCCCGTCTTCCACGAGGTCGCCAGTGACACTCAGACGGTCTCGCTGATGGTGCACCACTTCTTGAACGTTCACCAGATGGACCGGATCAAGGTCGCCGCCACCATCTGCTCGTCCTTCGGCAAAACGCTGATCTTCTGTCGCACCAAGCGCGGGGCCGACCGGCTCGTCGAACAGCTCCAAAAAGAGGGCGTCGACGCCGCGGCAATCCACGGGGACCTGCGCCAGAGCCAGCGCGAGAAGGCCCTGGCGGACTTCTCGGGGGACCGCCTGGCCGTTCTGGTGGCGACCGACGTCGCCGCCCGGGGCCTGCATATTGACGCAGTAGACTGCGTAATCCACTTCGATCCCCCCGAAGACCAAAAGGCCTACCTCCACCGCTCCGGTCGGACGGCCCGAGCCGGCTCGACCGGCGTTGTCGTGTCTTTGTTACTGTGGAACCAAATTATTGAGGCTGAGGTGATCATGCGTCGATTGGGGCTCAAGCGGCCGATCGTGGAGGTCTTTTCAAACGACCCACACTTGAAGGACCTGTCTAGCTGGGATCCGACCAGGGAGGACTCGGTACTGTGAGCAAAAAGAAGCAAGCGTTGCCCGTCTTTAAGTACAACAAGTCGATGAAACGCGCGCTCGTGGTCGTTGCTCACCCTGATGACGTCGATTTCGGTTCCGCCGGAACGATTGCAACTTTGACCGGTAAGGGCGTCGATGTTGCGTACTGCCTCGTCACTTCGGGCGACGCCGGTGGTGACGGTTCCACGCACACTCGTGAGGAACGCTCGGAGATTCGAGAGACCGAACAGCGCGCTGCCGGTCGCGAGCTCGGAGTGACGAATATCACATTCCTGCGCTGGCCCGACGGCCAGGTGGAGCCGACGTTGTTGCTGCGTCGTGAAATCGCACGAGTAATTCGTACCCACCGACCGGACCTCGTCATCACGCAAAGCCCGGAGCGCAACTGGGAGCGCATGCGCGCGAGCCACCCCGACCACATGGCCTCGGGCGAGGCGACCATGCGCGCGGTCTATCCCGACGCCAGAAACCCCCACGCCTTTCCCGAACTGCTGCGCGAAGGTCTGACCCCGCACTCGGTGCCGGTCGTGTGGTTGAGCGGGAGCCAGGCCACGATGGTCGTCGACATCACCAAGCGCTTCAAGTACAAGCACGCCGCCTTGAAGCGCCACGTCAGTCAAGTCAGCGACAACAAGGGTCTGAAGAAGATGTTGAAGCAGTGGGCCCGGTCCGTCGCGAAGAACGCGGGCATGGACAAGGGTCGTCTCGCCGAGGGTTTCAAGGTCGTCATCACCTCGTAGTCGTAGCTGGGCGGTCATAGTGTGTCGTCAATGGATCGCGCGCCCGTCACCAATCGAACACCGATTGCTCAACGTCGTGACACCCGCGGACTAAATCAGATCTTCGCCGGTCTCACACGCGCCAACTTTCCCGGTCAGTTCCTCGCCGGTATCACGCTGCTGGCCATAGCGATCCCCGAGCAGCTCGCCACGTCACAGCTGGCCGGGGTGCCGGCCTTCACCGCGATGATCGCTTTCATCACCGCTTCGCTGGTTTTCTTCGTGATCGGCTCGAATCCGATTGTCTCGGTCGGCGCCGACTCGACGATCGCGCCCCTCTTCGCCGTGGCACTCCTTCGTCTCGCGCCGGCGTCGTCGCCCGAGTATATGGAACTGGTCGCCGCGACAGCCGTCGTGGCTGGAATCATCGTGATGGGCATCGGGCTTCTCAAGCTCGGCTGGCTCGCCGACTTCTTGTCGTTGCCGATCGTCGCCGGCTTCATGGCCGGGATCGGCGTCATCATCATCACCCATCAGCTGCCCCGCGTCCTCGGCGTCCCCTCGGGTGGTGAGTCTTTCATCTCGCGCCTCCAATGGATCAGCCACCAGTTCGGTCACCTGAGCTCGTGGTCGATCATCATTGCGGTGGGCACGCTCGTCGTCATGGTGGTGGGCGAGAAGATCAACGCCAAGTTGCCGTGGGCGCTGGCCGCGGTACTGGCCGCGACAGTACTTACGGCCGTCGGCTCCCTCGCGAGTCACGGCGTGGAGCAGCTCGGCACCGTGAACGCCGGGCTTCCGACCTGGCGTCTTCACTGGCTGAGCGGTTCCCAATGGGGCGTCGTCTGCACGACGGCCCTCACCCTGGTCGTCGTAATCCTGAGTCAGAGTGCCGCGACCTGTCGCACGACCGCCGATGACCTGGCGATCGCCGACAACATCAGTCGCGACTTCGTGGGCATTGGCTTGGCGAACGTCGCGTGCGGACTGGTCGGCGCGTTCCCGGTCAACGCCAGCCCCGCTCGAACGACGGTGACCAAGCTGGCCGGCGGCCGCACGAAGCTGGTCTTGCTGGTGGCCGGGGTCGGCGCTCTGGTCCTCTCGCCGTTCGCCAAATTCGCTCACATGATTCCCTTGGCGGCGCTGGCCGGCGTGCTCCTCTTCGTCGGAGGGCGACTCATCAAAGTCGCCCAATTTCGAAAGATTCTGGCGGCGAGTCGCTGGGAGTTCGCGCTCGCGCTCATCTCCGCTCTCGGCGTGATCTTCATCGGCGTGGAGCAGGGTCTCGGCATCGCCGTGGGACTCGCGATCCTGGATCAGACGTGGCGATCGGCGCGTCCGAGGATGGTCGAGCTGGGCCGGCGAACGGGCAGCACTAGTTGGGAGCCGGAAGAAGAGGAGGGCGTCGAGCGCGTCGACCACATCCTGGCGTTGCTGTTCGGCGAAGAGCTGTTCTTCGCCAACGCCGGTATTTTTCGTCGCGAGATGCACGACGTGCTCGCCAAGGCTCCCGAGACCCAACACGTCATCGTGGACGCCGTCGCGATCGCCGACATCGACTACACGGGCATGATCGCTCTCAGTCAGGTGGTGGCTGACCTCAGAGGGGACAAGATCTCCTTTTCGTTCTCGCGAGCCAATGACGCCGTGAAAGAGCGCCTGAAGAAGTCGACCAACGCCGCCATCAAATCCATCGCGCTCTATGACAGCACGGACGCCGCCGCGGTTGCGGCCGAGGCCGCGTTGAAGAGTTAGCTCTGGGCGAGGTGTCGCAGCACGAAGTTGAGTACGCCGCCGTGTCGGAAGTACTCGGCCTCGGTCGGCGTATCGATGCGCAATCGCACGTCGAACGTGACCGCCTCGCCATTCGTACGCGCGGCACTCAAGGCGACCGTCGGCACGGTCTCGCCGCGATTGAGTGCGTCGAGGCCCAAGATCGCGAAGGTCTCCGTGCCGTCGAGCTCGTAGGTCGCGGCACTCTCACCGGCCTGGAACTGCAAGGGCAGCACACCCATACCCACGAGGTTGGCGCGGTGGATGCGTTCGTAGCTCTCGACCAGCACCGCCTTCACGCCGAGCAACTTGGTGCCCTTGGCCGCCCAGTCACGACTCGATCCGGTGCCGTACTCCTTGCCAGCGATGATCATGAGCGGCGTGCCCTCGGCCTGGTAGGCCATCGCGGCGTCGAAGATCGACATCTCGGTGCCCTCGGGCAGCTTCAAGGTCACGCCACCTTCGGTGCCGGGCGCCAGCTGGTTGCGGATGCGGATGTTGGCGAACGTGCCGCGCACCATGATCTCGTGATTGCCTCGACGCGTGCCGTAGCTGTTGAAATCGGCCGCGACGACGCCGCCGTCGATGAGGTACTTCCCGGCCGGCGAGGAGGCGCGGATGTTGCCGGCGGGCGAGATGTGGTCGGTCGTCACCGAGTCACCGAGCTTGGCGAGCACGCGCGCGCCCGAGAAGTCCGTGACCACGCCCGGCTCCATGGTGAGGCCGTCGAAGTACGGCGGGAGCTTCACGTAGGTCGACGCGTTGTCCCAGGCGTAGGTGACGGCGTTGGTGGTCGGTACCTTCTGCCAACGCTCGTCGCCGCCGAAGGCGCTGGCGTAACGCTCCTCGAACATCGCCGGGGTGATCGACGAGCGCACGGCCTCGGCCACTTCGGCGTCGCTCGGCCATAGGTCGGCCAAGAAGACCGGCTTCTCGTCGGTGCCGATGCCGAGCGGCTCGCTGGCGAGGTCGATCTCCATCGTCCCGGCCAGCGCGTAAGCGACGACCAGCGGAGGACTCGCGAGGAAGTTCTGCTTGACGTCGGGGTGGATGCGACCCTCGAAGTTTCGGTTGCCCGACAGCACCGACACGACCGAGAGGTCGTGCTCGTTGACCGCTTCGGAGACGCCGGCCAGCAACGGGCCGGTATTGCCGATGCACGTGGTGCATCCGTAGCCGGCGAGATAGAAGCCCAAGGCGTCGAGGGGCTTCACCAGTTCGGCCCGTTCGAGGTAGTCCATGACGACGCGACTGCCTGGAGCGAGTGACGTCTTCACCCAGGGCTTCACGCTCAGTCCCAGTTCGACGGCGCGCTTGGCGACCAAGCCAGCCGCTACCAACACCGACGGGTTGGAGGTATTGGTGCACGACGTGATGGCCGCGACGACGACGGCGCCCTCGCGAAGGGTTTCGGCCATGTCCACCCCGTGGACCTCTTTGGGTTCGCGACCGAGGGCGTCGAGGAACGCGCCACGCGCGCCCGACAGGGACACGCGGTCCTGGGGCCGCTTCGGTCCGGCGAGACTGGGCTCCACCGAGGTGAGGTCGAGTTCGACGAACTCCGAATAAATCGGTTCGGTCGCGCTGTGGTCGTGCCACAGGCCCTGCACCTTGGCGTAGGCCTCCACGAGGTCGAGCTGATCCTTCGGCCGACCGGTGAAGGCGAGGTAGTCGACCGTCAACTGGTCGATGGGAAAGATCGCGCAGGTCGCGCCGTACTCGGGTGACATGTTGCCGATGGTGGCGCGCGTCTCGAGCGAGAGCGACGCCACGCCGGGTCCGTAGGCCTCGACGAACTTACCGACGACGCCGTGCTTGCGAAGTAGCTGCGTGATCGTCAGCACAACGTCCGTTGCGGTGACGCCTTCGCGCGGGGCGCCCGAGAGACGCAGCCCGACGACCGGTGGAATCAGCATCGAGGTAGGTTGACCGAGCATGCCGGCCTCGGCCTCGATGCCGCCCACACCCCAACCGAGCACACCGAGGCCGTTCACCATCGTCGTGTGCGAGTCCGTACCGACCAACGTGTCGAGGTAGGCGACGCCGTCTTGTTCGAAGACGACGCGCGAGAGGTGTTCGAGGTTCACCTGGTGACAGATACCCATGCCCGGGGGCACGACACGGAACTTCTCGAACGAGCTCTGGGCCCACTTCAAGAACGTGTAGCGCTCGATGTTGCGCTCGTACTCGATCACCACGTTCTGATCGAAGCTCTCCGCGGTGCCGGAGCGCTCAAGGATCACCGAGTGGTCGATGACCAGTTCCACGGGGACCAAGGGATTGATCTTGTTCGGGTCACCGCCCAAGGCGATGATGGCGTCGCGCATCGAGGCCAGGTCAACGACCGCCGGTACTCCGGTGAGGTCCTGCATGAGGACGCGCTCGGGTGTGAAGGCGATCTCCTTGGCGTCTTCGCCCGCGGCCTCACCGTGGTGTGACGGATTCTCGCCCCAGCGCGCGAGTGCCTCGATGTCAGCGGCGGTGACCTTCACGCCGTCTTCGTGTCGAAGGAGGTTCTCCAACAGCACCTTGATCGAATACGGGAGTCGGTCGACGCCGAGCGCCAACAGCGCGTCCGAGCGCAGCGAGTAGTAGGTGAGATCACGGCCCTGAACATTGAGTGTCATCTGGGAGCCGAAGGAGTTGAGTGAGGTCATGCACCCATTCTGCCGTGTTCGTCGCGTAAGCGTTTCGCCTGGTAGTCGGTGTCGCCATGACCAAAGTGCGAGACTTGAGCCCATGACGTCGACTTACGACACGCTTGCGTCACGGCTGCAAAGTGCCTTTGACACGCTCGAAGTGGGCGCCGACCCGGTGCTACGCACCTCGGATCGGAGCGACTACCAGGCGAACGGCGTCATGGCGCTCGCCAAGCGCCTCAGGCGATCTCCTCGCGACGTCGCCGAAGCAATCGTTGGTCGAGCCGATTTGTCCGGTGTGGCGACCATGGAGATCGCGGGACCGGGATTCTTGAATCTGACGCTCAGCCCGGGGTTTCTCGGGGAACAGTTGACTCGGCTACGCGGTGACGATCGCTTGGGAATCGAATCGGTGTCGCATTCCAAGACCGTGGTCGTCGACTACTCCGCGCCGAACATGGCGAAAGAGATGCACGTCGGCAACCTTCGTTCGACGGTCATCGGCGACGCGCTCGCGCGCATGTACCGATTCGCCGGACACCGCGTCATTGCTCGCAATCACGTGGGCGACTGGGGCACCCCGTTCGCGATGTTGATCGAACATCTCCTGGACCGCGAAGAGGGAGGGGGAGCCACGTTCTCCATCGGCGACCTCGACGGTTTCTACAAGGACGCTCGCATCAAGTTCGACGCCGACGACGAGTTCAAAGAGCGCGCCCGCGCGCGCGTGGTCGCCTTGCAGGCGCGAGACCCCGAGACCCTACGTCTCTGGCGAATCATCGTGGACCAGTCAATCGCGTACCTGGACCTCGTCTACCGAGACCTCGGCATCACCCTGACGGTCAATGATGTGGTCGGCGAGTCCTTCTACGACCACATGCTGAACGACGTCGTCACCGATCTCCAATCCGCGGGACTGATCGTCGAGAGCGGCGGCGCGCTGTGCGTCTTTCCTCCGGGCTTCACCAACCGCGACGGAGAGGCGTTGCCGCTCATCGTTCGAAAGAGCGACGAGGGTTTCGGCTACGCCGCGAGTGACCTCGCCGCGGTGCGCGACCGCGTTGATAACCTCCACGCCGACGAGATGCTCTACGTCGTCGGCGTACCCCAGGCCCAGCACTTCGAAATGGTCTTCGCCGTCGCGCGCATGGCGGGGTGGCTACCCGATCGGGTGCGCTGTGAGCACGTCACCTTCGGCAACGTGCTCGGCCCCGATCGCAAGATGTTCAAGTCGCGCAGCGGCGAGACCGTCAAACTGGCCTCGCTGCTCGACGAGGCAATCGAGCGCGCCGACGCGGCGCTGAAGGAACGCAACACCGACCTCGACGAGACGGCCCGGACGCAGTTGCCCGTCGAGATCGCGCGCGCCGCCATTAAGTACGCCGACCTCTCCACCGATCGTCATCACGACTACATCTTCGATCTCGATCGCATGATCGCCTTCGAGGGTGACACCGGTCCGTACTTGCAGTACGCGCACGCTCGTCTCCGGTCGATCTTTCGTCGCCTCGGTTCGCCGTGGGAGCCGGCGTCCGTCGCGTTCTCACTCGACGCCCCTCAGGAACGTCACCTGGCGCTGGGTCTGCTCGCGTTCCCCGAGGCTTTCGAAGCGTCGCTGGCGTCACTCCAACCGCATCGACTGTGCGTCTACCTCTTCGACGTGGCGCAGCGCCTCACCGCCTTTTACGACGCTTGTCCGGTCCTGACCTCCGTAGGCGCCCTGCGCGAGCAGCGACTGGCGTTGTGCGACCTCGCCGCCCGCACGCTGTCGAGCGGACTCTCGGTCTTAGGCATCGACGCGCCGGAGCAGATGTAATCCTTCGGGCTGGTCACGATCGCCTCTTCATCGGTAAAGTGAACTCGCGGGTCGAAGGACCCATTGAACGGGGGAAGTTATGGACGTCAGGGCCTCAATCCTTAGTGAAGTTCACGGTCCGTGGCACACCGAGACCATCGAGATCGACGATCCCCACGCCTACGAGGTACGGGTCAAGATGGCGTTCTCCGGGTTGTGCCATTCGGACCTGCACTTGCAGACCGGCGCGCTCGCGCAGTCAACCGTCGCCCTGGAGATGATCTCGGGGCGCCCGAGCATGTTCCCGATCATCGGAGGACACGAGGGCTCGGGCGTCGTGGACTCGGTCGGCGACGGCGTGACGTCGGTCACGGTCGGTGACCACGTCGCCACGTCGTTCATTCCCTCGTGCGGCAAGTGCGAATACTGCGTCTCGGGGCGACCGTACATCTGCGACATGGCCGCCGGCACGCTGGCCGGGCCGATGATCTCGGACGGAACGTGGCGCCATCACTTGGGCGAGACCAACGTCAATCGCATGTGCAACCTGGGAACGTTCGCCGAGTACATCGTGGTCCACGAAGCCTCGGTGATCCGTGTCGAGTCGTGGTACGACCTTCGAGCCGCGGCCTTACTCTCGTGCGGGATTTCAACCGGATTCGGCGCAGCTGTCAACCGCGGTGGCGTGAAGCCCGGCGACGTGGTGGCGGTCATCGGATGCGGCGGTCTCGGATCGGCCGCGATCCAGGGAGCGCTGCACGCCGGTGCGCGCGCCGTCGTCGCGATTGACACAAATCAGTCCAAGATCGACCGCGCCATGAAGATTGGCGCTACGCACGGCTCGACCACGACGCTCGAGGCGGCCTTCACGATCCTGCCTGACCTGACGTGGGGCAAGAATTGTGACGTAGTGATCATCACGGTCGGCGAGGCCACTAGCGAGATCATCGAGCAGGCCCGTTCCATCACCGCGAAGGGCGGTGTCGTCGTCGCCGCAGGGCTGGCGGCATGGGATCAGACGTCGGTGGAACTCAATCTCTTCATGTTCTCGATGATGAATCAGGAACTGCGCGGGACCGTCTTCGGCTCCGAAGCACCACGTTTGCAGATTCCTCGACTCCTTCGACTCCACCACGAAGGCAAGTTCATGATCGATGAGCTGGTCACCCGGGAGTACTCGCTCGATGAGGTGCAAAAGGGTTACGACGACTTGGAATCCGGCGAGAACATTCGTGGGGTCGTCCGTTTCTAACATTAAGCGGTTGCTTATGACGGCTTTTTTGTTCGATCGCTCAAGAGTTCTTCGTCTCAACGACGTCCAGATTCGGTAAGGGTAAACCCCGACGCGAGGCGCTCAAGCTCGTTCGAAGTAGTGGAGATTCCGGATTGTGCGTCGACCGAGCGCCGCGTACCCTGCTTCTATGGATCGACTTAGTCGGACAACGGAACGTGACGTGGAAGAGACGCACCAATTCTCCGTGACGCCGTATCGCGAAATTGCCCCTATCGGACTCAGGGTTATTGACCATTTAACGATTTGACGGACCCTGCATATGGAGTAGCATACTCAGTATGCAAAACTTCACGAGGTCAAAATGAGCATCCGTCATTCGTTACTGGCTCTCTTGAGCGAGGGCCCAAAATATGGCTTTCAGCTCCGCCAGGAGTTCGAAATGAGCACTGGCGAAGTGTGGCCCCTCAATGTCGGTCAGGTCTACACGACGCTGCAGCGACTCGAACGCGACGGCCTGGCCCGGTCAGACGACGTCGAGGTGGATGAACGCCAAAAGAACTACCGAATCACCGACGAGGGAAGTGAAGAGCTCTCTCATTGGCTCCGTACGCCGCCCGACCTGTCGGAACCGCCGAGGGACGAGTTGGTGATCAAGGTACTTGTAGCGTCGCGACTGCCGGACGTCGACGTGTACGAAGTCATCCAGGTTCACCGGCGCTACATCGTGCAACTGATGCAGCAATGGACTCACCTGAAAGAAGATGAATCTCGTTTCGATCTCGCCTTCGCGCTGGCGGTCGACGCCGAACTCTTTCGCCTGGACTCCGTCGTGCGCTGGCTTGACGCGGCCGACGGTCGACTACGCCGGGCCGCGTACGAACCGGCGCCGGAGAACCCTGTTGCACTGCCGAGTATTCACCGAAGGACTGGAGCCCACCGATGAGCATGTTGGAACTACGACAAGTGTCTAAGAGGTACGGACAGGGCGCCAACGAGGTGGACGCCATCGCCGACATTGACCTCGCGGTCGAGCGCGGTTCGCTCGTCGCGATCATGGGACCGAGCGGGTCGGGTAAATCGACACTCCTCACGATCGCGGGGAGCCTCGAAGAGCCGACGACCGGCGACGTCATGATCGACGGCGCTCGTCTGTCCGGAATGTCGCGAAACGACAAAGCCCGTCTTCGACGACGATCCGTCGGATATGTCTTTCAAGACTTCAACCTGCTCGCCGGTCTCACCGCAGTCGAGAATGTCTCCCTGCCGCTCGAGTTGGACGGGATATCGATGAAGAAGGCGAGGGCCAAAGGAATGGCGGCGCTCGAGGGGCTAGGCCTGGCGGACCGCGCCGAGAGCTTTCCCGATCAACTGTCCGGTGGTGAACGTCAGCGAGTCGCCATAGCCAGGGCCGTGGTGGGCGAGCGAAGTCTGCTCCTCGCCGACGAACCGTCGGGCGCCTTGGATTCGGTCAATGGCGAAGCCGTCATGCGAATGATCCTCGCTGCGTGTCACGGTGGGGTCGCCGCAGTCGTGGTGACCCACGACGCCAAGCTCGCCTCGTGGGCCGATCGCGTGGTTTTCTTGCGTGACGGCAACGCGGTTGACGAAACGTTGCCACCGCCGAGTCCCGAGGAACTGCTCAACCCCGAAGTTCCGAACCCGTCATAACCATGGACGACTTCCAGCTTCGATCCGAGCGACGGCCGTCCGATGGAGGTCTTCCCGCGCGCCGAGCCGTGACGCACTGGGCCTGGCGCCTCTTTCGGCGAGAATGGCGTCAACAGTTTCTGATCCTCGCTCTCATCACCGTGGCGGTTGCAGCGACCATCCTCGGCTCGTCGGTCGCGGTGAATAATCCACCGCCCAAGGACGCCGGCTTCGGCACGGCGCCCTATTCGGTGTCCTTTGCGTCCTACAGCTCAAAGGCGCAAAGGTTCATCGCGAAAGCGGAGCACCTCGGCACCGTCCAAGTGATCGAGAACGCGACGTACTCGATCCCCGGATCCATCAACACGTATCAACTCCGATCACAGAACGCTCCCGGACCGTTCGGCGCCCCGATACTCTCGCTCGTTAGCGGTCACTACCCTTCGGGCGCTGACGAGGTCGCCGTCACGAGTGGTGTGGCGTCGGCCTTCCATCTTTCGGTCGGCAAGTCCTGGCAAGTCGGCGGCGTTACTCGCGACGTTGTGGGTATCGTTCAGAACCCGCAGAGCCTTCTCGATGCCTTCGCGCTGGTCGTACCGGGCCAAGTCCCGAACCCTTCGCAAGTCACGGTGCTCTTTCGAGTTCCGAGTAGCGCGCTGCGAGCGCTCGGCAAGGGAGTTCAGATCAGTACGCCGGCTTCCGTCGCGGCGTCCAATCCGCTGAATCCGGAGACAATCTCGCTCGCGGCCCTGGTCCTCGGAATGCTGCTGATCGCGCTCGTGTCGATCGGCGGCTTCACGGTACTGGCGCAACGTCGCATGCGTTCCATTGGGATGCTCGAGTCGATCGGCGCGACGGACCGTCACGTGCGACTGGTCGTCAGTGCGAACGGCACCGTCGTTGGCATCGTCGGCGCAATCCTCGGCTTCGTCGTCGGGTTCGCTGGTTGGTTGGCGTATCGTCCGAGCTTCGAACAGAGCGCGCATCACCTCGTCGGCGCGTTCGCACTTCCGTGGCTCGTTGTACTCCTGGCGATGGTCCTCGCCGTCCTGGCGGCGTACTTCGCGTCATCTCGGCCGGCGCGCGCCGTGACCAAGATCCCGATCGTCCACGCGTTGTCCGGTCGCCCGGCGCCGCCTCGTCAGATCCATCGCTCCGCACTCCCGGGCATCGTCCTGCTCGTCGCGGCGTTCGTATTGCTCGGCTATTCCGGCGGAACCGGTGGCGGCAACGGCAGCGGTGGGGCGCCCGAACTCCTCCTCGGACTGGTCTTCCTCATGCCCGGATTGATCCTGCTCGCGCCATTCTTCTTGTCGCTGACCGAACGCGTCAGTCGCCGTGCGCCTATAGCGGCGAGGCTCGCGCTGCGCGACCTCGCTCGGTATCGGGCACGATCAGGATCGGCCCTCTCGGCGATCAGCATCGGCGTCCTCATATCGGTCATCGTGGTGCTCGCGGCGGCGTCGCGCTTCAGTAACGTGCTCGACTACGCGGGGCCCAACCTCGCTTCGAATCAACTCGCGCTCCACACTGGCTTCCCACCGCAAGGTGTGATCCTCGTACATCGCAACGCCAAGGGCCAACTCGTCCGGGTGCGGCATCACAAAACGGAAACCGCGACTCCGGCGCAGCTCGCCGCGGGGGCTGAGCAGATCGCCAAGGGACTGGACGCACAACTCCTCGCTCTCGAATCGCCGAACGCTTATTTGAGTGGCACGCAGGGTGGCCGCAGCTGGAGCGGGCAGATCTATGTCGCGACGCCGCAGTTGTTGCGTGAGTTCGGAATCAAGGCGTCCGAAATCAACCCGAAGGCGGACGTCTTGACGTCGCGTCCGGGCCTCTCTGGTGTCTCGGGACTCGTCATGGACTACGGGAGCGGGAATCCGAAGCGGGGGGCCAACCAGAACGGCAACGGAGGAAGTGTCAGGGATCCGTTGATCCAGGAGGTCAGTGCGCTGCCCAGTGGCACCTCGGCGCCGAACACGATCATCACTGAATACGCGATGAAGAAGTTCCATATCTCGAGCGACGCCAGCGACTGGCTGGTGTTCGGCACGCAAAGCTTCACCGCGGACCAGATCAGCAGCGCCCAGCTCACCGCGTCAACGGCACAGCTCCAAGTCGAATCGAGGAATGACATTCCCTCGGGTTCGACGATCATCAATTGGGCGACGCTCTTCGGAATCATTATCGCCCTCGGCGTCCTGGCGATGTCCGTTGGTCTGGTTCGCAGCGAAACCTCGAGCGAACTGCGAACACTGGCGGCGACGGGAGCGTCGAGTTACACGCGTCGCACGTTGACCGCCGTGACGGCTGGGGCGCTCGGTTTTCTCGGGGCGCTCCTCGGAGTGGTGGGTGGCTACGTAGCCATGATCGGTTGGTTGCGGAGCAACTCGCTCAACGGCGGGATCTCCGCGCTCGGCAACGTTCCCTTCGGTGACCTCTCGCTCATTCTCTTCGGTATGCCAGCCATTGCGGCGGTCGTGGGTTGGCTCTTCGCCAGCCGCGAACCAGCCGTGTTGGGTCGTCAACCAATCGAGTGATGCCAAATCGAGCGTGCCTTTCGCTGCGTACGAATATGAATCAAAGGTTGCTCGCGCCCGGTTTCAGCCCCAGGACGTTGCGTAGCCCGAGCGTCGACTTCGTGATGTGTGGCCTCAGTGCGCCGAGAGAGCGCGAACGAACCGCGCCGGTCATAACGCCGACCCCGTAAGCGACGTCATCGGCCACTCCGAGCGGGATGTCGACGACGTGAAGGCGAGCCGAGCGCCATCGATACGCCGTTCCGACCACGAAGAGCATCAGGGCGCGACGGCGAAGCATCGGGTGTAGTGCGCACACCACGACCAGGATGCCGAAGGTCCGTACCACCGCGCGCGCCATCAGAGGGCCGGCACGAACCATGCCCCGTCCGACGAGTTCGCCCGCGACTTGGTCGGCGTTGTCGGTCGTGGTGAGCATTCGTTCTCGTAATTGATCGCGGGCGGCGCCGATGATGCGAAGCCCCACCATCGGTTTGCCGACCAGTGCGCTCGTCCAGGTAAGGAGCGTCCAAGTGTCAGCTCGAAAAGGCGCAAGTCGCCTGCCGTGTCGCTTGGCGAGTTCGCTCGAGGACTGCCCGTAGCGGACGCGTTGGCCCCACCAACCGCGCCACGTACCTCGGGCTTTGTGAAGGACGACAACGTCGGCGACGTAGCGAACGAGCCATCCTCGATCGTGAAGTCGCCATACGAGGTCGACGTCTTCGCCGTAGCGCAAGGAATCGTCGAAGCCGTCGCCGAAACTGCTGCGTCGAACGAGCAGGCACGCACCCGGTACGAAGTGGACACTCGAATTGGGAATGACGAGCGCGCTGCGTTCTCCCACGTCCAAAGGACTGAACTGCTCTTCGAATCGGTCGCGAAGCGACGGACCCTGAGTGCCGCGAATTCGCGGTGCGACAGCGCCTTCGAGAGGATCCTCGAAGTGCGCCTGCAACCGGGACAGCACGTCAAGGGCGTTATCGATGGTGACGTCGACGTCGATGAACCACAATAGCGGTCGCGACGTGGCGCGAGCTCCGGCGTTGCGCGCGCCACCGGGCCCCAGGTTCTCTTCCAAACGCACGACGTCGGCACCGAAGTTCCGCGCGCAACGAGCGACTGCTTCGCCATCACTCGAGGCGTCATCGACAACGGTTACGTGAAGTCCTCGCAAGGAATCCAGCAATTGAGCGAGCGAGTCAACGTCATTGCGAATCGGCACGATGACGTCCACCTCGTCCACGCTCGCGGCGCTGCGAAAATGGGGATGCAAGAGACCTTGTTGCACGAGCGTACGAGCAAATCGCTCCTCGCCGGCCTGGACCATATTGCCGTGCACCCATCGCTCGGCCACCGCTCGGGAACCGCCCGGCAAACGTAGTAGCCGCCACGGTGATCCGCCGCTCAGAAGATCGCGGTCGAGGAACTTCGCCCCGTCGTCGAGCGTCACCTTGGTACCGGTAGGGATGGGGACCTCGACCGGTAGAGGGGCTAGGGGGAGAAGTTGGCTCACGAGTGGAGTCTGACACGATTTGGTCCGGCGACGGTTGTGGCACCGGTCAGAATGGAGAGGTTCGAGGAGGAACGATGCCGACCGAAACACTGATCGAAGAACAGGTTGTCGAGACTGAAGAGAGCGAGGAGCTGCTCGTCGAAGAGGTCTCCATCGACGGACTCTGCGGCGTCTACTAAACGTGACGCTGTTAACCGACGTCATATTTGACCCGACCGCGCCGTGGCAATTGAACGAGCAGGTTTCACTTCGTGACGAGTCCTTTGGTGCCTTGGCGTACCACCACGACACGCGACGACTGGTTTTTTTGAAATCCCGCGAGCTGGTCGACGTCGTTCGCCGCGTAGGAGATTTCGAGAGCGCCGACGACGCTATTGATGCGCTGGTGCCCGCGGACCAACGCGGTCGCTATCTAACCGCGCTGACGTCGCTCGTTCGATCGGAGATTCTCTGTGGGCGCTGAGCGTTCGTTACGTGATCGATTCGAGCGAGGTCTCGCCGCGCCGATCTGTCTCACTTGGGAATTGACCTACGCCTGCAACCTCGCCTGCACGCACTGCCTCTCTTCTTCCGGACGACGCGACCCGAATGAGTTGAGTACTGGAGAAGCCAAAGCGTTGATCGACGAGATCGCGGCGATGCAGATCTTCTACCTCAACATTGGCGGTGGCGAGCCAATGATCCGCCGTGACTTCTTTGAACTCATCGAACACGCGGTCGGACAACACGTCGGCGTCAAGTTCTCGACGAACGGAACCCGGATTGACCAAGCAGCCGCGCGTCGACTGGCGAGCATCGACTATCTCGACATCCAGGTCTCGATCGACGGCGTCGACGCGGCGACGAGTGATCGGATCCGCGGCGCGGGCAGTTACGACAGCGCCCGACGCGCCATGGACAACCTTAAGAGCGCCGACTTCGGTCAGTTCAAGATCTCGGTTGTGATGACCCGAGAGTCGATTGAACAGCTCCCCGAATTCGAGGCGCTCGCCGCGGCCTACGGCGCGGAACTTCGTCTCACGCGTTTTCGTCCCTCGGGCCGGGGTGTCGACGTATGGCAGGAGCTGCACCCGACGCTCGAGCAAAACCGGCGTCTGTATAGATGGCTCCTCGAGCGCCCGAATGTTCTGACGGGCGACTCGTTCTTTCACCTCTCGGCGCTCGGCGAACCGCTCTCGGGTCTGAACCTCTGCGGCGCCGGGCGCGTCGTCTGTCTCATCGATCCGGTCGGCGAGGTCTACGCCTGTCCCTTCGTGATCCACGAGGAGTTCCGAGCCGGCAACGTACGCCCGGCGGGGTTTCGCGACGTGTGGCAGAACAGCGAACTGTTTCGTGTTCTTCGCGAACCGGGCAACGCCGGTGCGTGCGGGTCGTGTGGTTCGTACGACGCGTGTCGCGGCGGATGCATGGCGGCGAAGTTCTTCACCGGACTCGAGATGAGCGACCCCGACCCGGAGTGCGTCTTCGGTCACGGCGAGACCGCGCTCGCCGCCAAGAAGCTCACGATTCGACCAACGTCGTCGCCCGACCACTCACGAAAGGTCCCGGTAGCTATCTCCGCGCGCTGACTCGGGACGAAATTGAGCGCTCGGTTAAGGTCGCACTGAGTCGGGAACGGGGTTGTCATGGCGAGCAAGTGGTTCGAGTCGGTAGCCGTCGCCCAACGTCGGGCTGAGAAACGCCTCCCCAAATCCGTCTACGCCGCGCTCATTGCCGGATCGGAAAAAGGGCTCTCCTCCAGGGACAACTTGGAATCCTTCGATCTGTTGGGCTTCGCACCGCACGTGGCCGGCAACAAACGCGAGCGCACGATGGCGACGACGGTCATGGGCCAGTCGGTCTCGATGCCCGTGGTGATCTCGCCGACGGGGGTGCAGGCGGTCCACCCGGATGGCGAAGTGGCGGTCGCTAAAGCCGCGGCCAATCGGGGCGTGGCGATGGGGCTCAGTTCCTTCGCCAGTCGCTCGATCGAAGAGGTCTGCGCCGTGAACTCACAGGTCCTCTTCCAGATGTACTGGTCGGGGGACCGCGACACGATGCTCGCGCGCCTGGCCCGGGCCCGCGACGCCGGTGCCAAAGGCATCATCCTCACGCTCGACTGGTCCTTCGCCAACGGACGCGACTGGGGTAGTCCGTGGATCCCCGACAAGATCGACTGGAAGGCGGTGGTGAAACTCGCGCCGGAGGTGGCGCTGCGCCCAGGCTGGTTCTGGTCCTACGCCAAGACCGGTCACCTGCCGGAGCTGTTGACGCCGAACATGGCCAAACCCGGTGAGAGGCCCCCGACGTTCTTCGGTGCCTACTACGAGTGGATGCAAAGTCCGCTGCCCGATTGGGACGACGTGGCGTGGCTGCGATCGAACTGGGAGGGGCCCTTCATGGTCAAGGGCGTCAGTCGCGTCGACGACGCCAAACGCGTCGTCGATCTCGGAGCCACGGCGCTGTCGGTCTCGAATCACGGCGGTAACAACCTGGACGGAACGCCGGCGCCAATTCGCGCGCTGCCGGCCGTCGTCGACGCGGTCGGTGACCAGATCGAAGTACTGCTGGATGGCGGCGTTCGACGCGGCAGCGACGTCGTGAAGGCTCTGGCGCTGGGCGCCCGCGCGGTCATGATCGGGCGGGCCTATCTGTGGGGACTGGCGGCGGAGGGCCAAGCCGGCGTGGAGAACGTGCTCGATGTGTTGCGCGGCGGAATCGACTCGGCGCTCCTCGCGCTCGGCAAATCCGACGTGAGCGAACTGTCGCGAAGTGACGTCGTCGCGCCCGATGACTTCTTTCGAAGGTTGGGTTCGTGAGTCGCGTCGCCATTGTCACGGGCGCGGCGCGCGGTATTGGCGCGGCCACCGTCGACGCCCTCGTGAACGACGGCTACCGAGTTATCGCGGTCGACCGCTGTCGCGACATTCCCGATGTCCCGTACGCGCTCGCGACGTCGGGTGACTTGGACGCCGTCGTCGCGCGTCACGGCGAGTCGGTTCTCGGTCTCGTCGGTGACGTGCGAAGCGCCTCGGACATGCAACTCGCGGTCGAGACCGCGACGCGTCATTTCGGCCGACTGGACGCCGTCGTCGCGTGCGCGGGCGTGGTCGCGGGCGGCGCACCGATTTGGGAGCTGACCGACGCCGCGTGGGACGCGGTATGGTCGGTGAACGTGCTCGGCACGCGCCGGCTGATCGAAGCGGCCGCTCCGATGTTGATCGCTAACGGTAAAGAGGCGCACGGGCGCATCGTGGCCGTGGCGTCGGCCGCGGGCCGCACCGGTCTCTTTCACCTGGCGGCCTACTCGGCGGCGAAGCACGCCGTCGTCGGGTTAATCCGCGGCACCGCGATGGACCTCGCACCGTACGGCGTGACCGCGAACGCCGTCAGTCCCGGTTCGACGCGCACCGCGTTGCTGGACGCGTCGGCCAAGGTCTACGAACTCGAGAGTGCCGAAGCGTTCGCGCAGCAACAGCCCATCGGCCGACTCATCGAACCGGTCGAGGTCGCCTCGACGATTACCTGGCTCTGTTCGCCGGCCGCGTCCGCCATCACGGGCGCCGACGTCGCTGTCGACGGTGGCATGACCGTCGGCTGAGAGCGACGTCGGTTCCATTGTTTTAACGAGAGCCTGAGTGTCAGCGATTCACGGCAACGGATGAGCCTGGAAGAAACACTCGTGGCCTTCACCCTTGATTTCGTAGAGCTCGACCTCCACACCATTTGGGCAGGTGTAGTACGTCGTCTTTTTCACACCCACCGGACCCGAATGTGCCACTTCAGTTCGTGAACGACGGATTCGGAGTGACGCCACTTTGACGCTGAGGTTGCCGCTACCGTCGAATCTCGATGATCGAGCCGCCGGTCACCGAAAAGCCCTTCTGCGAGGCCGTGGTGACGAGGTCGTAGTAACCCGTTCGAGCGTTGCCGGGGATCTGAAAGCTCATGACGGGCGTGGCGCCCGAACGGTTCGAAACATGAAGTTGCCCTGCTGCGGCGATGAACGGCCCGCTCGTGATGCTGAAGGCGCCGGACTTGGTGCTTGATTTGATGGCTAGGGCGCTGGGGAAGGACTTCGACAACAGCGCGGTGAGCGTGATCGTCCTCGACGGGTACACGCCGGGCAGGGCCTCGACGGGCGTCCAGGCCAAGCGCACTATCTCGCCGGGGTGATAGACGACGTCGGGATTGAACGCTGTGCAGCATTTGAAATTGAAGGTTGCCTTGGTCGAGGACGGGGGCGGGGCGTTGTGCGAGTCGACGTAGTCGCGCAAGAGGATGACGGCGCCGACCAGGATCCCGATCAGCACCACGATGACGGCGAGTTGGCCGATCGTTTCGCCGACTGACCGTTTCGGGGCTTGGTCCATTAGCCCCACATTAGGTCGCGGTACATCAATTTCTTGGTGTCGACTCAGTGAATGCAGTAAGGTCGAATTCGCCTCGCGGCAGCGAAGTTGGTGAGATTCCAACGCTGTCCCGCAACTGTAAGTGGTCGTGCATCAGGACCATGTAGCCAGGTCGCCTTCCGCGAGGAGATGTGAAAGACAGCTCTCGAGGTAAGGAGCGGTCGTTCGGATATCCATCCGTCGCCCAACCCACTTCGACGGAAAGGAGATATCCATGTTCAAGTCCCTACGGTTGGTTTTCGCGCTCTTTTTGAGCGCTCTGGCCCTGCCCCTCATCGTTTCGAGCGGCGCTAGCGCCGCGACGAAACCGAGTTGCGTCGTGTCGCTTTCACCCACGGCCACCGAGACCCTGTACGCCATCGGTGCCGGCAAAGAGGTGCAAGCAGTCGATACCGACTCCGACTATCCGACGACCGGTCTACCCAAGAAGCGCATCAATGGCCTCAATCCCAGTATTGAGGCCATCATCGGCATCTGCAAAACGTCGTCGGCCCACCCTTCAACTAAGCCCGACTTAGTGATCATCTCCTTCGACGCCAATGACATCAAGGAGAAGCTCACCGCACTCAAGGTCAAGGTCGTCGAGCAAGACCCACCGTCGAATGTCGCCGGAGCGCTCGAGCAGATCGACCAGCTCGGCGCGCTCACCGGTCACGTGAAGAGCGCCGACGCGCTGTCCGCGTCGATCAAGAAGACCATCAACGCGGACATCGCGTCGGTGCCCAAGCACCCGGGCAAGTCCCTCACCGCGTACTACGAGCTCGACACGACGTACTACTCACTCACCAGCTCTACCTTCGTCGGGTCGCTCTTGAAGGCACTCGGGGTGGCCAACATCGCCGACGCGAAGAACACGACGGCCGACGCGGGTTACCCGCAGTTGAGCGCGGAGTACATCGTCAGTGCGAATCCCAAGATGATCTTCCTCGCCGACACGATCTCTGGCAAGGCGTCGGCCTCGACGGTGGCCAAGCGGCCGGGATTCTCCAAGGTCGCGGCGGTCCACGATCATGAAGTGATCGGACTGAACGACGACATCGCGTCTCGTTGGGGCCCGCGCCTGAGCCTGCTCATGAATCAGCTCACGGCGGCGGTCCAGGGCGCGCTGAAGAACCCCAAGCTCTGGAAGTGAACCGTTGAGTTCTAATCCGCCCACGAAACGTCGAGTGGCGTTGGTCGCGGCCGGTACGGTCGTGGCGCTTTTCGTCGCGATCGTGTGCGGACTGGTCATCGGACCTACGTCGGTTCCCACGTGGCGAGTGGTGGGCGACATATTCGCACACGTCGGAATCGGTCACAACACACTCACGCCGCTGCAGTCGACCGTCGTCTGGACGCTCCGAGCACCACGGATGGTGATCGGACTGCTGGCCGGGTCGATGCTGGCGGTCGCCGGGGGGACCTACCAGGGCGTCTTTCGCAATCCCTTGGCCGATCCGTATCTATTGGGAGTCGCCTCCGGCGCCGGGCTCGGTGCCACGTTCGCGATCATCGACATCAGCCACGGCAACGGCACGCCGACCTGGACGCCGTTGCTGGCGTTCGTTGGCGCAATGGGCGCGGTGATCGTGACGTGGTTGATCGGCGGACGCTCAATGCGTTCGAATACCTCGACCTTGATCCTGGCCGGTGTCGCGGTGGCGTCGCTACTCACCAGTGCCCAGACATTTCTCCAACAGCAGTCCAGCGCCGGTTCGATCACGCGGGTCTACATCTGGCTGCTGGGATCGCTCGCCAGTGCCGGGTGGGGCACGGTCTGGTTGGTCCTGCCGTACGTGGTCGTCTGCATCATCATCTGCGTCGGCGCCGGTCGGGCTCTCGACGTCATGAGCGTGGGCGAAGACGAATCGCGCTCGCTCGGCGTGCCGGTTCGGCGCGTGCGCTTCATCGTGATCGCGGCCTCGTCGCTCGGCACGGCGGCCATCGTCTCGGCCGTCGGTCTGATCGGCTTCGTCGGCATCATCGTGCCGCACATCGTGCGACTCCTTGTCGGTACGTCGTATCGGCGAATACTTCCGATCTCGGTGATCTTCGGTGCCGCGTTTCTCGTCTTCGCCGACACGATCGCTCGAACCGTGATCGCGCCCTCGGAGTTGCCGCTCGGCGTGGTGACCGCGTTGATCGGCGCACCGGTCTTCGTCATCATCCTCAGCCTTCGTCGACCGGTCGCGGTATGAGTTCGGTCGAGCTGATTGAACTGAGCGTGCGCGCGGGCGCCAAGGTGCTCGTCTCTAACGTGTCGTTGGCGATCGAGCCGGGGACCTGGTGCACGATCATCGGACCGAACGGGGCTGGTAAGACGACGCTGGTCGAGACGATTGCCGGTCTTCGACGTCCGTCGCACGGCTCGGTGTCGATCCTCGGTCAACCCGTCGCCGCGATGAACGAACGGGAGCGCGCTCATCGCGTGGCCCTGGTCCCGCAGCACCCGGTGGTGCCCGCAGGCATGAGCGTCTATGACTACGTCGCCCTCGGACGCGTGGCCCATCACGGACTGTTCCACCCGCCCAGCGCCGGTGATCGCCGGGTCGTCGAATCGGTCCTCGAGCGACTATCCCTGGTCGATTTCCGCCAACGCGACGTGGCGACACTCTCGGGGGGCGAGCGACAGCGAATGGTTCTCGCGCGAGCCCTCACGCAGTCGACCATGGTCGTAGTGCTGGACGAACCGATCACCGGGCTGGACCTGCGTCACCAGATGGACCTGCTCGAACTGTTGAAGAGCGAAGTCCACGAGTGCGGTCTCACCATCGTGGCCACGCTGCACGACCTCACGTTGGCCGGACAGTTCGCTGACCGTCTCGTGCTGCTCGACGGTGGCGAGATGGTGCTCGACGGCGCGGCCGCGACGGTTATTCGCAGCGACGAGCTGGCGCAGCACTACGGCATGGCCCTGCGCGTCGTCGACGTTGACGGAGCCGACGTCGTCGTGCCGGTTCGTCACACCCCCCACGTGAACGGCGCGTGAACGTCGGAAGGAACAATTGCCATCACTTAGACTTGTCCAAAGCAACGAAGGGAACCACGTGCGACGCACGCGAATCGTAGCCACCATCGGTCCGGCCTCAGAGAGCGACGAGGTCCTCAAGGCGCTGGCCGTGGCCGGCGTGGACGTCTTTCGACTCTCCTTCGCCCACGGCGACATCCCCTCCGGGATCGCGCGACTCCGTCGACTACGTGCCCTGGTGCCCGACCGCGCGATCATGGTCGATATCCCCGGTCCCAAGATCCGGGCCGGCTCCTTCGGCACCACGCCGGTCGTGCTCAGCGTGGGTGACGAGATCGAGTTGAGTGAGGGATTCGACGAGACCTCGAGCGTGAATCACATCGTCGTGGAACGACTCCACGTGTTGGCCCAACTCAACGAGGGCGACAAGATTCATATCGGTGACGGCGGGGTGTCGCTCCTGGTCGAGCAGATTGGATCCAAGGCCCGCGCCCGAGTCACCTCCGGCGGGACCGTCATGGGCAAGCCCGGTCTGTCGCTGCCCTCGTCGTTGCTGAACGATCGCCTGCCCACCGACGACGACCGCGAGCGCCTGGAAGCGCTCCACACCGAGTCCTTCGAGATCCTCGCGGTCTCCTTCGTGCGATCGGCTTTCGACATGGTCTCGGTTCGCACGGCGCTGGGGCGTGACGACGTCATGCTGATGGCCAAGATCGAGACCGGCGAGGGCGTGGAGAATCTCGACGAGATCATCACGGTCTCCGACGCCATCATGGTCGCGCGCGGCGACCTCGGGGTGCGTATGCCGATCGAAGAGGTCCCGCACCTCCAGAAGCAGATCGTGCGACTCGGCGTGCGCTACGCCCGACCGGTGGTGGTGGCCACGCAGATGCTCGAATCGATGACGCACTCCCAGGTCCCGACGCGCGCCGAGGTGACCGACGTCGCCAACGCGGTCCTCGACGGCGCCAGTGCGGTCATGTTGAGCGGTGAGACGGCCATCGGCGACGACCCCGTCGCGACGGTGACCACGATGGACCGCATCGTTCGTCGCGCCGAAGAGTATTTCGACTATCAGGGGTGGGGCGCCAGCCTCGGCGTCCAGCAGATTGGCACCGGGACACGCTCGACGCGCGTCACGGCCGCGATCACCGGTGCCGCCTGGCGCGCCGCGATGGAAGAAAAGGCCGTGGCTATCGTCGCGTGCACCCGTTCCGGCATGACCGCTCGGGCCATCTCACGTTTTCGACCGCCCATGCCGATCGTCGCCATCACGCCGAGTGACGCGACCGCGCGGCAGCTGCACTCGTCGTGGGGCGTGCAAGAGATCTACGTCTCGCCGGCCCAGGACATCGACGAACTGTGCGAAGTCGCCGTCACGCGACTCAAGCAGTCGGGCATCGCCATGTCCGGCGACCCGGTCGTGATCATGGCCGGTTCCACCTCGGGCGGCGCACAGGTGACTGACACCGTGCGCATGCTCATCGTTCCCTGAACGGTTCTTTCGGAGCTCTTTCGTCGCGCCGGGCACCGCCCTTTGTTGAAGACTCGTTAGTTCGACGGTTCGTGGCGAGCGCGACGTAGTGATTTTGAACATTCACTAAGAAATCGTCCCGGGCGACATCCGGATTCACGCGTCGTGACTACGCCATCTTGGACGTCGACGGTTTGATAGCCGACGTCGTCGACGTGCGACCCAATCAGGTCACGCACGTCACCTGGGTGTAGCCGCGATCCAGCAATTAATTCTTGGCCTTACTGCGCCGGTCCGGACGCGAGTTTGACATTCACGGTGTTGGCGGCGCCGCTCACGTTCATGTAGTTCACGTGGATCGTGTCACCGGGCTTCTTGGTCAACAGGATGGTCTGTAGTTCGCTGCCCGTCGTGGCGGACTGACCGTCGATCGAAGTAATGACGTCTCCAGCGGCCAGTCCGGCTTTTTGCGCCGGTGTTCCGACGATGGTGCCGGCGATGGTGACACCGCTCGGGGCGTTCGCGCCCGCGAAGGACGCGGCGGCCGAATCAAATTCGACACCTAAGAACGCTGTCCGTCCAATGTGGACCCCCGCGACGGCGTTGCCGTCCTTGATCGACGAGACAATCGACAGGGCCGTGTTGATGGGGATGGCGTAGCCGCGGGAACTGGACGAGCCGCCCGGGTTGAAGCCGAAGCCACCGCTGAGGTCCGAGCCTGCGGTGTCCATTCCGACCACGGCTCCTTTTTGATTCACCAACGGTCCACCGGAATCACCGGGTTGGATCGCGGCGTTCACCTCAATGAGACCGCTCAAGCTCTCGGAGCCCGCCGGATTCGTCTCGTCGCCGGCCGTGATCGCTTGATTGAGCGCGACGACGCTTCCGGCCACGTAGCTCGGCGTGCCGCCGACTCCACCGGCGTTGCCGACGCCCACGATCTTCTCGCCCGAGGCGACCTTGTCGGAGTTCGCCGTCTTGATCGTGGTGAGTCCACTGGCGTTCTTCAGTTGGATCAGGGCGACGTCGTCCGTGAGGTCGTAGCCGACCACGGTACCGACGTAGATGGTATTCGTGGCCACGTCGCGCACGGATAACGTCGCGGCGTCCTCGACGACGTGATTGTTGGTTAGCACGAGGCCGTTGGCGCTAAGGATCATTCCGGTTCCTTCGGCGGTACCGCTTTGACCGGCGAAAGTCGTCGTGATGTCGACCAAACCGGGGTCGACCTTGCTGGCGATCTTGGCCGCCGCGGCGTTCACCCTTGTGTTTTGGGGCGAGACCGTGGGCACCGGGAACGAGGGATTGTTGCTACCGCCGTCGAAACCGCCCGAGGGGAAGGTGGGGAGGGAGAATCTCGGTGCCGCGGAGCGAATCGGCGTCGGTGTCACGATGTCGTGACCGAGGACGAAGCCCGCACCGGCAATCACCAGTACCAGCACGAGTGCACTGAGTCCCTTCGCGATCCGCCAACGGGTCTTGCTCACGGTGACCGTCGGCACCGTCGGTGCAGCAATCGGAACTTCATCATTGACCGGAACTACTGGGCTCTCGTCGTCCCAATCCATCGGGACCTCCTTTTTGGCACTGTCGAAACAAACTTCAGTATCGAGGTCGAACGTGAACAAGTTCTAGTGGATACCTAAGAAGTGCCTAAATCGTCCGGCGAGCTTAGGGTACCTTCGCCGTTGGAACCTCGCTTTCTATCGGCAACGTGTTTCGAGTGCGCGGCGCAGTGTCATCGAGGAGAATGGGTCGAGATGACGTGGCGATCGATCCTCGAGTAACCGTTGACTGACCGCTTGCTCTTGGTCGGCATGATGGCGGTCGGCAAGACGACCGCCGGACAGCTCTGCGCCAAGAGGCTCGGCTGGTCATTCTTGGACTCCGACGCCCAACTGCTGGCCGACACCGGACGAACGGCGCAGGAGATCTTCGACGTTGACGGCGACGAAGCCCTTCGAACCTTGGAGAGTCGAGTACTGGTCGAGGCGATCGCCCACCCGGTGCCGGTCGTGGTCGCGGTCGCCGGTGGCGTTATCCTCTCCGAGGCGAATCGCGCGCTGCTCGTGGACTCGGGTGTCGTGGTGTGGCTCCGGGCCTCGATCGCCACGCTGGGCGATCGCCTGGCACGCGGGGGATCGCGTCCCCGTCTCGGTGAGGATCCGAAGCGTTCACTCCACGACCTTTATCGCACGCGACATGGGCTCTATGCCTCGGTCGCCGGGTTCGTCATCGATGTTGACGATCTCGCTCCCGAAGAGGTCGTCGCGCGGATTTTGGCCGAGACCGGTCTGGGCGGCGAACACTAATTCGACGAAGACGAAGATCGCCTCGCGCGAGGCGGAAGTAACTTTGGCCGATGGTCCCTCTGGCGTACTCCAACGTAGGAGCGCAGTACGCCTTTTACGCAGTGCTCGGAATGTTCGGCGCCTCCGAGTGGAGCATTCGATACCGCAGTCGGATGAATCGCGGTGGCGCGCAACGAGACCGCGGAAGTCTTTACGTGGTGATTCTCGCGGCCGTTCTGGGCGTCGTCGCGGCCTTCGTCTTCGCCCACGACACGCGAGGGGCCGGCATCAGTGTGGCGCGCTGGCCGATCTTGGTCATTGGGCTGGCGATCGTGCTGCTCGGCGTGGCACTGCGTCAGTGGTCGGTCCTCTCCCTGGGAAAGTTCTTCACGGTCCAGGTTCGAGTGCGGAGCGATCAGACGGTGGTCGACACCGGCCCGTATCGATGGGTGCGTCACCCTTCGTATACGGCCATCATCCTGTCCTTCGTGGGCATGGGCGTGGCCCTTGAGAATTGGCTGTCCCTGGCGGTCCTCGTCGTGGTGCCGACGATCGGTCTGGTTATACGAATCCGCGTCGAGGAGCGCGCCTTGCAGGAGGCGCTCGGTGAGCCGTATCGACAGTTCTCGGCGAGTCGGGCGCGACTGATTCCCAAGGTGTGGTGAGTCGTTCTCGCTGAAATGCGGCTCTGGAATCAGCGCATTGAAGGTAGTGATTCGAATCGAACCTCTAGGGGATGACGCTCGCGCAGTGCCAACACTTGGTGGCGGCCGCTGGGAGGTCATCCGAGAGACACTCGGGGCACGTCTTCACTGGTGGCGCCGGCGTCGGCGCGCCGAAGACCACGGTCCCTTGACGCGCCATGTACGAGCGATACGGCACGACCAACACGAAATAGATGACCGACATGAAGATGACGAAGTAGATGATCCCCGAAATGAACGCGCCAAGAGCGATGAATTGACCGTTCAGCGTCCAACCCAGACCCGGGCCGTTGGTGGAGTTGCCGGCGAGTGCGTTGATCAACGGCGTGATGATGTTGGAGGTGAAGGACGTGATCAGGGCGCTGAAGGCGAGCGCGACGACCAGTCCGACCGCAATGACTATCAGTTGGCCCCTCATGAGGAAGTTCTTGAATCCCTTAATCATTTCTGTCTCCCGTTCGACGTGTGCCCCGACGATAGCCACGCCTTGACGTCGGCGTATTTACGAAGAAAGGCTGTCAGCATTAGGAATCGAACGCTCAAGGAGACGCTGGTCAACGAGCGAATGAAGTTGTTCTTCGACGTTTCACCGGCGCCAATTCCTACGCCGTTCGTCCATTCGTCAGTCCCTGGATCGCGATCCGCCACTAGTCGCGCCGTGATCCGTTGGCCGCAATCGCGGTCGGTGAGATATTGCCGATTGCTCAATGGCGACCACGAAATTCGAGTGCTCACCTTCAGAGTCCGAGCTGGCGACGCGGTTTCGTCGCGCAAACGCAGCTTTCTTAGTACACAAGACATCCAGAGTTGGACAGAAATTGTGAATTCCTAGAGGACCACTTGATTGAGGCAAACCAATATGTCTCCTGCAAGGGCTTTCGACTCTCTGGCTCACCCCGATGGGGAGCTATGTGGATGACTGGCCTTTCGTTAAAGCCAGTTCAGACCAACCAGAAAGAGGACAAAATGTTGCGAAGTCGTACAAACCGAACTGCGACGATTGCAAGCATTGGGACCAACCCGATGCGGACCACTCGGCGCATAAAGCGTGGTGGTGCCGATCGAGTGTCGAAGTCATGGCTCCGCCGGATTGTTGCCGCGATCATCGGTATGGCCTTGGTGGGCGGAGGTGCGTACGCCGCCACCAACTGGGTCGTCGGATTGAACGCCGGATCAACCGCAGAGAGCCAATCGGCGAACATCGCCAACTTGACCATCACTGCGGTGGCGTCGCCCGCGGCGACCAACCTGTTGTTTCCGGGTGGCAACGGTGACGTGGTGGCCACGATCGCCAACCCCAACCCGTATCCGGTGACCATCACGAGCGTTGACCTGCCCGCGAACACCAGCAACGCCATTGGCTACACCTCGTCGGGATTGGGCACCGCCAACGGCTGCACCGCGGCGAATAGTGACGTGACTTGGAACTATTCGACGGGGGTGTCGGGCACCGTTCACGCGTTGACCTCCCCGCTCACCGTGGCGGCCAGTGGTTCGCTCGTCGTGACGTTCACCAATGACGCGTCGATGGCCTTGGCGGCTCCGGCCGCTTGCGTCTCGACGTACTTTTCTATGTTTCCGTTAGCGGGTGTTGTCGCGACCGGTGGTGCTGCCACCGCAACGACCAGCCCGGCGACTGACGCTTGGACGAGTTAATCCTGAACCCTCAGCTTGTCTCATTCCCCCGAGTCAAGCTGAGGTCGTTACTGGGTGGCCGTCGCTCCCTCCATTGAGAGGGCGCGACGGCCACGATGGAGACCGCAGACTCCCGAGGCCAAGCCACGCTGCGGTCCTGTTGAAACGAGCGATCGATGACACGCGAGAAAGCTGCTGAGCGAGCCACCGCAGTGCGACCTCTGCGGCTTCGCGCACCCTCGTCTACTGTTTCGCTGAGTTCCAACTCCGGGCACGGACGCGCGATAGGCGCACCGAGCCGCTCGTCGAAGTCAAAGGCGATGTTCACGCCGCGGCGTTCATGGCGCCACCTGGCACTGACAACGGTGGTTTCAATCCTCGGATGCGCCGGCATTGCTGGAGCATCGACGTGGACGGTGGCCCTCACGAACGGGACCCACCCAGCGATGAGCCAATCCACCCTCGTCAATGCCCCCACCGGAGGTACGGCGACCAACCTCGCTTCCGGTCTCTTGGTCAGTTGGGTGATGCCGAGCGTTGGCGCAACGCCCACTGGTTATAAGGTGACGCGCAATGGCGCGGCCGTGCCGGGCGGAAGCGGATGCCACGCGACGTTCACGACCATCTCCACGACCACCTCGTGCATCGATAACGGTCTGGTCGCCAGCACTCTCTATACCTATAGCGTTACGGCGCTGGTGGGAACGCACTGGACGAGCGTCGCGAGTTCGACTTTTTCGGGAACGACCACCGCGCCGTTCGTGATAACGAGCATCACCAGCACCAATGCCCCCGGCAACACCGTGGGCCTCATGGGCGTGGGCGACACCTTCGCCGTGACGTTCAATTACCCGGTGGATCCAAGCACGATCATTGCGGGGGCGCAGACGATGACGTTGGCGTTTACAGCTTCAACCATCAAGATAACTGGGCTGACCTCAGCGGCCTTCGTGGTGACTTCGCCCTACGTAAGCTCGGGCAATAGTGCCGCAACCGGGACACTCAGTCTTAGCAATGCGAATACGACCGTGACGTTCACGGTGACCGGAAGTCCCACTAATCCGGGCAAACTCGTGGCTGGCCCGGCGAGCACCTTCACCTTCACACCCCTCGCCGCGATTCAAGACCTCAGTGGCGATTCGGCGTCCAGCTACAGTCAGTCGCCTGCGTTGCAGATCTTCTAGGCGAATGCCGACGCAATGCTCAGATCGAATTTCATTGCGACCTACCTTGATTGCTAGTCGGCCGAGTTAAACAGTCATCAATCCCCATTTTCACGATTATGGATACCGTTCGACGCCGATGTAAATGTGCATTGGTACGTCCATCTCCGACGTGGCAGCGGCGTACCCGACCTCGAGTTCGGGGAACAATGATGCCTCGTGCCCCGACAGGAGTCGAATCTGCACATGGCGTCGGAGTTGAATGCTCAACAGAAGGGCGCACGGCTCTGACGAGGAGTAATAATAGTTTCGTCGCGGATCGTCGCGCTTTCTGCTCACCCACCGCGTCGGGTGCGAGCAGAAGGTCGGTGCCGAGAAACCAGCACTCCACGATTGGCCGCGTGTTTATACCCGCGGTGCATTTACTAAACCAGTGAGTCGAGTTGCGGGAAACGCCTACCTGGCCACGACCCGTCTCACGTGCGCGAACGATTCGATGCGATGGAACTCCGCGCGCCTGTTAGCGTTGAATTCGCTACGAAGACCCTCCTGACTCCTTATCCAAAGTCCCGACGCTTGTGGATGCGCTGCCTGACGACGGCGACCCTGGCTGCGCTGGTACTCGCTGGGGGTCAGTTCGTTAAAATTAACGCTGGACAGGCATCGTCGCTCAACTCGCACGTCAATCGAGTTACGTTGACAGTAACGTCGCAGTTCACAATGTCGGCACCGAACGCATTGGCACGCTCGGCACGAAGTAAAACTTCGAAGTCAAAGGTCCCGTTGGATACTCCCGTTGCGGATAACGCTGCGTTTCACCTGCCCTCGCGCGGATGCGGCTTCACTCCGGTGTCAGCGCTGGAGCAAACGAGCACCTCGACATCAACGACAACACCTCATCACGCGCCGTTCGCACTGGGCCACTGTCGACTTCTCGAAATTGGCGACTCGCTGGGTGACGACCTCGAATACGGCATTCGACATGAACTTCAGTTGACGCCGGGATTAAAACTGATCCAACGCAACAAAACGTCGACCGGTCTTTCCGCGTCGTGGTTTTACAACTGGCCGGCCCATCTGAAGTCTGACTTGCACGACTACCATCCCAATCTCGTTGTCATCATGTTTGGCGCGAACGATGAGCAGGCACTTGCCGTCGATGGGGTGTCGCAACCGTTCGGTTCGCCGAAGTGGCGTAGTGCCTACATTGCGCGCGTTCGTCGGATCGATCGAATGGTGACCAAGGCGGGCGCCTACGCATTCTGGGTTGGTCTTCCAATCGCTGCGCCGAAGAGTTACAGCCAAGGTCTTCGGGCGCTCAACGCCATTTACACTCAGGTGGCCACGTCGACGCCCGGCGTCACGTTCCAGCCGATGTGGCACCTCTTGGCAACGAAAGGCGGCAACTACCGGGGTGGTGCCGTCGTGAACAATGTGCAAAGTGCCCTGCGAAAGTCCGACGGCATTCACTTCACCTCGACCGGTGAACTGGTCATTGGCACATTCGTAGCTCGACAATTGGCGACGGTTTACAACGTGAATCTCCGCCCCGAAGAGCCCGCGTACATCGACCGATAGGTTCGCTCGACGCTGGCGTTGCCATCTACTCAGCGTCGTCGGACGCGCGACGAAGACAGCGCCGAATGACCTCCGCGTCGAGGGGGCTGAGTCCTTCCCACAACTCTTCGGTTGGAACCCACCAATGAAAGTTGTTCAATTCGTCACTTTCGACCAGGTTCGGGTCACTGTCAAGGACAACGGCAAACACCACAGCCAGACTGGTCGCTTCGCCCGAGAATGAGAATTCGGCGCGCGCGACCGGCGAAAGCCGGTCGGCTCGAATGCCTGTCTCTTCTTCTAGTTCCCGAATCGCGGCCTCGTGCGCCGACTCACCCATCTTGAGCGATCCACCCGGCAACTCCCACTGTTGCCGGGCGACATTGAATCCGAGCAATACTCGCTGGCCCAACTCTACGACGACGAGGGAACAAACGGGCCGAGCCGGACCGTACAGGCCCTCGAGCAAGTTGTCGTCCAGGCGCGCGAACGACACCAGGCTTCCGCCACGATCGTCAAACATTGGGAGCTCCATCTTGACGAGACTGTACCAATGGCATCTGCCCACGAGCTGCCCACGCTCTGAACGGTCTGGCTGCAATCGGCTACGTATTCGCGAGTCCGAGAATATCGTAAGTGATGCGAGTAAATCACTGTCGACGCAATTGGTGCTGGGTGCCCCCGACAGGAGTCGAACCTGCGCACATGGCTTCGGAGGCCAATGCTCTATCCACTGAGCTACGAGGGCATTAAGGGTTTTCGCCCGTGTTAGGTCAGTTTATCGAACGTAGCGAAATCGCTCGGGGGACGATAAGTAACCTTCTTTAGCTCTGGGACACTCGTAACTTTCCCGAATTGAATTCCGAAGGTTCAGGGCGAAGTCCTGCTAGCAGGTGCGTCGTCGCGGAACGAAAGCCAGCAACGTCGCCGAAGAGTCGTGCGAGCAGCATCGCGCCTTCCAACGTGCCGATGATCGTGCGCGCGGTCTTGTTCGGGGAAGCGGAGAAACTGATTGTGCCCTTTGCGTGGCCCTCTTTGAGAACGCGCGAAAGCCACGCCTGATTGCGCGTGAAGAATTCAAGGACGGCGGCTTGCATCGGCTCGGGCAGCGTCTCGAGTTCGGCGGCCATCATTCCGCAAAGGCACATTCGCTTTCCCCTCAAGACGTCGAGGTACAGATCGGCGTACGCCTTCAATCGCTCCGGCGCGTCCGTCGATCGAGCGTCTACCGTGCTGAGAGCGTCGTCGAAACGTGAGGTGTAACGAATAATGAGGGCCACCCCAAGGTCGGATTTGTTGGCGAAGTGGTAATGGAGGGCCGCGTTGGTGATATTCAATTCGCTGGACACGTCGGCGTAGCTAAATCCGTTGAAGCCGCGCACCTCAACCAGCCTCTCTGCGACGTCAAGAATCCGCGTCGCCGTGTCGCTTTGCTGCGTCTCGTCTTGGCCCACTCGCTCTCCTCTCGTTCTGCTTGACATCTTACCTAGTAGTAAGTAAGTTACTCTTTCGCGAGCCCACTCGGGCCGCATGGGAGGAAATCTAATGAAGAAAACCGAGCACCGGAGTTTCGACGGGGCTGACGAAATACGAGAGTTTTCCAACGGACGAGCCGAAATTCTCAATATTGGCGGCGGCGAAGTTGGACGATTGGTCCTGCAACCGGGCTGGCGTTGGTCCAATGACGTGAAGCCCATCGCCAAGACCGAAAGTTGCGAGGCGCCTCACTTCCAGTATCACGTCAGCGGAAGGCTCGCCATCCTCATGGACGACGGTCAAGAGTTCACCGCGGTGCCCGGGGACGTCACGTCGCTGCCGAGCGGTCACGACGCGTGGGTGGTGGGCGACGAACCCGTGGTCACGGTGGATTGGTACGGCGCGAGCTCGTACGCGAAGTGACGAACTCCACTCAAGAGGCCACTCCCACCGAGGTGGTAGCGGCGTTTGGCCAAACGTGGGCCAATCATGATTTGGACGGCACCATGGCACTCATCACCGAAGACTGCGTCTTTGACAACACCGATCCTGCGCCCGACGGGACCCGGTACGTGGGCCGTGACGCCATTCGCAGCGCCTGGGCCCCAATCTTCAATGACCCGACGAGCCGGTTCGAGGCGGAAGAGACGATCGAGGTGGACGACCGAGTCATTCAACTATGGCGCTACTCGTGGTCCGACGGGCATATTCGTGGCGTCGACGTTATGCGCGTTCGCGACGGCAAGGTCTCCGAGAAACTCTCCTACGTCAAGGGCTGACGCTGCGATCACAAGCGATTGGATCGGACTTCCGAGATAATTCACGAACCGGTTTCTAAAATCACCGCGCCACCTCGTAAAGTTCATCTATGAGTACAGAGCCGATTGTCGCGTCGTTGCTTCCCGACACGGCCGAGATCACTTCGAACGATGTCATCATCGGAGGCGTCTCGTTGCGCGGTCTCGCCGGGGCCTACGGCACTCCGTTGTTCGTCTACGACGAGGAGACCCTGCGCGCTCGTTGTCGCGAGGCGGCCGGCGCGTTCGATGACGGTGTCGCCTTCGCCTCCAAGTCCTTTCTCTGTGGAGCAATGGCCCGTTTGGCCTTCGAAGAGGGACTGTGCATCGACGTCGCGACCGGCGGCGAACTCGACCTCGTACTGCGCACGGGTGTGCCGGCCGCGCGCGTCATCATGCACGGCAACAACAAATCGGCCGATGAACTCGAACGGGCCATCGAGGTCGGGGTGCATCGACTGGTCGTCGACAACTTCGAAGAGATCGCCCTGCTCTCGACACTGATCAACCACACGTCGCCGCTCGACTGTCTCGTTCGCGTGACTCCGGGAGTCGAAGCGCACACGCACGAGTTCGTTCGCACGGGCCAAGAGGACACGAAATTCGGTTTCTCGGTGGCCACCGGCGACGCTCGAAAAGCGATCGAAGAACTGCGCGCGATTCCCGGCCTGACGTTGCACGGCGTGCACGCCCACATCGGCTCGCAGGTCTTCGAACTCATCGGCTTCGTCGAATCGCTCACGATCTTGGCCAAGTTCATCGCCGAGGACGACTTCGACGAGCTCTGCGTCGGCGGGGGACTGGGCGTGGCTTACGTCGCCGGCGAATCGGCGCCGTCGATCCATGAGTGGGGCGACGCGATCCGTGTGGCGGCTCTCGAAGTCGGACTGGACTCGAATGTGCGTCTCTTGGCGGAACCGGGCCGGGCCATCGTCGCCCAGGCCGCCGTGACCCTCTACGAAGTTGGGGCGGTGAAGCCGGTGGCACAACGCACCTATATGGCGGTCGACGGGGGCATGAGTGACAACCCCCGTCCGGTCCTCTACGGATCGGGCTACGAAGCTTTCGACGTCGCCGATCCTCTCGCCCCGCGCCCTCAGAACGTGCGACTGGTCGGCAAGCACTGCGAGAGCGGCGACGTCCTGATCGACGAGGCGTGGTTTCCCGCGTCGACCGGTGTGCGAAGCATCATCGCGACGCCGGTCACCGGCGCCTACGGATACTCGATGGCGTCGAACTACAACCGCGTACCGCGTCCGGCGGTGCTCTTCGTACGCGACGGCCTCACTCGCGAAGTGCTGCGTCGAGAGACCTTCGACGACATGGCGCGACTCGAAGTTTGAGGTCAGTGTCGCCGAAAGGGTCGGTTAGCCTTAAATGGTGAACAAGCCGGTCGTTCGAGTCGGAATCATTGGTGCCGGCAACGTCGCTAGCGCCCTCGTCGGACTTCTGAGTGACCCGGAACGTCACGAGGCGCTCCTCGACGCGGCGACCGGTCCGATCGAGCTCGTGGGCGTCGCCGTACGCGACGCGGCCAAGCGCCGTAAGGGGATTCCTAAGCACCTGCTCACGACCGACGTGGCCGGACTGGTCAACAACGACGATCTCGACATCCTGGTGGAACTCGCCGGCGGCATTAAGCCGGCGCGGGTCTACATAGAGACGGCCCTTCGACACGGCGTCTCGGTCGTCACCGCCAACAAAGCCCTGATCGCCGAGTGCGGGACCGAACTGGCGCAATTGGCTCACCAAAACGGAGCCGACCTCTTCTACGAGGCCGCCGTCGGCGGCGGCATCCCGATCCTGCGCGCTCTTCGCACCTCGCTCGCCGGAGAACGAATCAATCGGGTGATGGGGATTGTGAACGGCACCACGAACTTCATCCTTTCCAAGATGACTAGTGAAGGCAGCGACTACGCGACCGCGCTGAAAGAAGCGCAGGCTCTGGGGTACGCCGAGGCCGATCCGAGCGCGGACGTCGAGGGCTACGACGCCGCGGCGAAAGTCCAGATCCTGTCGTCGTTGGCCTTCGGCACTGAACTCGTGGGTGACGCGATCGCGCGTCAGGGGATCGTCGGTATTCGCTCAGTCGACATCGAAATAGCCCGACGATCGGGCTACGTCATCAAACTGCTCGGCGTCGCCGAGCGCATTGGCGACTCGGGGATCTCACGTCGAGTCCACCCCGCCATGATCCCGGTCGATCACCCGCTCGCGTCGGTTCACGGCGCCATGAACGCGGTGTTCGTAGAAGGCGTTCGTAGCGGACCGCTGATGTGGCTCGGTCAGGGCGCCGGGGGAGAGGCGACCGCGACGGCGGTGCTCGGTGACCTGCTCGACGTGGCGCGCAACCGCTTCAGTGGCCGTCACGATATTCCCTTCAGCGTGGACCGGACCCTGCACAGCGTGGCGGCCGGGGAACTGGAGAGCGTCTTTTACATCAGCATCGACGTGTTGGACCGACCGGGCGTGCTCGCCGCAGTTGCCGGCATCTTCGGTGAGAACGGGGTGTCGATCCAGTCGATGGAACAGTCGGGATTCGGCAACGAGGCCCGTCTCTCGTTCCTGACGCATTTAGCGCTCACCGAACGGGTCGACGCCACCATCAAGGACCTCGCGAAGCACAAGTCGGTGGACTCGATTGGTGCGTGTCTGCGGGTGATCGACGGAGGTCGCTCGTGATTGGATGGAAGGGTCTGTTGCTCGAGTATGCGCAGTGGTTCGACCTCGAGGGGGTCAACGAGATCGTGACGCTGCAAGAGGGCCATACGCCGCTCCTACACGCCGAACGACTCTCTGAGCGACTCGGTGCCGACGTGTGGCTGAAGTACGAAGGGCTGAATCCAACCGGTTCGTTCAAGGACCGCGGCATGACGATGGCGATCACCAAAGCCAAGGCCAGCGGCGCCAAGACGGTCATCTGCGGGTCGACCGGCAACACGTCAGCGTCGGCGGCGGCCTACGCCGGCAAGGCCGGCATGGACTGCGTGGTCCTGGTGCCGGAGGGCAAGATCGCCCAGGGCAAACTGGCCCAGGCCATCGTCTACGGGGCTCAGGTTTTGCAGATTCGGGGCAACTTTGATCAGGCGCTGAACCTGGCGCGCGAGTTGACCCAACATATGCCGATCACCATCGTCAACTCCATCAACCCCGATCGCATCGAGGGACAAAAGACCGGTGCTTTCGAGATCATCGACGTCTTGGGCAAAGCACCCGACGTTCTGTCGATCCCCGTCGGCAACGCCGGCAACATCACTGCCTACTGGCGAGGCTTCACGCAGTATCACTTCGCCGAACGGTGCAAGGTGTTGCCCAAGATGTGGGGTTTCCAGGCGGCCGGCGCGGCGCCGATTGTCCTCGGTCATCCGGTCACGAACCCCGAGACGATCGCCACCGCGATTCGCATCGGCAATCCCGCGAGCTGGGTTCCCGCACTCGAAGTCATCCACGAATCGCTCGGTGACATCCGCTCGGTCACCGACGAGGAGATCCTCGACGCGTACCACTTCGTCGCTCGTTACGAGTCAATCTTTTGCGAACCGGCGTCGGCGGCGTCGATCGCCGGCATCATCAAATACGGCGTCCCTAAAGGTTCGACCGTCGTGTGCGTGCTCACCGGCAACGGTCTCAAGGATCCCGACACCGCGGTCGAGACGAGTATCACCCCAGACGTCGTGGACGCGACCTTGAAGGCGCTGCTCGCGAAACTCTCGTAAGAGAGTCCGCACCCGCGCGTATCTATTCCCCGCGCAGCACCTGCGCTGACGACGTCCGGGCGGCGCTTCGTCCGGGTAACGCGGCGACGACGTTCGCCAGCACCATTGCGCGTCCGATAACTGCCAATCTTGTTCTTCTAGAGGTCACGAAGTGGGTGGTCAGCCTTCGAAATTGAGCAGTGCCATCACGACCGGAATTGCTGAAGCCAATGTGTTGCTCTCGCGTTGGTCGAAAGTCCTCCGGAGAACCGGGAATTCGGTTTTGGATCAAATGTTGGCATTTATCTCAGACTCCGCTACACTAGAGAAGTCGTCCACGCCCGGCCTTTCCCCGGTGTGAGGAACTCTTCCGAGACGACGTTTCCCGATTTTTCTTCTCTGCTCATGTCATTTTGTCGAGCGGAGCGAAAGGAATAACCATGGCTGTAAGGCCCTCCCCAGACCGGTCCGATCTTGAGTCCAAGACTCGTGAAGACCTCCAAACCATCGCCAAGGTAAAAGGCGTCGACGTGTCGGCGCGCGCTTCCAAGGCCTCACTCATCGAAGCGATCATGGGCGACCCCGCTCCCGCCGGCGACTCCTCTGATTCGGCATCGCGAGCGGTTCGTTCGCGCCGCACGGTCGCCACACCGACCGATGACTTCGATGACCTCCTCGGCGAATTCGTCGCCGATGCCTCAACCGAGCACTCCGTACCCAGCGACGTCGAGTCCACTTCGACCGAGTCGACACCATCGGCGCCGAGCACGAACGGGTCCGAGCGCCCGCAACAGAATCCACGTCAGAACACGCAACCGCGCCCGGAGCGCCAGCCTCGCGACTTCGGCAACGACACCGCCGGACGCAACCGTCGCAACCGTCGTAACCGCAACGGCCGCGAGCGCTTCGGGGGTGACTCGATGCCCAACGCCGACCAGCCCTACGCCGGCGAGCTCATCGAGATCGAAGGACTGCTGGACCTGCGTGACGACGGCTACGGCTTCTTGCGCACCAAGAGCTACCACCCGTCGCCGAATGACGTCTACGTTTCGATCAACCAGGTGCGCCGCTACCACCTGCGCAAGGGCGACACCATCGTCGGAGGGTTCCGACCGGCCGCCTCGAACGAGAAATACCCCGCGCTGTTGCGCGTGGACAGCGTGGCCGGCGTCGATCCCGAAGTCGCGCGACTGCGCCCGCGCTTCGAAGACCTCACGCCGCTCTTCCCCGACGAGAAGCTCAACCTCGAGCTGAACGAGGGCAAGACCGACCCCACACCGCGCATCGTGGACCTGCTCTCGCCGATCGGCAAGGGCCAGCGCGGACTGATCGTCTCGCCGCCCAAGGCCGGCAAGACGACGATCATGAAGCAGATCGCTCAGTCCATCGAGTCGAACAACCCCGAAGTGCACCTGATGGTGCTCTTGGTCGACGAGCGACCGGAAGAGGTAACCGACATCCGCCGTACCGTGAAGGGTGAGGTGATCGCCTCCACCTTCGACCGTCCGGCCGAAGAGCACACCCACGTCGCCGAACTGTGCATCGAGCGCGCCAAGCGCCTCGTAGAGCAGGGCCGCGACGTGGTGATCATCCTCGACGGCATCACGCGACTGGCTCGCGCCTACAACCTGGCCGCCCCGGCGACCGGTCGCATCATGTCCGGTGGTGTCGACTCCGGCGCGCTCTATCCGCCGAAGAAGTTCTTCGGTGCGGCGCGCAATATCGAAGAAGGTGGATCGCTGACGATCATCGCCTCGGCTCTGGTCGAAACGGGCTCGAAGATGGACGAAGTCATCTTCGAAGAGTTCAAGGGCACCGGCAACATGGAGCTTCGACTGGATCGCCGTTTGGCCGAGCGCCGGATCTACCCGGCGATTGACGTCAACGCCTCCTCGACCCGCCACGAAGAGTTGCTCTTCAGCCGCGAGGCGCTGCCTCAGGTCTGGAAACTGCGCCGCGTGCTGAACGGTCTGGCCTCCGAAGGTCGCGAAGCGGCCGGTCTGGAACTCTTGATCGACAAATTGAAGTCGACCAAATCCAACGACGAGTTCCTCGCCGAGATCGCGCGCGGCCCCGCATCAACCAGTTGATTTTCCGCTAAACTTGTCATTCGCAACGAGGAGCACCTATGAAGCCTGATATCCACCCCAACTACGGCGACGCGACCGTTAAATGCTCGTGCGGCAACACCTTCACGACCCAGTCCACGAAGTCCGCGATGACCGTCGAACTGTGCAACGAATGCCACCCGTTCTTCACCGGCAAGCAGAAGCTCGTCGATACCGGAGGTCGCGTCGAGCGCTTCCAGCGTCGCTACGCGCAAAAGACCAAGGCGCGCGCTCCCCGGGCTTAGGTCCTCGAGCGCTCACCCGCCGTGCGCTCCGTTGACGAGACCCTGAACGTCCTTCAGGACGAACTGCGGTCCGTCGAAGCCCAACTTTCCGAACCGGACGTCGCTAGCGATCTCACGCGCCTGCGTGATCTCTCTCGGCGCCACAAAGAACTGTCCGAGATCAACCACGCCTGGATCGAGCTGAAGGCCGCCCAATCGGACTTCGCGACCGCCAAAGAGATGTTCAACGAAACCAGCGGCGACGACCGAGAGCTGTGGCGCGAAGAGATGAATAACGCCGAGGAGAAGATCCCCGAGCTGGAGCAGAGTCTCGAGACGCTCTTGCTCCCACACGACCCCAACGAGGGACGCAACGTGATCCTGGAGATCCGCGGCGCCGAGGGCGGCGAGGAGGCCAACCTCTTCGCCTCGGACCTGGCCCAGATGTACCGTCGCTACGCCGCCCTTCGGGGCTGGAAGCTCGAGGTCATTGAAGAGCGCGAGTCCGAACAGGGCGGTCTCGATGAGGCCATCTATCTCATCAAGGGCGAGGACGCGTGGTTCCGCTTGCAGCACGAGGCCGGCGTGCACCGCGTCCAGCGGGTGCCGGTGACCGAGGCCAAGGGCCGGGTCCACACGTCGTCGGCGACGGTGTCGGTACTGCCCGAGGCCGAAGAGGTCGACGTCGAGCTCAACCAGAGCGATCTCAAGATCGACGTCTACCGTTCGTCCGGTCCCGGCGGCCAGAGCGTCAACACGACGGACTCGGCCGTGCGCATCACGCACCTGCCGACCGGCATCGTCGTGTCGATGCAGGACGAGAAGAGTCAGATTCAAAACCGCGCCAAGGCGATGATCGTCTTGCGCGCGCGCCTGTTGAAGGCGGCCCAGGACGCCCAGGCGAGCGAGCAGGGCGACCTCAAGCGCTCCCAGTTGGGCGGCGGCGGTCGCAGCGAGAAGATTCGCACGTACAACTTCAAGGAGAATCGGGTGACGGATCACCGGATCAACTTGACGACCTATACGCTCGATTACGTGCTGGCCGGATACCTCGATCCCTACGTCGACGCGCTGCTGGCCGAGAAGCGCGCGCGGCAACTGGCCGAGAGCGATGGACGCTAATTCGTATCTGGTAACCGAACTCATCGACGCCGGACTAAATCGTCGAGAGGCCCGGTGGTTGGTCGAAGAGTTCTCACCTACGGATCCCGAACCGATGGCCGCCATGCGCGCCGCCGCCCAGCGCCGACTCGGCGGCGAACCGATGCAGTACGTGCTCGGACACTGGCCCTTTCGTTCGCTGGACCTCGACCTGGATTCGCGCGTGCTCATCCCGCGCCCCGAGACCGAAGAACTCGTCGGTCTCGCTTTCGAGGAGCTCATGAAGCGACGGCTCCACGCACCGCTCATCGTCGACCTCGGCTGCGGCTCGGGCGCCATCGGACTCGCGCTGCTCTACGAGCTTCGCCAGATGGACGTGCAGGCCACGCTGGTGGCGGTCGACTCGTCGCCCGGCGCCCTCGACGTCACCCGGGCCAACGCGCGAAAGCACGATCTGGACGGGGTCACGACGGTGCACTCCTCATGGTTCGACGCTTTGGATCGGTCACTACTTGGTCGCGTCGATTTGATCGTCGCCAATCCGCCCTACGTGGGGGCCACCGAATTCGCGACGCTCGACCCGGCGCTCGGCTACGAGCCGTTCGCGGCGCTGGTCTCTGAGGACACGGCGTACGCCGAAGGGTTCTTCGACCTCCAAGTAATAATTGGACAATCGGGCCCGTGGCTTGTGGCAAACGGGTTGCTGATATGTGAACATGGCAATATGCATCGTGCGGCAGTACTCCGAGCGGCACACGACGCGATGTTCGTCGACGTCCGAGACCTGGACGACATGTTCGGCAATCCGCGATTCCTGATGGCGAAACGCTGATGCCCAGGCTGATGAAGGTCGAGGCCGCTATCGCGGCGCTTGACGGTGGAGGAATCGTCGCCGTGCCGACGGACACGGTCTACGGACTGGCCGCCGAAGTGGGCCAACCGTTGGCCGTCGCCACCTTGTTCACGTTGAAGTATCGGCCCACGTTCGTGCCCATTCCCGTGATGGTCGATTCGGTCGAACAGATCCAGTTTCTCGGTGTCGAGTGGCCCGACGAGGCCCAGGGGCTCACTGACGCGTTCTGGCCCGGAGCGCTGACGATCATCGTCACCGTTCCTCACGAGTTATCGGTGATGTTGGGCGGCGAGAACGACACCGCCGGCTTTCGCATTCCCGATGACGACATCTTGCGTCGAATGATGGCCGTACTCGGTCCCTTTGCCGTTACCAGCGCCAACGAACACGGTGAGAAGCCGTGCTACAGCGCGCAAGAAGTGCTCGAACGATTCGCCTCGCGCGAAGAGTTGACTGGCGCCATCGACGGCGGCGAGCGTTCGGGCGACGTGTCAAGTGTGGTCGACCTTTCAGTTACTCCGTGGCGCGTACTTCGAGAAGGCGCCGTCTCGACGGCCGAATTGGCGCGCGTTCTGAACTGACCGGGATCACGTAGTGAAGTTGTCGGCATTGAAATCGAATCCGGACACGTTCACCGTCGTCACTAGCGTGGGGCCATGAACGCAAGCGCTCGGCGCGCAGCCCAAATGTTGGTGGTTCTGGGATTTGTCCTCAGCGCCACGTCGGGTGTGATTTCGTATCTCGACAACGTCACCCGACGGGGTTATCACTTCTCTGGTTTGCGAGTAATTGTGATTCCGCTGCTGAATCCGCTGATTACCATTGCCGCGGTGTTCGCGTGGTGGTGGTTAACGCGTCTGGTGGCCAACGACGACATTCAACGTACGATCCTGCGACGCGCGTATTTGGCTTTCGCAGTTCAATATCTGCTCACTTCTCTCCTCTTATTGTTCATCATCACGCCGTCCCAAACAGTTGGTGGTTTTTGGATGACGAGCGTTCTGTGGTTCGATCTTGTTGGCGCTATTGTCTCCGCACTTGGTCTGTTTCTCTACTCGCGGACGCTGGGTCAGCGTAGGGATAACGATGAACTCGTTGCGGCAGTGGGTGCGACCAGTTAGGTGCATGTCATCGCTCACGATGATCACAGCGTGAATACGTCGCGTTCGACTGTGCCAGTGCGACCGATCAGATCATCCCTCTCGGCTTCGTCAATCAATGTCGGATCGGTGCTGTGGCACCACGTGCGAATGTCGTCCGGTGTTCGCGCCGCGATGATGAGTCGCTCCGGGTCGCCGTTGGACCCGTGCGTCACGGTGTAGCTCTCCACGGTCGCGGTTCCTTCGCGCTGCTCACTGACGCAACGCGCCCGTCGATCGATTTCGTTTTGCGGAGCGGCCCAACGGAATCCCTCTCGTGGAGGCGACGCCGAGTACACCCCCCACGAGTGTTTAGTGCAGAACCAGCCGAGCGCGGTGACCAGACCCTGACTCGTGGGGTCGCTTCGGAGCGAGACGACCATTGACGAAATGGAATGCGTGACGTAGTTGTTGCCCGGACCGCCGCCAAAGGTGAGTCCGCCCGTGATCGTCGGCACGCGGTCGGGATCGAAGGCGTCAATACCGAGCACGTCGCAGGCGCTCTGGACCACCGTAGGAAAACAACTGTAGAGATCGAGGTGTGCGAGTTCGTCGATGTTGATTCCGAAGCTCGTTAAAGCGCTCCAGATGGCCCGCATGGCGGGGGAGTCATCGAGTCGCGGTCGATCCGAGATCAGCCAGTGATCGTTCGCGTCGGCGCCGCACTGAGGGAAGACCATGCGGTCTTGCGCGACTCCGAGTGACGTGGCGTGTTCGAAACTGGTCATGATGAAACTTGCGGCCATGTCGACTGGCATGTTGGCCATCAGCAACTTCGTGTACGGAAAGGCGACCATTCGATTGGCAGCACTCGGCGTGGTGATCGTCTCTGACGATGGCGCGTCGCGAATCCAGGCGTAGGGATTCGTCGCGGCGACGCTCGCGAAATTCGACCAGAGTCGACCGAGGTGTTTACGATGCTCCTCTAAAGTCCAGCCGAGGCGGGCCCGTCGGGCGTTCTCGAACAACGGGTAGATGTTCGTGGGGAGGTTGAGCCCCTGGCCGTATTCGGCCGCCGTCAACGGCGACGGTTCATCGCTGGCGATCATCGGACTCGGAATCTCGTCGGGTTGGAGAACCCAGTCGAGCTCGCGGCCCTCGCGCTTCGCCAGCAGTCTTGCGTACATCGCCTCGGCACCCACCAACGCGACGGTTCTCACGTCACCGGCGAGGATCCGGCGCGCGGTGTCGTGCACGAACTTCTGCGGGGTGTTGCCCCCGACCTTCAGTCGTCGTGTCGTGACGTGCAGGCCGAGTCGTTCGGCGACCAGGAGTGCCGGATCGTTGGTGTGCCACGTGAACGATGAAACCGCGACGATTTCTTCAATGTTCTCCAACATTGATGACGCACCAGAATCCACGGCGGCCGCCTCGAGGGCTGCCACCATGAGATCGAGTGGCTGCTTTCGAGTGGCGTAGGTGGCGCCCGAACTCGGTCGTTCGGTGATCTGGCCCACTCCGACGAGCACAGGTGTTCGAGGCGGAACGGTCACTCATGAAGTATTGCCGCACCGTCGACGGCTCCGCCCCCAACGGTAGCGAGGTACCTGCGTACGAAACAAGGATCCGTCACACCACCTAAGTACGGTCGATCAAGTGGAAGAGCCCTACCGCACTCGAGGCGTTGTCGTGCCCCTCGACCCAACGCCGGCCCAGGAGCAGTTATTGCGTAGTTATTGCGGCGCGTCGCGTTTCGCCTACAACTGGACCGTAGCCATTGCCAAGATGAATCTGGACACGCGGGAAGAAGAGCTTCGGGCGGGAATCGACAGGGCCGACCTAACGTTTCTCTCTTGGTCTGAATGGTCAATGACCCCGCTATGGAACTCAGTAAAGGACGAGGTCGCGCCGTGGCACCGCGATGTCACTAAGCACGCCTTTCGCTCTGGGGTCACCAATGCCGCGGTCGCGTTGAAGAATTACAACGAGTCGACGAAGGGCTTGCGGCGGGGCCTGCCAGTCGGGTTTCCGAATTTCAAGAACCGCCGCTCGAAACTCTCGGTGACCTTTACCGAGACCGGCTCGAAGTGCGGCTGGTTCTCCGAGGACTCCCGACATGTGCGGCTCATTCTGCCGCGCTTCGCCACGGACCCCCGGATCACGCGGCGGCGCGAGCAACTCCGGAGGCTGCATACTACCGAGTCGCTACGTCGCCTCAAGAAGAAGGTCACGTCGGGCGAGTGGACCATCCAGGCGGTGACAATCTCGTTCACCAGCGGACGCTGGCAAGCCTCGTTCTCAGTGCGTCAATTCGTCATACCTGTACCAAACTCCGTACGGTTGCGCGGACCACTGGTGGGCGTCGATTTCGGAGTTAAATACCTGGCGACTTTAACGGTGACAGTGAAAGGGCTGTGTGACGATCACGGCCACGTAGAGAACCCTGGCCATCTCGACGCACAACTCGCACGTCTCGCCAAACTGAACCGCCAACTGTCACGCTGCGTGAAGGGGTCGAAGAACCGCGCCAGGATTGTAAAGCGCCGCCAACGCCTCTACGGGCGGATCACTCGAACGAGAGACCTCCACCAGCACCAACTGACGACGATTTTGGCCGGAAGTTTCGAGACTGTCGTGCTCGAGGACCTCAATGTAGCGAGCATGGTGAAGAAGACGAAGAAAAACACTGCGAAGGCGTTGTCACGTTCGATTCAGGACGCCGGTTTTTACGAGCTTCGACGCCAGCTCACCTATAAGACCGAAGACCGTGGACATCGCGTCCTGGTGGTCAATCGGTTCTACCCTTCTTCGAAGATGTGCTCTCACTGTGGCGAGACGAAAGCCAAGCTCACCATTAGTGATCGCGTCTTCGAGTGCAGTAACTGCGGAATAAGTCTCGACCGGGACGTGAACGCCGCGCGCAACATCCGTGATGAAGGAAATCGCCTTCTCACGAACGAAGCCTCAACGGTCGCGGGGCACCAACCCGAGACGTTAAACGCTGTTTCGAGGGACCGTGAGACTAAACCGCCTAGGCGGGGACGCGGGGACCGTTACCAGAGCAGAACCACGCAGCCCGCACGAGAGTTGTCACCGCTGGCGTAGGTAGTGGAAGGGGTGGTGGCAACGCCGCTCGGGGTTGGTCGGTGGGTTCGTACGCTGAACAGCCTTGTGTAGGGTTGAATCGATGCGTATTGCCCTCGGCTCGGATCATGCTGGCTTTGACTTAAAAACCGTGTTGGCCAAAACGCTGACGGATTGGGGTCTCGACACGCTCGACCTCGGCACCGACAACGCGACCGATTCCGTGGATTACCCGGATTTTGGCGCCGCCGTCGGACGAAGCGTCGCCTCCGGTGACTGCGACCTCGGCGTTGCAATATGCGGATCGGGTATTGGGATCTCCATCGCCGCTAACAAAGTTCCTGGCGTTCGGGCCGCCGTCGTCCACGACGTGACGTCAGCCCATTTCGCGCGCGAGCACAATCACGCCAATGTTCTGTGCTTAGGGTCGCGCCTCACCGGCGCGACGGTGGCGATCGAAGCCCTCGACGCCTGGTTGAACGCGACGCCCGCCTCGGGTCGCCATGTGGCGCGAATCGCGAAACTCGACGAGCTCGATGAACAACTCGGCGACGATGAAAGGTAATCCATGACCTCCTCACCCTTTGACGCGTGGATCAGAAACGACGACGAGGTGACGTCACTGCTCGCCCAGGAGTGGCACCGTCAAACGACCACGCTGCAGTTGATCGCAAGTGAGAACTTCGCCTCGCCGGCCGTGCTCGCCGCGACCGGCTCGATTCTCACCAACAAATACGCCGAGGGCTATCCCGGCCGTCGCTACTACGGCGGCAACCAGGTCGTCGACGAAGTGGAGGACCTGGCCCGGCGTCGCCTCACCGCGCTCTTCGGCGCCGACCACGCCAACGTGCAGCCCCACAGTGGGGCCAACGCCAACGTGGCGGTCTATCAGGCGCTCCTGGAACCGGGCGACACGATCCTCGCCATGCGACTCGATCAGGGCGGCCACCTAACCCACGGTTCGCCTGCCTCCATCACGTCGAAATGGTGGAACTTCGTCTCCTACGGCGTGACGCCGCGATCGGACGATCCCGCGAACCCCGGTGAACTGATCGACTTCGACAACGTGCGCGAGTTAGCTCTTCAGCACCGACCGAAGATGATCCTCGCCGGCGCGACGGCGTACTCGCGCCTCATCGAACCGGCTCCCTTTCGCGAGATCGCCGACGAAATCGGCGCGCTGTTGATGTTCGACTCGGCGCACGTCGCCGGACTGATCGTCGGCGGCTCGCATCCAAACCCGGTGCCCTACGCCGACGTGGTCGCCTTCACGACGCACAAGACGTTGCGCGGTCCCCGCGGTGGCGCGATCGTCTGTCGCGAGGAGCACGCCAAGAAGATTGACTCGGCCGTCTTTCCCGGCCAACAGGGCGGTCCGCTGGAACACGCGATCGCCGCCAAGGCCGTCTCGTTCAAGGAGGCCGCGCAGCCGAGTTTCGCCACGTACACGGATCAGATCGTCGCGAACGCGCAAGCCTTCGGTGCCGCCCTCGCGAAAGAGGGCTTCCGCAACGTTTCGGGCGGCACGGAGAACCACATGGTGCTGTTGGACCTGCGTGAGTTCGACGCAGAGTTGACCGGCAAAGTGGCCCAAGAGGTGCTCGATCGGGCAGGCATCACCACGAATCGCAACACCATCCCCGACGACCCGCGAAGCCCGTTCATCACCTCGGGACTGCGCGTCGGCAGCGCCGCTGAGACGACGGCCGGCATGAAAGAGGGCGAGTTCGAAGCGATCGCGGCGTTGATGTCGCGCGCTCTTCGGCACCGCGAGGACGACGCCATCGTGGCCGAGGTTCGCGCCGACGTCGCCGAGCTGTGCGGGTCGTTCAACCCCTACGCCAACTTCACGAAGCAGTAGATGCACAACATTCTCGCGTACGTCGCCATCATCGCCGTGGGAACGGTCGTGACCTTGGTGGCGAACGTGCCGGCGAGAAAGATTTCGCTGCGCATTGGTTACACCGCATTGCCGGACGATCGGAAGGTCCATCAGGTCACGACGCCCTACGGCGGCGGTGCGGCCATGCTGGTCGGCTTTTGCGTGGCGCTCCTGGTCGCCATGGCCATACCGACGCTGCGCAACATCATTCTCTCCTCGCACGAGATGCTCGGCGTCTTGCTCGCGGCGGGCGTGATCTTCGTCGTGGGCGTACTGGATGACTTTCGAGAGATGAGCGCCCCGGCGAAGGTCGCCGGTCAGTTCCTCGCGGCGTCGATCCTCTACTTCTCGGGCGCCACGATGTACCAACTGAAACTGCCCTTCGCTGGATTCATCGTGCTCGGCCCGTCGATCCTGCCGATCATCACCGCGGTGTGGGTCTTCGCGCTTACGAACGCGGTCAATCTCATCGACGGCCTCGACGGATTGGCCGGCGGCATCGTGGCGATCGCCTCGGGCACGCTCTGTCTCTACGGGTTGCGTCTGGAAGACCTCGGACTACTGCCGAGCAACAACGTGGGTCCACTGATCGCGGCCCTGACCTGCGGTATCTGTCTTGGTTTCTTGCGCGACAACTTTCATCCGGCCAAGCTGTTCATGGGCGACGCCGGAGCCCTGTTATTGGGACTCCTGATGAGCGCCTCGACGATGGTGATCGGGGGGAGAACACCACCGGCGAGTGGCGTGACGTTCTTCTTCTTCGCGCCGCTGTTGATTCCCGTGTTCATCCTCGGCGTCCCGCTGATGGACGCGGTCTGGGCCTTCGTGCGCCGCACCGCTTCGGGGCAGGGGTTCCACACCCCGGACAAGAACCACATTCACCATCGACTGATGCGCCTGGGCCACGGTCATCGTCGCACGGTGGTGATCTTGTGGCTCTGGACGGCGTTGCTCTGTGGCTTTGTTTTGCTTCCACTCTTCGACACCCAGGCGAACGTTTTTATCCCGCTCGGCGTCGGACTCTTGTTGATCGGACTGATGACGTGGTTCAGCCCCTTGGTCAATCGTTTGTACTACCGAGCAGAAGAGGCCAAGCGGGTGCGTGAGAGTACGCGCCGGTGAACGATCGTGCAGGCGAACACGAGCCGCCCACACCTCCTGAACAGGCTAATGACCAGGTGAAAGACTTACCTGGAGTGGTCGTCCTTTTGACCATGGGAACTACGGTCGCGATCATCATCGCCGTCTTCGTGGTGCTCGGTATTTGGGCCGACCGCACCTGGGGGACCGCGCCGTGGGGTCTGTTAATCGGGATAACATTAGGAACGGTCGCCGCCGTGGTGAGCGTGGTTAAGCAAGTCCGGCGTTTCCTTTAGAAACCCATTGCTCGTGCTAGAAAACCTCCCAACCGACACACTGCCGCGCCTCCTCCGTCGCACCACACTTTCAGCGGTCATCGCCGGTGCCCTGGGTTTCATCGTGGCCATCGTCCTTGCCCCGCCCTTGGCCGCGCTCGGCGTCGTGCTCGGAGTGGTCATGGCGATCATGAACCTGCGATTCCTGGATGGCCAGGCCGCCAAGGTCGAACTGCGCGGTGAACAGAGCACCAAGGCGGTTCGACGTCAACTGGGCGGTCGGACGACGGCCCGATTGCTCTTAATGACGGTCGTTGTCCTGGTCGCCGTCTTCCTGAATGCCCCCCTCGGAATCGGTATTGTGTCTGGGCTCGTGCTTTATCAGCTCGTGTTTGTGGCGAACGTCATGCGCGTCGTAACGAGTCAGGGAGGAGTGGAGTGAAGACGCTGTACGCCGCGAAGACGATCACTGTCGGGGTGCACCCCCACCTCAGCCTCTTTGGCCTCACCATCGACACCGACATTGCAGCGTCCACGCTGCTCGCTTTGGCCATCGTCATCTTCATGGGCCTTCGCCTGCGCGCCAAAGTCACCGACGGGGTGCCCGGGAAATTTCAACTGCTGTGGGAGATACTCGTCGTCGACATCGTGGGCGACCTCGCCACCTCGGCCGTGGGAGAGAAGGGCAAGAAATTCGTTCCGATCGGCGTCACGGTGTTCATCTTCGTCCTGGTCTGCAACTGGATTGGCTTCTTGCCAACGGCCATGCACCCTGGCCAATCCGGCGAGATTTTCCCCGCCCCGACGAGCGACGTGAATCTGCCGTTGGCGCTGGCCCTTTTCGTCATCACGTGGGTTCACATCGAATCGGTGCGGGCGCGCCGCATCGGGGGTTACTTCAGGCACTATGGGAAACCGTACGCGGCGCTGACACCAATCAACCTTGTCGAAGAGGTCACTAAGCCCATCACGTTGACCCTTCGTCTCTTCGGCAACCTTTTCTCCGGCGGTCTGATGATCGTCGTGGTGGCGGCCCTGATGGCCAAGGCGATCGGTCCGTTCGAAATCATCTGGAAGCCCTTTGACCTCGCGATCGGTGCAATCCAGGCCTACATCTTCATGTTGCTCACGATCATCTACTTCGGATTGGCGATGAGCCACGACGAACAGCACGACGAGGAGCACGAATTGAAGCACCACGCAGTACTCGAGAATTCGCAGTAACACCAACCAGGAGGAATAGAAAATGGCAGCACAAACAGTGGCAGGTGCGATCGGCATTGCGGGTGCCCTCGTCGGTGGCGGATTGGCCCTCGGCGGTGGCGCGATTGGCGCGGCAATAGGCGACGGCCTGGCCGGTAGCCAGACCATCGCGGCGATCGCCCGTCAACCGGAAGTGGAGAACAAAGCCCGTACGTATTTCTTCTTGACGGTCGGGCTCGTCGAGGCGATGTACTTCATCAACTTGCTGTTCATGATTGTGTTCGTTTACGTTTTCGCCAAGATTAAGTAACTCTGCCGGATGCGTTCCGCGTTCGTGGAACGGACCGAAGATCGCTATTCACATAGAAGGGCATTGAGATGATCGCTACGTCAGTCTTCCTCCTCCCCAATGGCACGTTCTTCATTGAACTCGTCACGGTGGCGGTGATTCTGCTGCTCATGACGAAGTACTTCTTGCCGCCCCTGAACAAGGCGCTGGAGAGTCGTCAAGAGAAGATTCGCGAGTCACTGGCCGCCGCCGACGCGGCCAAAGCCGAAGCGGCCGCCGCCGGCGACGAACGCCAGCAACTCCTGACCGCCGCCAGGGACCAGGCCCGGGAGATCGTGGCCGCGGCCCAGGCGACGTCCGATCAGGTCAAGGCCGAATCGACCGGCCGGGGTCAGGCCGAATACGAGCGCATCATCGCCAATGCCAACGCCGAAGTGGACACTGCCCGCCAGCGTGCCATCGACGAAGCGTCGGCCCGAATTGGCGAGGTTGTTTTTGAACTCGTCAATCAGATCGTCGGACGCGAGGTGGACGAGAGCTCGCACCAGGACCTGGTTCGCGAAGCCGTCGCCGCACTGAATGTTGAAGCGGCCAGGGGATCCAGTAACTGATCATGCTGCCCAAGCTCGAAGGATACGCCGCCGCCCGCTTGGGTTCATTGGACGCCGCCGCGCTCGCGACGGTCGTCGGCGAACTCGCGTCGCTCGAGCAGACCGTCCTGGGCCGCGCCGACCTACGAGCCGTACTTACCGACACCTCCATCGCCGCCGCGTCGCGTGGTCTGATCGTGCACGACGTCCTCGCCAGAAAAGTCCACGACGTCACCCTGCAGGTCGCGGTCTACGCCGCGAGCCACGCTTCGGCCCCGGACGTTCCTCACGCTCTGGGAGAACTCGCCCTCGCCGCGAGAGATCTAGCGAACAACGGCACCTTCCCGCTCGGCGGTCTCGGCCTGATGGCGTCGCGCCAGCGCGTCAGCGGATTCGCTGACGCCTTGCTCGATGAGGTCGAGGCGCAGAACTTCGACGAAATCGAAGACGAGCTCTTTCGCTGGGCGCGCACCGTCGAGGGCAATCTCGATTTGCGACGCCTGCTGCTCGACCGCGACGCCGAACTCGAATCGCGGGTCGGCACGGTGCAGGCTCTGTTGGGCGACAAAGTCGACACCGTCACCTTGTCGCTCGCGAGATTTGTTATCGAAGGGGGCCGCGCGCGAGACGTCGTCGGCACGCTGGACTACCTCGTGGACTACGTCGCCAGGGCCCGGGACTGGCGCGTCGCGCGCGTGTACACCGCGCGTCCCCTTGACGAGCAGAGTCGAGCCGACCTCGTTGCGTCGCTCTCCTTGCTCACCGGCAAAAACGTCGAACTGCAGATCGCCGATCGTCCCGAATTGCTGGGCGGAGTCCTCGTCGAGATCGGCGACCTACGACTAGACGCTACGACCCGCGCGCGTCTCGGGGCCCTGCGTGACGCCGTCTCGCCGAGCCACTTGTACGAATCGTCTTTGAATCGAAATGACTAAGAAAAGGAATCTGTGATGACAGAGCTCACCATTAGCGCCAACGAGATCACCGAGGCCCTGCGCAAGCACGTGACGGAGTTCAACCCCGCCGTCGGCGCCGAGCAGGTCGGTCGGGTCGTCGAGGTCGGCGACGGTATCGCGCGCGTCTCCGGTCTACCCTCGGCCAAGGTGAACGAGCTGCTCGAGTTCGAAGACGGCACGTTGGGACTGGCGATGAACCTCGACGAGGCCACCATCGGCGCCGTGGTGCTCGGGTCGGTCGACACGATCGAAGAGGAGCAGGTCGTGCGCGCGACCGGTCGCATCTTGAACATGCCGGTCGGTGACGCGCTGCTCGGCCGCGTGGTGAACGCCATCGGTGAACCGATCGACGGCAAGGGACCGCTGGTCAATCCGAAAGAGCGCCGCATGGAGATCCAAGCACCGGGCATCACCGGGCGCCAGCCCGTCTCCGAGCCCTTGCAGACCGGCATCAAGGCGATCGACGCCATGACACCGGTCGGTCGCGGACAACGCGAGTTGATCATCGGCGACCGCAAGACCGGCAAGACGACGGTGGCCATCGACACGATCCTGAACCAGAAGGGCCAGGGCGTGAAGTGCATCTACGTCGCCGTCGGTCAGAAGAACTCGTCGGTCGCCCAGACCGTGAAGGTGCTCGAGGACTTCGGCGCGCTCGAGTACACCGTCGTGGTGGTCGCCTCGGCCGGTGACCCCGCGCCGTTCAAGTTCCTCGCCCCCTACGCCGGATGCGCGATCGGTCAGGAGTGGATGGATGGTGGCGAGCACGCCCTCGTGGTCTACGACGACCTCTCGAAGCAGGCCGAGGCCTACCGACAGATCTCGTTGTTGCTGCGTCGACCACCGGGTCGCGAGGCCTACCCCGGCGACGTCTTCTACCTTCACAGTCGTCTGCTCGAGCGCGCCGCGAAGCTGAGCGACGAGCGTGGCGGGGGATCGTTGACCGCATTGCCGATCATCGAGACCAAGGCCGGCGACATCTCGGCCTACATCCCGACGAACGTGATCTCCATCACCGACGGCCAGATCTTCTTGCAGTCCGACCTCTTCTACTCCGGTGTGCGTCCCGCCATCGACGTGGGTAACTCGGTGTCGCGCGTCGGCGGCGCCGCTCAGATCAAGGCCATGCGCGCGGTCGCCGGAACACTCAAGATCGACCTCGCCCAGTTCCGCGACCTGGAGTCCTTCGCGACCTTCGGTTCGGAGCTGGACAAGTCGTCGCAGCGTCAGCTCGACCGGGGCTATCGCCTCACTGAGCTGCTGAAGCAGGGCCTGAACGCGCCGATGCCGGTCGAAGAGCAGTGCATCGCGATCTACGCTGGCACCAAGGGCTGGCTCGACACGATTCCCGTCGAGGACGTGCGTCGATTCGAATCCGAGTTGTTGACCAACTTCCGCGCGCAACACTCCGACCTGCTCTACGCGATTCGAGAGACCGGCGCCCTGCCCGAAACCCGGGCGCTCGACGCGGCGATGCAGTCGTTCGTGAACGGCTTCGCCGTCACCACGAAGTAGCCCACCAAAGAACTAGCGAGAAAGGAGGAGCAATGGCCGGTGGACAGGAAAGGATCCTGCGTCGACGAATCAAGTCGGTGCAGTCCACGCGCAAGATCACGAAGGCCATGGAACTCATTGCCGCCTCCCAGATCTCTCGTTCGCAGGCGCGCATCGTCGCGAACCGTCCCTATCGCAACGGCATGCGACGCATCATCGTCGAAGCGGCGAAGGCCGACCCGGCCGGCGCGGCGAAGCTCCTCGCGATGCCCGAGCACGTGGAGTCGGCGATCGTGTTGGTCTTGACTGGCGACCGCGGCCTCTCCGGGGCGTACAACTCGTCGGCCATGCGCGCCGGCGAGCGGCTGGTTCGAAAGCTCGAAGGTGAAGGTTCGGCCGTGCGGCTCTACAGCGTCGGTAAGAAGGCCGGCGCCTTCTACCGCTTCCGCGGCATCGACGTGGCCGAAGGTTTCGTCGGCATGTCGGATCGACCGACCTTTGACGACGCTCGTCGCATCGCCGCGACCGTCGCCGCGCCGTTCATTGCCGGCGAGGCCCAACTGGTGCTCCTCGTCTCGACGCGCTTCCTTTCGGCGGCGACGCAAAGTGTCGAACTGGAACAGCTGCTCCCGCTCAGCCTGCCCGCGCTGCCCGATGACGGGACGCCGACGGCCCTGAAGGGTTACACCGAGTTCGAGCCCGAGGTCGAGCAACTCCTCATCACGCTCGCCCCCAAGGCGCTCGAGAGTGAGATCTTCTCCGCGCTCTTAGAGGGCGCGGCCTCCTTTCACATCAGTCAACAGCGAGCGATGGCGGCGGCCACCGACAACGCCGACGAACTCGGACAGAACCTCAGTCGCATCATGAACCGGGCCCGCCAGGACTCGATCACCACCGAAATCATGGAAATCGTGGGCGGCGCCGAAGCGCTCCGCTCGAGAAAGTGAGAAACAAATGACCATCGCTCCAGAAAAGACCACCTTCGAGACGGGACGGGTCGTGGCGATCGCCGGACCGGTTGTGGACGTGGAGTTCCCGCCGCACTCGTTGCCGGAGATCAACCACGCCGTTGAAGTCGACATCGTCATCGACGGCGCCACGATCACCGTGACTGGTGAAGTCGCCCAGCAGATCGGTGAGGGTCGCGTTCGCTGCGTGTGCATGAAGCCGACCGACGGCCTCGTGCGCGGCGCCGTCGTTCGCCAAACGGGCCGGGGGATCACGGTGCCGGTCGGTGACGCCGTGCTCGGGCACGTCTTCAACGTGATCGGCGAGTCGCTCGACACCGACGACATCGGACCGGTGGAGGACTACTGGGAGATTCACCGCAGCGCGCCGGCCTTCGATCAGCTCGAACCGCACGCCACGATGTTCGAAACCGGCATCAAGGTCGTCGACCTTCTCGCCCCGTACGTCCAGGGAGGCAAGATCGGCCTCTTCGGCGGCGCCGGCGTCGGCAAGACCGTCCTCATCATGGAGATGATTCGCCGCGTGGCTGAACTCCACGAAGGCGTGTCGGTCTTCGCCGGGGTGGGGGAGCGCACTCGCGAAGGCACCGACCTCTTGTTGGAAATGCGCGAGTCGGGCGTCATCGAAAAGACGGCCCTCGTCTACGGCCAGATGGACGAGCCGCCGGGCGTGCGNNTCGACAACATCTTCCGCTTCGTGCAGGCCGGCTCCGAGGTTTCGACGTTGCTCGGCCGCATGCCGAGCGCCGTCGGGTACCAGCCCACGCTCGCCGACGAGATGGGCGAACTCCAAGAGCGCATCACCTCGACGAGGGGCCGTTCGATCACGTCGCTCCAAGCTGTCTACGTGCCGGCCGACGACTATACCGACCCCGCGCCGTTCACGACGTTCACCCACCTCGACGCCACGACGGAATTAAGTCGTCAGATCGCCGCGTTGGGCATCTACCCGGCGGTCGACCCGTTGACGTCAACGTCGAACATCCTGGCGCCCGAGATCGTGGGTGATCGTCACTACGCGGTGGCTCGCCAGACCCAGCAGATCTTGCAGCGCAACAAGGAACTGCAGGACATCATCGCGATCCTGGGCCTCGACGAACTGTCCGAAGAGGACCGCATCACCGTGACGCGAGCGCGCAAGATCCAGCGCTTCCTCTCACAGCCGATGTTCGTGTCCAAGGTCTTCACCGGGATCGAAGGCATCAACGTTCCGGTCCAAGAGACCATCGAGTCCTTCGAGCACTTGGTGAACGGCGACCTCGACGCGTTCCCGGAGCAGGCGTTCTTGAACGTCGGGGGAGCGTCGGACGTCGAACGCAAGGCCTCCGAACTCCAGAAGGACTAAACGTGAGCACCCTGAAGGTCGAAATCGTAACGCCCGAGGCGCCGCTGTGGGTCGGTGAGGCGAAAGCACTGGTGGCGCGATCGTCCGAGGGCTGGTTCACGGTGTTGCCGCAGCACATGGACATGGTCGGCGACGTTGTGCCGAGCGTGGTGCGGGTTGACACTTCGGAGGGTGAAATTGCCATTGCGGTTCATGGAGGTTTCTTCCAAGTGGGCCCCGGTGAGGGGGAAGAGGAGACCCTCGCCACGGTCCTCGCGGGCATCGCCGAGAAGGTGAGCGAGATCGACGTGGCGCGCGCGCAAGCGGCCAAGGATTCGGCGGAAGCCGAGATCGCCGCCGACAGTCGAAACGAGCAAGCGACCATGACGAGTGTGATGGCGAGAGCCGCGCTCGAACGGGCCGATCTGCGACTCAGCGCCGCGAAGGTGTGATCTCGTTGGCACCAACCGCTGATTCAACTTCTCGACTGAGATCTGATTGCGCGAACTCGTCCGTCCGTCCGTGGCCTCGCTCACGGCGGGTATCGTAGAGCTGTCATGATCCACGATTTGAGGAACGTAAACGAGCGAACGGGCCGGTTGGAAAGGGCCACGATTTCCCTCTCGTTCTCAATCGCGGCAACACTCTGATGCGCTTTGTTGACCAGATTGAGCAGAGTGGTGTCGATCACTGGGGAGCCAAATACACCGGTCGTGAGCAATTTGGCGATGCCATCGCTGATCAATACGGGCGAGCACAGATTTGGAAGCGCATTACGTGGGGCTTTTATATCGTGGGTCTCGCGTTAATGTTTGCGCCGGTCGATCATGCACTCCAATACACGGGTTGGATGATCTCAACGGTTGGGCTGTTTCCTCTCGTCTGCTGGCTCGGTGAACGGTTTAAGTTCCGCAAGGCCGTCAAGCTCGCCGGAGAATAATTTCTGAACGCGACGAGGCTGCTATCTACCTCGCCGACACGTAGTCCAGCAGATCCTTCTTGTCGTGTTCGAGTTCGTCGAAACGGGCCTTCACGACGTCGCCGATCGAGATCATGCCCACCAATTGACCTTCGTGCACGACCGGCAGGTGTCGTATGCGCCGCTCGGTCATCAGTCCCATCAATTCGGTCACCGTGGTCGTCTCGTCGCAGGTCTGTACGTCACTCGACATCAGTTCGGCGACCGTCGTTTCGAGCGCTGCAGCGCCACTGGTCGCCAGGGCCCGCACGGCGTCGCGCTCACTGAAAATGCCGACCAACGGTGGTGTCGGACCGGTGACGACCAGGGCGCCGATGCTCCGCTCCTTCAAGAGCAACAGCGCGTCGGCCACGGTGCGCTCCTGGGAAATCGTGGCCACATCTTGGTTCTTGTTCGCTAATAGATTCGAAACCTGCACGACGTCCCCCTTTTGGTTAAGACCGAATATTTCAGCCCAACAGCTCTACTGCGGACCTTACGACGACGAGTTGGAGCTTGCAATCGAACATTGTGTGCGAATGACTGCGTATTCACGCTTCGTGAACAATCGAACAAGTATCAGAAGCCCGCGGAGGTGAACTCTTCGAGTTTGTTGTGCCGGTGGAACGTCTCGATCGTTCGTACCGTGCCCGATCGTGAACGCACGACCATCGATTGTGTGGTCGCGCCGAAGTCGTGGAATCGCACGCCACGCAGAAAATCACCGTCGGTGATCGCCGTCGCCGAGAAGAAGCAGTTGTCGCTGGCCACCAGATCATCGGTCGTCAGCACTCGCGTGAAGTCATAGCCCAGTCCCTCGGCCATTCGACGCTCGTCGTCGTCGCGCGCGATGAGCATGCCCTGGATCTCGCCGCCGAGTCCCTTCAACGCCGCGGCCGCAATTACACCTTCCGGGGTGCCGCCGATGCCAAAGAGAACGTCGGCTCCGGAGTTGGGCCAACCGGTCGCGATGGCGCCGGCCACGTCGCCGTCGGAGATGGAGAGCACGCGCGCGCCGGCTTCGCGAACCTCGGCGAGAAGAGCGTCATGGCGCGGACGATCGAGAATCACGACGCCGAGTTCGGGAATCGGCTTCTTCAGTCGCTTCGATAGTTCAGTCAGGTTGTCGGTCGCCGAGGCGTTGATGTCGACCGAACCACGACCGCGCGGTCCGACGGCAATCTTGTTCATGTAGACGCAGGGCCCGGGATTGAACATAGTGCCGCGCTCCGAAAGGGCGATCACCGATAGGGCACCATTACGGCCCATCGCGGTGAGCGTCGTGCCGTCGACCGGGTCGACCGCGATGTCGACGAGCGGTGGACGTCCGTCGCCGATCCGTTCACCGTTGTAGAGCATTGGCGCGTCGTCCTTTTCGCCTTCACCGATGACGACGATGCCGTCCATGGCGACGCCGCCGAGTACGAAGCGCATCGCGTCGACCGCCGCGCCGTCGGCCGCGTTCTTGTCACCCCGACCGGACCAGCGCGCGGCCGCGATGGCCGCGGCCTCGGTGACGCGAATCATCTCGAGGGCAATATTGCGGTCCGGTTGGGAGGGTTGCAGCACGAGGCACATCGTACAGTGAGTGACATCTTCGACCTCGTCCCGGTCTATTTCGTGTCACCGGCAATACTTGAAGGGTGACAACGCTCGTCGTAAAGCCCGCCGGTGCCCTCGAGGGCGACGTCCAGGCCTTGGGCGCCAAGAACGCCGTGCTGAAGGAGATGGCGGCCTGCCTTCTCGCTACGGGAGAGCACCACTTAACCAACGTGCCGCGCATCACCGACGTGGGAATGATGGTAGAGCTGTTGGAGGCGTTGGGTTGCAAGGTCGAGCGTCCGGCCGAACACGAACTCTCCATCGTGGTGCCCGACGCCTCCGACATAAATCCCGTCGCTCCGGCCCGTTTGTTCGAGGCGATGCGCGCGTCGATCGTCATCCTCGGACCCCTCCTCGCACGCTGCGGACGAGCGGACATGGCGCTGCCGGGTGGCGACGACTTCGGCCAACGTCCGATTAACTTCCACACCGACGGTCTCACGGCCATGGGCGCGACCTTCCACAACGACCGCAATTTCATTCGCGCCACGATTGATCGGCCCCGACTACGTGCCGCGCGCATCACGCTCGAATACCCAAGCCACACCGCCACCGACAACTTGCTGATGGCCTGCGTGCTCGCCGAGGGCCGCTCGGTGATCGACAACGCCGCGCGCGAGCCCGAGGTGGAGGACCTCGCCAAGCAGCTCATCGCCATGGGCGCTCGAATCGAAGGTCTCGGCACGTCACGACTCACTATTGACGGCGTCGAGGAGTTGCGTCCCGCCCGCCACCACGTCGTGACCGACCGGGTGGTTTCGGCCACGTATCTCGCGTCGGGTCTCATCACCGGTGGCGAGGTGCGAGTGGTGGACGCCCACCCGGAGCACATGGAGATGCTCCTTCGAAAGATCGAGGCGATGGGCGGCGTGGTCGACGTGCGTGGACCGGGCGTGGCCGCACAGGGACCACGCATCTTCCGCGCCTGCGACGTCGCGACGCTGCCCTATCCCGGAGTGGCGACCGACTACAAGCCATTGATAACCACGATGTTGAGCGTGGCCGACGGCGTCTCGGTCGTCACCGAGAACCTGTTCGTCGGACGCTTTCGCTACGTCGACGAGCTCGTACGCCTGGGCGCCAGCATCACCACGGAGGGCCATCACGCGATGATCCGGGGTGTCGATCACCTCACGGGCACCTCGGTGCACGCCAGCGACATTCGCGCCGCGGCGGCGTTGATCCTCGCCGGACTGGTGGCCGAAGGCGAGACGACGGTGACGGGACTCGTGCACATGGACCGCGGGTACGACGATTTCGTCGGTCGCCTCCTTCACCTCGGCGCCAACATCGAACGGTATTCATGATTTCCAGTGATCCGACCGAACTGGTCGAGCAGGCTCGCGGGGGATCGCGCACGGCGCTCGCGCGTCTGTTGACCTTCGTCGAGTCCGGAGGACCGCAGCAGTTGGCGACCGCGGCGTTGGCCTACCGCGCGGAAGTGCCGTACGTCGTCGGCATCACCGGACCTCCGGGAGCCGGCAAGTCGACCTTGACCGACCAGCTGATCAACGTGGTGCTCGAGCAGGGCTTCGGCGGCGCCCGCGACGTCGATCAGGTCAGCGTGCTGTGCGTCGACCCCAGTTCTCCGTTCACCGGCGGGGCGATTCTCGGCGACCGGATTCGGATGCAGGGCCATGCCACCAACCAGCACGTGTTCATTCGCTCCATGGCCACGCGCGGACACCTCGGCGGCCTCTCGTTGGCCGTGCCCGACGCCGTTCGAGTTCTCGGCGCGGCGAGATTTCCCCTGGTGCTCGTCGAGACCGTCGGTGTCGGTCAGATGGAGGTCGAGATCGCGTCGGCGGCCGACACGACGATCGTCGTCGTGAATCCCGGTTGGGGTGACGCCATGCAGGCCAACAAGGCGGGACTGCTCGAAGTCGCCGACATCTTCGTCATCAACAAAGCTGATCGCACGGGTGTTCGAGAGACGCGTCGCGATCTCGACCAGATGCTGGACCTCGGGGGCGCTCACGAATGGCGTCCACCGATTCTCGAAACCGTTGCCACCGAGAGCACCGGCATCGCAGATCTTTGGGACGCCGTCGTGAACCATCGGACGTTCATCGAGAGCGGGCAATTGCAAGACCGCCGACGAACTCGCATGCGGGTCGAACTCGACAAGGTGCTCTCGGCAATGGTCCGTTCACGAATTGTCGCGCTGGCTCACGGCGACGACTACGAAGACCAGATCGATTCGCTGTTGGCGGGCACCACCGACCCGTATCGCGCGGCCGCAGCGTTGTTGGGAAGCGAATGATCGCCACGTCCATCACCTACGACTTGGTCTTCCTGACCCACATCATCGCCGCGGTTGACACGTTGATCGTATTCATCGTGATGCGCAACTCGGCCCAGTCGATCGTGCGCGGCGCGGACGAAACAGTTCAACGGACGAAGTTTCCGAATCGACGGAACTGGGCCGCGCGCGTCCTGCACGTTCTGCCGATCACGGGACTAATCATGTCGCTGAGTGGTGACAAATCAGTGTCGCTGTCCAAGCCCTGGATTGGCGTCGGCATTCTTTGCTACCTGGCGATGGCCGGTCATCTTGAAGCGCGGACGCTGCCCCAGGAACGCGCGCTGGCCAAAGTGATCGCCGAGGACGGAGTGGCGCCGCCGGAAAGCGGTCGGGCCTTCGTGAAATCGATCGACATCCTGCTAGCGATCTTCGCCGTGGCGTTGATCTCAATGCTGGTGCAGTTTTAAAGGAAACTTGCGTGTCCGACCATGCCGGCGGCGACGGTGGCGTTGGTCGCTTCATCAATGAGGACGAAACTTCCGGTGACCCGGTTGGCGCGGTAGTCATCGACCACCAAGAGGTCGGCCGTCTGCAAGGTGGCCAGACCAATGTCGTTGGTGTTCAGTGACGTCGACTCATCGATGTCGAGTTTCTCGATGTCGATGACGCCATTGATGGTCTTCACGCGAACGGGCGTGACTTTCGAGGTGTGCTTCATCTTCAGTCGTTGACCGATGACCAGCGGCTTTACTCCGAACCAGCAGATCGTTGTCTTCAGTTCGTTCACGACCGAGGGGAGGGGAGCCGTGGCGATCAGGTCTCCGCGACCGGCGTTGGTCTCGTGGGCCAGCGCGACGTCGGCGGCCAGTCCGACGGTCGCGTCGGTGATCTCTTCGCCGCCGAAGTTCATCGCGGTGATCGTGGTCTCGATGTTGGCCGGGAGCAACGTGACTCGGTCGCCAACGTGAAACGTGTCGCCGTTCACCATGCCGGCGTAGGTGCGACCGCCGCCCGGTTGACGAAGTACCCACTGGATGGGCAGGCGTGCGCCGCGCGTCGTCGTGTGCTCCCAGGTGCCGGCTTCGGAACTCTCCAGCGCCTCGAGGACGGTCGGCCCGTCGTACCAGGGGAAGTGACTCGAGGACTCCACGACGTTGTCGCCGAGAAGCGCCGACACCGGAATGATGGAGGCCGACGTGAAGTCGAGGTCGCGCGCGAGGGCTTGAATCTCATCGACGACCCGGTCGAAGGCCAGCTTGGACCAATCGACGGCGTCCATTTTGTTGACCGCGACGATGATCGAGCGCACGCCGAGCAGGGCCGCGATGCACAGGTGCCGGCGGGTCTGCTCCTTGAGTCCCGAGGCGACGTCCAGCACCACCAGCGCGAGGTCGGCCGTCGAGGCCCCGGTCGCCATGTTGGCGGTGTACTGCACGTGGCCCGGGCAGTCCGCGATGATGAACTTACGCGTCGGCGACGACGCGTAGCGATAGGCCACGTCAATCGTGATGCCCTGCTCGCGTTCCGCGCGCAGACCGTCGGTGACGAAACTGAGGTCGAGGTCACCGACGCCACGCTTCTCCGAGGCCTCGGCGACGGCGTCGAGCTGGTCGTCGAAGAGCTGGCGGGTGTCGACGAGGATCCGACCGATCAAGGTTGATTTGCCGTCATCGACCGAACCAATGGTCGCTAAGCGTAAGAGATCCTTGGTGGCCAGGTGCACTTAAAAGTATCCTTCGCGCTTTCGATCTTCCATGGCGGTCTCGGAGAACTTGTCGTCCGCGCGCGTCGCCCCGCGTTCCGAGACGTTGGCCAGGGCCACCTCGTTGATGATGGCTTCGAGCGTGGCGGCGTGTGAGATGACGGCCCCGGTGCAGTTGGCGTCGCCGACGGTGCGAAAGCGAACACTGAGGCGTTCGACGGTCTCGTCGCTTCGCGGTTCCACGAACGAACCGATCGCTAGGTACATGCCGTCGCGCATCACGACGTCGCGGTCGTGGGCGAAGTAAATCTCCGGCAACGCCATCTGCTCACGCTCGATGTACTGCCACACGTCGAGTTCGGTCCAGTCCGAGAGGGGGAAGGCGCGTACGCTCTCGCCGGGATTCACCTTGCCCTGATAGATCTGCCACAGTTCCGGGCGTTGCTTTCGAGGATCCCACTGACCGAAGGTGTCACGGAAGGAAAGGATGCGTTCCTTAGCGCGCGCCTTGTCCTCGTCGCGTCGTGCGCCGCCGAAGGCGGCGTCGAAGTTGTTGTCGTTGAGGGCGTCGAGCAGCGTCACCGTCTGCAGGCGATTGCGCGAACCCATGGCCCCGGGGTCTTGGACCTTGCCCTGGTCGATGGTGTCTTGCACCTTGGCGACGACCAGTCGCGCGCCGACGCGCTCGACGGTGGTGTCACGAAAGTCGATGACCTCAGGGAAGTTCTGTCCGGTGTCGACGTGCATGACCGGAAACGGCAGTTGCTGGGGTGCGAAGGCCTTGACGGCGAGGTGTAATAGGACCGCCGAATCCTTCCCGCCCGAGAAGAGAAGGACCGGGCGTTCGCACTCCGCGACCACCTCTCGGAGGATGAAAATGGCGTGGGACTCGAGCAGGTCGAGGTGGTCGGTGGTGGTGGAGGTGCGCAAGGGTGTCGTCGTCATAGTCCGCTAGGTCTCCGTATATCCTAGTAAAACACCCGAGAAAGTAAGGCTCTTGAGCAAATGCCCCTGATTACGCCGACCGGAGACCTCCTCGATGAACTCGAATCGGTGAACGAGAGTTTTGAACGTTCGACGCCGATCAAGATTCTCGAATGGACCTTCGAACGATTCAACGACGACGTCGTGATGGCCTGCTCGTTCGAAGACGTGGCGTTGTTGCACATGGTTCATCAACTTCGTCCCAATTCTGAAATCATCTTTTTGGATACGCGGGGTCACTTTCCCGAGACGCTCGAATTCGCGTCACGCATCGAGCGTGATTGGTCGCTCAACCTGACGCGCACCACGCCGGGGGCCGACGCTGACGCGTGGCCCTGCGGCACGGAACGATGCTGCGAACTGCGCAAAGTCGAGCCGCTCGGACGCGCCGTTGCGGGCAAATCGGCGTGGATTACGTCGGTCAAACGAATCGACGCGCCCTCGCGGACGAACATGAAAACCCTGATGTGGGATGAGAAATTCAATCTGGTCAAGGTGAACCCCGTCGCGACGTGGAGTGACGACGACGTGGCGTACTACCTGATGTCGCACGATCTGCCCGAACACCCTCTTTGGGCGCAGGGTTACGCGTCGATCGGATGCGCCGCGATGACCGAAAAACCACTCGTCCCGGGGGACCGTCGATCGGGTCGTTGGGTCGGCGCCGACAAGGAAGAGTGCGGCCTCCACGAGGCGTGACATCCACCAAAAACCCATAAAACGCTTGTAACTTTGACTGCAATGTCAAGGTGGCTTGTCGTGGGGTATGTCGAATGCTGTTGATAATCCTCGCCCTCTTCTGGTTGGCCCTTTTGACCCCGATGGTGATTCGCCGGCTCCGGGACGGCGGTCCCGAACGCTCCATCCAGTCCTTCCACGCCGAACACGAGGTCCTCAGCCGCCAGGAGTACGTCGTCAACCCGGCTCACCGCCTGGACCGACCCGATGACGCTGAATCCGGTCTGCGCGACCTCGGGCGCCGGTCGCGCCTCACCGTCGTTCACGCCGACGACACCTACCGCTCCCTGGAGTCGCGCAGCTCGTGGGACGAGTGGAGCGCGGACTACGAGTACGACGAGCCAGCCAATGAACGCGAGTCGATGAACCGCTACGCCGCGGCCTACTCGTCGGTGCCCAACGAGGCGACGGTTCGCCGAAGTTACGACGCACCGATTCGTCGTCGGACGATGAAGTCGCGCCGTCAGATGATGTTCGTGCGTCTCTTGATCGTCTCGGCGGTGTTGACGATCCTCGCCTTCTCTTTGAGTTACGGATTGATCTTGGACCTGGCGGTCGCGTCGTGGGTCTGCATTGTCTCGTACGTGGCCCTCGCGCTGTACGCGGTCTCGCAGGGTTATCTGAGCGAGTCGTCACTGCCGCTGCGTCTGCCCCAGCCACGACAACTGGCGTCGGTGCAGCGCCTCTACGACGCGGTGTCACCTCGCTACGACGAGGAGTTCGAGTCCGAATACGAAGAGGATGACGACGAAGACGGTTGGCAGCGTCAGTCCCAACCGCGGCGGGCGTTGGGCTAAAGTTAGAGCCTCTTCGGGGGTGTAGCTCAATTGGTAGAGCGCTACGTTCGCAATGTAGAGGCAGTGGGTTCGAATCCCATCACCTCCACTCCGATGCTTTGACCCCATCAGTTGGACAGGTCTTATTAGAATTTGGTGAGACTTCAACAGCTGTTGCGTAATCAGGAAGGCGTCTAATGACGCAGGCGGTCCGAGTACACAATTTCATGGTGTCGAGCGATGGCTACGGCTCCGGTGTGGGGCAAAGTCTCGAGCACCCATTCGGTCACGCGAATCCTGCCGATCTCTTTTCCTGGGCGGGAGCGACCGCGCACTGGGTCAATCGAACCGATCCGGGGGGAACGTACGGTTTTGACGACTACTGCACGCGCGACTTCACTCGGAACATCGGTGCCGAAATCATGGGGCGCAATAAGTTTGGCCCCCAGCGCGGACCGTGGGAAAACCTTGACTGGGAAGGGTGGTGGGGCGACGACACGCCGTTCCATACGCCGGTGTTCGTACTCACGCATCATGTGCGCCCTTCAATAACCTTGGGGGACACCACGTTCCATTTTCTCGATGCGTCGCCGCAGGTCGCACTCGCGCAGGCGTGCGAGGCGGCCGATGGCAAAGACGTGCGCCTCGGTGGTGGCGTCGCCACGGTGCGCGAGTTTCTCGACGCTGATCTCATCGACCAAATGCATTTCGCGGTTGCGCCCATCGAGCTTGGTCGCGGCGAAAGACTGTGGGACAGTCCCGACGATCTTGTCGACCGTTTTTTCTTGGAAAAGGTACCGAGCCCGAGTGGAGTGACGCATCTTTTTTTCTGGCGGCGCTAACTGGCAAAGAAGTGTGACGTCGGTGCGATTCGTAGACCAAGTCTCACTTGTTTGACAGTTAGCGCCGCCGAAGGTTACGGTGGCGAGGCCATCGGTGCTCCAGACGAGGCGTAATCGACCCACCGAACCCTACGAAATAAGGACCTCAAGCGTGAAAGTGAAGTCCCATCACCTCCACTCCGAGGTCGATAACCGGTTGCGAGCCAGAGAATTTAGTTGAGCCTCATATGCAAAGTGCTCTGCGTGACGCTCGGGTCTGGCTGATAGGCGCCGGTCGTTGCGTCGAGGAACTCGATGAAACTCGTATCGGCCGCCAAACTGTGTTGCGCCGCTTCATACTTCGCCAGTGTCTTGTAGCCCGCGAGCCAAATGACTCTGCCGTACGGTCCGGTCTGGGCCGCAAGGAATCCGGTGGACACGCCGGTCGCCTTCTCGGCCCTCTGCGCAATCTCGACCCCGCCCATCATCCCGCGGGCGTAATTGCCCGGCGCGCACACCGCGGAGACAGTCCCGGCGTACCTCGCGTCGTTGCCACCGCCGGTTCCCTCATAGACGGTCTCGTACAAGGTGTCGTCGATCGAGCCGTTCACGTTGCACCTGCATCGTGGGGCCTGCCCGGCTCACTTCTTTTTGGCCGCGCGCTGCGAGAGCACTGCGGCGTTCGCCGCCACGGCGTCGCGAATGAGTTGCTTGAACGGCGCTTGATTGATCTTCTCACCCTCTCGAAAGTCGATCGCTCGGCGTACGTTGCCTTCCAGGCTGGAGTTGAAGAGCTTCTTGGGGTCCTTCACTGAGGCTCCCCGAAAGAACGTGAGCTTCACGACCTCTTTGTACACCTCCCCGGTGCAGATGCCTCCGTCGCGGGACCAGACGGGTACACCCGGACTGCTTGGCTTCACCCACTTCCACTCTTCTTCGATTTTGGGATCGGCGTCGAGGATGAGCTGGCGCAGTTGTGCCAGGGTTTCTCCTCGCCAATCTCCTAGTTCTTGAGTCCGCTTGGTGATCTTGCTCGAAGCCGATTCTTCATCTGGAGCACTCTTTGGCATCACGTTCCCCTTCGCCGCTTTTGTTGGCCACTGTATATGTCACCGGAGAAGTTGCGTTTGTGACCGCTGCTTTGACGAGAACCAATTCCGAGGGCGAGCTAGGAATTGTCTCCCGGAAGTGCGACGCTGAGCCACTCCGGCTTTCCGGCGGAGTCCAGAAGGAGGCGATCAAGGTCGGCGACGGCGAGGGGGCGCGCGAACAAGAAGCCTTGTCCCGTGTCGACGTTCTCGATCTCGAGGCGCGAGCGCTGGTCGTTCGTCTCGACCCCTTCGGCGATCGTCTCGATACCGAGCACCTTGCCGAGCTGCACGAGGGTGTGCACGAGAGCCGCCGATTCCCTGGAGTCCGCGATGCCGGACACGAATGATCGATCGATCTTCAAGATGTCGATCGGGAACTGCCGTAGGTAGGCGAGGGACGAGTACCCCGTGCCGAAGTCGTCGATCGCCACGCGCACGCCCAGCGCCTTCAACAACATCAGTCGCGACAGCGTCGAACCGGAATCGTGCATCAACGCCGTTTCGGTGAGTTCCAGGATGAGCTGGTTGGCGTCGAAGCCGCTCATCGATATTGCTTCTCGGACGTCCGTGACGAGGCGGTCGCGTTCGAGCTGTTTGGCCGAGATGTTCACCGAGACGGTGAATCGGTAGCCGTGGTTCTGCCAGATCGCACCCTGTCGACACGCTTCGTGCAGGACCCACGCGCCGACGGGGATGATGAGTCCGGAGGACTCGAGCGCCGGGATGAAGTCGTTGGGTTGCACGACGCCTCGCTCGGGCTGCCTCCAACGCAGGAGAGCTTCGACGCCAGTAAAGGCACCGGTCGACAGGTCGACCGTGGGTTGGTACATCAAGAAGAACTGTTCGCCTTCGAGTGCGCCCTGCAGGTCGACTTCCAGAGCTCGATGATGGTCGACCGATGCCTGCATTGACGGCATGAACTTGACGGCCCTCTGTTTTCCGCCCTCTTTGGCTTGATACAGCGCAATATCAGCGTCTTGGAGAAGCGCTTCGGGGGTCGCACGATCACCCTCGGCGATGCCGATACTCGCCGAGACCGAGAGCGGTACCTTGCTGGCCGCGATGATGAACGGCGTCGCCATCACGTCGAGCAAACGTTCGGCCACCACGTCCACGCCAGCGTCCAATGAGACGCCATCGGCGAGGACGACGAATTCGTCGCCACCGAGGCGCCCGACGGTGTCGTTTTCGCGTACCGCGCTCTTCAATCGAACGCCAACACTGACCAACAACTCGTCACCGGCGCGATGTCCCAACGTGTCGTTGATGTCCTTGAAATTGTCGAGGTCCAAGAAGAGTGCCGCGACCTCGGTGTCCTCTCGTCTCGCGCGCATCAGCATCCGATCGATGCGGTCGAGGATCAAGGCACGATTGGGCAGCCCGGTGAGCGAATCGTGCAATGCCTGGTGTTGGAGCTGATCGGTTCGCTCCTTCACGAGTTGCATGGCACTCGAACGGCTCGTGCCGAGTACGAAGATCAGCAGTCCCAGCAAAAGGCTCAGCAGGGCCCCCCCGAGGAAGAGCAGCGTTGGATCGCCTTGGCCGAAGATGCTTCCGTCGACGGCGGTGGTAAAGACGTTCACGTGCCACCCGTTATGAAGGTTGATTGTCGACGACATTGCATTCTTGGGCCGATGACCGGCCTTAAATGTCGCGTTCGAACCACTTCGTTGATAGTGGAACGCCACGGCATCATTGGGGTGACCGAGCAGCGCCGTCATCAAGATCGTGTTGGGCCGAATCTCGGTGCCGGTGAAGCCAATCAGGGCCGCGCGGCGACCGGCCAGCGTGTACGGGTGGCTGCCATTTCGATACAGAGGTGTGCCCACGGCAAAGGCGGCCGGGCCGCCCAAACTGTCGGGGGCGTAGGTAGGTTGACCGGAGTCGCGGGCTTGGAGCAGTTGCGGTCCGAGAGACGAGTCACACATATCGAGGCCAATCGGAATCTCCGTCAGCCCTGGTCGTGCGTGTTCGACGTCCACTAAGCAGTAAAACGGTCGCTTGCCCGGGGGGGTGAGGGTAAAGGTCTGGTTCGGTGCCTTGGACTCTTGCTCATCAATTGCGGCACGCGCGGCGAAGGCCGTCAACTGGGAGGGGTGCACAACGTCGACTATGGCCACGGCGAGGATCTCGGGATAACGGTGGAAGGCGTCCTCATTGTTGACCCAGCGGATGAAGCTCGACTCCGAGGCGTTGGGGTTCTCGACGATGAACGCACCGGCGCTGATCGCGAGGTCCTGTTCGTGTTGTATGGCGAGGTTGAGCACGGACGCAATTTCGGCGGACGACGTCTGGAGATTTTGATGGGCCTTTTGAACATCGTTCTGGGCGAGATTCTTGGCGCCGAAGAAAGATCCTAAGAAACCGATAGCTATGACGACCACCGCGGCGGCGATCCAAAAGCTCCGGCGTGGACTTTTTCGACCGGGCCTCGGAGCGATCCAGTCACTCACGTACAGCGCCGAGCGATGGTGACGCGGTGAGTCTGCATTTTCGTTAAGCGAGACTCTTGACTCGTGTCACCTTTGAAACAACACGCAAAATGCGGGGGGGTCAAGGACGGCCTTACCTGAGGCACACAAATATTTTACTGTTGTTCGTTCAAAACATTGACGCAACAACGTGATAATTCATTGGCGATACGGGCCTTTTCAGTTTGATTATGACGTTTGACTCCACGAACGCGTGACCACGGAACGAGTCGTTCTCGATTCTTGGCGGTTGCGAGTTTTGTCGTTCCAGAAGCACTATTACGAATTGCGTAGTATCGTGCATTTCGTGGAGGGGAGGCGGCAGTGGAGTCGAAACGCTTAGGTCGTACCCAAGACCCGACCATTCTGGTGCTGACGAGTCTGACCGGTGGCCCAAAACACGGCTACGCGATCATCAAAGACATCGAAGAGATGACCGGCACGGTGTTCGGCCCGGGCACCCTCTACGGCGTTCTCGTGCGCCTCGAAGAAGAGGGCCTCGTCGTCGCGTTGCCGGCCAAGGATCGTCGGCGCCCGTATCGGATCACGGGGGCAGGCTCGGCGGTGTTGACCGAACGACTGCAGAGCGCGATGAAGGTTGCGACCCTCGGACTCAAACGCCTCGGGGTGATCGGCTGAGCGTGGGACGTTCATTGATCGACTTCGCGCTTCGCTGTTATCCGAAGTGGTGGAGAGAGCGCTACGGCGAAGAGATGCGCGCGGTCGTCGACGATCTCAAGGTCGAAGGTCGTTCCGAACAAGTGATTGCCTTCGGATTGATACGTGACGCGATGCGATCGCGTCTTCAAGCTCGTGGGATGCCGCGCACCTACGGCCTCCTCGCGAATAGGACCCGAACGTCCGTTGCGGCGAGCACGCTGCCGTGGTTGGCGGTGGTGCCCTTCGTGTTATTCATCATGGGCCGATTCGTGGTCCGTTCGAGTGCCGGCGCCGTTGAGACTGGTTACCCGTTTCAACTCACACTTTTTCGAACGAGAGTCGTGTCCGAACCGGGGATCCATTGGGTCCATCCGTCGATCTCAACTGCCACGTGGGTCGCCGGTGCGTCCACGATGGTCGTGGACGGACTTTACGTACTCACCTTCTTCGTATTGAGCGTTGGTCTGGTCACGTTGCGCCACGGAATCGTACGTGAGAAAAGTAGGAATCGACGTCCGATGTATCTCCTCACCTGGGTGCCACCGGTCACGTTGCTCGCCATGTTCGTGTTCGAAATTGCTCAGGTTCTCCTCAATGGAGACGGTCACTGGAGTTCAGTTCCCAAAGGGCACATCGTCTGGACCGGCGGACATCCCGCCTTGGCGGCTCTCATGGGTAACCTCATCTGGACCGTCGGGATCGCCGGTTGGCTGCTCTCGATCGCCGGTCTGGCCATCGTCGCCAATCGGGTCAACCTGCCGCCCGAGACCCTCCGCCTTGGACGCACGGTGTCGGTGTTGACGTCGATATCACTCACGTTGACGTTCCTGGCCTTCGTCGCCTGGGTGATTGCGCTCGAAGTACAGAGTGGTCAAGCCCACGTCGCCGGTGCCATTGTGGCCACGTACTCGCGACACGATTTCTGGCTCCCGATGATGTTGGCGCTGGGCTTAGCGAGCGTCGCCTCGATCCACGCCGCGACGAGTGCGCGACGATCGTGGCGAACTATTTATTCGCAGCGCCTCTGGGACGATTAGTCATTCGCTAGAGGCGGTGCACGTCGGCGCTCATCGATGCCGGCGCCGTTCGCGTGAGGGCGACGATTCCCGCGCACATCACGGCGAAGGCGACGACGCCGATCGAGAGGTGCAGCGCTCCGTGGTGCAGACGTTCGCGGTACAGCCAGATTCCGAGTGCGACACTCACGACCGGGTCCACAATGACGATGAAGGTCTGCGAGACGCTGAGCGGACCGACGTGCAGCGCCGCCTGCTCGCACAGCAATCCAACGACGCCCCCGGCGATCAGGGCGTACACCGGCCAGCGGGTGAAGGCACCACCGAAGCCCAAGGTGCTGATCGTGTCGGTCGTGGCCTTGATGAACGTCGCTTCCAATGCCCACATGACCGCCGTGGCGCTCGCGAAGAGCGCGGCGCGACGAGCCGGTGAACCGCGCTGCGCAAGGAGGACCAGGAGCGCCACGACGGCGACACAGACGATCGAAGGGACGGTCCACGCGGACGAGCTGGGTAGGAATGATGCACCGTGCGGCGAGGTCATCACGAGAAAGATCACCAGACCCGCGCCGGTCGCAATGGCCGCCATCCACGTGACACCTCGTATCGATTGGCGGAGCCAGATCTGACGAAGCACGAGCGCGAGAATTAACTCCGTCACGAGAATCGGTTGCACGAGCGAGAGCGGACCGAAGTGAAGGGCCAACGCCTGGAACACGAGCGATCCACACAGTGCGATCCAACCCATTAACCAAAGTGGATGTCGCAGCAAATATTTCACGAACTTCCAACCGGACGACTTCTCAACGTCGCTCGTGCTCGCGATGTGTTGCAACGTGACGGCGAGGGCATTGGTGAGTGACGTAAGGAGCGCGAAGAGGATCGTCATCTATCGGACTCGACATCCGAATTCGTTGACCGCAATTCGTCGAAGTAATCCACACCTCATCGCTCGTTGGCGGCGAGTAAAGGAGCAAGTCGTGACGTGCATGGTGCGCGCATCGGGCATAGGCGGAGGTTAAGGCACCGCCTTGGGAAACTGGATTATGAGGGTTCGAAGTACCCGTATTGGGCGGCTGGTTTCTGTAACGAAGCGTTCGAATTTGGACCAAAAGCAGGGTCAGTCGAACCGTCGGGCTGTGCAAAACATGCGTCTAAGTGGTTGAAAGTTGTGCTCTGTGTGAACAAACCGGTGGAAAACGTCACAACTTTTGGGCAAAAGTTCCTGATATCACCAATTGGTCCGACGGCGGCATGAAAGGTCTGGCACAGTATCACTCGTAGTTCACGTAGCACCTGTCGATGAGACGGAAAACCGAAAGGGGATTCGGATCAGGAGGGGAGAGGGGCCTCGCAAGGGGAACAGAACTCCTCCAACGGGCAGCGGAGTTCGGTCCGCGGTCAGTAACGACAAATGACGTGAAGTGCCAGCCGTCAAGCGGTGGCCTGTCCGACACGGGTCATCGAATGATGTGCCTTCGGGAACCCCGAGGGGCGGGTGAGCTTCGGCTCACTGGTCACTCGGGGTTTTCGGCTTTTTAAAATCAGAACAGCGGCGTGGACTCCACCGACTCGATCAACTCCGGTCCGTCGTTCTTGACTGATCCCACCGCCGAGCTGACGCCGTGGTGCACGAGCGTGCCGTTCGATGCCGGTACGAGGAGTTGTAATCGCTCTTCGGGTTCGTGCTCGCGCACGTTGATCCAGGTGTCGACGTCGTCGAACTCGAGGACCACGGGCATGCGGTCGTGGATCGCGTCCATGTCCTCACTCGGGGTGGTGGTGATGATCGTGCAGGTCTTGGTCATCTCGGCGTCGGCCGGTTCCTCGGGACTTCGCCAGTACTCGTAGAGGCCGGCGAAGAGCATCGGTTGTCCGTCGGAGCGCGTGAAGAAGTGCGCCTGCTTCACGTGGCCCGGACGGTGGTCCCACTCGTAGAAGCCGTCGACGGGAATGACGCACGGTCGCTTGGTGAAGGCACTGCGAAAGGAGGGCTTCTCGGCGACGGTCTCGCCGCGGGCGTTGAAGAGTCGATTGCCGATCTTCGGATCCTTGGACCAACTCGGGATGAGGCCCCAGCGGTAGCGGTCCATGAGTCGCTCCTCGTCGCGCTCGGCCACGGCGAAAAGGCGTCGCTGCGGCCCTATGTTCCAGCTGGGATGGTCGTCGGGATCGAGGCCCGCGGCTAAGGCGGCGTCGAGCAGTCGGGCCAGTCGAACCGGCGGGGTGAACAGGGCGACGCGACCACACACACCTCCATTCTGACGTGAAATTCGGCCATTGGCGCTTGTCACGACAACTGGCTACTCTTACGAACATATGTTCGCTTTTTCCTCCAATCGCCCTACGTTGCCTGAAGATCTCGTGGCGACGCTTCGCCCGGTCGCCCTCGCCAAGAGCCGGATGCTGCCCCTCGGCGAGCCCTGGGGACCGCTGGTCCCCAATGGGGGACTGCGCCGTGGTTCGAGTGTCGTCGTGCAGGCCCAACCGGGACTGGGCGGGCTGAGCCTCGCGCTCAGTCTCCTCACCGAGTCGAGCGCGCGCGGGCACTGGAGCGCGGTCGTGGGGGTCGATGATCCGGGCGTCGTCGCCATCGCCGACCTTGGTGTCGATCTTCGTCGCGTGCTCTTCGTGCCGCGTCCGCGCGGCGCGTGGGCCGAGTCCGCGGCCGACCTGCTCGACGGGGTGGACCTCTTGATCGTGCGACCACCGTCGCGCGCGTCTCACGCCGCGGCGCGTCGACTGGTCGACCGGGTGCGCGAACGAGGGACGGTGTTGATCGTGCTCGCCGAGCCGGCGTCTTTGTGGCCGTTGCCGGCCGACCTCTCCTTCGACATCACCAACGCGCAGTGGGCGACGTCGTCGCGACTCGACGCGCGCTATCTCACCGTGCGCATCGGCGGACGCGGCGAGGCCGTTCGCGCGGGCGAGCACGTGGTCGTCCTACCGAATCGACGAGGGCGCTGCGAGGCCAGCTAATGGAACGCCTCCTCGCTATATGGATCGAGGCTCTGGGCGACGAGGCGCCCGACGGCTCGTCGCTGCGCGATCACCTGGCGTTGCTCGACGCGCTGACGGTGTTGTGCCCCTTCACCGAGTCGGTGCGTCTCGGTCTGTTCGTACTGCCCATTCGAGGACCGAGCCGGTTCTTCGGCGGCGAGGCCGCGGTGATGGAGAACGTTCGCTCCACGGTCGTGGAACTCACCGGTCACGCGCCGTCACTCGGTATCGCCGACGGACTGTTCTGCGCCGAAGCGTGCGCGCGACGAGGCCTCGTGCTCGAGCCCGGTGTGACCGAGTCGTTCCGGCGCTCGCTCCCACTCGCAGTGCTCGGTCGAAAAGACGTCGCGACGACCTGTCAGCGACTCGGTCTGCACACGATCGGCTCTTTCGCCGACCTCGACATCGCGCGCGTCGCCGAACGCTTCAACAAGCACGCGTTGGTACTGCAGCGCGTCGCGCGCGGCGAGATCTTTGAACTCGACGGCCAGCGCGACCTCAAACTCGCCAAGCGTCTCGCCCAACTGCGCGGTGAGGACGACCAGCACGACGAGCAGTTGGGCTTCTTCGGTCAGCGCGGGGCCGGGGACGACCGCGCCGACGCGGCCGCGCACCGCGTGCGCCGCCGTCTCGGCGCCGACGCCGTGGTCGTGGCGTCACTGCGTGGCGGTCGGGTCCCCGAGGACCGCGCCACGCTGGTGCCGTGGGGTTCGCCGAAGAGTGTCATTCGCGACGTCGCGCCGTGGCCGGGCCAGATGCGCGCCCCGTCGCCGGCCACGACGCTGACCCGTCCGGTGGCGGTGCAACTGCGCGACGCCAGCGACCACCCGGTCGTCATGGGCGCGCGGGGGTTTCTCAGTGAGACGCCCACGACGCTGTTGTTCTCGCACCAGTTGCGTCGCGAGGTCATCTGGTACGCGGGGCCGTGGCCGCTGGTCGAGCGCTGGTGGACGCTCAATCGCCGCCGCGCCCACGTGCAGATCCTGCTCGTGTCGGGCGAGGCGCTGTTGCTGACGGCCGAGTCGAGCAAGTGGTGGCTCGCGGGAATCTACGACTGATGGCGCTCTACGGAGAGCTCCACGCCCACTCGGGCTTCAGCTTCCTCGACGGGGCGAGCGACCCCGAAGAACTCGCCGCCGAGGGCGCTCGTCTCGGCCTCTCGGGACTGGCGCTCACCGACCACCACGGGTTCTACGGAGTCGTGCGCTTCGCCGAAGCGGCCCGGGCCTTCGGTCTGCCTACGGTCTTCGGGACCGAGATCTCGATCGACGCCAACGACGACCGCGTCGGGGTCCACGACCCGTCCGGCGCGCACCTCGTCGTGCTGGCGCGCTCACCCGAGGGCTACCGCGCGCTCTCGACGATGCTCGGCGAGGCGCACTTGCGACGCGGCGAAAAAGGGGCACCGCGCTTCAGCTTGGAGGAGGTCGCGAAGGCGGCGCGCGAGTGGCTCGTGCTGAGCGGCTGTCGCAAGGGAGCGCTGACGCGCGCGCTGATGGACCACGGTCCGCGCGCCGCCCGGCGCGAGCTCGAGCGTCTCAGTGCGGCCTTCGGTCGTACCAATGTCGCGGTCGAGATCTGGGACCACGGCGCGCCCGACGACGTCGCGCGCAACGACGTCTTGGCCGAACTCGCCGTTCACCACGACGTGTCGCTGGTGGCGACGAACAACGTGCACTACGCCACCCCCGACGCCTTCGCGCGCGCCAACGTGCTCTCGGCGCTGCGCGCGCGCCAGAGCCTCGAGGAGATGGAGGGGTGGCTCAACGCCAGCCCGCTCGCTCATTTGCGCAGCGACGCCGAACAGCGCCGACGTTTCGCGCGCTGGCCCGGGGTCGTCGATGCGGCCGGCGAACTGGCGTGCGCGCTGGCCTTCGACCTTCGCCTCGTGGCGCCCAACCTGCCACCCTTTTCGACGCCGACGGGAATGGACGAACAGTCCTACCTCGAAGAGATCGTCGCCCAGGGCGCGACCCAGCGCTACGGCACCCGCGAAGCGGAGCGCGTGGCGGGCGCGTGGCGACAGATCGACCACGAGCTCGGCGTGATCAAGACCCTCGGCTTCGCCGGCTACTTCCTCACCGTCTGGGACATCACCGAGTTCTGTCGTCGCCACGACATCTACTGCCAGGGCCGCGGCTCGGCCGCGAACTCGGCGGTCTGCTTCTCGTTGGGCATCACCAACGCCGACGCGGTGAAGTTGAACCTGTTCTTCGAGCGCTTCTTGTCACCGGCGCGCGACGGCCCGCCGGACATCGACGTCGACATCGAGTCCGGTCGGCGCGAAGAGGTGATCCAGTACGTCTACGAGCGTTACGACCGGCGCCACGCGGCCCAGGTGGCCGCGGTCATCACGTACCGACCGCGCTCGGCGCTGCGCGACGTGGCGCGCGCCTTCGGCTTCAACGAAGAGCAGGCCAACGCGCTGCGCGACAGCGTCGACCGCCACACCATGACCGCGAATGCGGACGTGCCCGAACTCGTCACGACCATGGCGACCGAGATGCTCAATCGTCCCCGACACCTCGGCATCCACTCGGCCGGCATGGTGCTGTGCGATCGACCGGTGATCGAGGTCTGTCCGGTCGAGTGGGGTCGCATGCCCGGGCGCACGGTCCTGCAGTGGGACAAGGACGACTGCGCCGCGATCGGTCTGGTGAAGTTCGACCTGCTGGGTCTCGGGATGCTCGACGCGCTGCACCGCTGCGTCAATCAGGTGCAGTCCTTCTACGACGTCACGATCGACCTCGGGGCGCTGCCCCAGGAGGACGCGGTCTACGACCTGTTGTGCGAAGCCGACACCGTCGGCGTCTTCCAGGTGGAGTCGCGCGCGCAGATGGCAACGCTGCCGCGCATCAAGCCGCGCACGTTCTACGACCTGGTGATCGAGGTGGCGATCATTCGGCCCGGTCCGATCCAGGGCAACGCCGTCAACCCCTACATCCGACGTCGCCGCGGCGACGAGCCGGTCACCTACCTGCACCCGCGACTCGAGCCGATCCTTCGTCGCACGCTCGGCGTCCCGCTCTTCCAGGAGCAGCTGATGGAGATGGCCGTGGCCGTGGCCGGTTTCTCACCGGCCGAGGCCGACGAACTGCGCCAGGCCATGGCCGCCAAGCGCTCGGAGTTGCGCATGATGAAACTGAAGAGTCGCTTCTACTCCGGCATGGCCGAGAACGGCATCACCGGCGCGGCGGCCGATCAACTCTTCGACGCGCTGGCGGCGTTCTCCAACTTCGGTTTCCCCGAGAGCCACGCGGTCTCCTTCGCGCACCTCGTCTACTGCTCGGCCTGGCTGAAGTTCCACTACCCGGCAGCCTTCCTCGTGTCGATGCTGAACGCCCAGCCGCTCGGCTTCTGGTCCTCCCAGAGCCTGGTCGCCGACGCGCAGCGCCACGGCGTGCGCGTGCAACGGCCCGACGTGAACCGCTCGGGCGTCGGGGCCACGCTCGAAGGGGACCCCGACGATCCCGACGTGCGACTCGGTCTCGAAGACCTACGCACCATCGGCGAAGAGCTCGCGACGCGCATCGTGGAGGGCGCTCCGTGGTGCGACTCCTCGGACCTGGTTCGTCGCGCCGGCGCGCAGCAACATCACCTCGAAGTGCTCGCCGCGGCCGGCGCGCTGGACTCCTTCGGGGCCACGCGCCGCGCGCTGGCGTGGTCGGCCGGTGCGGCGGCCCAGGGCACGCTCGATCGACTGCCCGGCGTCGTGACCGGCCTCGAGGCGCCGGTCCTTCCGGCCACGAGCGAGATGGAACGGGTGGCCGACGACATGTGGTCGATGGGTCTGACGCCCGAGGCCACGGCGATCGCGCTGGTGCGTGACTACCTCAACGAGCGCGGCGTCACGCGCGCCGACGCGCTGATCGGCGCCGAGGGTTCGCGGGTGCTCGTCGCCGGCGTCGTGACACACCGTCAGCACCCCGAGACCGCGAACGGCGCGGTCTTCATCAACCTCGAAGACGAAACGGGCCACGTCAACGTGATCTTCTCCAAGGGCGCGTGGGCGCGCTGGTCACTCGTCGCGCGAAAGTCGCCGGCCCTGATGATCCGCGGCACGCTGCAGCGCGGTCAGGGGACGCTGGCCCTCACGGCCGAGTTCGTCGAGCCCCTGCGCCTCGGTGCGACCACTCCGTCGCGCGACTGGCACTAAGGACGGGCGCATTCGACGAGTACGGTGGCCGAATGAATCGTGCCCCTCGACTGCGCACGCCGCCGAAACTCCATCCGGGCGATCACGTTGCCATTGTCTCGCCGTCATGGGCGGGAGCCGGCGTTTTCCCCCAAGTACAAGAGATCGCGCTGCGAGTGATTCGCGACGAACTGGGTCTCGCGCCGGTCGAATTTCCAACCACTCGTCAAGTCGGGGCGAGCGCGAAAGAACGCGCCCATGACCTGAACGCCGCCTTCGCTGATCCGGACATCAAGGCAGTGATGGCGGTTATTGGAGGTTCGGATCAGATCACGGTATTGCCGCACCTCGACGCCGAAGCCATTGCCGCGAATCCCAAGGCCTACTTCGGCTACTCGGACAACACCAATCTCCTCAACTATCTATGGAATCTCGACATCGTGAGCTATCACGGTGGATCAACCCTGGTGCATCTCGCCCGTCCCGGTGGCGTTCATCCGGTGTCCATGACGTCGCTGCGCCACGCATTGTTCGACCACCAAACGGTCGAGATCGCTCCGGTGGGGGAGTTCACGGATCTCCAAGCCAAGTGGGAGGACCTAGCCACGCTCGAAAGCGCACTGCCGACGATGAGCGAGCCGGGCTGGCATTGGCATCGCGCGACAAAGGTCGTCACCGGACCGACCTGGGGCGGGAATCTCGAGATCATTCACTGGAATCTGGCGGCCAACCGTTGGATTCTTCCCAATGATTCGTACGAGGGCTGCGTACTGATTCTCGAAACCTCAGAAGAAATGCCTTCCGCCGATGAGGTGTTCCGGATGTTGCGCAATTGTGGCGAGCGAGGGTTGCTCGCTCAGTTCCCCGCGGTGGTCTTCGCCAAGGCGAAAGCGTGGCACACGCACTCACCACTGAAAGAGTCTGAGCGAATCGAATTTCGCGAAGACCAAGAGGCAGCCGTGCTGTGCGCGCTCGATACCTACAACCGCGATGCAATCTTCGTGTACGGTCCTGACTTCGGTCACACCGATCCTCAGTATGTCCTCCCTTTCGGAGGTCAAATGACGATCGATGGACCGGCGCAACGCATTTCGGTTCAGTATTAGGTGCCTTCCGAAGAGTTGCCGGAGTGATTGCGAAGTTTGCCCGAGAATTTCTTTCTGGAGTGATCCGCGACGAGGGTCTCGACGTATACCCGCACGGGTAGCCCGCGGGTGATTCTCGTTGGCCAAGAGATAAGAGGGCGAAACCATGAGATCACACCACGCAGCAGCGAGAAGTTCCCTGGCGATTCTGTTGGTGACAGGATTCGCGTCTATTGGATTTGGCAGTGTCGCGGCCTCCGCCGGAGCATCCAATCAAACATCGTTCTTATCAACTCTCGGCAAGCCGAGTCAGGTGGCTTCAACGGTGCCCGCGAACGGTGACGTCAATCCCTACGGCATTGTCGTGGTGTCGACCACCGTCGGGAAACTCGTTAAAGGCGACACGCTGGTCAGCAACTTCAACGACAAAGCGAATGTTCAAGGAACGGGCCGGACGATCGTGGAGGTGTCACCGTTCGGTACGGTGAGCACGTTCGCGACAATCGGAACGCTGCCGGCTTCGAGTGCGTGCCCCGGAGGAATTGGGCTGACGACCGCTCTGTCGATACTGCCCGGAGGATGGGTGGTCGTCGGGAGCTTGCCCGCCGGAGTGGGCGGCGCTTTGCCACTGGTCAATCCCGCGGGCTGTCTCCTCGTGTTCAACGACAACGGTACGGTGGGCGAGACGTGGGTGAATCAGAACATCAACGGTCCCTGGGATATGACCGAGGTCGCGACCAGTACGGGTGCCGACCTGTTCGTCTCGAACGTGCTCACTCGGCCGAAGGGCATGACGGCCACACCAAAGAGCGGTGACCTGTCGACGATCATTCGTATTTCTGTCACCTTCAACGCAAATCACGTGCCACAGATGTCGGGATTGACGGTGATTGGAACTGGTTTCCTCTCGAAGGCGAACAAGGCCGCCTTCGTGCAGGGACCGACCGGGGTGGCGCTCGGCAGAAACGGCGACCTCTACGTTGCCGGGACGGTGCGCAACCACATCAGCGTTATTCCTAAGGCGATGACACGGACGACAGCGGTCGCCGACGGCGCCATCACGTTGTCATCAGGGGGCTGGCTGAACGCCCCGCTCGGATTGACGATTGCTCCGAATGGCGACGTGTTGGCGATGAACGCCAATGACGGGAACGCCGTTGAGATAAGTCCAAATGGTCATCAGGTCGCGAAGAAGACACTTGTTTCCAATGGCTCCGGCGACCTATTCGGCGCGACGATTTCACCAAACGGTAAGGAGCTGCTCTTCGTCAACGACGCTTCGACCGCGAATGCGCTGGATATTGCGAGGGTTCAGTAAGGGACAATGACGCCCGCTCACTGATTCCAGAAGTCGGAATACGAGTGTGAACGCGCGTCCGTCATTCCTCACCGTTCCACCACGTAATTCGACGCCCGGCCGGATTCACTAACCCAACCATTATCTTCCTCTCTTAAGTGACTGATTGATAGAGAGGCAGTTCGAATGATTGATATACCTAATTCGCATCAAGACCTATTACAGAGTTCTGTCGCGACGTTCGCCACGATCGGTCCGGACGGATGTCCGCAACTCACCGAAGTGTGGTTCCTTTACGACAACGGCTCAGTCGCGTTGTCGCTCAATTCCGGTCGACAGAAGACGAAGAACTTGATGGCGCGTCCGCAGTGTTCTCTCTTGATCCTCGACCTCGCTGTTCCGCAGCGTTACCTAGAGCTGCGGGGCGACGCCGAAGTGACGCCCGACGACGGTTCATTCGTGGCGAAGGTTGGAAAGAAATACGAGACTGATTTGAAAGCGTACGATCACCCCGGTGATGAACGCGTCGTTGTACGTATCGTTCCTCGAGAGATCAACGCCGTCGACATGCGGGACTGATTCGTTCGATCGAGATTTCATTTCGTGCAGTTGCGGTGCCGTTGTCGTCGCCATCGGTCAATCGACGCGACGTCTATCAATTGGAATTTTCGCCAGAATCGGGACTTGAAGAAGCTCTACTGAGTTACGGACATCAAGTCACCGTGGATTCTGGCGCGCTGAGGATCCATCAGTCTGCTGAGAGTAAGACGTAGCTAAATCCGTCGTAATAATGCGGTCGTAGCTATAAGAAAACTCTCTGAACCTGAAAATGAATATGTACTGTCGCGGTGTGGTCAAAAAAGTTGACCGCATTCATCCCTGGTAGGTTCCCTTGTTCTCTCTCAATTACGCGTGGAATGAGTTGCGACGACGACTCGGTCGAACGGTCGTCACGGCGATCGGGCTCGCCGCCGGCGTCGGCTTGGTAATGGGAATCATCGGTGTATCGCAGGGACTGAGTGACGCTCAGAACAAAGCCCTGTCGCCGCTCAACTCGGTGGGAACTGACATCATCGTGACCCGGACCGTCGCGCCCACACTCTCTACGGCAACGACAACCACGACGACTCCCGCCAATAGGTTTGGTGGCGGTGGTGGTGGCGGATTCGGTGGTGGCGGCGGTGGTGGTGGATTCTTCGCCGGGCGGAGTGGATCCTCTCTCAACTCCTCTGATGCTGCTGCGCTCGCTTCGGCCAACTCCTCGGTCATCACCGATCTGGCGAAACTCGGACCGGCGGGTACCAAGTTCACCCACGACTTCTTCGTCCCCGGAACATTGATTACCTTCCCCTCTCAAGCAGTGAGCACCGTCGCGAAGGTCAAGGGCGTGACGAGTGCAGTCGGGGCGCTATCGCTCGACGCCCTGCACGAAACCGGCACAGTTCCAAAAATCACCGCATCGATCAAGACCGGCGGTCAGACGATCTCGACGTCGGTGAAGGCGCCCGTTCTGACAGCAGCCGAGCAATCGGCTGAACGGACGTGTATTCAAGGAATCATCACCAAACAGCTGGGCACCACCCCCACCACGATCCCTGGTTCCGGAACGGGCGGTGGTGGTGGCGGATTCGGTGGCGGCGGGGGCTTCCGCTTCAACGCCGGTGCGAGCAGCGCGTTTGCCAAGTGCCTCACGCCCGCTCAGAAGGCCTACCAGCAAAACGTGGTCGTCCCCGAGCAGACGGTCAACCAGGTCCTTAATCCGCCGACCACCAACACCAGCACTTCGACGTACACCGTGGCCGGAGTGAACCCGGCGGATACCACCTCGGGACTCGTCACCAAGGCTCAATTGGTGAAGGGCACGTGGCTCTCGACGACTCCGTCGGTGGCCCAATCCCAGGTTTTGGTCACGACCGCCTACGCATCACAAAAGGGGCTGAAGGTCGGTGACACTCTCACGATCAACAAAGTCGGTTACAAGATCGTGGGCTTGGTCAATCCCACGTTGACCGGTGATGTCTCCGACATCTACTTCAGCATCTCCAACCTTCAGACGTTGTCGACCAACACGGGTCGCATCAATGAGGTGCTGGTGTCCGTCGCCAACGCGAAGGACGTCAACGCCGTCGCCAAGGCCATCAAGACGGCCCTTCCCGGAGCGACCGTCCTCACGTCGGCGTCGCTGGCCGATCAAGTGACGGGCAGCCTTTCGAACGCGCGCAAACTCGCCAACGACCTCGGTGGGGCCCTGGCCCTGGTGGTCCTGTTGGCCGCGTTTCTCATCGCCGGTCTGTTGACGCTTTCGAGTGTTTCCAAACGAGTGCGCGAAATCGGATCACTGCGAGCCATCGGCTGGTCACGTGGACGTGTGGTGCGCCAGATCATGGCCGAGACGCTGGGCATTGGCGTCGTCGGCGGAGTTATTGGTATTGCCGTCGGAGCCGTGATCTGTCTCATCATCGGGGCGGTTGGTCCAGCCCTCAGTGTGACGAGCACGGGTCTCGCCGTGGGCGCCTCAAAAGTGAGTGGTCTCGTGGGCCAAACGACGTCGGCGACGGTGGCCCGGACCGTTCACCTCACGGCACCCATTCACCCGCTCACAATCGTGATTGCGTTTGCCGGAGCGCTCCTCGGAGGTCTCATCGCCGGTGCCGCGGGCGGTTGGCGAGCGGCACGACTCTCTCCCGCATCTGCTCTCCGAGACCTGGGCTGAACATCACTTCCATCGAAAGGCACTACCTATGACGCAGATTCAGATTGACGACAATCGAGAAACCGCCGCCGGATCCCCCCTCTATGAGTTGAAGGGAGTGACCCGCTCCTTCACGAAGGGTGGCGTAACGGTCAACGCTCTGCGCGGGATTGATTTGGAGATCGCGCGCGGGGAGACGGTCTCGCTGGAAGGTCCGAGTGGTTCCGGGAAGACGACGCTGCTCCAACTCCTCGGCGCTCTCGACTCACCCTCCTCGGGCCAGATTCGCTTCGCCGGACGATCTCTCGAAGACGAATCGGACAGTGTGCTCACCGACATACGTTCTCGGGAAATTGGCTTCGTGTTCCAGCAGTTCAACTTGATTCCGACCTTGAGCGCCGAAGAGAACGTGGCGATCGCCATGGTGCCTCGAGAGTCTTCGCACGAGAAACGGTTAACTCGCGCCAGCGACCTGCTCGGACAGGTCGGACTGGCCCATCGGCTCGGGCACCTACCGTCGCGACTTTCCGGAGGTGAGCAGCAGAGAGTGGCCATCGCCCGAGCCTTGGCCAATTCGCCGGAAGTCATCATCGCCGACGAGCCGACGGGCAATCTGGACTCCACCAACGCCGGCGAGTTCATGGCGCTACTCGACGACCTCCAACAGCAGTTCGGAGTGACGATCATTATCGCCACGCACGACGAGGACGTCGCCTCGCACACTCGGCGCCGGATCCGCATCCGTGACGGGTCCATCACTTCGGATACACAACCGTCAGATCACTAGCGCGAGCGAGACGGCTTCAACGGTTCGGGCTCTGACGTGAGTTCTAGTCTGGTGACGAAGACCAGCGGTATGCTGCGCAGCGATGGTAACCGCCGTTGTGCTCGTCGTTGTCGCGGCGGTGTTGATCTTTGTCTTCTATTGGTCGGGCCGCCACGGAGATCCGAATCGAAGCGTCGGGACTTCACTGCACCGTGGAGCCAGTGCGCACACCACACGCAACGGTCGTGCCAAGAAGGCCTACCCGGATCGTGAAGCGGCCGAGGCACAAGCTCGATCGATGACGAAGCGAGACGGTGCGCCGATGAGTGCGTATAAATGTGGCACGTGCGACAAATGGCACGTCGGCCACTAGAGAGTGACGCGGCCGCCGCAGATCAGAGAGTTACACGAATGCGTACTCGGGACGGTGTCCCGATTCGATCTCCAGGCGTACGAGGAGTTGTGCGACCGGCAGGTCCTTGGCGTGCGTGATGCCAATACAACGCGAGCGCGTCGGCAAGACTTCGAAGACGAGCGACGCGCTCTCCAGCACCTGACCAACGAAGGTCGAGAGCTGAATCTCGGAGTCGATTTCGAAGTCGTGCTGCGAGATTGACTCGCGCATGAGTGGGATGATCGAGGGCTGGAAGCCCCAGAGATTCATCGACACCGTCGCGAGTGGTGAGAGCGAAACTGGTTCGAGGCCGTCGTCAGCGTCGTAGCCCTCGAGCGTCGAGTGGACGTTGCGTCTTTCAACGATCTCGGTGAGTCGACCGTCTTCGACCATGCAGGTTCCCCGTGAGACCGGTAGGTCACCGACCAGCGCGCGGTCGAGCTCGAAGCCGACCAGGCAGTTGTGGGGACTCGCAGCGAGTCGTTCGCCGAGGAGGAGGAAGGCCGCGCGACCGTAGAGGTCGTCGGCGTTCGAGACGCCGAAAGGCTTAGACAGGTCCAAACTGCTCTCGGCCGCGAGCACCGCGTCCACGGTGCCGCGCAAACGGCTTTGGATGGCGAAGCTCACCTTGCGTTCCTTGGGCCAGCGCGCGGCGACGTGCTCTTCGATCTGCGGACCGGTATCGGGATTGACAACGATGACGATGTCCTCGAATCCCGAGGCCCACGCGTCCGAGGCCAGGAGATCGATGACGCCCTCGCCGTGCTTGCCGATGGGTGCTAGTTGCTTCACCCCGCCGTAACGCCGGGCGCGACCGGCGGCGAGGATGAGAAGTGACGGCCCGCTCAACGCGACCACCGGACGACCGCCGAGGCCCACGTCATCCCGGCGCCAAAGCCGGTCATGAGCGCGTACTCGCCGGGCTTGATGCGACCGTTCTCACGCGCGTCGAAGAAAGCGAGCGGAATGGACGAGCTCGACGTATTCCCGTAGCGGTCCAGGGTGACCACGGTGCGCTCCATCGGAATGCCGAGACGCTGGGTCGCCGCCTTGATGATGCGCACGTTGGCCTGGTGGGGGATCACCAGCGAGATGTCGTCAGGGCTGACGTCGGCGATCTTCATGGCCTGTTCGGCCGAGTCGACGACCACGCGTACGGCGCGACGGAATACCTCTTTACCGTCCATTTGGAAGTAGCCGCCGTGCTCGCAAGTGAGAAGATCGGCGGCCGATCCGTCGGCGCCGAGGACGAAGGACAGGACGTCCGTATCGTCGGCGTCGTACTCCAGCACCGCGGCACCCGCGCCGTCGCCGAGCAAGACGGCCATGTTGCGGTCACTCCAGTCGACCCAACGCGTCAGGTTCTCCGAACCGATGACCAGTATTCGTCGGCTGCCGGTCTCGAGGAGTCCCTGGGCCGTGCGAACGCCGTACATGAAGCCACTGCAGGCGGCGTTCACGTCCATGGCCGGGCAGTTCAGACCGAGTTCGTTGGCGATCATGGGCGCCGACGCCGGACAGAGTCGGTCCGGCGTCGTCGTGGCGAGGATTAGAAAGTCAATGTCGCCGACGAGCAGTCCGGCGTCCTCGATGGCGTTACGACCGGCGATGACGCCGAGCGAGACGGCCGAGCCGCCCACCCGTCGTTCCCGGATGCCCGTGCGTTCGGTGATCCACTCGTCGGAGGTGTCGAGCGTCTGGGACAACTCGTCGTTGGTGACAATGCGGTCCGGTAGGGCGATGCCCCAACCCCTAAAGCGAACGCCCATCGGTCAGCTCCTTCGCTGGATTGCCTTCGGCAAGTCTAGGTCTCACTCACTGGGCCCCGGAGGTGCCTTCAGCACCTGCAGAGTGCAGCGCGCAATACAAATCATGCGTCCCGTTTCGTCGGTGAGGTCGATGGCCCAGACGTGGACGGTGCGTCCCTTGCGCACCGGCGTGGCGGTCGCGGTTAACGTGCCGCTGCTCATCGAACGCAGGTGCGAGCAGTTCAGTTCGGTCCCGACCACGATCTCGTCCTCTCCGACGCTCACCGCCCCGCCGATCGACGCGGCGCCTTCGGCCATCAGCGCCGACACCCCGCCGTGCAAGATGCCGAAGGCCTGATGAACTTTCGGTCCGACTTCCACCTGCATGACGACCTTGTCGGGCGTGGCCAGCACGACTTCGATGCCGAGCTCCTTGTGGACGTTCGGTCGCTCATTCATTCGCTTCAGCGTGTCTTCGTGCATTTCGACAGTGTAGAAGTCGGCCGGTAGCCTTTGTCGATGACTCGACGAGTGGATCTGCGCAGCGACACGGTGACGCAACCGACCCAGGCGATGCGCGACGCCATGGCCAGCGCCGTCGTCGGCGACGACGGCTACAACGAAGACCCGACCACCCGAGCGCTGGAGGATCGCTTCGCCGCGCTCGTGGGCAAGGAAGCGGCGGTCTTCGTGCCCTCGGGCGTGATGGGCAATCAGATCGCCGTGCGGATTCTCACCAGTCCCGGCGATCTCGTCATTGCCGGTCGGGGCCAGCACGTGGTCAGCTTCGAGATGGGTGCGGCGGCGCGTAACTCTTCGATTCAATTCGCCACCGTCGACGACACCAACGGCGCGTTGGACTTGCGCGACGTCCTCGACATCATCGACGCCGAGGACGATCACCAACCCCACGTCGCAATGGTCTCCATCGAGAACACGCACATGCCCTCGGGCGGTACGCCGTTGGACGTGGCCGACATCACGGCGCTGGCGCGCGCGATCGGTGAACGGCCCGTGCACCTCGACGGCGCTCGACTCTTCAACGCGGTCGTGGCGACCGGCACGAGCGCCGCTGCGTACGCGGCGCCGGCCACCACGGTCATGACCTGTCTTTCGAAAGGTCTCTGCGCGCCGGCCGGCTCGCTACTCGCCGGTCCGGCCGGCTTGATCGAACGCGGACGCGTGGAGCGCAAGCGACTCGGTGGCGCGATGCGCCAAGCCGGTTTCCTCGCCGCGGCCGGACTGGTGGCGCTCGACGAGATGGTCGATCGCTTGGCCGAAGACCACGCCCGGGCGCGCATCCTCGCCGGGCTCTTCGCATCGGCCTTTCCCGAGGCCGACTACGACCCGACGTCGTGTCGAACCAACATCGTCGCCTTCAATCATCCCCAGGCGCGCCAATTGGTCGAAGAGCTCGCGGTCCTCGGCGTCGACGGTGGCACCGTCGGTCCACGTCGGGCGCGCTTCGTCACGCACGCCGGTGTGAGCGACGACGACGTCACCTTCGTGGCCGAAGTACTGGCGCGTTTCAAGCCCACGCTGCGCTGAAACGACGGTTCTGTTAGCGCGGCGTTCGCTAAGGCGTCACCGATGTTCCCGGGGGAGAGTCGGCACTAAGGCGGTAGCCTTAGTGCACCCCTAAAGGCAACACATGACTGAAATTCTCCACCTCTCCACGTTCTTGCACCGACCGATCTTCGATTCGGACGGCGGCCGGATCGGTCGCGTCCAGGACCTGGTCGCGCGGCTCGGTGACAGCTCTCACCCGCCGGTCGTGGGGGCGGTGATTCGGATCGAGGGCCGAGACCTCTTCGTGCCGATTCGAAAGATCGGGGGCCTCAGCGAGGGGCGTATGACCTTCGAGGGCAAGCGCGTAGACCTTCGTCGATTCGAGCGCCGCCCCGGTGAGCTCTTGCTCGCCGAGGACCTCCTCGCGCGACACTTGATCAACTTGGTGCGCGGTCGCCTGATCACCGCGAACGAGATTGAGATCGCCCAGATCGACAACAAGTGGGAGGTGGTCGGCGTGGACCCGGGCAAGCGACCGCTCCTGCGCCGCATCCTCGGCAAGAACGTCGGATCGCGCGTCAAGTCCGAAGCCATCGTGGACTTCGCGTCGATCGAGCCGTTCGTGGCGCACGTGCCGACAGCGCGCCTTCGCATTCCCTATCGCAAGCTCTCCAAACTGCACCCCGCTCAGATCGCCGACCTGGTCGAGCAGGCCAGTCACGAAGAGGGCGAGGAGATCATCGAGGCCGTCGCCGCCGACCGCGAACTCGAGGCCGACGTCTTCGAAGAGCTGGACACGACGCACCAGCTCGAGTTCCTCGAGTCGCGCAGCGACGCCGACGCCGCGCGATTGCTCGCGCACATGGAGCCGGACAACGCGGCTGACTTGATCAGCGAGATTGATCAGGACCGACGACTCCCGATTCTCGAGCGCCTGCCCGACATCCAAAAGACGAAGGTCCGTCAGCTGCTCTCCTACAGCGGGGACACCGCGGGCGGTCTCATGAACCCCGACTTCGTGTCCGTGCCGGCCACGGCGACCGTCGCCGACGCCTTGCAGGCCATTCGCACCTCGCGCGTACCGGCCGAAGCGTTGCACGCGGTCTTCGTGATGGACGAGAACGGTCAACCGATCGGCGCGGCCTCGATCGCGCCGCTAGTGCGCGCCCAGGGACACGAGCTCGCGTTGAGTGTCTCGCGTACGCAACTGGCCCACGTCCACGCGAACTGGGACCTGCACCAGACCTCACGCAAGATGAGCGACTTCAACTTGACGGTATTACCGGTGCTCGACGAAGACCATTCGACGATGATCGGTGTCGTAACAGTGGATGACCTACTCGAGGAGATCCTGCCCCACGGCTGGCGTCGCGAGTTCGGTATGACGGCGGTCGAGGAGTGACGCGCCGTACCCCGTGGGGTCACGTTCAAAGGGGGCTCACTGAAACCCACTAGTACCACCTTCATTCATTGCGTCCCGGCACGATCGCACACGAACTCTTCGGTAGGCCCATAGCCCTCCTTCGAATCTCGTCGTGGGCGTGTCGCACCACTACGAGAACAGAAAGGAGGAAGCGTGAGCGAAGCAACGAAGGATCAGATCAAGGGTGCCTTCGGCACTGTCAAAGAGTACGAACCGGGCACGCGGCGTGGCGCCCGCGCACGCTTCCTCACGCTTCTGGCCATCATCGGACCGGGACTCATCGTTATGGTGGGCGACAACGACGCCGGCGGTGTCTCGACCTACGCGCAGGCCGGTCAGAATTTCGGCTACACGCTGCTCTGGACGCTGCCGCTCTTGATCCCGGTCTTGATCGTGAACCAGGAGATGGTCGTTCGTCTCGGCGCGGTCACCGGCATCGGTCATGGCCGACTCATTCGCGAGCGCATCGGACGACGTTGGGGCAACGTTTCGATCAGCTCGATTCTCCTACTCAACTTCTTGATCATCGTCACCGAGTTCATCGGCATATCTCTTTCGATGGAGTACTTCGGCGTGTCGCCGTACATTTCGGTGCCTATCGCGGTTGTGGCGCTCTTCGGTGTCACCGCGACCGGATCGTTCCAGCGCTGGGAACGCTTCATGATGCTCTTCGTCGCAGTGAATCTCATAATGATCCCTCTGGTGATACGCGCCCACATTGCCTCTCACCCGCTGTTTCGCGATCTCGCGGTCCCCGGCATTCGCGGTGGCACGTCCTCGGCCGCTGTGTTGCTCATCATCTCGATCATCGGCACCACCGTCGCGCCGTGGCAGTTGTACTTCCAGCAGAGCAACATCGTGGACAAGAAGATCTCACCTCGCTGGATGAACTACGAGCGCATCGACACAATCCTCGGTTCCTTCATCGTGGTGATCACCGCGGCGTTGTTGATGGGAATCACCGCGGCCGGCTTGTCCCATCACGGCGGCACGAATGGCTACGTCAATGCCCTCAACGTCGCCCACAGTCTCACGAAATTCGTGGGGCACGGCACCGGCGACCTCTTCGCCATCATCTTGTTGAACGCCTCGATCATCGGCGCCGCCGCGGTCACTCTGGCGAGCAGTTACGCCGTGGGCGACCTTTCCAATCGCTTCAATCAGGGATTGAACGTTCCACTGCGCGACGCCAAGGGCTTCTATAGCGTCTTCGGGGGACTGTTGGTCGTCGCCGGGATCGTGGTGCTGTTGCCCCACGCGCCGCTCGGATTGATCACTTTGGCGGTGCAGGCGATGTGTGGATTGATGTTGCCGAGTACATCGATTTTCGTCTTACTGATGGCGAATGACCGTGAGGCACTCGGTCCGTGGGTTAACGCGCGCTGGCTGAACGCCGTCGCGGTGGTGATCATCGCCGTACTCGTCGTGCTGTCGGTGACGATGATGGTCTCGACGTTGTTCACCTCGGTCAACGTGGTGGCGATGCTCGAATGGACGGGCGTCATTGTGGGATTAGGCGTCGCCATCGGTCTCCCGATCGGTCTCCGTCGTCAAGGCGCGCCCGTCTTCCACGACGTCGACCGCCTCGACTGGCGCATGCCGCGACTGGCGCTGTTGGAGCGTCCGAAGCGTTCGCGGGCGCGTCACTGGCTCCTGATGGCCATCGGAACCTATTTGTCCGTGGCGGGAACGTTGCTGGTCGTGCGCATCATCCAACTGGGGACCTCCTAGTCTCTCAAGGTGAGCGTTGCCCCCACCCTGTTGTGCGTCCACGCGCACCCCGACGATGAAGCGCTCTTCACGGCTGGCGTCACGTCGCACTACGCCGACCTCGGGTACCGGGTTGTCTTGATCACCTGCACGAACGGGCAACTGGGACTCGACGACCACGCTCGACCGGGTTCGGATGCGCTCCACGACGTCGAGGTCACGCGCGCCACTCGAGCCGCCGAGTTGCAGCGCGCGGCGGCGGTGGCCGGATTCTCCCGGGTCGTGACGCTGGGCTACGACGACTCGGGCATGACCGGCTGGCCCCAGAACGATCGACGCGAGGCGTTCATGAATGCCGACGTGGCGAGCGTGGCGCGCACGATTGCCGCGGTCATGGACGAAGAACACACGTCGGTCGTGCTCACTTACGACGAGAACGGTTTTTACGGACACCCCGATCACATCATGTCCAACGTGGTAACGCGTGCCGCCCTGGAATTGGCGTCGAGTCCGAAGCGTCTCTACTACCCGGTCGCGCCCAAGGGCGTCCTCGAGGCGTTCGTGGTCGGGGCCGAAGCCCAGGGCGTCTTCCTTCCGGCGTGGATCCTCAACGCCGCACACACGGTGTCCGACGATATGGTCGCTTCGACCATGGACGTTCGCGCCTTCGCCAAGCGCAAACACCAGGCCATTGCGACGCACGCCTCGCAAGTGGACAACGCCGACCTCGTCACGATGGACGAAGAGCTCTTTACGCTGCTCTTTGGCATCGAGTACTACCAACGGGCGTGGAGCCGCGATGAGACGTCCGGCGACGAGACTGATCTCTTTGGAGGACTGTAAATGGAACAGCTGACATTTCTCGCGGTGCACGCCCACCCCGACGACGAGGCCAGCTCCTCGGGCGGTCTCTACCGCCTGCTCGCGGACCAGGGCGTGCGCACGGTGCTCGTCACGTGCACCAACGGTGAGTGCGGCGACGCTCCCGACGGCGCCAAGCCCGACGCCAGTCACCACGACGGTGATGAGGTCGCGGCGATCCGGGCGGTCGAACTCGACAACGCGGTGAAGATTCTCGGCATCAGTCGACTGGTGCGCCTCGGCTACCGGGACTCGGGCATGAAGGGCTGGCCGCAGAACGACGACCCCGAGTCGTTCTGGGCGACGCCGGTCGAAGTGGCCGCGGCGAAACTGGCCGACATCTTGATCGCGGAGCGACCGCAGGTGATCATGACCTACAACGCCCACGGTTTCTACGGTCACCCCGATCACATCCAGGCGCACCGCATCACCCTGGCGGCGCTCGAGATGATCGACTACGAACCTACCTTGTACTTCAACGCGATCCCCGCCTCGGTCATGGTGCACTGGCGCGCTCGTTGGGAGCAAGAAGACCGCGAGCGCGCTGAAGCCGACGCCGCCAAGGGCATCGTACGCGAGCCCGAGGTGCCCGACCCCGACGAAGAAGAGTTTGAGATGGGCACCCCGGACGATGAGATCTCGGCGATCATCGACATTGGCGACGTCACCGGGGCGAAGTTCGACGCTCTCGAGGCGCACGTCTCTCAGATCGCTGACTCCTTCTGGATGAAGATGGGTCGCGAGCGTTTCATGGAGATCATGCGCACCGAGTGGTTCGTCCGCGTGACCAACCCCATGAACATCGATGGCTGTGTCGACGACATCTTCGCCGGCTACCGCTAGGACTGACTCGTACCAGCGAGTTAACCCAAGGACGCCATCTCTTTGTTGGTGAAGGGACGCAGTACGCAGAACTCGTTGCCCTCGGGGTCGGCCAGGACGACCCACGTGCAATCGGAGGATTGACCGACGTCCACGTGCCGAGCGCCGAGTTCGACGAGTCGCTGGATTTCGGCGAACTGATCGCTCGGTCTTAGGTCGAGGTGCAATCGGTTCTTAGCGACGCGTTCCTCGTGGACCGGCAGAAAGATGACGTCGGGCACGATTCCTTCCTCGCGCGAACCGGCCGGAGGTTCGAGCACGACTTCCTCGGGTTCGACCGACGTGATGCGCCAGCCGAGTGCTTCAGCCCAGAAGGCGCCCAGTCGAGCCGGGTCGAGGCAATCGACACTGATGTTTTGAATTCGAATAGCCATAGCGTCACATTATGGTGCACGGTCGACTCGATTCACGTCGGACGTTGGTCAGTCGCGCCGTAGTGCGAAGCGCAACGTCGCTTCGACTCGCTCGTGCATCCTCGCAAAGTCCACTGTCATTCGTCGCCCGGCTTCTTGTTGCAGAAAGCCGCCCCAGCCCTGCAGGTACTTGAGCAAGCCCTCGACGTCCCACCAGCGCTCAACTGTCTCACCCGACATCGATTCATAGAGATCGAGGAACTGTTGCGCCAGTTCACTCGAATAGAGCACGCTGAAATTCAGCCGAACGTGCGACACGTCGATTCCCGGAGAGCCCTTGGATCCCCACACCCAATCGACGACACTCGAAATCTTTCCGCGTCGCCATAGGAGATTGAACTGCTGATAGTCGTGGTGAACGAAACACGGTGGGGAGACAGGGGGACTCTCGTCAATCACGGAGAACGCTCACGCCAGAGATCTGGGTCGGTCGACCACTCCGGCACCATGAGTCTTTCGCGGTTAAGCCACGACTCGGCGACCGGAGCTTCGATCTGCGTGTGATGAATTCGCACCAACATCGACGCGATCTGATTCACCCAATCGTCGGGTTCTCGGGGAGTCAGTTGGACGTGACCGTCGAGGTATGACATGAGTAGCGCGGGGCTCGCACACTCGTCGCCGTGGGGGTCCAGGCCGAGCAAACGTGGCGCGGGGACATTGGTTCGTTCTAGGGACTCCAGGACGCGCGCTTCACGCGGAACGAGTTCATGTCCTTCGTCGGCAAGCCGGTCGACCCAGCGTCGAAGCACGCATCGGTGATGGTGGCCGTTCGCCTCAACGACCGTGATCGGGTGCATCGCGGACGTGACGCCGCCCGTCAATCGTCGAACGGACGTTACCCTCGCGCCCGGAGCGATCGACTGCGCGACCCAGCGCAGTGCCCCCTCGGACGGTGGTTCGACCTCTGGTTGTAGATCGGCCAACCTCAGTGACTCCAGAAAAAGGCGGTGCACACTTTGTCGTACGAAGTCGACGTCATGGCTTCAAGGTACAACGTGAGGCGTGGCAATTAGTAGCGATAGGAGTCCGGCTTGAAGGGACCCTCGACCGGCACGCCGATATAGTCGGCCTGTTTCTTCGATAGTGTCGTGAGCTTCACACCGAGCGCGTCGAGGTGCAATCGGGCCACCTTCTCGTCGAGGTGCTTGGGCAACACGTAGACCTTCTTTTCGTAGTTCGCGTTGTTCACGAACAGCTCGATTTGGGCCATGGTCTGGTTGGTGAAGGAGTTGCTCATCACGAAGCTCGGGTGTCCGGTCGCGTTGCCGAGATTGAGCAATCGCCCCTCGGACAACAAGATGATGGCGCGACCGTTGGGCAAGATCCACTTGTCCACCTGGGGCTTGATGTTCTCTCGTCGAACGCCGGGGAGATTCGTCAATCCCGCGATGTCGATCTCGTTGTCGAAATGACCGATGTTGCCGAGGATCGCCTGGTGCTTCATCAAGAGCATGTGCTCGACCGACACGATGTCGCGATTGCCGGTCGCGGTGATGATGATGTCGGCGTCGGGGAGGGCTTCTTCGAGCGTGGTCACCTGGAAGCCGTCCATCGCCGCTTGCAGTGCGCAGATCGGATCGACTTCGGTGATGATGACGCGCCCGCCCTGGCCGCGCAGCGATTCGGCCGAACCCTTGCCGACGTCGCCGTAGCCGCAGACGACGGCGACCTTACCGCCGATCAGCGTGTCGGTGGCGCGGTTGATGCCGTCGATGAGTGAGTGGCGACAGCCGTACTTGTTGTCGAACTTCGACTTCGTGACGGCGTCGTTCACGTTGATCGCCGGGAACAACAACGTGCCGTCGCGCTCCATCTCATAAAGGCGGTGCACGCCGGTGGTGGTCTCCTCCGAGACCCCGATGAGTCCTTGGGACATCGGTCCGAAGAGCTTCTCGCCACTCGACACGATCCGATCGAGCAACTGCAAGATCACGCGGTACTCCTCGGAGTCCGCGCTCTCGGGGGCCGGCACGAACCCGGCGCGTTCGAATTCGAGGCCCTTGTGCACGAGCAGCGTGGCGTCGCCGCCGTCGTCGAGGATCATCGTGGGACCGGCGTGTCCGGGCCAACGCAACATCTGCTCGGTGCACCACCAGTACTCTTCGAGCGACTCGCCCTTCCAGGCGAAGACCGGGACGCCCTTCGGGTCCTCGGCCGTACCGTGCAGTCCGACGACCGCGGCCGCGGCGGCGTGGTCCTGAGTGGAAAAGATGTTGCAGCTGACCCAGCGAACGTCGGCGCCCAGGGCCACCAGGGTTTCGATCAGCACCGCGGTCTGGATCGTCATGTGGAGCGATCCCGCGATGCGTGATCCGGTCAAGGGCTTAGAAGTGCCGAACTCGGCGCGCATGGCCATGAGGCCGGGCATTTCGTGTTCGGCGAGTGTAATTTCGGCACGACCGAAATCGGCCAGTGAGAGGTCAGCAACTTTGAAGTAAAAGGTGTCAGAGGTCATGGTTCTCCTAGGAGTTAGCGATTTCCAGGCGCCGACCTCTGTCGCTCACGCCTGGAAATATCGTATCGCGTCAGACGCCGACGCGGAACTCTACGACGTCGCCGTCTCGCATGACGTACTCCTTGCCCTCGACGCGCGCCTTCCCGGCGGCCTTCACCTGCGCCATCGAACCAAGCGCCATGAGGTCATCGAAGGAGACGACTTCGGCCTTGATGAAGTGCTTCTGGAAGTCGGTGTGAATTTCGCCGGCCGCCTCGGGCGCGGTGGCTCCTTGGTGGATCGTCCAGGCCCGGGACTCTTTCGGCCCGGCGGTGAGGAAGGTCTGCAGTCCCAACGTCGCGAACCCGACGCGCGATAAGAGAGCCAGGCCGGATTCCTCTTGTCCGTAGGACTGGAGGAGCTCGAGCGCTTCGTCCTCGTCGAGATCGGACAGTTCGGCCTCGACTTTGGCGCAGAGGATGACCGAGGGCGACGGCGCGACCGACGCGACCAGCGCCGCGCGGCGCGCTTCGTCCGCCAGCGTCTCCTCGTCGACGTTGAAGACATAGATGAATGGTTTGTCGGTCAAGAGATGCAGGTCGGCGAGCACGTCGCGGTCGAGGTCCTTCACGTTGGAGATCACCAGACCCTGATCGAGCGCGGATTGTACTTTTTTGACCTGCGCCAGACGGGACTGCGCGTCGCCGCCACCGCGCTTGGCTTCGCGTTCCAGGCGAGTGATGACCTTCTCAACCGTTTGCAGGTCAGCCAGAATCAGCTCCGTTTCGATGGTGGCGACGTCACTGGCCGGGTCGATTCGACCGTCGACGTGAATGACGTCGTCGTCGACGAAGACTCGCACGACCTCACAGATCGCGTCGCACTCTCGGATGGCGGCGAGGAACTGGTTACCGAGTCCCTCACCTTCGGACGCGCCCTTCACGATGCCGGCGATATCGACGAACGTCACCGTCGCCGGCAGTATCTTCTCCGACGTGAACATCGCCGCGAGACGCTTCAATCGCGGATCGGGCACCGACACGACGCCAACGTTGGGCTCGATCGTGGCGAAGGGATAGTTCGCGGCCAATACGTGGTTATGGGTGAGAGCGTTGAAGACCGTTGATTTGCCGACATTCGGAAGTCCGACGATGCCGATGGAGAGTGCCATGGACATTCAACGCTAGTCGGGTGACGTTTGGCAATCTCTTTGAGGATCCCGTCGTGGGGCTGGAGCGCACGATCGGCTTGCCGCACAATCTGCTCGTCGTGCGTCACGATGAAGACGGTCGCTCGCTGCGTTGACGCGTCCGACCGTGCGAGGTGTTTCGATATGCGTTGCCCGGGCCTCGACAGAGCGATCGCTTGGACAGCCTGTCAACAACCAGTCAATGGTTGACGGCCAGTTTCGTTGAGCCGAACGTGACAAGGTCCTTTGCGCTGCTCTCGGCCGTCCTCTACTCTCGAGCCATGGAAACGACGAACGTGGTTGAAGGCTTCGCGCCATTCGAAGAGTGGCAGACGTGGTACCGAGTCACTGGTGATCTGCAGTCAGGTCCGACGCCCTTGGTCGTCGCTCACGGGGGACCGGGCTGCTCGCACGATTACGTACTCGCCCTCGCGAAACTCGCCGAGCGCGGTCGCCCCGTCGTGCACTACGACCAGTTGGGCGGCGGGCGATCGACGCACATGCCCAACAAGGGTGGCGAATTCTGGACCGTCGACCTCTTCTTGCGCGAGTTGGACAATCTGCTCGTCCACCTGGGGATCAACGATCGCTACTTCTTGCTCGGACAGTCCTGGGGCGGAATGCTCGGGGCCGAGCACGGCATCCGCCAGCCCGCGGGCTTGAAGGCGCTCGTCATCAGTAACTCACCGGCCTCGATGGCGCTCTGGGCGAGCGAGGCGAAGGTCCTGCGCGGCCAGCTCGAGCCCGACGTGGAAGCGGCCCTCGATCGCCACGAAGCGGCCGGCACAACCGACGCCCCGGAGTACCTGGCGGCCCAGAAGGTGTACTACGACCTTCACGTCTGTCGCGTGGTGCCGAATCCACCGGAGGTGGTGCGGACCTTCGAGATGTTGACGGAGGACCCGACGGTCTACAACGTCATGAACGGACCCAACGAGTTCTTTTGCATCGGGACGCTGCGCGACTGGAGCGTGGTCGAAGATGTACACAAAATCACCGCGCCGACGCTGCTCGCCTCTGGCCGCTTCGACGAGGCCACGCCCGCCACGGTCCAGCCGTTCTTCGATAATATTCCCGACGTTCGCTGGGAGATCTTCGAGAACTCCAGCCACATGCCCTTCGTCGAAGAGCCTGAGCACTATCTCGAGGTGGTGGAGAGTTTCCTGGCGAACCACGACCAGTGAACTTGTAGTAAAGAGGTATCAATAATCTGAGCAGCGTCGAATAGGGGAGAATCGAATGTCACGTCTCAAGTCCATGAAGCGGATGGGGGTGATCCTGTCGTCAATGGCCGTGTGCTCATTCGGCATCATCGCCGTCTCGACCAGTTCGCCCGCGGGAGCGTCGGGCTACCAGTCCCAGCACGCCGGCGGCACGCTGCACCTCGATGCCACGGCCGCCGGCGGCACGCTCGACCCGCAAGTTAACTACACCTTGCAGTACTGGCAGCTTTACCAGGCGACCTACGACGGCTTGGTCTCGTTCCAGAAGGTGGGCGGCGATCCGTCCTTTGACGTAGTACCCGACCTCGCGACCGCGATGCCCAAGGTGACCAACGCCGGCAAGACCTACACCTTCACCTTGCGCAAGGGCATCAAGTTCTCCGACGGCAAGACCGTCACGGTCGCCGACGTCCTCGCGTCGTTCCAGCGACTCTTCAAGGTCTCGAACCCGAACGCCGGCTCGTGGTATAACGACATCGTCGGAGGACCGGCGTGCGTTACGACGCCCGCGACCTGCAAGCTGACCAGTGGCGTCGTGGTGAACGCGGCGACGAACTCGGTCGTCTTTAATCTCATCGCGCCGGACTCGGAGTTCCTCGACCAGTTGTCGGTGCCGTTCGGCTCGATCATTCCGGCCAACACGCCCGCGAAGGACGAGGGCGACACGCCGATCCCCGGTACGGGCGCTTACGCCTTCACGTCGTACAACCCGAACTCCGCCCTAATCATGAAGCGAAACAAGTTTTTCAAGGTGTGGAGCGCCGCGGCGCAGCCTAAGGGCTATCCCGACGAGATTGATATGACTTTCGGTCTCCCGGTCGAGTCCGAAGTGACGGCCGTCGCCAACGGCCAGGCCGACTGGATCTTTGACCCGATTCCGGCCGACCGACTCTCGGAGATCTCGACCAAGTACGCCACGCAAGTCCACGTGCACACGTTGACCGCCGACTGGTACGCACCGATGAACGTGAATATCGCGCCGTTCAACAACCTCAGGGCTCGCCAGGCCGTCAACTACGCGCTCAACAAGAACTCCTTGGTGAAGCTCTACGGTGGCCCGCAACTCGCCGTGCCGACGTGCACGATCCTGCCGCCGGGCTTCCCGGGGTACGTGAAGTCGTGCGCCTACAACTCCAAGAGCAGCTCGACGTACGCCGGTCCGGACCTGAAGAAGGCCAAGGCCCTCGTGAAGGCCTCGGGCACGTTCGGGGCCAAGGTCGCGGTGGTGGCCCAAAACGACCCGGTGGACCTGTCGGTTGGTGAGTACATCCAAGGAGTGCTCAACCAGATTGGCTACAAAGCCACGGTGAAGCCACTCTCTCAGAACATCGAGTTCAGCTACATCCAAAACACGAACAACAAGGTGCAGATCAGTGTCACGCAGTGGTTCCAGGACTACCCGGCCGCCTCGGACTTCTTGAAGGTCCTGCTCAGTTGCAGTGGCTTCCACAAGGCCAGTGACAACAGCATCAATATCTCGGGCCTGTGCTCGCCGTCGATTGACGCGAAAATGGCCACGGCCGAGACATTGGAGTTGACCAACCAGACCGCGGCCAACAAGCTCTGGGGTCAGATCGACCAGACGATCATGACCACTGAAGCGCCGTGGGTGCCGCTGTTCAACCCGAAGTTGGTTGACTTCGTCGGCAAGCGAGTTGGCAACTACCAGTTCTCGCTGCAGTTCTACATGTACGTGGACCAGTTGTGGGTGAAATAGGCGAACTTCCCGCGACCGAATCGGTCGCCACTAAAATTACGGTGAAATTGGCCGCCGTGGACTCTGAGAGTCCATGGCGGTCTTCACTGCAACAATTGCGTCGTAATCGAGCCGCGATGGTATCGCTCGGTGTCTTGCTCTTCATGGTGGCGGTCACGCTGTTGGCCCCGGTCTACGCCCACGACATCGCTCATAGCAACCCGTTCGCGTCCAACCTCCAGGGCCGAATCAAGATCGGTGGTCATTACCGCAGCGTCATGCCGGCCAATACCCAAGGCCTGGGTTTGGGCGTCACGCCCATCGGTCCGACGTGGCACTTCTCCACCTATTTCCTCGGTGCCGATGAGTTGGGCCGAGACGTCTTCGCCCGAATTCTCTACGGTGGACGGGTCACCTTATTAATCGGGTTCTCTTCTGGGTTAATTTGCATTGCCGTCGCCACCGTGCTTGGGATGTTGGCCGGCTACTTCGGTCGGGCGACGGACTGGATCATCTCGAGGCTGCTCGACATCGTGTGGGCCTTTCCGATCTACCTGCTGGCGATCTCCCTGTCCGTCATCCTGGTCACCAGTGGATTGGACCTCGGCATCGTCCACATCGGCGCCGGTTCGCTGCTCTTGCCGATTCTGATCATCGCCTCGGTGTACGTTCCGTACGTGGCGCGACCCGTGCGCGGAATCGTCTTCTCGTTGAAAGAGCGTGATTTCATCCAAGCGGCGATCGCTTCGGGGGCGTCCGACTGGCACATCTTGCGCAAAGAGATATGGCCGAACGTGGCGCCGAGTGTGATCGTGTTCTTTCCGTTGATGGTGGCGCTCAATATCTTGACCGAGTCAGCGCTCTCGATCCTCGGGATCGGCGTCCAGCCGCCCCAGGCGAGTTGGGGAACCATCATCAACGACGGACTCCAATTGCTGTACACGCGACCCTGGGTCGCGATCGCGCCCGGTATCTGCATCGTGATCGTGTGCGTCGCTCTCAACATCCTCGGTGACGGCGTCCGCGACGCGTTCGACCCCCGAGCCAAACTGCGCGGATCAATCTAGATGCTGCGCTTCACGATCAAACGACTGGCTTCGGCCGTATTGGTCATGTTCACGATCAGTGTGCTGGTCTTTTTGATCTTCTTCGCCACACCGGGCGTGAACCCTGCCGCCCGCATTGCCGGGCGCAGCGCCTCCCCTCAGGTATTGGCGAACGTCGCCAAAGAGTTCGGTCTCAACCGACCGTTGCCTATTCGTTACGGCTTGATGATGTACCACCTCTTCATCAAGCAAGACCTTTCGTCCTACGTCAATATCGGGGACCGGATCATTCCGCAGATCACGGCCGCGGCGCCGATCACGCTGTCGCTCATCTTCGGCGCGGTCGTGATCTGGCTCCTGGTGGGGGTCTCGGCCGGTGTGATCGCCGCCAAGAACAAGGGTAAGTTCATCGATCCGCTGGTCATGTTCTTCGGCATTGCCGCGATCTCGATTCCGGTCTACTGGCTTGGTCAAATGGTTCTGTTGGTCACCCAAGGGGGGTTGCATAGAACGATTTTCGCTTGGGCGCCCAATGGCGGGTACGTGTCCTTGACCCAAAGTCCCTGGCAGTGGGCGTTACACCTGCTCTTTCCGTGGCTCACCTTGGCGAGCCTCTACGCCGGCATCTACGCCCGAGTGTTGCGAGGCGAACTGATCAACAACATGAATGAGGATTACATCCGCACGGCGCGCGCCAAAGGTCTCTCGGAACGTCGAATCCTCTATCGTCACGCTTTGCGCTGTTCTATGATCTCCATCGTTTCGCTCTTCGGCCTGGACGTGGGAGTGCTGGTCGGCGGGGCGGCCCTCTTGACAGAGGTCGTCTTCGGGCTCCCGGGCGTCGGATTTCTCACCTACCAGGGACTGCAGAACCTCGACCTTCCGCTCATCATGGGCTGTGTGATGTACGGGGCGTTCTTCGTCGTGCTCGCGAGCGCCGTCGTCGACGTGCTCTACGCCTACATCGATCCAAGGATTCGCGTTGTCGCTTGACGATCACTCCACTGACGCGGTCTTGAGCGTGCGAGACCTGACGGTCTCCTTCGCCACGCGCCAGGGCGTCGTTCGCGCCGTCGACGGGCTCTCCTTCGACGTTGGAGCGAAGGAAGTGCTGGGCATCGTCGGGGAGTCCGGGTCGGGCAAGAGCGTCGCCATGTACTCGATGCTCGGACTGGTGCGCGATGCCAACGTCTCGATCTCGGGCAGCGTGCTCTTCGAGGGCCGCGAGATCCTCGGGCTCTCCGATGCCGACATGCAGTCGGTGCGCGGTGGCGAAGTCGGCATGATCTTCCAGGACCCCATGACCGCGCTCACGCCGGTCTACACGGTCGGCTGGCAGATCGTCGAACAGCTGCGAGCCCACAACGAGATGACGAAGAAAGCGGCCTACGAACGGGCGGCCGAACTGCTCGCCGAGGTCGGCATCCCCGACCCCAAGAGCCGCATCAATCACTATCCCCACGAGTTCTCCGGCGGCATGCGCCAGCGTGTGGTCATCGCCATGGCGCTGTCGTGCAATCCCAAACTGCTCATCGCCGACGAACCGACGACGGCGCTCGACGTCACGACGCAGGCCCAGATCCTCGACTTGATGGGCCGGTTGCAGGCGACCCACGGTTCGTCGATCGTGATCATCACCCACGACATGGGCGTGATCGCCGAGATCGCGCACCGGGTTGTCGTCATGTACGCGGGCCGACCGGCCGAGATCGGACCCGAGATCGACGTGGTGCGCTCGGCGCGTCACCCGTACACCTGGGGGCTACTGGGAGCGGTGCCGCGCGCGGACGTGAAGACCCGACGACTGGTCACGATTCCGGGCAACGCCGTTTCGCCGCTCGAGGTACCTCCCGGTTGCGCCTTCGCGCCCCGATGTCAGTACCGGATGGATATCTGCGAGCAGCGCCCGCCCTTGCGCGGCGCGCACGACCACCTCGACGCCTGTTGGCTGAGCGACGAGCAGCGCCTGGCCATTCGATCGACGGCCACCGTGCGAGGAGAGTCGTGAGCGACGACGTCCTCTTGAAGGCCACCGATGTCGTCAAGAACTACGCGTCGAGACGACGAGTTAAGGGACTTCGCACGCTGAACACCGCGGTGAATGGCGTCTCGCTCGAGGTGACGCGGGGCGAGACGCTCGGCATCGTCGGCGAATCGGGGTGCGGCAAATCGACGTTGGCTCGCTGTCTCGTGCAACTGCTACCCGTCACCTCGGGCAGCGTCCAGTTCAACGGCGTGGAACTCACGACGCTGTCGCGTCGCCAACTGCGACCGCACCGCCGTCAGATGCAACTGGTCTTCCAGGACCCGTACGCGTCGCTGAACCCTCGCCGAACGGTGGGGGACATCGTGGCCGATCCGATGCGGATCAATAAGATCGGTAGCGATGCCGAGATCAGTTCGCGCGTGCGAACTCTCTTCGAGACGGTCGGACTCGACCCCTCATCGCTGCGGCGCTATCCCCACGAGTTCTCGGGCGGACAACGCCAGCGCATCGGTATCGCGCGTTCGCTGTCGCTGAACCCGTCGCTGGTCGTTGCCGACGAGCCGGTCTCGGCGCTGGACGTCTCAGTCCAGGCCCAGGTGTTGAACCTTATGACCGACCTGCAGGACGAGTTCAAACTGACCTATCTCTTCATCGCCCACGACCTCGGCGTCGTTCGCCACGTGTCGGACCGCGTGGGCGTCATGTACCTCGGCGAGATCGTGGAACTGGGCGCCGCCGAAGCGCTGTACGAGAGGCCGCTGCATCCTTACACCGAAGCGTTGTTGTCGGTGGTGCCCGAACTCAACGACACCGACGCCCCCCGTCGTGAGCGGATCATCATCAGTGGCGACGTGCCCGATCCCTCGGATCGGCCGACGGGCTGTTCGTTTCACCCGCGCTGCCCGGCGGCGACCGATATCTGCACGACCGAGAAGCCGGCGTTCGTCGAGCTGCGTCCCGGTCGATTCGTGGCCTGTCATCATCCCCGCAACGTCGACGCCGTGGCGCTGACGACCTGAAATTCAGAGCCGTGAAGTGACCATCCATCCACTGGCGAACGTGGACGCCGACCCGAACGCGGCTCGAATCGTTCACTTCTGTGCCATACAAAAAGTGCCATACTCTCGTCAATGGCATTCTCCCTTCTCGTCGCGTGGGCCGGTCACGGGCGAAGGGCAATGACGAATGAATAACCGCGACGTGAGCACCGTCAGTTTCGAGCAGTTTTTTTGGAACTCGTCGGACTTGATGGCAGTGGTCGATATCGCCGGCAATTTCGTGCTGGTCAACGAGGCGTTTCGTCACATTCTTGGTTGGGAGCCGAAGGAGTTGATCGGTCTGTCCTACCGGGGCCTCATTCATCCCGACGACTTTGAGCGCGTGACAACCGCGTTCGACCCCGTCGATGGAGTCACGCCGAGCGTCATTGAACTTGAACTGCGCGAGCTCTGTCGTGACGCCACCTATCGATGGATGAAGTGGACGATTCGCAAGGATGCCAATGTGTACTACGCGGTCGGTAACGACATCACCCAAAGCCGAGAGACGGTGAACGCCCTGGCCGTCAGCCTAGAGAAGTCGCGGGCCATTTTTGACGCCGCCGTCGATTCCATCATCGTGATCAACGAAAAATTGCAAGTCGTCGAAGCGAGTCCCTCCAACGATTCGGCCTTCGCCTTCCCTCGCGAGGAGACCGAAGGTCGCATGGCCCTCGATTTCGTACACCCGGAAGACCAGGGCATGATCCTCGAAGCGCTCGAACGCGGCTTCGCCAACGACGAAATAATGAAGGTGCGGTTCCGCGGCCTCCATACCGACGGACGTTGGGTGATGATCGAGTCGCGGGGTCGAGCTCTCCGAGACGCTCAAGGTAAGCCGACGGGCGCCGTCATCATCTCTCGCGACGTCTCTGATTCAGTGGAGGCGGAGCAAGCGCTGCAGCTCGCAAAGACTGAGGCCGTACAGGCGAACGTCGCCAAGAGCGAATTCATGTCGCGCATGAGCCACGAACTGCGTACGCCGTTGAACTCGGTGCTCGGTTTCGCCCAGATCCTCCAAATGGAGATGGAGTCGCCGTCGGAGCTCGAGATGATCGGTTACATCATCAAATCGGGTGGCTATTTGCTGGAGTTGATCAACGAAGTGCTCGACATCTCGCGCGTGGAATCGGGCACTATCGACGTTTCGCTCGAAATGGTGGCGCTCGACGCGCTGGTGGCCGAGTGTCTGGCAATGGTGTCGAGTGACGCCGCGGTCGCCGGCGTTGAGATCACCGACGAGTGTGAGGTCCCCGGCCTGGTTCGTGGCGACCCGAAGCTTTTGACCCAAGTCCTGGTGAATCTGCTCTCGAACGCCATCAAGTACAACCACTCCGGAGGGACAGTCACTCTCACCAGCGATGAGCACGCCGGCCGCGTGCGACTTCGCGTCACCGATACCGGAGCGGGGGTCGCACCCGAACTGCACGAACGGCTCTTCGCCCCCTTTGATCGTCTCGACGCCGAATCGCGAGGCATCGAGGGCACGGGACTGGGACTGGCACTTTCGAAGGGATTGATGGAGGCGATCGGCGGCTCCCTTGGCGTGGAGAGTGAACCAGGCGTGGGTTCCACCTTTTGGATTGAGCTGCCCCTGGCGACGACTTCGACGAATCTCGCTGACGTCGATGCCGGCGTCGCGACGACGCCGGCATCGAACGCGACGCGATCGGCGACCGTGTTGTACGTAGAGGACAACGTCGGCAACGTGCGCCTGTTGGAGCGTCTCATGGTCCATCGACCCAACGTTCGGTTGATCACGTCCTTGCAGGGAAGCCTGGGATTCGAATTAGCGCAGCAACACCGTCCCGATTTGATACTGCTCGACGTGCACATGCCCGATCTCTCGGGCTACGAGGTGTTGGAACGGCTACGGGCCGATCCGCGAACAGTGTCGATACCGGTCGTCATGCTCTCGGCCGACGCCTCCCACGAGCAGATGCAACGATTCCGAGACGCCGGGGCGCGGGACTATTTGACGAAACCACTCGACCTCCAGAACTTCCTCTCTCAGCTCGACGCCTACTTGCGCGAGAACGAGACCTAGGTCGAGCGGGCGACGACGTGACGACGTCGTTGCGGTGCGTCGACTGCTGAACGCTGACCATTGACGAAGCCCAGTCTGCCCACGCGACTCGGTGGGCTGGTGGGCGCTGAAATTATGAGCGCGGGATCTGCCTGTCGGTTCGATCTGACGTCGGGCACGCATATCGTCATCGTCGATGCCGAATTGCTGGCGTCTCGGGGAAAGCTGATTTCGCTGGCCCAGCTAATCGTTCGAGCCCTGGCATAACCACGGCGGCGGACTTTCATTAGTCCGGCGGTGGGCTATTCGAAGATCGAGGACCGGGCGATGGATCACGAGCGACGGGAAAGCCCGAGGTCATCGCAGCGGTGCCGTCGTAGCCAATGATGAGGGCTTCGTAGTCATCAAGCGCCTCAATGAGGGGGAGCGCCTGCGCGCCGGCGACGGCCAGTGCCGTCGCCAGGGCGTCGGCGAGGCCGAGGTCCGCACCCGTCACGGTCGCCGACGCCGCTCGCGACGCGGGTCGCCCCGTGTGTGGGTCAATCAGGTGCCCGCCGCGTTCGTACACGCCTGACGTGGCCACTGCGCCCGGACTGTTGACGATGCACGCGAGCCGGTGCGTCGCCGCCGGATCGACGATGCCGATTCGAAACGCGGCTCCGGGTTGCGGGCAGCCGAAACTCGCGGTGTCGCCGGCGGCGTTGACCAGTGCGCCGCGAATCCCGCTTCGGCGAAGCACCTCGAGTGAGCGTTGAGCGGCCCAGCCCTTCACGTATCCGGTCGGGTCCACGCCGCCCGGCAGGGACCAAGGGTCGAACCATCCGTCGGAGATGGTCCGCGCTTCTCGGCAAAGTTCCAAAACTTCTGGGACTTTCGAAGGGCACTCGCCGAGCGTGATCTCGCCTCGCCGGAGCCGAGAGATCGGACTGTCGGTCTTGTACGTGCTGAATACGTCATCGGCGTCATGAAGGACGTCAATCGCTTCGTCGAGGAATACCTGGAGGTCATTGGGCCCCGCGTCACTGTCGTAGAGGTCGAACGTGACGACGGTGCCCATCACTTGCTCGTCGTGGTGAAGGATCCGGCGCGAAGCGAGACCGGTCGCGGTTTCTCGACTCATAGTCCCAACTTCGAGAGCGCCGACTGGAGTGATTGTTCGAAACCGGCGGTGGTATAGCTCGCTCCAGAGACGCCTTGAATGTTGGCGCTTTGAGCGCTCAAGGCCTGCTGTTCCAGTAGCGGGAGGGAGGCTTGGTCGATGTAGGCCGACCGGGGGTTGCCGCCGTCATCGATCGAGGCGATGGAGATGTTCGTGATATTGGTTCCCGACACTGAGACTTTGACCGAGAGAATTCCGTAGCTGTAGTTGGCGGCCGTGCCGGTGGCGCTGCGAGCGGCCGACGGTGCAGCGGTCGTCGTCGTGGTGGGCACGCCGGCCGTCGTGGGCGGAGGCGTCGAGCCACCGGCCCGTGGCGCGGTCGTCGTGGTCGTGGTCGTGGCGGGCGCCGTCGAGCCCGGCGGCGCCGTGGCGGCCGGCAACGCACCGAGCGACAGCTTGACCGCGGCGGAATTGAAGCTGAGCAGTCCCGCGAGCCCAATGACGGTTCCCGCGATGACCATCGGTGCGGGTTTCATAGTGTCCTCTTCGGTTTTCGGGTCATAGTCATTACTCCTAAGTCCTAGAAAGCGAACGCCTCTTGATGAATTCGCTCTCGCCGCGCGCCGAGTCGCAAGAGATTCTCGGTGACGCCCGCACTAAAGGCCGGGGGTCCACAGAGGTAGACGTCGGTGTTATTCATTTTTCCCAAGAGCTTGCGGAGCATCTGGCCGTCGAGACGGACTTTCTTGCGCGAACCCACGACCTCGTGGAGTTGGCCGCCGCGTTCACTCACCAGCTGCGTCATCTCCTCGCGATGCACGAGGTCCTCGACGCTCGAGGCCCGAAGTATCACCGTGACCTTGGCGGTTGGCGGCAGGTCTTCAAGAAGGGCCCGGATCGGAGAGATCCCTACGCCCGCACCGATGAGCACGACCCGGTCGCCGCGACGGGCGTGCCGGGTGAAGACGCCGTAGGGACCTTCGACGAAGACGCGCGTGCCGGGCTTGAGGCGCGTCGCGGCCAGGCTCTGCATGCCGAGTTGTTTGATCGTCACTCGCATGAAGGGAGGTCGGGGCATCGCCGACAAGGAATACGGGTGCGAGTGCCACCAGAGGCCCCGGGCCATGAAACGCCACTGGAAGAACTGTCCTCCCGAGACTTCGAGCCGTGAAAGATTGCGACCCTTAAGGATGATCGAATACACCCCGGGGGCCTCTTCTCGAACGCTCGAGATGCGCAGTTGGTGGCGAAGGTTTCGCGCAAGGGGACGAACGACCCGTAGGCCCAGCACGGCCGCGAGTGCCCCGGCCGAGACCGCGATCCAGAAGTCAGTCGCGATGGGGTGTCCTATGAACATCACACCGGTCTTTATCTGGTGAGCGAAGCCCAGGACGAGGGCGAGGTAGAGGTAGAGGTGCACGGCCCACCACGTCTGGTACCTCATGGTGCGACGCACGGCCGGTATGGAGCTCACGCCGGCCATGATGAGAAGTGCGAAGGCGACGGTCGCCGCGAGCACGTCGGGGTAGTGAACGATAAACGTCCAGTATTCGCTCACGACACTCACGTGCGACGCCTCGGCGTAACCCAGGGTGATGAAGACGACGTGTAGTGCGATGAGGGCGATCGGCCATCCCCCTACGGTGCGGTGCCAGTGCACGAGACGAACCTGACCCACGGTCTCTTCGAGCCACGGCAGCCGGGTCACGAGGAGGACCATGATCACCAGCGCGTACGTGCCGGTCAGTCCCGTGATCCGTCCGGCCAGCGTGAACCATCCTCCGGCCGATTCGTACGACGCGAGTGACTGGCCCAAGAACGAGAGGCCGAAGGAGAGAACCAAGCCGACGCCGGCGATCAGCGCGAGCCAGTTGGCGATTTGGGGCCGCGGCGGTCGCTGCGCACGACGGGGAGCACGTTGCGGACGGCGACCCGTTTCGAAGGTTGCATTCTCTGGCCTCGGTCGCGTGGTGACTTCGTTCATGGTGGGACGATACGGGGTCACCATAAGGGGCACCGTAAGAAGCACGTGGGAGTTTGTTCAGAAGGCAACGGTGTCCGTCGAGCGCCGTGAAGGGGAATCAACGTTCGTAACATCGTCTACGACTTGCCGTTCTTGGGCTGGATGGCGGACATCGTGATGAAGTCGCGCACCCACCACGACTCGAAGTATCGCGCGGGTGTACCGGTCATGGCCGAGAGCAGCTCCGTGCCGTTCGACGACGCCGCGATGCCGTGAGGCGTCGACGGCTTATAACTGGAGAAATTGACCCAGTCGGTGTTGATGTCGAGTTCCATCGCGCGCACCGCACCGGCGCGAACGAGAAGATTGGCGAGATCCGTAATGTTGAGCCCCGGTCCGGCCACGTAGACGAGCGCGCCGTTGGCCGTGATCCCCAATCCGGAACGCCAGACGTAGACGGCGTTACCCAGGGTGAAGCCCCATTTCGTCGTGTCGTTCACTTCGAGCCCCGGCACCGGACGGCCATTGCTAACGAGCAGGTCAAGGTTCTGGCGAACCGACACGATGGAGTGGTTGAGCGTGACGCTATTACCCCACGCCACGACGTTGCTCGAGCCGTTGCGGTACACGACGAAGGACGCCACACCCTGGCGAAGAGGTATTTCAGTCCTTCCGGCCGTGTAGTAGCCACCGTTCGCGTTCGACATGAGGAATCCCGCATTGAAGGCCGCTACGAGGGTTCGCGCCGCTGAGGTCTTGATCGGAGCCGACTGTGGAAAGGGGCCGCCGCCAGGTATCGAGCTGCCCGAGTAGAGCGACGCGCGTAGGAGTTTCGTGTCGATCCACGCGACGCCGGCCACGTAACTCGTGTGCACGCTGTCGGGGCGAAGAGTGGTTTCGTAAATCGCCGGAATGCCATCGACGCGGCGACCGACGGGACGCCACGCGCCTTCACCGGGAAGTATCGGCGACGCGAAGGGAACCATGGCCTTTGGCGTGGGCAGGTACTGCACCGACGTCGAGATGGTCTGCGAGTTCGATGGGGGATTGTGGATCGAACCGGGTGGCAACGTGCCGCCGATCGGTGGCGGGTGGTGTTTGTACCACTCGTTCTCCGCCCAATTGACGACGCTGGCACCGCCATGGCCGCGGGCCCACTCGGCGAATCGCGAACTGAAGGAGCTGCCGAGCGCGGGATTCAAAAGTGCGCCGCCGAGGGAGAACGCCAACCACGTGAAGACCACGGCGAAGGCGAGCCCAATGACGGCAATATCGCGTCGGTGTCGCCGGAAGAATCGGCGCCGGTTTCGCCTTAAGGCGTGGCGAGGGCCGCGCGCTTCTTGGATCGGCGGCCTGTGCCGATTGACAGTTGATTCAACCATGGATAATCACCGGGCTCCCAACCAATGGCCCACGGACGGAATCGTCGCGAAGGCGAGCAGCACACCGCTCGCCAGGCTCGTCGTTATCACGAGGCGGCGCGAGCGCGAACCGGCGACGCGAGCCCTGGTGCGACGGACCCAGTCCTTGGTGGACAGTTGCCTCGTCTCTTTGAAATGGCCAAGCACGTGGACCGTCATGCAGGCGAACCACACGACGAAACTCGCCTTGTGCAACAACGACATGTCGCCGCGCCAGGCCGTCGGTCCCAGCAAGAGCACGATACCCGACGCGAAGAGAATGATCGTCGTGATCGCGACGAACGGGCCTAGCAATCGAAGCACCACCGGCGGCGGACCTTTCTCTCGGTACTCGTGCGAGCCGGTGTAGTACTTGGCGAATCGCCAGAAGGTGCTCGCCATTTTCACGAGTACCGGGGGTACCAACAGCATTCCGATGAAGACGTGCAGTGTGAGCAATGACCCGACTCGTACGACGGTGACGCCTTCGATCGCGAGCAGCACCAAGAGGACGAGCGCGGTGGAACTGGTGAGTCGCGCGTTCGCTTTGGTCCCTAAATGGCGCGCGCGTTGTACTCCTCGTACGTGCGATGGGCTCGGGCGACGCTCGAAGACCGTCTGGCCATCCATCGTCATCGTGCCGCCCAGTTCTCGAGCGACTGCGAAGCACCGCTCCCGGCGACACTTACGAGGGAGCTTTTGAACGCGCGGCTGCTGGGGCCAGTGCTCGGCATGCATTTAATGCTAAAGAGCAAACCTTACAGCCTCATTAAGGGCTTTCGACTCTTCACCAATTCTTACATTCACTCGTGAGCGACGTCGAACGCAGTATCTGCTTCAATTAGTTGAAAGGTGCGTTAGCACCGGTTCACGCGTCATTACCGTCGTCGTCGGTGAAGCGTTCACTGCTCGACTTCGCGGCGGCGAGGCGCCAAGTGATTTCGAACTTTGCGCCGCCAATTGACGCCGTACTGATCGTGCAGTGTGCCTGCGTCGCGCGAATGATCGAATCGGCGATCGCCAGCCCGAGACCAGTCCCGCCCGCCGGCGTAGACGAGCGATGAAATCGGTCGAATATGAGGTCGCGTTCTTGAGGGTCGATTCCCGGTCCGCTGTCGTCGACTTCGAGGGTGACCGTGTTGACTTGGGTAGCGACGATCACCTCCACCCGACCTCCGGAGCCGGAGAACTTGCACGCGTTGTCGATTAGGACGCCGACTAAGCGGTCGAGGGAGTCGCGCGGCGCCCGTACGATTGCTTCTTCATCGCCGAACTTCCGGAAGGTGAGACGAAGCTGCGACGTCTCGGCCACGATCTGGAATCTCTGCGTGCACGCCAAGGCAATGACTTCAAGGTCAGCGGTCTCTTCAATCTGTTGCGTGCGCTCCTCGTCAAAACGGGCGAGCCACAATAGGTCGTCGACGATACGTTGCAACCGAAGGCCTTCCCCGCCAATGCGTTCGAGCGCCGACCGGTACGACGACGCGTCTCTTTCTTTGCTCAGCGCGATCGATACTTCGGCTTCGATGACGCTGAGTGGCGTCCGCAATTCGTGCGAGGCGTCAGCGGTGAACTCTCTCTGGCGACGTTGCGCGCGAGCGATGGGCGTCAGGGCGCGCATGCCCACGACGAACAAGGCGCCATAGATCAAGACGAGCAACCCGGCGCCGAAGATCAGTTCGGCGTTGATCAGCGAATCTCGAACCCGCTCGACGTCGGCCAGGCTTTCTCCCGCCACCAACCAGCCCGCGCCAAACGACTCCGCGCGCACGCCGAACGTGGAGCCATCGATGTGTAACGAGCCGTCGCCCGCGACCCATTGCAACGAGGGAAGTCGCGGTGCGCCAACCGTTAACGAGGTGGCGGCGCCACCTGACGCAACTTTCCACACGAAGATTGGCGCGTCATCGTTGTCGAGATCTCCGGACTTGTTGTCGGCGGCTCCGTCAATGGACGCTTCTCGTTGGCCGCCTTCCTTCACCGCGAGGGCCAATCGTTGGCTGAGTCGAACGTCGACCTGTGACGTCAAGTGGCTGGTCAAGGAGAAGTTGAAGATGAACGCGATCAGCACGTAGACGCCCATGCCGATCGCGGTGGCCACCACCGCGACCTTGGCCGCTCGAACGCGTTCGGATCGCTCGGTCTTCACGACGCGACCACTCGATAGCCGAACCCCCGGATGGTCTCGATCTTCGCCTCGCACCCGGCGATCTTGGAGCGGATTCGAGCGACGTGCACCTCAATGGTGTTGGAACTCACGACGTCGGCTTGATCGCTCCACACCTGATTGGCGATGGTGCGTCGAGAGACGGCGGCGGGACTCCTACGCAGTAGGAGTTCTATGAGGAGGCGCTCGGTCGACGTGAGATCAATGTCCTTCCCGCCGGCGCGTAATTCGCGAGTCGCCGCGTCGAACGAAAGATCACCGCAGCGGATCTCCTCGTTGAATCTCAGCGCCGGTCGTCGCTGTAGGGCCTGCAGTCGAGCGACCAGCTCGCCGAAGTCGAAAGGTTTTACCAGGTAGTCGTCCGCGCCGGTGTTGAGCCCCTCGACGCGATCGAGCGGCGCGTCGCGAGCGGTCAACATGAGGATCGGCGTCGTGACGCCCAGCTTTCGAACCAGCCCCAAGGTCTCTATGCCACTGCGCTTGGGCATTCGCCAGTCCAAGATCGCTACTTCGTACTCGTGGTCCTTCAGCATCGTGGTCGCCGCTTCACCGTCAGCCACCACGTCGACCACGTAGCCGGCCTCTCGCAGTCCTCGCTGGAGGACCTCTCGGAGTGTGCGGTCATCTTCCGCGACGAGAATTCTCACTTCGTACCACCGTCGTGGCGTGCCCGCGGACGCAGCACCAAGCCCACTAACGGCCCATCGAATCGGTGACCGTGCGCCACAGCGGAGCGGGCAAGTGTCGTAACACGGAAAAGACATAGCGCAAGATCGGGGGACTCCAGATGATCGGACTTCGATCGGCCAGTCCCCTCATGACGTCGTCGGCCACGTCTTCGACCCCGGTGGCGAACGGCGGTTCCTTTTCTCCGATCGTCATTCGCGAGCGAACGTGGCCTGGTCGCATGATGTGCATCGAGACGCCGGTGCCCTCGAGGGAATCAGCGAGACCGACGCAGAGACGGTCGAGGCCGGCTTTGGCTCCGCCGTAGAGATACTTGGCGCGCCGTACCCGAACGCCAGCGACCGACGAGATGACCAGGATCCGCCCGCTGCCCTGGGCCACTAAAAGACTGCGCACTCGCGCGAGTGCGGCGACGGGCCACGTGAAGTTCACCGTGGCCATCTCCGCCGCCAGGGCCGGGTCGTCTTGGAACCGCTCCTGATCACCGAGCATTCCCACCGCGACCACCACCAAGTCCACGGCACCGCCCCCCTTTTCGAATGACGTGGTCACGGTGCGCTCGGCGTTCGAAGGGTCGCGGGCGTCGAAAATCACTGTTTCGACGTGACTCGCGCCGAAGGCGAGCGCTTCGGTGCTCGCCTCCTCTAGCAGTTGCTGATTTCGACCGGCGAGCACGACGGTGTGGGCGCGCGCCGCGCAGAGTCTCTTGGTGATGGCGCGTGCAATGTCGGAACTCCCGGCGAGCACGACGACGCGCTGCGGTAGTCCAAAGGCGTTCTTCACATCACGCTCCCACGAGATCGAGTCGTCGCGCGAGGTCGCTCGTTAATTGGTGCTCAGGATCCACTCGATTCTTGACTTCGAGAAAGGCGTCGAGCTTGGGATACATGGCCCGCATCTTCTCGGGACTTAGTCGCGCATCCTTCGCGAGATAGATTCGTCCACCCGCTGACACGATCATCTCGTCGAGGTCGTCGAGGAGTTGCGGCAGTGACGCGGGGCCGACCGGCAGGTCGAGCGCCAGGGTCCAGCCCGGCAAGGGGAACGAGAGCGGGCCGGGGTTCGCCGGGCCGAAACGTTTCAACACGGCCAGAAAGCTGGCGACGCCCGAAGAGGAGAGGTGTTCGATCGCGTGGCGCACGGTGTCGCTGGATTCTTCGGGCACGCAGAACTGGTACTGCACAAAGCCGCGGCGACCGTAAAGACGGTTCCAGTTTCGGATGCCGTCGAGTGGATGGAAAAACGATGAGATCGATTCGGGCTTGGCGAGCTGGCGTCGCGGCGACGATCGGAACCAGGCCTCATTGAAGGCCTGCACGGTAAACCGGTTGAGCAGACCGCTCGGAGCGTCGAAGGGTACGGTGAGCCTCGCTGGGGCGGGTGCGCGTAACGAAGCCGGACTGACGTCGTTCGCTCGGGCGTGGTCACCTCGAGTGAGTACCGCGCGCCCCATGTTCGCGCCGCGAGTCATGCAGTCGACCCAAGCCACCGAGTAACGAAAGTTCTCGTCGCCGCTCGTCATCTCGCTCATGACCTCGTCGAGATTGGAAAACCGCTGCGTGTCGACCAGCACCTTATCGGTTTCGATCTTGAGTAACTTGAGCGTCACGCTGCTGACGACACCCGTCAGTCCCATGCCACCCATGGTCGCCCAGAACAGTTCACCGTCGAGATCCGGGGATATCGTCGCCGGGCCGCTGGGGGTCACGATGCGCATCTCGAGGACGTGGCGCGCGAATGAGCCGTCGAGGTGATGGTTCTTTCCGTGCACGTCGGCGGCGATCGCGCCGCCGATCGTGACCTGGCGGGTACCGGGCGTGACTGGTAGGAACCAGCCTTGGGGGATGCACTGGGTGAGGAGTTGATCGAGGGAGGCGCCCGCCCCTATGTCGAGCACGCCCTCGTCGTCGACGGGTCCCACGTCACTGATGTCACTTACGAGCACGGTGCCACCGCTCACCTGGGCGGCGTCACCGTAGCTGCGCCCGAGTCCTCGAGCGATGAGAGCGCGTGAGGACTCGAGCGTCGCGGTGATCTCCGACTCGTTCGACGCATGACGCACGGTGGCGACACCCGGCGTGGTGCGACCCCATCCGCGAAGGGTGACGCGGCTCATCCGTAGACTCCCCAGGCGATCAACAGCACCCAGATCAAGGTGAGCGCCTGGACGGTGCGATTGTGCAGGAGCAGTTCCTCGGGGGCGGCGCCGTCGCCGGCCTCCGCGGAGCGCATGATGAAGAGTACGGCGAAGACGACCGGGACGACCGACAGACGAACGGGTAGGAAGTCGTTGTAGTTCGCGGAGAGACCGGTCGCCGAGGTGTCGAACGCCCACAAGCAGTAACCGGTGACGACCACGGTAGCGCTCAAAGTAAGCGCGGAGTGCAGGAACTCCGGGGTGTACTCGGCCAGCACCGGTCGAGTGCCGTTCACGCCCACGTACTTCAATTCGCTGGTCCGTTTTCCCACCACCAAGAAAAGCGCTCCGAAGGAGATGACGACGAGGAACCACGTCGAGACGGTGATGTGTGACGTGACGGCCCCGCCATAGGCGCGTAGGAAAAATCCGCTGGCCACCACGCCCATTTCAATGATCGCCAGGTTCTTCAACCAAAGCGAATAGCTAATGGAGATGACGAAATACAGCCCCAGGACGAGGAGTAATCCCTGAGGACGCGACAGCGCGAAGGCAATGGCGAAGGCGACGACGATGAGTACCAGGGCACTCGTCAGGGCCACTCTCGTCGACAGTTCATTCGATGCAATGGCACGAAGGCGCTTGGTGGGATGGAGGCGATCCGATGGAGCGTCACGAACGTCATTGATGAGATAAATTCCCGACGCCATGAAGCAAAAGGCGACGAAAGCGGTCGCCGTGCGCCAGAACACGTCAGCGTGCGTCAAGCTGTGTGCCGCCGCCGGGGCGACGGCGATGAGACCATTTTTTACCCACTGGGTGGGCCGCATTGCGGAGACGAGCGCTCGCAGCGATCGACGCTTCGGCGTGAGAGAAGTTGTCACGACCGTCAACGCTACTAGTGGGTCCTGGAGAGCCCTCCGGGACAACAGCACTTTCGACCACGCGCCCATATGAAATCAAAAATCGATTGTTCGATTTGAGTCATGGATTTCGAGTCAGCCTTGATATCGCAATGGCAATACTTACGAACTGCTTAAAGACCTTCGTATGAGCAAGTTCTTCTGCGTCTCAGTCGTCGGGGATCGTTGCGTTGTTGGCGACTCCATTTTCCCGATTGCATGTGACGAGTCTGGTTGTACTCTAAGTACGTCTCGCTGTCATTCGGATCCCTTTCAAAGGAATGAAACGATCCTTAAGGCAGCGAGGCGTTCCTTTAATGCGGGAGTAGAACATCGGTTCCCTCGCCCTTCTTTAATGCGGCCCAAAAGATGACGTTCGAATTCGGTCTGGTAACGAAGCGGTATTGGTGGAGTGGATCGGTATTTTCGGTAGAACCATGTTGAAAAAATTCAACGCTGGATCGCGACGCGAGCGCTACTCTTTGACAAATAGAAGGACGTTCACGCAGCGCGGAAAGGTGGAGACATGAGTGGCGTGCGAGTACTGGTAGGAACCCGAAAAGGTGCCTTCGTATTGCGGTCGGATGGTCTACGCAAGGATTGGGACGTCAGCGGCCCATTCTTCGGCGGCTGGGAGATGTATCACATCAAGGGTTCGCCCGTCGACCCGAATCGGATTTACGCGTCCCAGACGACGAGCTGGTTCGGTCAACTCATTCAACGTTCAAACGATGGTGGAGTGACGTGGGAGCCGGTCGGCAATCAGTTCAACTACGACGGCGTGCCCGGCACACACCAGTGGTACGACGGCACACCTCACCCGTGGGAGTTCGCGAGGGTCTGGCATCTCGAACCGTCGTTGACAGATCCCGACGCCGTGTTGGCCGGCGTCGAGGACGCCGCACTCTTTCAATCAACTGATGGTGGACAGATCTGGAGCGAACTGTCCGGCTTACGCAACCAAGACTCCGGTCCGTCGTGGCAGCCCGGAGCCGGCGGGATGTGTCTGCACTCGATCATCGTGAGTCCGAAGGATCCGGATCGAATCTTCGTGGCGATTTCTTCCGCGGGGGCCTTTCGCACCGACGACGGTGGCAAGAGTTGGCGTCCGATCAACAAGGGTCTGCACTCCGAGGGCATTCCCGACGAGGACGCCGAGGTCGGGCACTGCGTTCACCACATCACGATGCACCCCTCAAAGCCCGACACGTTGTTCATGCAAAAGCACTGGGACGTGATGCGAACCGACAACGCGGGCGATTCGTGGGTGGAGATCAGTGGCAATCTGCCGACGGACTTTGGATTCGCGATCGACGTCCACGCCCACGAACCCGAGACGGTGTACGTCGTACCGATCAAGAGCGACTCCGAGCACTATCCTCTCGACGGGCAGCTTCGCGTGTACCGAAGTCGAAGCGGTGGCAACGAGTGGGAGCCCCTTACCAAGGGTCTCCCACAAAGCAACTGTTACGTCGACGTGTTGCGCGACGCGATGAGCGTGGACTCGCTGGATCGCTGCGGCCTCTACTTCGGCACGACCGGTGGTCAGGTCTACGCATCGAACGACGAAGGCGACAGCTGGGAAGCGATCGTTCGTGACCTGCCCGCGGTCTTGTCGGTCGAGGTCCAGACGCTGGCATGATTCGAGTCGTCTTACCAGCACATTTGAAGACCCTCGTGAATGTACGAAGCGAGGTCCAGCTCGAGGTCGATGGCGTCGCCAGCCAACGTTCGGTGGTCGACGCTCTGGAAAGTCGCTACCCGGTATTGCTGGGAACGATTCGAGACCCCACTACCAAGAGGCGTCGCCCCTTCGTTCGTTTCTTCGCCTGCGAAGAAGACATTTCTCACGATGATCCCGAAGCACCGCTCCCGGCTGCCGTGGTCTCGGGAGACGAACCGTTTTTCGTGATTGGGGCAATGGCGGGCGGCTAGTGGCGTGGTGTCCGTCAGCGAATGGGCCAATCCGCAAAGTACGGCTCCAAATGAGAGACGACGCGTCAAATTTCAATCCCCTACGCTCGATGGAATGGAGCTCGCGGCCAAGATCCTGATCGTCTCGGATTCGGCGGCGGCCGGAACGCGAGCGGATTTGGCGGGGCCGCTACTGCGGACGCGACTCATCGACGCTGGATTCGACGTGGCCGAAGTAAAAATCGTGGGCGACGGAGTGCCGTCAGTGGAGAGCGCTCTTCGAGCCATGGTTCAAGATTTCTGCGGAGTCGTCGTGACTTCAGGGGGAACGGGCTTCTCACCGCGAGATCTCACTCCCGAGGCGACGTTGCGAGTCATCGACCGCGAAGCGCCAGGATTCAGCGAAGCCATGCGACTGGTCAATCCGCTCGGTCGACTCTCTCGTGCGCGAGCCGGCACCGCAGGTCGCAGCGTGGTCGTGAACTGCCCTGGTTCACCGAAGGGAGCGATTGAGTGCCTCGAATCGATACTGGACGTCTTGCCCCACGCTCTTGAACTACTCCAAGGAGAGGCCTCGCCTCATCCTCCGGAGACCGGTGGGAGCACCATAATTTCGTCGTGAGAATCGACCAGGGTGGTTGGTGCGGCGGGCTCGCCGTTGAGCCAGACCTGACTGATTTCAAGAAGTGCCCTGAATTCCGCTCCGTATCGAGTGACAGCCTCTTGAAGAACATCGCCCAGCGTCGGGCCATCGAAGTTGTCTTCGCGTTTTCCGGCCGCTTCGTGAGCGGGGCCGAGCAGAATGAGCTTGGCCATGTCACACTCCGTTCAGGCGATCGGTGTCGATGATCATCGCGGCCACCTCTTGTCCCGTTTCGAGACCGTCGCCGTCGGGAACCACGGCGATGGCGTTGGCGTCGGCGATGGCGTTAAGAAGGTGAGACCCTAGGCGACTGACGCTCTTCACGTGCAGTCGTCCGTCACCTTCCAATTGGGCGGTCACGTGAACGAGATTGAGTTTGCCGTCACGACGCCGGGGCAGGGGACAATCGAGAATCATCGATGCGGTCGGACGGTCCAACTCACTCTGCCCGGCGAGCCGGCGCAGTGCCGGTCGCACGAACAGTTCGAAACCTACGAGGGTCGAGACCGGATTGCCGGCGAGGCCAAAAAATGGCGTGCCCGACGTGGGGTCGATGGCGAACGCGAAGGGCTTCCCGGGTCTAATCGCCACTTGCATCGATCGAGCACTGTCACCGACGAGGTCCGCCAGCACCGACTTGACGAAGTCGGCGTCGCCGACACTCACGCCCCCAGTGGAAACGATCGCGTCACACGTGCGTAGACCGCGCCCGAGGGCCTCGGTAATGTCGCCGGGCGTGTCCCCGGCGATGCCCAGGTCTACGGGCGTGAATCCGGACCGCGCGAGCGAGGCGAGAAGAGAAGGGCGATTGGCGTCTCGGATCATCCCGGCTCCGAGGTCGTCGTAGGAATCCGAGAGTTCGTTACCGGTGGAAAGGACGCCCACGCGCGGTCGCGGATGCGCGAAGACCGACGCAATGCCCTGACTGGCGAGCACGCCTAACAACGCCGGTCCAATGACGGTCCCGATTCCGACGAGTTCTTGACCAACGTTCACGTCGTCGCCCACGAGATGCACGTACTCGCCGAGTTTTACCGTTCTTTGAATTAGTACGGTTTTTCCCTCGGTATCGACCGAAGCTTCTTCTCTCATGCAGACGCTGTCGGCGCCGTCGGGCAGTGGCGCGCCCGTCATGATGCGCGCCGCCTCACCCGTTTCTACCGCCGTAGTGGCTACGTCACCGGCGAAGATGGTGTCCACAATCTCGAGACGGACCTCGCCGTTCGCGGTGTCCTCGGCGCGCAAGGCGAAGCCGTCCATCGAGGAGTTCGCGAAGCGGGGCGAGGGTTCGCGCGCGCGCACCACGCTCGCGATCACCAATCCGAGAGCGTCTTTGAGTTCGAATTCCGTCGGCGCGAGTGGCCGTAGGTCCTTGAGGACATATTCACGGGCTTCGTCGTACGAGATCATTGACCGGCCCTCGTTCGGTTTATCGTCCACGGTTGCATTGTCATTGGTCGCGAGCCTTGACGATGGGGGACGTCTCGTCACTCCAGGCCGATCCGCCTTCCCACAGTTCTCGTTTCCACATCGGCACGCTGGCTTTCAATGCATCGATGCAAAAGCGAGCAGCCTCGAACGCCACGTCACGGTGCGGCGCCGATACCGCCACCACGACCGTCGACACCGAGAGTTCAACTCGGCCTATTCGGTGGTGGACGGCGACTCGTTCGAGTGCGGGCCAACGTTTCCGCGCCTCATCGACGACGTCTTGGAGGCGCTGCTGCGCCATGGCGGCGTTGGTTTCGTACTCGAGCGCGATCACGTTCTCTCGGGAACTCGAATGATCTCGGACGATGCCGGAGAAGGTCACGACGGCTCCGCAGTTGGGACGAACGACCCAATTGGAAAGTTCGTCGGTCGACAACGGGTGCTCCGTGATCGAAATCCAGTCAGAAGTTGGAGCCGACGACATTCGCCACATCCTATTGTCGAGTCGAGAATCAACCGAGTCGACCTCATCGCGTCGATCGCTCTGCGTTTGGCGAACGTCGTATCGGTACTAATTCGCAAGACATCTCAGGACGCATTCACGGGGAAACTGGCCTTGTATGACAATATTCACGTCGAATAGTGCGCACGAGTACTGTATTCGCAACGTACTGGGGGAGCGATAGTGTCACGCAATTCTGTTCATTCCAGAGTCCATCGTGGTCCCAAGGTCGTCGCGCGCCTCCTCGTCGCGTCGATGGTTGGGGCCGGTCTCGTTGTCCCGCTCGCGGGCGTGACGGGCGCCGCGAACACGAAGAAGGCGTCGGGCACCGTCAATGTTCTCTACGCCGGTTCCTTTCTCGATCTGATGGAGCAACATCTGAGCCCGGCCTTCCACAAGGCGACGGGCTATACGGTGAGTGGCTATTCGGCTGGCTCTTCGGCCCTCGCGAGCGAAATTGCCGGAAAGACGATAGTGGGAGACGTCTTTATCAGCGCCTCACCGACGGTGAACGCTTCGCTCGAGGGCGCGAGCAATGGCAACTGGGTTTCGTCGTACCGCGAATTTGGAATATCTCCACTCGTACTTGGCTACTACGCGAAGTCGAAGTTCGCGAAAGATCTCCAAACGAAAACATGGTTCAACGTCGTGGACCTTCCGGGATTCTTGCTCGGCCGGACTGACCCCGCCACCGATCCCAAGGGCGTGCTCGCGGTCGACGCCCTGGAGGGCACCGCGTTGACGCACAACATCCCGGCGCTCAACGCCCTCGCCACGTCGACGTCGAACGTCTTTCCCGAGACCGCGCTCGTAGGTGACCTCCAAGCGGGCCAACTCGACGCCGGATTCTTCTACGGCGTGGAAGCCGCGGCGGCCCGCCTCAAGACGGTGCCCCTTACGGGAACCGACCTGTTTGCTCAGTACACGGTGGTGATCCTTAACCGGGCCCCGCACCAGGCCGCGGCGAAAGCGTTCGTGAAGTTCTTGCTCAGTTCGGCCGGTCGATCGATTCTGAAGAAGTACGGCGTCACGCCGGTGGTTCCGCCGGTCGTGACGAAGGCGTCGAGTACCACGAGCACAACGACCACCTCTTCCGTGACCACGACCACGTCGTGACATTCTCGAGGGCCCACAAAAGCCCCCTCCTCTGGTTGGGCGGATTACTGGTGGTCTATCTGGGCTATCCCCTCGTCGCTTTCGTCGTTCGATTCATCACGTCGCCTCAACGGGGCTTTCACGTGCCGGGACTTTTTCCGGCCCTTTGGATTTCGGTGAGCGGCGCCACCGTTTCTCTGGCGATCGTCACGGTCCTCGGCGTGCCACTGGCGTACCTCCTGGCGCGCTCGTCGGGACCGATCGCGACGATCGTGGGCACGATCGTGCAGATTCCCTTAGCGTTGCCTCCGCTGATGAGTGGCATCGTGCTGGTCTATCTCATTGGCCCGTACACGTTCTTGGGACAGCTCTTCGGCGAGCATCTCACGGATTCGTTCGTGGGCGTCGTCATTGCCATGTCCTTCGTATCTTCGCCGTTCTTAATTGTCGCGTCACGTGCGGCCTTCGCCTCGCTCGATACGGGAATGCTCGACGTCGCCGCGACCCTTGGACACACCGACGCGTCACGCTTTGTGCGCGTGGCAATACCGACGGCCGGACACGGGATACGGGCGGGCATGCTGCTGACGTGGCTTCGCGCCTTTGGGGAGTACGGGGCCGTCGTAATCTTGGCCTACAACCCCGCGTCGTTGCCGATCTACACCGAAAACCAGTTCAGTGGCCGAGGTCTACCCACGACGTTGGCACCCACGGCGCTGGCGCTGGGGGTCGCCGTCATCGTCGTACTCCTCAGCCGGGTCCAGGTCGCCAGGCCCGCGTCTCGTCGCCCGAGTGTGCCCGAGCCCCGCGCGCCCGAGACGGTGACCCCAAGGCCCGTGCGCTTCGACATCGACCATCACCTGGGAACGTTCCATCTCGCTCTCGCGCGCGAGTCGGCCACGACGCACCTGGGGATTCTCGGACCCTCCGGTTCCGGGAAGACCGCGTTGCTGCGTTGCCTCGCCGGTCTTAATGGAGCCAGCCCGGGACCCGTTTGGTACGGCGACGAGATGATGCAACACGTGCCCGTCGAGCGCCGAGGCGTCGGCTACGTGGCCCAGGGTTTTTCGCTATACCCGCGAATGTCGGTGTGGCGACACATGACGTTTGCCGGCGCCACGCCCGAGCTGAGTGCCTACTGGATCGAACACCTCCGTTTACAGGGACTCGAAGACCGACTCCCGGCCGATCTATCCGGGGGACAGCGCCAACGAGTCGGTCTGGCACAAGTGCTCTGCTCCTCGCCCAAAGTGCTGTTGCTCGATGAGCCGTTCTCCGCCCTGGACATGCCGGTACGACTCGAATTGCGTCGCGAACTTCGTCGTCTCCAAAAAGAGACCGGACTGGCGACCGTTCTGGTAACGCACGATCCCGAAGAGGCCGCGTTCTTGTCCGACGAATTGATTGTTCTCGCCGATGGCGCCGTGTTGCAATCGGGATCGAGCCGATCGGTCTTTTCCCGACCGGCGTCGGCGGAAGTCGCGAGGCTGCTCGGGGTAGAGAATATGAACGTCGCAACTATGAGCACGTCGAGCACGATCGACGTGGGTGGGGGACTGTTGCCAGTTCCCGTCACCGAGATCGCCGTGGGTGCGGCGGTGTGGTGGAGCATCGCGCCCGAACGCGTTCGAGTGTCATCGGTGGTCGATGACCCGTCAAGTGACACGGCCGATGCGCTACTGGGCACCGTCGTCGACGTGGCGGACATGGGATCCACCTACGACATCTTCGTCCATGTGGTCGACGGCGTGGAGGTGCTGGCGCGCACCAGGGGGGCGCTCGAGGTCGAGGTCGGCTCACGATGCCGTATCGAATTAGACCGATCCGCCATCTCACTTTGGGAAGCGCCGAGTGATCTCACCGGACGCTCAGTCATCGCCGCTGCCACGCACTAGTCGCCCGTACTCGATGTCACTGGGAAAGACGCCCTAGAACCTGTCGGGAATCTCCACGCTGACACTCGTGGCCTTAATGACGGCGTCAACGACGACACCGGGGGCGAGCTCGAGTTCGTCGGCCGCTTCACGGGTGATGAGCGAGACGAATCGGTGGGGACCAGCTTGAATCTCGATCTGCGCGACGACTTTGTCCTTGACGACCTTGGTGACGATGCCGACGAAACGATTTCGAGTGGACTGCGCGCGCGGACTCTTGGGCTTCGCGCTGGCCGAGGTGGCGACCGCGATCTCGGCCAGGTCTTCACCGTCGAAATAGCGTCGACCGTCTTCTCCGATGGTTGAGGCCAAGCGTCCCGATTCGGCCCAGCGCCGCATCGTGTCAGGGCTCACGCCGAGCAACTCAGCCGCCTGCGCGGTGCGGTACGTCGCCATGGTCAAAGACTAGCCATGAGCCCGATCGAGAGCCGGGGAGTTGAAAGGGTACGACCACGATGAAGTGCACGTTGGAAAGGCTCCCTTCGAATCGACGACTCACCCACCGATCATGGACATCGAGCGAGAGGGTTTTAGGAACCCGGGTTCGTTGATTGCGTGGCCGGGGTACTTATCCCATACGGCGCTTCGAAGCGCGAGCGCGATCACGTCGTCGTCGGCTCCGGCGCGCATCAAGTCTCGTAACGAATGTTCGTCATCTGAGAACAGACAGTTTCGTATTGCGCCATCGGCCGTGAGTCGAAGCCGATTACACGTGCCACAGAAAGGTTGCGTGACGCTGGAGATGAGACCGATCTCCCCTTGACCGTCGACGAACCTAAAGCGTTCGGCGGGCGCCGAGCTGTGGGTGTCGATGGCTTCGAGCGGCCAACGCGCCGAAATCAGTTCGAAGATCTCTCGTCCCGCCACGAGTTGGGAGTGGTCCCATTGACCTTGCGCGTCAAGGGGCATGAATTCGATGAATCGAACGACGCGGCCCGTGTCACGGGCGAACGCGGCGAAGTCCAAGATCTCGTCGTCGTTTTGCCCCCGCAGGATGACCACGTTCAACTTAAGCGGTGTGAGTCCCGCGGCTTCGGCGACGTCCATGGCCTCGAGGACCGTCTTGAGGTTGCCCCGACGGCGAATCGAGTTGAATCGCTCCGGTATCAACGAGTCGCAACTGATGTTGACTCTCTTCAGTCCGGCGTTTTTGAGCGACCGCACCATTGGCGCCAGCAACATGGCGTTGGTCGTAAGGGCCAAATCATCGAAGCCCAGCGCCGACAGTTGTTGGACCAGCGTCGGCAGATTCTTTCGAACGAGTGGTTCGCCGCCCGTGAGGCGCAGAGCAGTGACGCCCAGTTCGCGAGCGACGCGCGCCACCCGCACCATTTCTTCGAAGGTCAATAGAGCGTCACGGGGCTGGAATGTCATGCCCACTTCGGGCATGCAGTAGACGCAGCGCAGGTTGCATCGGTCGGTAACCGAAATGCGAAGGTCGTTGTGGATGCGATCGTAACGATCGACCAACGGGCCGCTCTCGGGCATGACAAGCGGTTCGCTGCTCTGGGGCGAATCGCCGCTCCCAGAACCTCGGAGGTGTGGCCGCACCGAGACGAAGACTGGTTTTGGAGCGTTCTCGTTCAAGGGAGTCACGCGCACGCTCCGGGTCGGTACCCGAAGTCAATGCATTGAATCTCAACGTGCTCCACGGAACATCACCTTAATGGCGGCTCGTTGGCAAATCGGGGGCGCCTTCGACGTCGCTTTGCAAATGACTAGGAGTCTTAAGCGCTAGGGGAGGGCTTCTTGTCGGCATCCTCCACGAGGCGTCCCCAGTTGCCCGACTTACCGCCCTCTTTCTTCAACAACTCGAGTTCATCGATCAACGCGATGGGATCCGCTATTAGAAGGGTGTTCAAGATACTGAGAGCAGCGAACGCGCAGGCGGTCAGGGCTTCCATTTCCACGCCCGTGCGTTGGGTGGCGGTGACCGTTGTCGTCACTTCAATGCCTCGGTCATGAGGAGTCAACTCGACGTTGACGTCGTTCAAGTTAAGTGTGTGGCACAAAGGTATAAGTTCCGACGTCCTCTTGGCGGCTGAGACGCCCGCTATACGCGCACAAATCACGGGATCGATTTCGTCCTCTCGTGGTTCGAGAGCGCCGATGTCCGCCGAGGTAACAACCAGACACCGAGCCATGGCTGAACGTCGCGTGATGCGTTTGCTGGTGACGTCGACCATACGCAGTTTTCCCATGGCGTTGATGTGGGAGAACTCACGTTCCATGATGTTCATCTCCCTCCGCCAAACTGAACGGCAAATGCCATTTCGGGTTTCGGACAGACGCTCGAGTCACCAGGCCCGTGCGCGTTGTTCGTATTGACAGGAAGTGTACTTGGCGACTTTGGGTCGCCGAGTGGTTCGTTGATTCCACAATTCGACTCCTAAAGCCGTCGTCGGCGTGAAATCAAGACGACGTTCAAAGAATTGCCGCATTGCCCGTAACGCTTTCTCCCCGCGTAAGACGGTAGTGGTGAACTACGGGTACCAAACTCGACGTGTAACTCGGTGGCGCGGGGCTCGTGACGGATAAGGCGTCACGCGTCAAGCGAATTTCATCAATGATGATGACTCAGAAAGGAAGCGAATGACCCAGTCCGACAGCGCGCTGGTTCCGGGCGTCGTATCTGACGTGTCTTCGTTCACCGGACACGTCAGACTTGAGATAATGCTTCGTACGCGGCGTGCACCGGAGTTGCTTCCTAGGGAACATGGCAGATCGGAATCGAGCGATATCGATGTCGGTTGAGTCTCATCGCGGAGCCCCCAAAGAACCTCAGAACGGAGTCAACGTTGGACGACGGGTGTTTCTGGGCCTCGCGGCACTTGGTGCGTTGGGTGTGGCGTTTGGCAATAGCGTCCACAACTTCGTCGGTGATGCCGTCGGCTCGGGCCTGGGAGGGCTGTTGCCCGGCGGCGATCGCTTCCGCATTTACTCGATCACCGGCACCTATCCGAAGATCAAAAGGGATAAGTATCGCTTGAAAGTGAGCGGACTCGTCGATCATCCGACGACCTTCACCCTTGCCGACCTTCAGTCAATGCCGAAGACTTCGTTCACCAAGGCCTTTCAGTGCGTGACGGGATGGCGAGTGCCTGACGTGCACTGGGAGGGAGTCAAGCTGTCGGACCTCTTGGATCGCGTGGGAGTTAAGTCGGGTGCGGTCGCGGTGAGTTTCGATTCGTACGACAATGCCGACACAGAGAGCCTCACGTTGGAACAGGCTCATTTGCCGGACGTGATCGTGGCCTATTCGATGCTTGGTGCTCCCGTCACGACCGAACACGGCGGACCCGTGCGTCTCTACGTCGCGCCGATGTTTGGTTACAAGTCACTGAAGTGGCTCTCGGGTATTCGAGTGGTCGACGCGATTGAACCCGGCTTTTGGGAGCAAAATGGCTACCCGGTGAATGGTTGGCTGGACGGCACGACCGGTCCGAACAATCCCGATCCCGGTCTGACCTGAAATGTCGATCGCCCAAGCCCCGGCCACGTCTCTTCGAGTGTTGCGTTTTGACCGAGTTCAGCGCGACGCCCACTGGGCGAACGCGCTGCTGTTCTTTTCACTGATGTTCACAGCGATTCCGCTCTACTTTGGTTCATTCTTTGGCATCGTGTTGCCGCGGCATTTGATTGAAATGATTCATCTTTGGAGCGGTCTCGCGCTACCGCTGCCGATCATCATTTCGTGGATTGGACCGTGGGGCAAAGCGATGCGTCGCGACGTTCGACGAATCAACTATTGGACCCGGGAGGAGATTCGTTGGATGCGCACGCTCGGCAGGTCGAGGCTCGAGGCCGACAAGTTCAACCCCGGCCAAAAGCTCAACGCCATCTTCGTGGGTGCGTCAATATTCGTGATGCTCGTCACGGGAGCGATGTTGCAGTGGTTCAGGTTCTTTCCCGTGCCGTGGCGATCCGGAGCGACCTTCGTCCACGACCTCTTCGCGTACGCGATCTCCTTCGTGGTCGTAGGTCATATTGTCATGGCTCTCACCCACCGCGATACGTTGCGCTCAATCTTTAACGGCCGGGTGAGCCGAAGCTGGGCCGAGCGCCACGCCGCACGATGGCTTCGCGAGGAACAACCGGACCACACCGAGCGTTAGCGAACGCCCCGGCATCGATGGATCCGAATGGTGAAAGTAGGCTGGTTGCGTGCACAACACCGCTGACAGCGGGAAGGCTAACTTAACCCTGGCATCCTCGAGAATTGTGATCGTCGACGACGTCGAATTGAACCTCACACTTTTACGGCGGATCCTTGTGAGCGCTGGTTGGAAGAGAGTCGATACATTCACGGACCCGAAGGCGGCGCTGGAGAGCTGCCTCGTGTCGCCTCCGGATCTGTTGTTACTAGACCTTCATATGCCTCATATGGACGGATTCTCCTTTCTCGAGCAACTCCATGATCGGCTTGCTCACGATGTCTTTCTCCCCATAATTGTCATATCGGGTGACGTCACAACAAAGACGAAACGTCGAGTCCTGGCCGCGGGTGCGAAGGACTTCCTCACCAAGCCCCTCGATCGGTTCGAGGTCGTCTTTCGCGTCCGTAACACACTGGAAACCGCGCAGTTCTACAAGACGGTTAGCGAACGCAATTCGTTCCTGCAGGGATTCATTGAGGACAGGACTATCTCTGAGCGAGAGCAAGGAGCGCGAACAAGGGAGCAGCACGAAAGAATTGAACAAGTCCTTGTCAACGACGCGCTGTCCATCGTGTTTCAACCGATTTGTGAGCTCGGATCGAATCGGATCGTGGGCTTTGAATCGCTGTCCCGATTCACCGAAGAAACACAACGATCTCCTGATAGGTGGTTTGCGGACGCTGCCGCAGTGGGATTGGGCGCGGAACTGGAACTTTTAGCGTTAAGCAAAGCCCTCGATTTCCTACAATTTATGCCAATGAAGCACTTCATGTCAGTTAACGCTTCCCCTGCTGTGACGATGGAACCAAAGTTCATCTCGCTTTGTTCTGTCGACCCTCGGCGGGTCGTCGTCGAATTAACTGAACACAGTCCAGCGGACGATTTCCCCGCCATCATTGAGAACCTGAAGAGATTCAGGAGTCTGGGAATCAGGATTGCGGTCGACGACGCCGGTGCGGGATTCGCTGGGCTTGAGTTTCTGGTCCGCCTGCGTCCTGATGTGATCAAACTGGATCGCACGTTGGTCGCCGGCATTGATAGCGATCCTGTGAAGCGAGCGATGGCCGCCGCACTAGTTCTGTTCGCGCGAGACATTGGAGCCACTGTTATCGGTGAGGGGATCGTGAGAATTGACGAACTTGAGACCTTAACGGAGCTCGGATGCGAATGGGGACAGGGCTTCCTACTTGGCAGGCCGTCCACCATGTCATCGTCACCCTGGCCAGAACATTGGTCGATTTCGAACGACTGACGCACCAATGCGCACGCCGCCGGCATGGCTGGTGCCAACGCCGTGAGAACCCCGGCCGACATCGCAATGCGCACAGCCGTTTCGGTGTACCCCCGCGCGTACTTGTATACCCAGTTCTCGTATGTCCACAACACGCTTCAACCGTAAGGTGAACTCATCGTGAAGTGATTGCCAAGCCGGGACGTGAGCCGATAGTCTTTCGCCGAGCTGCTAAAGCGGTGGCTTTGAATTCAGGGAGGATGTGCTTATGGCACTGAAGAAGATCAAGGCGGCACTTTTAGCCGGGGCAACAGTTGCCAGTTTGGTAGCCGTTGGTATCTCCGCTAATTCATTGGCCGCCAGCGGAGCGACGAGTGTGAACTGGGCGAAGGTGACGCACCTCACCAAGTCGGGTTCAACTTCGATGGCAGCGCTGGTGACTGCCGCCAAGAAGGAAGGGAAGTTGAACGTAGTTGCGTTGCCGAAGAACTGGGCGAACTACGGCAACATCATCAATGGTTTCGAGAAGAAGTACGGCATCAAGATCACCTCCGAGAACCCTGAGGGTTCGAGCGCCGAAGAGATCCAAGCCCTGACGTCGGACAAGGGACGTTCCTCGGACCCCGATGTCATTGACGTGGGTACGAGTTACGCGGTAACGGCTAAGACCCAAGGACTGCTTACTCCGTACAAGGTGTCGACGTGGAGTGAAATTCCCGCCGGCCTGAAGCAGTCGGGTGGATATTGGTTCGATGACTACGGCGGCTACGTCGCGATTGGTTGCAACACGAAGACCGTCAAGGTCTGTCCCACGTCGTTGAAGGCCATGTTGACCGAGAAGGGTCCCAAGTACAAGATCGGCCTCAACAACAGCCCACTGACGTCGAACTCGGCATTAGCGGCCGTGGAAGCAGCCGCGGTTGTGAACGGTGGATCGCTCAGCAATGTCGCCCCGGGCGTGAAGTTCTTCGCGACGCTGAACAAGAACGGTGCCTTCGTGAACACGATCGCAGACGCCACGACGGCGCAAAGCGGAACGACGAACGTCATCATCTGGTGGGACTACCTCCAGGCGAACGGTGGCATCAGCGTGCCGGGTTGGAAGGTCGTCCTTCCGAGTGACGTGCTGTTGGGTGAGTACTACACCCAGGGCATTAACTCCGCCGCTCCGAACCCTGCAGCCGCGCGGCTCTGGGAGGAGTACTTGTACTCGGTGACCGGTCAGAACCTGTGGCTCGCTGGGGGGGCCCGTCCCGCGGAGCTGGCGTACATGCAGACCCACGGCACGGCGAACAAGACATTGGTGGCGAAGTTGCCCGCATTACCAGCGGGTCAAACTCCACTGTTCCCCACGACGGCTCAGATTACCGCCGCGGCGACCGTGGTTAACACTTCGTGGGCCGCACAGGTGGGTAAGTAACCAAGCACTGACAGAGTTCGCTCATGTCTAATAGTGAGGTCACGGCGTCGGACCCGGGTACGTTGGTGCTCGGGTCCGACGCCGTGACGTACCATCGAATCTCAGGGCTGCGCAAGTTACTTCGTCGAAGCGTGCCCGTGCTTGGCATCGCGCCGTTCATTATTTTTTCCTTTCTCGGTCTCGGCATTCCTGCGATCGCGGTTACGTACTACGCCTTTCAGAAGGAAAAGGGCGGATGGACGTTCTCCAACATCCACTTCATGTTGACCGGCGAGAAGCACGTCTTTCTCGTCGGCTTTGAGAACAGCATCAAGCTAGGGCTTCTCTCGGCAGTGATCCCAGGGATTCTTGGTGTCTTCATCGCGTACGCGATTCAAACGTCGAAAAGTAATATTCTTCGTCGCATCACGACGACCGCGGCCGGCGTGCTTGCCAACTTCGGTGGCATCAACCTGACTTTCATGTTCATCGCGACCTTGGGTTCGACCGGAATTCTGACCTACTGGCTCGCGGACATTGGCATCAATCTCTCCAATATCGGATTCAACCTCTACACGTTTTCCGGGGTACTCGTCGTGTACATGTACTTCCAACTCCCGCTGATGGTGCTCGTCGTGACACCGGCCCTCGGTGGCCTTCGCGCGTCCTGGCGCGAAGCGGCGGAGAATTTGGGCGCTTCGAGTTGGCAGTACTGGCTCCGCGTCGGCATCCCCGTGTTGTTGCCCTCGATTCTCGGCGGCATGCTCCTGCTCTTTGGTAGTGCCTTCGCGGCGTACGCCACGGCCGAGACACTCACACTCGGTCTAATTTCGCTCTCGCCAATCCAGATCGGTAACTACTTGAACGGTAACGTCATCGCTGGACAGACTCACGTTGGTGACGCGATTGCCTTCGGTATGCTCGTCATCCTCTCGATCACCATGATCTTCTACAGCCTCGTTCGAAGGAGGGCGTCGAAATGGCTCCGTTAGTCGAAGTGGCAGAGGCGGAGAATGAAGTCGTCCCCAACTTTTCCACGGGGTCGTCGAAGCGGCGACGGCGTGTGCGGTGGTGGCGCGGAGTCGTACTCGTGCTCACCGGCGCGTTCTTCCTAATTCCCATCTACGCGGGCATTAAGTTTTCTCTGCAAAACACTGAGGGCCACTTTTCGTTCCAGGCCTACGAGAAACTCCCCTCAGCTCCAGGCTTCACTGCGGCCCTGACACTTTCATTGAAGATTGCTTTTGTCACAATGGTGGTTTCGACGCTCTTAATGGTGCCGACCGCCATTTACGTACACGTCAGGTTGCCTCGACTTCGTCGGGTGCTCGACGTCGTTACGGTGCTCCCAATCGTGATTCCTCCCATCGTGCTCATCACCGGGGTTCTGGGCGTGTTTCCGTTGTGGGCCAAGTCGTCACCATATCTATTGAGCTTCATGTACGTGATTCTCGCTATGCCGTTCGTCTACCGATCGCTGGACGCTGGTATCGGTGCAATTGACTTAAAGACGTTGACCGAGGCGTCACGTTCGCTCGGCGGCAATTGGAGCAAAACGATGTGGCGGGTAATACTGCCGAACATTCGTCCCGCTTTGCTATCGGCCACGGTACTCACATTGGCGCTCGTGTTTGGCGAGTACACAATGGCGCAACTCGACCTCTGGCAAACCATTCCCGTGTGGATTGCCCAGTTCCAAGTGTCCAACGATGGTCCCATTCAGGTGGCGGCGTCGATGATGGGACTAGTTGGCACGTGGGTCCTGCTGATGGTCGTGGTATCGATTGATCGATCGCAGTCTCGTCGCAACCGCAAAAAATTAGGCGCGTCGTGACGCTAATGAAAGAGACCACCATGTCCAGTTTGCTTCCAACAGCGTCGCCCAGCCCAGGTGCTGCCGTGAGTCTCGAGAATTTGGTACGCACGTTCGGTTCCGTGCGCGCTCTTGACGGCTTCTCGCTCAAGATTGAGCCCGGCGAGTTCATGGCGTTGCTCGGGCCGTCAGGCTGCGGAAAGACCACGGCACTGCGCGTGCTCGCTGGCTTCGAGATCCTCGACAGCGGCCGTGTAGTAGTCGAAGGTGTCGATCTTTCCAACGTGAATGCTCGCAAACGCGACATGGGGATGGTGTTCCAGAGCTACTCGCTTTTTCCCAACATGAACGCGCTCAACAACGTGGCCTTCGGTCTTCGAATGCGAAAGCAGTCACGATCAGTTCGTCAAAAGAAGGCGAGGGAACTCTTGGAAATGGTCGGCCTCGCCGACCAGGCGGCCAAGTACCCCCACCAGATGTCCGGTGGCCAACAACAGCGAATTGCCCTCGCACGAGCCCTCGCAATTGAACCTCGAGTGTTGTTGCTCGATGAGCCACTTTCGGCCCTCGACGCGATGGTACGCGTTGAACTGCGTGATCAGATTCGTCAGTTGCAACAGCGCCTCGCCATTACGACCGTCTTCGTCACCCACGACCAGGAAGAGGTGCTCTCCATGGCCGACCGGGTCTGCGTTATGTCGCGCGGGCACATCGAACAGGTCGCCACGCCAGCCGAGATCTACGCCCGACCTTCGACCGCTTTCGTGGCGCAGTTCGTGGGCATCTCCAGTCGCGTCCCGGTGAAACTGTCAGGTCAAGAGGTCGTCATCTTTGACCAACGCTGTCCGGTGCGCAGTGGTGAGTCGAGTTCTGTGACGGGCGCCGCGGACGCGTTGCTGCGACCTGAAGATATTGCCATCGAGGTCAGTGCGGACGGGACAGGTTTCGTCACGCGAAAGAGCTTTCTTGGAGCCATGACGCGCCTCGTGGTCCAAGTCGGCGATCTCTCGGTGCGCGTCGACGTGCGAAGTGACGTCGGCTCGGACATCGAACTCGGCACCCGCGTCCAGCCGCGCATCGTGGCGCGCGACGTCTTGCTTGCCCCGCGCAAAGAGGTGGCCATTCTTGACGTCGACGCGCCGTATGGACCCCTGCTAACAGCTGATTGAGCTTGTCGCAAGGCGCATCAAAACAGCGCCGTCGCCTTCGACGCGAGAGGAGCCCGGACGCTCCCAATGATGAGACATATCATCAGAGTGTCTCTTTGTTCGCTATCTAGACCTCTCGAAAGTTTGGAGCAAGATTGGTACAGAGAGGTAACGCTCCCGTAGCTCAGGGGATAGAGCATCGGTTTCCTAAACCGTGAGCGCAGGTTCGAATCCTGCCGGGGGCACTTTGTGACCAAGTGTTCATACAGTCTGAAACGCCGCGCCCCGCATCCGTCGTTGACTGAATATCCGCTATTGGTCTCGCGCTTTCAGTTCGGGGGCATTGCAGGTTGCGGCGACTCCGCCAGTGATTTCGGTGGTCGCAATCGAGAGGAGCGAAGGCGACGAAGAAAGAGGAGAGTCAGAGCGACCAAGAGAAGTGTCAGAACGCTCGGGACGACGTAGACCGAGGGCGATGTCGACGACCGTGCGACGGCGGAGGCCAGTTCGATCGTGCTCGGATGGGCAGGATCGGCGATTCCCTGTACGTTGCTCCCCACGGATGAGAGCGTCGATTTCGATCCGATGATCTCTTGATATCTCACGTCCTTAACGCGGTACGCACCGTGGCAGGTGTACCCCGAGGCGTTGCTGCCACTCCCGCCAATATTCCCGACGCAGTTGGTCACCGTGACCACGACCGACACGCCCCGGGTCTTTAACCGGTCGATGCGAGAGTTGTCGTTCGTCGCGGAGATGAAACTCACGATGATGACAACGGCGAAAGCGGTCAGCAGAAGTGCGCCGGTGGCGAACCAAAACCGGCCACCGATGCGTTGCGCCTCTGGTCCGCGAAGCGACGAGACTTCACTGGATTGAGGGACGTTGTTCATCGCAATGATTCTCGCACCGACGGACGCACCCCTTGTCAACTTTGTGGTGCGTGACGGCCTCACGACCACGCACATGCTGATGGGTTCAGAGTGTGGAGACCTTTCGTTCGTCGCGCTAATAGGTGGACGTTAAGGTCGTTTGATGCAGTCGTCGTCCAACGGAGCCGGTTCCTTGGTCGTCCTCGCGGTTCTCGTGGTGATCATGGTGCTTCCAGAACTCCGATAGAGCGGCGCCGTTCGGACTCTCGCTCGTGCCAGCGAATGAGGCGTTGAAAAGCTCTGGTGTCGCAAGTACATTGGCGCAATGGCCACCACCGAAGAACAGACCGACGCCTATCGAGCATCACACGACCGCATCGACGCCCTCGTTCGAACCCTCAACCGCGAACAGTTGGCGACCGTGGTGACGTGCTGCCCCCTGTGGAGCGTCCAGGACCTCATCGCTCACCTCACCGGCGTCCTCGAAGACCGACGAGATGGCAACATGCCCACGGGATCGTTCAACGATTGGACCGCCGCTCAGGTCGCTCGTCACCGCGACAAACCGATCGGATCGATTCTGGAGACCTGGAATGAAGTTGCCGAAGCGAGCGTCGACGCGCCGCCGTCGATGGCCTCGCTCTCCTTCGATGCGGTGACCCACGAGTTCGACCTCTATCAAGCGCTCGGCATCGCTGGTGACCGTTCAACCGATTCAGTGCGCGTCGGCGCCGATCGAGCCCTCGGTCGAATGAGTTCGATGCTCACTGAAGGAGCGGCTCCGGGGGTGCGCGTCACCACCGAGGACGGCACCAACCTCGCCGAAGGGGGAGCGTCACCGGTCGAGCTCGAGACCTCACGGTATTCCTTCATGCGCATGACCACCGGACGAATGAGCCGCCGCCAAGCCGAAGCGCTCGGGTGGGGCAGTGACCCGACGCCCGTTCTCGATTCGCTCTACAGCGACGGCTTCTTCATCCCGCAGCCGGTGGACGTCATCGAGGTCGATGGTTTCTAATTCCTCGTCGAAGGGGATTTGAACTTCGGTTGGCGCTTCTCGATGAAGGCGGCGATGGATTCCTGAGCGTCGGGCATCAGGCTTGCGGCCGCCATCACCTCGGTGGCGTAGGCGTAGGCGTCACTCTGATTCATGGCGATCTGCTCGTAAAACGCGCGCTTGCCGATCCCCTTGGAGACCGCGCTACCGCGGGTGGCGCGACGGAGCAGTCGAGTACTGGCGTCGTCGAGTTCGTTCATCGGCACGACGAGATTGACGAGTCCCCACGCTTCGGCCGTTCGAGCGTCAATGGCGTCACCGCTCATGGCCATCTCGAGCGCGCGCTTTCGTCCGATCGTGCGGCCCACGGCGACCATGGGCGTCGTGCAAAAGAGCCCGCCCTTGCCACCCGGCGTGCAGAAGGTCGCCTCCTCCGCGGCGACCGCGAGATCGGCGGTCGCCACTAACTGACATCCGCCGCCCGTCGCCAGGCCGTGAACGCGGGCCACGACCGGCTGGGGAATCGATTGGATGGTCTGCATCATCGCGGTGCATACGCCGAAGAGGTGTCGAACGGAGTTGAGATCCTGATTGGCCATCTCGGCGAAGTCGTGTCCGGCGCTGAAGAGTCGTCCCTTGGCGGCCAGAATGACGCCGGTGGCGTCACTTTCACCGGCGTCAAGGAACGCTTGCGTGAGTTCTTTCATGAGCGCGAGTGAGAGGACGTTGAGACGCTCGGGGTGATTCAACCAAATCGTGATGGTGTCGCGTTGACGCTCGCTGAGGATGAATTGGAATGACTGCGGCACGGTGAATCCCTTCGGCCCATCACGCCCGAGCCTAATTCGGCTGTCTCACTCATCGAGCGAGATCGACTCACCCGTCGTTCGAAGCCGAAGAGTACGCCTCACTTTTTTGCCTGCGTCAGTTCCACCGAGCTATATGGGAAACGACGAAATCGTCAGCTCTCGACGGCGGGCTCCTCGGGCGAGTCGTTCTCGCCCAAGTAGTTGTCAATGAGGGTGAGGAGCAGCTTCAGGTCCAGCGGTTTGGTGAGGTACTCGTTCGCCCCGGCGTCGCGGAATCGTCGAATCTGACCCGGCGTCGCGTCGGCCGACAGGACGACGATCGGGATATTGGCGGTCGCGGGGTCGAGGCGAAGACGTTCCAGGACGTCGAAGCCGTTGATGTCGGGTAGGTGCACGTCGAGGAGTATGAGATCTGGGTGTCGGACCTGGGCGATACTGATTCCCGGGCTTCCCTGAACCGAGGTGAGGAGCTGGATATTGGGCCGTTGCAGCAAGAGACGCTCAACCAATTGCACGTTGTAGAGATTGTCTTCGATGTAAAGGATCGTTGCCATGATGGGTCGCCCATCCTCGTCTCAGTCGTCAGGCGTCATACTAGTGAGGCCCCCGCCGCGGTATCGGACAATGACAATTCGAACCAGAACATCGAGCCCTTGTCGACGACCGTCTCGAATCCCAAAGTGCCCCCCATGGCTTCGATGAGCGTCTTGGACAATGTCAGTCCGAGCCCGGTCCCTTCGATCCCGCGCGACTCAGCGTCAAGTCGATCGAACGCGGTGAAGAGCCGCTCTCGCAACTCCGGCGCGATTCCAAAACCGGTGTCGGCCACAGAGAATCGAACGCAAAGTGACCGTATCTCGCAGCGGAGCGTCACGCTGCCGTGGCTTCGGTTGAACTTGATCGCGTTGGACAAGAGATTCAAGATCACCTGTTTCAGACGAAGGTGGTCGGCCATTACCACGTAGTCGAATGAATCGTCGTAAGTGATGCCGACCTCTCGTTCCTTGGCCTGCGGGCCGATGATGTCGAGGCATTCGAGCACCAGTCCCTGGAGGTGAACCGGCTCCGGGGCCAGGCCGATGTTGCCCGATTCCACTCGCGAGATGTCGAGTACCTCGTTGATCAAGGTCAGTAGATGTTGACCGGACTTGAACACGTGATCGACGAGTTCGAGGTCCTCTTTGGACTCGAGCTCCATTTGAAGTATTTGCGCGAAGCCGAGTACCGAGTTCAGAGGAGTCCGCAGTTCATGGCTCATGCGTGACATGAACTCACTCTTCGCGGCGTTGGCGCGCTCGGCCTCTTCCTTGGCGGCCGCCAACGCCTCTTCGAAGGCCGCGGCTTCGGTGACGTCGCGAGAAACGAGCACCGCGCGACGGGTCTGTCCGTCCACGTCGTCCAGCAAACGGCCGTGGGTCTCAATGATCAGCCAGTGCCCATCGGCGTGACGGGCCCGAAAGCGGTAACTTACTAATTCGTCGCTCTCTTTGGCAAACATCCGCTCGAGTTCCGCGGTGACGAAGGGTTGGTCGTCCGGGTGCATGATGCTCAGCGCGCTGTGGTCAATCCGCTCTTCCTTCGGATAGCCATAGATTCGTTCGGTTCCCGGACTCGCTTCGCTGATCATGAGGTCTTGGTCGATGACGACGATCGAGTCCGGTGCCGCGTCGAGGATCGCTTGCGTCTTGGCGAAGCTCCGGGCGAGGGCCGACTCCCACGCCACGGATTCCGTGACGTCGCGAGAGATAAACACCAATCTCGTTGGCGCTCCGTCCGAATCGCGGAGCGTCCTCCCGCGTACTTCGATCGTCACGATGCGACCATCGACGTGGTTCATCCGGGTGCGAAATTCGACCGAACCATCAGTGTCGAACGCCGCGCGGAATGCGTTTGCCACGAATCCGCGATCATCGGCGTACACCAGTTCGGTCACGTCGCGACCGACGCGGTCTTCGGCGGCCACGCCGTGGAAGCTCTGGGTTCCGGGATTGGCTTCGAGGATCGTGAGGTCTCGGTCGATGACGATGATGGAGTCAATCGCGGCGTCGAGGATGGCCCGAGTGGTTTCACGACTTTCGGCCAACTGTGCTTCGACCGTAATGCTTTCGGTGAGGTCACGAGCAATGAAGACGGCCTGAGCCGCAGGGCCGCCGTCGACGCTCAGCGTGTGACCTCGAGATTCCACCACCATCCAGTGACCGTCCGCGTGCTGTGCACGGTACCGGACTGTCACGGTCTCATCGGAACTCTCCTTGAACATTCGCTCGAGAGTTGATTTGACGGCCGGCCGGTCGTCCGGATGCATGAGTTGAAAGACACTTGCTCCCATCGCGTCGTCGTCGTCGTAGCCGAAGAAATTCTGCCCGCGAGGGCTGTTGAGCGCTATCACCAAGTCGCGGTCGACGATAACGATGAGGTCGGCCGCGGCGGCGAAAATGGCCTTGGTCATTTCAACGTTGGTGGCCAATTCGGCCAACTTCGCGTTGCGTTCGGTCACGTTTCGACCGGTGGCGTAAATCAGGTCACCGCGTCGCTGCGAGGTCCATTCGAACCAGCGGTAGGTTCCGTCGTGACAGCGGAGTCGATTCTCGAATCCGGCGCGAGTGGTCGATTCATCGCGCCATTCCGAGGCGTTGTCGGCGATGGTCCGATCGACGTCGTCGGGGTGGACGAATTCGATGAAGTCCCGGCCCTCGAGTTCCTCCGGGCTCCAACCGAGCACCCTCTGCCACGAAGGGTTTAGGAGTCCGAATTTGCCACCGATCTTGTAGACCGAAAGCAGGTCGGCGGAGTTCCTAAAGTACTCACTGAGATCGGGACTGGGTTGGGATTCAACCGACATTCGACGACGCCAGTGCTGGGCGAATCTTCGAGAAATGCTCGGTGGTGCGCAAGGGGTACACGGTTCGGACCGTCCCGTGATCAATCATCTTGGGCCACACGACACAACCTATCGGTTCGCGTCTAGAAAGCGTATGAATACCGGCGGAAAGCGCGATTGATTCGGTACCGTCATCGACAATCTCGTGTTCGACGAACGTGGCTACAGTCGAGGGACACTGATCCAATCATTAGGAGGTCATCATGACTGATTCCAATCGACCGCCCCTCACCTTTGCTTTCTTCCCGGACGTCGCCACCTTCGAGGTGACGAGTGACGACATCGCCGATGGCGAGATGTTGGCCAACGCCCAGGTCGCGAACATCATGGGTTACGGCGGAGAGAACCTTTCGCCGCAACTGTCGTGGCGGGGCTTTCCCGCCGAGACCAAGAGCTTCGCGATCACCGTGCACGACCCCGACGCACCCACCGGGAGCGGCTTCTGGCACTGGCTCGCGGTGAACATCCCGGTTGAGATCACCGACCTCTCGGCCGGCGCTGGTTCGGAAGGTTCCGACCACCTGCCCGACGGCGTCGTGCAACTGCGCAACGACGCCGGGACCAAGGGCTACGTGGGCTCGGCGCCGCCGCCCGGCGACACCGCGCACCGCTACGTGCACACGGTCCACGCACTCGACGTCGAACGACTTGACGTGGAGGCCGACTCGTCGGCCGCCATCGCCGGCTTCAACTTGCGCTTCCACGCGATTGCTCGAGCCCAGATCGTGCCCGTTTTCGGATCCTGAACCCTCGGAGCCGACGTTGAGCGCCGATTAAACGAGACCGGCAGTTCGGGGACAGCCGACGTCGCGATTTGGATGCGCCGTGCGCGAGGGGCTCGCCATTATTGTGAATCGAATCAAGCAATGGACGGACTACGTGTCGGTCCGTAGTTGAGAAGTCCGTGATTCGTGACCACTGGGGATGCAATGAGCGATAATCAGGGCCCGGGCCCGTTGGCCCTGGTCGGTTCGGGTGAGTATCTGCCCCAGATGGCCGACATCGAAGGCGGGCTCATCGCCGGTCGCCCGCCTCGCTACGTGCAATTGGCAACGGCGTCGGTGCCCGACGGACCGCCCGTCGTCGAGCGGTGGCACAACTTGGGTCGAGAGCAGGCCGAGCGCCTTGGCGTGGAGGCCGTGATTTTGGACGTCAACGATCGCCACGACGCTGAGGACGCGACCATCGCCGCTCAGGTGCAAGGTGCCGGCTTGGTCTATCTCTCCGGCGGCCATCCCGCCTATTTGGCCGAGACCCTGCGCGGCACGTTGTTGTGGGATGCCATCGTCGCCGCCTGGCGCGCCGGTTCGGCCCTGGCCGGATGTAGCGCGGGCGCCATGGCGTTCTCGTCGTGGGTGCCCTCGCTTCGTCATCCTCGCGAGGGCGGCACCGAAGGACTTGGTTTGTTGCCGCACCTTCGGGTCATCCCGCACTTCGACGCGTTCGCGTCGCGAATCCCCGACATGGTGACGCGATTCCTCTTGCCCCACGACCCGTCGATCGCAGTATTGGGAATCGACGAGGAGACCGCCATCGTCGGCGGTCCCAGCTACTGGACCGTGAAGGGCCGTTCGTCGGCGTGGCGACTCAGCGATGACGGACGCGAACAGATCGTCAGCGGAACGAGTATCACCACGCCGCTCAACTGAGCGGCCGATCAATTAGTCCAAATGTCCTCCAATTCGCGACCTTTCGTCTCCGGCAACGTCCAGAAAAGCGCAGCAACGGTCATGGCGGGCAGGAAGGTCAGGTCGGCGGCCAACGCGAATCGATTGCCGATATCGGCGATGGCGCCGAACACGACCAGTCCGATAACGGCGCCGAGAACTCCGGCGGCGAGGAACCAGCCCGACGCCGACGCCCGAACGGACGTCGGAAAGAGTTCGTTCACGAGCGAGCCGACCGCCGGCGCGAAAATCGATCCGAACATGACGCCCATCACGTAGCCGGCGATCAAGTCGACGCGTGGGCCGGCGTAGGAGAGCACCCCGAAGAGCGCGAGGCCGACCATGCCGAGCGCTCCGGTGATGCGACGTCCGAATCGATCGGCCATCCAACGGCCAATCAACAGTCCGGCGAGACCCGTCGCCCCGGCGCCCACGACCATGAGCGCCGTCGCGACGCCCGAGAGATGGTCGATGTTCTGGGCGAAGAGGAAAATGAAACTGTTCGCCGGTCCGGTGATGAACGAAAGGGCGAAGGCCATCGTCGAGAGCAGGACCAGTCGGCGGCGAAACGCCGGTCCCACGGCACCGAGGACGGGCACGACGTGGTCGGGGGCCGCACCGGCGATGGCGAAGCGGTCCGGTTCGGTGGCCCAGCGGCTGATGAGTGGCAACAGCGCCAGGGGAACGACGGCCAAGAGGAATAGTCCTCGAAACCCCAGGGTCTTCGACGCCAGACTGTGGATGATCGCGGTCAACCCGGCGCCGATCCCGTAACCGGCGGCCACGAGTGCGAGGGCCTTGGCCCGGCTCGCCGAGTCGGTCTGTTCGGCGGCGATCACTTCGGAGAGCGCGTTCGTGGCACTGAGGAGCGGTCGACCACAGGCGAAGATCACCACGAACCACCAGTAACCGGGACTCGCTGCCGCGAGTACCGTGGCGGCGAGTCCGAGCCCCACCGTCGTAATCAGCATGCGGTGGCGACCGAATCGGTCGGCCATCGCCGTCAGGGGCAGGCCGCCGAGTGACGCCAGTCGGATTATGGCGAGGCCGACACCGAGTTTCGTTCCCGAGAGTCCGGCCTGGTCGGCCAGCGTGGCCCCGTGCACCAGGTGGCCGAAGGTTCGAGCCACGCTGCCCAGGGCCGTGACGACGCCGAACTGTCCGAATCCCGAGGCGAAGGACGCGAGGACGGCACCCAGGACGACGCGGTCGTTCCACTTGTGCAGTCGCGGCGTGCGCGTAGACGCGGGATCGGGCGACTGGGACATCAGCGCGTTCGCAGTGACGCACTCATGGGGCGAACGCCGGAGTCGTTTCGACGACGGGCGAACCAGAACGGGCTGTAAAGCAGGGCAAAGAACAGAGGAACGATGGCAACGCCGGTCACCAGGTACCAGGGATACGGTCCCATAAGTCGTAGGAGCGTCCACTGATGAGGCGCGTGGCGAAGGAACATGTAATTGGCGCCGATCAGGGCGTCGACCAGGCCGACGAGCGCGACGTATATATACGTGATGATCGACGCCCGTACGACGGAACCTTGCCGTGGTTCGATTCGCATACCCACGACGAGAAAGAGCGCCGCCACGATGATGAGCGTATGACCGATCACGTACTCGAAGAACTCGAGGTGGGGAAAGGGGACGTTCAGATCAGGGGTAAGCAGTCCCTGCACGGTTCCGGCGAGCGCCCAGAAGTACGTGAGCTCGACCAACTGGCGGATCCGCCACCAACACGCCGCGGCAGCGGCGATCAGGGCGAAGTTGCAGAGTGCGAGGGGCAATGATGACCGGAGCGTCCAGGTGCCGTCCACGAGCTGACGCACCGTATCGACGACGGCGTCCGATATCAAGACCACGCCGATGACCTTGGCCGCGCGCGGGCTCCAGCGCCCCGGACGAAGCCGGGCCCACGTGCAGAGGATCACGCAGCCAAGTGCCAGGGCGGCCACGCTCAACCAATAGGGCCCGGCGGAAATCGTGGCGTTGAACTCTCCCATTTCATTCGTGTCTAGCAGTGTTGTCCGCCGGATCGGAGACGGGGAGCCATAGTTTTCAACCACGATTGAAACTTTGGCGTGTCGCTCGACAACGATGGGGATCGTGCAGCATCATTGAGATAGCGAGGTCGTCCGAGAGGATCATGATGACTCCACGACAAGAGCGCGACAAAGTCGATATCCGTAGAACGTGCCAACGGACACCGTGCCCGAGGGCGACGCCATCATGACGAGCGACGCGAATTCGTCCCGCGACGAGGAACTCATCCTTCGCGACATTCGAGCGCTGCTCGATCAGTTGCAGTTGGATCGGGAGCGCTCGCTCACGATGCAGAGCAATCTCGCCGAAGATCTCGGCGTCGACAGCCTTGCGCTGGTCGAACTCTGTGACCAGTTGGAACGAACCTTCGAGGTGTCGCTCCCGGACGAAGTCTTTCTCACCGCGACGACACCCCAACATTGGTTGGAGGCCGTCACGGGGGCTCGTGGAGGAGCTCCGTCAGTTCGCGACGTCGACGCATCATCGGGCGCAGCACCGCAAGGGCCAACGTCGACGTCCGAACGGTTCATCGCCATTTCAAAACGGATGTGGTCCATGGTGACGGGCCGGGCGTCCCGTGATGCTCGTGTCGGTCGGGCCGTTTCGAACAGTCCATCGTCGGGCGCCGGATCGATCCTTTATGCGCTCTACGCCTGGGCGCTACTCATCCCGTTCGTCCTCGCGATTTGGTCGCTAGCGGTCTTGCCGATGACGTTGCCTCAACGCCGAAGCGCCGGTCGGGCGGTCGCTCGTGGCACGTGTCGAGCCTTGGGTCTCTCGGTACGCGTCGACGGAGAGTTGCCGACGTCGGAACGACCGTCCGTGATCGCCGCCAACCATTCGAGCTTCATCGACGGCCTGATGCTCTACGTGTACTTAGACCAACCACTCACATTCGTCTCGAGCACGGACATGGAACACCAGTTCCTGGTGGGTCGCATCATGAGGGGTTTCGGTTGCGTGTTCGTCGATCGGGGACGAGCCGAGCGCAGCGCCGCTTCGGTAGATCAACTGGTGAATACCATCCGCGCCGGGCTTCATCTGCTTATCTTCCCGGAAGGTTCGATCAGCGCGCAACCGGGACTGCGCGTCTTTCGTCTGGGCGCGTTCGAAGCGGCCGCCTCGTCGAACTGTCCGGTCGTGCCGGTGGGCATCCGTGGATCGCGCGAAGTGTTGCGTCCCGGAAGCTTTCGGCCCCACCACGGAGCAGTGCGCATCACTGTTGGTGAACCGGTGCTGCCCGCGGGCAACGAATTCAGTGACCGCGTCGTGATGCGCGATCGGGTTCGAGACGCCATCGTCGGACTGTGTGTCGATGATGATTCGTAAGACGCAATCGGAGCGTTGGGCAGCGACTATTCGTGAATGCTCTCGAGGGTGAAGCCCGAAGCGTGCAGCATTTTTCGAAGGTCGACCACCTGCTGGGTATCGAGGTCCTTACCGCGGGGCCGGTCGAAGACCTGGGTCTCGTCGCCGAGCGTCACGGTGTAGCGACCGTTGCTGCCCTCGGTGATGGAGCCCACTTCGACTATGAGGGCGGCCGCGTCGTGCCACTCGATGTTGTGACTGGTGGGGTGGTTCAGAATTTTCTCGGCCGTTACCAGGTGATGTCCGGTGAGTTTCGCGTGTGCCATGCGGTGCCCTTCTTCGTCAAGTTCTCGTAGCCAACTTACGACGCCCGCCCGCTCGACGTGCGCGATCGAGAGAGTCGTGACGTTCGTCGGGGGGTGTCGCGGTCGGGAGTGCCCGTTATACTTGCTTGCAGTCAAGCAACTAAATAGCGCAGAAGTGGACGTATGGCCCCCAAACTATTGGACGCGGAACACGGCGATCGCTACAAATGGATCGCCCTCACCAACACCACCTTGGGCGTCTTCATGGCGACCATCAACTCGTCGATCATCCTGATCTCCTTGCCGGCGATCTTCCGGGGCATCGGGATCAATCCGCTCTCGGCCGGCAACGTGGGCTACCTGTTGTGGCTCTTGCAGGGTTACCTCCTCGTCACCGCGGTGCTGGTGATCAGTCTCGGTCGTCTTGGCGACATCATGGGGCGAGTTCGCATCTACAACCTGGGCTTCGCCGTCTTCTCCTTCGCCTCAGTACTTCTCGCGCTCGATCCTTATAGCGGCGGCTCGGGAGCTTTATGGCTCGTCCTGTGGCGCCTCGTGCAGGGGGTGGGTGGCGCCATGCTCTTCGCGAACTCGAGCGCCATTCTGGTCGACGCGTTCCCGTCGGACCAACGAGGCATGGCGATGGGCATCAATCAGGTCGCGGCGATCGGGGGCTCGTTCATCGGTCTGATCGCCGGAGGACTGCTTTCAGTCGTCGACTGGCGACTCGTGTTCTGGGTTTCGGTACCCTTCGGCATTATCGGCACGGTCTGGGGCTATCACAGCCTGCGCGACAACGGCAAGCGCGCCTCGGCCACCATCGACTGGTGGGGCAACCTCACCTTCGCGGTGGGACTCACCTCGATTCTCGTCGGCATCGTCTACGGCATCCAGCCGTACCTGCACCACGCCATGGGATGGACGTCGCCGCGCGTGCTCGCCGCCTTTCTCATCGGCGTCGTCTTCCTGGTCGCGTTCTTCATCATCGAGAACCGCGTCGAGTCGCCGATGTTCAACCTACGACTCTTCAAGGTGCGCGCCTTCTCCACCGGCAGCGCGGCCGGATTCTTGGCGTCGATCTCGCGGGGTGGCTTGCAGTTCATGCTCATCATCTGGCTCCAAGGGATCTGGTTGCCGTTGCACGGTTACGCCTACTCCGCGACGCCGCTGTGGGCCGGCATCTACCTGTTGCCGCTCACGACCGGGTTCTTGTTCGCCGGACCACTCTCGGGCTACCTTTCCGATCGCCACGGCGCGCGAATCCTCTCGACGTCGGGCCTCTTGCTCTTCGGCGCGAGCTTCATTGGACTACTGCTCGTACCCACGAACTTCAGTTACTGGGTGTTCGCGATCATGGTGTTCCTCAACGGCGTCGGCGGTGGGATGTTCTCCGCGCCCAATGCCGCTGCGATCATGAACAGCGTGCCCGCGGAAGAACGCGGGGGAGCGGCCGGCATCCAGGCGGCCTTTTTGAACACCGGCTTCGTCCTCTCCATCGGCGTCTTCTTCTCGTTGATGATCGTGGGACTCACGAACACGCTGCCCAAGGCGATGTTCAAGGGACTCAGCGCGCACGGCGTGGGCGCGGTCCAAGCGCATTCAATCGCCAATCTGCCGCCGGTGGGCAGCCTCTTCTCCGCGTTCCTCGGAAAGAATCCCCTCAAGAACTTGCTGGGATCACAGGCAACGGCGCACGTCAATCACGCCAACTGGCTGGTGCTCACGGGCAAGCACTTCTTCCCCGACCTCATCGAGAGTTCGTTCCACCACGGTCTGGTGATCGTCTTCGGTGCGGCCGTAGCGATGTCGGTCGTCGGAGCGCTCGCCTCGGCGCTGCGCGGCAAGCGCTACGTCCACGAAGACCAGTCGATGCTCGAACACCTCGGTGACGCCGCGGCGACGTCGAGTGCGGTGCCGGGCGAGATCGCCCTCGAGAGCGAGGTGGTGCAATGAAGTCGGTGGTGATCGATTCAGAACGGTCGTTGGACACGGCCGCGAGGTTGCGACTGGTGATGCTGCGCCTGGCCCGAGCCCTCCGCCACCAAGCCAGCGCGGCGTTGTCGCCCTCGCAGGTCTCGGCGCTGGCCAGCGTCGATGAGTTCGGACCACTTCGCATCAGTGCCTTGGCGGCGCTCGAATCGGTCAGCGCCCCGGTAGCGACGCGTGTTGTGGCGAGCCTCGAAGAACTGGACCTATTGAAGCGAACCGATGACCCCGAGGACAAGCGGGCTTCGCTGGTCGAACTCTCGGAGCACGGACGCCGCGTGCTGGAATCCCTCTGGAGTGAACGCACCATTGGACTCAGCTCTCGTCTCGAACGACTCAGCCCCGCCGAGAGGTCCCGAGTGGTATTGGCGTTGCCGGCCCTGGAGAAACTCGCCCGGGACCACTAGGCGAGTCGACAAACGTCGATCAGTCGACGGGGACGTCGCTCGAACAGAACTTGCACTTCGTAGCGGCCAAGGGCAGTCCCCCCGACAGGCAACTCGGGCATTCTTTCGTCGCCACCGGTGCGCCGAAGACCGTCGTGCCCCGGCGCTTCATGTAGTTACGATACGGCACCACGATGATGAAGTAGACGACAACCATGAAGACCACGAAGTAGACGATCGCCGAGATGAAGGCACCCATGTTGATGCGTTGTCCGTTCAGCGTCCAGCCGAGGCCCTTACCCGAAGCGCCGCCGCCGGCGAACGAGTTGATCAGCGGCGTGATGATGTTGTCCGAAAACGCCTTGATGAGCGTACTGAAGGCCAGCGCGACCACGAGGCCCACGGCGATCACAATCAACTCACCTTGCATCAGGAAACTCTTGAAACCCTTCATCGTGACTCCTTTGACGTGTTCGAGCGAATTCGAACTCTTCTCGTCACGATTCTTGTCAATGACGCGGAACGCATGGTGAATGCTGCGAATTCGCCGCGGACGTTTAGCTCGCCGGATCCTTGGGCAGGCCGAGTACGCGTTCGCCGATGATGTTGCGCTGCACCGCCGAGGTGCCCCCGCCGATCGTGAGCGCTTGGGAGTAAAGAAAACCGAAGGCCCACGCACTCCCGTCGGCGCCGTCCATGCCTCCCGGCCCACGGCCTTCGAGCATCCCCGCCGAACCCGCGAGGCGATTGGCGAGCGTCATGACTTCTTGGCCGTGGTCATCGGCGAGCGCCTTGCGCACGCTGGCTTCGGGACCCGGTTCCCGTCCGGCCTGTGCCGCGGCGACGAGTCGCAGTCGCAGCAACCGGAGAATCTCCCCGTGCGACCAACACTTGACGAGTTCGTCGCGTTCGAGGGCGTCGTGAGGAATGGACGAGGTGCGCACCAGCTCGACCAAGTCCGCGGCCGTTGGTCCGCGCCCCCAGAGCACGCCTTCGCCCGAAAGAGAAACTCGTTCGTTGCCCAGGGTGACCTTGGCCAGTCGCCATCCGTCGTTCACTTCGCCGATCAGATAGTCGGCCGGAAGCCGAACCTCGTCGAGGAAGACCTCGTTGAAGGCGTGGTCGCCGGTGATGTCGATGATCGGGCGAATGGTGACGCCGGGCGCGTTCATCGGACAGATGAAGTAGCTGATGCCCTTTTGCGCAGCACCTTCGTTGGACGTGCGCGCGAGCATGATGCCCCAGGTCGCCAAGTGGGCGTAGCTGGTCCACACCTTTTGGCCGGAGATGATCCATTCGTCACCGTCGCGCTGGGCACTCGTCCTCAGCGAGGCGAGGTCGCTACCGGCGTTGGGCTCGCTGAAGAGCTGGCACCAGAACTCCTCACCGCTCAGCAGTTTCGGGAGCCAGCGTTTCTGTTGCTCTTCGGTGCCGGCGTACAGAATCGTCGGGCCGGCCCACCCGATGCCAATGGGATTGATGGGCAGTCGCACGTTGGCGCGCTTGAGTTCGTCGTCAATGAGCAGTTGGTGGTCGGCGTCGGCGCCGAGACCCCAGGGTCTCGGCAAGTGGGGCGCGACCAGTCCGGCCTCGGCGAGTTGAACGGGCGTGGGGTCAGGGTGCGCGCTGAGCCATTGGCGAATCGCGACGCGCCGCGGGTCGTTCTCGTCAAGTCCGTCGTCATCGATCGACACCGTCATCGGTGCGAGGAGTCCTCGGCCCTCTTCTTCGTGCTCGAGCAGCGCCTCCGGCGACTTCTTCATCACTACCTCCCTAACTACCGTACTCTCGTCGTCTCATTCGCTGACCGTCGCAATGGTCCACGAAGAAGGGCAACTATTCGCAAGCAAATGGCGCGAGTAATTTACAACGCCGCGATGATGTCAGCAATGGCCGCCGGGATATCGGAGGCGCTGGCGTAAACCGGCAACGCGGCGCCCGCCCGACCGTGCAGGTGGGCGCCGAGTGCGGCGGCGTCGAGCGGGTCGTGGCCCCGGGCGATGGTGGCGCCGATAACCCCGGAAAGTACGTCGCCGCTGCCCGCCGTGGCGAGCGTGGGCGTGCCCGAACGAACCACGCGGAACCGGCCGTCGCGATCGGCAATGAGTGTCGTCGCGCCCTTGAGCAGTACGACGCAGCCGGTGGCGCGCGCGAGCGAACGCACGGCTTCGAGGCGATTGGAGGGCAGAGGCTCACCCGTGAGTCGCACGAACTCGCCTTCGTGGGGCGTGAGGACCCAACGTCGCTCACTCTCAGTGTCGTGGCGAATCAACGAACGATCCAGTCCGTCGGCGTCGAGGACGACCGGCACGGACACGTCGGCCAGTCGTTCGCGAAGCCAGTCAATGCTGTCGGTCCCGAGACCGGGACCGGCCACTACGCAGCGGCTGCGCTTCTCGACGACCGGATCATCGCTGCGCACGACTTCGGCCGGCAGGTCGATCAATTCGGCGACGTCGCCGCGACTCGTCAGGCGGATCATGGACGCGCCGGCCGCCAACGCCCCGCGCACGACGAGGTCGGCGGCGCCGGGCATCAGGGATGAACCCGCGAGCACCTGAATCGCGTGCGTCCATTTGTGGTCGCTCGTGTCGCGTTGAATCAAGGCGTCGAGATCACGGTCCTCGACCAGACCGTCATCGAAGTGCTGCACGATGTCAAGTCCGGCGAATCGAAGCTGACCGCAGAGCGCGGCCGCCGGTCCGTCGACGTGAGCCGGCTTCATCGCTCCCAGGGCGACGGTGACGTCGGCTGGCATCGGGTGACCGAGGAGTTCGCCGCTATCGACGTCGACGCCCGAGGGTAGGTCGACCGCGAGCACCAGCGTCTCGCCGGAGACGATGGGCGCACCATAGGGACGCGAGCAACCGAGACCGAAGGCCGCGTCGATCACCAGATTGAAGCCCCGGAGTTCCGTGGGCTGGTGCGTCGTCTCGATGACGTCAACCTTGGCGCCTCGGGACCGGAGCCACGCGGCCGCGACTCGACCGTCGGCGCCGTTGAGGCCCGGTCCGACGAGCACGGCGACGCGCGCTCCGTAGCACGAGCCCAGCATCGATTGGGCTTCGAGCGCTACGGCGGTGCCGGCCGCCTCGACCAGGGCGTCGCTCCCGCGCGCCTGCACCGCGAGGGCGTCGGCCTCGCGCATCTTCGACGCGGAGAGTATCGGGATCACGCGTCGGTCTCGATTGATGCCTGAAGAAATGGTGGCCACGTTTCCATGCGCAGACAACCTTAAACGAATCGATTTCTTCGCGGTCGAACCGGGCAATGGTAGGAAATCACGAGCCCGCTTCATAGGCTGAGGGGGTGGAGTCCGTGACCCAGTTCGATCGTGCCGCCGGCGCCCTCTACGGCCTCGCCATCGGTGACGCGCTCGGAATGCCGACGCAGATGATGTCGAGAGACGAGGTCGTCAGTGTCTTTGGCACACTGCTCGTCGATTTTGAACCGGCGCCGACCGATCACCCCATCGCCGAAGGCATGACGGCCGGACGAATCACCGACGACACCGAACAGGCCGTGCTATTGGCGACCGAACTCATCGCGGGTCACGGTGAAGTCAATATTCAAAGTTGGGCCGACACCCTCATCAACTGGGAAGAGTCGATGAAGGCGAAGGGATCTCTCGATCTGCTGGGACCATCGACCAAGCGGGCCATCAACGCGCTCATGGCCGGTGGGGATCCCGAAGAGGTGGGCCGTCGCGGTGACACCAACGGCGCGGCGATGCGCATCACTCCGGTCGCCATCGCGGTTCGATCGCTCGATCTCGATGAACTCGTCACCAGCGTTGCGCAGGCCAGTCGACTCACGCACAATACGAGCGTGGCGCTCGCCGGCGCGGCCGCCGTCGCCGGCGCGGTGAGTGCCGGCGTCGAAGGCCTCACGTTCGACGTGATGATCGACACCGCCTGCGAGGCGGCGGTGCGCGGATCTCGACGAGGCCACTGGATCGCCGGAGCCGACGTCGCGGTGCGAATCCGGTGGGCCATCGATCTGGTCCACGGACTCGACGCCGAGGGCGTCGTCGACCTGTTGCCGATTTTGGTCGGCACCAGCTTGGCGACCTGGGAGTCCGTCCCGGCGGCCTTCGCCGTCGCCAGTGCCTTCCGCGAGGAACCGTGGTTGGCCTGTCGCGTGGCCGCGTCGCTCGGTGGCGACAGTGACACCATTGCCGCGATGACCGGTGCGATCGTCGGATCGCGATGCGGCATCAACGTCTTTCCTCTCGCGGCGCGAGAGACCGTGTCTCGAGTGAACGGCCTAGAGCTGGACGAGATGGCGCGACGACTCCTCGAACTGCGAAACGGCCCCGTACAAAGCGCCGCGTGAGCGACGCGCCGCGTCTGATCCTCGTCGACAGCGTCGTCGTGGATGTCGTGTTGAACGTCGACGCGTTGCCGGAACGCGGCTCGGACACGTTGGTCGAACGAAGTGACTCCTTCGCCGGCGGTGGATTCAACGTCATGGCGGCCGCGTCGCGACTGGGACTCGCTTCGGTCTACGGCGGTGTCGTCGGACTCGGACCGTTCGCCACGATCGCTCAAGAGGCGATGCGCGAGGAGAACATCGTGGTCGCGACGGCCCCGAACGATGACGTCGACACCGGCTTCGTAGTTGCCATCGTCGAAGATAATGGCGAACGGACGTTTCTGACCAGCACCGGCGCCGAAGCCACGCTTTCCACCGCTCAACTCGACGAACTGGACGTGACCGAACGTGACTTCGTCTACTTCTCGGGCTACGCGCTCTTGCACGACAGCAACGCTCGAGCGCTGCTGTTGTTTCTGAAGCGGATCCCCGCCGCGACGTGCTTTCTCTTCGATCCCGGTCCGATCGTCGATGAAATTCCCGACGCCCTGCTCGAGGCGGTCTTCGACCGCGTCGATTGGTTCTCGTGTAACGCTCGCGAGGCGCGCCTGCTGACGGACTCCTCGGACGCCGAAGAAGCGGCGCGCCTTCTGCGCGGACGCCTGAATCATGGAGCTGCCATCGTGCGAGTGGGGGCCGAAGGTTGTGTCGTCGCCGAATCGGAAGGTTCCAGCGAAGTGGTAGCGGGCTTTCGCGTGGAGAGTGTCGATTCCAATGGTGCGGGGGATTGCCACGTCGGAGCGTTCGCCGCTCAGTTGGCGCACGGTCGCCCCGCGTTGGAGGCGGCGCGCTGGGCCAACGCGGCCGCGGCGATGTCAGTCACGAAGCGCGGTCCCGCGACTGGTCCCACGACGCCCGAACTGGAAGAGTTCCTGCGTTAGAAGAAGACCGAGCAGAGCTCGTAAATCTCGCGCGGCACCTGTCGCTGTCCGCCGATCACCGACGAGATTGGACTGAGGACGACGGTGTTGTCGCGCACCACGGAGATCGTTCCGAACTTGCCCGACGTCACGGCGTCGTAGGCGCCGGCACCGACGCGCGTGGCCCAGATGCGGTCGTGCGCCGTCGGGCTGCCGCCGCGCTGCAGGTGACCGAGGACCGTGGTGCGAACTTCGATGTCCGTGTGCTCTTCAATTTTCGACGCGACGAACTGACCCACGCCCCGCGTCGCCAGGCGCACGCCGCCGACGCCCTCGGTCGAGAGTTCGCCCTTCTCGGTGCCGCCGAGCGTCGAGAGATTTATGCCCTCGGCGACCACGACGATGGAGAAGGCCAAACCGGCCTCGACGCGGCGTTCGAGGTGCTTCATGATGTCGTCCATCGTGACCGGAAACTCCGGTATCACGATCATGTCGGCGCCGCCGGCCAGTCCGCCCATCGCGGCGACCCAGCCGGTCAGACGTCCCATCGTCTCGACGACCATGACGCGGTGATGCGACGCGGCCGTCGTGTAGAGCCGGTCAATCGATTCGGCCACGATGCTGATGGCGGTATCAAAGCCGATGCAATAGTCGGTGCCGAGCAGGTCGTTGTCGAGGGTTTTGGGCACGCCGACGATGGGCGCACCGTGATCGGCCAGCCAGGTGGAAATTCGGTGCGTGCCGTCGCCGCCGATGGAGATCAATCCGTCGAGGTGCTCATCGATCGCGGCCAGCACTCGTTCTCGACCGCCCGCGGGGTCATCGAGGTTGTAGCGCGCCGTGCCGAGCAACGTCCCGCCCTGGGCGATGACGCCTTGAAAATCGCTGGCGACGAGCGGACGCCCGGCGTATTCGCTGGCCAGTCCGGCCCAGCCATTGGCGATGCCAATTACTTCGTGTCCGTCACGCAGCGCTATCTGACCAATGGCTCGAATGGCCGCGTTGAGGCCGGGCGCGTCGCCACCCGCCGTGAGAACACCGATACGCAATGCAACTCCTCAGAACCCAACCGCCCCAAGTCTACGCAGTGATTTTGTGGACCTTCATCGCATTGACGACTCGAATATCCCACGGTCGCCATGAATCGATCCCGAGGATTCTGTCCGCAAGGTTCATTGTTGCGTGCGCCGACCGACGCCCGTTGTACGAGGTCAGGACGCTGGAACGGGAGTCGCTCCGACGTCCTCTTGCTGGCGAACCTGGCCGCCCGTCAAGAGGACGGTGGCGAGGAAGCTCAGCGCTAACGCGGCGAAGACGCCGAGGTTGGCGAAGGCCCAATCGCCGCTCTTGCCCCCGAGGTGGAGTGGTCCGAGCAGGTACCCCTGCCACGTCAGCCAGTTGGCGCCGGTGTTGGTCACCAGACCCCAGCCGATGAAACTCGCGACGATCGTCGTGACGACCGGAATGAGTCGAATGTCGCCGTAGCGACCGGAGTTGCGGAAGAGGTCGGCGTCGACGTAGTCCTTCTTTCGCAGGACCATGTCACCGAGGAAGACACCGCACCACGCCGCGATCAGTACGCCCACGGTGATTAAGAATCCTTCGAACTGAAAGAGGAAGTTGTTCTTGAAGAAGACGATGTAGATCGTGCCGATTACCATCACCGCGCCGTCGACACCGGCCGCGGCGTAGCGCGGGATCCGTATTCCGGCCGACAGCAGCGAGAGGCCCGAGGAGTAGATGTCGAGCACCGCGCCACCGACGAGACCGAGGACCGCCACGATCACGAAGGGGACGAGGAACCACGTGGGCAAGAGGGTGGCCAACGCTCCGACGGGGTCGTTGCCGATCGCCGAACTGAGCGTTGACGACGAGCCTGCCAAGAGGAGGCCGAAGAAGACGAGGATGACGGGCGCGACCGAGGATCCGAACGTCGTCCACCACACGACGCCACTGGTCGACGCCTTGCGCGGCAGGTAACGCGAGTAGTCGGCGGCCGCGTTTACCCATCCCAACCCGAATCCCGTCATCACGAAGACGAGGGCGCCAATGAGGGCCTGGGGATGTCCGCTGTGCACGTGGGACACGACGTGCCAGCTCACGTGCTTGAACGTGAGAACGATGAAGAAGACGGTGAGGACACCGGTCACCACGGTGATGACGGCCTGCATCCGCATGATCAGGTCGAATCCCATCACCCCACCGGCGATGATCAGCGCCGCGATGACGACCATCGCGACGGCCTTGACGCCGTTGCCGCCGCCCCATCCGAGGCGAGTGAAGACCGTCGAAGTCGCGAGCACCGCGATAACGGTGAGCACGGTCTCCCACCCCACGCAGAGCAACCACGAGATGCCCGACGGCAGGCGGTTGCCCCGAACGCCGTAGGCGGCGCGGCTGAGCACCATCGTCGGTGCCGATCCACGCTTGCCGGCGGTCGCGATGATGCCACACAGGACGAAACTGACGATGATGCCGATGAGTCCCACTATGAGGGCCTGCCAGAACGAGATGCCGAATCCCAAGATGTAGGCGCCATAACTGAGTCCGAGGACCGACACGTTGGCCCCGAACCAGGGCCAGAAGAGTTCGCGGGGCTGGCCCTTGCGCTCGCCCTCGGTAATGACGTTGATGCCGTTCTCCTCGATGCGCATCGCATTTGCGCTGCCCGTACCGAGTGCTTCAGAGATTTCGCTCACCGTGCCTCCTCCGCGACACCGCGCGTCGCTTGCGACGATTGTACGCAAGTCACGAGCTTCGTCGAAACCAAGTGCCACAAATGCACACGATGGCGACCGGGACGGTCGTTAGGGTGAACGGGTGAGTGTTGCGTCACGTCTCTTCTGTCTCGACTCGGTCATGATCGACATCGTCGTGAAGATTGCCCGAGTCCCGGAGAGTGGCGGCGACGTCCTGGCGTCGGAGCATCTGATCACCTGCGGCGGTGGCTACAACGCCATGAGCGCCTGCGCGCGTCAGGGCGTCTCGGCGATCTACGCCGGTCGACTCGGTCAAGGTCCTTTATCGTCCGTCGCTCGTTCGTCGTTGGCCCACGACGATATCGTTGAACCCTTCGAAGCGGACGATAGATATGACGCCGGATTCTGTGTCGCGATGATCGACGACGGTGGGGAGCGGACATTCATAACGTCGCCCGGGTCCGAAGGGTCACTGCGGCTCTCTCACCTAGCGTCGCTCGACGTGCAAGGTAGCGATTATGTCCTGGTGTCGGGTTACAACGTGATGTATCCGGAGTCGGGGCCAATCGTCCTCGAGTGGCTCTCGAATCTTGCCAACGACGTCATAGTGGCATTCGACCCGAGTAACCGCGTGATGGACATACCGGAGGAGAACCTGCGCGCCGTCTTCGATCGTGCCGATTGGACGCTCTGCAACGAGACCGAAGCATCGTTACTCACCGGCAAGGATTCGCTGCGCGAATCGGTCGTGGCCCTCGCCCAGGCCACGGGAAGACGAGGCGTCGTCGTGCGCCACGGCGCCAGTGGCTGCACGGTACTGACTAAGAACTCACATCCCATACGCGTGGCCGCCTACGAGACTACGGTCGTCGACACCAACGGTGCGGGCGACACGCACTCCGGCGTCTTCCTCGCCGAGTTGGCGCGCGGTACCGACGTCCTCGAAGCAGCCCAACGAGGGAACGCGGCTTCGGCGGTGGCGATCTCGGTCCTCGGTCCGGCGTCGTGTCCCGACCGTGACGTCGTCTCGGCCATGATCCGGCGCTCGTCGTAATCGACGATGCCGTGCGGTGACCTGCGAACGGTCCGATGGCCGGGGTTCTGAGCGAATGTATTACCGGGAATCAGAAGTAATTCTCGCCGAGCTCTTCGCTCCAGGAGGCGACACGAAGTTCGCCACGGGGCATACTCCAACGAAAGACCGGCTTGATGTCGAGCACTGGTGTGCCGTCGATGCCATCGAGTCCGCGCACGATGAAGGAACGCTCTGAAAGTTCGTCGATAGCAATCGTCGAAAGCAGAAGGCGATTCGGTCGGTCCTTATTGCGCTGAGCGAACACGCCGACGTCCGGCCACCGCGAATTGCCGCGGGGACGACGGTGCCACGGACCGGGAGGAACCTCCTCGGCCCAGTCGGCGAAGAAGACGAGCTCGACGTGAGAGAACTCCTCGAGACCGCGGAGCGCCTCGCTCGGGACGTCCTGGGCGAGTTCGACCGTGCTGATGACGTCGTCCCAGTTGTCGTCGAGCGCCTCACTGCGCTCATTGCGTATGTAGGCGACTGGTCGAACGCTGTAGTCCACGTCATCAATCTACTGAGTGGCGAAATCGACGCCGAGCTCGAACTCGGTCCACGGACCAATTCAACGTAAGGGTATCGTGGGTCGTTCGAGTCAACCACGAGAGGCCCATGCCAGAACTGACCTTCACTTACGGAACGATGGCGGCGGGCAAATCGACGCTGGCGTTGCAACTGTGCTGGCAGTTGCGCCAAGGTCGCAGTGACGTCGCGCTGTGGACCTTCGGCGATCGCAGCGACGCCGGAATGGTGACCAGTCGGATCGGCATCGAGGCCAGTGCCGAGGCCGTCGCACCGGGTAGTGATCTCGCGCCACATATTGAACGGCTCCGTCGTGACGGAATCAACGTCCTCGTGATCGACGAGGCTCAGTTTGCGAGCGTCGAACAGATCGACGCTCTCGCGCGGATCGTCGACGACCTCGCGATCGACGTCCACGCGTTTGGTCTTTCGGCCGACTTCCTCCTCAATCTGTTCCCGGGTTCGGCTCGACTGTTCGCCATTTCGGACTGGGCGCACGAACTGCCCCTCACTTCGACGTGCTGGTGCGGACAGAAGGGTCGCTGCAACGCCCGCGTGGTCGACGGCGTGGTCGCGCGCGAGGGCAATCAGTTCTTCACCGGGGACGTCAACGAGGGCGTGGTGCACTATCAGGTGCTATGTCGAACGCACTACCGCTCGGGTCAACTTCGCGCCGAGGCCTAAATGGACCGCGTCATGGTCGTGGACGACGATCCCGAATGGCCGACGCAGTTCGAAAAGATCGTGGCGTTCCTCTCGCCGTTCGTCGAAGCATTTATCGTGCGCATCGAACACGTGGGATCGACCTCCGTGCCAGGCCTCGCGGCCAAGCCGATCATCGACATTGACGTCGTGGTGGCCGACGAGGCTCAGCGGCCCGAGGCGCTGAGCCTGATCGAAGAGGCCGGCTACCAGTGGGTCGGCGACTTGGACGTTGAAGGTCGCGACGCCTTCGACGCGCCTGAGACGCCGCGACTACCGCAGCATCACCTTTATTTGGTGGTTATCAACAATCGCGCGCACTGCGATCACTGGCTGCTCCGTGAGGCGTTGATTGACAATTCCCACTTGATTGATCGCTACGCCCGGATCAAGCGCGAGAACGCCGACCTCGTGGGCGACGATATCGAGCGCTACGTCGCGCTGAAGGCGGCCTTCGTGGCCGAGGTGTTGACCGAGGCCCGGCTCGCCCGTGGAATGGAGCCGGTGGCCTATTGGGAGCCCGATCTCGGCTGAACTCGGTTAGCTATCACCGCGCCGTCACGGTCGAGAAACCACAATGGGTGGATGACCGAGATACTCAATCAACACGGTGACCAGTTCATTCCGGTACTCGAGTGCGCCAACCGGTTTGCCATCTTCTCCGAATGCCCTCACTGCGGTGGGTCTCTCAACCCCGAGCACGCGCACTTCAAGTGCTCGTCGTGCGGTTGGCGCGACAGCTGTTGTGATTGATTACCGCGCCAAGAAGTTTTTCAGAAATCCTTAATTTTTCACTCTGAACGACCCATCCGCTCACATTCTGTTTACCTTCGATTCGTAGGTTTCGTAGTGGCAAAACGTTCGAATGTCGAACCGTCGCGTCGCTCATGAATCACTTTCTTTAGGAGGAAAGTTCAGAATGAAGAATCTATTCAGGTCGCTCGCGGCAGTTGCGCTGGCCGTTGCCGGTCTGCTCGCCGTCGTGTCAGCACCCGCCAGTGCCGGAACCTCACATAAGAAGTCGGTGGTCTGCTACCGCCTTAGGTCCAACAAGGTCCAAGCCAAGCGCTACGTGACCAAGGGCGGCGTGTGCCCTAAGGGTTGGTCGAAGCACAAGCCCAAGCCCAAGCCGGCTTCGGGCGGACTCCAGGGAACCAACAAGTCCGGTGACATTGACCTCGTGGTACCGAGCTCGGTCTCTCTGGCTATCAACGGCTCGTCCTTTGATGCTCCTATGGTCGGTGCAACGACCAGCGGCTCGACCGCGTATAGCGCCGGTGGCAAGGTGCACTTCAGCTCGTACCCGGCCGCCGGATCCGGCACCGGTCGTACCACGATCGTCAACGGCAGCGTCAACATCGGATTCTCCGACCAGCCCATGACGCCCTCGGCGGGCACCCTGCCGACGGGCGCGGTGGAGGCGAACTTCGTCCAGGTTCCGTACATCCTCGGTGGCGCGGTCGTCGGCTACAACCTCGCCGGCTCGGGTCTCTCGACCGTCCGTTTGACGAGCAGCGAGGTCGCCCAGATCTACGACGGCGCGATCACCACGTGGTCGAACCCCGCGATCATCGCCACCAACGGTGGCGCCTCCTCGACGACCGGTAAGGCGCTCCAGGCGCTCTACACCTCGAACTCACCATCCAACACGATCAAGGTCATCTACCGCGCCGCGAGCTCGGGCACGACCTACGCCTTCACGGACTGGCTGCACTCCGCCGGCGGCTCGGCGCACACTCCGAGCGGCAACGTGATGGAAGGTAGCGGCAACCTCTGGCACGCCCCGAACATCTTGGCGGCGGCGAACAACGCAGCCTTGGCCACCGACATCAACTCGAACCCCGGCTCCATTGGCTACGTGGAGTACAGCTACCTGTTGATCCCCGGCAACGCCGCCATTCAGACGGCGTCGCTGCAGGACCGAAATGGTCAGTGGCTCCAGCCCACATTGACGAACATCGCGGCCGCGGCCGCCGCCGCCGGTACGAACATCACGCCCGACGCCTTCTCGATCGTCAACCAACCTGGTAATAACGTGTGGCCGCTCGCGACCTACAGCTGGGCCATCGTGGCCAAGAACCAGACCAACGAGGCGACCGGCGAAGCGATCGTCAAGTACCTCGACTGGGAGACCCACTTCGCCCAGGGTGCACTCGCCAAAGCCGAGGGCTACGTGCCCTTGCCGGCGGCGATCGCGGCCTACTCCCGTCAGCAGTTGATGAACGTGACCTCGGGCGCGGCGGTCCTGCTCACCAAAAAGACGTAACTACAAAGAAGCAGTAACGACCACAAAGTGAGGTAGAGAGCAGCGGTGTCAATCGTCATACCTCCACCTCCTGATTTCACCACGCACGAAGCAGGAGGGGCGGAGTTCAACTCCGCCACTCCTACGCGTACGTGGTACCACTACGTGTTAATCCTCGCGAGCATCGTGTTCGCGGCGGTGAGCGTCGGCTTCATCGGAACTATTCTCTGGAACGCCCTGCCGGATTTTGAGCATCACACCGGCACCCTGCTGGGGGGCAACGGCTGGCAGTCACCCGCGGGACCGTTCGGCGGTCTCGCGATGATCGTGGGCACCCTCGAGACGTCAGTGGTTGCCTTAGTGATCGCCGTCGTTATTGGATTGGGCACCTCGATCTCGATCGTCTTTCTCCTGCCGCGTCGGTTTCGCAACGTCGTCGCGACGCTCGTCGAACTGCTGGCCGCCGTCCCGAGCGTCGTCTACGGACTCTGGGGATTCCTGGTACTGGCCCCGTGGATGTTGAAGACCGTCATCCCGTGGCTCAATAGCTGGCCTTTCGCCAAGGAGCTGTTCGGTAACCCGGGCCAGCAGGACGGCCAGTCACTGTTGTTGGCTTCGATCGTGCTCGCGGTGATGATCCTGCCGACCTTCGTAGCGATCAGCCGAGAGGTCATCTCGGTCGTCCCCAATGACCTCATCGAAGCCAGTCTTTCCCTCGGCGCCACTCGCTGGCAGATGATTCGAGAGGTCGTCCTTCCGACGGCCAAGATTGGACTGTTCGGGGCCACGTTCCTCGCCCTGGCGCGAGCGACCGGCGAGACCGTCGCGGTGGCGTTGGTCGCCGGTGGCGTCGCCAACGTGCAGTACCACCTGCTCTATCCCGGCACGTCCATCGCGTCGTGGATCGCGACCGAGTTTGGCGAGGCCCAGGGCAATGAGATCGCGGCCTTGATGGCCCTCGGCGTGCTATTGATGCTGGTGAACTTCGGGCTTTCGCTGATCAGTCGGGGGTTGGTATCTCGTCAACGAAAGGTCTTGGCGGTCGTATGAGTGACATGACCGAACTCGTAGAACCAGTCGAGACGGGCCATCAGATGCGCGACGAGATCCGCTCGATCTCGGAGCGCTCGCGCGCGAGGCGACAAGTGCGTTCGAGGATCATGGTCGTGCTCTGCGCGCTGGCCCTCTTGGTCACCGCCGTACCGTTGGTGCTGCTCTTGTTTCAGTTGTTCAACCGCGGCCTGCCCGTGGTCTTGCACATCGGCTTTTACACCCAGCTACCCCAAACGCCGTCGTTGATCGCGCCGAATGCGACCGGCGGCGTATCCAACGCCATTCTGGGCACCCTGGTGCTCACGCTGTACGCCTCGGTCATGGCGATTCCGGTCGGCGTCTTGGTCGGCGTCTACCTGGCCGAATCCGACTCGAAACTGGCGGCGACCTTGCGGGTGATCTCCCAGACGATGGCCGGAGCTCCGTCGATCCTCATGGGACTGTTCGCCTTCTCCTTCATCGTGCGCGACCTGCACGTCGGCTTCTCGGCCATCGCCGGGTCCTTCGCCTTGGCGGTCCTGATGCTCCCGGTCATCGTGATTTCCAGCGAGATCGCGGTGCGCGGCGTGCCCCACACCCTTCGCGAGGCCGGACTGGCGCTCGGAGCCAAGCCCCACAAAGTATCGATGAAGATCGTGCTGCCGGCGGCGGTGACTGGAATCGTGACCGGCATCATCTTGGCCATCTCGCGAGCCATCGGGGAGACGGCGCCAGTGCTCTTGGTCATCGGGGGCGGCTACATTAATTCTTGGAAGCCGTTGGACCCTGTTTCTGCTTTGCCGCTCTCGATTTACGAGAACGCCAAGTCGGAATGGCCCAGTCTGCGTACCGAAGTATGGGGTATTGCGCTGGTGCTCGTTGTGTTCGTTTTTGTTTTGAGTTTAAGCGCCCGCATCTGGGCATCGAGAAAGCAACAGGCAAGGTAACCAATGGACCAAGAATTCATGGCACAAGTCGAGACGAAGGTCGTAGCGCCGACCGAGTCACCCGAACGCGGGGCCGCCGCGATGCAGCTGAAGGGCGTCGCCGTGTCGTTTCACGGTCGCGTGGCCGTTCGCGATTGCACCTTCGACGTCACCAAGAATCGCGTGACCAGTCTGATCGGACCGTCCGGTTCCGGTAAGACCACGTTGCTGCGCGCGCTCAATCGATTGCACGACCTGACGCCCGGCGCCAAGGTGGCCGGCCAGATCCTGCTCGAGGGTACCGATATCTACCGCGGCGACATCACGGTGACCGAACTGCGCACGCGCGTGGGCATGGTCTTCCAACGCCCCAATCCCTTCCCCACCATGTCCATCTACGAGAACGCGGTCTCCGGACTGCGCTTCAACGGCGTGAAGAAGAAGTCGATCCTCGACGAGGCGGCCGAGACGTCGCTCAAGTCCGCGGCCCTCTGGGACAGCGTCCAGAGCCGACTGAAGGTCGCGGCCTCGAACCTCTCCGGGGGCGAGCAGCAGCGCCTGTGCATTGCGCGCGCCCTCGCCATGGACCCCGAGGTGCTCTTGATGGACGAGCCCACGTCGGCCCTGGACCCGATCGCGACCTTGAAGATCGAAGAGTTGATGACCGAGTTGAAGAAGCGCGTCACGGTCATCATCGTGACCCACAACATGCAACAGGCCGCTCGCATCTCGGACGACTGCGCGTTCTTGCTGATGGGCGAGGACCGCGCCGGTGAACTGATCGAGTTCGACACCACCGAAAAGATCTTCAACAACCCCATCGACCCTCGAACGCTGGACTACACCCTCGGTCGTTTCGGCTGATTCGAACGCGCCATGGCGCGTGCCAGACTACCCAGAGAGTTTTCGACGGGGGGTCTCGTGGCAAAGGAACTGTGGCGGGAGTCGGCGTCATCGCTGGCGAACTTGATTCGAAGCGGCGCCACGTCGTCGCGCGAGGTCATCGAGGCCCACCTGGAGCGAATCGACGCGGTCAACGGCGCTGTGAACGCCGTCGTCGAAGTGCGGCCCGATGAAGTGCGCGCCGAGGCCGACGCCGCCGACGCCAAGCAAAAGGTCGGCGGTCCGCTCGGCGTGTTGCACGGCGTGCCCTTCACGATCAAAGTCAACCTCGACGTCGCCGGCTACAGCACCAACGAGGGCTGTGTGACGCTGAAGGATTTCATGGCCGACGCCGACGCGCCGCCGGTCGAATCGATGCGCCGAGCCGGGGCGGTCGCCCTCGCGCGCACCAACATGCCCGACCTCGGACTGCGCATCAACTCCGAATCTTCGCTCTACGGCTCGACGCACAATCCCTGGAAGCGCGGGCGCACGGCCGGCGGCTCCTCCGGTGGGGAAGCGGCCGCTATCGCCTCGGGCATGAGCCCTATCGGACTGGGCAACGACATCGGCGGATCGCTTCGTAACCCGGCCTACGCCTGCGGGATCGCGTCGATCAAGCCCTCACGGGGTCGCGTGGCCCAGGGCAACCCGTCGTCGATTATCGACATGGCGATCAACGCCCAGATCATGCTGGTCAATGGCGTCTTGGCCCGAACCGTCGGAGACGTTCGCCTCGGTCTCGGCGCGGTCATGGGCGCCCACCACCGTGACCCGCAGTCCATCGACGCGCCGCTCGGTGGGCCGAGCGTCGCCAAGCGCGTGGCGTTGGTGCCCGAACCATTCGGCGGCGACACCGACGACGGCGTCGCCGAAGGCGTTCGCATCGCGGGCCGGGCCCTCGAAGCGGCGGGCTACGAGGTCGAAGAGATCGAACCGCCCATGGTCTTCGAGAGCTACCTGGCGTGGTCCGAGTTGATGATGACCAGCCTCGCTGTGCGAAAACCGCTCCTAATGGCGTTAATGGGGCAAGAGGGTCAACGATTCTTGGAGCTCACGAACATCGAGTATCCACCGGCGACGCCCGAATCGATGGCCCTGATGCACGAAAGCCGCTACAAGGTGGAAAAGGCGTGGCGCGAGTTCATGGCGACCTATCCGTTGGTCGTCGGACCGGTCTGGACGCAGCCGCCGTTCGAACACGGCTACGACATCATCGATGGCGACACCGCCATGAAGGTCGTGGAGTTGTTCCGCTTCGTGATGCCGGCCAACCTGATGGGTCTGCCCGCGGCCTGCGTCGCCACCGGCGTCGCGAACGGGCTGCCGACCGGGGTCCAGGTCATGGGGACGCTCTTTCGCGATGACCTCTGCCTCGACGCGGCCGAAGCCATCGAAGGTGCCGTCGGCGTGTTAACGCCGATCGACCCCCGCGAATAGTTGATGGCGCTCGTCCGCCCGATTGACTACGGCGACGTTGCGGCGGCCGTCGATTTACTTCGCGACGGATCGTTAATGCCGGAGTTCGAGGACGCGTTGCGCGTCGACGATTATTGGTCGGCCGTGGAAGAGACCCGTCGTCAACGAGGCGACGTCGTGGTCGCCGTGGTGGAGGGCGCGGTGGTCGGCGTCTGTCAGGTCATCATCTTCCAACACTTCCAACACGCCGCGGGCTGGTGTTGTGAAATCGAAAGCGTGCACGTACGTAGCGACATGCGAAGTCGCGGTATCGGCGCCGAGCTGCTCATCGCCGCCGAAGAGCTGGCGAAGGAACGCGGCTGCTACCGCATCCAGTTGACGAGTCGCAACGTACGCAAGGACGCCCACCGGTTCTATCTCGCCAACGGCTACGACCAGACCAGTCGGGGCTTCAAGAAGTTCTTTGACTGATCTCGCGCAGGTCGCCGTCATCGACGTCGAACACGAAGCCGCGGATCTCAGTCGAATCCACGAAGGGACTGGCCCGCAGCGTCTCGAGCGTCGAGCGCACGTCCTCTTCGACGTCGCGGTAGGCGCCCAGTCGAAAGGGTGGTCGGACACCGACGGCGGCTTCGACCTCGTCGGCGAGCGACTGTTCGTCGAAGGACTCCAAGCCGCAGCGCGTGTGGTGGATCACCATCACGGCTCGGGTTCCCAGCAGCCGTTGACTGAGCAGCAGCGAGCGTATCGCGTCGTCGCTCGCCAGTCCACCGGCGTTGCGGATGAGGTGGGCCTCGCCGAGGTTGAGCCCGAGGGCGCCGAAGAGGTCGAGTCGGGAGTCCATACACGTCAACACCGTCAGATGGAGCTGGGGCGAAGTCGGCATCTCGCGATGGCCGTGACGTTCCACGTAGGCACGGTTGTGGGCGACGAGATCATCGATGACGCTCATCGGACAATCCTAGGAAACATGATGGGGTACGAGGTCCACCATTCATTGGAACCCGACATCGTCTCGTGCGAAGTGTTGTCTCGGCGTCGTGGATTCACTCGTATCACGTTGATTCTGGAAACGCGTCACTACGCAATTAATTCGAATTGGTCACGTCGAATTCGAATTCGAACGAATTACATTGTGCAAGTGACCATGCAACCCGACGACGTTGGCGCACTCGCACTGCGTCGTGGACGCCAACTTGAGGTGATCACGCTTGGTTGGAACGTGGTGGGGGTGTTCATTCTCGCCTACGCCGCTCTTGAAGCCAAGTCAGTGGCTCTGGCGGGTTTCGGCTTGGACAGCGTGATTGAGATTGGTGCGTCAGTGGTCGTACTCTGGGAACTCGCTGACATCGCCCAAGCCCGACAAATCAAGGCACTGCGGATGATCGGGTCCGCTTTTGTGGCATTGGCCATCTACTTAGGTGCGCAGAGCACTTTCGTCCTCGTAGTTGGCTTTCGGCCCCATCACAGTTCAATCGGTATCGTCTGGACTGCCATAACCGCCGTCGCCATGTTCGCACTCGCTTCAGGAAAAGCCCGAATTGGAACCGCCCTGGACAACCCCGTATTGAAGGCCGAGGGTCGCGTCACGATGATCGATGGAATCCTCGCCACGGCAGTGCTCTTCGGCCTCGTATTGAATGCCTTCGCCGGGTGGTGGTGGGCCGATCCAGTGACGGGCTACGTGATTGTCTATTACGCCCTTCGAGAGGCCCGTGGGTCACTCAAACATTGATTGGAATTCTGGTACGGGGCTTCGAATGTTTTATGAGCAATTGCATTCTCAAACTTCGTCGCCCAGTGATCGTGATGCACGGATTGCATCATGTCGGCCAGTGATTGTTGGTGTCGTAGGAGTCAATTCCACAATCGCTACGCTCAATCTCGGAGGTAGTTATGAACAGTATGGATGATATTCGTGAAGAGTTGCGTCAGCCCGCCCAGGATCTGCGAGAGTTGATTCCCGACGTGATGAAGAGTTTCGGCGCTCTTTCTCAAGCCGCACAAACCGAAGGCGAGCTCTCTCGATTGACCAAAGAGCTCCTCGCCATGGTCATATCGATCACTCGCGAATGCGACGGCTGCATCGTCGCCCACACTCGCGGTGCGCTGCGCGAGGGCGCCACCCGCCAACAGATCGCCGAAGCCATCGGCGTGGCTATCGCGTTGAACGGCGGCCCGGGAACCGTGTGGGGTCCGAGGGCCCTTCACGCCTACGACGAAGCGGCGGCCGCGAGAAAGGTTTAGAGGTTGTAGTGCATGGGCTCCATGCCGTTGACGAAACGCGACAGCAGTTGTGATTGGTATTGACGCCCGGCTTATGGGCCAATAGTCATTGGACTGAAGTGATTCCAGGGAGAGGAGACCACATAGCCGAGAAACCGGGGCCGATTGAATCTCGGTCTCGACGGTTGAAACGAATCGGTACGCATGCGACCTTCACGAGTCCAGCGCCGGGATAGTCAGCCGGGCGCATTTCACTCCCTAGCCACCGAGCGTGACGTCTTGATCTTGGTACCAGGCCAGTGCTTCGTGGAACTGGGCAAGTGTAAAGTCTGGCCACAGTTCATCGACCACGTAAAAGTCGGCGTAGATCGACTGAATGGGTAAGAAGCCACTGAGTCGCCGACCACCGCCCCAGCGCACGATGAGATCGATCCTTGAAATTTCGGCGGAGGCGATGCCGTCGGCAACGTTATAGCCCTTACTCGCATTACCGTCCTTGAGCGAGTGGTTAAGGTCCCAGTTCCAGCCGTAGTTCACGAGGAAGTTGACTTTGATGCGGCCCTGGCCGATTCGGGTCCGTTGCGTGTAGCGCAAGAGTTCTTTGGGAAAGAACGCCGACTCGGTGTTGCCCACCACCAGCAGATCCGCGTCCCTGTTCTCCAACTCGGCCACGGCTTCCACGCACGCATCGCGAAATGCTTCAATCTGAGCTCCAGGACGTTTCGTATTGTCGACGGTGAAGCCGTAGAAGGTGATCTCGGGGATACCTAACGCCAGGCACTCGCTGTACAACTCGAGACCCGGCTGTAGTCCGAAGTGATAGCCGTCCTGTTTTTCAAAACCTTGGTCTTGAGCCCATCGGCGATTGCCGTCGGGAATGATGCCCACGTGTTGAGGAAGTCGCTTAGAGTTTGCCATTGCGAGCGCTCTCAGCCACGCCTAGAGGCTGTAGGCAAGGTGTTTGACACCGTTGAGAAAACTGGACGCCAACTGTGACGGCGTTCCCGTCGAGTGGATATCGGGGTTTCGACGAAGTAACTCTCGAATCATCACCGTGATCTCGCGTCGCGCGAGGTGCGCCCCGAGACAAAAGTGTGGGCCGGGCGCGCCGAATCCGTAGTGATCATTGGGCGTGCGTCCAACGTCGAAGACATCGGGGTTCTCAAAGACGTCTTCATCGCGATTCGCCGAAAGGTAGTACAGAAGGACCTTGTCGCCCTTTACCAGATCGAAGTCCGAAAGGGTATAGTCCTGCGCGAGTGTGCGGCGCATCCAGATAACTGGTGAAGCCCAACGCACGATCTCGTCGGTAGCGGTCTTGGCGAGACCCTCGTAGTCGGCCAGGAGTCGGGCTTTTTGATCGGGGTGTTCGGTGAGCGCGTGCAGCCCGTGAGCGAGGGCCGTGCGAGTCGTCTCGCTACCGGCCGTCACGAGCAGCACGAAGAATGAGGCCAACTCCTGTTGCGTCAGTTTCTCCGTTTCGATCTCGGCGTTCACCAGCGCACTCGTGATGTCATCGATGGGGTTGTCGATCCGGTATTTCCCCAAGTCCTCCATGATCGCCGTTAGTGCGGCGCCCGACTCGAGCAACATCAATACGGGGTCCTGGCCCTCAGGAATGATGTCGGGGTCGCCGAAGGCAAGGATGATGTTCGAGTGATGCAGCACCGTTGCGTACTCACTCGGCGGCACGCCCATCATGTCGCAAATGATCTCGAGGGGAAACGGCGCCGCGATGTCGGGAATGAAATCCCCCGTGCCGCTCGTTCGCGAACGTTCGATGATCTCGTCGGCCTTGCGCTCGATCGAGTCCTCCACCGCGCGAACGTTTCGGGGATTGAATGCTTTCGACACGATTCGGCGCAGTCGCGCGTGCTTGGGATCGTCCGTGGAAATCATGCCTGAAAAGTACTCCACCATCTCGCTCGGCAGATCCATCGTTGATACCGCTCCGGGGCCCGAAAGGAAGACCTCCGGGTGGCGAGACGCCGTTTGCACGTCCCGGTACTTCGTGAGCGCGTAGAAACCATCGCCCGCAGGGAACTCGATGGACGTGCCTTCAATCACTGGCTCCTCGAAGTGCGAGATTGGTCGTTCATGTCGCAAGGTGGCGAAGGCGCTGTGGCGCTCGCCCCACGGACGACGCCAGAACTCTATGTCCGTAAGGTTGATCGAATCAACGGCCCAGGTCTCATTTGGTTCCATGAGCCAAATCGTATCGACCCCGGCACCTGCGACACGGAACGTCGGATTCACGGCAGACTGGACGTATGGAAGAACTGACCGACCAAGAGCGCGCCACGCGACTCAAAGCGCTGAACGCGCTTCTGGACCTGATGCGCCCGTCCGTGCAGGCCGACGGCGGTGACCTAGTTCTCATTCGCTGCGACGTCGAGACCGGAGTCGTCGAAGTGCAGCTGCAGGGCGCGTGCTCGAGTTGCGCCATCTCTTCGGACACGCTCCAGGGTGGCGTCACCCGGATCTTGAAGGACCGTTTGGCGTGGGTGACTGACGTGGTCGGCGGAGTCGACGACTCGATCGATCCCGAAGACTCGATGTCGCTCGGCGCGGGCGGCTACGTGCCACGGTATCGGCAGTTGTGAGTAGCCAGTTGGAAGCAATCCCGTGAGAGGACCACTCGGTTATGGTCTGTGGGGCAGATTGGGCGGACTTGTCGGCCGCAGAACGAGTGCGACGCCCCGTCCGGAGCAACGGATGAAAAGTGCCGCACTCGAACAAGAGAAGGTCAACGAGGTGCTCGCAAAGCAGGACGCCCGCTATGACTCGATGAGCGAAGAAGAGCGCGAGCGATATTACCTGAAGCCGAGTCTGATGACCCGGATCAAGAAGGCATGTCGCGGTCAATAGCGCCATTCGCAATACGCCAATTCGCGACGGACCATAGCTTGATGCACCTCTTGACCGTGCCTCGTCAACACGTGACCGGACGTTCGCAGAATTAGCGGGCCGTTCAGGACTCGATCCCACGCATCGAGATCAAAAAGGCCAGTTGATCAGATGCGTGGAGTTCCAAATATAAAGCCCTTTTGGTGCCTGCGGCATCGACCAATACATGTCAATCGCTTGATTGTCGTAGACGCTTATGAAGACAGAATTCTCGAGACTTCGCCAAGTCGCTCCGGCACAATTCGCCACCACATCCATCGGCCTCGTTTTTCGCCGACGATGAGTCCGGCCTCGGCGAGAATCCTTGTGTGGTGCGAGATCGTGGGTTGGCTCTTACCCAGCGGCTCTTCCAAGGCGCAGCTGCAAACCTCGTTTTCGGCAGCGACGAGTGACAGCATGCGCAAACGCACGGGGTCGCTGAGGGCTCCAAAAATCTGAGCGATGTCGCCAGCCTCGACCTCGGACAGTGCAATGGACGTCAGCGGGCTGCAGCAACTCACGACGTTCTCGTCGATGGTGATGGTCTTTGGATGTGACATTTCTTTCATCATACTATTGACAAACATCAATTCGACTACTACTCTTCTCATTGACAGATGTCAATTTAAAGGAGATCAAGGTGTCCCGACTGCAACTCGCTCTGAATGTGTCAAACCTCGATGAGGCGGTGGATTTCTACTCCAAATTCTTCAAGACGGAACCGACGAAACTGCTTCCCGGCTACGCCAACTTTGCCATCACGGAACCGCCGCTCAAGTTGGTGCTTTTTGAGAACTCCGGCGACCCGGGCACAATCAATCACCTCGGGGTCGAAGTATTTACGACCGATGAAGTGTTAGACGCCACTCGGTACCTCTCCGAACAGGGATTCATGACCGACATCGAGGAAAAGACGACGTGCTGCTTCGCGGTTCAAGACAAGGTGTGGGTCGACGGTCCAGATTCCTCGCGGTGGGAGGTTTATACCGTGCTGGCCGACGCGAATGACTCTTCATCGGTAGGTGGCGACCAGACGTGCTGCGCGAGCGAGTCACTCGCGGAGTCCGACGCCGCCTCGTGCTGTTAGGTCCGAGTCGAATCGCAGTTCCGAGACGATCATGAGCGACACCGTCTCAGAGTTGTCCCAGGGGAGCGCGGACGCCCCGGTCATCAAACGACTTTCCTTTCTCGACCGGTTCTTGCCGGTGTGGATCGTCTTGGCGATGGCAGTTGGCATCGGCCTCGGGCGAGCCATACCTAGCCTCAACACGCACCTCAACGCCGTGCAGGTCACGTCGGGAACGTCGTTGCCCATCTTCATTGGACTCCTCGTAATGATGTATCCCGTGTTGGCCAAAGTGCGCTACGACCGACTCGGCACCGTTACCCGTGACCGCAGGCTGTTGGTTGCGTCGCTCGTCCTTAATTGGCTCATTGGACCGGTGGTCATGTTCACTCTCGCCTGGCTCTTGCTGCCCGATCTGCCCACCTATCGGACTGGGCTCATCATCGTGGGCTTGGCGCGCTGCATCGCGATGGTGCTGATCTGGAACGATCTTTCGGGAGGCAATCGCGAAGCGGCGGCGGTGCTCGTGGCGCTCAACTCACTATTCCAAATCGTGGCGTTTTCGTTGCTCGGATATTTTTATCTGGAACTTCTTCCCAAATGGCTCGGGCTGAGCACGCAGGGTCTTCATCTATCGGTGTGGAAGATCGCCGAGACCGTGGCCATATTTCTCGGGATACCGCTCCTCGCCGGTTACCTCACGCGAACGATTGGCGAACGCCTTCGCAGTCGAGAGTGGTACGAGACCAGGCTGTTGCCTCGCCTTGGCCCCTTCGCTCTCTACGGTCTTCTCTATACCATCGTCATCCTCTTCGCTCTGCAGGGACACACCATCACCTCTCGGCCCAGCGACGTCGCTCGCATCGCCCTCCCTTTGCTCTGTTACTTCGCCATCATGTGGTTCGGGTCATTCGCCCTCGGCCGGGCGCTCGGGCTTCCCTATGACCGAACCGCCACGCTCGCCTTCACCGCTGCCGGCAACAATTTCGAGTTGGCGATCGCAGTGTGCATCGGCGTATTCGGGGTGACCAGTGGCGAAGCCCTCGCTGGAGTGGTCGGCCCACTCATCGAGGTGCCGGTGCTGGTCGCTCTGGTCTACGTTTCGTTGTGGGCGAAGCGTCGTTTCTATGACACCGTCACCACTGAAAGAGTTCGATGACCGAGCGTCCCGAAATCCTCTTCCTATGCGTGCACAACGCCGGGAGGTCCCAGATGGCGGCGGCATTCGCCCGCGCGCTGGGAGGAAGTCAAGTCGTTGTCCACTCCGCCGGCTCGGCACCCGGCGAAAAACTGAATCCGGCGGTCGTCGAAGTGATGAAAGAAAAGAGCATTGACATCTCCAACGAAGCACCTCGCAAGTTGACCGACGACATGGGTCTGAACGCCGACGTCATTGTCACGATGGGCTGTGGCGACGCGTGTCCGGTTTACCCGGGCAAGCGGTATTTGGATTGGGACCTCGTTGATCCGGCCGGTAAGACTGTCGATCAAGTTCGTCAGATCCGCGACGACGTTGAACGGCGCGTTCGAAATCTGCTCGCCGAACTTCTTATGTCCACATCCGAAGAGAAAGGGACGCTATGACTGACACACGTATGGTGCGACCTACACCTTTGGGGGCTTGGGTTCCTTCGGAAGTCCGAGCGCACGCTCGCCGATGATGTTGCGTTGAATCTCCGCGGTGCCGCCCCAGATTGTCTCGGAGCGCGAGAAGAAGAACCACCCTTGCAAATCCGACACCGGGTAATCGGCCCGACCGCGACGACTCCCCGCCACCGAACCATCACTCGGACCATGGCCGGTGAGGATCTGGGCCTCCATTCCCAGGACGTCGAGGGCCAATTCCATCGTCGCGCGATGGTACTCGGACCAGAACATCTTGTTGCAGGCGCCGAGCAACGCCGTATTGTGCGTGCCGTTGAGTGAGTCGGTGAGAGAGCGGTAGCCATTGATCTCCATGATCTTCACCTTCTCCCAGGCCTTCACGAGTCCGTCGCGAACGAGTCGGTCGTTGTTCTTGCCCAGTCGCGTCGCTTCTTTGACAATCTCTTCCCACTCCTTGAGGAATCGCCGATAACCGGTTGTGGAACTCGCACCGCGTTCAAAGCCGAGCGTGGTCATGGCGACCTTCCAGCCGTTATTGACGCCGCCCACGGCGTTGTTCTTCGAACAGCGCGCGTTGGTGAAGAAGACCTCATTGAAGTCGCCCGAGCCGTCGACCTGGATAATCGGCCGCACTTCGACGCCCGCTTGGTGCATCGGGACAAGTAAGTAACTGATGCCGGCGTGCTGGGGCGCGTCGGGGTCAGTGCGCACCATCAAGAAGACGTAGTCGGCGTGCTGGGCCTGGGACGTCCAAACCTTTTGGCCGTTGATGACCCACTCATCGCCGTCCAAGACCGCACTGGTCTTCAGACTCGCCAAGTCCGAACCGGCGTCGGGCTCGGAGAACCCTTGACACCAGGCGATCTTGCCCTGGAGTATGCCGGGGATGAACTCGCGCTTCTGCTCGTCGGTGCCCCACTGCAGGATCGTGGGACCGACCAGGGTGTCACCGAAGAAGTCGGCGCGCATGGGCGCCCCGGCCTTGGCGAACTCTTCATTCAAGACCACCTGTTGCAACAACGTCAGTCCCTTGCCGCCGTATTCGACGGGCCACCCAGCACAGATCCAGCCACCGGCGAAGAGCTTCTCGTTCCAATTCTCATTGAACACGCGACGTTCCTCGGCGCTCATCGTGAAATCGGCGTCGAACCAGCCGTCGGGCAGATTCTCCTCTAGCCACGAGCGCACTTCTTTGCGGAACGGTTCAGTCTCGGCGGGGTAGGTGAGGTCCATTCGAACAATGTAACAACGCCGCAGCCCATTGGTTCCCTGACATTTGTGTGCCTTTAGCGAATTCGGCGAGAATGGAGGACTCGCGATAGTGAAAGTTGCCCCTTGTCCCGTACCCTCCGCCAGACCATCGACGAGACCAAGGCGTCCTGGGCCCGTTCCAAAACAATCGTCACGCCGGGCCACGTCAGTGCGAAACCGCCGGGGGCGGGCAAGTACCGCGTGGCGTTCCTGATCTACCGGGGTAACCCGCGCTGCGGCGGTCAGGGCGTCTACACCCGACACCTAACGCGCGAACTGGTCAACCTCGGGCACAGCGTCGAAGTATTTTCCGGTCCGCCCTGGCCCGAACTCGACGAGGGCGTCGGCTTTACCGCCGTGCGCGGCCTCGACCTCTACCGCGACCCCGACCCGTTTCGTATCCCGGCAATATCGGAATTTCGGTCCGTGGCAGACCTCTCGGAGTTCGGCGTCATGATGACCGGCGGGTTCGGCGAGCCGCTCGCGTACTCCCTGCGCATCGAGAAGATCCTGAAGCACCGTCGTGGCGACTTCGACATCATCCACGACAACCAGTGCATGGGTCCGGGGATCTTGAAGTTGCACCGCGAAGGTTGGCCGCTGCTCGAGACGCTGCATCACCCCATCACCGTCGACCGCTCGATCGCGCTCGATCACGCCGAGACGGCCTGGAAGCGCTACACGACGCGACGCTGGTTCGGCTTCTTGCGCATGCAGGTGCGCACGGTCAAGCAACTGCCGGCGGTCCTCACGGTTTCGCACAACTCCAAGATCGACATCAACGCGCAGATGCGGGTGCCGCTGGAACGGCTCACCGTCGTGCCGGTCGGCGTCGATCACACGGTCTTTCGTCCCTACGACGACGTGGTCAAGAAGAAGGGCCGTCTCATGGTCACCTCATCGAGTGACGTGCCCATGAAGGGTCTCGTGCCGCTCTTAGAGGCCATCGCCAAACTGCGCGCCGAGCGCGACATCGACCTCATCGTCATCGGCAAACCCCAGCCCAAGGGTCGCGTCGCCTCGGCTCTGGAGCGCCTCGGACTCACCGACATCGTGACCACCATCTCGGGCGTGAGTGACGAAGAGTTGGCGCGCCTCTACGGCGAGGCCGAAGTCGCGATTGTTCCGAGTCTCTACGAAGGTTTCTCGCTGCCCGCGATCGAAGCCATGAGCTGCGGTGTGCCGGTGGTGGCGACGACCGGCGGTGCGCTGCCCGAAGTCGTCGGCGTCACCGAAGAGACCGGACTGCTGGTCGAGCCCAACAATCCCGAGGCGCTCGTGTTGGCGATCGGACGTCTGCTTGACGACGCGCCGCTGCGCGAGCGACTCGGCGCGGCTGGTCGCAAACGCGTGATGGAGCGATTCACCTGGGAGGTGACGGCGCGTGGCACGGCCGCCTGTTACGACGCCATTCTTACCGGCCAGCCGCTGCCGGATTCGATGGAGTTCGACTAGTGCTCACCGCGCGTTATGACCAGCTCGGACTCGAGCGCGGCGACAAGATCCTCGACCTCGGTTGCGGTTTCGGACGCCACGCTTTCGAAGCGGCGCGTCGCGGGGCCGACGTCATCGCCCTCGACGCCGGTCGCGACGAGGTGGAGGGCGTTAAGAACATGTTCGCCGCGATGGTCGCCGCGGGCGAGCTCGACGGCGATTCGCTGCACACCGCGGCGGTCCAGGGCGACGCGCTGCACCTCCCGTTCCCCGACGCGACCTTTGACCGAGTGATCTGTTCCGAAGTCCTCGAGCACATCCCCAACGACCTGGGCGCTATGAGCGAGCTGGCGCGCGTCTTGAAGCCCGGCGGCACCATGGCCATCACCGTGCCGCGCTTCGGACCGGAGTTGATCAACTGGGCGCTCTCGGATGAGTACCACAACGTGCCGGGCGGCCACATTCGCATCTACCGTCGCCGAATCCTCACCGAGCGACTGCGTTCGGTCGGTCTCACCGACACCGGTCACCACTACGCCCACGGACTGCACAGTCCGTACTGGTGGCTGAAGTGTCTGGTCGGAACGACGAACGACACCAACAAAATCGTCCAGCTCTATCACCGCCTCCTCGTCTGGGACATCATGAAGGCGCCGTGGCCGACGCGACTGGCCGAACGGGTCATGGCACCCCTGATGGGTAAGTCGATCGTCGTGTACTTAGTGAAGCCGACGCTGTGACCACCACCCTCGCCACGGTCTCGGGTGTCCCCGGCCTCTTGAGCGAAAGCGAAATCGCCCAGAGCGCCGCGCACCTCGCGTCGCTGCAACTGCGACGCGGTCAAGTTCCGTGGTTCGTCGGCGGTCACTGCGACCCGTGGAACCACGTGGAAGCGGCGATGGCGCTCACGGTGACCGGCTACGTCGCTGAAGCCAGGGCGGCTTACCGATGGCTCGCCGACTCCCAGCTCGGCGACGGCAGCTGGTTCAACTACTACCTGGGTGATCAGGTGAAGGACGCGCGACTCGATACCAACGTCTGTGCCTACGTGGCGGCCGGGCTGTACCACTACCTCGTCGCGACCGACGACATCGACTTTTGCGTCGAGTTGTGGCCGGTCGTCGAGCGCGCCATTGAATTCGTCCTGCGCTACCAGCACGCCGACGGCACGATCGCGTGGTCACTCAACTCGATCGGCCAGCGCGAGAGCTACGCGTTGTTGACCGGATCATCGTCGATCTTCCACTCGCTGCGCTGCGCGGTGGCCTTGGCCGAACGCGTCGACGCGGCCAAGCCGTCGTGGGAACTGGCGGCCGGTCGACTCGGTCACGCCGTCGCTCATCACCCCGGCGCCTTCGCGCCGAAGAACGAATTCGCCATGGACTGGTACTACCCGGTTTTCTCCGGTGCGCTCATCGGCGACGCCGGACTGAAACGGATCGACGACGGGTGGGAGCGTCACGTCATGGACGGCTACGGCGTGCGTTGCGTGTCGACCAGCGACTGGGTGACGGCGGCCGAAACGGGCGAGTGCGTGCTGGCCCTGGACGCTCTCGGGCTGACCAATCAGGCGCTGGATCTCTTCAGCTTCACGCGCCGACACCGCCGTGAGGACGGCGCGTACTGGACGGGTATCGCCTATCCCAGTGAGGTCACCTTTCCCGACGGCGAAACGACGTCCTACACGGCCGCGGCGATCATCCTGGCCGCCGACGCGTTGACGTCCTCATCAGCGGCCGCCGGACTCTTCCGTCACGATTCGCTGCCGATGCCCCTCGACCTCGCCGAGCCCGGCTGTCCGTTGCGTTAGTTGACGCGCGTCAGTGCGCGCAGCGACCCGCACTCGGCGCGTTCCACGAACGTTTTGCTCTCCAGAGCGGCGCGGTAGATCTCGTACGGCGGGCGACCGCCGTCGTCGGGGTTGGGAAAGACATCATGGATGAGAAGTAGCCCGCCGACGACGACCTTGGGAGTCCACGCCTCGTAATCGGCCCACGCAACGTCGTGTCCGTGACCGCCGTCGATGAAGAGGATGTCAAGCGGTTGACTGAAGTGCGCGGCGACGATAGTGGAGGCACCGACCATTCCGATCACCGTCGACTCCAGTCGGGCTTCGGCGATAGTGCGTTGCCACGAGGGCAGCGTGTTCAACCGCCCGTCAAAGGGATCGACCAGCGTGGCGTCGAAGTGTTCCCAGCCGACCTGGTTCTCCTCACTGCCGTGGTGGTGATCGAGTGAGTACAAGACGGAGTTCGTGGCTTCGGCCGCGGCGCCGAGATAGACGGCCGACTTGCCGCACCACGCCCCGATCTCGAGCCAGGTGCCGCGATGACTTCGTTCCCCGTGGGCCAACGCGAACTCGAAGAGAGCCAGGCCCTCGTCGCGCGGCATGAAGCCCTTCACCGTGTCGGCGTAGTCCAGCAGTTCGTCGCGCCGACTCATCCGACCGCTACTCCCAGCGACACCAGGGTCCAAACGCCGAGACCGGCGAAGATCAGTCCTCCGCCCAGACGAATGCGCTTGAGGGGTACGACGCGCTGGAGGGCGCGACCGCTATAGGCACCGATGAACGAGACGCAGATAAGCGCCAGCGAAGAGGCGAGGAAGACTTCCAGGGGCTGATGGAGTTTGGCCTCGAAGTTCGCTCCCTGGATCTGGGTGAGATCACCGAACTCGCCGATGAAGATGACGACGAAGGCCGTGGTGATCTCCTTCCAGCGCGAGCCGAATTTTTCCAACGCCGCTTCGCGTCGACCTTTCTCTTCTTCTTGGGACTCGGGCACGAAGAGCAGATAGGCGGACCCCCCGAGGAAGAGGATTCCGACGATCAGGTCCTTCCAATGCACCGGGAACAGAGTGAGCAATGAGCCGGCGCCCACCGCGACCGCCATTTGCACGGTCAAGGCGAGTGACGCGCCGAAGGCGACCATCAACGGCCGCGCCTTCGTGCTCATGATCACCGTCGCCAAGAACGTCTTGTCGGGCAATTCGAGGACGAACATGAGGGCGAACACGCCCAAGAACGCCCCTACGGTCATGTCGTCATCAAAATTGTTCGCGCATCGCCGCGGCGAAGGTGAGACCAACGCGCATCCGTTCGACGTTCTGTTGGACTTCCTTCTGTTCGCCGCTCAGTGGGTGCGACGTGTGGAACGCTTCGACCTCGTCGGCGAGCGCCGCGTCGTTGATGAACGTGACAATGCCCCGCGTCGCGTAGGACAGCGTGTTGGGCGGGAACTTCGCGAGCACTTCGTCCCATCGCGACGCCATGAATCGCCACACACTCGGGCCGGTCTTGGCGTTGCTCGTCAAGACACCCAAGAGGGCCGACGCGTCTTGATTACGAACCTCGCTGAAGCATTTGCCGGCGGCGTCGAGGGCCACGCGCTCCTCGCCGAACCCGGGCAGACCAAACAGATATCGCTGTTCGTCTTGGGGAGTGTTGGCGGTGCGGTAGCGCTCGAGGAAGGTCTCGTAGTCGCCGGGACGATCCTGCGTCGAAACGATGCGCAAGATTGCGTTCGCGAGGTCGCCACTGACGTCATTGGCGTCGAAGCGCTTGAGGGCCTCGGCCCGGATCTCTTCATCGGCGCAGACCGTGCCGAGCGTGGAAAGGACGAGCGCGCGCAGTTGCGGCGTGAGCTCGCTCTCGCCGGGTAGCGCGTCCCATCCCAGACGCGCGAGCTGGGGCTCGAAGATCTCGCGAACTCTCTCGGTGAAACCGGTCAGTTGCCCGTCGGGTAGGGCGCGCTTGATATAGCCGACGGCGGTCGCGAGTGTGCCCCACGGCGTCGGCTCATCCAGGTCGCCGAGACCGGCCCCAACCGTGAGGAACTGCTCCGCGCTGATCTGACTCGAGAACAGCAGCGCCCAACTGTCCGATAGCAGTACCGCGCGTTCAATGGCATCGAGTTCATCGATGTGGTCGGCGAGGGCCGCCGATTCGGTGACGCCGTAGCGCGACCGGTAGTAGCCCGCTCCCGTGGCATTCAGCACGACCGGGGGATCGTCGGCAATGGCAATCGCGTCATCTTCGAGCAGGTGAACGTTGACGGCCCCGCCCTTCAACGAACGCGTCATGACGGGAACCTTCCACGACGAGCCGATGGCACTGTCGCCGGTAGCGGGACCGTAGGCGAAGGGGATCTGTGAGATCAGACCGTCACGTAACGTGACGAGCGGGTAACCGCCCTGGAGGATCCACGTATTCATGACGTCGCGCACCGGTGCGCCCGAGACCTCTTCGATGGCGTCCCAGAGGTCGGTCGTGCGCGTATTGCCATAACTGTGTTTGCGCAGATAGTGACGGATGCCGTCGCGGTAGGTCTCGGCGCCGAGGTATTGCTCGAGCATGCGAAGCACCGCTGCGCCCTTTTCGTAGGTGAGACGACCGAACATTCCCTGGGTATCGGCCGGTGACACGACTTCATATTCCACGGGTCGCGTCTCGTGGAGCCCGTCGATGTCGAGGGCCAAGTCGCGATGGGCGCTGAAGGAGACCCACATCTTCCACTGGGGTCGGAACGCGTCCTGGCACAAGACCTGCATGAAGGTGGCGAAGGCTTCGTTCAGCCAGATGCCCTCCCACCACTCCATCGTGACCAGGTCACCGAACCACATGTGAGCGAGCTCGTGCAGCACCACGTGGGCGACGCGCTCCATCTCGGCGAGCGACGCCGTGGCCGGGTCGATCAAGAGGTCCGGCATCCGGTAGGTGATGCAACCGAGGTTCTCCATCGCGCCCTGCATGAAGTCGGGGATGGCGACCATGTCCATCTTGTCCCCGGGATAGGGGATATCGAAGTAGTCGGAGAAGAAACGGAGCCCGAACGCGCCGGCCTCGAGGGCGTGGGCAGTGAGGTGCGCGTTGCCGATCGGATAGACGATTCGCAGCGGTACGCCGTCGACGTCCAGTGCTTCGGTCTCTTCGAAAGGTCCGATGATGAAGGCCACCAGGTACGTCGACATCTTCATCGTCGGCGTGAAGCTCACCGTACGTTGACCGTTGCCGAGGTCGGTATTCGACGCAACCGGCGAGTTGGAGTAGGCGGCCAGGTGACTCGGCACCGTGAGGTTCACTTGGTACGTCGCCTTGAAGGCCGGCTCGTCCCAGCAGGGGAAGGCCCGACGGGCGTCGGTGTTCTCGAACTGCGTGGTGGCGATGGTGTGCTTGACGCCCGAAGGGTCGGTGAATGTCGAGCGGTAGAAACCGTGCAGCTGGTCGTTCAAGATGCCGTTGAAGGCGATCTCGAGGACGGCCGAGCCAACGGGCAGTGCGGAATCGAAGGTGTAGGTGGCGACTTCGTACTGCTCGTCGAGGCGCAGGTCGATCGAGCGATGGGCCGTGCCGCCGGTGGTAAGCGTCGCGGCGCCAAGGTCCAGCTCAATGGCGTTCAACTTCAATGCGGACGTCGGCTCCATGATGTCGACGTCGATTTCGACGCGACCGGCGAACGTGGCGCTCTCCAAATCCGGGGTGATGAAGATCCGATAGGCCGACGGGACTACCGCTCGGTCGAGACGATAGGGGTTGGCTTCAGTGGTCATATGCAACCACCGTAGTTGGCTCCGGTCTATCCTCGCTAAGTGACAGATAGCCCCACGCCGGTTTCGCTCCGGGTGAAACCCGGTCCGAATCGCTTGGCGGTGACCGGTATCGGCAACGCGATGCTCGACATAATTTCGCAAGATTCGAACGAGGTGTACCGCCAACTGGGACTCGTGAAAGCGTCGATGTCACTGATCCAAGAGGACCAACTCAAGACCTTCACGAACGCCATGGGCCCGACGATCCAGATGTCCGGTGGCTCGGTCGCCAACTCCATCGCCGGCGTGGCGGCGCTCGGTGGCACCTGCGGGTACATCGGCAAAGTGGCCGACGACGACTTCGGCCAGCGCTTTCGTCACGACCTCACGTCCATGGGCGTCGAAGTGGACTTAGCGATCGCCGCTTCGGACGAGGGTGCGACGGGTCGGTGCCACGTGTTTATTACCGATGACGCGCAGCGCACGATGGCGACGTACCTGGGGGCGTCCAATCAGCTGCACGTCTCGGAGATCAACGAAACGTTGATCGCGCGATCGGAGATCACCTACGTCGAGGGCTACCTCTTCGATCTGCCCCCGGCCAAGGAGGCGATCCACAAGGTCGTCAACTTCGCTCACGACCACGACTCGATGGTCGCGTTGTCGCTTTCCGACATGTTCTGCGTCGATCGGCACCGGCGCGACTTCCTGGAACTGGTCACCAATGACGTCGACGTACTGCTGTGTAACGAGACCGAGATCTGTTCGCTCTTCCAGGTGACGACGCTCGATCAAGCGTTCCACAATCTCGAAGAACTGGGCATCCTCGCGGTCGTCACGCGCGGCCCCCTCGGCGCCGACGTCCTCACCGTCACCGGTGTCGTTAGCGTCCCGGCGCACGAAGTCGAACACGTCGTCGATCAAAACGGCGCCGGCGATATGTTCGCCTCCGGATTCCTCTACGGTCTCGCGCTCGGCGCCGATCCGGTCGAGTCGGCCGTACTGGGATCGCTGTGCGCCGGGGAGATCATCTCGCACCTCGGGGCCCGGCCGGAGAACGACCTCGAGGAGCTGGCGATCGAAGCCGGACTGTTGTAGTTAGATACCTTGCGCGTCGAGGATGGCGTCGAGCTCTCGAGTGTGGACCGTCTCCCACTTCACCCACGCGATGGCAATGGGAATGCAGGCCAGCAGCATCAACGCGTCGCCGCCGATCCACATGATGGCGCCGCCCAAATGGACATTGGAGAGGATCCCGGCCGTCGTCGATCCGCGCGGCGCCATGGCGGCGTAGGCGGGGAAGGGCGTGTGTGACGACATCGACAGCGCGAGTCCGGTGAACGTGTCGACCGGCACGGCGGCCATGACGAAGACGAGGCGCAGTCCGCGGTGGATCGTGGCGCCACGCTCGAGGCCGAAGGCGACGCGAAAGAAGAGATAGCCCACCACGAGAAAGCCGATCTGTTCGAGGTGGTGGACCCATTCGTGTTCCATCATCAGATTGAACAGTCCGGTCAAGTGCGTGACGGGAATGAAGACGAAATAGGCCGCGAAGCCGAAGAGCGGTTGCGTGATCGTGGTCATGAAACGTCCGTCGAGGAAGTGACGCAGACGCGGCGAACCGGCGTCGTAGGCGAGGTCCAGCGGCGCGCTGAGGGCGAACAGCGGCGCCGCCACCATGATCAACAAGAGGTGCTGGATCATGTGATCGCTGAAGTACTCCATGTCGAACACGCCGATGACGGACTGCGTCGCGATGAACGTCACGATGAGACCGGAGAGAAAGGCCACCATTCGATTGGTTGACCAATTGCCCACGCGTTGCGCGGCGAATAGGTAGAGCACGAGGGCGGCAAAGATCAGCAGCAGCGGCAGGACACCGACGTGCCACTGATTCCAGTCATGCCACGAAAACTGCGGGCGCGACGACGACATTGCAGGCACGAGTCGATTCTACTTTCGGTCGAACGCGAGAAAAGTAGCCCGTTAGTATGGCCCCGTGAAGTCGAAGTATCTCTCGCGCCGAGCGCTCGGCCTCCATCTCGCCCTCGTAGTTTGGGTGACCGTCTGCATCTCGGCGGCGTGGTGGCAGGTCGGCGCCGCGATCCTCGGCAACTCGCTCAGTTATCTCTACGCCGTGGAGTGGCCGTCCTTCGCCGTGCTCGGCGTATTCGGTTGGTACGCGCTACTCAACATGGAGAAGATCACCGAACACCAAGAGAAGACTCGCAAAGAGTACGAAGAGATGATGCGTACCGAGGCGCAGTTGGCGCGCCAGGTCGACGTCGAAGAAGAGGACCCCGCGCTCGCGGCCTACAACGACCACCTGGCCGAATTAGCGACCCGTCCGAAGAAGAGGCTCTGGGGACACTGATGGAGATTGCATTCCGGCGCTACCGGATCATGTCTTTCGTCACGGGTACGACGCTGCTCACTCTGTTCGTGGCGCTGTTACTGCACCAGGTGGACCTGTCGCTTTGGAAGCACCTGTCGATCGTGGTGCGTATTGACGGCATCGCGCACGGCATCGTGATGTACCCGCTCTACATGATCGCCAGCTTCCAGATGGTGCTGAGGTTTCGCCTGCCGTTCGCGTTGCTACTGCTGATGTTGATCGCGGGCTTCTTGCCGGGCGTCGCGTTCTATCTCGAACACCGCTTGCGACTGAAGTTCTATCCCCAGGGACTACCACCCAAGTGAGCAGCCCCTGGCTCGAACGACGGGTGATCGCCTTCGCGCACCAAGGCGGCTCCTACGAAGGACCGTCCTCGACCTTGGCCGCGATCACGCACTCGCTTACCGAGGGCGCCACCGCCATCGAACTCGACGTTCACGCGACTGCGGATCGCCAGATCGTGGTCTGTCACGACGAGACGGTCGATCGAACCACGAACCATCACGGCGAAATCGCCAATTTCACCCTGTCCGAACTGCGCGACATGGATAACGCCTATTGGTGGATCGCCGGTGAGACGGTGACGCCCGGTAGAGATCCTTCCGCGTACCTCGAACGCGGTAAGGCGCCATCAAATCGTGACTACGGGATCGTCACGCTCGAAGAGGTCAGCGAACGATTCCCCGGCGTGCTGTTGAACTTGGATCTCAAGCAAACCGATCCCGACGTCGAACCCTACGAAGAGCTGTTGTCGGACGAGCTTCGCCGACTGGAACGCGTCACCTCGGTCATCGTGGGCTCGTTCCACGACGTCGCGGTGCAGCGGTTCCGTTCCTTCGCCCCGGGCGTCGCGACGTCGGCCGCTACCGGGGAGGCGGCGACGTTTTACTTCTCCATGCTTGAGGGCGTGCCGAGCGTGCCGCCGATCTGCGCCCTCCAGGTACCCGCGGTGTACGGCGACGTCACCGTGGTCGACGAGCGCTTCGTCGAGACGGCGCACGCCGCGGACATCGCGGTGCACGTGTGGACGATCAACGACCCCGGCGAGATGAACCAACTACTCGACCTGGGGGTGGACGGGCTGATCAGCGACCGACCGACGCCACTGGTCCAGGTGTTAAAAGAACGGGGCTGCGCGTGGGACGGGGCGCTGTCGTAACGGCCTTAGCCGCGACCGCAGTTCGGCTTCTTACCGTGATTGGCCTTCTTCTTAGCGCGCATCTTGCGCTTCACGGTTCGCTTTGACATAGGTGACAATGTTAGTTGATAGGTGGCCAGACGAGCCAAACGAGGGGACGATCGTGAATACCAGTGACATCACCGTTGGTCAACTCGTCATCGTCGCGACGCCACTGGGCAATCTCGGCGACATTTCACGACGGGCCCTCGAACTTCTGAGTACCGCCGACGTGATCTACTGCGAGGACACGCGACGTTCGAGCACGCTCTTCAGCGCGCATTCGATTGCCGTCAACGGACGACTGCGCGCGCTGCACGAACACAATGAAGCTTCGCTGTGTGATCAAGTCGTCGCGCGAGTCGCCAGTGGTCAGATTGTCGTGGTGATAAGTGACGCCGGCACGCCGGGCATCAGCGATCCCGGGGCCCGCGTCGTGGCCGCGGTCGCCGCGGCGGGGTTTGTTGTCACGACCGCCCCGGGGCCGTCGGCGGTCGTGGCGGCCCTCACGATCAGCGGTCTCCCGACGGAGCGCTTCGCCATGGAGGGCTTCATGCCAAGAAAAGCGGGCGAGCGTGAAGCGTTGTACGACCAGTGGTTGCACGAACCGCGGACGATCGTCTTCTACGAGTCGCCGCAACGACTGGCCGCGACGCTGAACGAAATGGTCGGACCGTTCGGGTCACGCCGGATCGGCGTGGCACGCGAAATCACCAAACTGCACGAGGAGGTCCTTCGCGGCACCGTGGCCGAGATCGCCGAACTCGTCCACGATCGCGAGGTTCTGGGGGAGATCGTGGTCGTCCTCGATGGGAACCGGGAAGTCGAGGTCGTCGACGACGAGTTGATTCGCGCGGCACTGCGCGATCAAGTTGACGAGGGGGCGAGCACTCGCGACGCGGTCTCGTACGTGGCCGAATCGCTCGGCGTGGCACACCGCATCGTCTATCAGATGGCGCTGGAGCTTCGAGCCGACGACGCAGTTTGAATCATTATCCTTGACGGATGGCTCGCTTCTACATCACGACGCCGATCTACTACGCGAACGACGCGCCGCACGTCGGGACCGCGTACACGACGGTGAACGCTGACGCCCTGGCGCGCTGGCACCGGTTGATCGGCGACGAGACCAAGTTCCTCACCGGGACCGACGAACACGGTCAAAAGGTGGCCGACGCGGCGGCCAAGAACGATCAGTTGCCCCAGGAATGGACCGACCTCAAGTCGCAGCAGTTTCGCCAGGCCTGGGAAGCGCTCGACATCAGCTACGACGACTTCATCCGCACCACCGAGCCCCGGCACTATGAGAGTGTGCAGAAGTTCCTCACGGCGATCTACGACAACGGCTACATCTATAAGGACACCTACAAGGGCCTGTACTGCGTGAGCTGCGAGGACTACTACACGATCGAGACCAGTATTGAAGGCAACTGTCCGATCCACGGCCGCCCGCTCATCGAGATGGAAGAGGAGAACTGGTTCTTTCGTCTGAGCGCCTTCGAAGATCGGCTGATCGAGCACTACGCCGCTCACCCCGGTTTCGTGACGCCCGAAACCAGGCGCAACGAGGCGCTCTCGTTCATCCGGGGCGGCCTGCGCGACATCTCGATCACTCGCACCTCCATCTCGTGGGGCGTGCCCGTTCCCTGGGACGAGGTGCACGTCTTTTACGTCTGGTATGACGCCTTGATCAACTACCTCACGGCAATCGGCTACGGCCGCGACGACGACGAGGTGGCCAAGTGGTGGCCGAACTCGCACCACCTCATCGGCAAAGAGATCATTCGCTTCCATTGCGTATGGTGGCCGGCCATGTGCATGGCCGCCGGCCTCCCCCCGGTCAGTCACGTGCAGGTCCACGGTTGGTTGCTGTTGGGCGGCCAGAAACTCTCCAAGACCATGGCCTCCGAAGGGGCCGTGCGCCTGACCGACATCGCGCCGGTGGAACTGACCAATGAGTTCGGCGTCGATCCGCTTCGCTATTACTTGCTTCGCGAGACCGCCCTCGGTAACGACGGCGACTTCTCGCACGAGGGAATCCTCGCGCGCTACAACACCGACCTCGCCAACAACCTGGGTAACCTCGTCGCGCGCGTCACGACGATCGTGGCCACCAAGTGCAACGGCGTGGCCCCGACGCCGCAAGCCGATTCACCGCTTCGCGCTCCGGCCGAACTGGCGATCACTGAAAGCGCGACGGCCTGGAATGGCTTCGCGCCCCAGAGCGCGCTCGAGGCGACGTGGGGACTGATCGGCGCGACCAACGCCTACCTCGAACAACACGCGCCCTGGAAAATGGAGCCGGGTGCGGACCTCGACGCCGTGATGGGCGACGCCCTGGAGGCGATCCGACTCGTCGCAATCCTCGTCTCACCGGCGATGCCCAAGGTCGCCGAAGAGATCTGGCGCCGTATCGGTCTCGTCGGTTCGCCGAGTGACGAGGTCTTCGCCTCGAGCGCGACCTGGGGACAGTACCGAAGCGACGCGACGATCGAAAAGGGCGAGCCGCTCTTTCCGCGAATGAAGAGCGACGAGTGAGTCACTGGAGCGACGCGCACTGTCACCTCCAGGATCACTTCCTCGGTGACGAAGCCACCACTGCCTCACTGAGTGACACCCTGGCGCGTGCTTACGAGGGCGGCGTCGACCGGGTCGTCGTCATCGGCACCGACGCCACGACCTCGGCCCAGGCGCTCGAGATCACGGCCTTCGATAGCCCCGTCGAGATCTACGCCACGGTCGGCCTGCACCCCCACGACGCGCTCCAGGACATCGAACCGGTGCTCGAGCTGGCGAGGAAGGGTCATCCGAAGCTGGTGGGGATAGGGGAATGCGGCCTCGATTACTTCTACGAACACTCACCGCGCCCTGATCAGCGCCGGGCCTTCGCGAGCCAGATCGCCCTGGCCCACGAGTTGGACCTCGCCCTCGTGATCCACGCCCGCGACGCCTTCGACGACCTCTTCGACGTGTTGACCAGCGAGGGCGTACCGGAACGAACGGTGGTGCACTGTTTCACCGGCACGCCCGAGGACGCGCAGGCCTGTCTCGCGTTGGGCGCCGACATCTCGATCTCCGGGGTCGTCACGTTCAAGAACGCCGAATTGCTTCGCGAGGCGGTGCGCGGCGTACCGCTCGATCGACTCCACGTGGAGACCGACAGTCCGTTCCTCGCGCCCGTGCCCTATCGGGGTAAGGCCAACGAACCGGCCTACGTCACGGTCGTGGGTGAGTTCGTGGCCGAAGTGCGCGGCGAGAGCTTCGTCGAGGTCCGCGAGGCCACCAGGGCGAATACGGCCCGACTTTTCCGGTTACCACCCACGTAAAGTACCGTTAACCAGGAGGTTCAGGAGTGGCGTGGGCCTGAGTTGCCCCGGGACCCACCCTCTCGTAGCGTTGTGGGCCGGGGGGATGGCCGGGACCCCGATGTGGTGGCGGAGGGTGGAGATCTGAGGGCATCAAACCCGCGGGCGCCGTGGCGTCCGTTGTCGGTACTGATCATGATCGTCGCGCTGGTGGCGTCCGGGGTGCTCGCCGCGCCCGTGAGCGCCGACGCCGCCACCCACGCCCGTCGACACATGCCCAATCTCATCGGTCTTAGTCGCGCCCAGGTCTACGACGTCATGCGCGCCGACGCGCTCTATTTCGTGACGACCGGGCCCGGAAGTTCCAACGGCACCTGGAAAGAGGCCGTCGGTCAGTCGCCGCGGCCCGGCACCGTGGTGTCCTGGCATTTCCAAGCGACGGTGCGCACGTCACTCGCCAACCCGCACGGACCGCGCCGGGTTCCGCGGCTCATCGGACTCTCGCGGGCGCGCACCTTCGCGGTGATGAAGCGGGTCCAGCTCTACTTTGACACCCGTGGACCAGGGAGTACGGACGGAAAATGGGTGGTAGTCCTGCGCCAGTCACCGATCGCCGGGACCCGGGTCAAGTGGCACGCCATCATCACCCTGGTGGTCAGTACCCACCGGCCGCGGGCGAAAAAGCCGGTGCGCAAGCCGGTGCGAAAGCCGGTGACGACCACGACCGTCAAGAAGAAGCGGCCCACGTGCACGCCGGTCACCACGACACTTCCACCGACCACCACCACGTCCGAACCGACGTCGACCACTATTCCCGGTGAGACCACGACCACGGCGGCGCCGCCGACCACCACGACGACCATCTGCAAGCCCGTGACCACCACGACGGTGAAGCACAACAAGAGTCCGAGGAAGTACCGCATCGGGGACGCGACGTGGTATCGCTACGTTCCGGGACACTGCGCCACGTGGTACCTGCCTCGCGGTACACGGCTCACGGTTCGCGATCTGGCGACCGGCAAGGTCATCCACTGCATCGCCTCGGACCGAGAGGGGGCGCACGGAAATCGGGTGGTCGACCTCGATACGGCGCAGTTCGCCGAACTGGCCCCATTGGCCAAAGGGGTGGTCGTCGTTAAAGTCTCTTGGTGACCCATACGCGTACCGAACTTCGGGCCCTGCTCGATGAGCACGGTCTCAAACCATCGCGGGCTCTCGGTCAGAACTTCGTCGTCGATCCCAATACCGTGCGCCGAATCGCGCGTCTCGCCGACGTGGGCGAGGGCGATCTCGTCCTCGAGATCGGGGCCGGTCTCGGTTCACTGACGCTGGCCCTGGTCGAAACCGGTGCCGAAGTCCACGCCATGGAGGTCGATCGCTACCTCCTCGAGCCCTTGCGCTCGATTGTCGAGCCGCACGGGGTCCGCGTGCATCACGCCGACGCGCTGAGCGCCGACTACGAGAGCATCCTCGCCGGTCGCGAAGCCGTCGTGGTGGCCAACCTTCCCTACAACGTGGCGACGCCACTGGTGCTCCACTTACTCGAAAGCGAGCCGCTGATCCGACGGATGCTGGTCATGGTGCAAAAGGAGGTCGGCGAGCGCTTCGCCGCTCACGCCGGAGACGAAGCCTACGGGGCGGCGTCCCTTCGCGTCCAATACTTCGCCGACGCGCGCGTCGTCGGCAAAGTCAGCCCCACGGTCTTCATGCCCAAGCCCAACGTCGAATCGGCGTTGGTGTCCATCGTTCGTCGCCCGAGCGTACGGGTTGACCCGTCACTGGTGAGCGAAGCCGACCTCTTCGAGGTCATCCGCACGTCGTTCGGTCAGCGACGAAAGATGCTGCGCCGTTCACTCGCCGGATGGTCGAGCGACGGGGTGTTCGAACGCGCCGACGTGGACGAGACGAGACGACCGGAAGAGTTGACCATCGAGGAGTTCGCGAGACTGGCGGCCGCCCGATGATCGAACTGATGGCGCACGCCAAGCTCACCTGGAACCTCGAGATCACCGGTCGCCGCGAGGACGGCTACCACGAACTACGCAGCGAGATGACCACCATCAGCCTTCACGACGTGCTCTTCGTCGACGAGAGTACGGACCACCTCGAAGTACTCAGTCCCTTCGCCACCGAGATCGCCACCGACGAACACAACCTCATCGTGCGGGCACTTCGCCTCGTGGGTCGGCGCGCCGGCGTGCGCGTCGAAAAGTCGATCCCGGTCGGCGGCGGACTCGGCGGCGGCAGTGCCGACGCGGCGGCCATCCTTCGCTGGGCCGGGGGAGTGTCGAACGAGGCGGCCCTCACGCTCGGCGGTGACGTGCCGTTCTGTCAACGTGGCGGACGCGCTTTGGTCGAAGGGGTGGGAGAACGACTGAGCGACCTGCCCTTCGAGGAGCGAAAGGTGACCCTCATCGTGCCGGACTTCGGCGTCTCGACCGCCGCGAGTTACCGCGCCTACGACGAGATGCGCGCTGACGGCTGGTCGCCGTCAGGGGCGAATCACCTGGAGGAGCCGGCCGGGCGCGTCGAGCCGCGTCTCACCTCCACGCTTCAGTGGCTGCGCGCCGAGATCGGACCGCGGGTTCAGTTGGCCGGGTCCGGCTCGTCGATGTTCATCGAGGGTCACCTGGACGCCCTGCAGGGTCGTTGGGATATGACCGGTCCCGAGGGCCTTCTCCAGTTGTCCACGCTCACTACGACGCCCCGATAGGCGTCGACGAAGGCTATTTACCGGCGGCGCGACGCTGAAAGCGGGTTCGCTTCAGCATCTTCTTGTGCTTCTTCTTGCGCATGCGCTTACGGCGCTTCTTGATTAGTGATCCCATGGCTCGAACCAACTTAGTCGGTTTGGCCAAGGCGACCAGAAGCCCAGCCCGACGTCGCGACTAGGTCGGGCCGCTGATTCGTTCGATTCGCAGGGCTTGACGAGGGCAACCCCGTACGGCCAACTTCGCCGACTTCAAGAGGGCGACGTCACTCGATGAGGTCGGCTGTTCGTTGATGATCGGATAGCCCCACTCGTCGACGTGGACCAATTCCGGCGCCAGTTCGTGGCAGTGGCCGAATCCGTCGCAAAGGATGGGATCCACCTTCAACACGAAGTGATCAATCCTGCGGCTCATTCCCACACCAGTTCCGATTCGCGCTCGAGCGCGGGCACCGCCACCCAGTGCCGTGACGACGTTACGCCGACACAGGGCGTTCCATTCACGTGGCCCTCGACGTCGTCTTTGAACACTTCGAGCGCCGACTGCACCAGGCGCACGACGCCGTCGGGGTGGCGACAGGCGCCGCGTCCGTCGATGACGGCGCAGCGATCCTTCAGGCGCTCGACGACGGCGCGTGGATCACTTGAACCTCGAAGGATGGTGCGCAGGTCCTGGGCGAGGGCCGGCAAGCCGAAGGCGCAAGGGCCGCACTGACGCGAACTCTCGTTGGCCATCCACGCCACGATGCGCTGGGTCTCGGCGATCCCGCACGCGACCTTCGGGACCACGACGATGATGCCCGCGCCGACCGAGGCCCCGAATGGGCGTAGCGCCTCGTTGCAGTAGGCGACGTCCTGGTGCTGGGCGCCGAGCCAGGCGCCCCCGTAACCACCGAGGAGGATTGCTTGGGGATCGGGGTCAGCGCCGGCCTCGGCCAGTATCGAGCGCAGGGTCGACCCCAGGGAGACCTCGCGCACCGTCGGGCGATAGACCGCGCCCGTGATCGAGACCAGCGTGCTGCCGGGGCTGAGGGACGTACCGAGTTCGCGAAACCAGTCCGCGCCGAAGCGACCAATCAGTCCAACGTGCGCACTGGTCTCGGCGTTCACGACGAGGGCGGGTGAGCGACCGACGTGCAAGACGTGCGGACGATTCGGTCGGTACTGCGGCATCGTCTCGTTGTCGTTCAGCCAGTGCACGAGCGCCGACTCTTCGCCCGCGACGTAACGCCACGGCGGAGTGTGCAGCACGAACTCAGGTCCGGTCTTTCGAAGCTCGCGCTCGTGCAGGGCCCGTTGGACGTGGTGCACGATCGTGGAGTCCTTGCGCGAGACGCACACCTCGATGCGTCGCGCGCCAATCAACGTGGCCAGGTACTGGGCGCCGTCGAGCACGAGGTGCGGGTTTGACGAGAGCAGCGTGCGATCTTTATGACCGACCGGCTCACCTTCCATGGCGTTCACGACGACGACCTTGTGATGGCCGCGTTGACTTCGCAGGAGTTCCACTTTCATGGCCGTGGTGAAACTCGCGCCGCCGCGGCCCAAGAGACCGGAGGCGTCGAGCTCGCGCAACAGTGCGGTGCCGACCGTCGTGGTGCCGAACGCCTCTTCGTGTTCGCGCAGCGAGAGCGGTCGACCCGACGCGGCGTGCATGACACGCGGTAACGAGATGGTCATCGTCATCGTCGGGTTCGATCTCGTTGGATCGACCCGCTGGGGAAGGGTCGGGTCGTGGTCGCGTCGGTCTTCGTCGCGTCGTGGGGCGCGAGCGGCGACAGCGCCGTGCGGCCCAGTGCGCGCGTCGGCCGCTTGAAGAAGCGCCACAGCGCCGTCGCCAGCACCGCGCTCGCGCAGCTCACGATGACCGCCAGGCCGATGCCGGTACGGCCGTCCGTGCCGGTCAAGAATCCGTGGGCGAGCGCCGCGACGAAGGCCAACCAACTGAACCAGTGGATGAATCGCCACGAAGTGTTCGCCATACGAGTCTTCATCAGACTCGAGGCCCACACCGCCAGGATCAAGTCGAAGGCGACGGCCCCGATGGCGACGTCGACCCGTTTGTACGACGAGGTCATGGGGACGACGGTCGACAGCCAGCCGGTCGGCACGTAACTGTCGACGACGGTGGTGACGATGTGCAGGACGAGGAAGGCCATGGCCACCATCGACACCGATCGATGGAGTTCATTGAGCTCGAAGCGACCGACGCTCGTGCCGCCGACGCGGTTGGAGACGAAAGTGCCCAAACACACGACGACGGTGAAGAGGACTAACGCGACCAGCCCGGTGGCCCGGGTCGTGTACCAGAGGTAGGGCGAAGTGAAGGCGATCATCGCGCGACCTCGTCGTCGGGCCAGCCGCCCACGAACTCGAGCGAGCCATCGCGCCGCACGAGTCTCGCCGACCAACCGGCCTGGGCGATGTGGTAACTGGCGTCCTCGTTCCACAGCAGCGCCGCGGTCGCGAACGAGTTGGCCAACACACAGTCACTCGCGGTGACGCTGGCCGTGGTGTAGAGGCCGCGGGCGCAGTGTCCCGTGCGGGGATCCACGATGTGGTTGACGGTGCGCTCGCCGACCCGCCAGGTGCGCGTCGCGGTGGACGACGTGGCGATTCCTCCGTGGGCCAAAGTGATGCGCGGCTCGTGCCCGGTCAGGACGAGCGCGTCGCTCACGGCGATCGCCCACGGCCCCTCGGGTCCCTCGCCGCGCACGGCCACGTCGCCACCGAGTTCCACGACCACGCCACCGGACTCCGCGACGTCATCGGCCACGAGGTCCACGACGAGCGCCTTGGCGCTCGCGCCGAGATCGAGACGACACGGTGGGTCGAGCATCACCGTGTGCTCATCGAGGTCGAGATGGATCGCCGACGGTCCCATCGAAGGCACCGCCATGTGCTCGAGAATGGAATCGCCGTGGCCGAGTTCATCGAAGTCGCGGTCATAGCCCAGGGCGAGGAGAGCCGGAAGCACCGTCGGGTCGACCAGGTCGCCGGTGACCTCGGCCGCGCGTAACGCCGCGGAGAGGGCCAGTTCCAGCGTGGGACTGATCGCCACAGTTTCGCCGTGGCATTCGTTGAGTTGAGAGAGTTCGGAGTCGTCGTGGAACCGATTGCACGACGCGTCGACGGCGTCCAACCAGTACCAGAGTCGATTCGTGGCCTCATCCATTTGAGCCTCGTGCTCGGTGGTGAGCGTTCCGGTGAGACCCCAGATTTCGAACTTCATCACGGTCCTAGTAGCACATCACCCGACCGGACGGCGTCGACGAACAGACGGTCGTCGTCGTGACCGGCGCGGTCGTCGGGGGAGTGTAGACGGTCGTCGGTGCGACCTTCTTCACCGTCGTGGCGACCGTAGGGACCGTCCGGGGCGTGGTCGTCACGGTCGTGCTCGGCACGGTGGTCGTCGGCGTCGTCCGGTGGACGGTGCTGGTCGTTGTCGGTGCGGACGTGGTCGTCGTCGTGGTCGTCGTCGTGGTCGTCGCCGGGACGGTGGTGAGCGTATGGGCGGCGTTGGCCGCGTACCCGACGAAGAGCGCCGACGTCGCGCACGAACCCAAGAAGATTGCTTGGGTGACGTGGCGAACGCGCGCGAATCGTCGATCGCGTTGTTGGGGGGTCCGCTTCGAGGGGGTCATCGATCTCCTTGGAGTTCCATTCTCCCATCCCTGCTTAAGAAGTCGAAAGTTAGGGCCTAAGAAGCGCCGCAAATTTGAGGCAATGTCGTGCGATCGCTAGGTTTCGTCGGCAATTGGCAGCGTGATCGTGAAGCGAGCGCCCCCGAGATCCGGGTCGCGGTCCACCGACACGCTGCCCTGGAGTTCGGCCACCACTTGGGCGACGATTGAGAGTCCGAGTCCCGAACCGGGAAGGGCTCGCGCCGACGCGGAGCGCCAGAAGCGGTCGAAGATGAACGGTCGGTCGGCCTCGGCGATACCGGGGCCACTGTCGCTCACCGAGATCGTGCCCGCGCGGGACTCGACCACGATGCGTCCGCCGCTCGGCGTGAATTTGATCGCGTTGGTGAGCAGGTTCGAAATGGCGCGTTCGAGCCGATCTCGTCGTCCCTGAACGTTGGAACTCTCGACGTCAACGTCGATCGTGATCTCCTTGATGCGCGCGTGGGTGCGAGCCGTGTCAACGCACTCATCGAGACACTCGTCCAGCCGCAGAGTTTCGATCACGCCTTCACTTCGTTCACCGCGCGAGAGTTCGCCGAGGTCGGTGACGAGCGCGGCCAACTCGTCCACCTGCGTGACCATGTCGTCGGTGAGTCGACGAAGGTCCTCCGGATTCAACTCCTGGGCGCGACTAAGGACTTGGGCATTCGTACGCAACGAGGTGAGGGGAGTTCGCAGTTCATGACTGGCGTCGAGTACCAATTGGCGCTGCAATATTTGACTGCTCTCCACCGTCGACAGCAATCGGTTGAACACGCGTCGCAGTCGACCGAGTTCGTCGTCGTCGCCTTCGGTGAGGCGGTACCCCAGGTCACTGGTCTCGGCCACCGTTTCAATCTCGTTGGTTACCTGCTCGAGCGGCCGAAGAGCAGTGCGAGCGAGAAATAGCCCGAGCCCGAGGGCGAGCAAGAGACCGCCGACGGCGACGAAGGTCAACGTGCGGACGAGAGTACGCAACTCGTTCACCTGTCCGTCGATGTCAGTAATGAAGAGCTCCGCCGACGTGGTTGGGATCACGCACTCAGTGCCGTTGGCGCACGTTTCCACGGAATTGGCGGGGAGGGGCACGATGAGCTCACGGTAGTTGTGCGACCCGATCGCGACGGTGCGAAAGACTTGCGCGCTCTTGCCCTCGGCGACGGCCAGTACCGTGGCGTCGATCGGCACGCTCCCCCCGACCGTTTGGCCGCTCGGCAGGACCAGGTAAAAGCCGATGTGAAAATCGTGTCCGCCGTGGCCCATCTGGGTCGACTCAGTACTGAGTGATACGTCCACCGAGTGGATGAGCGAATTGCGCGTCGTCACGAAGGAGGCGAAGCAACCGAGGATGACGGCGATTGCGGCGGCCGCAACCGTCGCGGAAATGACGCGCGATCGAAAGGTCACGTGGCGCGAAGCGCGTAGCCCACGCCGCGCACCGTTTGAATCAGACGCACTTCGTTGGCCTCCTCGAGCTTGCGGCGAAGATAGCCAATGTAGACGGCCAGGGAGTTGGTCCCGGAGTCGAAGTTGTAGCCCCACACCAGGTCGAGGATCTGATCACGCGTGAGGACCTGTCGCGGATGATGCAAGAAGAGCTCCAAGAGGTCGAACTCGATCTTCGTGAGCTCGACCGGACGATTCCCGCGGCGCACCTCACGGGTCTGCGGGTTGAGCGAAAGGTCTTCGAAGCGAAGTACGGCGCCGTCGCCCTCGATGAGGTTGTGACGTCGCAACAGGGCGCGGAGTCGTGCCAACAACTCAGCCAGGTCGAACGGTTTCACCAGATAGTCGTCGGCACCCACGTCGAGACCGGCGACGCGGTCGTTCACGGCGTCGCGCGCCGTGAGCATCAGGATCGGCGTCGAATCTCCGGAACGCCGGATGCGCCGACAGATCTCGAGTCCGTCGATGTCGGGAAGTTGCAGATCGAGCACGATGGCGTCGGGTGCGCGCAGTTGAATTGACTTGAGGGCGCTGACGCCGTCGTCGAACAGTTCGACGTCGTAGTTCTCCATCCGCAGGGCCCGTCCGAGGGCGCTACGAATCGCGGCGTCGTCGTCGACGATCGCGATGTAAGAGTTCGAATGTGGGACGGTGGTCACGGCGCGGCTTTCTCAGATCATTGGTACAGGCTCTAGTGTTGCTGGTTGGTGTTAAGCGTCTCCAGACATTCGCTAAGAATCTCGGAAGATTGTCCCAGCATCAGAGGTGGCGGGTAGTTCAATCGGCAGAACGACGGACTTTGAATCCGTAGGTTGGAGGTTCGAGCCCTCCCCCGCCAGCTAGACCACCCCCAGTGCGTGATGCTCGAGGAGAGCGGCCAGGACTAATGGCTGGTCGCCCTGGACCGAATGACCAGAGTCGGCCACGTGCACGATCGTCGCGTTCGGGAGCCGTCGCACGAACTCGGCCTCGTCCTCGTCGTCGACGACCGAACCCGTTCCCGTGGCGCGTACCAGCGTGACCGGCATCGATAACTCCGAGAGCTTCTCCCAGAGGTCGCCGGCGGCGGGCGCCTCGAGATCGGACTTGCCGTGTTGTTGGTGTCGCCACACCCACGAACCGTCGGCGCGCCTCAACGCGTTGTGCAAGATGCCGCGGCGTAGCGACGACTCCGAGCGCGTCGGGTTGTGTTGCTTCGTGCGATCGAGCAACGCATCGAAGTCCTCGAATGACGTCGGACCGTTGACGAAGTCGGTGATGTGGCGCGCCTTGTCGGCGTTGACCCCCGGCGTGATGTCGATGAGAACTAGCGCGCTCACGAGGTCCGGACGGTCGTGCGCCACCAGCAGCGCCGTCAAGCCACCGAGGGACATCCCGACGAGTGGACGCGGTGGCGTGATCAATTGCTCGAGCGCGCGCGCGACGTCGAGCGCGTGACTGGCGATCGCCGACGCGGGATAGATCGAGGGATCGGAGTGACCGTGACCGGGCAGGTCGAGGGCGATGAGTGAGTGACGTGACAGGGCGAGCGCGACCGTGTCGTAGGTGTGGGCGTTCTGTGCGCCGCCGTGTAGCAATGTCACCTCCGGATCACCGTTGCCCCAACGCAGTCCGCTCAACTGTCGCAGTCCGTCGACGGTGACGAAGAAACGTCGGACATTCGGCACGAATGGTTCGATGTTCCATTCGTTCATGTTCTCGTGGAAGTAGGAGAACTCGTCGTACGTGAAATCGCTCACGGTTGGAATCGTAGAAGAAGAATGGTAAAGATATATACGTGAGCCGACCAACCTGCGTCGTGGTACTCGCCGCGGGCGAGGGAACGAGGATGAAGTCGACCCGTCCCAAGCCGCTCCACCACCTTTGCGGACGGCCCATGGTGCTCTACGTGCTGGACGCCGCGGCGCAAGAGGACGTGCGCGCGACGGTGGTGGTCGTCGGCCACGGCGCCACCTGGGTCGAAAAAGCGCTGACCGAGCGTGCCCGCGCCGACGTCAATCTCATGTTCGTCGAACAGAGCGAACAACTCGGCACCGGCCACGCGGTCTCGGTGGCGCTGCCGACCATCGACGACGAACTGGGCGCGAGTGACGGCGACGTCCTGATCCTGCCCGGTGACACGCCGCTGCTGCGACCGAGCACCGTGGCGCGACTGCTCGACGTGCACCGCGAGAGTCAAGCGGCGTTGACCGTCTTGACGGCCGAGGTCGAGGACCCGTCGGGCTACGGGCGCATCGTGCACGCGAAGAACGGGGCCATCGCGAGAATCGTGGAAGAGCGCGACGCCAGCGCCGACGAACGGTTGATCACCGAGATCAACACCTCGATCATGGTGGTGCGCGCCAGCCTCCTCGGTCCGGCGCTGCGGCGCGTCGGTCGTCAGAACGCGAAGCACGAGTACTACCTGACCGACCTCATCGCGGTCTTGCACGAAGCCGGTCACGTCACGCAGGCGCTGTTGCTGGAGGACTCTAGTGAAGCGGCCGGTGTCAATGACCTGGTGCAGTTGGCCGGGGCCGAGTCGGTGTTGCGCGGACGGATCAACGAGAAGTGGCTCCGCCGCGGCGTCGTGATCTGGAGTCCGCTCAACACCTACGTGGACGCCGACGTCGAACTGGCCCCCGAGGTCTCGCTCCTCCCGGGCACGGTCTTGAAGGGTCACTGCGTCATCGAGCGGGGAGCGCGCATTGGGCCGAACGCCATCTTGAACGACGTGTTCGTCGGTGAGTTCGCCCAAGTGTCCACGGTCGAGGCGACGAACGCGCGCATCGGCGCCGAGGCGCGCGTCGAGTCCTTCGTCGTGCTGGTGCCCGGTGCGGTGATCGCCCCCGGTGAGGTCGTCATGCCCTTCTCTTTCCGAGCCCCCTAAACAGCCCCTCGTAAACCTGTACGCTGTCGCCGTGGAGACACTCGCCAAACGACGCCTCGTTATGGTGACGGGGCGCTGTCACCCGGCCTTGGCGATGGACATCGCCGAGAAGTTGGGCATCACGCTCACCGAGGCCAATCTGCGCGAGTTCGCCGACGGCGAGATCCACTGCCGCTTCGACGAGTCGATTCGCGGCGCCCACGTGTTCATCGTCCAGACACACGCGACGCCGGTGAACGACGCCGTGATGGAGCAGCTCATCATGATCGACGCCGCCAAGCGCGCCTCGGCCAAGAGCATCACCGCGGTCATTCCCAACTACGGCTACGCGCGACAGGATCGAAAGTCGGCCGGCCGCGAGCCGATCACCGCCAAACTCATCGCCGACATGCTCCAGGCGGCCGGCGCCAGTCGAGTGCTTTCAGTTGACTTCCACTCGGGTCAGATCCAGGGATTCTTCAACATCCCGGTTGACCACCTAGTCGCCGCACCGGTCTTCGAGGAGTACCTCATCACCCACGCCGAGAACCCGCACGACCTGGTCGTCGTGGCCCCGGACGCCGGTCGCGTGAAAGTCGCCGAACGCTACGCCCAGCATCTGGGCTGCGACCTTGCGTTGGTCCACAAGACGCGACCACGCGGCCAGGCCAACATCGCCGAGGCTCGCCACATCGTCGGTGACGTGAACGGCCGCCACTGCGTGTTGATCGACGACATGATCGATACCGCCGGCACGATCGTCGCGGCGTGCGACCTCTTGAAGGCACATGGCGCCGAGGAGATATGGGTGATGGCCACCCACGCCGTCTTCTCGCCGCCGGCCGTCGACCGGTTGTTCAACGCCCCGATCAGTCGCGTGATCGTCACCGACACGTTGCCGCTGGGACCGGAACGCCGCTTCGAGAATCTCGAGATCCTTTCCATCGCCACCATCGTCGCCAACGCGATTTCGGCGATTTTCGAGGACGCTTCGGTGTCGGACATCTTCGGCGGCGAGAACCTCCTCTGACCTTGGGGTCCTGGCTCGAGTCGGGCTAGACTGGATTTCCTGTGCGTGCCATTATCGCGCCAGCCACTCAACAGGAGTTTCGATGTCACACGCCACTTTGAACGCCACCGCTACCCGGGGCAAGGGCTCGAGCAACGCCCGACGCATGCGCCTGGCCGGTTCGATCCCGGCCGTCGTCTATGGAGAGGGCGTGAAGCCGCTCGCGATCGCGGTCGAGGCCAAGTCATTTCGCACCGCCGTCTCCGGTGAACAGGGCATCAACTCCTTGATTGAGCTTGACGCCGACGGGAAGAAGTTCCTCGTAATGGCCCGTGACATCCAGCGTCACCCGGTGCGCGGCACCGTCGCGCACGTCGACTTCCAGGTGGTCGACCCCAACCAGGCCGTGGTGGTCGAAGTTCCCCTGCACATCATCGGCGACGCCGTCGAAGTGCGGCACGCCGACTGGGAAGTCGACCAGCAGATGTTCTCCATCGAGGTGCGCACCCGCCCCGACCAGATTCCCACTCACATCGACGTCGACATTTCGGACCTCAAGGTCGGCGGCACCATCCGCGTCGAGGAGCTCGAACTGCCTAAGGGTGTCGAGCCCGCCGGCGACCCGACCGTCTCCGTCGTCACGTCTCGTCCCGGTCGCACCACGGCTCCCGCGAAGGTGGCCGTCGAGACCGAGACCGAAATCGTGGCGGAATAGTCCGTCGTGGCGCTTCGGCGCTTTCGCGACCACGACCGACGCGGGAGTGCGAGCACACTGGTCATCATCGGACTCGCCAATCCCGGTTCGGACTTTGAGGGTTCACGGCACAACGTGGGTGGTGACGCCGTACGGCTCGTTGCCGAACGTCGCGGTCTTCGACTAACGCACGAGAGTCGACAGCGCGCGCTGAGCGCCACCGTGTCAACGGAACGCGGACCGATCACCCTGGCCGTGCCGACGACGTTCATGAACGAATCAGGCGCCGCGCTGCCGCCGCTGTTGCGACGAACGTCGCTCGAAGACCTCTCGCGCCTCGTCATCGCGCACGACGAACTCGACCTCGAACCGGGACGGCTCCAATTCAAATTCGGCGGCGGTCTCGCGGGCCATAACGGGTTGCGCTCCATTGCCCAGACGCTCGGCACCCACGACTTCTCCCGGTTGCGAATCGGCATCGGCAAGCCACCGTCGAAGGAGCAGGGCGCCGACTACGTGCTCCAACGTCCCACCGGCGCGAGGAAGCTCGCCGCCGCCGAGTTTGTCGCCGCCGCGGCCGACGCGTTGGAGATACTCCTGGACTATGAATTCGAGGATGCCCAACAACGCGTCAACCGCTCGTGAGTGAAGCCACGGGCCTGCGACGGGTCCTCGAGCGCGTCGCACCATCGGTCCGCGCCGAGAACGCCAGCGGCACCTTTTCACCCGGTTCGTTCGCGACCCCGCTCTCCGTCGCGGCCTACGCCCTCGAAAATCCCCTCACCCTCGGTGTGGTGGCGACGTCGAACGAAGCCGAACAGTTACGCGATTCGGTCGCCGCGCTGCTCGGACCCGCCGACGAGGTCGCCCTATGGCCAGGCTGGGACACGCACCCGCTCGAGCGCGTCAGCCCCGACAACCAGGTCATGGCCACGAGAGCGCTGTTGCGTTGGCGCCTCGCGCAGGACGACGGCCCGCGGGTCATCATCGCGTCGGCCCGCTCGATCGCTCAGGTCCTCTCGCCGGAATCGATCGTCGCGCCACTGGTCGCGCGCCGGGGGAGCGAACTGGACCGCGACGAGTTCATCGCGTCGCTCGCGCACTTCGGTTATCGCCGCGAGAGCCTGGTCGAGCACCGCGCCGAGTTCGCCGTTCGCGGCGGCATCGTCGACCTCTGGCCGGCGCAGGGTCACGAGCCGATTCGTCTCGACTTCTTCGGCGACGAGGTCGAGCGACTGACGTCATTCGACATCGCCAACCAGCGTTCGCTGCACGACCTCGACGAAGTGCTGGTGGCCCCGGCGCGCGAATGGCTGTTAACTCCCGACGCGCGTCAACGCGCCGAACGGATGATCGATCTCGCGCCGTGGGGTCGATCGACCTTCGACCGACTGGCCACGGGCCAGCTTTTCGACGGAATGGAGGGCTGGATGCCCCTCTTCGTGGACGCCCCGCGCACGCTGCTCGATGACGTCGTCGGAGCCACCGTGGTCGTGGTCGAGCCCGACCGAGTGCAGAGCCGACTGGCGGAGCTGCTCGACGAAGAGCGTGAGTTGACCGACGCGGTGGCGGCGACGTGGAAGGCGACCGCGGAGATTCCGCTCTTGCACCAGGGTTGGTCTCGAGTCCTCGAGGGTCGTATCGACGTCGCCCTCGACGCGTCGCTCGCCGGCGAGCGAGGACCGCTCAATCTCACGTCGCCCCCGATCGTCCAGGGCGACGCCGCGCGCATCGCCGCGCACGTTCGAGGGTGGTCGACCAAACGTCGCGGCGTGGTGCTCACGTCGAACGCGGCGGCGATCGAACGGATGGCCGACCAATTGCGCGGCGAAGGGCTGGAAGTCTCGACCGACGCCACCACGGTGCTCGACGTGCGACTCACCGTGCTCGAAAGCTCCTTGGCGTCGGGATTCAGCGTCGACGATCCCGAAGTCGTGGTGTGGAGTGAGAGCGACCTCACCGGTCGAAGGACCGTGCACCGAGCGGCGCGCACGCGCACGCGCAACGTCGACGGCTTCTTCGACGACCTCGCCGTTGGCGCTTTAGTGGTCCATCGTCAGCACGGCGTGGCGCGTTTCTCGGGGACGACGACGAGGGCGATCAACGGCACCACGCGCGACTACTTAATTCTCGAATTCAAGGACGGGCGCAGTTACTGGCCGACCGAGATGATCGACGCCCTCACTCCCTACTCGGGCGGCGAACACCCCGCGCTCTCGCGCATGGGCGGCGCCGAGTGGCAAAAGACCCGCGCCAAGGCGCGCGCCGCGGCCTTCTTGGTGGCCCAGGAGTTGGTCGACCTGTACCGCCAGCGCACCGTCGCCGTCGGACACGCCTTCGGCGTCGACACCGAATGGCAACGCGAGATGGAGGACTTGTTTCCTTACACCTTGACCGCCGACCAGGCCCAGGCGATCGAGGACGTGAAGGCCGACATGGAGTTGGCGCGTCCGATGGACCGACTGGTCTGCGCCGACGTCGGATTCGGCAAGACCGAGGTCGCCATCCGCGCGGTGTTCAAAGCGGTCCAGGACGGGAAGCAGGCGGCGGTGTTGGTGCCGACGACGTTGCTGGCGAGCCAGCACTTCGCCACCTTCAGCGACCGCTTCGCCGGCTTCCCGGTGAAGGTGACCATGCTCAGTCGCTTCGTCGACGACGCCGAGAGCAAGGAAACGATCGCGGGACTGAAGGACGGCGTCGTCGACGTGGTCATCGGCACGCACCGGCTGTTGTCCGAGAACGTCGGCTTCAAGGACCTCGGTCTGCTGGTCGTCGACGAGGAGCAACGATTCGGCGTGACGCACAAAGAAGCGATCAAGGCCCGTTCGATCGGCGTCGACGTCTTGACGCTCAGTGCCAGCCCGATCCCGCGAACCCTCGAGATGGCCTTCGTCGGCATCCGCGACCTCTCGATGATCACCACGCCGCCGGCCGATCGGCGACCGATTCTCACGCACGTCGGGGAGTTCAACGAACCGGCCGTCGTCGAGGCCATGCGGCGAGAACTGTTGCGCGAGGGCCAGGTCTTCTTCGTGCACAACCGGGTCTCGGACATCGACCAGGTCGCTCGGCGACTCGGTCAACTCGTGCCCGACGCGCGCATCGCGGTCGCTCACGGACAGATGGACGAGGGCACGCTCGAGCGGGTGATGGTCGACTTCTGGCAGGGCCGCTTCGACGTGCTGGTGTGTACCACCATCGTGGAGTCGGGCATCGACCTGCCCTCGGTCAATACCTTGATCGTGGACCGCGCCGAACGACTCGGTCTCGGACAGCTGCACCAACTCCGTGGTCGCGTCGGCCGCAGTGGGCGACGCGCCTACGCCTACCTCTTCCACCCGGCCGATCAAGTGCTCTCCGAGACCGCCTACGAGCGACTGCGGACCATTGGCGACAACACCGCTCTCGGCAGTGGCTTCAAGATCGCCATGCGCGACCTCGAGATCCGTGGCGCCGGCAATCTCCTCGGTCACGACCAGTCCGGCCCGGTCGCGGCCGTCGGCTACGACCTTTACGTGCAGCTCGTCGCCGAGGCCGTCGCTGACGCGAAGGGTTTCGTCGTGCCCGAGGTCGTATCGATCAATCTCGACGTGCCCGGCGAGGCCCATCTCCCCAAGAGTTACGTGGAGGCCGACGACGCCCGACTCGAGGCCTACCGCCGACTGGTGGGCGTCACCACCTTCGACGAGCTCCACGACCTGCGCGACGAATGGCTCGACCGCTACGGGCCACTGCCGGCGCCGGCGCGGGGACTGCTGGAATTGGGCGAACTGCGCCTCGAGTGCATTGAGCACGGCGTGCGTTCGGTCGTCGTGTTGCCCGCTCGGGTCGGGATCCGCACCAAGCCGGTGGTCAAGATCGGACCGCTCGAACTGACCCTCAGCCAGCAGTTACGACTTCGCCGAACCCTCGGTTCTCGGGCCTACGACGAGGGGACCAAGGAGCTGCGCGTCGAGGTCTCGAACGAGGGGGCGACGCCGCGCGCGCTGCTCGAGATGGTGCGTTCGCTGGTCGCGGTGGCCGAAGAGGCCCACGCGTGACTCGGTAGCATTGCGGGGTGCGCCGTCTCGTAGCTCTGTTGGTGATCGCCCTGATCGGTGCGACGCTCTTTGGACTCAGCATCAACTCATCGGGTATCTCGGTGAACGGATCGACGGTCTCGGGTTCCACCGTTCGCAATGAATTGGCGGTGATTGATACCCATCCCACTCTTGCGTGCTACGTCGCGCTGTTGAGTACGACGAGTTTCGCGCCGGGTGCCGGTGGTTCGTCGGTCACCGCCGCGGCCGCCGCGGCGTGGGCCAATCTGCGCGTGGAAGGTCTCGCCATCGACGACTACGCCACCACGACCTTGAAGTATCACCCCGACGCCGCGGAATTGGCCAATGCCAAGACGTCATTGGAGGGCGAGTTGAGTTCCGCCTCGCAAGAGTCGAGCACCCCGTGCAAGGGGACTTCGGCGCAGGCGCTCGCCGAGATGTCCACCGAGATGCGCAACTTCGAAGTCGCGTCCCAGGCCGCCTCACTCGATCTCGTGGCCCGGCTCAATACGACGATTCCGCTCACGGTGGCGTCGATGAAGAAGTACTACGCAACGCACACCTCGGACTACATCTGCGCAAGCGTGGCCGTCGTCGATCCGGCGCAGGTCGCGGCATTTGACGCGTCCGAGAAGGCCGGCATGAGCGTCGCCGCATTGGCTGAGAAGTTCTCGGCCGACCCGACGGGGCAAAAGGGCGGCGCCTATGGCTGCTTCGGCCCGTCGAGCAGTTCGTACAGCGGTGTTCGAACTGCCACGATCTCGAATCCTTTGAATACCTTCTCGACGACGCCCGAACAGATCACTTACGACGGCCAGACGGCCGCGTTGTTCGTAGCGCGTACGACAACGACCTTCGCCAAGGCTGAGGACGCGATTCTCAGTGACCTCGAGAACGCGAACGCCACCGGGGCCAACACCGAAAAGGAGAGCATCCTCTACTACCACTCGGCGATCGCCATCGACCCCTCCTTCGGTCGTTGGGGACTCAATACGACCGGCCCGGCCGTCTTCGCTCCGGCGCTGCCCTCGAGCGGGGCCGTCGGCGCCGAGACGATTGCGGCGCTCGCCGTCGGCGCGGCTCGTTATAAGTGAAGCCGGTCGTTCGAGTCGTCGGACTCGGTCCCGGTGACGCCGATTTGATAACTCGTCGCACATACGAACTGCTTCGTGACGCACCCGTGGTGCGACTGCGAACCCGGGTCCACCCGGCCGCGGCGGCGTTTCTCGACGTAGCGAGTTACGACGATCTCTACGAGTCCGCCGAGTCTTTCGAGGCGCTCTACGACGCCATCGCCAACGACCTCATCGAACTGGCGCGCCACGCCCCCGGCGGCGAGGTGGTCTACGCGGTGCCCGGTTCGCCCGTGGTGGCCGAACGAACTGTTGAACTCTTGGTGGCGTCCGACGCGGTCACGACCGTGCTCGAGCCGGCCGTCTCGGTCATCGACGTCGTGTGCGCCTCGCTCGGACGAGACCCGATGGCGAGCGGACTGCGCGTCGTCGACGCCCTCGCCAACACTGAACCGCTGCGCGGACCGGGTCCGCTGCTGGTGTTGCAGACGTACTCGAGCGAAGTACTCGCGAGCGTCGCCGACCGAATTCCGAAATCGACCATCGTCACGGTCGTGCATCACGTGGGACTGAGTGATGAAGTGATCACGGAACTTTCCGCGGGGGAGTTGGTCTCCTTCGGCGACGTCGATCACCTGACGTCACTCTGGATCGACGGACTGCGCACGGCCGGTGAGGCGATCGACGACCTGGTGGCCCTCATGCGCCGGCTTCGTCTCGAATGTCCCTGGGACCAGGAGCAGACGCACGCCTCTCTGACGCGACACCTGCTCGAAGAGGCCTACGAGACGCTTGACGCTCTCGAGGCGTTCGTACGCGTCGAGGACGACGAGCGCTCCGAGGAAGCGGCCCACGTGGAAGAGGAGCTCGGCGACCTGCTGTTCCAGATCGTCTTTCACGCCGAACTCGGCGACGAGGAAGATCTGTTCAACCTCGCCACGATCGCCGACAGGGTGCGCGACAAGTTGATCGGGCGCCACCCCCACGTGTTCGGTGACGTGCGAGTGAACGATTCGAATGAAGTCGCGCAGCGTTGGGAGATTCTCAAACGCGACGAGAAAGGGCGCGAGAGCGTGACCGACGGCATCGCTTGGCAGCTACCGGCGTTGATCCTGTACACGAAACTGTTGCGCAAGGTGACGCTGGTGGATCGTCGTCGAGACGCTGAGGATTCACGCGCGACGGCACTCGCCGCGGTGCAATCACTGTCGCTTCGTCACGACGGCGTCGACGACGCGGAGTCCTCTTCCGATGTCGATCACCAGTGGGGCGACGCGATCGCCGCACTGGTGGAGATGGCCCAGTGGGCCGGTGTCGATTTAGAAGGGGTCCTGCGCGATCGCGCGCGTCGGTTGCGTGACGAGATTCGCAGCGCCGAACATCTTCCAGAGTGAAATCCGACCTCTAGTAACCTGTGAGTCAAAACGAAGAGGAGCAGCGTCATGAGTGCGATCGAAATAGTCCTGGGACGCCAAATCCTTGACTCGAGGGGCAATCCGACCGTCGAAGTCGACGTCCATCTGGAATCGGGCGCCTCCGGTCGCGCCGTATCGCCGTCGGGCGCCTCGACCGGGATCCACGAAGCGGTCGAACTGCGTGACGGCGGCGACGCGTGGGGCGGCAAGGGCGTACAGAACGCGGTCGAGTACGTGAACGGTGAGATCAGCGATCTCCTCGAAGGCTTCGACGCGCAAGATCAGCGCGCAGTGGACTTCGCGATGATCGATCTCGACGGCACCCCGAACAAGGCTCGCCTCGGCGCCAACGCGATTCTGGCCGTCTCCTTGGCGACCGCGAAGGCCGCGGCCATGGAGTGCGACCGACCACTCTTCCAGTACCTCGGCGGCGTCAACGCCCACGTACTGCCGGTGCCGATGATGAACGTGGTCAACGGTGGCGCGCACGCCAAGAACTCGATCGACTTCCAGGAGTACATGGTGATGCCGATTGGCGCGGCGACGTTCTCCGAAGCGCTGCAGTGGGGCGCCGAGACCTACCACGCTCTCAAGAAACTGCTCACCACCAAGGGCCTATCCACACTGGTCGGCGACGAGGGCGGCTTCGGGCCGGACCTTCCGGACAACGAGACGGCGGTGAAGGTGCTCGTCGAAGCGATCGAATCGACCGGCCGCGAACCGGGACGTGACATCGCCATCGCTCTGGACCCCGCCGCGTCGGAGTTCTACCGCGACGGTGCCTATCATCTCGACGGTGAAGGTCGCGTGCTCTCCAGCGACGAGATGGTCGACTACTGGGCCGACCTCGTCGATCGCTATCCGATCGTGTCGCTCGAAGACGGCATGGCCGAAGAGGACTGGGACGGCTGGGCCACGTTGACCAAGCGCCTCGGCACCAAGATCCAACTCGTCGGTGACGACAACTTCGTGACGAACACGTCACTCTTGCAAAAGGGAATCGATCTCGGCGTCGCGAATGCCATTCTCGTCAAGTTGAATCAGATTGGAACGCTGAGTGAAACGCTCGACACCGTTCGTTTGGCAATCGAAAATCGTTACGGAGTTGTGATTTCGCACCGATCCGGCGAAACTGAAGACACCACCATCGCTGACTTCGCGGTCGCAACGAACGCCGGTCAGATAAAAAGTGGTGCGCCGGCACGTACCGACCGAGTAGCGAAGTACAATCAGTTGCTGAGACTTGAGGAACAACTCGGGAATCAGGCCCGTTTTCTTGGTGCATCGTCTTTGTCGGGGGCGGCAGGTGTCAACTTCAAATAACTTGGTAACTCGTGATCGCAACCGTTGGATGGTGCCCCTCGCCGTCGCGACGGCGGTCGTGATGCTGGTCGGATGGTTCCCCTTGTCCGAGATCTGGCACCAACAGAGTGAACTCAACGCCACCGGTGCGCAGATCAACGCCATCAAGGCGCAACAGCGAGCGCTCACGCTTCAGGCTAAGTCGATCGACTCCAAAGCCGCGGCGATTCTCCTGGCCCGTGAGCAGTACCAACTCGTTTCGTCCGGCCAGAGCCTGATCCAAGTCCTGCCGGGCGTGGGGCCGGGCAGCGCCGATCAGAGTATCGGCGACCCGGGACTGCAGCCCCTCGTCTCGCCCTCGTCGGTTTCGTCGCTCGTGGCGTCGAACGCCACGACTGCCTCGAAGCACCAATCGTCGGCGAAAGCATTTCTCTCGCGCCTCGTGCGCACCCTTGAGTTCTGGCGTTGAGTTTCCGCGACGCGTCGCCCGGCGACCTCGCCGCGGTCGAGGAGTACCTCGGTCGGCCCCTCTCGGGGCGATGCGCCGTCGCGGTGCGACGACTCGACGGGCGCCCGGTCGTGATCGAGAACGAACCACACCTGCGTGACGGCACGCCGATGCCGACGCTCTTCTGGCTCGTCGATCCGGAGTTGCACGACGCGGTCAGTCGACTGGAAGGCAGTGGGGGAGTCCACCGATTCGAAGAGCTGGTCGACGAAGAGGCGTTACGAAAGACGCACGAGGAGTACGCCGCACGCCGTAGTCGCGCCACCGTGCGAACCGACGGCGCCCAAGCGAGCGGTGGCGTTGGCGGTACGCGCGTCGGCGTGAAGTGCCTGCACGCTCACCTCGCCAATTTCCTCGTAGGGGCGAGCGATCCCGTCGGCGAACTCGTGGCCCACGAAGTCGATCTGCCGGAGTTGACGTTGGAGGATCCTCGTGGCTGAGGTCGTTGCGGCGCTCGACTGCGGCAGCAACTCCACCCGACTGCTGATCGTCAACGAGCGAAACGAGACGCTTCGTCGAGAGACGCGAATCACGCGACTCAGCCAGGGCGTCGACGCCTCGGGCACGTTGTTGCCGGAAGCGTTGCAGCGCTCCTACGACGTCTTGAGTGAGTACCGCGCCTTCATGGACGAAGCGGGCGTCGATCGCGGTCTACTCGTGGCGACGTCGGCCGTGCGCGACGCCCGCAACGGTCAAGACTTCTTGGATGAGGCGCGGCGTCGAACCGGCGTCGAGGTGAGGATCCTGGCCGGTGACGAGGAGGCCACCTTCTCCTACGTCGGGGCCACGTCGGGTCTTCCGCCGGACGAACGATCGACGCTCATTGTCGACGTCGGCGGCGGATCAACGGAACTGGCGGTGAAGATCGACGGCGTTCTGGAGAGTTATTCGATGCAGTTGGGGTGCGTGCGGGTCACGGAGCGAGCCCTCGGCAAGGGCGTCGTCAGTGCCGCGAGCGCCGCCGCGGCCCGCTCGATGATCGAGACGGAACTCGACCGCGCCTGGACGGCGGTGCCGGACTTCTCGGCGCTCGTCGGAAACGTTCGTCTGGTCGGGTTGGCCGGTTCGGTCTCCACCCTGGCCCAACTGGACGCGGGTTTGAAGGAATACAACCGCGACGCGGTGCACCTTCGACGACTCTCGTTGGCGACGGTCGAACTCTGGCGCGACCGGCTGGCGAGCGAGACTCCCGAAGCGCGCCTGGCTCGGCCGGGCATGGTGCGCGGACGCGAAGACGTGCTCCACGCCGGCCTCTTCGTGTTGGCCGCGGTCATGACGCGCTCGGGCGCGACCGAGCTGCTCACCTCGGAGAACGACATCCTCGATGGCATCACCGCGTCGCTGCTCAGCCCCTGAAATGCGCATTGACCCACGACCTGTAACGATGGGTGAGTGAGGACTCGATCACGATGAGCACGCGAACCGCCATCTACTCACCCATATCCCTGCACGGCCGGCGAATCGTGCTGCGCACGATGACCGAGCAGGACTACGACAGCTGGTACGAAGTGCGCACGCGCTGTCGCGAATGGCTCTTGAGGTGGGAGCCCCGTTCGGCGCATTCGTCGCACCTCGCCGACGACCAACGCAGCTTCGTGAGCCGTTGCGCCATTCGCGAACGTGAACGCCAGTTGGGAACGGGTTTCGGCTTCGGCATCTTCCAAGACGGTCGTTTCCTCGGCGAGATTACGTTGTCGTCAATTCAACGCGGCCCGCTACAGTCGGCCTTCGTCGGCTACTGGATCGACGAGGCCGTCGCCGGTCAGGGCCTGATGCCCGAAGCCGTGGTCGTGCTTTTGCAGTACGCCTTCGAGTCGTTGAAGTTGCACCGCATCGAAGTGAACATCATCCCGCGCAACGCCGCATCGCGCCGCGTCGTCGAGAAACTGGGTATTCGCTTCGAAGGTATCGCCGAGCGCTACCTCGAGATCGACGGCGCGTGGGAAGACCACGCTCGTTACGCCATCACGGCCGAAGAGTGGGGCGACCGGGCTCCCGAGCTGGTCGCCGACTGGCTTTTGCCGCGCCGCGCCTAGTCCATTTCGCACGGTCTGAATAAGAAACTGCACTACTCCTTCGAGGTGCTTCGAACGCTGACGGCTCGAACGCTCTCTCGCCGAAATCGAATTCCGTCCGCGATAGCTGACGACCTACGGTCGAGCGGCGCCAATCAGTCCGTTCGTGAAGACCGGCGCCAGGCTCACGTCAGTGCCGGTGTGGGCCGCCGCGATGACCGTACTGGAACCCCACGGACCGCTCCCGACGTACATGACGACGTGATCCACGGCGTTGTCACCGTCCAGGTTGTAGTAAAAGAGCAGGTCACCGGGCTGGAGATCGTTGAGGGCCACGTGTACCATGTCCGGCCACTGCGATTCGGTCGTTCGCGGGATCGTGATGCCGGCCTGGGCCCAAGCCCACTGGACGAGCCCGGAACAGTCGAAGCCGACGCCCGGGGTCTCGCCTCCCCAGACGTAGGGCACGCCGATTTCGTGTTCGGCGTAGCTGACGGCCGCGAGCCCCTGGGCCGAACTGCCGACGTCGACGAGGGTGACCGTTTGCGCGGCCTGTTGGATGGCTTCGGTCACTTGGTTGGCCGCCGTTTGGCCGCCGACGGCCGAAGCGGCCGTGATCGCGGTCTCTTCGGCGGCGAGGTTGTTTTCCTTCGCGGCCAAGACGCCCTGTTGGATTTCGTAGGCGATGATCTCGCCCTTTAAGGCCACCGTCATTGAGTGCAACGTGCTTTGCGTCGTGTTCGTGTTGTAGATGTTGAGCGCGAGTAACTGTGACATGGCGTAGGTCTGTTGACCGGCGTCTCTTCGTTGGACACCGACCAGTCGAATGGTCGAGTCGAGTGAGATCTTCTCTTTCACGTACGTGTGCTTCAGTTGGTTGAGGTTGCCGATGACTTCGGTCTCGTAGATCGACCTCGAGTCGCTCTGGATCGCGTTCTGATTGAAGAGCGCGAGGATCTGCGCGTCCGAGGCGCCGAGTACGTAGGCGCGCACGATGTCCTGGACCAGCTTCTTCGAGGTCACTTTGATCGCCGCACGCTTGCCCTTCTCCTCGCCCTGGAGATTCTTGATGTTGGCGGTGATCGTGGCGAGCTTGACCTTGTCGGCGTCGTACTGATTGGACGTGATTTCACTGGTCTTTTCGAGTCGCGAGAGCCGGTTCGTCAATGCGGCGATCATGGCCTGGGTCGTCGAGATGCTCGACGCGTGGGCCGCCACGGGCGTGATGATCAAGGCGGCGACGGAAAACGCCAGCACTGCGAGGGGAGTTGATCGAGTCGTGCCCCGACGACGCACGCGAATCATAAAACAAGCCTAGTTAAGGGTTTGGTGAATTTATGTCGTTTAGAAACTCTTTAACATGCATTACGGTTACAACGCAACATCCGTGCACGGGGGCGTAGCCCAATTGGCAGAGGCAAGGCGCTTAAACCGCCTCCAGTGAGGGTTCGAGTCCCTCCGCCCCTACTCGGCGCGTGTGGGAAGTGGCAAAATTTTGGGTCTTCAATTTTCTTGCTTTCTGGAGATATTCGACCGACCTTTGTGTTCATATATGACATCAAAAGGCTCTCGTTGCCGCACGTATCGCTATCGCATTCACCCAACCAAGCTTCAAACCCAGGCATTGCTCCTTCAGCAGCGGTACCAATGTGAGTTGTACAACGCAGCTCTCGAAGAGCGAATTGGGTCATGGACCTGGGAGCGCCGTTCTGTCAGCTACTTTGACCAATGTCGAACGCTCAAGGGCCTTAAGGATTTCCGACCTGAAGTCGTCGCCTCGGGAACAGTTCTTTGTCGAGGAACGCTCAAGAGGCTCGATCGTGCTTACGGTGCCTACTTTCGGCGAGTGAAGCGCGGTGAAACCCCGGGGTTCCCGCGGTTCAAGCCGGCGAGTCGATTCGACTCGCTCCAATGGGCAGAGGACAGTGGCTGGAAACTGAAACCTCAGCACCGGCGCCTCTATCTGAAGGGGATTGGCGAGATCAAGACTAACTATTACCGTCCGTTCAAGGGCGAACCGAAAGCAATCACTGTGAAGCGCGAAGGAACGAGATGGTGGCTCAGCGTACATTGCGTAAACGTTCCCGCGGTGCCACTAGACCGAACTTGTTCTGAAATTGGCATTGATCTCGGCGTCGTGAATCAGATTGCGACGAGCGATGGTGAACTCAAAAAGGGCCAGCACTTTGGCGCCAAGGTGCAGAATCAACTCACTCAAGCCCAGCGATCGCTCGCGACCAAACAACGCGGATCGAATCGTCGTCGACGTCAAGTTGACGAGGTCGTGCGACTCCATTACAAGATCAAGAATCAGCGGAGAAATGCGGCTCACCAGTTAAGCCGGCAACTCGTGAATGATTACGACCTCATTGCGCTCGAAGACCTCAGGATTGCCAACTTGGTGCTAGCACCGAAAGGAAAACCCGACCCGGAGCAACCGGAAGCGTATTTGCCCAACGGCGTAAGGAAAAAGGCCGGACTGAATCGTTCGATCCATGACGCGGGGTGGGGGCAGTTCGTCTCACTACTGTCCTACAAGGCTGAGAGCGCCGGTAGGACAGTAGTGAGCGTGAATCCTCGCTACACCAGTCAGACGTGTGCCGAGTGCCACCACGTCGACGCCGGTAACCGGGTCAGTCAAGAGGAGTTTCGATGTCGTAGATGCGGTCACTGCGATTACGCTGACATCAACGCAGCGCGCAACATTTTAAGGGCCGGTAGAGCCTTGCAGGCTTCGGCCTGCGACGGCCGATAGGTCACTACCTAGTAGCGTTGTCCCCGTGGCTAAGAGCGCAACAGGCAGATGGGTAAGTAGGGTCGGGGCGTCGGGAGGCGGCAAGGCCTACAAAAAGACCCGTCCCGGCAACTTCTACGGAGCCTTAGCGGTCATCGTGGTCCTCGGCCTGGTCGCGACGGTCTTCGCGCGCTACGAGTACCAGCACCCGGCCAAGCACCCGGCCGGAGCCCAGCCCAAGATCGGCACCACCTGGTACGCGGCCCTCTCGATTCAGGCCTGCGGCAAGAACCTGCCGTACCTTGCGACCGACGTCGCGCTGAAGGCGGAAGGTATGTACGCGCTCACCGCGAACGTGCTCAAGATCAGCCCGGTCTCGGCGGCCGACTCCGGCAATAACGCCACACTCTCGCAGTTCGCCGCGGAGTATCCCGGACTCATCATCAGCTCGACCCAGATGAACGTTCCGAAGAATGACCAAGGGACAGCGAACCCGAAGACTTCCTACACGAACGGTCAGTCCTGTCCGACGGGTAAGGGCGCGCTCTACCCGGGCCAGACCGCCAAGGTCAGTTACGTCTACTGGACATCCTTCGGCGCGAAGCCCAAGATCACGACGAATCCGGCGTCGATCAAGTTCGCCCCCGAGCTTCGCGTCACCATGGCCTTCGATCCCGCCAACGTCGTACCGAAGCCGCCGACCACCGGCACCGATAAGGCCATGGTTGCCTACAGCACCGCCGTGACGCCCACCACGACGGTCACGACGCCACCGGCCACGACGACGACCGGGCCGGGTACCACCACCACGAAGCCGAGCACCACGACGACCAAACCGAAGGGCTGAGCTTGAAGTCGATCATTCTGGTCGGCGGCAAAGGAACGCGTCTGCGTCCCCTCACCTACGAGACGCCCAAACAGATGTTGCCCCTCGTGGGCGTGCCCATGATCGAGTGCGTCTTCGAGTGGCTCGGACGCCACGACGTCACCGACACCGTGCTTTCCTTGGGCTATCTCCCGGAGCAGTTCACCGAGGCCTATCCGAGCAACGTGATCGCGGGCGTGCGCGTGGACTACGCCGTCGAGCCCGAACCTCTCGACACCGCGGGCGCCATTCGCTTCGCCGCCACGCAATTCGGCTTCGATGAGACGTTCCTCGTCGTCAACGGCGACGTCCTCACCGACCTCAACATCACGACGCTGAAGGCGTTCCACCTCGAACACGGGGGAGAGGCCACGATCGCCTTGCATCCGGTGGACGACCCCTCGAGATTCGGCGTGGTGCCGACGACGCCCGACGGTCAAGTCATCGCCTTCGTGGAGAAGCCACCGCGCGATCAGGCCCCGACGAACAACATCAACGCCGGGACGTACATCTTCGACCCGCGCGTGCTCGAGCGAATCGCCGACGTCGGTCGAGTGAGTGTCGAACGCGACACCTTCCCGGCGCTCGCGCACGCCGGTGAGCTCTTCGCCATGGTCGACGGCGCCTACTGGCTCGACACCGGCACGCCCCAGGCCTACCTCCAGGCGAACGTCGACATATTGAACGGGCGCCAGGGCATGCACGAGTTCACGAACATCGTGGACTGTTCGTGGCGTCACGCCTCGAGCACCGTGGACGCCACGGCGACGCTCACCAATTCGGTGGTGGACTGCGACTGCGTGGTCGGCGCCAACGTGGTCCTGGAAGAGACGGTCCTGCTACCCGGGGCCATCGTGCAGAGCAACTGCGTCATTCGCTCCTCGATCATCGGACCGGGCGCGGTGATCGGACGCTACTCCCAACTGGGCGCGACCTGCGTCGTCGGGGCGGGCGAACGCGTGGCACCGGCCTCTGAGCTCTCCGGCGACGTTCGACTCGGCGGCGTGTAGTTAGCGAAAGAGGTCTTCGTTCGAACGACGAAGAGCGTTCTCCTTGATCGATCCTTCACCGAAGTATGCGTCGTCGAGACCGCGCACAATCGCGAACGGCGTCGCTTCGGCCTTGCCGAGCACGAGATTGGCCGCCCCGGCGATCTCGTCGGCGATCGCGACTTCGGTCACTTCCAGAACCCGACCGGTGGCGTCGCTCGTTCCCCGAAGGTCGAGTACTGGTTTCACGCCCGCCGAGCCGATCGCCACGTCAGTGACCCCGACGCGCCACACGCGCCCGAAGGTGTCGGTGACGATGACCGCGACATCGACGCCGCAACGTCGCTGGATCTCGGCTCGGAATCGCCGCGCCGACCGGTCGGGGTCCTTCGGCAATAAGACCGCCGTGCCGTCGTCGGTGTTGGAGAGGTCGATACCGGCGTTGGCGTTGATGAATCCGTGATGCGTCTCGGTGATGCGCAGCGGTCCACGTCGGCGCAGGATCCGCGCGGACTCGCCCTCGATCAGGGCGACCTTGTGCTCTTCGGTGCCGTCGAAGTCCACGACTTGGCCCTCGGCCTTCGACACGACCTTGCTGGTCACGATGACGAGGTCCCGGTGTTCGAGGTTCGTTCCCGATGCGCTCAACGCCTCGAGGAACATCGCGACGAGGTCGTCACCGTCCTTCACCATGGCGACCGACGGCAGGGGGATTACGCGTAGTTCGTTCACGCCAGCACCGCCGCGCACAGTCGTTGGGCGTTCTCCCGCTCGGCCATGATCGTCGTGGTGACCGTGACGTTGACCCCGCGACCGCGCACTTCGTCGGCGCGATCGGCGTCGGCCTCGTCGATGATCCACGTACCGACGAGCCCCTTGTAGAAGTCGACCACGCCGAGACACGACACCTCGTGGCCGAGTTCGGCGAGCAGACGATCGGCCGGGCCCTTCAGGGCGCGACCGTCGATGATGGGAGAGACGCCGACGACGACGTCCCGTCGTTGCTCGAGTACTTCGCGCACGCCGGGCACGCGCAGTAGGGGATCAATCGAAATCAGTGGATTGGACGGGGCGATGACGATGCGCGAGGCCTCGACAAGGGCCGCTCGCACGTCGGGTGTGGCCGTCGCCTGGTCGGCGCCCACGACGTCGATCGCCGTCACCGCGACGTCGTGGTGGTGACGAACGAAGTACTCCTGGAAGCTCAGTCGTCCGAGATCGGTGTCGAAGACCGTGGCGAGCACGTCATTCGTGACCGGCAACAACCGCACCTTTACGCCCAACCGCTCGCACAGTTCTGCGGTGACCTGCGTTTTCGTGGCGCCTTCGCTCAGTCGCTGCGAGCGGTAGAGATGCGTGGCGAGGTCGCGGTCACCCAATCGAAACCACGCCGCGCCCCCCAAGGCATTGAGCTCTTCCATCACGCGCCAACTCTCACCGGCGAGGCCCCAACCGAGCTCGTGGTTGTTGCGACCGGCCAGGGTGTACATGATCGTGTCGAGGTCGGGACAGATCGTGAGCCCGTGCATGACCAGGTCGTCACCCACGTTGACGATCGCGGTGATCTCGTTCGGGTCGAGCGATTCACTCAACGCGGCCAACAGTCGCGCTGCGCCGACGCCGCCACTGAGAACCGCAATCACCTTCGAGACTCTACAGCGCGTGTCCATTTCGGACACACCGGTTCACCTTGACCAATTGAACCGAATGGCTCAATGGTGCTTGCTCACCGTCCGACTTTCCAGACCATCATTTGTCTAAGAACTCGATTCCGACCCAAAACCCTCATCACATGATCGTGAAGTTTGTGCGGGTGACGATCGGCTCTTCCCGCGTGCTTCGCGGTGCAGATCCTTAAGGATCAGGCTGTCGAGAGAAGCAGAGCGCTTGTCGGAGCTGGTGGTGCAATTGATATTGGCTCCTTTGGCTGCCAACGGGCCAGATTGATGGCCGCGTTGAGGTCGCGGTCGATTGACAGACCACAACTGTCGCAGCAATACGTGCGTTCCGACAAATTGAGGTTGGTCTTGACCACGCCGCAGCCCGAACAGGTCTTGGACGACGGAAAAAATCGATCAGCAACTCTGACTTCAACACAGTGCCACTTGGCCTTGTAAAGGATTTGACGAGCTAACTCACCCATTGCGGCGTCGCTGACTGACTTTGCCAGGCGTCGATTCTTCATCATGCCCGCAACATTGAGATCCTCAAGCACAAGTATCTGATATCGGGTGACGAGAGCCGCGGAGACCTGGTGGACTAGGTGTCGTCGAGTGTTGGCAACCGTGCGATGAGTCTTGGCAATTCGCGCTCGGGCTCGCTGACGACCTTTGGACCCTGGTTTGGTTCTCGCCAAGGCCTGATTCGCAGTCCTGAGCCTTCGCTGCGCTTCTCTTAATGTTTTCACCCCCTCAAAAATCTCGAAGGGAGTGCCTTTTGCGTCCGCGGCGACGCAGAGGGAGATGATTCCTCGGTCGACGCCAACGGGCACCAGGTGACGGGTGGCGCGACTGCGCTCGGCCGGGTGGAGTTCGGCGGCGACACCGGTCAAGCATACGGTCCAGCGTCCGGCACACTCTTTGAGAGTGGCGGAATAAACGTGGAACCGACCGGCGTCAATCATTCGGCGAACTTCGCGGGTAGGGGTCATCACCTTAATTGGACCGAATTTAGGTAATCGCAGGTGCGATGAGTCGACGAATCGGATCGATTGGCTTAATGGCGCTTGTCCCGGAGTCGCGTAGTTTTTCAGGCGAAAGCTCGGCGTTGCTTTTCCCTTGGCCTGAAAGCGAGGGAATCCGACGGGCGGGCCACTTCGCTGGCCACTCCTTGAACTTGCGAAATGTTCGAGGGAGCGTGCCGCATCGACGCTGGCGCACTCGAAGACGTCACAGGGCAAATCGTGTCGCCACGACAAACCCCTGCTGCCATCTTCGTTCAAAGGAGAATCTTCAGACTGTCCGTTCTTCCAATCGTTGAATTCGTTTATGAAGGAGAACCTCGACCATGACAAAGCTGGCGTCGTTGGATCGACTAGAGCATCGCCTTCACCTTCGGTTACTCGTTCCGACGACCTTGTTTCCAAGTTGGCCTTTACTCGAGCCAAGTGGTGGTTCACTGTGAAGCGACGTGCCCCTGCGCACTTAGCGAGCAAGATCCTTTGCTCGAAGTTTGGATCAAGGGCGAATACGAAGGTCACAGATCGTGAGAGCACCTGACCGGTGTGCGAATCGGGGGCTGTTTTCAGACGCGTCATGACAAGAATCAGTATTGGCTCTAGGTGTGACACAAAGATCCGCATGAATTCTCTGGTGGGTTCCACCATTTACGATCACGGCGCGAGATCTAGTCCTTAGTCTCCAAGACCGGTCGAATCTCTCTCTCGTCCTCTCGACCTCGATTGAACGCCTCTATTATCCATAGTTCTTGCAAGTACCGCCGCGTCCCAGTCAGATCAGACAAAATGGGCCGCGACTCGAAAATTTCAGCTTCGGTTGAAGGTGCCTTCGTCAAATCAAAAACAAGTACTTAAGTATCATCGAGTGTTGTGAGCACGAACTCCCTTCTCGACGGGTGGCCCGGCACGCCCGCCATGGTGCTCTTGTCGCTAAAGGGCGGGGTGGTTCGACGAATCGCCGAAGCCGGCGACCTCGACGACGTTCGACCGTGGGCGTCGGTCTCGAAGATGGTCGTGTCACTGGCCTTTGGCGTGGAGAGCGACTGGGAGCTTCAGCGATTCGATCAACGCGTCGGGCCCCCGGGGTCGAACCTGGCCAACCTGCTGTCGCACAGCAGTGGACTGGGACTCGAAGAGGGCGATCCCGTCGTACCGGTCGGGACTCAGCGGATCTATTCGAACTACGGCGTCGACTGGGCCGTGAAATCGATTCTCGGTGAGAACACGGCCGACAACTGGCTGCAACAACGTATCTTTCGACCCTTCGGCATGCGCACGACCACGCTCGAGGGACCTCCCTCGCACGGAGTCGTCGGTTCAACGAACGACCTGGCCACGCTGGCCGTCGCGTGGTTGCGACCGGACGGCATCGCCAAAGAGACGCGTAACCACCTCATCACCCCGTACGCGCCGCAGCTCGACGGATTCGTTCCCGGTTTCGGCCGATTCTCTCCCTGTCCTTGGGGCCTCGGTCCGGAGATCCAGGGTGCGAAGCATCACTGGATGGGGGACTGGCCGGCGCCGAGCTTCGGGCACTTCGGCAAGAGCGGCGCTTTGATACTGCTCAACGCCGATGAGCAGATCGGACTCGTGGCGACCGGTACCGAAGCTTTCGGTGGGTGGGCCCCCAAGCTTTGGCCGAGCTGGACGAGTGCGATGCGAACGTTGGCTCTTGGTTCGTGAGTCCTTCGAGCCTTCGCGTCGGCCTGGACCTGGACGGTTCACTGGAGTCGCTGGGCAACTCCATGACCGATCTGGCCGACGCGCTGGATCGCACCGGCGAATGCGAACTCATCCGGTTCCGCTCACGAACCTCCGCGCGCTCGAGCAACGAAACGCACCTGTCCCTGCGCGCGCTCTGGTCGCCGCTGTGGCGTCGCAGTCTCGGACGCACGATTGACGGTCTATTGCCGCCGGTCGACGTGTTGCACGTGGCCGGTCTGGCCACGCCACCGACGCTGAAGATTCCGCTGATCGTCTCGGTGGACGACCTTCGACCGCTGCGCGGAGAGACCCGAACCCATTTGCGCATCAACCAACTACGACGCGCGGTTCAGCGCGGCGCGACGCTGGTCGCGTCCTCTCGCAGTGCGAGCCACGAAGTGATCAGCGTCCTGGGTGTGGCGCGCAGTCGAGTGGTCGTCGTGCCGCCGGCGGTGCCGCGCGTGGACGAGACGATCGAGGGCGCGGACCTCGTAGTCAATATCACCGGCGTGGATGAGTTATTCATCGAACTCGCGCCGCACCTGATCGCCTTCACCAAGCAACACGGTTCTCGTGTCGTCGCCCTCGCCAGTACCGAGGCCGGTCACAAGATCCGCTCCAGTGGTCTCGCGATCACGATCCGCGCCCGTGAGGACGCGCGCGACGCCTTAGCGAACGCGCGCGTGGTCATTCACCTCTCGGACGGCGCGCGCTTTCCGTCATTCGCCATCGCCGCACTGTCGGCCGGCGTCCCGACCCTCGCTCGCGCGACCGAGATTAACCGCGAGCTGTTAGAGGGCGCCGCGGCGCTGGTCACCGACGACCGCGAGGTGTACGACACGCTCGAAGAGGTGTGGACCAACGGTTCGCGACGTTCGATCATGGTGGCGGCCGGACGATCTCGAGCGGTCGATTTCGCCCCGGACACTGCGGCGCGGGCCTACGTTTCGCTCTATCACGAGGTCGTGCGAGGCTGGACATCGTGAAGCGCACGATCACCATCTCGATCGAGCAACTCAACCGCCCGCAGCCCGGCGGCATCGCGACCTACGTTCGCGGTCTCGCGGCCGGGCTGCAGTCGCTGGCCGATCCGTCACTGGACGTCGTGGGACTCGCAGCCCGGGGGGCGGTCGATGACGAACTGTCGTTGCGGCGCGTGCAGGCCCCGTGCGACGTGCGTCTCTTGACGAGGCTCTGGCCGTTCTGGCCCCTCGGCGTCCCGAAGGACGCCGACGTCGTACACGCCACGTCCATGGCGGGCCCCTTCGGGGGAGGATCCAAGGGGGCCGTGCATTCCGTCGCGATGCACGACTTGTTGTGGCGCGATGAACCGGGGATCTCGACGCCCTCGGGGGTCCGCTTCCACGATCGCCGGCTCCGATTGATCGCCGACCGCAAGGACCTTCGAGTCATCGTCACCTCACCGGGACTGGCCGAACGACTGGTCGACGTCGGCATCGACGAATCGCGCCTTCACACCGTTCGCCTCGGGGTCGACGAGGATACGGTCCACGCCGCCTCCGAGTCGTCGGTTCGCGATCTGCTCGCCGAACATGGCGTACGAGGCCCGTTCACGCTGTACGCGGGCACGCGCGAACCGCGCAAGAACATCGAGCGTCTCTTAGAGGCGCACAAGATTGCCTACGCGACGAATAGCGATCTCGGCCCGCTCGTCCTCGCCGGTCCCAGTGGTTGGGGCGACGTCGCCACGGGCGACGCGATCGTACTGGGTATGGTGCCGCGCGCGATGCTCCTCGCTCTCTATCGTGACGCGACCGTCTTCGCCTACGTGCCGCGCGCCGAAGGGTGGGGTCTGTCGCCGGTGGAGGCGCTCCACGCGGGCACGCGCGTGGTCGCCAGCACGACGACGCCCAGCGTCGCGGCCAATGACCTCGTCGTTCGCGTCGATCCGCTCGACGTGGACTCGATCACCGGGGGCCTTCTGGCGGCGCTGAATGAAAGTGTCGATGACGAACATCAGCTCGCGCGACGCCGATCGGTCGCCGAGCTCACGTGGCGCAACCTCGCCCTGGATCACCTGGCGGTGTGGCAATGAAACTGGCCCTCGACGTGTCGGCCGTACCGCCTCGTCTCGCCGGGGCCGGCCGCTACATCGGCGAACTGGCGCGCCGCGTCCCCGCCACCGGTGTGGACACCACGCTGGTCACGCGACGAGATGATACGTTGCGCTGGCACGACTGGTCGCCGTCGACGCACATTGCGTCGATCGTTCCCAATGCTCGGCCCTCTCGTCTCTTCTACGGGGCCCTGATGGCCGGTCGGAGTTCGACCGCGCGCTCGGTTGACGTGTGGCACTCACCGCACTACGCCATGCCGCATCGCTCGTCGACGGCGACGGTCGTGACCATCCACGACCTCACCTTCCTCACGAACCCCGAATGGCACGAGCGTTCCAAGGTGTCGTTCTTTCGCCGGGCCATCGCTTACTCGGCGACGCACGCCGACGTTCTCGTGACCATCAGCGAGTTCACCGCTCGTCAGCTGGATGAACAGATTCCTCGGCACGCGCCCGTGGTCGTGGCGACCCTGGGAGTCGACCTCGAACGCTTCACGACCGATTCGAGCGGTGACCAAGAAATGTTGCGCGTGCACGAGTTGCCCGCCGAGCGACCGTACATATTCTTCCTGGGTACCTTCGAACCACGAAAAGGCATCGACGTGTTGCTCGAAGCCTTTGCAGAGGTGGCCCGCGACGACGCCGAGGTGGAGCTCTGGCTCGCCGGTCAGCCCGGCTGGGGCGTCAAGGAGATCGAAGCACGGATCGCCAGTCACGGCGCGCTCTCGAGGATTCGTCGTCTCGGCTTCGTGGAGGAAGCGGCCCTCCCCGCTCTGTTGCGCCAGTCTCGCGCGGTCGTCTACCCCTCGCGCGGCGAAGGTTTCGGACTGCCGGTTCTCGAAGCACTCGCCTGTGGCGCGCGAGTCGTGACGTCTTCGGACACCGTGATGTCCGAAATCGCGGGCGACGCCGCGCTCCTCGCTCGCGTCGGCGACGCGGATCAGTTGGCCGAAGTGATTACAACCGCCCTCACGATGAGCCGAGAAGAACGCGCGCTTCGCGCGCAGCGCTCGCGCGCTCGCGCCGAAATCTTCACGTGGGACGCCTCAGTGGCTCAGCACGTGCGGGCCTACGAGATGGCGATGCGATCGTGAAAGCACTCGTCACGGGAGCCGACGGCTTCGTCGGGCATCATCTCCTCGAGCACCTGCGCGCACAGGGTGATGACGCGATCGGCGTCGACCGCGAGTGTGACGTGACTGACGCGAAGAGCGTCTTCGCCATGTTGGAGAGCGTGCGGCCCGAGGCCATCTACCATTTGGCGGCGTTAACCGCTGTCGGCGCGTCGTGGTCGAATCCGGTCGGGTACACCCGCGTGAACGTCCTGGGCACCAAGAACGTCCTCGATGCCGCGAACCACGTGGTACCCACGGCGAGAGTCGTACTCGTGAGTTCGGCGGACGTCTACGGCGTCGTTCGACCCGAGGATCTTCCGTTGGTCGAAACGTTCCGAGTAGCTCCGGCCAATCCCTACGCCTCGAGCAAGGTCGAGGCCGAGCACGTCGTGCACGACGCCGTTCGCGAACGTGGCCAGGCCGTGGTCATCGCGCGGCCGTTTAACCACCTCGGTGCGGGTCAGTCCACCGAATTCGTCGTGCCGGCGATCGTGAATCGACTGCTCCAGGCCCTCGCCGACGGAGCGGACGAAATCGTCGTCGGTGACCTTTCGACCCGACGCGACTTCAGCGACGTTCGTGACATTGTGCGCGCCTATCGACTGCTTATCAAATTCGGCGTGAGTGGCGAGGTGTACAACATCGCTTCTGGCATCGACGTGGGCCTGTTCGACATAGTGCAACGTCTGATAGCGGCGATCGCGCCGCACGTGCGTCTGGTCACCGACGGGTCACTGATTCGACCGGTGGAGGTCCCGGTGTCATGCGGCAGCTACGACAAACTCTTTCGGGCTACGAAGTGGCGTCCCACCATCACCCTCGACGAATCACTGAATGACGTCATCGATGAAATGCGCCGTCGTCGCGGCGAATCGTAAGAAACAGCGACCAAATGTCGGGCGACATCTGCGAAGCGGCCGAGTCCGTCACTAGGGGCCAAGTAGCCTTTAAGGACTGATGGAATCTCGCGCTCCGGCCGTTGTTGCCGTCGTCGTTACCACCGGTTCCGGGCCCGGATTAGAAGTTGCGGTTGCTTCCCTCGCGGCCCAGAACTACGAGGAACTAAGCCTGCTCGTCGTCGCGAACGGGGAGACCGAACACGTCCCGGCGCGCGTCGCCGCGGTCGCCCCGAACGCCTTCGTGCGCGCCCTCGATGAGAACCGCGGCTTCGCCGCGGCGTGCAATGAAGCCGCGCTTTCGGTCGAAGGCTCGGCCTTCTTCCTCTTCTGTCACGACGACGTTCGACTGGAGCCGGACGCCGTGCAGATGATGGTGGAGGCCGCGTTTCGAACGAACGCCGGTGTCGTCACCCCTAAGTTCGTCTCCTACAACGATCCGATGGTGCTGTTGCACGTCGGTCAGACCTGCGACCGTTTCGGCGTCGTGCAAGAACGCGTGCAACCGGGCGAGATCGACCACGGCCAACAAGACCTCGAGCGCGACGTCTTCGTCGCGCCCGGTGGCGCCACGCTGGTGCGCAGCGACCTCTTCGCCACGCTGCGTGGTTTTGACCCGTTGATTACCGTCCTGGGAGAAGACCTGGACCTTTGTTGGCGCGCCCAGATCGCGGGCGCGCGCATCGTCGTCGCGCCGTCGGCCAAAGTCGCGCACCGCGAGACGATTGCTTCGGGCGAGCGACCGGTGACCGCCGTCGGCACGCGACGCGCCAGTCGTCAAGACCTTCAGCGCCGACATCAGTTACTCGTAGTGGCGACCGGATGGGGACGTCGCTACGCCTTCACCACGCTGCTCGCGCTCTTTCTCATGGACACCCTGGAGTTCGTGCTCGCCATTGTGGGTCGCGACAGCGACCGCGCCGGCGCGATCCTCGGGTCGTGGCGATGGCTCTTCCACCACCGTCGTCGGATTCGAGAGCGCCGGCTCCAGCGTCACGAAATCCAGGTCCTCTCGGACGAAGAGCTTCGACGATTGCAGGACGGAGGAGCGAGTCGGCTGAAGCGCTTCTTCGTCCTCTTTCTACGCGAGGGACTCGACCGGGCTCGGGGAATCCTCCCGCCCGAGGCGATCGAGGACCACGAGTTCGACGCCGACGCGGTCGGTTTCGCCGCGGCCTTCTCCGAAGACGAAGAGTTCGACGAGATTCCCGACAGCGCCATGATGGAGCTTCGGAGCCGACCGGCTCGGGTGCTGACCTCGTTTCGCTCGCAGGCCGTCGCGGTGCTCGTGGTCATCGTGCTGTGGCTCATCGGGTCGCGCAACCTCGTCGTCACGCACCTCCCGCTGATCGGGCGCCTCGCCCCATTCGATTCCTGGTCGATGATGTGGCGTCACTTCTTCGCCTCGTGGTCGCCCAACGGCGTCGGTACCGGTTCACCGGGCACGCCCGGCTACGCCGTGCTCGCGTTCGCGGGCACGTTCGTCCTCGGTCGAATGGGCATCCTTCCTCGACTGGCGTTGGTATTCGCCATTCCCGTCGGCGCCATCGGCGTCAGCCGACTGCTTCGCGGGCGCGTCTCTAACCGCGCCCGCCTCATTGCCTCGGTCGCCTACATGGCGTTGCCCTTAGGACTCGACATGATCTCTCAGGGACGCATCGACGTCTTGGTGGTGGTGGCGGGCCTGCCCTTCATCGTTCGTCGGCTCTTCGAGTTGATGGACGTACCGGGCTTCCGCACCCAGCCGTACGCCGAGCCGGTGTCGTTCGGTCACCGTGGATGGCGAAGCACTTGGTCTGGTCAGCGAATGATCGCGGTCATGCTCATCGCCATCCTCACCGCGATGGCGCCGGCCACGCTCATCGTGGTCACGCTGATCGTGCTGGGCGTATTCCTCGCGCGACTCTTCGAGACCGACGAAGGAGTGAACACGTCCGGCAAATGGCGCTTCCTCGGCTCGTTGTGGGCCACCGTGGCGATCCTTCTGTTGCCCCTCACCGTCGACGTCGGACTGGCCGGACGACGCGCCCTGGGCGTGTTCGGTCTCGCGCGAGGACCGTGGTCGGTTCCTTCGTTTCCCGAGTTACTGCGCGGCGCCGACGGCGGGTTCGGCCTGTCCTGGGCCGGCTGGTTATTGCCGGGTGCGGCGCTCATAGGCCTCCTGCTCTGTCGCGGCGAGCGACTTCGCATCGCCTCCAAGGCGGCGTCCATCGCGACGTTGACGTTGGTCGTCGCGGCCCTCGACGCTCGTCACTGGATGGGTTCGTTCGCCCCCGACCTCGATGTGCTGCTGGCGCTCTACATGGTCATGCTCGCGCTGCTCATCGGCCTGGGCGTCAGTGCCCTCGAGAACGACCTGCGACAGGCCGGTTTCGGGTGGCGCCAAGTGGCCGCGGGCCTCACCGTGTCGGCGTTGGTTGTCGCGGCCGTGCCGTTCGCGGCGATCTTCGCGAGCGGACGATTCGATCTGCCCACCACGAGCGTCGCCGAATCGTTGAGTACCCTGTCGCCTTCTTCGGCCGGGGGATATCGCGTTTTATGGCTGGGCGATCCGTCCGTTCTGCCCCTGGCGGGATGGTCGGTCGCCCCGGGGCTCGCGGCCGCGACGTCGAGCAATGGACTCCCCGGTGGGACGTCACTGTTCTCGACGCCCGATTCGGGCACCAGCAACGTCATCTTGAACGCCGTGGAGTCGGCCCTGTCGGGCGAGACGGTGCGACTCGGGCAGTTGCTCGCCCCGGCCGGCATCTCGACGATCGTCGTGATGAACTCCTCGGCGCCGGAATTGCCAGGTGTCCAAACCGTGCCGCTGCACCCGGTGCCCAAGGTGCTGATGACGACCCTCGGCCGCCAGAGCGATCTGTCGCTCGAGTTCCAAACGAAATCGGTCGAAGTGTTCGCCAACTCGCTCTTCCACGGGATCGTCTCCGAGACCGTGCCGGGACAGACGTCACCGACGGCGATCTTCACCAGTTCGTCCTATTCGGGTCCGGTGATTCCGGGCGCCACCGTCCAAGCGGGTGTCGCCCCGGCCAGCGCCTTTGGCCTTAACGTCGACGGTCAACCGGCATCGCGCGCCATCGACCACGTGTGGACGCCTATTTTCCACGTCAGCGCCACCGCCGGATCAAACGATGGCGCCGCCGGACCGACCGGCCGGCTCGTGCTTCGTCGATTGCCCCTCAACGCGCTGCTCGCGGCCTTTACTTTGTTGATGTGGGCCCTGGTGTGGTTGGGATTCGGTTGGGTCCATCGACTCGAGTGGCTCTTCACCGGTCGACGTCGAACGGTCCATCCGCGACACGCGAAGGAAGACCATGAATAGCCTTCGACGCGTGCCACTGTTGGTCGTCCTTGCCGCGGCCCTCCTGGTGGTCGGAGTCGTGAGTTCTCTCGCGAAGAATGGTGACAACTCACAACTCCCGAGTGCGCTCGCGCTCAACGGTCGCGCCGAGTCGACCGCGCTGTACTGCACCGGATTCTCCGATCAGAAACTCGGTGAATCGGGGCGCGTGATCTTCTTGAATACGACCAACCAATCGCACCTCGTCACGATTGATGACGTCTCGAACACGGGCGACGCCACTTCGAAGGAGGTCACCCTTCACGCGTACCAGCAGTTCGGCTTCAATCCCAGTGCCGGTATGCACGGCGACTACTTCGGCGTGGGCGCTCAGGTGAGCGGGGGCGGCGTGGTCGGTGTCCAGGTCACCAGGGGCCACACCAGCGAGGCACCGTGCATCTCGACCGGCGTCACCAACTGGTTCGGCGCCGGCTTCGACACCACCGTCGGATCGAGTGCCATTTTGAGCGTCTACAACCCGACCGCGACGCCCGCGGTCTTCAACGTCTCCACGTTCTCCTCGTCCGGCTACGTCGCCCCGGCCAAGTTCCAGGGCTACGCGGTCGGCCCCCATTCGCAAGCCGAGATCCACCTCGGGACCGAGATCGTCAATATGAGTGACGTCGGTGTGCACGTGCGCGTGCTTCGGGGCACCCTCGATATCGTCGGCCTCCAACAGTCCGGCCCCACCGTGTCGTTCAACACCGGGGTCCACGCCGCCGCGACTTCGGCGATCTTTCCTCTGGTCACGACGGCGAACAACGCCACCGCGCAGATTCGACTCTCCAATCCCGGACCGACGCCGGCCAACGTGACGCTGGCCGTGACGCTCGCCCCCTTCCACGTGCCGAACCAGACGCTGACCGTGCCGCCCTACGGCAGCACCGTCGCGTCGATCACCCCGAATCCGGCCATTCCGGCGGCGGGCAACGCCAGCGTGGTGATGAATGCGAGTCAACCGGTGATCGCGGCCCTCGCGACCGGCTCGGGCAACGATGTTGCCTTGAGTGCTCCGCAGTCACCCGAACCCGAATTCTTGGTCGGTGACTTCACGGGGAACGGCTTCGACAACGTGACCGTGACCAACACGTCGTCGCGATCGATGTCCATCAGTGTCGTGTCGTTGCCGAATAGTCGAAGCGGGCAGCCCCGCACCGCTCAGTTGCGTCTGAGCGCGAACAGCTCGGAGACTCTGCGGAGTGAATTTCCGACGGACCCGCATCTGCGCGGCATCGACGTGATTGTGGCCGCACCACGACCGTCACTGTCGGCGCTGTTGGTAACCGCCGCCTTGCCGACCAGACCGGCCGGGATGACGGTGGTCTCGGCGTTAGACGGCCGGTAGCTTCGGCGGCTGCCAGTCCGGCAGGGGCGGCGCGACGGGAGCGACCGGCACCGGACTCTTCTTCGACGCGGACGCGGCTCCGACCCCGGCGAGTGAACTGACGGTCTTCGAGCCCTCGGGATGGATCTGCTCACCGTGCGCTTCGTCGATCAATCGTGCGGCGGTCTCGCCGTCGAGGGTTTCGTGTTCGAGCAGCGCTCGCGACAGCGCCTCGAGGCCGCGACGGTGCAGCGTCAACACTTCGATGGCGCGCGACTCCTGCTCGCGAAGGATTCTCTCGACCTCGTCGTCGATCACTTGCGAGGTGTGGTCCGAGTAGTCACGGGTGTGCATGAGGTCCTCGCCTAGGAAGACCTCATGGTTCGATCCCCAGGCCATCGGTCCGATCTCCTTGGACATGCCCCATTCGCGGACCATGCGGATCGCCAGTTCCGTGTTGCGCTGGAGGTCGTCGGCGGCGCCGGTCGAGAGGTCGCCGTAGACGAGCAGTTCGGCGACGCGACCACCCATGCGCATGCACAACGAGTCCTCGAGGTACTGACGGGCCACGATGTGGCGGTCCTCTTCGGGCAACGTCATGGTCACGCCGAGCGCCATGCCCCGCGGGATGATGGTGATCTTGTGCAGGGGATCGGTCTTGTCGAGCACGTAGGCCAAGAGTGCGTGCCCACTTTCGTGATAGGCGATGCGCTCACGCTCGTCGTCCATCAGGACCATGGTGTCGCGCAGTTGTCCCATCATCACTCGGTCGCGGGCCGACTCGAAGTCCTCCATGCCGATGGTCGAGGAGTGTCGACGCACCGCGTGCAGGGCCGATTCATTGACCAGATTGGCCAAGTCGGCGCCGCTCATGCCGGGGGTGCCCCGGGCCACCATCTCCAGAGAGACCGAGGGATCGAGCGGTTTATTCTTCGAATGGACCTCGAGGATCGGTAGGCGTTCGTCTAAGTCCGGCAGTGGCACCACGATCTGGCGGTCGAAGCGGCCCGGTCGCAGCAGGGCCGGGTCTAGGACGTCGGGGCGGTTGGTCGCGGCGATGACGACCACGCCCTCGTAAGTGTCGAAGCCGTCCATCTCGTTCAGCATCTGATTCAGCGTCTGCTCGCGTTCGTCGTGGCCGCCACCGAGTCCGGCGCCGCGCTTACGTCCGATGGAGTCGATCTCGTCGATGAAGACAATCGCCGGCGCCTGCTTACGCGCCGTGGCGAAGAGGTCGCGCACTCGACTGGCCCCGACCCCTACGAACATCTCCATGAAGTCCGATCCCGAGACCGAGAAGAAGGGCACACCGGCTTCGCCGGCCACGGCTCTGGCGAGCATCGTCTTGCCGGTGCCCGGAGGTCCCACCAACAAGATCCCCTTGGGGATCAAGGCGCCGATCTCCTTGTAACGGGCCGGCGTCTTCAAGAACTCGACGATCTCACTGATCTCTTGTTTGACCCCGAAGTAGCCGGCGACGTCGGCGAAGGTGGTCTTCGGTCGATCCTGGTTGAACTGTTTCGCTTTGGAGCGCCCGACCGACATCATGCCGGTCATCTGATTGCGGGCCTGGCGAGAGATGAAGACCATGAAGGCCACGAAGATCAGGATGAAGATGAGGTACGGGAGCAGCGTGCCGAGGAGGCTCGAGGGATTGGCGAAGGTCACCGACACGTTGTCGGTGGTGCGCAAGGTCGTGATGTCACTGTTGATGACCGGGGTCGGGCCGTTCGACGTGTAGTTGGTGCCGTTGGTCAACTGTCCGGTAATCACTCCGGTCGTCGAGTTGATAGACGCCGAGACCACTTCTTGTTGGCGCGCGTCGCGCAACAGCGTCGAATAAGAGACCGTCTTCACGACCTTGTGCGTGAAGAGCGAAGGAATGACGAAGATGCCGACGACGAAGGCGATGGCGCCGATCGTCAAGAGCCGACGGCGGGCGTCCGGCGCCAGGGGCTTGTCACCGCCCGGCATGTACTTCTTGTAGCCCGACGGTTCTTCAGGAGGCATACTCACCAGACCAGACTAGAGGTCACGCGCGACACATCGTCTTGCACCTGTGGAAAACTGACTGCAGATTAGGGTAATTGTTTGTGGATTCATTGATCGACGCCGAACCAGTCGAACGGCCTCGAGTGTTGGCAATCGTGGTGGCCGGCTTCGTAGGATTCCTCGCCGGTCAGATTCTCGGATCGCTCTTCGAGCTCGTGGGAGTGTCGTTGGCCCACTACCCCGGCGGACTGAGCGCACTTTCGAATGCCGCTTCCCCTCCGTGGTGGGCGAACGCCCTCGGACTGCTCGGGCTTTGGGTCGGGTTCGGCGCGGCAATTTTTTACGCCTACAACTTCGGCAATCTGAACTCGCTCCCGAGCCAGTGGCGAGTCAAGCCGACCGACGTGTTCTACGTCGCCCTCGGCGTCGCCTGTCAGTTCCTCGTTGACCTGCTCTACCTCCCTTTTCACCTACGACACCTCAATCGCCCCATACATCACCTCTTTGGATCAGTCGTGGGCGCCAGTTTTGTCCTGCTGATCGTTATGACCATGTTCTTGGCCCCGATCATGGAGGAGTGGCTCTTTCGTGGCGTGCTCTTTCGGGCGTTGAGCGAGGGTTCTCGGAGCGGTTCTCGCGCGAGCTTGGTCTTCGCCGTCCTCTTCAGCGCGGCGCTCTTCGCGCTGGCCCACGGTGAGCCGCTGCAATTCGCCGGCCTTTTTCTCCTCGGCATCGTGTTGGCAACGCTGGTGTGGCGCACGAAACGTCTCGTGCCGAGCATCCTGACCCACATTTCCTTTAACGGCGTCGCCATCGCTGCGCTGATCAGCCAGCGATCAGGTCATTGATGCACGATTGGATCGAGCGGCACAACACCCCCGGTGCGCGCATTGACGCGCTCGTCGTTCTCGCGGTCATCGTGGTCACGCTCTTCGAGTTGCACCCGACGTTGCTCCTCTCCAACACCTTGATCACCGGTGGGGACACCGGATCGCACTTGGCGGTACCGGCCTACCTCAAGTCCGTCGGCAACCCCTTCAACCTGACGCCGTGGTACCCCGGCTGGTTCGCCGGCATGCCGGCCTACACCTATTACTTCGTTCTCCCGGACGTCCTGGCGTACTGGGGCAGCTACCTCATCGGTTTCGCCGTCGCGTTCAAACTCGCGACTGTCCTCGGATCGGTCTTGATGCCGATCACCGCGTACATGATGGGCCGACTCTTCAAGGCGCCGCGTCCGATTCCGGCGGCGCTGGCGGTGGCGACGTTGCCCTTCCTCTTCGACGCCTCGTTCACCATCGACGGGGGAAACCTGTTCTCCTCGATGGCCGGGGAGTACGCGTTCGCGTTGTCGCTCGCGCTGAGCTTGTTGACGATCGGACTCTTCGCGCGCGGCGTGCGAACCGGTCACGGCTACTGGCTCGCGGCGGTGGCGCTCAGCGCCACGCTCGCGGCGCACGTCCTGCCGTGGTTCTTCACGATCGAAGCCGTCATCGTCCTGGTCATCTTCGAACTGCTGCAACGTCGCGGCATTGGTGATCCCCACGACGAAAGCCTCACGGGCGACTACGCGCGGCCCGTGCGCTTCGCGGTCGTGGCCGGCCTGATCTCGGTCGGCCTGTCGGCCTGGTGGCTGACGTCCTTCGTCACCACGCAGAAGTACACGAACTCCATGGGTTACACCAATGACTCCGTCAACACCCTGCACGCGATCTTCACGACGCTCGGATGGTTCACCTCGAGCGGCGGCGCGGCCGGCGACCGCTGGGTGATCGTGCTCGCGATCGTGGCCTTGATCGTGGCCTTCTGGGTGCGCGACCGCTTGGGCATGATTCTCACGACCTTGACGGTGCTCTCGATCGGCGCGTTCGTGTTCGACCCTCAGAACGTCATCTGGAACGAGCGACTCGTCCCGTTCTGGTTCATCACGATTCATCTGAGCGCCGGCTGGCTCTTCGGCTACGTCCTCGCGCGCTGGGCGAAACGGGCGCCGGAGAAGCTCGGTCAGTTCGTAGTCCAGATTGGCGAGAACCGCTTCAGCTTCTCCCACGAAGCGACCACCGACGCTGGCGCGCTCGTGAACGAAAGTCTGAGAGTCGATGATGACGACTCCGTGGCCACATCATCTCGCGACGACACCTTCGTGGCGTCGTCCTATAAGGACGACAACGAGGACGTCGAGGACGTCGAGGACGAAGCGACGCGTTGGCGACGGCGCAGCGTGCGCGCCACCGTCGTGATTCTCATCCTCGGACTGGCCACGACGCTGCCCGGATTGATCCCGCCGGTCGCCTCGGCCATCGGACTTAATACGACGGGTAACCAGGTCTCGGGTTGGGCGCAGTGGAACTACTCGGGCTACCAGGCCAAGACCTCGTGGCCCGAGTACCACGACGTCATGACGACGATGGCGAAGGTCGGCCAAGAGTACGGTTGCGGTCGCGCCATGTGGGAGTACAACGCGAACCAGAACCGCTTCGGCACGCCCGAGGCGCTGATGCTGCTGCCGTACTGGACGAACAACTGCATCGACTCGATGGAGGGCCTCTACTTCGAATCCTCGGCCACCACGCCGTATCACTTCCTCGATCAGGCCGAGCTCAGCGTGTCGCCCAGTAATCCCATGGTCGGCCTGCCCTACGGTCAACTCGATATCCCCCTCGGCGTTAAGCACCTGCAGATGCTGGGCGTGCGCTACTTCGTCGCGTTCTCGCCCGCGGTCCAGGCCCAGGCCGACCTCGATCCCGAGTTGACACTCATCGCCTCGACGAAGGCCTGGCCGTCGCCGGGCTACACGTGGCGCATCTACCAGGTCGCCTCGAGCCGGATGGTCGTGCCGCTGTCGAGCTTGCCCAACATCGTGGCCAACACCACGAGTCGCGTGGGCTGGCTCCAGGCCAACACGACTTGGTGGCTCAATCCCAAGTTGTGGGGGACCGTCGCCGCGACGACCGGACCGTCGAACTGGCCTACGGCCACCAGCGTGAACACCATGGACGTGCACACGACGCTGCCCAAGACCACGGTGAGCAACATCAAGGTCGAATTGCAGTCGATCTCGTTCCACGTCAGTCGCATCGGGGTACCGGTGCTGGTGAAGATCTCGTACTTCCCTCGCTGGCACGCCACCGGCGCCACGGGACCGTATCGCGTGAGCCCGAACCTGATGGTCGTGATCCCGACCGCCAATGACGTCTCCCTGGTCTACGGCAGCACGCCGATGCTCACGCTCGGCAATATCATCACCGACCTGACGGTGCTCGCCGGCTTGGTCGCGCTCTACTTCTACGTCCGGCGCCGCGTCGCGCCACGTCGAAGGCCACTGCGTGACGACCGCCAACTGTGATGCCTCGAGCGGCGACTACGGTTTCTAGTGGCTCAGAAGAGACCAATGATCGAATCAGGTGACGACCGCGTCTTGGGGGTCGTAGCGAAGGAAGGGACGTAGCCATGGCGCTCGACAGTTTCTTACTGGCGTTGCTCGAAGATCCGGTGGATCACGGCGAGCTGCTCTACGTGCCGAGTGAGAACGTGCTGTACAACCCGCGCAAGCGCGTCGTCTACGAAGTGCGCGACACGATCGCCGTGCTGCTGCCCGATGAAGCCAAACCCGTCACGGACGCTCAGCACAATGCTTGGACCGATGACCCCAACGTCATAAGGACCGGTCGCTAATCCCGCGCTATTCGAAGTGCATCTGGATGACTTCGTCCACGAGCCGGTACCCAATCGCTCGATAGATGTCGTTGCTCGTCGGATTGGCGGCGTCGGTGAAGAGCATGGCGCGCGCGCCATTCTCGATGAGCTGACGCGTCACGTGGGCGGTCACGGCGCTGCCGAAGCCACGCCGTCGAAATTCCGGTCGCGTGAAAACCGGTCCGATTCGCCCGATGGCGACTGCTTCGGTGGTGATGATCGGCGCGTGTCCGGCTATCGCGACGATGTCGTCGGCCATCTCCCAGCAAAACAACGATCCGTCCGTGACGGCCTTCTTTACGCCGTTGCGTGCGTCGGCGCGCGACAAGGGTGCTCCCTCGACTTCGCGCCAGAACTGAGCGAACATCTCGGTTAGCGCTTCTATCTCCTCGGTGCGGGCCGGACGTCCCAATCCCTCGACGTCGGGTGTGATCAGCTCTTCCAACTCATAGAGGAGGTCGCGACGTTCTTCCGCCAGCACCCTCGCCGATCCGGGACTCTTCGATTCGACGTACCCCTCGACGAACGCGTCCACCATGTCCCGTGATCCCGCTAGTCCGGGAAGGGCGTCGTCGATCTGTCCCACGCTTCGACCCAACGCCCGCGCCGCCTCGATCGGCATCGGCGCGATAATCATGTTGAAGGGACTCGTGCGCATGGCCACGCCAACGACCTCATTGTTATCGCTCCGCACGATCCACCAGCGATAGTCGTCGTAGGTGGTGCGTCCGGTAGAGACCGCGAGTGCAACGCTGCCGATGACGTTCGTTCGCAACGGGTGCGCGGCGCGAAACGCCGTGGACGCCGCGATGAATTCATCAACCGACTCGATCAGTTCGACTTTCATCGGTTGATTCTGTCATCGTCCCTGCGCCGGCGCACTATTGGTAGGGCGCGAGACCCAAGTCGTGGCCGACTATCTCTGAGAAGTGCGATTGATGGTGGACGGCCACTTGAAGCGGTGCGAGGGCTTCTGCGTACATTTGAGCGGGCGACTCGGGAAGTTTGCCATAGAGATTCTCTAGGTTCGCAATTGAAATGACACCTGGAAGCACGCGCGCCTTGGTCCGAATTACGAAGTCACTCCGTCGACACCCGGATGTCTGCAGGGTTGTCGATGATTTGATACGTGAGCTCGAAGACTTGATTGCCGTCGCTCGACTTATCGGGCCGGTCGAAAGTAAAGCGCCCACCCCATACATACGCGCCACTACTGCCATCAATCTGCCACACCAAACCCTTGTTCGAGGCCCACGCCTGGATCTCCACGTTCGCCTGAACGTGATCGTTCTCCTCTTCGACGGTGTAAAAGAGCGTGACGTACGAGCCACTAGGAATCGATCCGACAACGATGCGTTCGTCGCCCTTGAGAGGTGGGTCGACCAGTACACCGACTTCGATGTCGAGTTTGGCCGTCATATCGCTCGTCAAGATGCGAACGAAGGAAGGTCCGGCGGGAAAAGCTCCTTGGCGCTCTAACCACGCGTACACCTCGCCGGTGAGACTTCCCACGATGTCGAACTCGTCCATCGTGACGGCCGTCGCGATGGCGACATAGGGCTGAGTCCCTCGAATGTTCCTAAATGGCTGTTCGATCATTAGACACCTCACATTCCTTGAGAGTGATATCAACGCGAACAACTCCAACCGTACTCAGTCCAGTCGCTCCACGATCATGGCCATGCCTTGTCCGCCGCCGACGCACATCGACTCCAGACCGAAGCGCGCCCCGGAATCTTCGAGGGAGTTCAACAGGGTGGTCATGATGCGCGCGCCGGTCATGCCGAAAGGGTGACCGAGGGCAATGGCGCCTCCGCGGATATTGAGCTTGTCGAGCGTGATCCCTAGATGCTCAGCGCTGGGTATCACCTGCGCGGCGAAGGCTTCATTGATTTCGACGAGGTCGATATCGTCGATGGTCATGTTGGCGCGCTTCAGGGCTTGACGACAGGCTTCGATCGGACCGAGGCCCATGATCTCGGGGTTGAGTCCGCTCACGCCGCTCGACACGATTCGCGCGAGGGGCTTGATGCCAAGTTCCTTGGCGCGCGTGTCACTCATCACTACGACCGCCGCGGCGCCGTCGTTCAAAGGACAGGCGTTGCCGGCGGTGATGGATCCGCCCTCTCGAAAGACGGGCTGCAGCGTGGCGAGTCGCTCGAGCGTGGTGCCGGCGCGCGGACCGTCGTCCTTGGTCATGACGGTGCCGTCGGGCAGGGGCACGGGAATGATCTCTCGCTCGAAGAAGCCGTTCTCCTGGTGGGCCACGGCGAGCTCTTGGCTACGAACCGCGAACTCATCCATCTCAAGGCGGCTCACCTTCTCAAACTCCGCGACGTTCTCCGCGGTTTGGCCCATGGCGATGTAGATGTCGGGCAGACCGGTCAGAGGTGACCACGGCTCGCCGGCGCGCTCGGAGCGCTTGGCCGTGCGTTCCATGGCGTCACTGAACAGTTCGTTGGTGGCCTTGCCGCTGTCCGAGGCGCCGCTGGCGAAGCGCGACACGGTCTCGACGCCGGCGGCGACGAAGACGTCACCTTCGCCGCAGCGGATCGCGTGCGCGGCCATGCGGATGGTCTGGAGCGAGGACGAGCAGTAACGATTGACCGTCACGCCGGGGACGTCGGGCAGGCCCGCGAGCAGCGCGGCCACGCGCGCAACGTTGAATCCCGACTCACCGGCCGGCTGACCGCAGCCGACCATGAGGTCTTCGACGCTTCGCGGGTCGAGTTCGGGGAGCTTGGCCAACACCGTGCGCACGACGAGCGCCGTGAGGTCGTCCGGTCGCATGTCGACCAGTGAGCCTTTGAATGCCCGTCCGATGGGAGTACGTCCGGTGGCGACAATCACGGCTTCGGGCATGGGTTCCTCCTAGGAGTTACTGAAAGTAAGTGGAGTGTAGTGGCCTAGATTCAGCCGTCGCAGGCCGAAGCCCGCAGGGCCCTACCGGCCCTAAGGATGTTGCGTGCTGCGTTGATATCAGCGAAGTCGAAATGTCTGCATTTAAGACATCGAAACTCCTCTTGATTGACCCGGTTACCGGCATCGACGTGATGGCATTCGGCACACGCCTGGCTGGTGTGGCGAGGATTCACGCTCCCTACTGTCCTGCCGGCGCTCTCAGCCTTGTAGGACAGTAGGAGGACGAACTGTGGCGCAGTCAAGAGGTGAGCGCA
>PMTF01000004.1 GCA_003167415.1 Acidimicrobiaceae bacterium | reverse complement strand
AACCCTGATCGCTCAGCTCCTTGCGCAACGCGATGATCACGTCTTCGATGGGTGCCGGCGTGCGATTCGCGGCCGTGCTCGGCCCACGGCGTTTGGGCGTGCGCGCCTCGGCGCCACCTTCGCGGTAGAGCGCGACGTGGCGAGCCACCCACGTCTTGGAACGCCCGGTCGAGGCCGCCACCGAACGGACCGAACGGCCCTCAACTAAAACTGCCGTGACCGCATACGTCGCCAAATCCATGGGAACCTCCGGATGGAAGTGTCCCAGAAACCCTGAAACATGCTGTCCCAGAAACTGTGGAACCTAAGACCCCCTCGCCCACTAGCTGAGGTCCTCTTGGACCGCAGTACCTCTGACGGCTCGCACCGTACCGATGCACCATCGTCCCAATCAACCGACAACTCGCGACCGCCTGATGACGCGAGTTCGCGAGTGACGCCACCCGACACTCGTCATGCGCCGCGTTCCCCACAGATTCCCGCTGGTCCCGTCGACGAGGTCGCCGAATCCATTACTGCGTCGACTGCCGCACCGGTCACCACAGGAACCGTTTGGTCCATGACCACCAACGGGCCTTCCCTCAAACACCAGAGCGACACCCTCGTCGCGAACATCCGCCGCCGCCAAGCCCGCGACGTCACTATCCTCAAGCCACTTCGGGTCGAGTTGGCGCAGATCCTCAGGTGAGCGCGTAATTTCTCGCGATCACCCCGCCGGCGAGGTCGTGGTGGTCGTTACCGGCGAGCTCGTGGTGGTGCTCGGTGGGGTCAAAATCGTCGTGGTGGTGGTGGTCGTGGTGGTCGTGGTGGTCGTGGCGTCGTAGCTGGCGAGGTCGCTCACGTACTGGGCCTTGGCCTGCAGGTAGGTCGCCACCGTCGCGGGCCACGAGGACCACGTGGCTTCGAGCCGCGCGATGGCCGTGCCGTCGAGCACGCTCAGTGGTTCATTGACGGGCGGGGGCGGCGAAACGCTCTGCGTGAAGGACCAGCCGCAGCCCGGTCCCGCGACGTCGCTCGCGGGCACCAACACCAAGGCGGAGAGCGCAATCGTGGGCACGACCGGGGCCACCGGGACCGTGGTGATCGAACCGGCGGGCGGGGCGATAACCACGGGTGGAGGCCCCTTCAACAGAGCGACGTTCGGGCGGGGCACCAACGCCGGAGGGCTGACCACGCTGCGGGTCGTGTAGGGGGCGTAGTCCGCCTGGGTGGGGTTGCGACGCGCGTCCGCCACGGGTGCGACCTCATTGAGGCAGACCGACTGCAATAGACCCGCGAACTGCGCGTCGACAGAAGCGGCGAGGTCGAGCGTGGCGCTCGCGGCGCTCTGGTAACCCGTCGGGAAGGCGTAGAGCGAGACGAGTACGTCACCGCGGCGCCAGGTCACCTCGAGAATGGAGGAGCCCGACACGTCGGGTCCGCTGGCAACGAAGCCGTCGAGGCCCGTGGGCGAGGTGGTCTGCACGTAGTCGCCGGCGCAGGCCGAGACGCTCGTCAGGGTGCGGGCGAGCGCGAGCGCCCCGAGTCCGGGCCCGTAGACGTCCACGTCGGCGACCACCGACAGCGACGTCGAGGCGAGGGTCAACGACCGCGCCTCCTGGGCAACCGGTATGGCGTCTGATGAGCAGCCGTAGAGCAGCGCATTCGTCGTCGCGAAGGAGCGATCTTGCGCGCTGAACCCGGTCTCGTGGGTCAGGTCTCCCAGCAGGGCCGTGACCATCGAGGCCGAGGGCGCGGTGTCGAGCGGCGCGGGCCTGGTGGGCGCCAGCGTCGTGGTGGTCGTGGGGGTCACGGGACCGGGAGCAACCGGGGAGAGCACCAGTCCCGAGACGGCCAGCGCGACGAGTACGACGACGACGGCGACGAGCAACGTGATGGCGGCGGCGAGCGTAAAGTCAACGAACCAGTGGCGCACCGTACGCAGCCACGACGAGACCCGGCTCACGACGACGGTCCCGTGTAGCCCGCGATGGTGACCTTGTCCCCCGGTACCACGACCGATCCGGCGGCGGGGTCGGTGGCGCCGGCCGTACCCGAGACCGGCGCGCTGACCGTGAGGCCGAGCGAGTGCAGCAGGGCGCGGGCGTTGCGCATAGTGAGGTCCGCCACGTCGGGCACGACCTCGGTTGACTTGGCGAGATAGATCTCCGTGGGCGGGGCAATGGGGACGTTCGCCTGACCGGCCAGTATCGGGGTCATCGCGGTCTTGAACATGGCGGCGGGCAACGTGCCGCCGTAGACCGCGGCGACCCCGGCGACGTTGTACAGGGGGTAAGTGATGCCCCGTGGGTCGCCCATCCACACGGCCATCGCGGTCGTGGCGGTGAACCCGTCGAACCAGGCGGAACCGAAGTTGGTGGTGGTGCCCGTCTTGCCGGCGAGCGTGTGACCCGGAATCTGCGCGGCGGTGCCGGTGCCCGAGGTGATCACGCCGGCCAATAAGGAGGTGACGGTATTGGCCACTGCCGGGGCCAGTACCTGGATGCACTGCGGGGGGATCGTGACCGTCACGCCACTGGCCAGCGTGACACTGGCGACGGCGTGTGGGGTGCAGTGCAGCCCGTGTGCGGCCACGGTGGCGTAGGCGCCGGCCATCTGGATGGCCGTGAAGCCGCGGGCGCCCAACGTGAGACTGCCCTCCTTGGCGGTAACGGCGTTTGGCCCCGAGAGGGGCAGGGAGTAGAGACCCATGGCCCGTGCGGTCTTGGCGATGGGTATCACGCCCACCATCTGCTCGAGCTGGACGAAGGCCGTGTTCACCGATCCGTCGGTGGCCTGCGCGATGGTCAGGTCGTAGCCGTCGCTGGGCTCGGCGTTGGTGAAGAAGCCCCCAGGCGGATTGTTCATCGTGGTCGAGTGGTACGTGGCACCAGCGGGCAGGATGGTCGTAAGCGGCACGCCCTCGCTCAACGCGGTTGACAACGTGAAGACCTTGAAGGTGGAGCCGACCGGTGAGGGAGAGTTCGCGTAGTTGAGCGTGGTCTGGTTCTTGGTCGTGTCGAGGCCGTAGACGCGGTTCTGGGCCATCGCGGTGATGGCGCCGGTGCCGGGCGTCTCGACGACGATGGCGTCGCCGACCCGGTCGGTGACGCCCACGATCGAGACGGCCGCCGTCTGCGCGGCCGCTTGGGCACGGGGCACCAGAGTCGTGCGGATGGTGAGCCCACCGCGCTCCAGGGTGGCCAGACGCTGCGCCCTGGTGGACCCCAGGGCGGGCAACGTCACCAGTTCACTCGAGACCCAGTCACAGAAGTAGGGCACCTTACTCGCCTGGCACCCGGTCGACGGCTCGGACGGCTTGAGGGCCAGGGGCGACGCCTGCGCGGCGAGTTCCGCACCGCGGCTGATCTGGTGGTTGACGAAGGTGACGTGCAGCACCTGGTTGCGGATGAGACGCGCGAGCGCCGGGTGGCTCATCGGGTCGTAGGCGGTCGGGGACTCCACCAGGGCGACCAGCATTGCGGCCTGGGCAAGGTTGAGCTGACTGGCGTGCACGGAGTAGTAGCGCTTGGCCGCGGCCTCGATGCCGTAGGCCTGGGATCCGAAGTAGACGGTGTTGAGGTAGCCGTCGAGGATCTGGTCCTTGGAGAGCTGGCGAGTGAGCTGGCGAGCGTAGACAATCTCATTCACCTTGCGCTGGATCGTGTCGAGCTGCGCGTTGGGACCCTGCTGGAGTTCCAGGATGTTTTTCACGTACTGCTCAGTGAGCGTCGAACCACCCTGGGTGGGGCGTCCCTCGAGGTCGGCGACCACGGCCCGCTCGATGCCCCGGGGGTCCACGCCGTTGTTGGCGAAGAAGGTGCGGTCTTCTGAGGAGATGAGCGTCTCGACGACGATCGGCGCCACGCCCGACAGCGGCACCGGCACCCGGTTCTCGGAGTTGAACCGGGCCAGCACCGCGCCGTTGGCGCCCAGCAGCGTCGAATACTGAGGTAGTTGAGGGATGACCAACGGGGGCAGGCTCCTGGCAATCGCGTCGATATTCGCGGCGCCCACGACGATGGTCGAGCTGACAACCGGCACGTAGGCGCTGACCACCAGGAACGCGAGCAGGGTGGCCGAGAGGACAAGCAGTGCGATCAAACGGCGGTACATAGTCAAACGGTAGAGGAGCAGACGCAGCACCGCTACTCCGAATCGACGGAACAGCTCTCCAGGGCCTGCTCGAAGAAGTTGCGACCCTTGCCCCGGTGGTGCTGGGGCCCTCTGTTTGGCGAGCCATTCGGCCTTGTGGTGATCATGGGTTGAGGATGTCGACCTCGAAATGAAGCACACGCTCGGCGTCCGATTGGAGGTTACGTAGCCAACTTCCACATGCCGTTAGTTCACGAACGCGTCTTAGATTTACGCCACGGTCTTCGCAAACTGAAAGAGCAACGAAGTCTTAGCCTCGGGGTTCGCCAAGGTTCGAAATTTCAAACTGGCGCCGCGTTCGCGCCGGAGTTTTGACGCAATGACTACACCACACCCCAACAGGGTGCGGCAGTCGTCGGAAAGTCGTGAGGCGTCCATAGGGGCGCCTGAGGGTGGGCCAGTCCCCCCTCGCCCACCATCGAGATCCCGGCTACGCCTGATGTTTACTTCGTGAGGATCGCCTTATCATCCGCGCCGATCGTGACCGACCGTAACGTCACGTACACCTTGACGAGACTTATCAGGTACCGAGCCACCGACGCGGCGCGGCGCGTTGCCAAGGCGGGATCGCCCTTCGCGTACCCAGTACAGATAAGCCAGTCACCGTTCTTCAACGACTTCGCGAATGTCGCGATTCTCACCATCGACACGCTGCTGAGCGCACTGACGCGAGCGCCAAAGGTAATGGTGAGTGCGTTGGTACGGGGTGCACTTTTATCGAATCGAATGATTGCTGGCTTCGAAGAAACTTCTGGCGTCGAACCCCTGGCTTGTCGTGTCGCAATGACGATGCACGTTCCCGCACTCTTGGCGGTTATTGAATCTCCTTTAATCGTGCAACCGTTCGCCGTGCCGTTGCTCACGCGAAAGCTCAGTGCACCCCCGCCTGGATCACCTTTCGCTGAAAGTGTGAGAGACAACCCGACATGGCCCGTCAGTGAAGCGACCGACAGCACTGGCGGCGGGACCGTGGTCGTCGTAGTGGTCGTGGTCGTAGTCGTAGACGTCGTCGTGGCAGTGAGGCTCGGCGGTGGTGGTTGTGGTGGTGGTGGTGCGGGGGTGTACCCAGTTCCCGTGAGTGTGACCGTTTGAACTCCGTTGCCGTCATTGCCTTCGAGCAGCCACGTCGCCGAGACCGATCCATCACTCATGGGTGAGAACTGCACCGTCTCTTGAATCGAGGTATTTGGAGCCAAGGTGTCCGCTGGGTTCGTGTTTGCTAACTGGTTGAATGGAACTGTCAGCGCGCTGAATCCATTCGTTAACGGTGGCGTCGACTCCGTGATCAACAGGGGAAATCCGCCATGATCACCAAGATCGAAATTGAGTGTCGCGCTCGAGCCCACGGCAACGTCGCCGAAGTTGAGCAGGTCCGGCGCGGTGCTGAGCTGTTTGGGTGGATCGGCCGACGCCGAGATTGCCACCCCGAAATTACCCACGGAGGTTTGGAAAGTCACCACACTGTCGAAGAGGTGTTCGAAATCGCCCGATGAGCCCGGTGGCGCGAATTGAACGCTAAATGTGACCGTTCCATTCGGCTGAATCGTTTGAAAGGCCGGTGAATTCAGGACGGTGAATGGCAACGTGGGCCAAGCGAACCCAGTCAATTCGATGGCACTCGAAGAAACGTTCGTGAAGGTGATGGGTATTGTGACGGCGGTGCCGCCGATCGGGACGGGAGAGAAGTCTGCGGCGGTTGGCGAGATGGTGAAAGACACTGTCGGCGTTTCACCTTGTCCGCTCAACGTGATCTCAGACGTCGCACCCGTGACGTTCGCCGTGAGCGTTCCGGGATTCGCGCCCAGGGCCGTGGGCTTAAACGTGACGGGCACGGTAATGGATTGGCCAGTCGAGAGCGAGGCCGGGAGCGTCATACTCGGTGTTCCCATCGTGTACGCCGAGCCGGACTCAGTGAATGAGGTCACCGTCGTGGGCGAAGAGGCAGTGTAGGTGGCGCTCTGAGTCACGGACTGCGAGACGATAGTTGGCGAGAAATTCACGTTTGCGCCGCTCAGCGCGGGGGTCGACGACCCCAGTGCGCCGAATCCCAACAGCGTGTCATCCTTCGTGCCGACGTAGACAATGCCGTTGTCCGCGCTCGGCTGGGAGAACACTGTGGATGTAAAGGGTAGTGAACTCCAGACTTCCTCCAACGAGTTGTTGACGGGGATCGGATTGAAAGCCTCTAACTGAGAGTTCAGTCCATTCGGACCGGTGGCGTGAATGATCCACACGAGCGCCGAACCCGACGTGGTTCCATTCGACGTGACGATGGGCGTGCCGGAGCCGTACCCGAACGTGTTTCCCGTGTTCGCCGTCGCTCCCACGAGCTGGAACGACACGTCGTCGTTGGTAGCCGTACGCTGAAATACGTCGAGCGATCCGCCGTTGTTCGCGAATCCCCCTGATCCCGCCGTCGGCACGTAGACGTAGCCGCAGTTGCAGGCGGGGTCCCCGGGCCACACCGCGGGCTTTGACCACACTCCCCCCGTGGCACTTACCTGCGCGAGCGAATCGTCCGTCTGGTTCGGGCCCTGCTCGTAGCCGCCGAGATTGTCCTGATTCAGGACGTACAGGGTGCCCTGCTTGCCGACTTCGAGGATCACGTGGGGTTCGGTGACTGTCCCCATGCTGGCGGGCAGCGCTACAGGACCACCGGACCCGAGGTCGCCGTCTTGATTATTGAGGAACTGCGCGTCGGCCGGAATGAAGAAATCGATTGGTTGGAGGATGGGGCCATCGTCTGGGGGGACGATGGGGCTGGAGGTGCTCAGTTCGACGACCGCTTCACCGTAGGTCTCCGCCGTGGCGTCGCTACCCGGTTCTGGGACGCTTGGTATGTCACCGTTGCCGGTCGCGACGATGATGTCGCCCTGGCTAGTCACGATCGGGGGCGCACCGGACTGCCAGATACCCGCGCCCGGTTCACCCGTACAGACAGTGGCTCCGCATTCCTCGGTCGACCACATGGTGGTGATGCTCGCGCTCGCTTCACTCACCCCCACGAGCCAACCCTCCCAGTTGCCGTAATCACACTGTGCGCCGAAGGCCGCGTAGACGACGCCGTTGATGAGGACTAGGCCGGGACGCTGAGTTTGGTATTTCCCATTGAAGACGGTGCCAGAGTTGTTGTCGGCCGATCCTTGAATGGGGACCCCGTTCGTTGGCCAGTTCGGCGCCGGTACCCCGGTCTGTACGTTGACGGCCTCCATGAACCACTGAGTGGTGTTTCCCGCTTCCTCCTTCGCGGCAACGAAATAGGCGATTCCAGTAGACGGATCGATGACCGGTGTGCCCGTGATACCCAAGGAGGATCCCACATCCCCACAGCCGATGTTATTGAGAGGGTTGGCTTCAGGACCATAGTTGTGCTGCCACTCGATCGCTCCTGTCGTTGAGTTGAGCCCGTAGGCCCAATCGTTCTCGGTCACGGCCAATACCGTGGGTTGGCTGACGAGCGGCTGCGCGTAGACCTGTCCGTTCAACTGGGTGTCAAAGAGTTCGCCGAAATCGCCGCCGGTCACATTCGCGGGAGAAAGAAGCGGCTCGTTCGGATACCAACCGGTCGACGAACTGTCCGATGACTCCTGCAAAGTGTCGGCCCGGGCGCTCGCCGTCGTGAGAACCGACGTTATTGGTACCGCCATGGCACTCGCGGCGACGAGCGCACTAACCATGAACCTGGTGCGGATTAAAAGAGTCCTTTGAGCAAAAGGTTTACTCCCTTCGCGTCTGAGTTGCTCGCGTGGCATAGCGGACACGGTACTCGGGCGATCACCCGCGGCGCTCAGCGCCCCACACGTCGACCGCTCCGGTGCAGCGCGGCGAGTAGCGGGCGGATCTCCGACCTCGCGAGCATCGACTCCAACATTGATTCCCATGGTGAATCCATTGGGATTGGCACTTCGCGTCCGGACCTAGGCTGGTGTCGTACCAGTCGTGACTTTCGTCCGACCGCCCACGGAGGTGGCACATGACTGAGGCCCTTTCTCCCAATGACACGATCCCCTGGCTCATACAGGGGGGCATGGGCATTGCCATATCCGGTTGGCCACTCGCGAGGGCGGTCTCGAGCCTGGGACAGTTGGGCGTCGTCTCCGGAACGGCCATTGACAACGTCTTCGTGCGCCGACTTCAAGACCGCGGGATTGACGACGAGCTGCAAAGGGCCCTCGACAGTTTCCCGGCGCAACGTGTCGTGGTCGACATCGTGGGTAAGTACGGCTCCGTTCGACGAACCGGTTCGACGCCGTACCGCAGCCTCCCCGCGCTGACCCACGCCAGTACGGGCCGCTCCATCGACGCGATCGTGCTGGCGTCATTCATCGAAGTGAAGCTCGCCAAGATGGGTCATCGCGGCCAGGTCGGCATCAATCTTCTCACCAAGGTCCAGCTCCCGACCGCCGCGACCCTCTGCGGCGCGATTCTCGCCGGGGTCGATTACGTCTTGATGGGAGCCGGCGTCCCCACCCATATTCCCGGTGTCCTCGAGCAACTCACGCGCGGCGAACCGGTCGACCTACCGCTCAGCGTGACCGGGGCGTCGAGTGATCATCCGGCCACCTCACTCCACTTTGATCCGACTCCGTACCTGGGGTCCGATGTGCTCACTCGCCCACGCTTCGTGGGCATTGTCTCGTCGCACGTACTCGCGGCCGCGCTCGCCAAGCGCAGCAACGGTCCGGTGGACGGATTCGTCGTTGAGCGACCAACCGCGGGAGGACACAACGCTCCGCCTCGAGGCTCCTTCGGTGTTGACGACGCCGGCAACCCGCAGTATGGAGATCGCGACGTGGTCGACTTCGACGCGCTCGCCGGCCTCGGGAAGCCGTTTTGGATCGGTGGAGGTATCACCTCGGCGGAGCAAGTACGCGCCGCGTTCTCCCTCGGCGCGAGCGGTGTTCAAGTGGGCACACTCTTCGCTTACTGCAACGAATCGGGAATGGACCCCGAACTACGTCGCCGGGTACTCCACGAGTTGAAGACGGGAACGGTGGAGGTGAAGACGTCGCTGCGCGCATCGTCGACGGGGTATCCCTTCAAAGTCGCCTCAGTGAGCGAGACGATATCGGAACCGAGCGTCTACGCCGAACGTGCACGAAAGTGTGACCTGGGCTACCTGCGCGAGGCGTACCTTCAGCCCGACGGTTCGACGGGCTATCGCTGCGCCGCGGAGCCGGTCGGGGCGTACGTGCGCAAAGGGGGCTCGCTCGATGCAACCGACGGGTCCACCTGTCTGTGCAACGGGCTGATGTCAACATGCGGGCTCGGTCAGTTCCGCGCCGACGGACGTCGCGAACCACCAATCGTGACGAGCGGTGACTACATCAATGACCTTCGTCAACTGCTCGTCGGGCGAGACAGCTACAACGCCAGTGACGTCGTCGCTCATCTGAGCGCTGGCGTCGACGCGGCGCTCAACGGTGACGCTTCTTTCACGAGTTAATCGCGCGCCATGATTCTCGAGATGTCAACGAGTGAAATTGACGAGTTCGTGCACTCGAAAAAAGTCGGTCGCGTCGGCTGTCACCTCGGTGGTGAGACCTACGTCGTGCCCGTCATCTACGGGTGGGACGCAGAGTGCATTTACGTCTACACGACCGAAGGCAAGAAGATCGACATGATGCGTGAGAATCCCCGCGTTTGTTTTGAGATCGACGAATACCGATCGGACGGCGGATGGCGAAGCGTCATCGCTCAGGGAGTATTCGAGGAACTGCGGGATGACGACGTGGCCCACGCCCTTCGGATCATCAGCGAGCGCGTCACCTCCAACCGGGACGCCGGGAGCTCGCGCGAACGAGGTGAGGGGCGGGTACCGGTCGCCTTTCGAATTCGCACGACCGAAGTGAGCGGGCGAAAGGTTGAGATCGCGCCGTAAGCCGCCCAGAGCGACGCCTACCGAACCAACTGTGAATCACTGACTCGAACGCAGCCGGGATCAGACGCGAGTGGATTCCCGTAGGTCGCAAAAGCTCGCGATCGCGATCCCCCGCATAGATCCGAGTGCTCGCAACAGCCACAGGCACCTTCGAATTGAGCCGCGCGAATTGAACGCAGCAGGCCATGATTCCGATAGACGTCGATCAACGAATGCTCTCGAACGTTGCCCAGGGTGATGGGAAGGAATCCCGAGGGAAAGATGTCGCCGTTCGCCCCGACGAAAATGATCCCCTTGCCGTCACGTGTCGCGGCACTGGGCGCGCGCACCGGCGCCGAACTCGGTCCCAACAAATCGAGCAATCGGCTTCGGAGGAACGCGTAGGTGGAGTCCGTAGCGTCCACCGAAAATGTGTCCGCGCGCTCAGCGCGCTCACGCGCGACTCGCCGAAAGAACGGGGCCTCGACCGTGCGAACGGTGAACCCATATCGAGAGGCGTCCACGAGGAAGTGGCACACGTCCTCGTTCTCCGTGGCCGACGTCGCCGTGACTTCAGAGCCCCGGCCGGTCGTGATAAGAAAAAACACCTCCCACACGTTGACCTTGAGATCGTGCAGAAGTTTGGCGACGTCGGCCAACTCGCGAATGTTTGAGGGCATGACCGTGGTATTGATCTGCATCGTGAATCCAAGTTCACGAAGACGAGTGATGGCCTTGATCGTGGAATCGAAGTGCCCGTCGATTCCCCGAACCGCGTCGTGGGTCAACGGCGACGCTCCATCCAGACTGAGTGACGCACTCTTGACCCCCACGTCGCGCAGCGATTGGAGCGTCGAATCGGCGAGGCGAGGGGTGACCGACGGAGCGATTGCCACGGGCACGTTCACCGATTGCGCATACGAAGCGAGCTCAACGATGTCCTCGCGCATTAGACAGTCGCCGCCAGTGAGAATAAGAATCGGGCGCGGTGCGCCAATCGAGGCGAGTGAGTCGATGAGCTCACGGCCCTCGTTCGTGCTCAGTTCACCGGGAGCGCCCACCAGTTGCGCGTTGGCTCGACAGTGGAAGCACGCCAGTTGACAGGCTTTGGTCATCTCCCAAAAAACGAGTAGCGGCCGTCGATCGAACATTCCTCTGGGTGACCCATGAACCATCACATTGATCACGAAAAGTCCTTCGCTGCGTCCGCCGAGAGCATCTTGGCCACCGCGCATCAATTTTACGAACGTTCGAACCACGGATCGAAGGACGAAAGTCACATCATGAGGAACGCCACTCTTTAAAAGGTTGTGGGTTCATGCGGAGGTTCGTCGGCCGTCATTCATTCGCGAACGACGAATAAGGTGACGTATCAAGTTGTCCGCTCGACAACGTCACCGGGAGACCAAGAAAATGCACTCAGCTCTTCGCCAGCGGATGAGTCGATTCTTCCAGCGACTCGATGAGGTCATGTCGCACGTCGCAACTGCGGCGGCAGTCTCCGTCGTCTTGATTGTTTTCATCGTCTCGCTAGCCTTCAACGGCTTTCCTTCAAAGTGGCAAATGGGATTTTCCACGGTGTCGGATGCCATCGTGATCATGTTGCTCTTTGCGCTGAAACACACGCAGGATCGCCAGCAAACCGCCCTGCAACTGAAACTTGACGAACTTATCAGTTCGTCCCCGGCAGCGGACGATCATTTGGTTCAGATTGAGCGAGCCGAGGAGAAAGAACTCGTCGATCGAAAGCGCGATCAGATTGTTGTGCACGAGTCTTTGCGAAGTGAAGACACAGTGGACGAACAGTGATTCAGTGAGGCTTCGATTCTCGACAACCATTTGTTCTCGCGCGGACGACGTAGTGACCTGGCGGACGGCGGCTTAGCTCAAGTCGAACCGATCGAGATTCATGACTTTGTTCCACGCGGTGACGAAGTCGCGCACGAACTTCTCTTGCGCGTCGTCGCTCGCGTAGACCTCGGCGAGTGCGCGCAGCTGGGAGTTCGAGCCGAAGACAATGTCGACACGCGTACCGGTCCACTTGAGCTCATTCGTCCGGCGGTCGCGGCCCTCGAACGTCGCTTCGGCCGACGAGGTCGCCTCCCACTTCGTGCTCATGTCGAGCAGGTTCACGAAGAAGTCAGTGGTCAGCGCTTCCGGTCGCTTGGTGAAGACCCCGAAATCGGAACCTCGAAAGTTGGTGTTCAGCACGCGCATGCCACCCACGAGCACCGTCATCTCCGGGGCACTCAACGTCAAGCGCTGCGCCCGTTCGACGAGCAGTTCCTCGGCCGAACGCCGGTGACCGTCACGCAAATAGTTGCGGAACCCGTCGAAAGTCGGCTCCAGAACTTCGAAGGACTCTTCGTCCGTGTCCTCCTGGAGCGCGTCCGTGCGACCGGGCGTGAAGGGAACCGATACGTCGTGTCCGGCGCTCTTCGCGGCTCGCTCGATCGCGGCGCAACCGCCGAGCACGATCACGTCGGCCAACGAGACGAACACCTCGTCGCCGTGCGTTTCGTTGAAGTCATTCTGGATTCCTTCGAGGGTCCGTAGCACCATGGTCACTTCAGCCGAATCGTTGATCTCCCAATCCTTCTGGGGCGCGAGTCGAATGCGAGCACCGTTGGCGCCTCCGCGCTTGTCGGTACCTCGGAACGTCGCGGCCGAAGCCCACGCGGTGGCGACGAGTTGGGACACGGAGAGTCCCGAGGCGAGGATCAGATCCTTGAGTTCCGCGACGTGCGCCGTGCCGATTGGGTCATGCGTCGCCTCGGGTACGGGATCCTGCCACGACTGTGGTTCAGAAGGTACCCACGGACCGAGACTCCGCGTACGCGGTCCCATGTCGCGGTGCGTCAGCTTGTACCAGGCTTTGGCGAAAGCCAGTTCGAACTGATCGGGATTCTCGTGGAAGCGTTTCGAGATCGGTGCGTAGAGCGGGTCCATTCGAAGCGCCAGGTCGGTCGTGAACATGACCGGGGCGTGGCTCTTCGTTGAGTCGTGAGCGTCGGGCACGGTGCCGGCACCTCCTCCGTCCTTAGGAGTCCACTGCGTTGCTCCGGCCGGGCTCTTGGACTGCTCCCATTCGTGTTCGAAGAGCGTGTCGAAGTAGCTGTTGTCCCACTTGATGGGACTCGCTGTCCACGCGCCTTCCAGCCCACTCGAAATGGTGTCGCCGGCGTTGCCCGCGCCAAAACTGTTCTTCCAACCGAGTCCCTGCTCGGCCAAACCGGCGGCTTCCGGTTCGGCGCCGACCAGGTCCGTCGGATCAGCCGCGCCGTGAGCCTTTCCAAACGTGTGGCCTCCGGCAATCAGGGCCACCGTCTCTTCGTCGTTCATAGCCATGCGACGGAACGTCTCGCGAATGTCGACGGCGGCCGCCAGCGGATCGGGAGTGCCGTTCGGCCCTTCGGGGTTCACGTAGATGAGTCCCATCTGGACCGCGCCGAGCGGAGTCTGGAGTTGCCGGTCACCGCTGTAGCGCTCGTCGCCCAGCCACGTGTCCTCGGGTCCCCAATAGATACCTTCGTCGGGTTCGAAGACATCTTCGCGCCCGCCCGCGAAGCCGTAGGTCTTCACACCCATCGATTCGAGCGCCAGGGTGCCGGCGAGGATCATCAAGTCGGCCCAGGAGATCTTGCGACCGTACTTTTGCTTGATTGGCCACAGCAACAAACGGGCCTTGTCGAGATTGACGTTGTCGGGCCAACTGTTGAGGGGCGCGAAGCGCTGAGTGCCCGACGCGCCGCCGCCGCGTCCGTCGTGAATTCGGTACGTGCCCGCACTGTGCCAGGCCATCCGGATGAAGAAAGGTCCGTAGTGGCCGTAGTCGGCCGGCCACCACTCCTGCGAGGAGGTCATCAGCGCCATGACGTCCTTCTTCAGGGCGTCGAGGTCGAGGCTCTTGAACTCCTCGGCGTAGTTGAACGAGTGGTCCATCGGGTTGCCCAACGCCGAGCGGCCTTCGAGCGGCCGCAACTGTAGTTGGTGGGGCCACCAATCTTGATGAGTTCGTCGCCCCGACGGAATGGCGTCAAATCCGTCCGAGACCGGGCACTGGTTTTCGCTGTCCATGTTCGCTCCTGTGGTTGCCGCTGGAATCATGCATCAGCGTAACGAGTTCATTCGATGCTCCGACAACACAGTGTCGAGCTCGTTTTCGCTTCAACACTTCGTCGCCGGCGGGGCGCAACTTCGTCTTTGCAGTGTTGTGAGGCACGCACGACGCGTAGGCAGACATTTGTTATCCAGAGAGACGACCAGTCAATCCGATGTTCCTCGCGGCCTTCTTGAGCCGTTGCCGCTCAGCGCGACCAAAAAGTCACGATCGCCCACGGGTCGCGCTCGATTTATGAGGCATTCCCCATGATTCCATGGCGATTACAGGTCATTTGAAGCAAAAAAATGGGCCGTGCTACGGTCACCGGGGTACCGAGGCGAGGGGGCTCTTGGCAATCACCGAACAATTGCGTATCCGGGCGCCTCGCGTCACGTCTCATTGGACGCTTCGACTCGGACTCGCCACGACGTTCCTACTTCTGCTGGTCATCACTCCAGCCAGCAGTGCGGTTGCGTCCTCGGGCTGCAAGAGCAGCGGCTACGCCTGCACGATCGACGGCTACAACGCCACGACGGTGAACAACAGCTGGGCCGCCCGTTACTACGGGAGCGACACCAAAGGCGGTATCGGCAGTCCCCCACACAACTGCACGCTGTTCGCCGCGTGGATCCTCGCGCACAACGGACTTGCCGACCCCGGTCGCTCGTGGGGCTACGCCGATCAGTGGGGATTCACGTTGGCGGCCGATACGAACCAGACCCCGGCCGTGGGGGCCATCGCGTGGTACGACGGGCCGGGGATGGGCCACGTCGCCTACGTCGCGCGCGTCAACTGGTCAAATCGCACCGTTTTCCTGGTGTCGGACAATTACGCCGGCGGCAGCGCCGGCTACACGTCCAGTGCCTGGGAATCCCTCGCGGAACCGACCGGCTACATCCATCTACGCGACCTCGCGGCGCCACTCTCGATGGCGGCTCGTCGGACCAAACTTCGTCCGTAGTCGCGTCTCACGTTCGACGCGACAATTACGAGATCAGATCGCCGAAGCGCAGGACCACTGACTCCAGCCGTCGCGCGCGTACAACAGGGCCGCCGCGCGAACGTTCAGCACGGGATTGAAGGCCAGGTTCAGATTCTTCGGGTTTTGGCCGATCATCGACATCAGGTACTGCTCGGTGCCCCCGTCGTTCAACTGGAACAGGCCGCGGTCGTGCGTGCCGTTGCTGTCAAAGCCGATGTCGGTCGTTCGGAACTTGGACTCGCACCACGCCACGGCCTCGGCTGCGTGCCAGGCCCGGGCCGGAAAGTCCTGGTGAATGAGCGTGACCACGTATCCGTCGCTCGGAGTCGGGTCACTCGTGAAGTCCGCCAACTCCACCACGACCGGACGGGGCCGAACGCGCGCAGCCGCGTGAAGAACCGGTGGCGATTTGATGGTCACGGCGAAGACGCCACGAATCGGCCGCGAGCTTGTGGTCGCGGCCGGAGAGGGCGTCGACCAGGCACTCAGTGAAACGATGAGCGCCAGGACGCTCATCCACACCACGCCCTGCGAATACGCCGGGACGCGTTTCCATCGAGCGCGCGCTTGTAACATTTTCAATCCTCCGCCTAATTTTCTGGTCCGCCCTCGACGGCACATTGAGAACCGCTCGGGACTCACGGTCCACGGTTCGAGACCTACCGCCGAGGTATGGCACAACGGGCCACCTCATGGTTGATTCAGCGGAGGAACGACCATTTTAGGTCCGGAGACCTCAAAAAAACCGTCGAAACGAGATTCGTCTCGTATTTCCCTTAAATTAAAGGTCTCTGGGCGTCAAAATTGTTATTTGGGAAGTCAAAACTCTTCACTTTTTGGGTCTACTCACCATTTTGGGATTTTCGCTCGCCACGAGACCGACTGATCCTTTAGAGAGACGACAGTGCTTCCAAACAGTCGCGCGCCGAGCCCGTCGACGCGATCTCTTCGGCAATTACCTGGGCCGCAATCGCGTAGGAACTCGTCGCGAGGACTTCGAGCACGGCCGCGCGAATGCGCGGAACGTCGATTGCCGCGATTGCCCGAAAGCCCGGCTCCGACTTCGAACCGACGTCGACGACCACGCCGGCCCCCGCGACGGCGATCAACTGCGCGTTCGTGCGTTGATCGGCAAACATCGGCACGAAGACAATCGGCAGGCCAGCCGCGAGCGCGCCGTAGGTCGTGCCCGAACCACCGTGACACAACACCATCGACGCGAAGGGAAAGACCGTCGCCTGAGGGATCCACGATTCGACGACAACGTTCGACGGTACGGCGTCAAGCAGGCGGCGATTGAATCCCAGTCCGGTCGTGACCAGTACGCGCACGTCCAAGCCCGACACCGCCTCAATCGCCAACCGAAAGGCCGATTCGGCCGTATCGAGACCGCCGGCGACGGAGCCAAACGTCAGATAAATCAACGGTTTGCTCCCTGCGGCCCACCGACCGGGCTCGACGACCTCGGGTGCCAAGTTTTCGCGGTAGCGCACAGTTCGAGGAAACGGCGAAGGATCGAAGCTGGTCGGTAGTCGAGAGAGGTAACGGGTCTGGCGAAGGACTTCCTCCATTCCGTCTTCAAAGTCATCCAGGATTGGAGCGACGAGTCCGATGACGCCCCACTCCGTTCGCGCCGTGGAAATGGCGACCTGGGCGTGGTTGATTGAACGCCGTTTCGCCGCCACGGCGCCGGCGTACGCGCAGGGCTCTCGAAGAACAAGGTCCGGTTGAAAGGCGTCGCACGCCGATTCGACCGTCGCGAGCATGGCCTCGGTCGAAAGCCGTCCGAAGAACTCACCATCCAAGAGTCGTGCCGCTTGGGCGTGCGGCACTCGTGCCGCGCGCCGCCAAAGTTCTTTCGACTTGGTCGGATCGGGTGGGTCACTCAGATAGTGCGCGACACCGAGTTCTTTGACCTCCTTCGCGAGGCTCGGTGGAACGACCATGAAGATCTCGTCGCCGCGTTCTCGCGCAGCCTCGACGAAGGGCTTCAGTGGATTGAAATGGCCCGCCAGGCCCGTGGAACAAAGGAGGAGTCTCATCGCTTGGCCATTTTGCCAGTCAGAGCGAGGGGCGTGAGAGTTCTCGAGTGAGCGTCAGTTCTGTGAGGACGCGAAGCCAATCGGCGATGCCTCTTTGGTTGAAAACAGGGCTCGGTGCGTCAGCGCCGCCAGGACCCCGCCAAAAGCATGGCGCAGAGCGCCCTCTTCGTCAACTGGCCACCGGGGACGTTGGAGGCGTGCTGCATAATAAGTTGTGCCCCAGAACAAACGCGACCACAGCCTCAATCTGGCGCCGGCTTCGGTGGACGACTACCGCGAGTTGGCTCGGCGCAAGCTTCCCCGACAGATCTTCGACTACATCGACGGCGGGGCCTTCGCCGAATCCACGTTGGCCGCGAACCGAGACGACTTACGCCGGCTTCAATTTCGCCAGCGAGTCCTTCGCGACGTTTCCACTCGCTCACTCGCCACGACGGTGCTCGGCGAAGAGATCGCGCTGCCCCTCATCCTCGCGCCGGTCGGCTTCGGCGGCATGTTCGCTCGACGGGCCGAAGTCCAAGCGGCGAGGGCCGCCGAACGCGCCGGAATCCCGTTCTGTGAGTCGACGCTCTCGATCTGCGGCGTCGAAGAGGTCGCGGCCTCGATCACGCGTCCGCTCTGGTTCCAGTTGTACGTGATGAAGGACCGCAGTTACGCCGAGGACCTGATGGTTCGCGCTCAGGCGGTCGGTTGCACCACGTTGGTCCTGACGGTGGACTTGGCCGTCGTCGGTCAGCGCTACCGCGACGGGCGAAATGGCATCAGCGGCCGGATCTCTCGCACGAAGCGGATGCGTCGAGGCGCCGATCTCTTCACCCACACGAAGTGGGTGCGTGACGTGGCCCTCGGCGGTCGACCGCTGACTTTCGGGAACCTCGAGAAGGCGCTTCCCGACGCCAACGTCCCGGGTGACTTCCAAGCCTGGGTGGCCGGCCAGTTCGACCCGAGCGTTTCTTGGGATGACCTCGCGTGGTTGCGCGAACACTGGCGCGGCAAGATTGCGTTGAAGGGCATCCTCGACCCCGACGACGCGCGCGAGGCGGTCGATCGCGGGGCCGACGCCGTCATCGTCTCCAATCACGGTGGTCGTCAACTCGACGACGTACCCTCGACCATCCGATCATTGCCGAGAATCGCCGAGGCCGTCAGCGACCACTGTGAAGTGTTGATGGACGGTGGGATCCGCAGCGGCCTCGACGTGGTGAAGGCGATGGCGATGGGTGCCCGGGCCTGCTTGATCGGTCGACCGTGGGCCTACGCCGTCGCCGCGCGCGGCGAACGGGGCGTCGACCACATCCTGCGGATCTTCCAATCCGAGATGATGGTCACCCTCGGCCTGACCGGAGTGAATGACGTCCGCGACCTCGACCGTACAGTCGTGGTGGAACAGTAAGCCTCGGGTTCGCCCCACTTCACGAAAGCAGAGTCCTATGTCCAACGCCCTAGACGCCCTGGAACTTTCCGTCGACCACTTACGCTCCGTCACCGAAGGACTGAGCGAGAGCCAGTACGTGGCATCGGCGTATCCCACGGAGTGGACGGTGGCTGACGTGATGAGTCACATCGGCTCCGCGGCCATCATCTTCAAACGGGGTGTCGACGACGCACTCGACGAGCGTGAGACGCCGCCGAAGTTCAACGAGTCCGTGTGGGACGTATGGAATGCCAAAACACCCCACGCCCAGGTCACGGACTCACTCGACGCGGATCAAGCACTACTCACGCGGCTGCTTGAATTGACACCCGAAGAGCGCGAGCGCTACACCTTGAACCTCGGTCCCATGACTTTCGATTTCGATCGAGCCGTCCGATTGCGTCTCGGAGAACACGTCTTGCACACGTGGGACATCGAAGAGGCCCTCGACCAGAACGCGACGTTGCAGCCCGAGGCCGTGCCGTTCTTGATCGACAATCTCGATCTCCTCCTTCGCTTCACCGCCAAGGCCACCGAGAACGAGCACACGTTGCACATCCGAACAACCGAACCCCAGCGCGAGTTCGCGTTGACTCAGAGCGCCGACGGAGTGACCCTCAACGAGGTTGAAGGCGTGGAACGGTTTGATCTCGAACTCCCGGCCGAAGCGTTCGTACGCCTCGCCTACGGCCGCTTAGACGAGGAGCACACTCCAGCCGGCATCGACGCCACGCACCTCGGTGAACTCCGCCGCGTCTTTCCGGGAATGTAGGAAGTGACACTTCGCATCCAGATCATCATCGGTTCGACTCGCCCGGGCCGCTTCGCCGACAAGCCGGTGGCGTGGCTCGTTGACCGATTGACCGGTCGCGATGACTTCGAGGTCGACGTGTTGGACCTGCGCGATCACCCCCTCCCGCTCTTCGACAGCCCGATGTCGCCCGCGAGGACCCTGCGCGACTATCCCAATGAAGCCGTCGCGGCACTCGGGCGGCGATTCGACTCCGCCGACGGATACATCACAGTCACCAGCGAGTACAACCACGGCTATCCCGCGTCCTTGAAGAACGCCCTGGACTACGTGTTCCCCGAATTCAATAAGAAGCCCATGGCGTTCGTCGGTTACGGCAACGCCGGTGGCGCGAGGGCCATTGAGCAACTTCGCTTGGTGTGCGTCGAGTTCGAGATGGCTCCGTTGCGTCGCGCGGTGCATATATTCCCGGACGTCATGCGACCGGCGATGATGGCCGAGGAGTTCACGCCCGCACTGTTCGAATCACTCGACGAACGACTCGAAATGTTGACGAACGAATTGGTCTGGTGGTCAACGGCGCTCAAAGTTGCCCGAGACACCGACTAGGTCCTCGACGTGGGTCGGTTCAACCGGGGAAGCTATCGAGCACTGACGACATGTACGCAGCGTCACTGTCATAGACGTGCGACGACTTGACAATCAAGGTGAGTGAACCGACCGGTCGGCCGAGTTCGGTCCCCACCTGGTGCTGAATCACCCCGAGTTCCAGAAGGTTGGCGTAGCCCTTGGCCCCGAAGTCGATGCTGTGGGCGTACGCCACGAGGCGTAATGCGCCGTCGTGCAGATAGAAGTCGAACAAACTGATGCACGGTATGTACGAAGTGTCACTCAAGGGTTGGAAGGTCGTGATCGTGGCCGAACGACTGAGCGGGTCGCTTCGCAGCCGCTCGGCCACCCAACGCAGTTGATCGAGACCGGCACCGGCGTAGTTGCGAAGCCTCGTGGCGTAACTGTCCGCGTCGCCGAGCTCCGCAACTTCGCTGAAGTCGCTGAAGTTCGCGCGCATCCACGCCAAGCGCTGCGGATCGGCGAACCGATCGATGATGTCGTCGTTGGTCTTTGGCGCACGAACGACGATCGTGGTCATCAGCACTTCGCGCATTGCCAGTGCGTCGTACGTACTCGCGACGCCGGAGTCCATGATCAATCGGGCGACCGCGATCCACGCTTCGCCAATCGTTGTGGTTTCGATCGTGCACGCTGCCCGGGACTTCACCAGCACATCCTTGCCGCTTCTGGAGCCGTGAGGGACGTGTGCCGACGACCCCAACGTCAACGAGCACCGATGCGTTGGCGAGGTAACGGCCCGGAGCTGGGCGACCGCGACCGGATTACCGAGTTCCGAATGGATTGCCTCGTTGCACGACAATCTGACCAACGCCGACTTCGGCGTCCAGAATCAAATGCGGTGCACGTTGCTGACTCGCGATGGTGGTCAGGGACGTAGGTATGGCGGTGAAGGGCTGTTCGTCATAGCCAAAGCGTCCGACGTACTCGACCGGTCCGAGACCGATGTGAGTCTTGAGATAGACAATGGCGTTGGCCGGCACGTCGACGGTCAACACTCCGACGGCCACACTGGCCGTCACCGAGATCGGCGTCGGGCTGAAGTGGACCTGACGAAGGTCGACGGTCATGCTCCCGAACTCCGTACGGTAGGTGCGTTGCACCTGCGACACGGAGCTGGGTTGGATAACCCGCGCGCCGCTCCCGCCGGTCATCGGTACCCCGGTCGAAGCAATGAAACTCAGGAACGCGGCCGACAACAAAATGAGGACGGTCATGGCCGACAAGAAGACCAGCGCGATGAACCGCCGAAGCATGTGTTGGCGTGCCGAGGAACGCAGAGACAGCACCGCCATAACGGCGAGGAAGATCAGCCAAAGGATCCCGACGCCACCGCCGACTTTCGGTACCCCGCCAATCGTCGAGAGCACGATCACCGCCCCGACGACGACGCCGGCTAACAGCACGTAACGCAGGAGACGAACGTTTGACGCGGGGGGCGCGTCACCTAGCTCCTCTGCGTCGTCGTCGTGGCGGCCCGATTGCGGAATCAAGACCCACATGGCGAGATAGATCGCCGCGCCCAGTCCGTAGAGAACGGTGAGCACGACAAAGACGACGCGAACGATGTTGGCGTCGATATCGAACCGCTCGCCGATGCCGCCAGCGACGCCGCCGACCATCCGACGCGTGGTGCTTCGACGCAGGCGCGGCTCCTTCGCGAGGACCGGCTCAGGAGTCGGTGAGTTCTCTTCGACGGGCTCGTGTTCTTCATCCATGGTTCAAATGTACGGTCCGCGCTGGTCACGGACCATGGGGATGAACCCTCAGGGGGGTCACTCACGCGCACGAACATTCAGGGTTTCCCCTTAGATACGAGGGCAATTCGCCGTGGCAGACTTTGGAGGGTCCGAGGAGCCACACGGTCGTCGAAGGGAGCGCGTCGAATGTCGATCACCACATCAAGTCACGCCGTCGTCGGAACTCCGCTGCGGCCCCTGCGGCGTGGTCGCGACAACTGCATCCTCGGGGGCGTCTGTGGAGGATTCGCCACTCGGCTCGGCATCAAGGAGCGCAACATCCGCATCATCTTCGCGCTGCTCACGTTGATCTTCGGACTCGGCGTACTGCTCTACATGACCTTCTGGCTCGTCCTCACGCGCTCCGGTGAGGAGCACTCGATCATCCAGCAGATCTTCCAGAATCGCCGCGAGGCGCAAATCGTACTGGTCGCCTTCATCGCCACGCTCATCTTGGTCATCGCCTTACAGTCCACCGGCACTCAGGTGTCTGACGGATTCGGGTGGCCCTTGCTCTTGAGCGCCTTCGCCTCATTCGCGATCTGGCGGGGGGCGTCGACCGACGAACGAAACCACCTCACCGATTTCTTCAACTCCGTCCCCGTCATCGGTGGTGCCTTTTCCAAGAGTCGAAAGGGGGTCGTGCTGCGCGTGGCCATCGGCGCCGCCCTGGTGTACTTCGGACTCGATCAACTCAACAACCTCGGTGGCGTCTGGGGTTCCGCCGGATCGGCGCTCTTCGGGACCGCGGTCTTAGTGATCGGCGTGCTCGTCCTCTTCGCTCCGTGGTGGCTACAGAACGTGCGTGAACTGACCAGCGAACGCCGGGAGCGAGTCCGCATTGAAGAGCGCGCCGCCATGGTCGCGCACCTCCACGACTCCGTCCTCCAGACGCTGACGCTCATCGAGCGCGCCGCGGCCAACGAAGGCGACGTCGTGCGACTCGCGCGCAACCAAGAACGTGAGCTTCGCCAGTGGCTCTTCAGCCCCGAGACCCGCACCAACGCCTCGACTTCCTTCGTGGGCCTCGTAGGCGCCATCGAACACGACGTCGAGAACGACTACGGCGTTCGAGTGGACCTGGTGACGGTCGGCGACTGTGTGCCCGACGATCGGGTGACGACACTGGTCGCCGCCGGACGCGAGGCCGCGATCAACGCCGCGAAATGGTCCGAGGCCGCCAGCATTTCGATCTTCACCGAAGTGGAGCCCCATTCGATTTCGATCTTCGTTCGTGACCGCGGCGTGGGCTTCGACCTCGACGCCATCCCGGCGGACCGCCAGGGCATCGCGATGTCGATTCGACAACGGATGAGCCAACTCGGCGGCGAGGCTTTCGTCACTACCGCCGTGGGCGACGGCACCGAAGTCCAACTCGTGATGCCCCGGACCACATGACCGACTCCGCTCAACCCCGCGTGTTCTTGGTCGACGACCACGAACTCATCCGCTCGGGAATCCGCGCCGAGATCGCCTCCTCGGTGGACATCGTGGGCGAAGCCGATGAAGTCGGGGCCGCCATCGAGATGATTCTCGAACGAAACCCCGACGTGGTGCTCCTCGACGTGCACATGCCCGACGGCGGCGGCCAGGCCGTCCTGCGCGCGGTCGGTGAGCACGACACGACCACGCGATTCCTCGCGCTGTCAGTCTCGGACGCGTCGGTCGACGTCATCAGCGTCATTCGCGCGGGCGCCCGAGGCTACGTAACCAAGAACATCTCCGGACCGGAGCTGGTGGACGCCATTTATCGCATCGCCGCCGGCGACGTCGTCTTCTCGCCGCGTTTGGCCGGCTTCGTGCTCGACGCCTTCAGCACCGGTCAGGATGATCAGCCCAACCTCGTCGTCGATCCCGACCTCGACCAGCTGACCACGCGCGAACGCCAGGTGCTCCGACTGATTGCGCGCGGCTACTCCTACAAGGACATCGCCAAAGAGTTGACCATCTCGACCAAGACCGTCGAGAGCCACGTTTCGTCGGTCCTTCGCAAACTGCAACTGTCCAGTCGCTACCAACTGTCGCACTGGGCGAGCGAACGCCACCTGAACTAACCGACCGCGCCATGGCGCGGTCTCCACGAGCTGTTCTCACGACGCCCAATACCAGGATATTGCAACGGTTCCTCGTAGCATGACAAGTACTGGGGAAGGAAAACGCATGCGAATTCTCATAGTTGGCGGAACGTCATTCGTCGGGCGAGGGGTCGCTTGGGCGGCGCTGAACGCCGGTCACGACGTCACGGTCATCAATCGCGGTGAGACACCCAGTGATCTACCCGAGTCCGTCACTCGATTGATCGGTGATCGTCGCGGCGACATGTCCGCGCTGGCCGAACTCTCCTTCGACGCCACCGTCGACGCCATTGCCTTTCGACCGATTGACGTTGACGTCCTAGCGACGGCGCTCGGGAAACGAGGCGGCCACCACATCCAGATCTCGTCGGTCTCGGCCTACGAGGACCCTGCGACGGACGGCGCGACCGAAGAGACGGCCACGCTGTGGAACGACACGTCACTGGCACGCGACGCGGAAATGACCGCCGAGACCTACGGGCCGTTGAAAGCGGCCTGTGAACGCGCCGCCGAGGAGCATTTCGGCGATCACCTCACGATCGTTCGACCGACCTTCGTCATTGGCAGTCACGACGCCACGCTGCGATTCCCCTACTGGGTCGAGCGACTCCGCATAGGGGGCAACGTCGCAGTCCCCGGACCTCGCGACAACGCCCTGCAGTACATCGATGCGCGCGACCTCGGCGAGTTCGTCGTCACGCTCGCGACCAACTCGTCGCTGGGCGCCTTCCACGCCGCCGGCCCCTATCCCCCCGGCAGGTTCTTCGAGGTGATGGAGGCGATTAGCCGGCAGATCTCGCCCAGCAATACTCGCCTGGTCGAGATCTCTCCTCGGCATATCAAGAGCCATCACTTGGACACGAGATTCCCACTCTGGTCAGGTTCGACGAGTGAAACCTCGATGGCCGTCGACCCGGCCAAGGCCGTCACGGCCGGTTTGAAGTTGAGAGACCTCAGCGAGAGCGTGGACGACGTCATCAGCTGGTGGGACGACCGCGAGCCCCCGTCGTGGTGGCTCACGCGCGAGCAGGAGGCCATGCTCGTTCGAACCAACGTCTGAGTCCCTTCAGCTCGAATGTAAATTTCGGTCGTGACCGGACAGAAGCGGGTAATGGGTTCACCTCAAGATGACCGTTTCCGCCGTCTCGTCCACGAACACACTGCGGCCATCGGGAACTACATTCGGCGACGCCTATATCCCCTGACCCTGGCCGACCTCGATGACCTCGTTGAAGAGACGCTCCTCGTCGTGTGGCGCCGGATTGACGACGTGCCGAACGACGCCGAACTTCCGTGGATGATTGGCGTCGCGCGCAACGTCTTGCGAAACGCCCGCCGCAGTCAGTATCGACGCAGCAACTTCGAATCGACGCTGTCGGTCGCCCCGGACAACCCGTCGGCTGAGGACCTGGTCATCGCGGACGCCAGCGTGCGCGACGCCCTCTTGTCCCTGAACGACGACGACCGCGAAGTGCTGATGTTGAACGCCTGGGACGGCCTGGACACGCACGCCCTCGGCATCGCCCTCTCGATCACGACCAACGCTGCGGCGGTGCGGCTCACCAGAGCCCAGGCCCGTTTCCGCGAGCGTTTCGCCGCGGCTCAGGTCATCTGAAAGTTCTGGGCGCCTAGCGACAAGAACTAGGTATGAAGGCGGAGGAGATTTCATGAGTGATTTTGAAGATCGCTTACGCGCGGCCGATCCGGCCGCGGCGAGCAGCTACGAACACCCGGATACGAACGCGATGATCTCGCGCATAATGGCCCGAGCGCCGCGCGCTCGACGACACGTACTGCGCAGTTTCCAACTGCGAATGGCCGGTTCGGTCGCTATCGCGGCGGCCCTGACCGTCGGGGGCATCGCTGCACTCGAGGGGGCCGCGCCCTCTTTCGCGGTCTTCTCGCTGGCGGCGGCCAAGCAAAGCCCGCACGCACCTTTGGGCGCGTCCAATACGAAGTTCGGTGCGACCAACTCGCCGGGCATGATGATGCGCGTCTACGAGGAGTTCAACTTCACCGCCGGTTCCGACCTCAGCGCCAACGCCGGCACCGGCGCGGCCTACCAGTTGCAACTGCCGACAAGCGCCTCAACTGAGGCCGCCCGACTCGCCGCGATCTTCGGCGTAACGGGCACGCCGGTCGACCAGAACAACGACGGACAGGACTTCACCGTTACCGACGCCAACGGCAACTTCGTGGAGTACGAGACCTACGAAACTGTCCCGCAATGGTCCTACTCTGTCGCGATCCCGCAAGCGCCCGGGACCTCCTCGACGACGTCTGACGGCACAACGGTTTCTATGCCGAGTCAGTCCACTGTGAATGGCGACGTGCAGAACTACTTGAGCCAATTAGGTTACGGGTACCAGGTCACCGACCCTCAGTTCTCGATGTCGAACAACGACACGAGCTCCCCCGGTCAACCTACGGTCACGACGAATGAAGAGCAAGCGACCTACGGCGTCACGGTCGACGGTCAGACGACCGATCAGTACCTGGACTTCACGGTTGATGCGAAGAACAATCTCGTTTCAGCGGACGGTCCGGCCTTCAGCGTGATGCCGGCGCTCAACTACCCGCTGCAGAGCCCCACCGCGGGCGTGGAAGTTTTGGGAGCCCAACAGCAGGCGTACTTCGCGGAGAACGCTTCGTCCGGTCAGCCGAGCGGTGCCGGATCTTCGACGACGCCCACTGCGGGATCGAATTCTTCGTCGTCAGGTCCATCGCCGGCCACTCCGCCGTCAACGTCGTCGGACACCAGTAACACCACGACCACGACCACGACGCCGTCCGGTCCACCCATCGTCGACGTCACGCTGGATAACGAGACGATTTCGTATCAGACCTATCAACTGACCGACGGTTCGGTGTGGATGTTGCCCGTCTACAACTACACGGGCGTCGTCAACAACACCGATGGTTCGTCCTACACCGGCACCTGGTCCACCATCGCCGTTGATCCGATCTATATCCAAGTATCCACCTCGTCATCAGGAGGTATCAATCCCGGCGGACCGATCCTCTATTAACCACATCTGCAATGTCTGTCGGCGGGGCCGACGCAGTCTCGCACAGACGACAGCACACGAACCGGTCCCGCACCATGTGGTGCGGGACTCGTTCTATGTCGGCTTTCGTCGCGAGGGCAACCACGTACGGGTTTCACGATCCCGGGGTGGGTTCACCACCTCCGGTCGCTCACTCGCGAACTTGGCGATGCCGGCCGGAGCGCGGTGCGGCGGTCGCTTCGGTTCAACGACCCCGGCGCGGAGGTGTCGGCGGGTGCCCGACCACGGTGCCGGCGGCGCCGTGAAGGCGTCGGCGAGGCGATAGGCCGAGCTCTCGTAGTTAATCCGCCAACCTCGAAAGTGCGGCCAGGCCTCTTCCGCACTTCGCTCCATGGGGAACCCGTACCCGGCCAGGTTGTCGACGGCGCTGGCGAACTCTTCGTACTGCAACATGATCCCGCCGTCCGGGTCGGGATCGGGATCGACCGGGAAGCCGAGCGACCCGGCGAGTCGGTTGAAGAGAGTGAATCCCATGCGAAGGCACAGGCGCGTCTGGCTCGGCGCCGTGGTGGGATTGAGCGCTAATTGCATCGCCCCGGCGTCGAGGACGGCCAGCAGGCCAACGATCCAGTTGAGCCACGGTTCGGGCGAGCGAAAGAGCAGCAGTACCGGATACGTCGTGTGACTCTCGGTCACCTCGGCCGACCACTGCTCCCAGTCGGCGTAGAGCTGGGGTAGCGCGTCATTGATGCCGACCAGTTGATGGCGAGCCAGCAGTTCCGGTCCCCACGCCGGAGAACCGGCGCGGCTCTCGAGCATCGTGACCAGCGCTTCGCGGCGACTGAATGAGTTGTAGAGCGAGGGCAGGTAGGCAATCTGCAAGGCCACGATGACGACCCACGTCGCCCCGGCCGCGATGTCGAGCGCCGTATTGTGAACACCACCACTGTGGATGGCTCCCACGGTGAAGAGCGACGTCAGGGCCTGGGTGAGCCCGTGCACGAACGAGTGCGTCGTGTGCATCAGCATGAGCGCGAATCCGAGGACCAGACTCGCAGCCCAGAAGAGCAGTTGGGCGATCAGAGCCACCGGAGCCGTCGGCGCCAGGACCGAGTCCTTACTTTCGTAGGTCCGGGCGAGACGAGATAGGGCGACGAACGAATAGTGCACGCTCTTGTTCACTATCAATGTCAGCTTCTCGAGGCCCTGAGGCTCTCGAGGCAGGACCAGGATGAAGAGGACGCTCACGATCGTCACCAGAACGATGAGGAGCCCCAGGACGTACTCGATTACGTACACGCAACCTCCTCTCCCCATTGAAGCGATCGTCACTAACGACTTCGCCGAATCATAGAGAGTAAGCGCTGGTGGCCGCCTCCAGCGCTCTTAGTGTTGGACGGTGAGTTCCTCGCTATCGGTCACCCTCACCGGCCGCCACGTCACGCTGACGCCGCTCGCTCTGGAGGACGTGCCAGGACTCGTTCGCGCGGCCTCGGGTGACCGCTCGACCTACGGATGGTCGATCGTGCCGGGCACGATCGACGAAATGGAGGTCATCGTACGTCGCCAACTCGCCGATCACGACCAGCGCAGTGCCGTGCCCTTTGCCACTCGACGCACCGACACGGCTGAGATCATCGGCATGACGAGATTTCTCACACTTCGGTGGTACTTCGACCGAGAGTACCCCGACGGCGCGGAGATCGGCGGCACGTTCGTGACCGCCGCAGCACAACGCACGGCCGTCAACACGGAAGCCAAGTTGCTCATGATGGCCCACGCCTTTGACGTCTGGGACGTGCGCCGACTCGACCTCAAGACCGACGAGCGCAACGAGCGCTCGCGCCGAGCGATCGAACGAATCGGTGGGCAGTTCGAAGGCGTCTTGCGCAATTGGCAAGCCGCCCAAGTCGACGGTGAAGAGGGCGTGACGCGAAACTCCGCGATGTATTCGATCCTGCCTCCGGAGTGGCCCGGCGTTCGCGCCCGACTCGAAGAACGACTTCGACTCGACTAAACCGCGACCTCTACTTTGCGAGCACTCGCCAAACGCAAATGCAGCGCGATGGCGCCGCTCGCGAGCGCCGCATAAAAACACCACAGGGAGGTGAAGCCGTTGGCGCACAATCGCGCCAGCACAAGCACGGCGACGAGGTTGACGGCACCGAACCTCACAACGTTGCGCAGTCCCGACGCGAGCATCGATCCGCACGTCGCGAGGATGTAGAGCCCGATGATCACGACGCCGTGTTGGAGTCCGATCGTGTAGGCCACGTGATACGAGCCGAGCGTGGCACGGGGATGACCGTTCACGATCGTCTCGAGAAGTATCGCCGACGTGACCACGCCCAACGCGAGGAAGGGTGCGATCACTCGCCGCCGCACTTTCGGTTCGAGCAGCAGAACCATCGTCGGCACCAACGTCGGCAACACGACGAAGGCGAACAGGAGGTAAATCCACATGGCCACGACGCCGATGGCGTGTGGCACGTGACCCTGCAATTGCCACCAGACGAACGTCTCGTCAAGCTGATGCAGGCCCAAGAGAATCGGAAATGGAGCGATCAGTCGATACTCCGGACGACCCCGGAGATGCATACAGGCGTCCACACCGATCGCCGTCACGACGAGGCCGCCGATCAAGTCCCCTTCAGGCGAGAAACACATGGTCGCTCACGTACCCTCGTCGAATGATTCGGCGAGCTCGAAGAGATACGACGTCACGCATACGGCACCCTAACCTCATTGACCTTTGGCGAACGATGACCTCGCCCGACGCTCGGGGATTAACGATGACGTAGCGCTTTGCTACGACGGTTGACTACCGCTGTTCGATGAGATCCATGTAGTCGTCGTTCCATAGATCGAAGTACTCCTCGGGCAACAAGACGGCGTGCGTGGGCTCAAGGGTCTCAACGAATCCCCGTTCGTGGCTCACCGCGATGATCGTGCCCTTCCACTTGTGCATCATGTCGCCGAGCGCCACCACGCTCGCGGGGTCGAGGTTGTTCGTCGGTTCGTCCAGCAGCAAGAGATTCGCGTCGGAGGACGCCAGGATGGCGAGCGCCAACTTGGCGCGCTCGCCGCCCGAGAGCGTCGCCGGCATCTGGTGGGCGGCCGAGCCCTTGATACCGAACGCGCCAAGCAGCGATCGACGCTGCACTTCGGTCACGACGGTGGCGTTCTCCAGGTTGCCCAGGACCGTCTTGTCGAAGTCCAGTTGCTCATTCTCCTGAGCGAAGTAACCGACCGTCACGTTCGCGCCGAATTTCACGAGGCCCTTCTGGGCCTTCTGCGTGCCGGCCAAACAACGCAACATCGAGGACTTGCCGGCACCGTTTCGCCCGACGATGACGATGCGGTCTCCGCGGCGCGTGATGAAGTTCACGTCCTTCAAAACCTTGAGGGATCCGTAACTCACGGCCACGTGCTCGACGGTCATCGGAACGTCGCCGCTGCGCGGAGGGACCGGCAACTTGAAGGTGACCTTACGCTCCTTCTTCGTCACTTCCACTCGATTGTCCTGGAGCTTCTCCACTTTGCGGTCGAGCACCTTGGCGAGACGGGCGCGCTTCTCGGTCTGTCCGCGCATCGAATCGGCCAGCTTCGAGAGTCGGTCGATCTGCTCGTCCTGGTGCGACGCCAGCTTCTCTTCACTCAGGCGCCGCTCCTCTTCGAGCTGGAGGAATTTGGTGTAGTTGCCCTTGTACTCACGCAACTGGCCCTCGCGCAACGCCAAGACGCGGTCGATGGACTTGTCGAGGAGGGGCAGGTCGTGACTGATGACCAGCACCGTGCCGGGAAAGCGGTCGAGCTCTTCGAAGAGCCAGCGCTTGGCCACTTTGTCGAGGTGGTTCGTCGGTTCGTCGAGGACCATGGTGGTGGGCTCTTCGTAGAGCACGCGCATGAGATCGACTCGACGGCGCTGACCGCCGGAGAGCGAGTCGAGGTCCTCCAGGAGAAGGTCCTCTTTGAGGCCCAGCCCGGCGGCGAGGCGCGACACTTCGGACTCCGCCTCGTAGCCCCCGCGCTCGCGAAACTGCTCTTCGAGCGCGGTGAATCGCTCGATCGTCGCCTCAGTTGGATCGGCGGCGAGTTCGTGGCGCGCGTGTTGCATGTCGGCGTCGAGTTGGTCTAGTCCGCGCGCCGAGAGGACGTGCGAGAGTCCGATCGGTTCGACACCCAGTCCCCCGGGTACGGGCTCTTGAGGCAGGTGGCTCATGGTCCCTTGGTGCGCGACCGATCCCTCGACGCGCAGGTGTTCCGGGTGTTCACCGAGCAGGATCGACATCAACGTCGACTTGCCGGCGCCGTTTCGCCCCACGATGCCGACCTTTTCCGCGTTGCCGACCGTGAAGGAGACGGGGTTGAGGATACGCCGAGCGCCGATCTCTATGCCTAAATCTCGAACTATGAGCATTTAGCGCCCTAGCAACTCAGCCGCTGCAGTGAGTTCGTCTCGAAACTGCGGATGAGCGACTGCCGTGAGGGCGGCGGCGCGTTCTCTCACCGTCAGCCCTCGCAGGTCGGCCGATCCGTATTCGGTGACGATGACTCCGGCCACCTGGCGTGGCGAAGTCACTGTCGAATGCGGGGTCATGTCACCAATGATACGGCTCTTCAGAACGCCGTCGACCGCGGCGGTCGACTGGAGACAGATCAGCGACGCGTGCTCGAGCGAGAGGCTGGTCCCCTCGGTGAAGTCCATGTGACCACCGACGCCCGAGAACTGACGAGCCCCGATGGTGTCCGCCATGATCTGGCCGTGCAGGTCGACCTCGAGCGCCGAGTTGATCGACACCATGCGATGGTTCTGGGCGATGACGTGCGGATCATTCGTGTAGAACACCGGCGCCACGCCGATGTCCGGGTTGTCGTCCATGAAGTCGTACATCGCGCGGGTCCCGGCGGCGAAGGTGATCACCGCGGTCCCACGGTTGATGGTCTTTTTCGTGTTGGTCGCCTTGCCGGCCGCCATGAGTTCAAAGAGTCCGTCGGTGAACATCTCGGAGTGCACACCGTACTCACCGCCGTCGCCGCGGACCAAGGCGCGCGCCACGAGGTTCGGCACGGCGCCGATGCCGGTCTGCAGCGTCGCGCCGTCGGGAATGTACTGCGCGGCGAACTCGGCGATCTTCAAGTCCTCGAGCGAACCGGTGTCGTTCGCGAACGTCGTCGGTGGTTCGTCGGTGTACACGATGACGTCAATGTCCTCAAGGTCGAGGTGATTCTCGTGACCGACCAGTGCGTGAGTCCGGGGAAAGTGCGGGGAGGCTTCGACGATGAGCAGGCGGTCGGGATCGCGACCGGCGCGGACCAATTCCTCGAGCGTGGCTCCGTTGTAAAGCGAGAGGCTGACGCGACCGTTCTCGTCGGGCATCGACACTGGAGCCATCATCACTCGGGGCTTCAGGTGTTGAATCAGGATCCCGTAGTGGCGAAAGAATGACGGCACGTGCTGAACGTCGGCGCCCTGAGCGATCAGAGCACGCTCGTTCCCGCCGAAGAAGTTGACGCGGTAGTGCACGTTGGGGTGAAGGAAGACGTCGGGCGAGCCGAGCGACAGGCCGCCACTGAAGGTGAGGTCCTCCCAGTCACTGCGCGCGCCGAGCGCTCGAAAGAGCGCGACCGGGGTGCCGGTGATAATGCCAAATCCGATGGCGTCGCGCGGACGAACGAGCGCCGCAGCCTCTTCGACACTCATTTCTCGCGCCATCATCGGTCCATTCTGCCCGAGCGCAACGGCTGTGCAACGATTTAGGCATGAGCGAGTCCTTCGTCATCGACATCTGGAGCGACGTGGTGTGCCCCTTTTGCTACCTCGGCACTCGTCAACTCGACCAGGCGCTCGTCGACTTCGAGCACCGTGACGACGTCATCCTTCGCCACCGCGCCTTCGAATTGGACCCGCGCGCCACACTCGCCTACGACCGACCGCTCGCCGAGTTGGTCGCCGAGAAGTACGCCATGCCGGTGTCGAGCGTACACACGATGCACGAACGGCTCGAGAGTCAGGCGCAAGCTCTGGGCATGAGCTGGTCGCTCGAGAGCGCTCAACCAACGAACACGCTGGACGCGCACCGCGTGATCGCTCTGGCCTCGTCCCAAGGACTGGGCGGCGAAGCGAGCGAGCGACTCTTTCGCGCCTACTTCTGTGAAGGCGAGTTGGTGAGCGACCACCAACGTCTGAGCGAGCTCGCCCGCGAGGTCGGGGTCAGCGACGTGGACACCCTTTGGGAGAGCGACGCGTTCACCGATGTCGTGCGCGGCGACGAGGCGTACGCCCAAGAGCTCGGCGTCACCGGCGTCCCGTGCTTCTTGATGGATTCGAAGTTCGTGGTGAACGGTGCACAAGGAGCGGCCCAGATCCTCGACGTGCTGCGACGAGCCTGGGCTCGCCGGGCGGCTTAGTCGGCGTCTTCGGCCGGCACCAACGCCGCGGTCGCCACGGAGTGGCCCTCGTCGAGATTCATCACTCGCACGCCCGTCGCGTCACGGCCCTGTGAGGAGACCTCGCGCACGGGCGTTCGGATCAGCACGCCGCCGGTCGAGGCCAGCATCACTTCGTCGTCGAGACGAGTCATGAAAGCCGCGACCACGAAGCCGCGCGCCGCGGTCAATTTGATCGCGCGCACGCCCTGTCCCCCGCGGCCCTGGCGGTTGAAACGCTCGATCTTGACGCGCTTGCCGAAACCGGTGTCGGTGACCACGAAGAGATCGGCGTCTTCGCGCACCACGTCGAGTGAGATCGCTTTGTCGTCGCCGCGTAGTTTGATACCGCGCACGCCCATCGAGTCACGGCCCACTTCGCGCACCTCGGCTTCTTGGAAGCGAATCGCCATGCCTCGATAGGTGACGACCATAAGATCCTCATCACCGCTGGTCGCGACGACGCGCACCACTTCGTCGCCTTCGCGCAGGTTGATGGCGATCCACCCCTCGCGACGTGACTTGTCGTATTCGCTGAAGGCGGTCTTCTTCACGGTGCCGTTCGCGGTCGCGAAGACCAAGAACTTGTCCTTTGGGAAGTCGTCAGTCGTCACAATGGCCTGGATCGACTCGTTCGGCTGCAGGTTCAAGAGATTGACGATGGCGGTGCCCTTGGCCGTGCGCTCCTTCATCGGGATCTCGTGACCGCGAAGCCGAAAGACCCGTCCCCGGTTCGAGAACAGCAACAAGAAGGCGTGGGTGGTCGTGTGCACGATCTGCTGCACGAAGTCCTCGTCGCGCAGCTTTGCGCCCTGGACGCCTCGGCCGCCACGACCCTGCACCCGGAAAGCGTCGGCGGCAACCGATTTCACGTAGCCAGCTTGGGTCATGGTGATCACGATGTCCTCGTCGTCGATGAGGTCTTCCATTCCAAGCTCACCGGGGTCGTTCACGATTTGGGTCAAGCGATCGTTGGCGAACTTGTCACGGATGGCCGTCATCTCCGAGGCGATCACTCCCCGAAGCTTCACGTCGCTCGCCAGGATGGACTGCAGTTCGGCGATGGTCTCGCGCAGCTTCGCCATCTCGTCTTCCAGTTCGCTACGGCCGAGTCGGGTGAGGCGCCCGAGGGTCATGTCGAGAATGTGGTTCGCCTGTTCCTCCGAGAACTCGAAGGGCGCGGCCATCAAGGCGATGCGCGCGGCCCCCCGGTCGTCGGATCCGCGAATCGCCGCGATGACGAGGTCGAGCATGTCGATGGCCTTGAGCAGCCCTTCGACGATGTGCGCGCGGGCCTCGGCCTTTCGGAGGCGGAACTGCGTGCGTCGCGTGAGGACTTCGACCTGGTGCGCGATGTAGTGCGTCAACACTTGGGCCAGATTCAGCGTGCGCGGCACGCCGTCGACCAGCGCGAGCATGTTGACTGCGAAGGTGGTCTGGAGTGACGTGTTCTTGTAGAGCTTGTTGAGCACGACGTTCGCGTTGGCGTCGCGCTTCAATTTCACGACGAGGCGCGCCTTGCGGCCGGCCGAGTCGTTCTGCACCGCCGAGATGCCGTCGATGTCGCCGTTCTTCACCAGGTCGTAGATCTTCTCCTCGATCGACTCGACGGAGACTTCGTAAGGGAACTCGGTGACGATGATGCGAATGTCCTTGGTCGTCTCTTCGATCTCGGCGACGGCTCGCATTTTGATCGATCCGCGGCCGCTGCGGTAGGCGTCGAGGATTCCCTGTCGACCCAGTATCTGCGCACCGGTCGGAAAGTCCGGACCCTTCACGAAGGCCATCAGGTCATCGGGGGTCGCGTCCGGGTTCGCCAGCAGGTGCAACGTGGCCTCAATGACTTCGCCGAGGTTGTGGGGCGGGATCTTGGTCGCCATTCCCACGGCGATGCCCTGGGAACCGTTGACGAGCAGATTCGGGAAGCGCGCCGGCAAGACGGTCGGCTGTTGGGTGGAGTTGTCGTAGTTCGGCTCGAAGTCGACGGTCTCTTCATCGATCGAATCGAGTAGCTCCAGCGCTAGCGGAGCCAGTCGGCATTCGGTGTAGCGCATGGCCGCGGCGCCCTCGTCGGGGCCCGTGCCGCCGAAGTTCCCGTGACCGCTGACGAGCGGGTGGCGCATGGAGAAGTCCTGCACCATGCGAACCAGGGCGTCGTAGATCGCGGAGTCCCCGTGCGGGTGGTACGTGCCCATGACCTCGCCAACGACCTTGGCGCACTTGGCGTACGGACGGTCGGGCCGCAGGCCCTGGTCGAACATCGAGTACAGGATTCGTCGGTGCACCGGCTTGAGGCCGTCACGCACGTCGGGCAGAGCACGCGACACGATGACCGACATGGAGTACTCGAGGAACGATCGTTCCATCTCGAGATTGATCTCGATTGGTTCGACGTAGCCAACCACTTCGTCCTCCGGCGGCGGCGTCCCGGCGCCGGAACTGTCAGTTGTGCGTGCCATATTCCTCTACTCCTAGATATCTAGGAAGCGAACGTCTTTCGCGTTGGTCTGAATGAAGTGGCGGCGCTGTGGGACGTCGTCGCCCATGAGGATCGAACAGACCTCGTCGGCCAGCGCGGCCTGTTCCACGGTGATCTGCAACAAAGCTCGCTTAGTCGGATCCATCGTCGTGTCGCGCAACTCGTCGAAGTCCATCTCGCCGAGCCCCTTCAATCGTTGGAAGTCGTTCTTGTGATCGGGATGCTCGGCCAGGAACTTCGCCTTGGCCGCGTCGTCGTGCAAGTACACCTTCTCTTTCCCGACCAACGTCGAATACAACGGGGGCTGACCCACGTAAACGTGACCGTTGTTCACCAGCTCGGTCATCTGGCGGAAGAAGAACGTCAAGAGGAGGGTGCGAATGTGACTACCGTCCACGTCGGCGTCGGCCAACAAGATGATCTTGTCGTAGCGAATCTTCGTGACGTCGAAGTCGGCCTCGACGCCGGCGCCGATCGCCGAGATCAACGCCTGGATCTCGGTGTTCTTCAGAATTTTGTCCGAGCGGGCCTTCTCGACGTTCAGGATCTTTCCGCGAATGGGCAAGATCGCTTGGATGCGCGGATTCCGCGCGTCCTTGGCCGATCCCCCGGCCGAGTTGCCTTCGACAATGAACAGCTCGCACTCACGCGGCTCATTCGACGAACAGTCGACGAGCTTGCCCGGTAGTCCCGCGCCGTCCAGGGCGCTTTTGCGCCGAGTGAGGTCGCGCGCATGACGCGCTGCCTGCCGCGCTCGCGCCGCCTGCAACGACTTGGCGACGATCTGACCGCCCTCTTTCGGGTTCTCTTCGAGCCAGTCGGCCAGCCTCTCGTTCGTCGCGCGCTCGACCAACGATCGAATGGAGACGTTGCCGAGTTTGCCCTTGGTCTGACCCTCGAACTGGGGTTCGGCTAAGCGCACCGACACGATGGCGGTGAGACCTTCGCGAATGTCCTCTCCGGCCAGGTTCTCGTCCTTCTCCTTTAACAGGTTGCGCTTGCGCGCGTAGCGGTTGACGACGTTGGTGATGGCCTTGCGGAATCCCTCTTCGTGCATACCGCCTTCGATGGTCGCAATCCCGTTCGCGAAGGAGTGGATGCTCTCGTAGTAACCGGTGTTCCATTGGAACGCAACCTCCACTTCTTGGCCCGGCTCAGACTGGTCGTAGAATCCGACCTTGCGAAAGAGCGACTCTTTGGTGTTGTTCAAGTGACGCACGTAGTCGGCGATGCCGCCGCTGTACTTGTACGTCTCTTTCGAATGGCGCCCGGCGCGCTCGTCGATGAATCTGATCTCGAGGCCGCGATTTAAGAACGCCATGATCTGCAGACGTTCGGTGATCGTTTGCGCGCGAAAGTCCACGTCGTCGAAGATCGTCGGGTCGGGCGTGAAGGTGGTCGATGTTCCGGTGCGACCGCGTGGCGCCGGGCCGGTGACCTTGAGCCTCCCCTGGGGCTTGCCGCCGTCCTTGAACGACATCTGATAGTGCTCGCCGTTGCGGTCGATCTCGAGGATCAGTTTGGTTGAGAGGGCGTTGACGATCGAAGCGCCGACGCCGTGCAGCCCGCCCGACACCTTGTAGCCCCTACCACCGAATTTTCCACCAGCGTGCAAGGTCGTCATGACGATCTCCGCGGCCGACTGGCCCGGGTATTGGGGGTGTTCTTCAACCGGAATCCCGCGGCCGTCATCGCTCACACGACAACTGCCGTCGGCCAGAATCGTGACATCGATCCTCGTGCACACACCGGCCATGGCCTCATCCACCGAGTTGTCGACGAGCTCTCGAATCAGGTGGTGCAGTCCCGAAGGACCGGTGGAGCCGATGTACATGCCCGGTCGGACCCTGACTGGTTCTAGACCTTCGAGAACTGTGATGTCGCTAGCGTCGTAGCTAGCAGGTCCCTTGGTCTTCTGGGGCACGAAGGCTTCCTTTCGGTGACGAGATCATGGCGCTTTTGGCGCGGTCGAAGACAATTTTTCGACTGTTCTATCCTACCCGAGAAGCTGTGACTCTCGACCGTTAGAGGGCCGTATTCGCCCACTTAATTGCCTCTTTTTAAGACTTCGCGAGGACCGTCCGAAGAGACTTTGGGGCCCGTGCTCCGAGTGATGAAAAACCCTCGAGAATCGTTGTGGCGTCACTCATGACGCGTTGCGCGAAAGCACCCGACGGCACACTTACGAGCAACACCCCATTCTTCACGAACTCCGGTCGACAGTATTCGGCGATCACCGGTTCGACGATGCTCGGCCACATCGTTCGTATTTCGTCGATGTCGCGAAGGTCAACTTTTCGTAGTCGACCGGCGAGGGTGTTGAGCAGCTCGCCGAGCTTCGCCGGCTGTTCGTCACGCGACCTCATCGCGCCAACACCGTGAGATCGATGACCGCGGCCGGGCTCATACCGGCCGGCAGCGGCGACGCTGTGGTGACGAGCGTTTGACCTGTTGGGAGCAGATTTAAGAGACGGTCACTGCGATGCGGATCGAGTTCGCTGAACACGTCGTCCAGCAGCAAGAGTGGATCGACGCCTCGCCGACTCTGAACCAATTCGTGTCCCGCGAGTCGGATCGCCAACGCGAGTGAACGTTGCTCCCCCTGTGACGCTTGACGTCGGGTGTCGCGGCCGTCCAAGGTCAACGCGACGTCGTCGCGCTGCGGTCCGATCGTCGTGTGGCCGCGAAAGCGATCGTCGTCGAATGATTCTCGCAGAGCGTGTTCGAGGTCACCGCTCCACGATTGCTCGTAGGACACCGCGACGACGGAGTCATCTTCGGCGAGTTCGTGATAGTAGTTCGCGACCAGTGGCGCGACGTCGTCGAGCAACTTCTTTCGTAACGCGACGAGCTCTTCACTCACGCTGCAGAAATCGATCGTCCACACGTCAAGTTCACCCCGTTGCAGTGACGTCGGACGCTCGCCTTGGAGTTGTCGTAGGAGCGCGTTTCGTTGACTGAGGATTCGACTGAAACGTTCGATCACGTCGCCGGTCGTCAAGTCGACGTCCGTGAGGAGGTTCGTCAGGAATTCCCGTCGATTCTCGGGACCCTGGCGAACGATGTCGACGCCCTCCGGCGTGAAAATCGTGAGCGGCAGCGCCTCGGCCACGTCGGCGCGCGACGTCGGTCGCTGCCCGTTGATCAACATGCGCTTGGTGGTGTTGCGGGTGCCGCGCGTGAGCGTGAGGTCGACCTGGACGCGGCGCTCGCGATGGAATAGCACCCCGTGCACCTCGCTCGCGTTCTCCCCGGTGCGAATCAAGTCACTCGCGGCGCCCGTTCGAAACGACGACGCCGTGGCGAGCGCGTACACGGCCTCCAAGACGGTGGTCTTGCCGGTTCCGTTGGGCGACAGGAGCACGGTGATCGCCTCGGTGTCAGGTTCGAAGGAGAGCTCTTCGAAGAGGCGAAAGTTCCGAAGACGTAATTCGTGGAGGCCCACGACGTTCGACCGCGACTACTGAACGCGTACCGGCATGAGAAGGTAGCGGAATCGCGTGTCCTCAACGCCGTGCACCATCGCGGGACGCACTGAGTCCGACATCTCCAGGACCACTTCGTCACCGGGCACGGCTTCAATGCCGTCGATCAGGAAACTTGGGTTGAAGGCAATCGTCATTTCGTCGCCGCCGTAGTCGGCGTCAACGTTGTCCTCCACGTCGCCAGCGTCGTGGCTCTGCGTGCGAATCTCCACCGAACGGTCCTTCATCGTGAGTCGCACCGAGGACGTGGAGTCCTTCGCCAGCAACTTGGCGCGCTTCAACGACGTGAGCAAGGTGTCCTTCGCCACGCGAAGCTGGTTCGGGTAACTCGCCGGAATGAGCTGCAGGACCGAGGGGTAGTTGCCGTCGATGAGGCGTGAGGCGATGCTGGTGCCACCCACCACGAAACAGATTTCGGCGTCGGTGAGGGTGACGCCGATGGTCGCGTCGGCGTCCAACGAGGCGGCCGCGCGCTGCAACTCCTGCAGGGCTCGCGCCGGGACCAAGAGATCGTGTGAACCACCGATGGTTTCGACCTCCGGAACGTCGCGCACGGCCAGACGATATGAGTCGGTGGCGATGAGTCGCAGGACCCCGTTGTCGGTCGTGAACAACACGCCGGTGAGCAATGGTCGCGCGTCGTCATTGGCGGCCGCGCGCACGACCTGATTCAGCCCGGCGATGAGATCGGACGCGGCGATGGATGTCACTGATCCGCTCACCGGGGGCAACTTCGGGTAGTCGACCACCGCGAAGGTGCGCAGGGAGAATTTGGCGCGAGCGAGCGAGACTTCGACCGTCTCTTCGGTGCTTGCGATGGTGACCGCGCCGGCCTCGAGTGAGCGCACCGCGTCGACGATGAGTCGAGCCGGAACAACCGATGATCCGTCCTCAATTCCAATGACGTCGACCGTCGTGCGCACCGTGATATCCAGGTCGGTGCCGGTCACGACCAGTTGATTGCCGGTGAGTGTCAGTAGGACACCCGACGTAGCCCCGATAAGACGTGTGGCGACGACACGGCTCGCGGCACTAAGTGCATCGACGAGAATGTCGCGCTCTGACTTGAACTTCATTCGACTGCCTTTCGTTGCTACTGAGATTACGGTGTGTTTTTTATGTGTGTAGAGGTCTTAGTAGTAGTAGGTCTGTGGATATGTGGAAGAGTCCGTAACAACCCTGGTCAAACGGAGTTTGTGAGATGTCGGACTACACACAGCGCTGTGGTTAACTCTCTCAACCCTGCGCACTCAACCCTGAAGTGATGTGCACGACCAGTCCGTTGTCAACCTGAAATCAACAAGGTGAGCCCAAGGTTGCGCACAAACTACTCTCTACTCTCTCCCTGCAGCCGACGCTTGAGTTGATTGACTTGGGCGAGCACTTCAGGATTGACCGTGATTTGCTCTTTGATCTTTTCGACCCCACTGATGACGGTCGTGTGATTCCGCCCGTCGAAAATTCTCGCGATCATCGGATAGGAGTAGTTGTTCAAGAGATCTCGAATCAAGTACATTGCGATGTGCCGCGCGTGCACCAACGGTCGTAGTCGCTTCGATCCGCGAACGTCTTCGACCGAGAGTCCGTAGAAGTCGGCGACCACCGAGAGAATGGTCTCCGGTTTGAGGACGACCTGCTCCTGGCCGAGATTGGTGAGATGGGCCTTAGCGAGCTCGAGGGAGATTGGTTCCTGTCGCAGGTTGGCGAACGCCCGCAGCATCGTGATCGAACCCTCCAACTCACGGATGTTGTCGCGCACTCGATGCGCAATCCACTCGGCGACGTCGTTGGGTAGGTCGATGCCCTCGCGCTCAGACTTCGACCGGAGGATCGCGATCCTCGTTTCGAGGTCGGGCTGATCGATCTCGGTGACGAGGCCCTGAAGGAGACGACTTCGGAATCGCTCTTGAAGTCCCGCGAGGTCGCGCGGTGAGCGATCGGAGGTGAGAACGATCTGCTTGCCTTCGCCATGCAGTGCGTTGTAGGTGTGAAAGATTTCTTCGTGGAACGTTTCGCCCCGTGTCTCCATGAACTGGATGTCGTCGATCAACAGAACGTCGTTCTCGCGGTAACGCTCGTGCAACGCGAGTTGTGTCCGCGTCTGAATCGCGCGAATGAAGTCATTCAAAAACGTCTCCGTGGAGACGTAGAGGACCTTGCGGCCCGGATAGTTCTCCTGCACGTAGTTTCCGATGGCGTGGAGCAGGTGCGTCTTTCCGAGGCCCGAGTTTCCGTATATCATCAGTGGATTGTAGGCCCGACCAGGTGTTTCAGCGACTGACTGGGCAGCGGCGAAAGCGAGGCGGTTCGACGATCCCGGAACGAAGGAGTCGAAGGTCATCCGTGGGTCGAGTCGAGCTGGTCGATCGACACTCGGCGCGAAGGTGATGGCGTTCGGAGTCGCCTCCGGCTCTTCGTCGGACGTGGCGAGAGTGTCAGGGTCGTTCGCCGGATCGGTAATGGTGAGCGAAACTTGCACGTCAGGACCGACGAGCAACTGTGCCTGCTCGGTGATGAAGGGCAAGTAGCGTTGCTGGACGCGCAGCAGTTGGATCTGGTTGGGCGCGCCAATCACTATTTGATTGTCATGGTAATCCACAAGGCGCAGTGTGTTAAGTCCCGCGGCCCACACGGCCTCAGAAGCGTTGCCACGTAAGGAGTCACGAAGTGCAACCCAGATCTCCTCACCACCCTGCACGCGCTTCCTCCACAGATCAATCTTCACTTTATCCACAGGCCAAAGCTCCTTGGAGCTCGCGTCGTGCCCGTCGGGAAGGTCACAATACACCTATTTGAAACGTCCCGCCAGGGGCCCCGGTCCCGTCAGGTAAGATTGATCCCAGTAACGCGCCAGCGACCCCCAGGGGGTACCGCGAAGCGTATCGAGAGAGTTTGAGAAGAGGATTTTGTGAAGCGTACCTATCAGCCAAACCAGCGCAAAAGGGCTAAAACGCACGGTTTTCGTGCGCGCATGCGAACGCGCGCGGGCCGTGCCGTCCTGAAAGCCCGTCGCAACAAGGGCCGTCATCAACTGACGGTCTAAGCGCAACGTGCCCGACCGGGTTCGAACCCGTCGGCAGTTCGCCTTGTTCGCCACACCAACTGGACGGGGACAGAGTGGCTCACTTCGAATCAGTTTCGTCGCGGAGGACACCGACGCCCCGACCGTCGCCGTGGCGTACGCGATCAGTCGAAAGGTCGGCAGTGCGGTTGTTCGCAATCGGATCCGCCGACGACTGCGCGCACTCATCGACGGACTCGACCCCCAACCCAAACCTGGTAAATACCTGATCAGGTGTGGTAATGAGACAGGAAAACTCTCCTATGAAGAACTCCAGCATCACCTTTGCGAATCGCTCGATCGAGCCGGAGCGCGCTGAGCACTCGCTCGGCGCACGTGCGCTCGTCAAGGTCATCGCGCTGTATCAACGAAGCACCGCGGCGCGCGTCTCTGCCTGTCGCTTCTATCCGTCGTGCTCGAGCTACGCCCGCGAGGCGATTGAGATTCACGGTGCCGGGCGCGGCAGCGCGCTGGCGCTGCGGCGACTCTCACGCTGTCGCCCCTTTGGCGCCCAGGGCGTGGACCTGGTCCCGCCCATGAAGCAAGCTAGGAGTACTGAGCGATGAAGTCATTTGCCCACCACGTTGGCGCGATTTTTCAGCCAGTTTATGACCTTCTGGGACGAATCCTCGCCTTCTTCTACGGAATCATCCCGAACTACGCCGTCGCGATCGCCCTGTTGACCGTGGTGATCATGGGTGTCTTAACGCCCTTCACCATCAAGAGCACCAAGTCGATGAGTGCTATGCAAAAGCTCCAGCCGGAACTGAAGAAACTCCAACAGAAGTACAAGGGGGCGGAGAACCGTGCGCTCCTCAACGAAGAGATGATGCGCCTCTACAAGGAAGAAGGCGTCAATCCCCTCGGCGGATGCCTACCGATGTTGCTTCAGACGCCCTTTCTCATCATGCTCTACGGGGTCATCAAGGGTCTCGCCAACAAGGTGCTCGTCCATGGCAAGCTGGTGTCCCTTCCGCGCTACATCCCGACCGGTTCGAAGATGTACCACAACCTGGTCGCGTCCGGCGGCTCGATCAAAGCCTTCGGTATGGACCTCAACTTGAAGCTATTCAGCGTTCACAGTTCGTTCTTGGCCCAAATCCCCTTCTTGATATTCGTCTTGGCGGCCGTGGGTCTGCAGTACTTCCAGATGGCGCAGTTGAACAGCCGGAGTCGAAAGACGGGGCAGGCAATGCCGGCCCAGCAGCAGGCCATGCAGCGGTTCCTACCGCTCATTTTCGCGTACTTCTACATGGTGATCCCGGCTGCCGTGGTGTTGTATATGATTATTTCAACATCTATCCGTATATTAACTCAATATCTCATGTTCCGGTCCGGTCTCTCGGACCCGCGGAAGAATGGGGTCCAGAAGACCACGCACCGCGAGGAAATCGAAGAAGAGCACAAGGACGGCGCGAACCGTCCTCACGTGGAAGAGATTCCGGGCGCCCAACCGTCGAACGGGAACAAGCCGAAGGTTCAACCGAATAAACCGGACCCGAGCAAGCCTCAACCACAGAAACGGCCGGTAACCAAACCTTCAACTCCTAAGCCGCAAGCACAGTCTCGCTCCAAAGCGAAGCGTAAAAGAAAGGCGCGTTAACCCATGGATTGGGTAGAAACCACTGGAAAATCAATTGAAGAGGCGACCGACCGCGCCCTCGCGCACCTGGGTGTCCATCGCGATGACGCCGAAGTCGAAGTTATGGAAGAGCCCAGGGCCGGTATGTTCGGTCGCATCAAAGGCGAAGCTCGGGTACGGGCTCGTGTTCGTCCAAGCGGGCCTCGACCCAAGCGCTCACGTCGTTCGGGCGGACGTGAGGATCGACCGCGCACGGGTCCATCGCGAAGTGACACCCCTCGTTCTCCGAGGAGTGAAGCCGAACCACGACGAGACCGCGAGAAGAGCGGTACCCGTCGTCAACCTGAGGGAGGCGCCAAGGCCGCCCCACGATCTGTAAAGAGTCCATTAAAGGAGGACACCATGGCCGAAGGAATATCACTGGCCGAACAAGGATCGATTGCGAAGGAGTTCCTCGAGGGCCTGCTGGCGTCGATGAACATTCAAGCCGATATCACCGTCAAAGAGCTCGACGAGGAGACGGTTGAACTTTCAGTCAACGCGAATCCCCCGACCGAGCTCGGCGTACTTGTCGGACCAAGAGGAACGACACTTCAAGCGCTTCAGGAAGTGACGCGAACGGTGGTTCAGGCCAAGAGCCCTAGCCGAACGGATCGGATTCTCGTTGACGTGGCGCAATACCGGGAACGTCGGGTCGCTGCTCTGGGTCGTTTCGCACAGCAGGTGGCCCTCGAAGTCGTCGACACTGGCGAGGAACGGGCACTCGAACCCATGTCAGCTGCGGATCGTAAGGCAGTCCATGACGCCCTGTCCGAGAATCCGGACGTCGTCACTCGATCCGAAGGGGACGACCCTCGCCGCTTTGTGGTGGTGGCGCCGTCATAATTAGACGGTGAACAATGATTGGTTGCCCCGCGTCCTCGAGGAATCGAGGGCGCGGGGCTTTTTAGGCCCCAACGCGATTGAACCGCATTTCACCCACTCCTTAGGGTTCGCGTTGTGCTGGGAGGAGCGTGAGCCGAACCTACCCACCGCCTTTTTGGACCTCGGTAGCGGCGGGGGCCTTCCAGGACTGTTCCTTCTGGATCGATGGCGCTGCCGAGCGGTATTCACGGACTCCATGGTGAAACGAGGCAAGTTCCTGGAAGAAGCGCTCCACTGGGAGGGTGCTCCGAAGAACGGCACCGTGCTCATCGCCCGAGTCGAGGAAATTGCCAGAAATCCAGATTTAATCGAGGTTTTTGACTTGGTTACCGCGCGTTCCTTTGGGCCTCCGGCCGTTACAGCGGAGTGCGGAGCACAGTTTTTGAAGATTGGGGGAGTCATGGTCGTCTCGGAGCCACCGGACGATTCTGACGGCCATCGTTGGAATCCGGCGAAATTAGCCGCTTTAGGATTAGTGGCGGAGGGTCGAATTCGTCACGGGGCCGCCTATCAAGTGCTCGTGAAGACCCACTCCACCCCAAGCGAGTACCCTAGGTCTATCGGGACACCGCGAAAGAGACCCCTGTTCTAATGTTTCACGTGAAACATTTCGGGTCCGATTCGAATCTCCCGAACGGGATTGTGCATTGAAACACTTGTGACGTATGTGTTTACGATTTGAGGATTGTTTCACGTGAAACAATTCGACGAAGTTGGGTGAGAATGTTTCACGTGAAACATCGGTACTTGACGAATTACGCAAAAACGAGTTGAATGGCAGGAGTTCGACGCAGTGTCGGGATTCCTTAGGTCGGGAAGAGGCTCATGGCGGACGCCACCACAATGAGGATTTTTGCTGTAGCCAACCAAAAGGGCGGCGTCGGCAAGACGACAACTACAACCTCACTGGGTGCCGCACTAGCCGAGAGGGGAAAGCGGGTCTTAATCGTCGACCTAGACCCTCAAGGAAATGCCACCACGGGACTAGGCGTTGACGGGCGCCAATTCGAACGCTCGGTCTATGACGTCCTCCTCAATGATGTTCCTATGGTCGACATCGTGGAACCCACTGGCTACAACAACCTGTTTGTGGCACCGGCGACTCTGGATTTAGCCGGCGTGGAACAGGAATTGACATCGGTTATCTCTCGCGAACTTCGTCTGAAGAGGGCATTAACCTCCGTCGAAGGCGATTTTGACTACATCTTCATCGACTGTCCCCCGTCACTGGGCCTGATTACCATTAACGCCTTCGCCGCGGCGACGGAGATCATGGTCCCCGTCCAGACCGAGTTCTACGCCCTCGAAGGTTTGACCCAGCTCCAACGAATCGTCGATTTGGTCCAGAAAAACCTCAACCCCACCTTGAGGATTTCAAAAGTCGTGTTGACGATGTACGACTCACGGATCACTCTTTCAGGGGACGTCGCCAAAGAGGTCAAGCGGCACTTCGAAAACGAACTGTGTCGCACGGTAATCCCCCGAACCGTCAGATTGGCCGAGGCCCCTTCATTTGGTCAGCCAATCACTGTGTTCGACCCAACATCAAAAGGCGCAATGGCTTATCGCGCTCTAGCAGAGGAGATTATGAATGGCTAGGAAACCAGGGTTAGGCAAGGGGCTCGGCGCCCTCATCCCCGACAACGAAATACCCGCAGTAGTCGCCACGTCCAGCGCCGCGGCCGAGGGGCCACTTCGACGAGTGCCCGTTGATTCGATTCGTCCCAATCCCTACCAGCCTCGCAAGGCGATCAATGACGAAAGTCTCGTGACCCTCGCATCCTCCGTAAAGGAACTGGGCATCCTTCAACCAATCATCGTACGACCGGTCGACGGGGAAGAGGGTCAGTACGAATTGATCGCCGGCGAACGCCGCTGGCGCGCAGCGATCCTCGCCGAATTGGAATTCATGCCGGTGTTGGTGCAAGTGGATGTCAACGACCGCTTGTCACTCGAACAAGCGGTCGTCGAGAACCTGCATCGAGTCGATCTCCATCCATTGGAAGAAGCGGCGGCCTACCAGCAGTTGATCGATGAGTTTGACCTCACCCACGAGCAAGTCGCACAGCGGGTCGGCAAGAGTCGAGCAAATATTACGAACACGTTACGACTTTTACAATTGGGTGAAGCGGCGCAATCGGCGCTCGCCTCATCGCTGATTACCGCGGGCCACGCCCGTTCGCTCTTGGCGATTACGGACTCCAACGCCCAAGCCACTATGGTCGCCCGAGTGATAAAGAACGAGATGTCGGTGCGTGCGACCGAAGAGGCGGTGAAGACCTTCCTCGAGCCCAGGGCCGCGGTCGAGTCTGAACCGGCTGCCAAACCGGGCATTGGTGCAGCTCGTCTTCGACCGGTGCCCGATGCCAGCGTCGCCGAGCTCGAGCATCTACTTGAGGATTACCTCGATACCCGCGTTCACGTTGACCTAAAAGGTCGTAATGGCCGCATAATCATTGACTTTGCGGACCTGGACGACCTCGAGCGGATCTATATTTCGATCTCCAACCCAAAGTAAGCCTCAACCCTAAATCTAAACCTCAAGTTGAAGTTATCCCCAACTTGTGGATGAAGTTGTGGGTTTCTCAGGTTTTGCTTTAAACAAAGGGATTTAGCCGTCTAAATCCCCTAGTTCAGAGTGCCATTTTACACTGGCCTGTGGATAACTTCACTCAAAACAGCGGAAATGACCCCCGCCAGTTCCTCGAGGGTCTCGTCCTTGTCAACTCCGTGCTCGATATGCAGTGTGATCATTTTTGTTTCGCGCAAGATCGGCAACGCCATGCCCGTGACCTCAACCCTTGGCAAGTCGGCGGCGAGGGAGAACGCCGAGGCGATCTGACTCGCGAGTTGCTCACCGCGTCGCGAATGTGAACGGTAACTCGCCCAATAGTGCAGGCGTACGCCGTCAATGTGCTTGAGGGTTTGGAGCGAGATGACGAAGGCGGCGTCGTTCGCGTTGGCGAAAGCCGCCACGGCCTCCGGGCTCTCGTCGCCGAGAACCTCAACCTTCAAGACGCGTGCGCACGTGCGAGCGAGTAGGGGAGCGAGAGGGCTTTGTCCGGAGATGACTAACGGACCACTCAGCGCTTCGTTAAAGCCGGCGCGATCCCGGGCATCGGTGACCAGGCTGCGCGCCGTGTGCGTCGACGTCATGCGCACCAGTTCGACCAACGTCGCTCTCGTGAGCGTGCCACTTACTTCGAGCGCGCAGTTTCGCTGGAAGTCGTTCAGGGCCTCTTCGGTGAAGACGCCAAAAATCCCATCGATGCGACCGGGATTGAATCCGAACTGCGCCAGTCGCACCTGCAGTTCGGCGACGTCGTCGCCGCGCAAGTTGGGATGCGTCAGGTACAACAACCGATGGCCGAGACGCCAGCCGGCCTCGATCAACCGCTCCCACGTCGTGGCGTCCACGGCGCCGGTAATCGGGAGTCCTCTCGAGCGCTGGAACGCCTCGACGAGAGCGACCGTGCCGTCACCGAAGGTCTCTTGCGCGTCGTTGGTCGAGAGGTGTCCGAGGGAGGCGAGTCGCTCATGTAGTTCGCGAACGCGAGCACCCGTGTCGCCGAGTTGGAGCCAGTCGAAGTTCGACAGCGTGGACTACAGGTTCGCGGTGATCTCTTGGAGCATGGCGCCCTTGGGCTTGGCGCCCACGAGCCGGGCCACGACCTCGCCGTCCTTGAACAGCAATAGGGTCGGAATGCTCATGACCGAGAACTTGGCGGCGGTCGCGACGTTGACGTCGACGTCGAGCTTGCCGATGGTGAAGTTGTCGGACTGTTCAACGGCCAACTCTTCAAGAATCGGCGCGATCATCTTGCACGGGCCACACCATTCAGCCCAGAAGTCGACCAAGATCGGCTTGTCCGACGCGCCCACGACTTCGTCAAACGTGGCGTCGGTCAGGGTCGTGATCTGCTCGGACATAAGCACCTCCAGAGGTGGCGCCTAGGTGCGCCAGTAGACCACTTTAGCGAGTGGCTTTGCGTTAGTGACCCTGTGCTTCGAGCCAACGTTCGGCGTCGATGGCGGCAATACAGCCCGATCCGGCCGACGTGACCGCTTGGCGATAGACGTGATCCTGGACGTCGCCGGCGGCGAAGAGTCCGTCGATGTTCGTAAACGATCCCATGCCAGTCCGGACGTAGCCGTTCTCTTCGAGGTCGGCCTGTCCTATGACCAAGGTCGTATTCGGAATGTGTCCGATGGCTACGAAGACCCCGGTCACGTCGAGCACCCGGTCGTCGCCGGTCACGGTATCGCACACGGCTAAACCCGTTACCTTTTCCGCACCGAGGACCGCGGAGACCTTTGTGTTCCACGCGAAACGGATTTTCTCGTGGGCGAGGGCTCGTTCTTGCATGATCTTCGAGGCGCGAAGGACGTCGCGTCGGACAACAACGGTGACGCTGGACGCGAAGCGCGTGAGAAATAGCGCCTCTTCCATGGCCGAGTCACCACCACCGACGACGGCTATGTCTTGACCGCGAAAGAAGAATCCATCACACGTCGCGCACGTCGAGAGACCGTGACTGAGCAATCGTTCTTCGCCGGGTACGTTCATCATCATCGAGCGCGCGCCGGTCGCCAGGATCACCGTGTCGGCGGTGATGCTCGGTTCGTCGTCATTGGTGAGCCACGCTCGAAACGGGCGAACTGCGGTGTCGAGTACTTGAACCTTGTTGACGCGAAGGTCGGCGCCGAAGCGCAGGGCCTGCGCGCGCATGAGGGCCATCAACTCGGGGCCGGTGACCGCCTCGGGAAAGCCCGGGTAGTTCTCGACGTCGGTCGTGAGCATCAACTGTCCGCCGGGCTGATCGGTGGTTGAAGAGGGTTCGCCTTCGATCACGATGGGGTTGAGCTGGGCGCGAGCGCTGTAGATGGCGGCCGTGAGCCCGGCGGGGCCCGAGCCAATTATCAAGACACGAGTGTGTTCGGGCATTACTTCCTCAGGTTGACCGGGCGACGCTTACGCCAAATGATCAGTCCCGCGACGAGCGAGATCGCTCCGACCGAGACGTAACTGAGGTACTCGCGACCGGCGAAGAAGTAAATGTCGATGATACGGACGAGTCCGATCATCAGTGCTCCGACGAGGACGAAGGTCACGAGAAGGATGATCATTCCGTAAGCGATCGCCCTTCCGGCCAGGAGAATCGGGCGAAGTACCCGGTCGTGGACGATGTCCAAGACGTGGTCGAACTGAAAAAGAGCCTTGTCGACAAAGTCGCCGTCGGTGGGTCGCTTCGCTTCGTTCATGCAATCAACTTACAGGTGCGTGGTGTCGCTACGCCTAGTTTTGGCCCAGCTCCAAATCCACTGAGATTCGTATGCCTTCCACTCCAAAACCGCGACCATTGTGTCTCGAAATGGCACAAGAGGGCTCCCGCTGTCGAACGTTCCGACATCGCCTTCATCCAACCAAACTTCAAACCCAGGCACTGCTTCTTCAACAGAGATATCAATGTAACGCAGCCCTCGAGGAAAAAATCGGCGCCAGGACCAGAAAGCGTCGCTCCGTGGGTTACGTTGACCAGTGTCGGACTCTCACAGGACTGAAGAATTTCCGACCCGAAGTCGTCGCCTCGGGTACAAGGCTGAGAGCGCCGGTAGAACAGTAGCGAGCGTGAATCCTTGCTACACCAGCCAGACGTGTGCCGAATGCCACCACGTCGACGCTGGTAACCGGGTCAGCCAAGAAGAGTTTCGATGTCTCAAGTGCGGGCACCGTGACTTCGCCGACATCAATGCTGCACGTAACATTTTAAGGGCCGATAGAGCCCTGCAGGCTTCGGCCTGCGACGGTTGAAACTAGGCCACTACCCCTCGATCCAACACAGTCCAATGATCCCTGGGCCGCCGTGCGTGCCCACGACCGGCCCCATATCGGTCACGATGATCGCGTTTTCGGTCGCGACGTCGACGACCAGGCCTTCGAGGTTGGCCACTTCGCTCGACGCTCCGTGCACGAGTGCGAGCCGCTTCAACGGGGCGTGGGATTTGGCGACCTCAACGATAGCCACCAATGCTTTGGACCGAGTTCGTTGGCGACCGGCCTCGACGACCACGCCGTCCTTCAGTTCGAGTAGCGGCTTGATTGAAAGGACTTGACCGAGAAGTGCGCGCGCGCTGCCAACCCGTCCGCCCTTGATGAAGTGTTCCAGCGTGTCGAGCATGGCCACGACGCCGACCTTCGTCACCAGTGATTCGGCGTGCGTAACCAACCGGTCCAGGTCAGCGCCGGTCGCGGCGAGTTCGGCCACGTCAATGACCAAGAGGCCCTGCGCCATCGATACCGCCTTGGTGTCGACCACGCGCACGGGGAGCGCACCGGTGAGCCCTTCGGTGCCGAGGACCGCCGACTGGTTGGTCGCCGAGAGCAGCGCCGACAAGGTGAGCGCGATGACGCCGTCGCAACTATCTGCCTGGGCGCGCTCGTACGCGGCTTGGAAGGCACCGGGTGACGGCGCGGCGGTCTCGGGCAGGGTCTTACTGGCTTTGCACTTCGCCCAGAACGCTTCGGGGGAGAGATCAACGCGGTCGGTGAACTCCTCGTCGCCGAAGCGGATGGTGAGCGAGACGATGTCAATGTTGAGACGACGCGCGATCTCTTCGGGAATATCACACGCACTGTCGGTTACTACGCGAATTCGAGCCATGGCCCCCCTCTGAACTAGTTCAGCCTTACATCTTTCGCTCCGACGCGCGCAACACGGTGTTGGAGTAAGACGACGACGATGGCGTAGGCGCCGAGTCCGGCCAGAAGGGCGAAGGAGAAGCGCGCCACCAAACCGGCACCGCGATTCCACGTCGGTGCGGAATAAGCCAGGGCCGTTACCAGCGCGGCCACTAGTGACGCCCCGAGACTTCGGCGCACGTGCCGCGACCAGATAACCGACGCGATCGTCACCCGGTGACGAGCGAGCGCGGCGAGCGCGACCACGGCCGCGGCGCTGTAGGCAATCGAGACACTCGCGGTCAAGCCGGCCAGCGAGTGACGTCCAATGGCCACGCACAACACGATGGTGAGCACGTTCTGCAGCGCGTAGAGATAGAAGACCTCACGCGCGTGCTGCATTGACTGCAGACCGCGCACGCAGAGCTGAAAGATCGTGAAACCGGGCAGTCCGGCCGCCAACACGGCGAGCACGGTCCCCACGTCCCAATTCCGGGTCGCGTTCAGGTGCTTGAGCAGTATCGCGACGATCGGTTGCGCCAGCACCAAGAGCACGAGCGTGCACGGGATGATGATGACGAGCGACTGTCGAAGCCCGAAGCGAAGACGTTCGCTCAGTCCTTCGAAGTTCGCCGCGGTTGACAGGCCGGCGAGTTGCGGGGTGAGTACGCCCATTACCGAGACGACCACGACGGCGTAGGGCATCTGCATGAACGACCAACCGTAGGTGTAGGCGCTGACCGGCCCGTCGCCACCGATGCCGAAGGCAAAGGCCAACACGACGAAGAGCGAGAGCTGGTTGAGGAGGACGACCAGCAACGTCCAGCTGCCGAGGCGGCTCACGGCGCGAAGCGCCGGGTCCTTCAGATTGAATCGGAACGACAGTCGCCAAATGTCACTTCGCCAGAGTGAGGGAATCAGACAGAGGAACTGCACCGCGACACCGAGCGTCGTACCGAGTCCCAACCACATGAGATCACGCGATCCACTCAAGGTCGCGAGCATTGGGGTCGGGTCGACGAGGTGGAACCAGATGAGCACGCCGATGCACACAACGTTGTTGGCGAGCGGAACCCACGCCGCGACACCAAAGCGATGGCGGATGTTGAGTAGAGACGTCGCGATGCCAATGACGCCGTAGAAGAAGATCTGCGGAACGAACCAACGCAGTAGATCGGTCGCGACGGCGCGTTGTTGGTTTAGGACCGCGATCGACTCAGTGGTGGTCGAGTGACGAAAGGAGGTGAAGCCGTCAATTATCCACGGGGCACAGAACCACGCGATCAACGACGCGGCGGCGAGGACGACGATCGCGCCGGTCACCACAGTGGAGATTGACCTCCACGCGCGCCGTTCGCCGTCGAGCGCGAGTCGTTCCACGAAGACCGGAATGAACGTGGCGCCGGCCACACCGCCGAGCACCAGGTCGAAGAGCATGTTCGGCACGGTGTTGGCCAGGTTGAAGGAGTCGGCGATCGGGGTGAAACCCAGTACCCACGCCAGCACGAGCACGCGAAACAGGCCCGTGAGACGCGACACCATGGTGCCGCTGGCCATGGAGGCGACGCGCGAACCGTGCGTCGATGTCGAACTCATCTCGCGTGACGGCCCTTGGGACGTTTGCGATACGTGCGCAGCCACCAGTAGGCGAGCACGAGCAATGACGCGATCGTTAAGAAGTAGCCGACGATAGAGGTGCCGGCGATTCGCACTTGGATGGCCGCGCGCGCCAGCACCAGACGATTGTTCGGCGTGGTGACGATGACCTGCAGGGTCAGACTGCTCCCCGTGTGCCCCGACGTCGCGACGCGTACCGACTTGGTCGGCGCGTCCAAGGACACCGGTACGACGTCGCCCTTGGGAAACGTGATCTGGTTGGTCAAGAGGTGGACCCGGGCCAGCACCGTGTACGGCGCGTGGTTGGTCAAGGTAATGGGAATCGACGTGCCTGAGCCGGCCAGCGTGATGGTGCCGGGGTCCACCGAGAAGTTGCCCAACTGACCTTTGAGAGCGGCGGCGGCGGCGTTGATCGCGGCCTGTCGCGCACTTTGGGAACCGGTGATCTCCGAGGCTTCCATCGCGACCGTGAGGTCGTTGCCGAGGTTGGTGGACCGGAGGGCCGGCGCGTAGGAGTTCACCCCGACGACGAGGTTACGGAGGGACGTGACGTTGTGCGCCGACCACTGCGTATTCGTCAGTGGTTCGAGCATGGAGCGGGTTGTCGGTGCCGCGTTGGTGGCGACGAGGGCGTGTTCGAACGACGGGATGAGGGTAGCGAGGGTAATGAAGGGATTGCTCGCGAAGCCGTTGAAGACGTCCTTCAGGAAGGCAACGGAACTCTTCGACATCGGCGCGATGATGACGATGGTGCGCGGTGCCCCGGCGTTGGGTGCCTCGAAGTGCAAGAACGCCAACGTGCCCAACGTGAGCGCGGACCGCAGGCCCGCGCCGATTGAGGTGTCCGCGAACAGCGTCGAGAGTGGGCCGTCCGAGCTGAGTGCGGTGAGCGACCCCGCGCCCGTCACGTGGAACGGGGCTCCCCAGTTGAGGGTCGTCGACGGCGGCACGGTGAGGTCATTTTCCGGAAGGACGATGTCGGGGACTCCAGCGTGCTTCAGTGCTCGCAGGCTCGCGAGCGACGGCGTGCCGTTGAGTAAGACGGCACCGTCGACGTCACGACCGGTAAGGCTCCTCAAAAGCGTGGCCGACAATGAGAGTTGCTGGCGCACCTCGTCACCAAATCCGTGGACGGCCAGGCCTTCGAAGTCAATGTTCGCGGGCGGCGCGGCGACCGCCTGGTGCAGCGGGCTCACGAGCGCCCGGCGAAGGGCCGTGCGGAAGAGGGTATTCATCGATCCCGACTGCGCGACGGTGTCGAGCGTGCGGTAGTCGGCACTGAGCGTGATCGCCGAAGAAGGGTGGTGGGCCAGGAGCCGTAGTACCGCGATCGAACGTTTGGCGTGCAGCCACGAAGATGGATCCATCGTTTCGACCAGGTCAACGCGAAGTGGTTGGTCGACCGCCGTGGACTTGACCGCGAGTAGAGACCACTGAATCGACGTTGCCCCATCGGTCGTCACTTCGATGCGAATGGGATAGACCCCGTCACAGCGCAATGCCGGGCACGGGAGATGAAGGCGCGGCGCGGGCGCGCAACTTCGGCGCAGCCGTCCCGGTCGTCTCGAAAAGAGGTTGACCGTGAACTTATAGAGACCGTGGACCTCGCACTTCAACGCAAAACTGCTGGTCGTGCCCAGGGCTTTTTGCTTCGTCCCGATGCCCGCGACGATCGGGGCGAGCTGGGAGCGGTCGATGACGTGCGGATAGATCGTCACTCGAGCCCGCGAGGCGACTCTTTCGGGCGACGTCGAGATCGTCAGGGCGAAGTGCGACGTGCCTTTGACCGAGACGCTCGCCACCGCGTCTTGGTGCAAAAGCGTGAAGGAGGGCGTCGTCCCAGCGCTCGCGGCCGTGGGCCACGCCATCGTTGCGAGGCAGAGGAGTACGACGCTGAGCGCCCGCCACCAGGTCGAAAATCGGTGGAACATTCATCCACAGGTTACCTTCGTGCGACTGTGAACTCGGGCGCCAACTACCCTCGTTCGCAGTGACTTCCTTCGATCAAGTCCACGACCGACTCAATGATCTCGCGCATTTGTCGAGTCCCTTGGCCCGCGCATTCGCCGACGCGGGCTTCTCCCTTTACGCCGTCGGGGGCTCGGTTCGCGATGCCATTCTCGGCGAAGAGCGTGACGACGAGTTCGAGATCGACTTCACGACTGACGCCCGTCCGGACGACATCGTGACGCTGATGACGCCGCTATGCACGTCGCTGTGGGAGCAGGGCCGCGCCTTCGGGACGATTGGTGGTGTGCTTCGCGAGAGCGACATCAAAGTGGAAATCACCACGTTTCGCTCCGAGGCCTACGTCGACCATTCGCGCAAACCAGCAGTCCAATGGGGCAACTCCCTCGAGGCCGATCTCAGTCGACGGGACTTCACGATTAACGCCCTCGCCCTCGACGTCATCGCCCTCGACGCGCAGACGCCGGACGTGCAGACGCTCTTTGACTTCCATAACGGCTTCAGCGATCTCCACGAGCGGGTGCTGCGCACGCCGATCGACCCCGAGATCCTCTTCAGCGACGACCCCTTGCGAATGCTGCGCGCCGCTCGATTCGCCGCTCGATTCTCTCTCACCATCGATCCCGCGATTGAAGCGGCGACCACCACGATGGCCGAGCGCCTCTCCAAGGTGTCGGCCGAGCGGATCCGTGGTGAGCTCGACCTTCTCATGATGAGCGCGGCGCCGTCGGTGGGGCTGGACTTCATCGTGCGAACGGGACTGGCCGAACACTTCTTTCCGGAATTGCCGAAGCTGCAGCTCGAACAGGATCCGATCCATCGTCATAAAGACGTCCTGTCGCATACGTGGGCCGTCGTCGACAAGACCTCACCGGATCTGGTTCTACGGCTGGCCGCGCTCTTTCACGACATTGGCAAACCGGCGACTCGAGCGATCACCGACGAGGGCGTGACCTTCCGATTCCACGAAGTCGTGGGCGCCAAGATGACGCGCAAGCGTATGATGGCCCTGCGCTACTCCCAGGAAATAATCGACGACGTCAGTGCCCTCGTCGAGCTCCACCTCCGCTTCCACACGTACAAGTTGGGTTGGTCCGACAAAGCCGTACGACGCTACGTGCGCGACGCCGGGCCCCTGCTCGACGAGCTGAATGAACTGACGAGGTGCGACTGCACGACACGCAATGCCCGAAAGGCCGCGTCGCTCGCACAACGCATGGACGAGTTAGAGATTCGTATCGCCGAACTGCGCGAACGCGAAGACCTCGAACGCCTTCGCCCGGCGCTCGACGGCGTGGCCGTGATGGAACTGTTGGACATTCCACCCGGTCCGGCGGTCGGACGTGCGCTCGACTTTCTCATGGAGATCCGACTCGACGAAGGCGAGATCACGCCGCAAGAAGCGGCGGTACGACTCCGTGAATGGTGGGCCGAGCAGGTCAAATAGCGGTCTTCAACGACGCGGCCGAGCCGAAGGTGCCGTCGCCGCGGGGGAGTGACGATGCAATACGACGCCGACGAGACTTACGTCGGAACTGGCGTAGCGACTAGGGCCAGACCAGATTCTCGGCGCCGCGGTCGGCGAAATCTTCGACCATGTCGTGCGCCACGTCGTCGTGGAACTGGATGGGCGGCGACTTCATGAAGTACGCCGACGGTCCGATGATGGGGCCACCGATGCCGCGGTCCAGGGCGACTTTCGCGCAGCGCACGGCGTCGATGATGACGCCCGCGGAGTTGGGCGAGTCCCACACTTCGAGCTTGAGTTCCACGCTGACGGGCACGTCACCGAAGTTGCGGCCCTCCAAGCGGATGAAGGCCCACTTGCGGTCGTGCAGCCACGGCACGTGGTCGCTCGGTCCTATATGCACGTCGTCGGGATCCAAGTTGGAGCTCTCGAGTTGCGAGGTGACGGCCTGGGTCTTGGAGATCTTCTTGGACTCGAGGCGTTCACGTTCGAGCATGTTCTTGAAATCCATGTTGCCGCCGACGTTCAGTTGGTACGTGTGGTCGAGGGTGAGTCCGCGGTCCTCGAAGAGGCGCGCGAGCACGCGGTGCACGATGGTCGCGCCGAGTTGGCTCTTGATGTCATCACCGATGATCGGCAACTTGGCGTCGGCGAACTTCTTGGCCCATTTCGGGTCCGAGGCGATGAACACCGGGATGGCGTTCACGAACGCGGCGCCCGCGTCAAGCGCGCATTGGGCGTAGAAGCGTTGGGCCTCTTCGGAGCCGACCGGCAGGTACGACACGAAGACCTGAGCGCGTGAATCACGAAGGACCTGGGCTACGTCGACCGGTTCGAAGAGCGACTCTTCGATGGCCGCGCGGTAGTACTTGTTCAGTCCGTCCATGGTCGGACCGCGCTGGACGATGACGCCCAACGAAGGGACGTCGGCGAACTTGATCGTGTTGTTCTGACCACCGTCGATGGCTTTGCCGAGGTCGCTGCCCACTTTGGAGGCGTCGACGTCGAAGGCGGCGACGAACTCAATGTCGCTGACGTGATAGCCCCCGAGCACCACGTGCATGAGACCGGGCACGTCGTCGGCGGGATTGGCGTCTCGGTAGTAGGTCACGCCCTGGATGAGTGCGCTGGCGCAGTTTCCAACACCGGCAATGGCCACGCGAATCTTCTCCATGGCGCCCCTTTCTTACTTCGCGTCGTGCGCGAAGGACTCTTGATTACTACGTTCGGTGGACAATAATCCGCCAATCCACGCGAGGTCCAGCTCGACGCCCTGAGCCGCGTGTTCCATGACACCGCGCGCGTAGGAATCGAGTTGTTCGTTGCTCGCTCCGGCCCGGACTTCGACCAGACGAGCGATGAGATCTCCGCGACGACGCTCGAGCAACCCGACCCGAGTGTTCGGGGTCAGGTACTTAGCGAGGGCCATGCGTAACGAGAAGTTCTTGCCGTCGTCCAACGTGGCCGGATCGGCGAGCATCGAGACGAAGTCACGACGACCCCGTTCGGTGATTCGATAGACCTTGCGACCGCGACGTCCGATGCCCGTCGTGGTTCGCAAGGAGCGAAGTGACGCTCGTTCACCAGAGAGTGAACCGGTGGAGAGTGAACTGAGTCGAGTCTCACTCGAGGTGACGGCTTCGACACAGCCCTGACGATCTAGTCGAGCGAGCGCCGGATAGATCGATCCGAAAGAAACATTGGCCCAAACACCGAGTCGGTCGCGTAGTTGTGTGCGTATCTCGTAACCGTGGTGGTCGCGGTCCATCAGCAGACCCAGGATGGCAATGTCTAACACGCGAAACATAGTATCACTTCGATATATCGAATGTACAGTGGTGTCATTTCCCAATGAAACAAAGGTGTGTAAGGTCACCCCTAATGGATAAGCGATTCCGCACGAGTACCGCCAACGGGGCAGTAGTCGAGTTCGGACTCGTGCGTCACGCCCTGTTGGCCAAGGTCGCCGCGGGCATCATCCGCTACGAAGACGTCTGCGACGCGCACCCTGAACTATTGCGCGCCGCGAAGAACCTCGGACGCAAGACCGGCGAGACCTGTCCGGTCTGCAGTGACGTCGAACTCGTCGAAGTGACGTACGTCTTCGGCGCGCGGTTGCCCTCGGGGGGTACCTGCCCGACGACGCGCGTCGAACTGTTGAAACTCGAGCGACGCGAGGAGCCGGTGCAGTGTTACGCGGTCGAAGTCTGCGTCGGATGTTCGTTCCACCACCTGGTGCGAAAGTGGTCCGCCGGAGGACGTCGGGCCCGCCGCGCCAACGCGATTGAGCGTCAAGAGGTCGGCGAGTGACCCTGAGCGCACCGGCGATCCGACTCCGCAAACGCCGGAATGGCGCGGTTCCCCTGGTGATGGTGACCGCCTACGACGAGCCGGGGGCCCGTTTGGCCTCGGCGGCCGGTGTCGACCTTATCCTCGTCGGTGACTCTATGGCCAACGTCGTGCTCGGTCAGGAGAACACCCTGCACCTCACGATCGACGAGATGTGCCACCACGTTCGGGCCGTTGCCGCAGCGAAGCCCGACGCCCACGTCGTCGCGGACATGCCGTGGCTGAGCTATCACGTCGATCTGGGCGAGAGCGTTCGAAACGCCGCGAAGCTCATCCGCGCCGGCGCCGACAGCGTCAAGCTCGAAGGCGGACGTGTTCGCCAGGGCGTGGTTCGCGCGCTGCTCGACGCGCAGATTCCGGTGATGGGCCACCTGGGTCTCACCCCGCAGAGCGTGATGGCGTTCGGGGGATTCAAGGTCCAGGCCAAGACAATGGAGAGCGCGAAACTACTGATTGAGGACGCCCAACTCCTCCAAGAAGAAGGTGTCTTCGCGATCGTGATCGAAGGCGTGCCGAGCGTCGTGGGCACGACCGTCACTCAGGCGCTCGACATTCCGACGATCGGTATCGGCGCCGGCCCCGACACCGACGGTCAAGTGCTGGTCTTTCACGACCTGCTCGGTCTGACCGGCCGGGCGCCAGCAAAATTCGTGCGTCAATACGCCAATCTCGGACCGGTGATCACCGAGGCGCTTCGCCACTTCGCCGAGGACGTTCGAAACGGTGACTTCCCGAGCGAGGACGAGGCCTACCCCAATCCCGAAGGACTCCTGGACTAGCCATGTTCGGCGCCCTGGACTAGGATTGTTGTTCCCACGAGCGTGGGGAAGTGCCACATACCCTGCTCTGTTTTCCGCAGAGCCCGGCCAAGCCGGACCACAGGGAAAGGAAATCGGCCATGAGGCCCTATGAGACCATGATCGTGTTCGACACTGCCGTCGACGCCCAGACGATCCAAATCGCGCTCGACCGAGCGTTGGAAACTGTACGAACTCACGGGGGAACCCCCGGCGCCATCGACCGTTGGGGCAAGCGTCCCTTGGCCTACGAGATCAACAAGCGCAAAGAGGGCTACTACGTCTTGGTGGAGTTCAGTGGTGACTCGGCGACCGTCGTCGAGCTCAACCGGATTCTGACCCTGTCGGACGAAGTCCTGCGCTACAAGATCCTTCGTCGCCATGAACGTCCGAGCGCCAACCGTGTCACGGCGCAGGCGTAAGTTCGGGCGCTTGAGAATCCAAGGAGAGAGAAATGGCCGATAACGCAATCACCGTCGTGGGGAACATCACCCGCGACCCCGAACTGAAGTTCCTCAACAGCGGACAGGCGGCGTTGAAGCTTTCCATCGCCGTCAATCGCCGCTGGCAGAATCGTCAGACCCAGGAGTGGGAAGAGCGCGTCAGCTACTTCGAGGTCGTGGGCTACGGCGCCATGGCCGAGAATGCCGCGAACTCACTCACCAAAGGCGCCCGCGTCATCGTGAGCGGCCGCCTCGAGCAGCGCAGCTGGGAGACCGAGAACGGCGACAAGCGCTCGATCGTGGAGATCAACGCCGACGAGATCGGACCGAGCCTGAAGTGGGCGACCGCCGTGGTCACGCGCACGCCGCGCGCCGAGGGCAGCAACTTCCAATCCAGCGACCGCCCGGCCGCCGCGCCCCGCACGAACGAACCCAGCAGTTACGCCTTTGATGAGGAGCCCTTCTAATGCCCCGTATTAATAATCCCAAGCCGCCGAAGCGCGCCCCGAAGATCGACACCCGTCGAGGCGCGAAGAAGAAGCCGTGCTCCTTCTGTCAGCACGGCGTCCACACGGTCGACTACAAGGACTTAGCGCAACTGCGCAAGTACATCTCGGACCGCGGCAAGATTCGCGGACGCAAGGTCTCGGGCAACTGCCAGCAGCACCAGCGTGACGTTACCGACGCCATCAAGACCGCGCGGGAGTTGGCCCTGCTGCCCTACACCCAGCGCACCGTGACTGAGCGTCGCGGAGGCCGAGGCAACCGTGACGACCGTGGGCCGCGCGCGCCGCGTTCGGAGAGTGACCGTCCAGCGGTCGTTGAGGCCGTGAACGCCGAAGCGCCCGACGTCGAAGCCGAAGAGGTCCTCGAGTACGTCGAGGCCACTCCGGTGGCCGAGGTCGAGCTCGTCGAGGAGGTCGCCGAATGAAGGTCCTCCTACGAAGTGACATCCACGGCATCGGCCGTCGCGGCGACATCGTCGAAGTGAAGTCGGGCTACGCTCGCAATTTCCTGCTGCCCTCGGGTGCGGCGATGAAGGCCAGCACGAACACCGAGGCCCAGGCCTCGTCGATGCGCAAGTCGCGGGACTTGCGCGACGTCGCGAGTCGTGAAGCGGCCGAAGCCCAGCGCGCGATCATCGAAGCGCAGACTTTGAGCATTGCCGCGCGCGCCAGTGCGAACGGCCGTCTGTTCGGCTCGGTCACCGAGGCCGACGTGGTCAACGCGCTGCGAACGGCGACCGGCATCTCGCTCGATCGTCACGCCATTCACATGACCGAGCACGCGAAAGAAGTTGGTGCAACGACCGTTACGGCGACACTGTTCGACGGCGTCGAAGCCACCATCAACGTGGAGATCATCTCCAAGTAATCCCCGACCAACATCTGCCGACACGCCGAGACTTTTGTCTCGGCGTGGGTTGCGTCAGAGGTCGATGTCACAACGAAATGTAATCATCAAGTTGGTGACAATTAGACACAGGTATTTCCCCACGTTGGGCATCTTGTTACAAACACACCAAACACGCGACCATTGAGGTCTTATGACGCAGATTGAATCGGAACCACGTACGCGACAGGCGCCGAACGGCGGCCGCATACCTCCGAGTGCAATCGAAGCCGAAGAGAGTTTGATCGGCGCCATGCTGCTCTCGCAAGAGGCCGTGAGTATCGCCTACGAAACTGTTCAAGCCGAAGACTTCTATCGACCGTTGCACGGACAGATCTTCAGTTCCATCATCGCGCTGGCGAACGCGGGCGAGCCGGTCGACTACGTGACCGTGCAGGCGAAACTTCAAGAGCGCGGCGCGATCGCCGTCGAACTGGCGCTGCTCTCGTCGCTCCAGATGAACACGCCGTCGGCCGCGAACGCCCAGCACTACGCCGAACTGGTTCGAGAAAAGGCCCAGCAGCGCCGACTCATCGCGGTCGCTGGCGAGATCGTCGACGAGGCCTATATCGCCACCGAAGACGTCGTGGGACTGATCGACGAAGCCGAGCGCAAGATCAACGCCATCGGCGACGCCGGCCGGACCGACACGGTCTCGCCCCTGCAGCGCCTGTTGCTGAGTGAAGCTGACATCCTCGAGGAACGCGGCGAGACCCGTGGTCGAATCAACGGTCTGGAAACGGGCTACAAGTCGCTCGACCAGATTCTTCAAGGACTGCAACCGAGCAGCATGACGATCGTGGGGGCGCGCCCGGGCACCGGTAAAACGGCTTTCGCTCTCGGCATACTGATCCACGTCGGCGCAGTGGTGAGGCGCCCCGCACTCTTCTTCTCCTTGGAGATGAGCCGTCAAGAACTGGCGGAGAGGATCCTCGCCTCCACCGCGCGCATCGACTCTTCGAAACTGCGTACCGGTGACCTCAGCGACGCCGACTGGAACCGGGCCCACGAGGCCTTCGGGTATCTGCAGTCGGCCAAGGTCTTCATTGACGACAATCCCGCGCTCACCGTCATGGACGTTCGGGCACGAGCACGCCGAATCCGCCAGCAGAACGGCGACCTTGGCGTAGTGATCATTGACTACTTGCAGTTGATGAGTTCACGCGGCCGCGCGGAGAACCGACAAGTGGAGGTGTCGGAGATGAGCCGGTCGCTCAAGATCCTGGCGCGTGAACTTCAATGCCCAGTCATTGCGCTCTCGCAGCTGTCACGAAAGCTCGAAGAGCGCGCGGACAAGCGCCCCATGATGTCGGACCTGCGCGAGTCGGGATCGCTCGAGCAAGACGCCGACGTTGTGCTCTTTATCTTCCGCCCGGAGCAGTACGGGGAGGTCGCGAACGACAAGAAGGCGGAGGCCGAGATCATCGTCGGCAAGAACCGAAACGGCCCGACCCGCACGACTCACCTGACCTGGCGGGGTGAGTTCGCTCGATTCGAGAACGTGGCCGAGGCCCGCGAGATCTAAGGCGCGTCACCAAAGGAGCGTCAGGTTCCAAGTGAAAGAACGGGACGCTAGGTTGTTTTGCAGTCCTGATGAAGAAGGTTATTCAACCATAATCCGTCGCCGTGATGGTTGTGGTATGACTGGTTATACTATGACTGTGCGCAAAGCGAGTGAGTACACAAAGATCACGATTTCCGTGAGGAATGATGTTGCCGCTCGAGCACGTCGACGTATCAAAGAACTCGGCACAAACCAATCGGCCTGGTTCAACTCGGTGGCGGAGAAAGAATTAGATGCCAGTCAAAGCTCGGCTGATTACATCGCAAGAATTGACGCCACGGTAGGAGCGGGCGGAGACGACACGATTGAATTCGCCCGAGAGGCCGCTCGTCGTACTCTCGCCCATGGCGATGACACCGAGTGGTGATTTGGCGAGGCGAGATTTACTGGGTTGACCTCGGGGACCCTGAAGGGTCGCGGCCGTCCAATTCAAGGCCGGTGTTGGTCGTTTCCGACGACCTCTTTAATTCGAGCCAACTCGCTACGGTCATTGGGGTTGCAGTGACGAGCAACATGTCGCTCGTCGATCGCCCGGGCAATGTCCATATCCCGAAAGGTGACGCGGGACTCAATCGTGATTCCGTCGTCAACGTGACGTCACTCGTAACCCTGAACAAGAGCGACCTCGGCAAAAAGTCTGGTCGACTTCGTCCCGCAATCATGGAACAGGTCGACCATGGTTTGAAAGAGGTCTTGGGTCTTCTGTTCTAAGCGCGGGTAGTGAAGCTTGCGTTCAAAGTGATCTCAGAATTCGAGAGGTTCGGCTTCTTACGATTTTGACGTATGACGCAACTTGGCGTGCAGTACGAAGGTGCGAATCACGAGGGCCACCATAATCGCGACGTTGGTCACCACCGCTGTATAAAGCGGGACAAGCCATGACCGGTCTCCGGAGAGATAGACGGCGAGAACTATCAAGGTGGCGCTCGCGGAAACGAACGAGACGATGCGCAGACCCTTCCAAATCGGGTCAGACCAAAACGATCGAAATCTCACGCGAACTCCGTTCGTAAGTCCTCCACGGACGTTGTCGACCCTAACGTGGCAGTTCTCCTTTTGAGTAACGGTCCCCATTGACCGCTTCGCTCTACTTGGCTCGAGCTATTTCGGCTGCATTCGAATGCCAGCGTCGAGACGGATCGACGCGGCATTCATGTAGCTGTTGGCGAGGAGTTCGACGGCAAGTGATGCATATTCAGCCGCGTAACCCAGTCGCTTCGGGAAGAGAACTCCCGCGCCGAGTCGAACCTTGAACTCGTCGGACTGCGGACCCGTGCCGTAGATGGGCGTGTCGATGAGGCCCGGCAGGATGCAGTTCGCTCGAACGCCGACGACGGCCAGGTCACGGGCTAGCGGCAAGGTGAGTCCGACGACGCCGCCCTTGGACGAGGAGTAGGCGACCTGTCCGATCTGACCATCCTCGGCGGCGACCGAAGCAGTGTTGACGATCGCGCCGCGCATGCTATCTACGTCAGGCGTGTTCGCACTCATCGCGGTGGCGGCGAGTCGACAGACGTTGAACGTGCCGATCAAGTTGATCTCGATGACCTTGCGATAGAGGTCGAGGTCGTGCGCCGAGGCGTATTCGCCGTCCTTGCCGACGGTTCGCGTCGCCCAGCCAATGCCGGCGCAGTTCACGGCGCTCCACAGTGGCGCCATGGCCTTCGCCGCTTCGATTGCTCCGATCACTTGCTCGGTGTTCGTCACGTCACAGTGCGCGTACGCACCACCGATCTCCTTGGCGAGAGCGGCACCGCGCTCGTCATTGAGGTCCGCGAGCACGACTTTCACGCCGCGTGCGCTGAGTTCGCGGGCCGTGGCCTCCCCGAGTCCGGACGCGCCGCCGGTGACGACGGCCGATGTGTTCTTGAGTTCCATGGATGCTCCTGATGTAAGGCCGCGTCTGCGGCTCAACCGTTTCAGTCAAGCAGAGATTTCGCTGGTGCCGCCGTGGACGAGATTGGTCGGGACACGATGGGAACCACGAGCGCCGGGCGTAGCGTTGTGGGATGCCGTCGGTCTACGAGTACGCCAAAGATGAGTTGGCCGAGCTCTTGGTGGGCGAACCCCGATACCGCGTCGATCAGGTCTGGCACGGGCTCTGGAGTGAGGGCCAGGCGTTGGAGGGGATTACGACCATCCCCAAGGCCTTGCGCGCCCAACTGGCCGAGCGATTCCCACCGAGCCTCGAAGTCGTCAACGACGTGTCGAGCGATCACGGATCAACGCGCAAATGGGTCTTTCGCTTGTTCGACGGCGCGACGATCGAGACCGTCCTCATGGGATACGAGGACCGCGTCACGGTCTGCGTCTCGTCCCAGGCTGGCTGTGCCATGGGCTGTACGTTCTGCGCGACGGGACAGGCCGGCTTCACCAGGCACCTGAGGGCGGGCGAAGTCCTCGAACAGGTCATGTTCGCCGCCCGCGCCGCGGTGCCGCGTCGTCTCTCGAACGTGGTCTTCATGGGTATGGGCGAGCCGCTGGCGAACTATCTGGTGACGATGGACGTCGTGAAGCGACTACACGAGTACCGCGGACTCTCGGCGCGTCACATCACCGTGTCGACGGTCGGAGTGGCGCCGGCGATTGAGCGCATGGCTAAGACCGGCCTTCCGCTCACGCTGGCCGTCAGCCTTCACTCGGCGAACAACGAGTCGCGCAGTGCCTTGGTGCCGCTTAATCGAAGGTACCCACTCGAGCGCCTCCACGACGCGTGTCTGTTCTGGACGAACACGACCGGACGACGTCTTAGCTTCGAGTGGGCTCTTATCGACGGCGTCAATGACCGCGAGAGCGACCTCGAAGAGTTGGCGCTCTACGCGTCGTCCCTGCGCGCTCACGTGAACCTGATCCCGCTGAACCCGACGCCGGGCTATCTGGTACGCGGTTCTTCGTCGCAGCGGGTCCACGATTTTCGCGAGGGTCTCATAGCGCGCGGGGTCAACGCCACTGTGCGCAATACCCGAGGTCGATCGATCGACGCGGCCTGCGGACAACTCGCCGCGGTCACCAACGCGCGGCACAAGTCGATCCCGGTGCGCTCGGGCTAGATCACCTCTCGATTCCAGAACGTTGGACGCCAGCGCATCAATACCAGTACGCCGACGATGCACGCGATGCCGCCGGAAACAATTGAGAACTCCGTCGAAGTGAAGTTCGCGACGACGCCGGACTCCACGTCGCCCAGACGCGGTCCTCCTGTGACGACGGCCATCTGTATCGACGAGATCCGACTCCGGAATTCGTCGGTGATGGCGGTCTGCAAGATGGTGTTACGCAGCACCGTCGAGATGACGTCCATCGCGCCGGCGACGCCGAGACAGATCAGTCCCACGAAGACGACGTGGACCAGACCGAAGAGCGTCATTGACGCACCCCAGGCGATGACCACTAACGCGACGAGTCGGCCCTGACGTTGCACGTGCGCAATCCATCCCGTCACCACGGCCATGAGCAGCGCCCCGGCGCCGGGGGCTGCGTACAGCAGTCCAAGGGTCCGGGGTCCGCCGTGGTACAGCGTGAGGGCGACCGCCGGGAAGAGTGCCCGGGGCAGTCCGAAGACCATGGCGTTGAGGTCGACCAGGTAAACCGCCTGGACGACGGCGTGGGCGCGCACGTAGCGAAATCCGTCCCCAATGGCCTGAAACATCGCCGTGCCGGCGTGCTCGAAGGTCGATGGCATGGGCGACAGGAACCACGTCAGCGCCGTCGACACGCCAAAGGTGACCGCGTCGATGGCGTAACAGGAGTAGAGACCGACACTCGCGATCAGCACGCCGGCGACGGCTGGACCGATCACGACCGCCGAGTTGAACGCCACCTGATTGAGCGAGTACGCCGCGACGAGTTGGTCTGGTGGGACGAGTTTGGGAATCGCCGCGGTGCGCAGAGGACCGGAGAATCCGGCGAACCCGGCCGAAAGCGCGGCGAGTAACAAGAGCACCACCAAGTGGTGGTCGTGGACGTGCGCGTTGATGGCCAAACCGACGCTCGTCAGTCCCAGGATGAGACCGCTGACGATCATGAGCACGCGTTTATCGACGCGATCGCCCATTGCGCCGCCCCAGAGCGCACCGGTGATGAGGAAGGGCAGTTGGATGAGACTCGCCAGTCCGACCCAGAGGCTGGAGTGGGTCTGGGCGTATACCTGATAGGGCACGGCGACGACCGTCAAATTACTGCCGAGTAGTGAAATCAACTGTCCGGAATAGAGCAATCGAAACTCGCGGTTGGTGCGCAGCGGGCTTATGTCGACGAGCAGCCGGGGCACCCAATCATCGTACGGGGATAGTGTGATTCCGGGAGTAGTGCCGTAAGGAGTGTCGATGATCGACGAAGAACTAGTTCAATTGTTGACGCCCGAAGGCGAGCGCGTTGAGAACTCCGAGTACCAGTCGACCCTCAATGGCGACGAGATCTTCGGCTTCTACCGCGACATGGTGATCATCCGACGTTTGTGCAATGAATCGACCTCGCTGCAACGACAGGGACAGCTCGCGCTATGGGCTCCGATTCAGGGCCAAGAGGCCGCGCAGATCGGCGCCGGACGGGCCCTCGCCCCCATGGACTTCACGTTCCCGACCTACCGCGAACACGGCATCGCCTGGTGCCGCGGGGTGCCCCCGGAGGACATGCTGCGACTCTTTCGCGCCGTGAGCAACGGCGGCTGGGACCCGCAGAAGTACCGCCACTCGGTGCCGACCGTCGTACTCGGTACCCAGACCCTTCACGCCGTCGGCTACGCCATGGGTATCCAGCGTGACGGCGCCGAAGAGGCCGCCATGGCCTTCTTCGGTGATGGCGCCTCGAGCCAAGGCGACGTGTTGGAGGCCTTCGTTTGGGCCGCCTCGTTCAACGCCCCGGTCGTGTTCTTCTGTCAGAACAACCAGTGGGGCATCTCGACGCCGTCAACGGTGCAGTCCAAGATTCCGCTCTATCACCGTGCGCACGGATTCGGCTTTCCCGGCGTGCGCGTTGACGGGAACGACGTGCTCGCGGTCTACGAAGTCTCGAAGCGTGCCTTGGACTCCGCGCGCGTCGGCGGCGGTCCGACCTTGATCGAGGCCTACACCTACCGCATCGGCGCGCACACCACCTCGGACGACCCGACCCGATACCGGATCGATGCCGAGGTCGAGGTGTGGAAGCACCGCGACCCCGTCGAACGAGTCAAGGCGCTGTTGGTGCGCGAGTACAAGGTAAAGAACGCCGACTTCGATGACGTCGCCGCCGAGGCCGACGCCATGGCCCTCAAGTTGCGCGAGGACGTCCTCGCCATGAGCCGCCCCGATCCGATCACGATGTTCGACCACGCTTACGCGGCGCCGCACCCACTGATTGAAGAAGGTCGTCGCGAAATGATCGATCTCGGGATCTCCGGGGGTGAGCTCTAATGGCCACAACGACGATGACCATGGCCAAGGCCCTCAACGAGGGACTTCGTCGCGCGATGGAGAAGAATCCCAAGGTCCTCTTGATGGGCGAGGACATAGGGCGCCTCGGTGGCGTCTTTCGCATCACCGACGGACTGCAGAAGGACTTCGGCGAGGACCGCGTCGTTGATACGCCGCTGGCCGAGTCGGCCATCGTGGGAACGGCGGTCGGCCTGGCGATCCGCGGCTACCGCGCAGTCTGCGAGATTCAATTCGACGGCTTCGTCTACCCGGCCTTCGACCAGATCGTCTCGCAAGTCGCCAAACTGCACAAGCGCTCCGACGGTGCGTACGTCATGGCGATGGTCATCCGCATTCCGTTCCAGGGCGGCATCGGGGCCATTGAACACCACTCGGAGAGCCCCGAGCCTTATTTCGCTCAGACCGCCGGACTGCGCGTCGTGTCGCCTTCCACGCCGAACGACGCCTACTGGATGATTCAACAGTCGATCGAACACGACGACCCCATCATCTTCTGCGAGCCCAAAAGCCGGTACTGGGAAAAGGGCGAGGTCGACCTCGAAACCCCTCCGGCCGGTCTCTTCGACGCGTTGGTGCGTCGAGAGGGAACCGACGTCACGCTCGTGGGTTACGGCGCGTCCATGAAGACCGCGCTGCGAGCGGCCGAAACCGCGGCGGTCGAAGGGATGTCGATCGAAGTGATCGACGCGCGTTCCATCGCTCCGCTCGACATCGAAGTTATGGCGAAGTCGCTTGAGAAGACCGGCCGCGTCGTCGTGGTCCAGGAGTCGCCGCACACGGCCTCGGTCGGTTCAGAGATCATCTCGGAGTTGACGCAGCGCTGCTTCTACTCCCTGAAGGCGCCGGGGCTACGCGTAAGCGGCTATCACGTGCCGTATCCCCCGACGCGAATCGAAGAGGACTACCGACCCACGGTCGATCGCATCCTCGACGCCGTCGACCGAGTGATGGGATTTGAAAGTTGAGCGAAGAAATTTTCTTGCTACCAGACGTCGGCGAAGGTCTGACCGAGGCCGAGATCGTGACCTGGAAGGTCAAGGTCGGCGACGTGGTGACCTTGAACCAACCACTGGTGGATATTGAGACCGCCAAGGCCACAGTGGAGCTGCCCAGTCCCTACGCCGGAACGATCGTCGCCCTGCACGGCAACGTCGGCGACGTCCTAGAAGTGCACAAGCCGCTGATCACGTTCGATGTCGGTGGCGCCGGTGGCGCCGGCGGTGCCGCTCCGGACCCCGAGGCGCCGAGCGCGCCGGCTCCGACCAAAGAAGCGTCGGACAAGCAAGAGGCCTCAGTGGGCGAGGGACGTGAAGCGGTCCTTATCGGTTACGGCGTCGCCAACGAGGATGCCGTCGTCACTCGTAAGCACCGGCGTCAAGGCGGTACTCCGGCCGCCGCTCCGGTCGCCGCCGCTCCGGTCGCCGCCGCTCCGGTTGTGGTTGCTACATCATCGGTCGCGTCTTTGCCGTCAGTGGCGCCGCGTTCGACGCCCCCCGTTCGCCTCTACGCCAAACAACACGGCGTGGACATCTCGTTACTGACCGGCACGGGACGAGACGGGCTCATCACGCGCGGCGACGTCGAGCAGGCCGTGGGTGGCGAGCCATCCGCGCCCCGCGCTCCTCGCGTCAGTGCGATCACCGGACCGAACACCACGTCACGGTTCGTTGGTCGCGAACTCGAATCATGGGCGTCCGGTCCGAAGGAGGAGCGCATTCCCGTCAAGGGTGTGCTTCGCTCGATGGCCGAAGCCATGGTGCAGAGTGCGTTTACCCAGCCCCGCGCCGCGGTGTGGGTGCGCGTGGATGCCACGCGCACGATGGATCTCGTGGCCTCGCTGAAGCAACAGCCCAATCTCGCGGACCTTCGACTTTCGCCGCTCACGATTATCGCCCTCGCCGTGTGCGACGCCGCCCGTCACTTCCCGGGTGTCAACTCCAGCTTCGACGCCGCGGCCAACGAGGTCATCGTCCGGCGTAGCGTGAATCTCGGAATTGCGGCCAACACACCGCGAGGTCTGATCGTGCCGAATATCAAGGGCGCCGATCAACTCGACCTCGTGGGCATGGCCTCGGCGTTGCAAGTGCTCGTGGACAAAGCGCGCGAGGGAACGACCACGCCGAATGAGATGATCGGCACGACATTGAGTATTACGAATGTCGGTCCTTTTGGCGTCGACGCCGCGATCCCGATCCTGCCACCGGGCACCGGGGCGATTCTGGCCGTGGGTCAGATCGCCAAGGCACCGTGGGTCGTTGACGATCAGGTCGTCGTGCGCCAGGTCGTCGAGTTGGCGATGGCCTTCGATCACCGTCAGGTTGACGGGGCCATGGCCTCAGCGGTTCTTTCGCACATCGGCCGCTTCTTGCACGACCCGGCCGCGGCCATCATCGCCGGCTAAGACTTCAATAGTCGCAGCGCGGCGAGTGACTTGTCGGCGTGGGCGTTCATGCTCAACTCACTGTTGATGACCTCAGCGACGCGCCGGTCTGGTCCGATGACGAACGTCGTGCGCTTCACCTTCAAGAGATCGAGTGAACGCTTCACGCCGTAGAGCTGGGCGACGTCGCCGTCGATGTCGGCGAGCAGCGGGTAGTCCAAAGCGTTCTTGGTCGTGAATTCGGCCTGCTTCGCCACGCTGTCCATCGAGATGCCGAGTCGCTGTCCGCCGAGCGCGGCGAACTCGGCCGCCAGGTCGCGGAAGTGACAGGACTCCTTCGTGCAGCCCTTGGTCATCGCGGCGGGATAGAAGAAAAGGACCACGGGGCCGTTCAATAACATCGTCGAGAGTGTTCGCTCGTTGCCTTGTTGGTCATTCAGTTTGAAGTCGGGGGCCAAATCACCTTTTTGCATTAAGGCAGGTTAGGGGTCGAGCCGGAAACCTACTCCACGAATCGTGATGAGGTGACGAGGGTTGGCGGGGTCGTTCTCAATCTTCTGGCGCAAACGCTTCACGTGCGTGTCCAGGGTGCGGGTGTCGGAGAGTTCGAGTCCCCACCACAGCGTGTCGAGACATACTTCTCGGGTAACGACTTGACCCAATCGCGAAGCGAAGAGCGCGAGGAGGTCGAACTCTTTGCGACTGAGTTCGATCTCGTCGCCACGACGGGTGACGGTGCGTCGCACGAAGTCGATGCGCAGGTCTCCGAAGGTAACGATCTCGTCTTCGGTGGTGGTCCGTGGTCGACGCAAGACCGCACGGATGCGAGCGATGAGTTCGCGGAGTCGAAACGGTTTGGTGACGTAGTCCGCGGCGCCGATCTCGAGACCGAGCACCACGTCCACTTCGCTGGAGCGGGCCGTCACCATGATGACCGGCGTGCGCGTCGAATCGTAGAGTTCGCGGCAGTAGTCGATCCCGGAACCGTCCGGCAACATGATGTCCAACAGCACGAGGTCCGGCCTGGCTGACACCATGAGTTGACGGGCCTGGGCGATGTTCGTCGCACCGACGACGACGAATCCTTCGACGGTGAGACCGATGTTCAACGCGTCCTGGTAACTCTCCTCATCTTCCACCACGAGAATCACGCTGCGGCTATCGACGTCGGTCACGATCACGCCGGATCCGAGAACAGAACTTGGCGAGTGGCGGCACGGCTCGATGCCAAAGGGGGATTTGGAGATCGCCGACGTGCCACGTACTCAACGTAAGTAGGTTGGGTTACCGCAAGGTGAAGCGCGCGCTATCGAGAGGTGTTAATCGGATGAAACTTGTTCGACGTCGCACCTCGAACCGCATTCGTAATTCGTAGCGCAGTGATTTACTCTAAAAATTGACAATGGACGGAGAAGAAATGCAGAGCCCCTCAGTGAACATCGGTCGCGACGAGCACGTGTGGTCCTTCAACGCCGAACGTCAGCCCGTCGTCACCGTCGACGCCGGCACCGTCATCGAGATCGAGACGTGGGACTGTTTCACGGGACAGGTGCAAAGCGAAGAGGACACGCTGGAGAAGCTCGATCTCACTCGAGTGAACAGCGCGACGGGACCGATTGGTGTTCGAGGCGCCGAGCCCGGCGACACGCTCTCGGTGACGCTGCTCGACATCCGACCGAACGAACAGGGCGCAGCGATGTGCATCCCGGAGTGGGGACAGCTCATCGACAGCGTCCACTCACCGACCACGAGAATATTCAAAGTCAAAGACGGCACCGTCACGATGAATGACCGAGTGTCGTTTCCCGCTCGTCCGATGTTCGGCGTCATCGGTGTCTCACCGGAGTCGGGCGACGTCTCGACGTTCTACGCCGACCGACATGGCGGCAACATGGATGATCACGTGAACGCCATCGGCGCGACGATTCACCTACCCGTCTTCCAGAGCGGCGCACAGCTGGCCATCGGGGACATGCACGCGTCGATGGGCGACGGCGAGATCTCGGGGACGGGAGTGGAGATCGGCGGCGTCGGCGTTATCCAGGTCGACGTGATCAAGGGCCAGCGCGCGGGCTGGCCGATTACCGAGACGGCCGATGCGTTTTACACGCACGGTACGTCCTCCGGCGATCTGGACGAAGCACTGCAGCACGCGTGTGAGGAGGCGTCGAAGTTGCTGGTCGACGAGTGGGGCTTCTCGCGCGAGGACGCCTTCATGTTCCTGTCGGTCGCCGGAGACCTCGGTATCGCGCAGTACTGTCACCCGTCACCGGGCAGCGTGATCGCTCGGATGAGAGTCCCTAAATTGGCGTCCAACCCGAAGCCGTTTCGCCGCTAATTAACTGGTGGTGACGGTGAATCCCTCGTAGTCGGTCAGCGTCTTCAAGTAACTGCCCGTCGCGGTGCACGGACCCGTGGCGTGACAGATCAATCCGTAAACGCCACCGTCGACGCCGACGGTGTTGTTGCCGGTCGGCAGCGCGATCTTCTGACCGGTTCGCCACTGGCCGGCGACTTCGTTCACGACCAACGCCTGGTACGCGCTCGCGCCGTCGACGTACGCCGCCCCGGCGCTGCAGTTGCCGGCCGAGCGACACGAGACCGCGACGACGCCACCGTTCTTGCCGGCCATCTGTGAACCCGCGGGCAGCGCCAACTCGGTCGCGGACTGCCACGTGCCGTTGACTTCGTTGATGAAGAATCCCTCGTAGGTGCTGGCGCCGACCAGGTACTGGCCCCCGGCGCTGCAATTGCCGATGGACGGGCACGTCAGACCGCCGTAGCCGTAGAAGAACGTGTGCGGATTGGGCGCCGCACCGCTGGGCATCGCCATCGCCACGGCCCTCGCCCACGTGGCGTGCGTTTCACTCACCGTCAGGCCCTCAATGTCACCGCCAACGTTGGTGTACGTGCCCAGGGCGGTGCAGTTGTTCGTCGACACGCACGTCACCTCACTGAGCGCGGCGCTCGGGTAGGCACTGGCGTTGCCGGGAAGTACGGCGGCCGAGGCGCTCTTCCACGCCCCCTCGACTTCGGTGATCAAGAGGCCTTCGGTCGCGTTGTCCTTGCTGATATACGAGCCCACGGCGACGCAGTTACCGGCGTGGGTACAGGCCACTTGGCTAATTACCGCGTACGGGTCGATGTTGGCGCCGGCGGGAAGTCTCGTCTCGCGCGCACGTCCCCACACCCCTCGAACCTCGTTTACTTCGAGTCCCAGCTCGTAGCCCGTGGGCTGCGTGCCGTCGACGTAGCTACCGATGGCGCTGCAGTTGCCCGGCGACCAACAATCGACCGAATGGATCTGGCTGTTCTGGTCGGTCGCCGAGGCGCCCGACGGCAGGGTCACCTTTTGGGCCCGCTTCCACATGCCTCGTACCTCGTCTGCGACGAGGCTCTGGCCGTTCCTGTGCGTGTCCTCGAAACTGCCGACGGCGGCACAGTTTCCGGCCGAGGCGCACGACAGCGAATTAATGGTTAGCGAGGGGTCCTTGTCGGCGCCCGACGGGGGGAGCAGTCTGACCGGCGCCTTCCACACGCCCTTCACCTCATTTAACACGAGGCCCTCGACGTTGCCCGCGCTGTCGCTGTAGGCGCCTCCGGCGCTGCAGTTGCCGGCCGAAGAACACGAGAGGGCGGGCAGGAACCCGTTGGGCAGTCCGGTCGCACCCGTGGGCAGGTTGGCTACCTTCGCGGCGTGCCACTGGGGCGCGGCGTTTATCGCCGCGGCCGGCAGGGACAGACAAAGCAAGCTGAGCGGTACCACCAGTAGTGCGGTACGTCTGAACTTCACGGGGGACTCCACTGACTAGGTCTTGGACGAGGCTCACGGTTCGGAGGCCACCCGAACTTCGCGGGGATCAACCACGAGTTGAGTTCAGTATAAATAGGCGTTGAACTATGAGATCATCCGGAACGTCCAGACGGCGTGGCCTTAGTGATTTACTTACTGGACGCGCATCGGAGCCTCGAAACGGTCTGGGTGCGCTCATCGTGGTGGGACGTCGGCTAAGCGATCGAACTCCAGACGTTCACCGAAACTTCACCTTCGGGTAACCACGGCTTGGTGGCGCGTTCAATCTGGTTTGCAAGGATGACTAGAGAGATGCGTGACGTCGACGAGGGTTTAAATGACTGACTTAAAGGCAATTGAGACCTCGGGCGTGATAACGCGCCTCGACAAAATTATCGACAATTCCAATTCCCCATTGACCGAGACCATTTCAATCCCGCGCACGGTGAGTCAGTTGCTCGACGATGCACCGACCAGCCGATTCCACCGGCGTGCCGTGCTGATCTCGGGTATGGGCTTCTTCACCGACGCTTATGACCTGTTTGTGATCGGAACCGTCGCCGCCCTGGTCAAGGTTCAGTGGAACCTCTCAACGACCCAGACCAGTTGGGTCACGGGTTCAGCAATCCTCGGGGCGTTCATCGGTGCGTTCATCTTTGGACGGATCGCCGATATTTTCGGTCGCAAGGTGATTTACATCATGGTCGCCGCGATCATGATCTTCGGGGCCGTGGCGTCAGCACTCGCACCTAATTTCCTCCTACTGGTGATCGCTCGTCTGATATTGGGTCTCGGCATCGGTGGCGATTATCCGGTATCGGCCGTGTTGATAAGTGAGTACTCCAACCGGACTGATCGCGGGCGTCTCGTTGGGCTGGTTTTTTCGATGCAGGCGGTGGGTCTCATCGTGGGTCCCCTGGTGGGCATCATCTTGCTGTCCTCTGGAGTCGGTGACCCGTTGGCCTGGAGGATCCTGCTCGGTCTGGGCGCACTACCCGCTGCGGCAGTCATTTACTTCCGGGCGAAGATGCCCGAGTCGCCCCGTTTCAAGGCACTCGTTCAGGGCCGCGCCGATCAGGCCGCGAAGGAGCTCCATTCGTTCGCCGACGGTGCGCTCGATGCTTCGACAGTCACTGATGAGGGCAAGCATCTCATGGGATTACGCCAGTTCCTCTCAAACCCCCGGATGCTTCTCATGCTCGTGGGTACGGCCGGATGTTGGTTCCTCTTTGACTACGCGTACTACGGGAACACCTTGTCGCTGCCGAGCATCCTCACCGAAGTCTCGCCAAACGCGAGTATCGAGATGAAACTCTTTTTGACCCTGGCGCTCTTCTCCGTCTTCGCTTTGCCGGGTTACGCCCTTTCGGTTTGGAAGATGGACAAGATCGGTCACCGTCGATTGCAATTCATCGGCTTTGGTGTGATGGCGGCGTGCTTCGTCGTCCTTGGTGCCGTTCCGTCACTTACGAACTCGGTGGCACCCTTCATCGCAATCTTCGGAATCAGCTATTTGTTCACGGAATTCGGCCCGAATATGACGACATTCGTCCTCCCCTCAGAGGTGTTCCCCGTGAGCATGCGAACGACAGGACACGGGGTCGCTGCCGGTGTCGGAAAGCTCGGTGCGTTCGTTGGAGTGTTCCTGGTGCCCCAACTCGCCGAGCACATAGGACTTCGTGGACTGCTGTACGTCGCCGGAGGTGCCGCAGTTCTTGGCTTCTTGCTCACCAATGTCCTTCCTGAAACGTCCGGGCGATCCCTCGAAGAGATCTCGGGCGAAAACGAGGGACCAACGCACGAGCCCGCGTCGGCCCAGGTCGCTTAGGTCGCCGAAGGGTCAGCACGGGTTCGCGTACCTCGAAGAGTTCGAGACCCGTTATCCCTAATCGCAATCGGAATGGCGTAGCGCTGACTCGAGGCTGGCGTTACGACTGGCGATGATCACCAATGAAAGGCCAGGCACCAACACGAGGGTTCGCTTGGCATACCGAGTTCGCTTCACTCGCGTTCAGTGAATTCGCTTTCATCAATCCCCGGATCGCCTTGACTCTTTGCAGAAGGTCAGTGTCTGTTGTAGTTCATTGGGGACTCGTCGCCATTGTCAGAGCGGTCGGTTGGCTTCCCAGCCATCTTCAATGCTCTGGCATTTCACGCAGAGGGTACGGAAATAGCCTTGACCCGGAGCAGACGTTCCTTTTTTCTTGACCTCTTGGCCAATGGGACAGTCCGACTGAGTGTGATACACGAGTTCGTCCACGTCCTCGATACCGGTGGTGTGAAAATCTGAAACCTTGGTCATCCTCACCCCCACGAAGTCACCGATCCCGGTAACACTCGGAGCGTACTGGACCGCTCGGTCCCCGGGGCGCCTTCATGGACTGAGGTTCATTAGGACGTCCACCGTGTTATCGGGATGGTTCGCATGGTTAACCGAGTGTTCACGCGCGCGCCGGGGTCACGGACCAAGCACTTCGTAATACCGGTAGGTTGGGTCCGGAAGTCAAACAGGCTGCCAGCTCATCCAGGCGCCGATCTCGGATTCGACGGTCATTCGAATCGCCGAAAGGATTCGTCGTCTGCGGCTGCTGATCGCCCCTCGCGAAGGGCAGTCCGGCAAAGTCGATGAGTTGACGACCGTGCGATGAATGCGTAGATGAGAGGAGACCAATGACACGATTCCGAATTTTGCAAATCATTTCGGATGACCGACAGGACGTTGACAATCATTCCCTCCGAGGAGGCGCGCATGTTTGAAGAGACGCCTATCAACGACCACCAGACGCGTACCTACGCGATGGTCTCGACCTATCCACCGACACAATGCGGCATCGCCACTTTCGCCGCGGCGCTATCGGGCGGGCTGTACGAATACGGTGACGACGTCGGCATCGTACGAGTCGGTGCTGACGGTGAACCGGCGGCCAAGATCGTCGTCGCCGAGTTGAACGATGACGATGGTGCCGAGACCGTCGACGCCATGGACGCCCTTAATCGGGCCGACGTGGTCATCGTCCAGCACGAATACGGGATCTACGACGGGCCCGACGGCGAGTCGATCGTGGAGGTGCTGGAAGGAATCGATCGACCGACGATCGTCGTCGCGCACACCGTGCTCGAGCACCCGACGCCGCACCAACGCTCGGTGCTCGAAGCCGTCGTTCGCGCGGCCGATGCCGTGGTGGTGATGACCGAAGCGGGCCGGGTACGTCTCTGTTCGAGTTTCGACGTCGACACGAGGAAGATCTCGGTCATTCCTCACGGCGCGGCCGTGTCCAGTGCTGTACGTCTGAAGGACTCGAAGGAGCGACCGCGACTTCTCACCTGGGGACTCCTCGGCCCGGGCAAGGGTATTGAGTGGGCGATCGACGCCCTCGCGATGCTCGACGATCTGAGACCCAGGCCGATCTACGTCGTCGCGGGCAATACCCACCCCAAGGTTCAAGAGTACGAGGGCGACGTGTACCGCGACATGTTGAAGCAACGCGCGAAGGACCGTCACGTGGACGTGGTCTTTGACCCGGAGTACCGATCGTTGGCGTCGCTCGCCCAGTTGATCAGCGAATCGACCATGGTTATCCTGCCCTACGACTCGCCGGACCAGGTGACCTCGGGCGTGTTGGTCGACGCCATCGCGGCCGGTCGTCCGGTAATCGCTACGGCCTTTCCGCACGCCGTGGAACTTCTCTCGAGCGGTGCCGGCATCGTCGTGCCGCGCCGCGACCCCGAGGCGCTGGCCGACGCCATTCGAAAGGTCCTCACCACGCCCGGACTGCTCGGTGCGATGGCCAGTGAAGCTCGACGGCTCGCTCCGGAACTGGCGTGGCCCTACATCGCCTCTCGCTACGCCGCCCTCGGCGAAGAGTTGCTCGACAATCGAGCACCACTGTGGGCCAATCGATGACCGACGGCCCGCGGTTCGACCACTTGGTCCGGTTGACCGACCGATTCGGCACGTTCGAACACGCCGAGCACGCCACGCCTCGACGGGAACACGGTTACTGCGTCGACGACGTGGCGCGCGTGCTCGTCGTCAGCGCTCGCGAACCAAGTCCGAACGCCTCGGTCCGGTCCTTGGCCCAGGGTTCGCTGGCGTTCGTCGGCGACGCGATGGGACCTCACGGTGAATGTCGAAATCGTCGTTCGGCTGACGGAACGTGGACGAGCGAAGGATCAACCGAGGACTGTTGGGGACGAAGCCTCTGGGGACTGGGAACGGCCGCGGCGAGCATGCAATTCGCGATCGCCGGACCTGCACTCTCGCTCTTCGAACGCGGCGCCGAACAACGTTCCCAGTACCCGCGAGCCATGGCCTTTGCCGCGCTCGGTGCCGCGGCCGTTCTCGGGGTCCATCCGACGAACGCCGCCGCTCATTCGCTGCTGAGCGACTTCGCCGGCGCGTTGTTGGTCGCGCGCGACGACCCCGCGTGGCCGTGGCCCGAAGTTCGGCTCTACTACGCCAACGCGTTGTTGCCCGACGCGATGATCGCGGCGGGCGTCGCCCTCGAGCGTCCCAAACTCGTCGCTGGAGGTCTCGACCTCCTCGGATGGCTGCTGGCGCGAGAGACGCGCGACGGACACCTTTCGGTTACGCCCGCGGAAGGTTCGGGACCCGGCGACGTCGGCCCTCGCTTTGATCAACAGCCCATTGAGGTCTCGACGATGGCCGACGCCTGTGCCCGGGCGCTGAGCGTCGACGATTCACCGAAGTGGCTCGAGGGCATTCGTATGGCGAATGCGTGGTTTGACGGGGACAATGACGCGAAAGTCATGATGTGGGATCCCTTGACGGGTGGGGGCTTCGATGGCCTGCACGCCGAGGTCGCCAATCAGAATCAGGGGGCAGAATCAACTTTGGCGCTGGTATCAACCCGTCAGCAGGCCTTCGCGCACCAAACTATCTCTACATGAAAGAAACCCCCCTCGCGTCACGCACCGATGTCCATATCGTCCCCGACTCGTCACGAGTCGTGGCGCTGCTCTTCGTGGCCGGTCAAGAAATGGGCGGCGCCGAGTCCCGCGCGTCGAACGTGGTGAAGCGAATCGTGGCGTTGCCCGAAGCCGACGTGCGCCGACGACTGAAAGAGGTCGTCCGGCGATTCGCGCGCCGGCACCGCGACATCGTGGCCGTGTTCAGTCAACACGCCGAACGGGTGAGCAACCGGTTGGACCCGAAAGAGGACCTGAGCGAGGAACGATGGCTCCTGCTCGGCGCGTCGTTCACCCACGAGTATTCGCTCGAGGCCGCCGCGGTCTGCAATCCCAGCATCGTCGTGCACCCCGATCAGACCGACGTGCCCGACGGCGCGGTGCGATTCGTGATGAGTTTTCGCGGGGTCGGCGAAGGACATCGATCGAGCATCGGTTTTCGCACCGGTCTCGTCACGACCGACGGCGAGATCACCCTGGACGAACGCGGACCGTATCCGATGATCGGCGCGGCGCGCGACGGCATCTTCCACCGCGACGTCTTTCACGCGCGACTAAAGGCGATGGGGCAAGACGGTGAGAGTTCGGCGTACGTCCTGGACGAGCTGCCGCTGGTGTTCTCCATCGAAGAACTCGAAGCGCGCCTCGAGATCCTGATCTCGGAGTTCGACACGCGTCAAGACGCGCACACCATTGCGCGTCACCACCGATCGATCGCGGCCTGCAGCTACGGCGTCCACTTCGACGCCGACATCGACATCTCGGAGCGGGTGCTCTGGCCGGTCACGACGGCCGAAGCGCACGGCATGGAAGACGCCCGGTTCGTCCACTTCACCGAAACCGACGGGACGTCGACGTACCTCGCCACCTACACGGCCTTTGACGGCGTGCATATCTCACAGCAGCTTTTGCGAACCGACGACTTCATCTCCTTCGACGCCTCACCGGTCGTCGGCGCCGCGGCGCCCAACAAGGGGCTGGCGCTCTTCCCGCGTCGCATCAACGGCCAGTTCGTCGCGCTGACCCGCTTCGACCGCGAGACGAACGCGGTCTGCTTCTCGGACACGCTGGGACACTGGGGACGCGCCGTGACCTTCCAAATACCGGAGTGGGATTGGGAGGTCATCCAGCTGGGCAACTGCGGATCGCCCATCGAGACGAGTGCTGGCTGGCTGGTGCTGACACACGCCGTCGGGCCGATGCGCTCCTACAGCATCAGCGCCGTATTGCTCGATCTTGACGATCCCACCAAGATGGTCGCCGCGCTCAAAGAGCCACTCCTCACCGCCGCCCCCGAAGAGCAGGACGGCTACGTCCCCAACGTGGTGTACACCTGTGGGGCCATGGCCCACGGCGACATCTTGGTCATCCCCTACGGCGTCGCCGATCACCGCATCAACTTTGCGACCGCCAGCATTTCGAAGTTGCTCGAGGCCATGACGACGAGTGAACATCCCACGATCGTCTCGAAGGTTCGACACCGTCGCCTCGAGGACTTAGCCCTCGAAGTCTGAAATCCCCAGGCCTTCGCACGCTGGCTTGGGACCGGCGTTCACGTTGCCATAGCGATGATGCGTGATGGAGACGCTTTGCTCGAGCAGCCAGCGGGCCATCTCGACGTCGCCGCGCTGGACGAGCGCACGGGGATCGACGCTCACCCCTCGCTCTAACAAGGCGACGGTCGGTGGGCTCTCGTTCGAGAGCCAACGCACTCGACCTATCGAGTCAACTCGTCCTACCAGTTCGGCCGGCGATTCGACGAGCGCTTCGGGAACGTGAACCACCGGTTCGTTCGCGCTGTAGGTGACACTCACGCCCGCTTCCCGCACGATCATGTCGATGAGCGCTCGTTGTGACTCGTCAAAGGTGTCGTCCACTCGAACGCAAATCGCCTTGAGGTGATGACGGTATCGCTGGAAGTTTTTCTCCACGCTGAGTCCCGCGTGGTCAATCGACTGTGCGCCCGTCGAACGCCACCACGTCCTCGCCAATTCAATGGCTGACTCGGAATTCGTGAGAGGCGCCCATCGTCGAAGCGAGTTCACGTAGTGATGGCCCCCGGCCTTCGCGGTGGGTCCGACGCTGCTGCGGCGCCAGCCACCGAAGGGCTGTCGATTCACGATCGCCCCCGTGACGCCGCGGTTGACGTAGAGGTTGCCGGCCTGGATCCGGTCCATCCATAGTTCGCACTCGGCTTCGTCGAGGGACTGGAGACCGGCCGTGAGGCCGAAGTTGGTCCGGTTTTGCCATTTGATCGCGGTGGTGAAGTCCGGAGCGACCATGACGCCCAGCACCGGGCCGAACCATTCGTGTTGGTGACTCCACGAGCCCGAACGCACGCCGAGTTTCACTCCCGGACTCCACTGCAGCCCGGCTCCGTCGAGTTGACGCGGCTCGATGAGCCAATACTCACCCGGGTCCAAATGTTGCAGCGCGCGTTCGAGAGCGGGCTCGGCACTTCGGATGATCGGTCCGACGGACGTGGAGAGCTCCCAACTCGGCCCCACGCGAAGGCTCCGCACGGCGTCGCCCAACTGGCGCAGGAAGGCGGGATCATCGTAGACGTCGCGCACCACGATGGCCAAACTGGCCGCGCTGCATTTCTGACCGGCGTGTCCGAAGGCCGACTGCACGAGGTCCTTCACCGCGACGTCGATATCGGCACACGCGCTGATCAGTATGGCGTTCTTACCGCTGGTCTCGGCGAGGAGCGTGATGTCCGGTTGCCAGGTCGTGAACATGAGGGCGGTCTCGAACGAGCCCGTCAGGACCACGGCGTCCACGTCGGGGTGGGTGATGAGATGACGACCATTGTCGTCGTCTCGGGTCGGCACGAACTGCAGGACGTGGCGAGGCACACCACCGGCCCACAGTTGTTGCACCAACTGCCACGCCGTGGCCACGACCTCGGGAGCCGGTTTCAAGATGACGGCGTTGCCGGCCGCGAGCGCGGCACAGACGCCCCCGGCCGGAATCGCGTAGGGAAAGTTCCACGGCGGCACGACGACGACCGTGCCGAGTGGGGTGGAGTCGGTGAAGTCTGAGGCTGACGTGGCGTAGAAACGAGCGAAATCGATCCCTTCGCTCACTTCGGGATCGGCTTCGGCTTCGGTCTTGCCGCCGTCGCGCGCCATCACCGCGGTGGTCACGATTCGCTCGAGCTCCATTGCGAGCGCGCTCGCGAAGAGGATCCGTCGGCGGTCCTCGTTCGAAAGGCTGGACCAACTCTCTTGGGCATTTGACGCGCATCGCACGGCCTCGTCAACGTGTTCGACGTCAGCGACGGAGTATCGGTACCACGGTTCTGCGTCGGCGCTCGGATCGTGGCCGAGCTCGAATGCGCTCGTGATGATCTCACGATCGCCGATCGCCAAAGGAATCTGACGTTCCGGCGTGGCCCGTATCGTCGCGAAGGCCGTGGTGATGTCGTCGAAGGCCTCCGTTGAAGTCGGATCGAAGTTGGCGACGTTGGCGAACCCCGTCGAGTTCGACGGAATTGTCGGCGCATGGCGGAGCGACGACGTTGAAATCGCGTGTCGTTCTCGCACGGACGCCGTGAAGCGTTCGCTCTGATCTTCGAATCGCTGAACGTCAGTGCCGATGTCAAACGCGGCCTTCAGGTAGTTCTCGTCCGACGTGTTCTCGTCCAGTCGTCGCACCAGGTAGGCGACCGCCGACGCGAAGTCGTCGTGTTGGGTGACCGGGGCGTAGAGTAGGACGCGCTGACCGGTCTTGGCGATGGCGAGCGATTCGGAATTGGCCATGCCCTCGAGCATTTCGACGTCGACCTGGCTCTCGACTCCTCGCGATCGAGCGACTTCGAGGGCCCACGAAAGATGAAAGAGATTGTGACTGGCGATGCCGACGCGCACGGCGTCGGCGTGTTCGGGACGCAGTGCTGCGTCGATCAGCCTTGCGTAACTGGCGTCGACGTCGGCCTTGGTCCGATAGGGCGCGGCGCTCCAACCGTGGAGTTCGGCCTCGGTCGTCTCCATCGCCAGGTTGGCGCCTTTGACCAGTCGAACCTTGATGGAGCCACCCGAGTGTCGGTATCGGGCCTTTGACCACTCGACCAGATCGGCGAAGGCACCGTGGGATTCGGGAAGGTACGCCTGGAGCACGATGCCGGCCGCGATGCCGGAGAACTCCGGTTCGGTGAGGACCCGTTTGAACGCGGCCACCGTCAGTTCGAGGTCGCGGTACTCCTCCATATCGAGGTTGACGAAGGTCGCGTTCGCCTCGGCCTCTCGGTAGAGGCGTCGCATTTGGGTCGCCACGCGCTCGAGTGACCCAACGCGGTCGATCGTAATGATCTGACTCACCACGGACGAAAGCTTCACGGACACGTAATTGATCTCGGGTCGTCGAATCATTTCGAGCACGCGGTCGAGTCGTTCACCGGCTTCCCCGTCGCCCAGAACCGCTTCACCCAACACGTTGATGTTCAACGCGATGTCGTCGCGCCGACGTCGCTCGAGGTGCTTCTTGAGCGGCGCTGCCTCAAACGGCAGAATCAAGTCTTTCGAGAGATGACGAATCTGCTTGGCGACGAGGTTGATGACCGGCGATGGCGCCAGTCTCGAACCGGCGGCGAGGAACTTGAGGCCGAACGCATTGATGCCACCGAAGCCTTCGACGGACGCCTTGGCCGCGGCTCGGCGAAATATTTTGATCGAGCTCTTCACCGAGTGGATGCGCATGACTTCGTCGGTCAAAGTGATCGTGACTTCGATGGCGTGGGGGTCGCGAAACAGTCGAGCGAAACGTCGACGATTAGCGATCTCCGAATGACCGCGTAAGCGATCGGCGTCGTGAATGAGTGTGCGCGCGTTTTCGACCGCGACGTCGGCCAGCGCGTCAATCGAAGGGTCAGTGGGAATTAGTGACATCGATACCGCAACGTCTCGAAGGGAACGTCGTCCCTCTTAATCGTCCAAGACTTACGCATCACAACATTCTCGATTCCTCAACCGTAACCGCCGGTTCGTGAGCGTTCTCGCTGAGGACTGGTCGCGGATCTGGTTTGTTGACACGACACGAGGAGTCCGTAGGCGACGCTAAGAAGCCTTTGGCGGTATCCAAATGGCGGCCGACGCGTCTCCGTAGGCCGTGCAGTCGCCCTCCAGATACTTGATGCCGACCCATCCACAGACGAGGGCGTCGATGGCGTCTTCGAATCGCTTCAGCGACGTCGAGGGATGGTTTTCGAGATCGGCTTTGCCGGGGAGAGGAATATCAATCTTGTTGATCGTGAGGGAGAGTTCGTCGAGGATCTTTCGCCAGTTCTTGACAATCCTTCGCCGTCGATCGGCGGGAGTTTTCTCGGGCCAGTACTCACTCGCGCGGCCAATCTTGTACTTGAAGCGGAAGTCCTTGCCCAAGAGATGCAGAAGAGCGGGATGGGGATAGACCTCGGCCATCACAAAAGTGCTGCTCACGGGGGTTTCGGTCGTGGCGACCGAATAGCCGAGTTCCTTGAAGCGGTCGGTCAACTGACGACCTATCTCGCCGGGCCGGACCTCGCTCGGTGAATGCGTGCTGCAGCCCTTGGAGCCGAATATCTGCGAAACCGCGCTGTCGGCTTCCCGGCGTTTGTGAATCGCCGTGAGCGACACGGGCATATCGATGGTCACGAGATCGACCGGTTCGCCGCCGAGCAGTGTGTGAGCGGCGCCCAACAACGCGTCGACGTCCGGGCGACCGGCGCTGGGCACTTTCGACCAGTCAACGGGCGTACCGTGCGCGAGTTCCACGAACTGGCTGTAGCTCGGACTGAGCCCGACGCACTTCCAACGATCCTTCACTTGATGCAGCAGCGCGACGCCACTCGGTTCGGTCGCGGTCCATGCCGGATCGAGGGCCAGGATGCTCGTCATCTTGGGCAGGTTATACCTTCTCGCGACGACGCGGAAGAGCGACGTCGATCGATTCGTTGATGGTGAAGTGTCGTGGAACACGAGAACGAGTGCGTGACGGTATCCTCGGCTGCAATGTCGTCTCCACATAACAGTCCGCTCCGTCGAGCACTCAACACGCCGCGACGTGTGGTTGACGAGTTCATCCGAATGCGTCAGCGTCACCTCTGGAATCAGATTGCCAACGGTTTCGCTCGACCGTTCCTCGACCGTTGGGGACATTTCCGCGAGGACCGCGAAGATGGGATCAACCGACTTCGCTCGCTCGCGGAGCTACCGCTCTTGCTGAAGCACCGCCCCGGCACAGTGCCCGACGAACTCTGGTCGCCTCGTCGCATCAATGCGCTCGTTCGCCAACTTCACTTGACGTCGTATCTCGAAATTGGCGTGCTTGAAGGTGAGACGTTCGCCAATGTCGAAGTTCGACGTCGCTACGGCGTCGACCCTGATCCACTGTTTGACGCGGTGCTCTTGCCACGAGGTTCAAAATTCGCCGTGATGACGAGTGACGCCTTCTTCGCCATGATTCGTCCGTCCCAACGCTTCGACGTCGCGTTCATCGACGGTCTGCACACCGTCGAACAGACCTATCGTGACCTGATCAACACCTTCGCGCACCTGCGGGGCGGTTTCGTCTTGATCGACGACACGGTGCCGAGTGACGAGTACTCCGCCATCCCCGATCAACAAGAGTCGTTCCGGGCACGCGACGAAGCGGGCCTCGAAGGTCGACCGTGGCACGGAGACGTCTGGCGCGTCGTGATGCTGCTGGATCGACACCATCCCGAGTTGGAGTGGCGAACGATCATCGGCGAAGGCAATCCGCAGACACTCGTGTGGCGCCGACGTCGCGGAGCCAAAGTGACGGCTGCGTCGGCTGATGAGATCGCACTCGCGAAGCAACCCACGTACACCGAAGTATTCGCGAATGGAGTTCCGGATTTCTTTAAGGCGTCCTCAGAATCACAAGCTCTCGGCGAGTGCGTGCAATCCCTTGGACACTAGGTACGCGTGAATGTCACTGACCTCGGGCCAATTCCCTGTTCGGTGAAACTGAGATTGTGACTTTCGGCCTCGGAATCCTTGTGAATTCCCAGAGCCACCGCTCGTAAGTTGAATATGAAGGTCATCAGAACGGCCGTCGAGACTGAGAATTCTTAGGTATCTCGAGTCCGAATGAACAGAACGAAGGAAGGTTTTCGGATGAACAATCTCATTAAAATTTTCGGTAACCCTGCTGAACGCACTTCTCCCGGAGTGCTGGCGTGGCTGCGCGAATCCAAGGTTGCCTCGGTCGCTTGGCTTGCCGTGCGCGTCTGGGTCGGAATCATGTGGATTCAGGCCGGTGTGTCCAAAGTATTCGGGGCCGAAAATCCAGCGTTTCTCCACAACAATGGTGCTGGCGTTGCAGGATTCGCCGCACACGGTGCTGCCGCTTACAGCTGGTGGGCCAGCATCATGCACAGTTTCGTCGTTCCCAATGCGTGGTGGATCGCCGTTCTCGTCGCGTTCGGAGAACTCGCCATCGGTATCGGACTCGCTTTCGGCTTTCTTACCCGCACCGCAGCGGTGGCGAGCCTTGCGCTCCTGTTCACGTACGTGATGTCGGGCACGGCCAGTGTCTGCGCTTTCTACGCGCTGTGCGCAATCATCGTCCTCGCCACGTGGCGCACATCGACGTGGATTGGTGTCGACGGACTCATCGCCGGATACCGTCAGCGTCGTCACCCTGTCGCACCGGTGGAGTCACAGCCAGTCGCCGAAGCGGCCTCGGGTCGCGAACTCGTCTCGGTCGGCTAAGTCTTCCTGAATCAAAAAGTCCACGACGCTCTCTCAATGAGTGTCGTGGACTTTTTGTGTTTACTACGGGTTAGCGAAGACGCCATTGAGGGCGTCATCGAGGTCGGCCCAGAGGTCCACCGGGTGTTCCAATCCCACGCTGAGTCGCAGTAGTCCCCCCGGTACGCTCTCCTCGCCCTTCCATCGACCTCGTCGGTCGATCGTGGTTTCCACACCACCGAGACTTGTGCCCCCGACGATCAGTCGTAGCGATTCAACAATCCGGTCCGCGCTCGGCGCATCGTGCACCTCGAAGGACAGCATCGCGCCGAAGCCCCCCATCAGTGAACTCGCTCGTTCAAATCCTGGATCGGTGACGAGGCCGGGGTAACGAACTCGCCGAACGTGACGATGGTCATCGAGTCGCTCGGCGAGCTCCGCCGCCGTTCGCTGTTGGCGAGCGAATCGAACTGGAAGCGTGCGAAGTCCACGCAGGGCGAGGTAGGCCTCCATCACCCCAGGGATGGCGCCCAGCGTCGTTCGCCATTCGACGAGTTCGTCGCGCCGACTCTCGTCGGCCACAATGACCGCTCCCATAAGCAGGTCGGAGTGGCCGCCGATGTACTTGGTCGCGGAGTGCACGACCGCACTGGCGCCTAGGGCCAGCGGCTGTTGCAACATCGGCGTGGCAAAGGTGTTGTCGACGACGGCGACGACGCCAGCGTCACGGGCGGATCGCAGTATCGTCGGCAGGTCCGCGACGCCGAGCATCGGGTTGGTCGGGGACTCGAGCCAGAGCAGGTCGGCGCCGTCCATTGCTTCGAGCACTTCGTTGGTATTGACGACGTCGACGGCGCGTGTGTGGAGTCGGCCTTCTTTGTCCAATCGTTCGAGGAGACCGCGCGTGCCGTTGTATCCGTCGCCGGGATAGACAACGGTCGTGGCGAGCGGCAGGGACGCGAGGAGCGCGGACACGGCGGCCAGTCCCGAAGCGAAGGAGACGCAGTACCCGCCTTCGAGTTCACCGAGCGCCTCTTCGAAAGCGCTCCAGGTCGGATTGCCCCAGCGGCCGTAGCCGATGTCGCCGCCGTCGCGATAGGTGGAGGCGAAGGTTGGGGGAACGTTGAAGGGACCGCCGGGCGTGGGTGCTCGGCCGGCCACGATAGCGAGCGTCTCGGCGTGCCACTTCGAATCGGTCACCACATCAGTATGGCGGATGACCTTGTCGCTCCCAACGCGTCGATACGGTGAGAGCCCGGAAAAGACAAAGTCCGCGCCCTCGAGCGTGAAGCTCGAGAGCGCGGGCCGAGTGGTTAGGACTCGTCTTCCGCCAGTAGGCGGTAGATCGACCGTCGAGCGTCGGCCAGGATGGTCGTCGCTTTCTCGGTCTGCGCGTCGGATCCGGCCATCGCCACTTGGCGAACGGAAAGGATTACCTGTCGAAGCGTTCCGAACAGATCGGACGTAGCGTCACTGACGTCAGCGGCCGCGGTCTCCCACGGCTTGCCGAGCGTGGCGCGATCCTTCTCCACCAGGGCCTTGCCCGTGGTGGTCAAGTTGTAGGTCTTACCGGACTGCGATGAGGAGATCTCGATGAGACCTTCGTCCTCGAGCTGTTGAAGAATCGGATAGACCGATCCCGGGCTCGGACGCCACGCTCCGTTGGAACGCTCGCTCAACTCTTGGATGATCTGGTAGCCGTTGCGCGGTGCCTCTTCGAGCAGGACCAACACCGCCGCTCGAACGTCGCCGCGGCGAAGCCGCTGACGTCCGCGGGGTTGGAAGCCACCGAGAAACATCTCGCCGCCGCGACCAAACGGTCCACCGCGGTGTCCGCCGGGGCTTCGACCGCGACTGCGACCGCTCCCTCGAGGACCACGATCGCGCTCGGAGCGCTCACCGTGTTTGTGTTCATGGAATTCGTGATTCATTATTTCTCCTTTATTCTAAATCTGACTATAACGATATATCGTTATAGGAAGTTTGTCAAGGGGTACTGTCGAACATTTCGGAAGTAAGTGTCTATCAGGAACTTTGACGCGTCATCGGCCAACCAAGTTCAGTCAACTCGACGCCAAATTCCTCCGCCGGAGCCATTAATCGACCGTTTCACGTCAAGGGAAGCGTGAATGGAGGGGCCAGGGCGACAGGCCTCATAGCGAGAAGCCGCCAGGAGTGAATCTTCTCGGAATCGTGGGCCAATTACTTGCAAGCCGATGAGGAGTCCCTCGACGAAGCCCGCCGGGACGCTGATCGCGGGCAGGTTCGACAGATCAGACCGCGAGGAATTCAACCAGGAGTGCGTTCAGCTGCTCACTGGCATACACCGGAATCCAGTGGCTGTCCAGTTCGATGCGTTCGTAGCGCCACGGTCCCGTGACGTACCGTTCTGAACTCGTCATCTGCACCTCGCTGAGCGCCATATCGCCGCTGCTCCACACGCCCATCGTGGGACAGGTGACCGACGGTAGATCCAAGGCTCGTCCGTCACCGGCGAAGGTGTCCGGCGAAATGTTCGCTCGGTACCAATTGAATCCGGCGCTCAGTCTCTCGGGGCGCGACAGGTCGGTGATCTGACGTTCCATGTAGTCGTCACTACCTCGAGCCGAACCCGCGTGAGCCCAGTTGCGAAACAACTCCCAGTCGTTCTCGGCGAGTCCCCGTTCGGCGACGCCAGGAAACTGAAACCACAACATGTACCACGAGAGCTGCTTCTGGATGAATCCCGCGCCGACGAAGGCCCGGGGATGGCCCACCGACACGGCGACCAAGCGCTCGACGCGCTGGGGCATGAACGTCGCGACGAGCCACCCCACCGCGGCTCCCCAGTCATGACCGACGACGGCGGCCCGTTCGATCTTGAGTTCATCCATCAACGCGAAGACGTCGCCGATCAGATGGGCGAGTCCGTACGCGTCGACGTCGTCGGGGCAATCGCTCTGCCCGAACCCTCGAAGATCCGGGGCAATGACGCGATGACCGCTCCGCGCCAGGGCGTCCATCTGCGAGCGCCACAGGTGCCACGAGTCGGGCCATCCGTGGAGCAAGATCACCGGGGGACCGGTGCCGACCTCGGCCACGTTGAACGTCAAATCGCCCAGTTGGAGGCGGTGTTCGATAATTTCGTACTCGGCCATGGGCGGACGATAGCAAGCGACGACTAAGGCGCGAGAATCCTCTTGAAGCGACGCGCGGCGACGTACAGACCCAGGAGTGCGATAGCGAGCAGGTAGCCGGCCCGCATGATCATGATCCAGTCGAACTGACCGAGCGAAAGACCACGCAAGAGAGCGGCCGACTGGTACAGCGGGGAGAAGGAGACGATCTCGCCGAGCCACTGCGGGTAGAGCGTGATGGGAAAGAACGTCCCGGAGAACAAGAAGAGCGGCAGTTGGACCAAGGTCACGAGGTCGAAGTCCTGCCACGTCCGCACGTACGTGCAGGCCGCGAGTCCGACGCAGCTGAAGGTCAGACTCGTGAGGATGGCACCGGGCCAGCAGAGGACCACCCACGCGCTCCCGGCGTCGCCGAGGGCCGCCATGCAGATGATGAACGACGCCGAGTACATGGTGGCGCGCGCTAACGCCCACCAGACTTCGCCGAGCGCGATGTCGGTTACGTCGAGTGGGGTGGCGAGGATGGCGTCGTACACGTGCGAGATCTTCAGTTTGAAGAACGTGTTGAAGATGGAGTCGATCATGGCGCCGTTCATCGCCGAGGTGGCCAGCATTCCCGGTGCGACGAACTTGGCGTAGCTGATGAATTGACCGTGCACGGGCAGGGGGCCTACCAATTTGTTCAGTCCGATGCCGATCGAGAGCAAGTAGAAGAGTGGTTCGAAGAAGCCGGAGAGCAGCATCACCCACTGCGCGCGGTAGACGAGGGCGTTGTGTTCGAGAACCCGCAGCGACCGGCGCGAACCGATCATCGGTAAGGAGCGCGCCAGCATCAGTCGGTCAATCTGCGCCGCATCGTGCGCCGTCCCCAGGCAATCCCAACGGCGGCCATCGCCACCAACATCGCCGCGTGGCCCAACTGCGCCGCCATGGCACCCTGGCCGAAGGCGGCCGCTCGAGCCAACGCCACGCCGTGGTACAGCGGGAAGAACTGAACCACTGGGCGCAAGTAGCCGGGGTACGCCGAGAGGGGGTAGAAGGTGGCCGAAAAGAGAAACATCGGCACGAACGCGAAACGGTAGAGCGTGGTGAACGACGCATCGGACTGCGAGCGCGCGGCGTAAGCCACCAACGGAGCGGAGAAGGCCAAGGTGACGAGGGTCCCGATGAAGGGAAGGGTGAGGCACCACCAGGACTGCAGGGCCCCGAAGAAGCCGATGATGATGGTGTAGAACACCGCGGTGACGAACGCCCGGGTGGCCACCCACGCCAGTTTGCCGATGAGAATGTCGTCCGGTTCCAGCGGCGTCGTAGCCGCGGCGTGATACGTGCGCACCCATTTGACGGCGGCGAGGACCGGCCAAAGCGACTCTCCTTCGCCCAGCTGCATGGTCGTCGTGGCGAGCAGACTGGGCGCGATGTAGTGCAGGTAGGTTTGGCCGTCCACGAGTCCGTGGTGGTGGGCGACCAAGTGACCTACGCCTATGCCGAGTGAGGCGAGATAGAGAATCGGAAAGAGGACCGAACTGGCGACCGATCCACGCCACGTCTGAGCGTAGAACTCGGCGTGGTAGCCCCAACTTCGAAACCACCTCGAGCGGCTGACGTCGGTATTGGTCGTCGAGATCGCCTTCATTCCGTCAGCGACCGTCCGGTGAGGTTCAAAAAGACGTCCTCGAGCGAGCTTCGTCGAACGAGAGCGCTCGATGGCGTGATCTGCGCCGCGTGAACGTCGCGCAAGGTGTCGTCACCGTTGTTCACGTAGAGCAGTATTCGATCGGGCAGGACCTCGACCCGCTCGGCGAACGGCGAGAGCCTTTCGAAGTACTCCTCGTGGTCATCGGTCATAAAGCGCAACTCCACCACTTCGCGTGTCGAGAATCGCTCGATGAGTGATCTCGGGGCACCCTCGGCCACAATCGATCCCTGGTCCATGACGACGAGGCGATCACAGAGTTGTTCGGCTTCGTCCATGTAGTGCGTTGTGATGATCAAGGTGACGCCCTCGCGCTTGAGCCGGTAGAGACGGTCCCAGGGCAGGTGTCGGGCCTGCGGGTCGAGGCCCGTGGTTGGTTCGTCGAGGATGAGGATCTCGGGTCGATTCATCAGTCCGCGCGCGATGGTGAGGCGTCGCTTCATCCCGCCGGACAGGTTGTCAACCTTGTCGTTCGCTCGTTCGGTGAGTTGCGTGAACTCGAGCAGTTCTGTAGCCCGTTCGCGAACGATGCGACGGGGAAGGTCGAAGTAACGACCGAACATCTCGAGGTTGTGTCGAACCGAGAGTTCCAGTTCGAGCGAGTCCTCCTGCGGCACGACGCCGAGTCGGCTGCGGATCTCAGGTCCGTCGGTACGCGGGTCGAGACCGAAGATGGAAATCGTTCCGTCGCTCGGCTGGGAGACCGCCGAGATCATGCGCATCGTGCTGGTCTTGCCCGCGCCATTCGGTCCCAGGAAACCGAAGCTCTCACCTCGGTCGATCGCGATGTCGATACCCCGGACGGCTTCGAAGTCGCCGAATCGCTTCACCAAGTGGTGGGCTTCGAGAATGTGAGAATCGATCACGACGCTCTCCAATTGACACGCGCGACGTGCTCGACCGTCTTCGATGTGGTCTTCAACGTGAACACGTGCGTCTCGTCCCCCTTGACTTGTGCACTCGTGACGGAGCCCTCGGTCCACCGCGCAAACGCGGAGAACACTGCGATGCATCCGAAGTCTCAAGTTACTAGGCGGGTGCGACGTGGCAGAGTCAGCTCACCACGGCGACGGCCCGAAGAACCCTTCGCGGTTTACGAGGGCGGCGCGACGTCGGGAGTCTTGCCCAACGTGAGCTGAAGACTTGGCAGGAGGGACGCGAAATCAATCTCGCCGTAGCCATTGGTCGAGGCGAGACCGGCCAGGGCTCGCACCAACTCAATCAACGGAAGGGACAGGTCCGCGCCATGCGCGACGTCGAGCGCTAAGTCGAGGTCCTTGACCAAGAGGTTCGTCGTGAAGGTGGCGGAGTAGTCGCGATTGATCAGCGCCGGAGTCTTGTAGCGAACGAACGGCGACCCCATGACCGACTCGCCCAACGCGTGCAGGAGCACCGATCGCTCGATGCCGTTGTTCTCGCCGAAGACAATGAGTTCGGCCATGATCTGAGCGGTGGCGGCGAGGCCGGAATTGATCGCGAGTTTGAGCGTCCGAGACTGCTCGGTGTCGCCGACGTATAAGACAGTCGGACCAATTGAGTTCATTAACTCCTCAACCTGCTCGAACGTGTCGCGGGGTCCCGAGACCAGGAGAGTGATGTTGCCCGACGAGAGGACCGCCGGATTGCCACTGACCGGCGATCGAAGGTAGTCAACGCCGACCGCCGCGGCCCTCGCCGCAACCTCCGTCGAGATTCGTGGGGACACCGTCGACATGTCGATCAAGATGCCACGAGGAGATCCCGAGCTGAGCACACCGCCGTGGTCGAGGCAGACATTGGCCAGCGCGTCGTCATTGGCGAGGAAGGTGATGACGATGCCAGCGTGTTCCCACACGGTCGCCAGTGCGTCCAATCGAAGGGCACCCCGGGCTTCGAGTGCAGAGACGTCCTTCGGTGAGCGGTTCCAAATCACGACCGACCACCCTTGATCGAGGAGTCGACCGGCGAGCGCCTGACCCATCTTGCCCATGCCCAATACGGCGACGCGTGGTCGCTCTTTACCGTCGTTCAAGGGAACTCCCTCCTCCATGGTGGTCCGAGATCAACGGACTTCTCCTCTCCACGGCGTCAGAACGAGAGCGACAGGTGAGTGAGAAAGTCAGACTATTGGGACGCGACGTATACGTGGTCACTACTCCCCACGGAGATTCGTTAGTTCCCTCGAAATTCAAGGTTTACCCAGATCGCTTCGACGGCCACATCGCCGACGTTGTAGAGACGATGGGGTCGACTCGAATCGAAGGAGATGGAGTCACCGGCGTTGAGCACGTGGGTATCGAAGCCCAAGGCGATCTGCAACGTGCCTTTGAGGATGAAACCGTACTCCACGCCGGCGTGTCGAATGAGCCGATCCTCCAATGTGGAACTGCCTCCTACTTCGTAGCGAACGAACATGAAATCCGTCCGGTCGCGATGCGAGGACGTTAGTGATTCCCAGGTCACGCCGGAGTCCAGCACCAGTACCCGCCGTTCGTTCGGACGCACCACCGGTGAGGATCCGCCTTCGACGTGCGGCCGTTGGGTGGCCGGCGTCTCCTCGCCTTGCTCTACGGCGAGCCAGTGGTTGTTGCCGGCGTCGGTTGGTCCACTCGCCGAGTCCTCGCGTGTGGACTCGATGGAGTCGTCGTAATTGAACAACTCGTCGGTGGAGATGTCCAGCGCGGCACATATCGAAAAGAAGGTCGCGACCGAGGGCTGGGCTTTGCCCGTTTCGAGTTGTGAAATGAACGAAGCTGAGACTTCAATGTCTCGCGCGAATTGGCGAAGGGAGATGCCTCGTTCCATGCGGCGCTGGCGCAGACGGGCGCCGACCAAGCCCGGAGCGAGTCGGGTGTTGTTGGTTATCGGTTGGGGCTCGGCGACGCGGATCTTGCCGGGATTTTTGGTCGTCGTCCGGGGAGGTGTTGCCGCCCTCGGTTCAGTGGCCACCCTCTTCGGATCCCCCATCGGTCAGTCCCTCTTTCCACACTCGTCACCCGCACACCAAAGACGGGAGTGCCCTTCGCCATCGCAAATGGCGTTCTTAGATTCTATTGACACCTACTCATCCGCCTTCAGTTTTTCCGCGAGGTACTCCCACTCTCTGCTGAAGCGATAGGAGTGACGCGGCGGTGGGGCGGGGGCTTGCACTTCGATCCATCGCACGAGTCCCGATCCCCGGTTCTCGAAGCCGTGGTCGCACCCCACGCCCGCCCAGAGCACGTCACCGGGGTGCAAGACCAAAAGCTCCCCGTCGACCAGAGCGTGAACCTCGCCTTCGACGAAGACGTACGCCTCTTCGAAGGGATGGTCGTGAGGGTGCGCAATTGCGGTTGGTTGGTAGTCGACCATGAACATGGTGTGCAACTGAGCGCCGAGTTGCTGGTCGATGAGCATCTTCACACCGATTCCGCTGTAGGCGAGGAGCGCCGTCGCCATGCTCGGCGACACCGTGGGTGCGCTGACTTCGGAACCGCCGGCCAGCCGTTTCAGGTCCATAGCGTTCGAGTCAAATCGCGCCGCGTTCCGGTTTCGAGGATCTCGCATGTCGGGTATTTCCGGTTCCGATTCAACGAGTGCTTCGCCGGTGAAGAACGTGTCGCGGCGGCGGCCGTCGTCAAGTTCGGCCGGCGCTTGCATCTGCAGCCAGCGGACCGGTTCGCCGATGGCTCGAAGTTGATAGGCCGTGGCGAGCGGCAGGATGATGCAGTGGTCCGGCTCGAGATGCGTCGTCTCACCGAGCGTGGTTACCACGAGCGTTCCCGAAAAGACATAGAGACTGGTCTCAAAGGAGTGGAGGACCGTTTCGACGCGCCCGTCACGATCAAGATGATTCACGGACAACGTCATGTGGGGTGACCCCGCGGCCCGATTCACGAGAATCTGTCGGCGATAACCCGAGGAGTGACGTGCAAAGGCCTCGGGTGTCCGGGCGCTCTGGTCATCGATCGTGGTCACGTGGTAGATGGCTCTCTCCTTCGATCGATCAGTTACGACGGTCCGCGTCGCGGCTATTTGAGTAACCAGCCACCGTCGACCGCCAGATTCACGCCATTGACACCCGTGTTGTTCAGCAAGAATTCGACCGCGTCCACTATCTCGGCCATCGTCACAGTTCGACCGAGCGGCGTTCGGTTGATGATGTGACTGTTGTCTTTGCCTTCCCAGTAGGGACTGTCACCGACGATGCCGGGATGAATCGCGTTCACTCGCACCGGTGCCAGTTCGGTCGCCAACGAATGCACGATGCCCTCGACCCCGCCGTTGACCGTGGATACGGTCGTCGAACCTGGGTAGGGACGCAGAAAAGCTAGTCCCCCGAAGAGGACGATCGACGCATGGGGCGTAAGGCGGTCGCGCAGCGTGTGCACCGCCTCGGTGTAACCGACTAACTTCAACGTGACGAGCCGCACCGCGGCTGCGATGTCGTAGTTCGACAATGTGTTGGCGTCGCGCTCGATGGCAGCAATTATCAATTCGTCGACCGACGGCACGCTGGAAAGGGACTGCGCGATGGTCTCGGGCATGGAGAGATCGACTGCCAGTCCGATGGTTCCCAGGCCGATCGCTTCGGCGGCGGCGTTCGCACTCTCTTGAGTACGACCGGAGAGATAAACGGTCGTTCCTTTGGCGGCGAGCGACTTGACGAGCTCCTTGCCAAGGCCGTGGGTGCCCCCAAGGACGACTGCGGTGCGACCTGTTCGGTTCTCTGACATCGACCGACCCCCTTTTGAGTGTTCAGTGAAGTAAAACATACTCCAAGAAATCACGTCACGAAAACGTAGATTACGAGTCGTCGTCTCTCGCGTGCGCACGACGAATCACTGTCCACGTATGGAGAATGGTCGTCAACGAGAGGTCCTCGTCCGTGTGAAGTAACTATTGACATTAAAGAACGCGGTGCTACGCTTCAGCCCTTAACGGCTAATTATTTGGGGGGCTGGTCATGAGCAACAACGTCAACTCGAAGGGCGAATCGCTCGAGCACGGACGACCGATTGTCTTTCGAAACGGCATCGTCATCACGATGGACAACGCGCACCGGGTGTTGATGAACAGCGACGTTCTGGTCGTTGACGGAGTTATCAAGAAGATCGGACCGAATCTCAGCGCCCCCGACGGTGCGCTCAGTATCGACGCGACCGGCGGCATCATCATGCCCGGAATGATTGACACCCACCGACACATGTGGCAGACGGCGATGCGGGGCTACGGTGCGGACTGGAGTCTGTCGCAGTACTTCGTCTGGTATTACCTGCAGCACGGCAAGAACTTCCGACCCGAGGATATTTACGCCGGCAATCTCTTGTCAGGGATCGAAGCGATCGACGCCGGCGTCACGACGACAGTCGACTGGTCGCACGGGTTGTCCAGTACTCAACACGCCGAAGCGGCGGTGGACGCGCTCGAAGCAGTCCCGGGACGATTCATTCTCGCCTACGGCAATATCCAAGCCGCCCCGTGGGAGTGGTCGATCGACTCGGCGTTCAAGGACTTCTACAGCCGTCGATTCAGCGCGCAGAACGACATGCTCGGCTTCCAAATGGCCTTTGACGTCCTGGGCGACGCGGCGTTTCCCGAGAAGCGAGCCTTCGAAGTGGCCAAGGAACTAGGCGTGCCGGTCACTACCCACGCCGGCGTGTTCGGCGTCACTGGCGACGAAAGCATTCGCCTGATGCACGAACACGACTGCATGGGACCGGACACGATATTCGTGCACTGTTCAACGCTTTCCGACGACTCCTACAACCGCATCGCGTCGTCGGGCGGTTCGGCCTCGGTCTCGACCGAGAGCGAGCAGAGTGCGGGTCAGGGCTACCCGTCGTCCTGGATTCTTCGACAGTACGACATTCCGATCTCGTTGTCGCACGACACCTCGGTCTGGTGGAGCTCAGATTTCTTCACCGCCATGCGTTCCACTGTCGGTTCGGATCGGTCGCGTCAGCACTTTGAATCACAGCTCAAAGGCGAACAGGTGGTCAACCTCGATCTGCGTTGCGAAGAGGTCGTCCACTGGGCAACTCGTGGTGGCGCCAAAGCTCTCGGGCTGGAGGACAAAGTGGGGAGCCTCGAAGTCGGCAAGCGCGCCGACGTCGTGCTCATTAAGAATGACAACTCACCAGCGATGTTCCCGATCATTAATCCCTACGGACACGTCGTGATGCAGGCCCAACGGGCTGACGTCGACACCGTGGTGATTGACGGAAACATTGTTAAGCACGAGCACATGCTCGTCGGCATCGACCTGGGCGCGGCGCGAACGTTAACGGAAAAGACGGTCTCGTTCCTGGCGGACACGATCGGTGAAGAAGCGTGGGTCACCGGTATGCACCCTGAGCTGACGGTGCGACAAGTGAATGAGAACCCGTATAAATACGTGAAGTAATCGCGCTCCCAACCGTGATTAGCGAGAGATCGACGCTTCAGTGGCGTCGATCTTTGGCGTGCGGGGCGTGCTGACGAACGGGTTTGACAGGGTTAAGTTTCGGGTGGTGCGACATCAGAATTGGCCGTTTATAACTGTTCACTATCGGTTGACACGTTAAGTAAACACGTGTACTGTCGGACTTCAATGGCAGTTCGTTTCGGGCGGAACGTCGGTCTTTGCTGAGCCTCTCGATGAGAGATCACCGGGGGGCCGCAGGACGCAAGGAACATCGCAACACCTGTCGATGGCAAAGCGCCTTCGGCCTTTGAGGGGGGATTCAATGCTCAAAAACAGATTTCGTAGCCTCACGATTTTGACGGCCGGATTAATGGTCATGACGTCAATTGGATTTGGCGTTATGTCCAGTGCGCAGGCCGCCACGAAGCACAAGGTGAAGACGTACAACGTTGCCTACCTGTCGTACGGAGTCGCCAACAGTTACGACGCGCCGATGCTCGCCGCCGCCAAAGCCGTCGCCTTGACAACCGGCCACGTGAACGAGACGGTATTTGACTCACAGAGCACCGACACCATCCAAGTCTCCGATCTGCAAGACGTGATTAGTTCGCACAAATATCAGGGGATCCTGGTCCAGCCCATTTACGGACCGGCCCTCTTACCTGGCGTGAAGCTGGCGATCAAGAAGAAGATCAAGGTCGTCAATATTGACCAGATCCTGGGCACGAACTACAACAGCGACCAAATTGAAGTGCACGGGCTCTCGGGCAACGTCGTGTTCTTCCCCGCGAAGATCGGCTCACAACTGGCCGCGGAAGCCATCTCGGCCTGTGGATCGGCGAACCCTTGCAAGATCGCTCTGGTCCACAATTACACGGGTGACGAACCGGACGCGGAGATCACGAAGACGTTTGACGCGGGCATAGCGAAGGACGCCACCGCCAGCATCGTCGCCAACGGGGACGGTCTCTATACCCCATCGGTGGCGCTGACTTTCATCGCGGACACGCTCGTCGCCAACCCGGGTTTGAACGTCATCGTCGGTGCCGACCAGGACTGTGAAGGGGCTCAATCGGCGCTTACTTCAGCGAAGAACACCTCCGTGAAGCTCGTTTGCTACGGCGCGAGTGCGACCGGCATCGCCGCCGTGAAGAGTGGTGCGTGGTTCGCGGACGTCGCGCAATTGCCGGCGACCGAAGGCGAGCTCGGCATGATCGCGCTCATCAAGGCCATGAAGACGGGCAAGGGCTCGGGTTCGCAGAACCCGGTCGCCAAGTTGCCGAACAATGGCATCGTGACGCAAGCCAACGCCAGTAAGTTCAACGGCGAGTGGCCGGGTTGATCCGTCGGTAGGAGAGGGAGCGAACATCCGAGACTGACATGGATAGTTTGGACTGACATGTCGAATGGGAACATTGAAGAGGCACCCCGCAGTACTGCGGCGTCCGTTCGAGGCGACTTCGTCGTCACTGGCGTGTCGAAGCGGTACGGCGGGGTGCCCGCTCTAAGTGACGTCTCGCTGACGATTAGTCCCGGAACGGTGCACGCGTTGGTGGGCGAGAACGGGGCGGGCAAATCAACGCTCGGCAAGATCATGTCCGGGGTGATTCCTCCCGATGAGGGGACGATGTCGCTCGGCGGCGAGTCCCTCAGTTTCAAATCGCCGCGCGACGCTCTGTCGCACGGCATCGTGACCATTGTGCAAGAACTGGCCATCGTGCCGGGACTCACGGTGGCCGAAAACGTCTATCTCGGGGTCGAACCGTCGACCGCCGGATTCGTTCGAAGGCGCCAATCACGTCGACAGTTCCGCGAGCTCGCCAAGACGGTAGGTTTCGATCTCTCGCCCGATCGACTGGCGGGCAGCCTTTCGATCGCTGACCAACAAAAGGTCGAGATCATGCGCGCCCTTTCCCGCAATGCGTCGATCGTCATCATGGACGAGCCGACGGCGGCGCTGTCCGGCGGCGAAACCGAAGCACTGCACGGGATAATCCGTTCGCTGGTGCGCGACGGCAATTCGGTCGTCCTCATCTCGCACTACCTGTCGGAAGTGCTCGCGCTCGCCGACGTCATCACGACCCTTCGCGACGGTGAGTTGATTCGCACCGTCGACGCCAAGGACGCGACCGAGGAGACATTAATTGAGGGGATGCTCGGGCACTCACTCTCCTCGGCCTTTCCAGAGAAGGTCGTGGCGCAGGAGGAGAAGCCGGTCGTGTTGGAGGTCGAACACCTCCAAGCCCCGGGGGTCAATGACTGTTCCTTCGTCCTTCACGAAGGCGAGATCCTCGGTATTGCCGGCCTCGTTGGCGCCGGACGTTCCGAATTAGCTCGGGCAATTTTCCGCGATTCGAAGGTCTCGGGCGGCAGCGTTCGTCTGAAGGGAAAGGACCTCGGAGGTCACAGTCCGTCGCGATCGATTCGCCGGGGACTGGTGTTCATTCCGGAATCACGAAAGGAGATGGGTCTGCTGGTCGGTCGATCAGTGAAGGAGAATGTCTCGCTCTCGCGACTTGACCTCGTCAGTCGACTCGGCTGGATCACGGGCATCCGGGAACGACGCAAGGTCAATGAAGTAATGAAGTCGGTCACCGTCCGAGCCGCCAGCATCCGTATGCCGGTATTCATGCTTTCTGGCGGGAATCAACAGAAGCTCATGTTTGCCCGGTCCGTCATGTGCTCACCGAACGTCTTAATTGCCGACGAACCAACCCGAGGTGTCGACGTGGGTTCGAAGAGAACCATCTACGACCTCTTGACCGAGATGGCCGGGTCCGGAATGGGCGTGGTCGTCATATCGTCGGACCTAGAAGAGGTCCTAGGACTTGCCCATCGAGTCCTCGTCATGCGACATGGACGCATCATCACTGAACTCTCGGGCGAAGGTATCAACGAACAGGCCGTGCTCGCGGCCGCCTTCGCCGAGTCGACCAATAAAGGAACGGTTCCATCATGAACGAAAAGGTTGAAACGCCAGACGTCCTCGACGTCGACGAGGAGGGAAGCTCGAGTCTGCGATCAAGCGTGATTCGAGTCCTCGGGTCGTGGCGACTCGCCGGAATCGCCATCCCTTTCTTGATCCTCTTTATTTCGTTGTCAGTGTGGGTGGGGCCGTTCCTCACCAAGACCAACTTGATCAATATTCTGGACCAGCAATCGGCCTATTTGGCGATCGCCGCGGCCGGAACTCTGGTACTCGTCGCCGGCGGGCTCGACCTTTCGGTGGGAGCAATCTACGGCCTCGCGGCTGTCGTGTCGGGACAACTCGCCGAACACCATTCGCCGATCATTGCGATCGGGGCCGGGCTCTTAGTCGGCCTCGGCATGGGTGTGGCCAATGGGATGATCGTGGCGTTCCTCAAGATCAACCCGTTCATCGCCACGCTGGCGATGTCCTTTGTGATCAGTGGCATCGCGCTAAAGGCGTCGGGTAACAATCTCATCGTTCTCTCTCAGAACTCCGGTTTTTATAAGTTCGGCAACACCGTCTTCTTGTCCATACCCAGCGCAGTGTGGATCACGTTGGTCTTCGTCGCGATACTCGCGTTGGTGCTCGCCAAGACGACGTTCGGGCGCCGCGTCGTTGCCTCGGGAGGAAACGCCGAGGCCGCGCGACTGTCTGGCATTCGCGTCAATCAAATTCGCATCATCACCTATGCGCTGAGTGGACTCGCGGCCGGGTACGGCGGCGTCATCGACACGTCGCGGTTGCTCAGCGCCCAGGCCACCGGTGTTCCCAATCTGACCTTCATTGTGCTGGCCGGAGTTGTCGTCGGCGGCACGTCGATTGGCGGTGGCGAGGGTTCGGTACCACGAACAACCATCGGCGTCCTCTTCATCGCCATGATTTACAACGGCATCAATCTCACGAACATTGATCAGGTCTATCAACAGATCGTGCTCGGAGTGATCATCTTGATCGCCGTCTCATTGGACGTCTGGGCGCGCAAGCGTCGAGTTTGACAATCGCTAGATACCTGGAGGAATGATGGGCATTCACACCTACGGAAGCAACGCCGTTGACTGGGAGAACCGCGTTGACATGCCTCGTCTTCGCGAGGAGCGCCTCGCCAAGTTGCAGGCCGAGTTAGAGCGATCAGACTTAGGGGCTCTCTTAACTTTCGACTTCCACAACATTCGCTACATGACCGGGACCCACATCGGCACGTGGGCCATGGACAAGTTGATCCGTTTTGCGTTGTTGCCGCGCGGTGGCAAGCCCGTCGTGTGGGACTTCGGCTCGGCCGCGCGACACCATCAGCTCTACAACCCGTGGCTGACCGGCGTCCAAATCGGTCCCGACGGTTCCGAGATGCCCTACGAAGGTGCGCGCGCCGGCATCTCGACGTTGCGCGGAGCCATTCCTCCCGGCGCCGACCGAGCCGGCACGGTCGCCGAGAAGATCAAAGAAGTCCTGTCCCAGTTCAGTCTCCAAAATGAACCAATCGGCGTCGACATCATCGAGATGCCGGTGCTAGCGGCGTTCGCCAAAGAGGGCATGACATTGGTCGACGGGCAACAGGTCTTCTTGGCGGCGCGAAAGATCAAGACGACCGACGAGATCTCGCTGCTGGCCCACGCCGCGTCGATGGTCGACACCGCGTACGAGGAGCTCTATTCGTTCCTGCGACCGGGCGTTCGCGAGAACGAGTGCGTCGGACTGGTGAACAAGACGCTCTACGACTTGGGGTCCGAACACGTCGAAGGGGTCAACGCGATCTCGGGCGAACGGTGTTCTCCGCATCCCCACGTCTTCAGCGACCGACTACTTCGACCGGGCGACCCGGCTTTCTTTGACATCCTGCACAGCTTCAACGGGTACCGCACCTGTTACTACCGCACGTTCGCCGTCGGCAGTGCCTCGGTCGCTCAACGTGACGCGTACACCAAGTGTCGAGAGCTCGTCGACTCCGCGATATCGATAGTGAAACCAGGCACCACCACTGCCGACGTGGTCTCGCTGTGGCCCAAGGCCACGGAGTTCGGCTTCGCCAATGAAGAGGCGGCCTTCGGTCTGCAGTACGGCCACGGCATTGGCCTGTCGATCTGGGAACGGCCGATATTCAGCCGCATGATCTCGCTCGATCACCCCGAGGTGCTCGAAGAGGGCATGGTCTTCGCTCTCGAGACGTTCTGGCCGGCGAAGGACGGCTGGTCGGCCGCGCGCATCGAGGAAGAGGTCGTCGTCACGGCCACGGGTTGTGAGGTGATCACGAAGTTCCCGGCCGAGGAGCTATTGGTGGCCGGCCAGCGCTACTTCAGCGCCGGTGGTCCCGTGAACGGTCTGCGAGAATCACAGTCGCACCTCAACACCGCGGTCGGGCGGGGCGAAGAGCCAGTGACCAAGTAGGGGCGCCGCTTTATTGACGCACGGTTGATCTCGAAGCTTGCCGCCGGAAATTCGTAGGCTACGAGCCGTGAGACCGTCACGTCGAAGAACCAGGGAGACCGTGTCGAGCGAGATCAAATCTGAAATTCGACGAATCGTCACGAAGAGCGAACGGATAGATCGAGCGATGTTCATAGCGGTCGAAGCACCTCTTGGAAAGTGATCCGATGGCTGATCGAGGTGTCGCGGCGTCTCGAGTCTCGTTGGTCACCATCGCGCGAGAGTGGACGCGGATTGGCTGCATCGGATTCGGGGGCCCGCCGGCTCACATCATCTTGCTCCGACGACTGTGCGTAGAAAAGCAGCGATGGATCGAAGATAAGGATTTTGACGATGGCATCGCCGCCACCAATCTCCTTCCCGGTCCCGCGTCAACGCAACTCGCAATTCTCTGCGCGTGGCGATTGCGAGGGATCGCCGGCGCATTAATCGGCGGAATTTGTTTCATCGTTCCGGGTCTCATTCTGATACTCGCACTTTCGGTGGTGTTTCTTGACCGAAACGCACCGGCGTGGGTGCTGGGGACCGCGGCCGGCGCGGGTGCGGCCATACCCGCCGTCGCGCTGAAGGCGTCGTGGACCCTCATCCCGGCGAGTCGCCGTGGCATGGGCGCTCGACGAGGGGAGCACGTGCGCTGGTTGGTCTACGTCGTCGTTGGGGGAGTGATGGCGTCCGTGGTCGGTTCGTATCTGGTACTGGCGATGGTGGCGTGCGGATTAGTGGAGATCGTGGCGCGAAACCGGGGGATCGCGAAGCCATCGGGTCCGGCAAGAGCGATGTCCCCCGCCGTGATTGGCCACTTCGGCGTGGTCGGCGGTCTCGGCGCGATCGCGTGGGTGGCTTTCAAAGTAGGCGCACTCTCCTACGGCGGGGGATTCGTCATCGTGCCCTTGATGCAACACGACGTCGTGAGCACGTATCACTGGATGAGCAGCACGCAGTTCCTTAGCGCGGTGGCCCTCGGGCAACTGACGCCCGGTCCGGTGGTGCAGACGGTCGCGGCCGTTGGTTACGCCGCGAAGGGCATCGGTGGTGGACTGCTCGCCGCATTGATCGTGTTCAGTCCGTCGTTCCTCTTCGTGCTCGTGGGAGCGCCTCATTTCGACCGAGTCCGGGCCAATACGTCGGTCCAGTCATTTCTTCGCGGCGCGGGACCGGCGGTCATCGGGGCGATCGCCGGTTCGGCCATTCCACTGGGGCGTGGACTTACTCACCTGTGGCAGATTCCAATTCTCGCCGGAGCAATGATTCTGCTGTTCGTACTTCGACGCAGTGTGGTGACGTGCCTGATACTGGCCGGCGCGGTCGGCCTCGTGCTGGCTCTGTCGGGCGTACCCGTCTAAGGGCCGTGCGAGACGATGCGACGCGGGACGTCACGGACCCTCGTTGTTCCATAGTGACTAGGGGAGAGAGCGGTAGTGCTCGCGCCAGATCAGGCGATAGACACGGGTCTTTCGAGGAATGCTGCGCAGTCCCGGGATGAAAGGGGTGAGCAAGAGCCCCGCCGAGAGGACCATCATGATGCCCCACACGAGTATGTCGCCATTGCCGCTCGAATTCATTGGCGTGACTTGGTACCAGAAGGTGTACAGCCAGAGCCACGCTTGACCCGGGTAGTTGCCCGTTTCGTTCATCATGCCCCACTGGTCACCCGTGAGGTGTTGCTTTTGGGCGATGTTGGACAAGTAGGTGCCGTCGGCCAAGAACAGTAGCGGCAGCGTGTAGTCACTGGTGTAGAAGCCGTTCTGCGTCACCAGGGCCTGGTCGAGGGCTCCGGTTCGGGCCATCTGGAAAAGGTCCGCCATCATCACCGGCAGTGGTCCAGCGTTCGTCGCGTTCACGACCAGTTGGCCACTCACGATCTGCATCTTGTTCGCCGCCTGCGAATAGTTCTTCACCCAGCCGGCGCGCGCGGAGACCGACGCTGAGGACCACTGCGAGAGGTCCGCCGTCAACGCCGGTTGCTTGGGAAGGGACTTCAATGGATCGATGATGAAGTCATTGACCGTATTCACGGGGATTCGGTCACCGACCCACTTGGCCAGGCGGAGCGGGCCCAGCTGTTGGCCCGTGGAGGCGTTGTTGTACGGCGCGCCGTACCCCGCCGAGCCCGACGTACCGTTCAGTTCACTGAGCGCGGTCGTGGCAAAATCCATTGGGGCGTTGGTTGACCAGGCCTTGATGGTGATCGAGGGATCGTCGGGCGAACCGAAGGCCACCGACAGCAACACCGTCAAGATCGAGACGATGACTACGGCGATGATGCCTTCTTTGACGATGTCGTAGGGGCTGTAGCCGCCCTTCCACTCGGGAGCGTCCACGTCGGGACGAAACGCCTTGGTCATTGGGCCACCTCGGTTGTCTTCTCAAAGGGAGGCACGACACCCTTGACGCGAACAAGCAGGACGTGGAGCACCGTCAAAACGACGGCGGCCAGCGGCAACAAGACGATGTGCCACATCAACATCTGTCCCAAATTCAAGACATTCCAGAACGCACCCGCGCCGGTGGAGTTGATGCCATCCTTCGCCTGCGTGGAGATCCACTGGGAGTCAAAGTTCGATTGGCTCACGTAGCCGGTGAACGCCGTGGCGATGGAGGTGAGAAACGTCACGACGCCGGTCATCCAGGTGAGGGCTCGACCCCCGCGCCACGCCGCCATGAAGTACTTGCCCCAAAGGTGTATGACCATGGCGAAGAAGAAGATCTCGACGCTCCAAAGGTGCATCGAATTGACGAAGTGACCGACCGAAGAGGTGTGCCACCACTGCGGTCCGCGGATCGCCAGGAGGCAGCCGGTGGCGATGACGACTCCAAGGGCGGCCAACGTCGTGACGCCAAAGACATAGATCCACGAAGAGACGTAGGTCGGCTGTGTATCAGGTAACAGTTTTTCCGGTGGGAGCTTGCCGGCGACGCGCTTGCGAAGACGGGTCGTCCATTGGCGATCGATCTCAGTGGTGCTCACGGGTTCTCCTTACGGCGGCGTCGACCCGGAAATGGTGCGAAAAGCGCCACGATGAAAGTGACGACCATCAAGATGATGACCACCAAGTTGGCCACGCTGATCTGAATAATGTGCCAGTGCACGTAATGACCAAGCGTGGTTAACGGCCATATGGCGGCGTACAGTCCGAAACTTGACATCAGGCCTCCCCACTCGTGTTGAAAGAAGTCTCCCACGATTGGCAATGCATCGATTAGGGACTTAGGGCACAACGTCGCCGCGAGTTGCATCAGAGAGAGATTTCCCGGATGCACATCCTCTGGTGGTTATCGCTGAGACACCTCTCGCACTGATTTGAACTGCCTCTGAGCGACAGCCAGACTGCGTTTGGCACAGAAAACCAGTGGTGATCAGGAACGTCACAAGTGCGAATCAGACCAACCTTCTGATCCCGCCACGAATCTTCAGGAGTTCATTGATTTGTGAATTGTGTTCACGATGCGCTCGACTGAGGGAATCGCAAGGTCCTCAAGCGCGTCGGCCGCCGGGAGGGGGATGTGAGGCGTCGTGATGCGAACGATGGGTCCGTCGAGGTCGTAGAAGACCTCGTCGGCGATGATTGAGGCTAGTTCTGCCCCCCAACCGCACAGGCGCGGATTCTCTTCCACGGTGAACATTCGCCCGGTGGCCGACACTTCGCGAAGGATGGTGGTCGTGTCGAGAGGAACCAGGGATCGCACGTCGATCACCGTGCATTCGATGCCATTCGTCGCGAGTTCCTCCGCCGCCTGGAGCGCCTTAGGCACCATCGACCCCAGCGCGACGACCGTGGCGTTCGAGCCCTGACGAAGCACTTTGGCGGAACCGAGCGTGTCAACGATCTCGCCGTCGGGCACGTCCATCTTGGACGCGTAGAGCGCCTTCGCTTCGAGGAAGATGACGGGATCGGGATCACGGATGGATGCGGCCATGAGTCCGATGACGTCGACCGCATTGGACGGCACGACGACCTTCAGGCCCGGGATCATCATGGCCCAGTTCTCGACGCTTTGAGAGTGCTGAGCGCCAAAGCGGAGGCCGCCACCGTTGCCGGAACGGATGACGAGCGGGAACGTCACCTGGCCGTTCGTCATGTAGCGACTCTTCGCAATCTCGTTCGCCACGATGTCCCAGCACACCGCGAAGAAGTCCGAGAACATGATCTCGGCAATTGGTCGAAGGCCGGTCATCGCAGCACCCATCGCGGCGCCCAGAATCGCCTGTTCACTTATTGGCGTGTCACGGACTCGCACATCTCCGAACTCTTCTAAGAGTCCTACGGTGCCTTTGAAGACCCCGCCCGCCGCGCCGACGTCCTCGCCGAGGAAGACCACCGAGTCGTCGCGACGCATCTCTTGGGCGATGCCCCGAGCAATCGCTTCACGAAAAGTTAGTTGCGCCATGAGGCACCTCCGTCCGCCCATACGTCCTTCAATAAGAGATCCTCGCCCGGCACACCACCGGCTTTCGCCTCGTTCGTGGCCGTCTCAACTTCGGCGTCCACGTCGGCCTCTAAGACCAGCAGGTCGTCTTCGCTCACGCCCATCTCCAAGAGTCGGGACCGATAGAGGGGGATCGGATCCTTGAGGAGCCACTCGGCCAGCTCCTCGTCCGGTCGGTATTTCCCGGGATCGGCGCGCGAGTGACCGCCGTGTCGATAGGTCTTGGCTTCGATCATGCTCGGCCCCTCGCCGGCTCGTGCGCGAGCAATCGCCAGCGATGTGACCTCGTAGACGGCGTCGGCGTCATTGCCGTCGACGATGATGCTCTCGAGTCCGTAGGCCGCAGCGCGATCGGCCGCGGGGTTCGCCACCGCCGTGACGTCAGAAGTTCGTGTGTACTCCATCCAGAGGTTGTTCTCGCAGAAGAAGATCACTGGCAATTTCCAGACGGCCGCAAAGTTGAGCGCTTCGTGGAAGGCGCCAATGTTGACCGAGCCGTCACCGAAGAACGCCACCGCCACCTGGTCCGTCCCTCGATACTGTGCGCTCCACGCGGCGCCGCACGCAATGGGCAAGTGCGCGCCGATGATCGCGTACGAACCCATCATGCCGTGTTCCACGCTGGTCAAGTGCATCGAGCCACCCTTGCCCGCCATCAAGCCGTTGGTTCGGCCCATCAGTTCAGCGAAGATCGGCGTCATCGGCACACCTCGCGCGAGCGTGTGGGCGTGACCGCGATAGGTCGCGAACGTCCAGTCCGTCGGGCGCATCGCCGCGGCTACCCCCGCGGCGATCGCTTCTTGGCCAATGGAGAGGTGACTCGTCCCTTTCACGAAGTTCTCTAAGAAGAGGTCGTAGGCGCGTTGCTCGAACTGGCGCAGCGCCACTTGACAGCGATACATCGCGACTTTGTGGTCGAGGTAACTGAGTTCGGGTGCGGCGTGGGTGCTGGTCATCTTTTCCTCCTAGTACCGGTTCGCGACCATGAGTTCTTGGGCCGGAAAGTGTGTAAGGATCGACGGACCGTTTTCGGTCACGACGATCTCCTCTTCGATTCGTGCCGCCGACACGCCATCGGACGCGGGGCAGTACGTCTCCAGGGCGAAGACCATGCCCGCCTGCAACTCGATGGGATTGCGCAGGCTGTTGAGACGACTGATGATCGGTCGTTCGTGCAGACCGAGTCCGAGGCCGTGACCGAACTGCAAACCAAACGCAGCCATCTCGTTGGCGAAGCCAAAGTCCGTCGCGGCCGGCCACGCGAGCGCTATCTCGTCGGTCCCGACGCCCGGTCGCACCAGTTCGATCGCCGTATCCATCCACGCGCGCGCTTTGGCGTAGGCCTCTCGTTGCGGGGCCGTCGAGCTGCCGACGGACATCGTGCGGTAGTAACACGTCCGGTAGCCGGTGTAGGAGTGGATAATGTCAAAGAAGGCCTGGTCACCGGGGCGAATAATGCGGTCCGTGAAGTTGTGGGGGTGGGGATTGCACCGCTCGCCCGAGACCGCGTTGATGGCTTCAACCTGGTCCGAACCCATCTCGTAGAGTCGCTTGTTCGCTAGCGCGACGATCTCGTTCTCTCGTATCCCCGGCTTCAGGGCCTCGAAGATGTCCTGGTAGACCCCGTCGACCATCGCGGCGGCCTGGGAGAGGAGCATCAACTCGTCTTGGTTTTTAATCTGACGCGCGTCGAGCATCAACTGCTGCGCGTCGCGAATCTCCACGCCGGCCTTTTGGATTTCGAACAGGAACGGCAGTTCGACGAGGTCGATCCCGACCGGCTGGTCCAGGAGTCCGTGTTCGCTCAAGATTCCGACGAGCTCTTTGACCGCCGATTCGAAGAGTCCGGCCTGAGGCGCGACGGCGCCGCGCAGGCCCAGCATTCCGGCCCGGCAGTTCTCTGGTTCGAGCCACGGGGCGAAGAGCTGGTGATGGCGGGCCGCGGATCCGAAGTCCCAGATCATTGGTTCACCGCCGCGCGTCAATAGGCAGTAACGCGTCATCTTGTCGCCGAGGGCGCCACCGATCCACGTCTGGGAGACGTAGCGGATGTTGTAGAAGTCAAAGAGCAGGATCGCGCCGAGATCGCTTTGCTCGAGCGCCTCGCGGGCCCGAGCGAGACGGTACGAACGCAAGCGATCAAAGTCGACTCGGGTCTCGAAGTCGACGCCGTTGTGACCGGGCGTAGTGACGATCGGTCCGAAGTCTTCGCTCATCGTTTCCCCCCGAGTCCGTCATCAATGACCTTGCTTTCTGGTTCCAATGTAAGTCCCGCCCTTCGGGCCTCTTCAAGCAAGAGCACCGCGAAGTCCTCATCAACGTGACCGGCGCCTACGGCGCTGGCGACGATCTCGGTGCACAACTCCGACAACGGCATAGGCACACCTAGGTCCTTCGCTTCGGTCATACCGAGATCGAAGTCCTTTTTGAGCAACACCGGGGTGAACGTGGGCTTGAAGTCGAGGTTCACGAACGCCGGAGTCTTGTAGCGCGTGAAGGTGGATCCCATCACCGAGTCGTTCAAGAATTCGAGAAACGCGCTCCGTTCGATGCCGCCGCGCTCGGCGAGCACCGTGATCTCGGCCATCGCCTGGGTGACCACGCCGAGGAACATGTTGTGACAGATCTTTACTAGTCGGGCGACTTCGCCCTCACCGACGTACGTCACGCCGTGTCCGAGTTGATCGAGGAGCGGTCGGACTTCGTTGAAGGCCTCTCGGGAACCGGACACCGCGAGCGTCAACTTCCCCGACGCGACGACTTTCGGATTGCCGCTCACCGGAGCGGCCAGAAATTCGACGCCTCGCGTCGAGCAGGCTTCGCGAGCGAGAGCCGATGCTCCGGTCGAGACAGTCGAGCAGTCAATGATGATCCGTGGTGCGACCCCCTCGTTGGTCAGCACCCCCTCGGGGCCGCTCATGACTTCGAGCAGTTGCGGATCGGCCGAGACCATCACGAAGACCACGTCACAGTCCGCGAGGTCGACCGGATGGTCGACAACGACGGCACCCAGTTCGAACAGTGCTTCGGCCTTGGCGCGTGTGCGGTTCGTGACCAGTACCTCACTCGTTCCGGCGATGAGACGCTTCGCCATCGCACTTCCCATGCGCCCGCAGCCGATCCATCCCACGCGCAGTTGCTTCGCCATTAGTCGGTCTCCTCCATCGTCACATCCGGGTGCATCTCGGGCCCGGCTTTGATCGTGCCGCCGAGGTACAGCGCACCTATCTCGGGGTTGTTCAAGACTTCTTTGCCAGTTCCGGAGAGCCGTACCTGTCCATTTTCCAGTACCACCCCGTGATGTGACAATTTAAGGGCTTGGCGGGCATTCTGTTCAACGAGTAACACCGTGCGTCCCATCTCGTTCATCAACTTGATGGTGTCAAACATTGATCGGAGGGTCTTCGGGTCGAGTCCCATGGACGGTTCGTCCAGGACCACCAACTCCGGCTCGAGCATCAAGCAACGCGCGAACTCGACCAGTCGCTGTTGGCCGCCGGAGAGGCTCCCGGCTTTGTCCTTCGCGCGAGAAGCGACGATGGGGAACATCTCGCGCACGGAACTCAAGCGTCGGGCGACTTCGGCGCGATCACGTACCAGAAACGCGCCGAGCGACACGTTCTCTTCGACGCTCATCTCACGAAAGAGACTGTGCTGTTGAGGCACCTGGACGATGCCCAGTTTCAAGATCTCGCGCGGCGTCTTTCCCACCAGCGCTGTTCCCTTGAACACGATCTGACCGAGTCGAGGATGAAGCAACCCACTCACGGTCTTGAGCAGCGTTGATTTTCCTGAGCCGTTGGGGCCCACGATGCAGGTCACTCCGCCTTCGTGCACCGTGAAATCCACGCCTCGGAGGACGTCACCGCCGCCGTAGCCGGCGACAATGCCGTCAAAAGTCAAGAACGTCGTCGAAGTGCTCATGATGCTTCCTCGACGTCATCGTCGTCGCTGCCGCCCAAGTACGCGTCGAGAACGCGCGGATCGTTGCGGATCTCACTCGGTGTTCCGCTCACCAGATCGGTTCCCTGGTGCATGACGGTGACGCGATCACAGAGATTCATGACGAACTCCATGTTGTGTTCCACGATCAAGAACGTCTTCCCACCTTTGTTGAGTGACTGGATCTTGTCGGCGATCTCGTTGATGAGGGTGAGGTTCACCCCGCCGGCGGGCTCGTCCAACAAGATGACGTCGGGATCGGCGACCAAGACGTAGGCGAGTTCCAGGAGCTTGCGCTGTCCGAAGGAGAGCGACCCCGCGGGCTGGGAGGCCAGGCGGTCGATGCCCACGAAATCGAGCCACTCCATCGCTGCGGCGAGTTCGGATTTCGAGGACTTCGATCGCGTGAGGCCACGCAGCCAACCCTCATCACGTTGGGTCGCGACGAGCATGTTCTCGAGGACGGTGATGCGACTGAAGATCCGAGTTATCTGAAACGTGCGTCCCACGCCGAGAGCAAACACCCTGCTCGGACCGACGCGAGTTATGTCGGCCTCTTCGAAGGTCACCGATCCAGAATCAGGCTTCTCGTAACCGGTGATGACGTTGAAGAGGGTGGTCTTGCCCGAACCATTGGGTCCAATGAGGCCGGTGATGCTGCCCTTCTCCACGCTCAACGAACACTCGTTGAGCGCCTGCAGTCCGCCGAAGGCCTTGGAGATGCGGTCCACACTGAGCAACGTCGTCACGACGCTTCTCCCACCACGACTCGAGCGCCTTCGGCGCGCCGCGCCGACCGGCGCGACCGCCAATCGCTCAGATACACGACGATGCCCTGGGGCATGAAAAGGACGACAATTAAGAAGAGCGCGCCGAAGATGATCAGGTAGAGGGAACCGTTGGAGAAGCGAATCGTCAGGTACTGCTGCATCGACTCGAGCACAAGTGCCCCGAGCAGCGGGCCCGTCAACGTTCCGAGGCCACCAAAGATGGACATCAGCGCGATGGAGATATCGAAGATGGGGTCGAAGACGAATTGGGGATAGATCTGGCCGAGGAACACGGCGTACAGCGCGCCACCCATGCCGACCGCGAAGGCCGACATCGTAAAGCCCGTGAGTTTCACGGCAAATACCTTCACGCCGAGTCCGGCTGCGCGGTCTTCGTCGTCTCGAATCGCGAGCAGTTGCAAGCCGAATCTCGAACGTCGCACGGCGAATGACAGTAAGGCCGCGAAGACCGTTATCGCTAACGCCGCGTAGTAGAAGGGTTTGTTGTAGTTGGTCTCCAACCAAGGAATCAAAGGAAGCTGAAGGCCCGAAGTGCCCCCGGTAAAAGAAAAATTGGTGGCCGACAACTGGAAAACGAAGAATATGGCGATGGTGATCACAACAAATGTGTGGCGTCGCACTCGCAAGGCCACGAGCCCCACTGGAACAGCCACGATCATCGCCGCGAATCCGCCGACCGGTATGAGCCAAAACAAGTCGCCGTTTCCCGGAACGTGGAGATGGTCCGCCAAAAGTGTCAGGGTGTAGGCACCTACGCCATAGGACACCGCGGATCCGAGATTGATGTACCCCGAGTAGCCGGAGAACATGTTCCACGACGTGGCACATCCCATAAAGATGAGGGTGAAGATTCCGATCGAGGTGTACGTTGGATTCGTTTCAATTAGCGGGAAGAGCACCAGGGCGGCCAAGGCCCCGATCCACCAGACGTTCCGCACCCTCAGCACTAAGCCACCCGAACCGATGGCTTACCGAAGAGACCCTGGGGGCGAAGTGACAAGACGACAACCAAGATCAGGAAGAACGCGAGGTTCGACCACACGGGTCCCCACACCACCGACACCAAGTCCTCGATGGTGATCATCATGATGCCTGCGACGAGTGCCCCACCGATGCTCCCCATACCGCCCAGCACGATGATGACGAGTAGTCGTGAGATGAGGTCGTAACTCGAGCTCGCGTTGAAGGCGTTGGTCGCGCCGTAGATCATTCCACCAGCCGCCGTCACCGCCACGCCCAGACCAAAACATATGGTCGACACGCGTCGCACATTGATGCCTATTAGCGCCGCCGCTGTTTGATCGGCCAGGGACGCCCGGACGCTCGAACCGAATCGGGTTCGGTACAACATGACATAAAGCGCTCCTAGCAACACCACGGCTAGGCCGAAGCCCAATAGATAGATGTAACCCAGATAGAACCCAAAGACACGGACGGAACGGTTCGCGTACCACGCGTGCAGCTCCACGTAGTTAGCCGAGAACACCATGTTAAGAACGCCCTCGATTACCAGCGAGATCGCATAGGTCACCAAAATTGACATCACGACCCGCTCGGGGCCCTTTATGCGGCTGAGGAAGACACGTTCCACCACGATCCCCACCACAAAGAGGGTGGGGATCGTGATGGCCAGTCCCACAAACAGGTCGATACCCAAATGAACGGAGAGCGCGTAACTCAAGTAGGCACCGAGGATCACGAAGATCCCTTGTGCCACGTTGATGATATTCATCACTCCGAAGATGAGGGTAAGACCCGTGGCCATCAAGGCGTAGACCGAACCGGTCAGGACGCCGTCAATGATCGAATGCAGAACTGCAGTGCCGTTCAAGGGTTAATTCTTCCAAGCCGGCTTGGGGAACAGGATCTTGGTAGCGCCCGGGTCGGTTGCGGGATTCACCTCGACGAACTTCGCGCCCTGCCACTGGAACGTGTACGCCGTCGGTTGGTTGTTCTCACCGAGGTTGTTGAACTTCACCGCTCCGAGAACGCTCTGAATCGTGACGCCGGAGTGGAGGTAGGTGATGATCTTGGCGTTGTTGAAGCCGCCCGTCGCCTTTACCGCCGCGGTGATGACTTGACCCACGGCGTACGCCTCGGCCACGTCCGCATTGACTTCGGAGGCCGTGCCACCGTACTTCTTGATGAATTCGGCGACCATGGTCTTGCTCTCTGGGTTGCTCGAACCGCCGTACCACGCGTTGGGCACCATGACGCCATTCGAGTTGCCCGCGCCTACCGCGCTCAAGAAGGTCTTGCCTTGGTCGGGGCCGGCCGTGGCGATGAAGGCCCTGGGGTTGTAGTGCGCCTGTTCGAAGGCCTGCATGAAGGCCGACACCGTCGGTACGTCGACGGAACCCAAAATGACGACCTGCGCGTTGGTGGCGGCCACGGCGTCAGCAATGGTCGTGTAGTCCGACGGTTCGGCGGGGAACGTCTTGTAGTACACCGTCTTGATTCCGGCCGCTTTGATGATCTTCTCGGCGACAGGAATCTGCGGTTCGGTGAACGGGTCGGTCGACGTCGCGTACGCAATCGTCTTGGGTCGTTGGCTTGCGGGCAGCGAGGCGAGCCACTGCGCAAAGGGCACGAGTCCGTTCGCTACGGGTAACGCGGCGTCAAAGACGTTGTGCAGTCCCGCCTGGAATACTGAGGGTGCCCCGCCCGCGCCTTCGACCATGGCGTAGCCGTATCGATTAACGGTCCGGGCTGCTGGCAGCGTCAAAAGCGACGAGAACGGACCGAAGGTCAGATTCACGTGGTCATTTGAGATCAGCGCCTGATAGTTAGTGACGACCTGAGTTGGGCTCGAGGCGTCTGAAATAATCTTCAGTTCAATCTTGTGACCGAGCAGACCGCCTTTTTTGTTCTGGTCCGCGGCCCACAGTTTGTAGCCCTGTTGAAAGGCATCGCCGTCGCCCGAGAAGTCACCCGATAGTGAGAGTGACGCCCCGATCAAGACCGGATGGCCTTTGGCAATTGTCCCGCTCCCCGACGCCCCACTCGACGTAGAAACCGTCGCTAGAGACGCCAGTGTGATCGAAACCACACCGAACGCGCGAAAAAGTCGCCTTTTCCCTGTCATATTTCCCCCCTGCATTTACGCGGCCCCGGCGTCCCCCAATGTGCGTTATTCCAGAGTCGATCGCCCGAAGGGCGATTTCGTAACCCTAACGATGACCCGTTGGTCAAACAAGTCCACCACGCCATTTCGTGGTGAAAAGATTTCAACGCCCGATCCCTGTTCAGCGCGGCCCAGAATCCATTACCATCGGCTTCAAATCCAACGTCCGTGGGGGGCTTCGTGTCTGACGTACTTCTCGAAACGGCCATTGCGAACTGGGAACCTCGATTTACGGCCAATGGCGTGGACGCCAGCGATTACGCGCGAATCACCAAACCACTGGAGCACTGGAACGACTGGTGCGCGGCGTGGTGCGCCGGCGCCGAAGAGCAGTTGGTCCTGGGCGACGAAGCCCTGAAAGAGGAACGCCACCGAAGCGCGGGGGAGTTCTACGCCCGCGCGGCCACGTACTTCCACTTTGGCAAGTTCATGTTCGTGCACGACCAGGATCAAGCGAGGGACGCGCACGCTCGTGCCGTTGATGCGATCAACCGGGCCACGCCCCTCTTCGTTCCTCCCGCGAGTCGTCACGAAATACCATTCGACGACTCGAAGCTCGTGGGCCTCTTTCGCAGGCCGAATGACCACGGACCTCACCCGACGGTGCTGTTGATTCCCGGTCTCGATTCGACAAAGGAGGAGTTTCGAGAAGTGGAACGGGCCTTCCTTGAGCGGGGCATGGCGACCTTTGCTCTCGACGGTCCCGGTCAAGGCGAGGCGGAATGGACCTTGCCTATTCGACCGGAGTGGGAAGAGGTCGGGGCGACCGTCATCCCATTTCTCCAGTCACTGCCCGAAGTGGACGCCGGTCGTCTCGGGGTGTGGGGTGTCTCCCTCGGCGGCTTCTACGCCGCACGGCTCGCGAGTGCCAACCTTCCGATTCGAGCGACCATCGCCCTCGCCGGTCCCTACAACTTGGGGGCCACGTGGAAGGACCTGAATCCACTCACTCGCCACGCCTTTGAAGTGCGTTCGTACTCTTCATCGCCCGAAGCGGCGGAACGTCGAGCCTGGGATATGACCTTGGAAGGCTTCGCCGAGAAGATTAACCAACCGCTGATGGTCATCATGGGCAAGCGAGACCGACTCTTCCCCTGGCAAGACGGAGAGCGTCTCGCGAACGAAGCGCGCGGTGAAACCAAGTTCGTCTTGCTGGCCGAGGGCAACCACGGCTGCGCCAACGTCATCAATCATCACCGTCCTCTGGGCGCCGACTGGATGGGCCGTCACTTGGACGTGGAGTCACTGTGAGACGCCTCGCTTGGGAACCGGTCAATCGACGATGAGAAACATAACGATGCCCCAACTCGGTGAGACCGTGGCCGACGGCACGGTAACGAAATGGTTCAAAGCCGTGGGCGACGCCGTCAACAAAGGAGAGCCCCTCTTCGAGGTCTCCACCGACAAGGTCGACACCGAGATACCGTCTCCGGCGAGCGGAGTCCTTTCAGCGATCATCGTGCAGGAGGGCGAAACCGTCGACGTCGGGACCATTCTGGCGGTGATTGACAACGACGAACCCGACGACAACGTTCAACGACCGTCCTCATCCGTCGCTGCCTCACCCGAGGCGATCGCGACACCGAGCGAACGAGTCGAGAACGCTCAGCGACTTTCACCCGCCGTTCGCCGACTCCTCGAAGATCACAAACTCGAAGCGAGCGACATCGCGGCCACGGGTCCCGGGGGTCGACTAACGCGCCACGACGTCGAGACTTTCATTGCCCAGTCCTCCACCGCGGCGTCGACGACGAACTCACCAATCGTGCGACATCTGATCGACGCCCACGACCTCGACGTGTCCTCAGTGAAGGGGAGTGGACCGAGTGGACGTCTTTCACGCCACGACGTCGAAGCGGCGATCAACGCGCGAGGCGGCGAAGCGGGAGATGAAGTCGTTCCCTTCACCAAGTTGCGTCGGCTCACGGCCGAACGCATGGTTCACTCCAAGGCCACGTCGGCCCACACCTTGATGGTGAAAGAGGTCGATTACGAACACGTTGAAAGTTACCGACGACTTCACGGCGGCGACTTCAAGGAGCGTGAAGGATTCACACTCACGTATCTACCTTTCATCTCACTCGCCGTCCTCGACGCCCTGATTGCGTTTCCCCAACTCAATGCCTCGGTGGGGAACGATGAACTGATCGTTCACCGTGACCTCAACCTGGGCATCGCGGTGGACTTGGACGGTGATGGACTCGTCGTCCCGGTCATTCGCCACGCGAACCAGCTGGACCTCTTCGAGATCGCGCGACGAATCCGACAAGTCGCCCAAGACGCTCGCGCGAAGAAGTTGACGGTTGACGATTTAACCGGCGCCACCTTCACGATCACGAATCCTGGACCGTACGGAACCCTGATGACCGGGGCCATCATCAACCAGCCCCAAGTGGCGATTCTGGCGACCGACGGCGTCACCCGCAAACCGGTCGTCGTCATGGATCCGTACGGCGACGAATCGATCGCAATTCACTCGGTCGGACTCCTGGCCTTGACGTTCGATCATCGGGCTATCGATGGGGCGACCGCCGCGCGGTTCCTCGCGCACGTTGACGCGCAGCTGAATGATCGTGATTGGATTCACGAATAGAAAAGGCCCTAGACCCGCTGTATCCTCCATTCATGACGCGGGACACGATTCTCAAGGCCGCTTCGCAAGAGATCGAACTCAACGGCATGACCCAGTTCCGGGTGAAACGCGTGGCGTACGCCGCAGGGATTTCGGTCGCCCTGCTGTACAGCTACTTCGACGATCGCGAGGACCTCATCGCGTGCGCAATCTCTCACCGGTTTCGAGAGGTCCTGGGCGGACTCGCCGAAACCTTCACCAATCCACTCATGACGGTGAAGACGACCGATGACCTACGTCAAGCCCTTCGCGTCATCATCGCCGAGGCCCAAGTGCCCGCACGAACCGAGGCGAGGATTCAAAGAATTGAGAGCATGTCGTTCGCGCGCCATAATCCCACGGCGTCGCGAGGGATCGCGGAGGCCAAAAAGGAGGTTGCCGATCTCATTGTCAGTCGCGTGCAGCCCCTCCAAGACGCGAACCTCCTCGCCGAGGGCATGAGCGCCGTCGCTTTTGCACGGATCTGGTACGCCCTCTTCTTCGGTCAGATTGAACTCGAAGGAGAACACGCGCTCTCCGTCAATCCCGACGAGTGGTTCCTCGCCCTCACGGTCTTGGCCGAAGCGGCGATCCGGAAGGAACCGAGCAACCTCGCACTGTAGAGCACGGCGCCATCCATGACTGAGGTCGCGTTAGCGTTGGTGAATGAAAACTGCGCGCGTTGTTCTGGTCGCGGCGCTCAGCGCGATTGGTCTCAGTGCCTGCGGGACGGCCCATAATGGGAGTACACCGTTCGTCGCCTCGACGAACTGCGCGGTCAGCGTGACCAACGTCGACTACGCGGGCTGCGACCTCGCGCACCACGACCTCAAGGGCCTCGACTTATCGTCGGACAACTTTCGTCGAGCGAACTTGTCCTACGCGAATTTGGACGGCGCCAATCTGCAAGGGGCTGATCTGCGCGGAGCTGTCACCCGCGGCACGCTGACGAACGCCTCGACGGTGTGCGAGAACGCCACGTACGGTCCATGTACCGAAACTGATCTTCGCGGAGTGTGAACCACGGTTTTCTATGACCTCGAACGCCGTGGTCTTGGTACGCTCCAGAGATAGCCAGGAAGTCTCGCGGGGGGTGGTCAGTCGCATGAAGTGTTTCGCAGTGACTTCTCACGCTGACGACGGGCGCCAATCGGCGTCTCGGCCGTGAACTACCTCACGCACCATTGGGGCTATCCGGAGATCGCCATCGCGTCCGTGCTGGTCGTCGCCGTGCACGAACGGGGCCTTCGCGCTCTCAACGCCCGCTCTACCCCCGCCCACGCCCGGTCGCGCCGACACCGGATGTGGGTCGCCTACGCCGGCATCGCGGTCGCGACGCTCAGCGTCGTCTCGCCCCTGCAGTACTGGTCGATGGAGTACTTCTGGGTGCACATGATCCAGCACGTCACGGTGATGCTCGCCGCGCCCGCACTGTACGTGGCCGGGGCGCCGGCGATTCCCCTCGTCTTCGCGCTACCCGTCGCGACGCGTCGACGGCTCCTTCGTCGCGTGTTCCTGCGACCCGGACGCCCGCTACTGCGAAGGATCGGCGCGGTCGTCTTCTCGCCGCTGTTCGCCATCGTTTTCTTCAACGCGGTCATGGTCGTGTGGATGCTTCCCAGCGTGTTCAATCCGGTGATGGGTGACCCCACGCTCCACGTCGGCTTGATGCTGACCAGCTTCTTCGTGTCGGGGCTCTTGTTCTGGGCCCAGTTCATCCCGTCGCGCCCGTGGCGACCGACGCTCTCGCCCTTCGCGCGCGTGGGCGCCCTGCTCTTCACGAACCTCGTGATGACCATCATTGCCATGGCGCTCAGTTTCTTGGCCTCGGGACCCTTCTACGACATCGGCAATTCGATGCTCCATCTGGCCAGCATGGCCTCGATGACGCCCACCACGTTGAACCCCTTCGCCGACCAACAAATCGGCGCCGCGATCTTGTGGGTCTGCGGCGACTTCTGGTGCTACCCCGCGCTGGTGATGGCGCTTCGTCTCGCGACCAAGAGTGACGCCAACTCGAGCGCCATGGATCACGTGCTTCGTGGTCGTCGCTCGATGACCGTGGAAGAGTTCCGGGGTCTCAGCCAGGACGAGACCGTCACCTAGCCTCGAGCGCGTGGTCACCCGGCACCGATGCACCTACGACGTGGTGGACGTGACTTCGGACGCCAAGGGGTGCGCGTCGTCGATCATCGGGATCAGATAACCGAAGAACGCCACGGACACGCCGAGGAACATCAACGCCATGCCCAACAGTCGTAGAGGATGGCTGACGCACAGCGCGCCGCCGATGGCGCCCACGAGCACGCCGCAGCGCCCGCTCACCGCCGCGACGCGGTCCACGCGATGAATCGTCTTTCTTCGCGACAAGTGACAGACGACGGCGACGGCCGCGACGCCGAGCAGCCCCCCGAGCACCGCGTGAAGGAGATAGATGGCCTCGCCTCGATGCGATAACCAGCCATCGGGCCGATTGAACGGGACGTACAACATGCCCACCAGTCCGGCCAAGAACTCGACCACCACCGCGATCATCAACGCCACCCACACGCCGCGCGACACCCTGGTCGCCGTCGTGTCTCCTTCGGAGGCGGCGCGCGGCGCCCGAGTCGCGACCGCGCCGGTACCGGCTATCGCGCGGGCACCGACGGGCGCGCCGTATATCAAGAAGTTGTAGGTGATCAGGGCGACGGCCGCGTGCATGATCACGAGGAAGACCACCGCTCGCGTCGGCTCGTGCTTGATGAGGAGCCAGACGTCCGGTACCCACAGCGCCAACGTCACGACCACGGCCACGCGAAAGAAGGTGTGGCGTGGCGAAGGGAGGCTTCGCGTGGCGACGTACCACGCCGCACCGGCCGCCACCACACCGACGGCGGTGAGCGTGCCGTAGTCCCAGAGACGAAAGTGCGAGTAGCGCTGCAGCGAGGGATCAGAGGCCTTGGCCAGCCACACCAGCCCGGCGTTGACGACGATGGAAGCGAGCGCCGAGAGCACCGTCATCACGGCGACCCGAAGGGCCGACGGCGTCGGGTGCGCCACGGTCATCGTCGTTGACGACGGTTCACTCATCGCGCGTCACGGCGTCGCCGGATTCTTGCTCGTTTCCTGTCTCTTCGGCGCGACGAATCATCTCGAGTTTGGCCAGTTCACCCTGCCATGCGTGGAGCATCCCTGCGTACTCGGGCGCGACCGCGGGTTTCTCACGCGCACGCCGGAAAGTAAAACCGGGGTGGAGCAACTTCCACCACATGTAGATGGCGAAGAGTGCGAGCAGCGGCCATTCGAAGACATACGCCCAACTGAGTTCATTGCCCCCTTCTGCGCGGCCGAGCTCGAAGACGAAGGCGGCCGTGCAGAGTGCGAGGCCCACGACCAAGGTGAGGTGCGTCTTCATCGCCGCCGCGCTCGTGAGGTGAGAGGCGGTTTTCTTCGCCGACGCCGGGTCGGGCACCTCTTCGGTGTCGCTCACCGTCCCACTGTACCCGCGCGTTTTCGGCCCCCTTCGGCGCGGTGTCGAATCGCGAGGCGACCGACCGGCGTCGTGACGCCCACTCCTCCTATGGTAAAAATGACGTCGAGCGATGGGCAGCGAGATGACGACCGGCAATGGGGAAACCTCGCGCGAAGGCGAGTTGAATGAAGATGAGCGCGCCTCAATCTTCGCCGCCGCCAATGCCCCGAAGAAGCGACTGGGCGCGGTACGTTCCGGGCGCGTCACGGTTCCCACCAAGTTCATCGCCTGGAGCATCGTCGCGGTCTTGGTACTAGGACTCGGTGGCGAAGTCGCCCAGCACTTCTTCGAGACCTATGGCAAAACGTCGCCAACCACGACGGCCCCGGTGCTGAAGGGAACGCCCACCACGAATCCCAACCTGCCCACGCTGATCTCGCTCCAGGTGTTCATCGGACTCAAGGACATCGGTAACGAGGCGGCCCCTACCTTCACTCTCCACACCCAGGGCGGACGTCGCTGGCGCCTCGCGTCGCATAAAGGACAAGTCGTTGTCCTCGCCTTCTATAACTCGATCTGTAACGACATCTGTCCGGTGCTCGGCGCCGAGATACGACTGGCGTCACGCGAGCTCGGCGCCGAAGGCAACAAGGTCGACTTCGTCATCGTCAACACCGATCCCAACGCCACCAAGATCTCCGCACGCAGCAACGCCCTCACCGTGCCCGGACTCAGCGACGCTCCGTCGGTCACGCTGTTGTCCGGCAGCGTCGACACGCTCAATCGCGTCTGGTCGGCCTACGGAGTCCGTATCAAGGTCGGGGCCAAAGCGAACGAGGTGTCGCACAACAACGTGCTGTACTTCATCGGACCGAACGGAAATCTCGACTCGTACGCGGCGCCCTTCGGCACCGAAAGCAAGACCGGTCTGTACTCCCTCGATCGTCCGAGCCTGCTGACGTACGCACGTGCCATCGCCGAGACCGCCGATAGTCTTGTCCCGTGACTGACGACCTTTCTGATTTCGAGAAGGTCCCGTTCGACCCGGCGTCGATGCCGACCTCGTCGTTGGGCATCACCAAGGCCGTCTGGTATCGACGACCGTGGGTCCTGGCGGCGCTGTCGTTGATCGTCATCGTCGCGATCTCGGTGGTTATCGACCTGCCACGACCGATCACCAAAGCTCAGGACTTGACCTCGCAGAACGCCTCGATCAAGGAGATCAACGCGGACCTCGCCCCTTGCGCGTTCGCGGTGAAGGAGACCTTTCACTTCTACAACCAGAATGTCAACGGCAAACTGACCTCGTCAAACTTGGCCCAAATGCCCAAGCTGCTCAACGATGACGAGATCGCGTGCTCCTTCGCCAGTGAACCGGTGTACGACCTCACGAACAACCTTCAGGTCGAAGACACGGCGGCGGGCAAGCACATCGACCGTATGAAGACCGATGTACAAATCTGGATGACCGACTATGCACTGGCCGCCATAAAGGACATTCAGTACCTGTTCCTTCACCCGGGCTACGCGGCGACGATCCGGCACCTCGCAAAACAAGAGGTTCAGCTCGCGACCGGGCGTGCTTTGGCGCTCTCCGACGAAGCCCAAGCGGAGGCGGTGTTGGGCCCGGGACTGCACGCGCTCAAGATCCCGACGCTGCCTCACCTGAGCGGTACCTGAACCGCGAACCGCGACGTTACGCACTCCTCGGTCGGCGACGTCGACCCACGCGCTATGGTGCGCTCCTATGAGCGAATCGGATCCCGAGCGCGACCACCCGACCATCGACGCCAACTCCGTCATTCGTTGGTTGATCGTCGCTATCGAGTACGCCATCGTGTTGAGCTTGATGCTGGTCGCGGGCATTGTCCTGGTGCGATCGCTCGTCAACTTCTTGGACAATTGGAACGAGTTCCCTCAATCGGTGGTGTCGGCCATCGACGGCATCCTCGTGGTGATCATCCTGCTCGACATCGCCCACACCGTCTTCGGCCACCTGCGGGCGTCCGTCTTTCCCGTACGGCCCTTTCTCATCATCGGGATCTTGGCGGGGGTTCGAGACATCTTGAGCTCCTCGGCGCACCTCGCGTTGAGCGGCACCCTCTCCTCGGTCGACTTCCGCGACACCATGATCTCACTGGGTGTCGGCGTCGGGGTCGTAGTCATCTTGCTGCTGGGGTTGCTCATCTTGCGCTTCGCCGCCCTGCCCGGGGATGAAAACACGACCTAGGGGTCCGCGGCTTCAGCCCGGCGTCGGGCACCGAACCCGGCGTGACTAAGGATTCGTACCGAAGAACCCGCGTGAGCGGTCTCGTCGAACCAGCTGGTAGAGCTCTTCGTCGGGATCCTCCTCGGACTTCAGCCATCGGTTGAGGTTCGCGAAGATGATTGGCATGAACGCGCACGCGGAGATGAACCACATCAGCGCGGTTGTGATCTGCTGGTCAATCGCGAGGGAGAACAGTCGTCCCGACACGTGAGCAAAGCCCGAGTACCAGGTGTTCGGGGCCATCGCCATCAGGTAAGCGATTACCCACACCGTCCACATGGCGATCGCCGAGACACCGATTCGGTACGGGCGCGCCGTCGTCGGCCGAAAGGGAGGCGAGTCCACTAGCTCAAGCCACAAGAACGCGCCGCCGACGACGAGCGCGATCGATTCAACGATCGAGAGCCACGGGCGTCGGATCAGCGCGTCCACGACGGGCGCCGATCGCCACAGGATCGACTGTCCCACGAAGATCAAGAGGAGCACGACGCTTCGGCGGTATCCCTTGGCCAACGATCGGCGCTGCGCCCAGCGATCAAGTGGACGCTGATTCACTACAGAGATCTGTTGACCGTCGTTGTCCACAATGGGCTCCTCGACGGACGTCAAGTTGAACCATCGCCAAGGACCGCCCACGACGATCAGAGCGGGAATCACCACCGCGAACAGACAGAACTGCGTCGACTGCGCGAACTCGTACTCGCTCGTCAAGGCGAGCGTGGGCGGCGTCAACACAATCACCCATAGGACCAGACCCGTGCAGGCGAGGAGATCGTGAAAGAGCGCTCGGTGTGGTGAGAAAGGCCGGCGTGCCGGCTCCGCGGTCACTCCGAATGATGACGCTGGAAGAATCCCCAGATCATGACGGCGAAGAGCGTGCCCAAGAGAATCACCAACGTCTCGACCTGAGGGCCGATGTAGCTATCTACGCCTGTCATCACGACCACCTCGACTCTCGCACATCAACCCGAACCTTGTTGAACACCTTATGACTCCTACGTCGTTGCGTCATTACAGTAAGTAAAACATCGCGAACAACAGCGTGCTGGCGAGCGCCACGAAGCCCAAGAAATACGTCATCGACGCCACGTTCGCTCGGAACGACTGCGCCGAGGGGTGCATCGAAAGTTGGGAATTAACGCCGCCGAGTTCCTTGTTCATTCGGAGCGAACGCGCGACGGTGGTCTCCAACCAGTACGCCACGATGAAGATCGTCAGGATGTTAATGACCGAGTAGCCGATGAACGTGGAGGCGTAGCCGCTCGAGCCGGGATAGAACGGCACCGCGGTGAACTCATAGATCTGCAGGAACAGGGCGAGCAACGCCGCCGCCACGCCAACCCAGATCGCGGTCTGCCATTCGAACACGCCGCCCTTGCGCAGGCGGGACTGGCCGAAGATGGCCATCAGCACGGCCAGCAGCGTCAAGGAGTAGATGGCCCATCCGTAGGCGGTCGGCGCGGTCACGTGATCCGGACGCCACAGCAGCCCATTGTTGCTCGAGCGCAGATAGAAGTAGCTGAAGACCAGCGACGCCAGTAAGAAGGTGTACATCCCGATGAACAGTCGGCCACCACTCCAAATCGAGCCAATGTGCGCGCGCAGTTCGAACTCCCGCTCTTCGGGGGTGTCGCTTATGCCGTGTGAGTTCTTGATCATGTCCGTCATGTCGTTACTCTCTACTCGTATTGATTCGGGTCGGTACGGGCGGTGAAACTACTGGCGTGAACCGGTGGATCGTGTCCGAAGTCGGCCAACTCCGGGGCGCCCTCTTCGCTGTAGTGATACGGGTCGGTCATGATGACCGGAATCCGCTCAAAGTTGTAGGCCGGAATCGGCGTCGCGGTCTGCCATTCGAGTCCGAGGGAGTCCCACGGATTCGCGGGGGCCTTCTGCGGGGCGATGAACTGGGACCACATCAAGTTCGCCACGAAGATGAGGAACGACGCCCCGAGGCAGAACGCCGCGATCGAGGAGAAGTCGTTCAAGGTCTGCAGATTCTTGGCGTAGGTGAAGACCCGGCGCGGCTGGCCCAACATCCCGATGACGAACATCGGGAAGAACGTCAAGTTGAAGAAGACGAACATTGTCCAGAAGTGCCACAGGCCCAACTTCTTGTTCATGGTGCGCCCTGTCATCTTGGGCAGCCAGAAGTACAGACCGGCGAAGAAAGCGAAGATGAGTCCGCCCATGATGGTGTAGTGGAAGTGCGAGAGCACGAAGAAACCACCATGCACCGTCACGTTCACCGGGACGTCCGAGAGGAACACGCCCGAAACCCCACCGATGAGGAAGTTGAAGTACACGGCCATACAGAAGAGCATGGGCACTTCGTATCTGATCTTGGCTTTATACAACGTGCCCATGCCCACCAAGAAGATGAACCCGGTCGGAATCGAGATCAGTTCCGTCGTCAACATGAAGAGTGGTCGCATGTCCGGGTCGATGCCACTCTGGAAGAGGTGGTGCTGCCACACGAAGAAGGACAGCAGTGCCACACCGATCATTCCGGCCGCGGCGATGCGGTACGCGAAGAGGGGCTTTCGGCAGAACACCGGGATTATCTCACCGACGATGCCAAAGCCCGGCAGCGCCATGATGTACACCTCGGGGTGACCGAAGAACCAGAACAGGTTCTCCCACAGATACGAACTCCCACCGTGCTCGGTGACGTAGAACGCCGTCTGGTCGACCTTGTCGAGCAGACCGAAGAGACCGGCCGCGGTCAACACGGGCGAGGCCAAGGTCAACAACGCCGCGGTGGCGATGATGGACCACACGAAAACCGGTACTCGGCTCCAGGTCATTCCCGGCGCTCGGTAGTTGATGATGGTCACGGCCAAGTTGAATCCGGCGGTCATCATTCCCACACTGATCACCGCGAAACCGAAGAGGTAGGACACCATGCCCGGACCGGCTTGAGTCTGGAGGGGCGCGTAACCCGTCCAGCCGGTCGGAAATCCTCCGTAGGCGAGGGCCGAGAAGATCACGAAATACCCCGCGATGAAGGTCCACAGACTGAAAGCTTCGATCCGCGGGAAGGCCATGCGACGCGCACCGATCATCAGCGGTACAAAGTAGTTACCGAGCGGGCCCACGATGACCGACGACGCCATCATCATCATGATCGTGCCGTGCTCACTCACGATCTTGATGTACGTATCGGCGCTGAAGACGTGAACCGTAGGATTCAACAGTTCGGTGCGGATCGCCATCGCCAGCAGTCCGCCGGTGAAGAAGAACAAAAGTACGCCGACGACGTATTGGATGCCGACGACTTTGTGGTCGAGATTGTAGCGAAAGTACCTCGTCCAACCGGTGTATTGGACTTCGCCCTTGGCTTCTCGACCGACGATCTTCGCGAGCGGATAGTTCAGCGCGCCGATTCCGAGCAACCAACCAGTGACCATGAACAGCAGCGCCAAGAAGTCGGTGAGGGAGTTCTGACCACTATTGGCGATGTAGGGATACGCACTGCCTATGTAGTTGCCCAGCCAGTGTCCCAGGATGTAGCCCAAGAAGCCACAGACGATCGCGGTGCCAACGTGCTGGCTCAGCCAGCCGCCTGCGCCCTTACGTGGATCGATGAACGCTGGAGGCTCCGGTGCCTCGACGCCCGCTTCAACGCTGGTGGTCATCGCGCCATCTCCGTTTCCTCGTTCACGCACTTCCGATTTAAGTTACGACGGTCACTCATGATGGCTGCTTCGATCCATAGATCTCGACGGTGCTGTACGGCGTCACGTTGCCGTCGGGGTAGTAGCCGCCCGCGGCGCCGTTCGCGTCCGGCACGTAGGTCCAGGCAAAGGGCGCCAGGTTCGCGGTGTTCGTGGCGTTCGTGGACTCCGTGGTCGTCGCCCAAGTCATGAAGGCGGACTCCGAGACCACTTTGCCCGGGTTGAACATCGCGCCGTGCCAGATGCCGCACAACTCGCTGCAACGGACTTCGAAGTTACCGAGTTGCTCGGTCTTGGTGAAGGCGACGTTGTTCTGCATGGGGTTTGCGTCGGCCTTCACCTCGAGTTGGTAGGCCCAGAAACTGTGAATGACGTCGAGCGAGGTCACGTTGAAGGCGATCTCCGTGTTGTCGGGAACGATCAAGTCCGGCGACTCGAAGCCCCCGAAGGTGGGGTACCGGTAGGTGAACTTCCATTGCTGAGCAATTACCTGAACGGGAAGGACCTCGTTGGAATTAGGAGACCATGATCCCGTGCCCGCGAGGGCGGCGGTTTCGGCCTTGACGGCACCGGCCGGCTGCAAGATGGGGTTGGGTCCTTCACCACTGCCCGAGCCGTTGCCGGCGTACAGGGCAATGGTGCCGAAGACGGCGAGGCACAAAACGACGAACGTCGTAATCACGATCCAAGAGACCTCTGTCCTCTTGTTGCCGGCGGCGCCAGGTCCGCCGACCGATTCAGGCATGTCCTTACGTTTCACGTTCCATTTGACAGCGGCGTAGCCCAGCCACTCCCACACGCCGATCACGACCGGCAGTCCGATCACCATGAGCACGTTGAAGTCGAACTGATTGTCCTTCGCCGTTGAGGTCATCCGACCCGGTGGGACGTGAGGACCGACGAGGAACCAGAAAAGGAGGTCGAGGACTACCGACAGTACGACCCAGATGATGACGATGCGGCGAAAGTGATTCTCTTCGCTACCGATGGCGCTCTCCGGTGACATTATGAATTCACCACTTCCAGCTCGCCGCCCATGTAGTTCTGAGTCGACATCGCGCCCCCGTTTCCAAATAGGTAACCCAACGCACACGGCACGAAGCACTGCCAGTTGTAGCTGCCGGCCCCCGGGGTCTTAAAGCTGAACGTTTCGACGTTGTGCGGCGAATTGAAGTGACACGGCGCCGCGCCGCACGGATTACCACTCACGCCCACCAAGGGGACGCTGATGTTGAGCGTCGGGATCGCGAACGTGTGGCCAACGCCATTACCCGTGTTCGAGTTATAAACGCTGAAGCTCGTGCCGTTGAGGGTTGCGGTGCTCCCAATGGTTCCCAACACTTGGCCCCACTCTTGGTTGCGAAGAGGGCTACCGCTGTCGTACTGATCGATCGTCATGTTGACCAAAGTGTGGGCCGGCAACTCCCATGACGTGGCGTGAATCCACTTGCCGGACGTCGGGTCCTTTACCAAGTAGGACACCCAGGTGGGGTGTGCGCCGAAACCGATCGATCCGACCGTTTGCACAGTCAATTGCACTGGTTGGCCCGCGGCCTGGGTCTTCGTAAAGTTGACCACGCCGCCTGGAACGCCGGGATTCAGAAGAGAGGCAACTGCCCACACGACGAGACCCACGACAACCAGGAAGAGCCCAAGAACTGTAGCCAGTCTCCCCCCCCTTGACATAACTAGACTCCTCGCGACAGGGGGTCCCTGGTGGAACTCCAAACCTAGATTACCGACACCCATGACAAATGGGAAGACCTGAATTCACCAAAGATAAGAGAATTCTTGGGATACGCAAGAGCCTGTTCCGACCGAAACTGAACGACACTCTGGCTTTGGTTTCAAGCGCCTTTGTGGTGCTCGGGTGCCACCTTTTCGTGGCCCATTGGCTCCGAATGAGTCACTTCGTCGGATGCGCCATATATATGGCGGTGGTTTCGCAATGAAGAGTTGAGAAACGAACCGGCCTTGACCGGGTCCGGTAACTCCGTGACCTCAGTGGACACCCTCGTCGGCGAGCAGGTCCCGCAACTCGGACACCGCCGAGGCGCTCCCGGAGGAACTGGCAATCGGGTCATCGGGGATAATCCATCGGACCTCGTGTTTCGAGTCGATGATGAACATGTAGTCCGAGTGGATGCTCATCACGTCCGACTTGGTCATCGACACGCCGATCCCGTAGTCAGCCCAGACCTTTCGAACGGCCGAAAGCGGGCCAGTGACGAAATAGAAGTTCGATACGTGGGTCAGCCCGCGTATCGCGATGAAGTGGCGGAGGTCACTGAGTTGCTCGTGGTAGGGATCGGCCGCCACCGCCACGATGTCGAGCTTCGAATTCGCCGGCAGGTCGGCGCGAAGGACTTTCAGTTGTTGGGCCAGCAACGGGCAGTCCGTCCAACAGCGCGGGTCCAGGAAGGTCAAGAGCGTGACGTAACCACGGTGCTCACCGAACGAGTAGGTCTTGTCGAACTGGTCCGTGAGCGTGAAATTCGCAGCCTTGGTTGACGTCGCCGACGCCACACCATTTTGGGCTTGATAGAGCGTCGTCTCGGCGCTCGCGAACGAAGAGGTGGCCATGAGCGCGGTGGAATAGACGATCATGGCGGTAGCGAAGGTCGCCACGACGGCGCCCGTGCTCGCCGTGAGCTCTCGCGGAAGTCGGTGCGGAAGCGCGGGAGCGTTCTGTAACGACGGCAACGCGCACCCGGTGAGCACCGCCAAAGGCAGCAGTGAGTTGAAGTCGGTGGAGAGCCCGCCAAAGAGCGAGGTATCTTGCGCCGTCAACCAGAAAAACAGACAACCCGCGACCAACGTCCAGACCGGCCAACGCCACCCTTTGGTCTCGGCGACCCAAAGTCCGCCGGCGCAGACGACCAGCCACAGCACCACGATGATGTTGAATCCGCCGCCAATCGATCCGGCGATAGTGCCGACACCCCGGGACAACCACGCCAGCCAATGGGGCTGGGAGATCTTGGTCATGAACGACGTCATCGCAGTGAGGGCGTTGGAGTTGCCGCCGTGCCAGAACTCTGTCGAAGGCAACAGTTGCAGCAGCGCCCCGAGGGCCACGATGACCGCGATGACGCGCAACGTGACGAGCGAGAACCATCGGCGAAAGGTCTCCGGCTTGAGAAACAGCCACACGCCGGCCATCGCGTAGAAGAACGTGGCGCCCGGCCAGCCGAAGAGGAACGAGGCTCCGGTAACGAAGATGCCGCCGGCGCCGTTTCCGATGAGCCAGACCAAGGCCGCCCAGAGCGCGGACACCAGTCCCGCCCAACGGCTCGTGAACCCGTTCGACACGAGGAGGGCGAGACCGATACCGATCTGCAACCACGCCACGCCGACGGCCAAGTTGATCGGGTGACTGTTCCAGATGAAGATGCCGTGCTCCATAAGAGAATGGAGCCACGACGGAGTGTTGGTGGTGAGTGGCGCAACCACGTTGTTCGCGAGGCCGAGGGGCATCGAAACCTGAAACTGAAGAACGCCGTCGATGAGCCAAATCGCCCCAAAGCCCCAGCGGAGGTAGGTGCGTGCCCGCGGCTCGTTCGCCCCGTCGGTCGAAAGATTGAACTGGAGTATGCGTCTCGTGAGCACCAGTAGCAGCATCAACACCACGGCGATGACGGTGAGGCGAAACAGGCCCGAGACGAACAGTGCGTGACGGAAGAGCCCGACGATCAGCGAGTTACTCAAGTTGATCTTGTTGGGATTCATGCCCGGCATGAAACGCTCCTGGAGTGGTGGATGGACACAACGCTAGACCGACAGAACTGAATGTCCGTCGCGGCCCTTTCAGACTCGACGACCGTCGAGCAGTCCAATGGCGGAGGAGGCTGCGCGAAAGACAATGAATATGAGGGCCGTCGGGCGCGGGAGCGAGTGACGGGTGACGGTGCGTGACGCCGCGGGCGAGACGGAGTGAACCACCATGGACAAATCGCTGTACTGGTCACTGAGCTCAGTCGCTAGAGGTGAAATGGTGCGATCATTGATCGCGCGGTTCTCGCTTGACCGAGTGGTCCGACGTGCAGGAGTGTCTCGGTCGTTTTCAAGAGTGAGTAGTGCGTAAATCGGAGGGCGACTCGCTTCCCTTGAGGTACGGACGGAGCGATGACGAGCGTCGGAATCTGGTTGGACGCCATCGCGTCATTCTCGTCGAACGTAATGAACAGGATCAAAGAGCGCGATTGATACTGCGAGCTCGCGAGTATCAAAGGGACGATCCGTCGAAGCCACGTGTCGCCAGTCGCGACCGGGCTATTGTGCATGTCATCACAAATGTTGGGCACGATCATGGTGAAACCCTCGCTGAGCCTCAAGGGCAGACTCATCGGGACGTCCTGTCGCCGACATGAAGTCGCCGCTCGTGTGTAATAGACGGCGGGATTGTGCCGCGCCGCGTACTGACCACTGGTGACGTGATCGCACGCGGTGGGCATGGATTCCACCAGTGCTTTCCAGTTCGAACCCAGTTCCGAGAAGATGCTCGGCGCGCGGAGAGGATGCGAACTCGGCTCACCGTCGTCACTGATTCCTTGCGTAGAGCCCGACGTCAAGGCGATGTAATTCGGCAAGCTGGGGTGCGAAATCGCGTAGTCGTTCGTGGCCAATCCGCACCCCGACGCGAGCTGATTGAAGTACGGGGCGCTCGGTGAGCCGACGATTGAGTAGCCGACGTTCTCCAGCATGATCCAGACCACGTGGCTGTAGTGAACGGTTCCGGCAACGCCGCACGGCGACGTCACCGGGATCTGCTTCGACGTTGCTCCGTTCGAATCCGGCGCCATCAACGCGAGAAACAGCATGATCACCGTGATCCCGCACGTCAACCTACGAAAAGTCACATCCCCATTCTGACGCCGTTCGATTGACGCGGTGCACGAGTTCGAACGCCACGTCTTCATGGTGAACGAACCGTCCTCACGGTGTCCGCCGGGTAGTCCTCGCCGTGGACTACTAGCGCCCGGGGACTCTTTTTGGGGAAGGATGGAGTTATGAGTGAGCACGATCGCAGGGGAAATCGAGACGACATTGGTCGAGTGGCCCTCTTCGGCCTGGGCGGGACAATAGCGTCGCTGCCGACCGAGGACTCGTCGGCCGGTGTCGTGCCGAGCGTCGAGGCGAGCACGCTTATCCTGTCGGTCCCGGGCCTCGAGTCGGTCGCCCATGTCGAGAGTCGCACCTTGCGTCAGATGGCGTCAGCCAATTTCTCCTTCGCCGATTTGATCGAAATCAGCGACGCGATTCGCGACGCCTTTGCTAGCGGCGTCGACGGTGTAGTCGTGACGCAGGGGACCGACAATATTGAAGAGACCGCCTTTGCGTTTGACTTACTCGTCGATGACGAACGTCCGGTCGTGGTGACCGGGGCGATGCGTAACCCGTCCCTTCCGGGAGCCGACGGCCCGGCGAACGTTCGAGCCGCCGTCGCCGTCGCCGTGTCGCCGCACGCGAGGGGCTTGGGATCCCTGGTGGTCATGAACGATGAGATCCACGCGGCACGATTCGTTCGCAAGATGCACGCCTCGAGTCTGTCGGCGTTCGCCTCACCCCAGTGCGGTCCGATCGGGGTCGTCGTTGAGGACCGAGCCCACTTCTACACCCGCGTCGAGCCACTCGCCATGGCGCGTCCCAAGGGTGACGTCGCGCCGGTCGCCCTCGTGCGATGCGCTCTGGCCGACGACGGGCGGATGGTATCGGCGCTGGCGGGCCTGGGATATCGCGGCCTCGTCGTCGAAGGATTCGGCGGCGGTCACGTTCCGGAGCCAATGGTTGAGCCGCTCAGCGAACTCCTACTCACGATGCCGATCGTGCTCGCGTCGCGCACCGGCGCCGGCGTCGTGCTCGAGTCGACCTACGGATTCGCCGGCTCCGAGATCGACTTGTGCAACCGCGGTCTCACGTCGGCGGGCGCACTGGACGGCTTGAAGGCCCGTGTCGCCCTCTCGCTCGCCCTCGCTTCGACGGACAACCGCGCGGAGGCCGAAGCTCGCTTTCGTGACGTCGTCAAGACCGTCGGTTGATTGACGTGCGGCGTCGGAGTTCCCTTCGAACAACGGGGACTTTCGTCGAGTTGCTGATTGTCGGACTACGCGACTAGCGGCGTGAGTTCTCACGTAGGAAGTTCGACACGTACTCGAGGTGAGCACTCATCGCCTCCTGCGCGCCGCGCCCGTCGCGATTGCGCAGGGCCTCGTAGATTGCGGCGTGCTGGACGTAGGAGCAGTGGCGTCGTTCGTGCGTGTCACCTCGGCGTTTCATCGAACCCCATAGATCGCCTTTGCGCGCCGCCTCGATGAGGCTGTACATGCGAAGGAGAAGTGGATTGTGGGTCGCCTCCATCAGGGATCGGTGGAAGGCCAAGTCCCAGTGTTCGAACTCGTCGTAGTCCTCGGCGCGCTCACACGCGTCGACGCAACGGGCGATCTCTTCGAAGTCGGTCTCGGTTGCTTCGACGACCGCAATAAACATCGCCATGGGCTCGAAGGCCTGGCGGGCCGCCATCACGTCACTCGGTCCAATGTCGTAGAGCACGGCCACGGACGTAATCGCGGTGCTGTCGAGGCTGATCATTGCCGAGAGCGGATCGCATTTGAGATACGTTCCACGCCCGACTTCGCGCGAGACGACGTCCACGGCTTCGAGCAGCGCGAGGGCGCCGCGAACGGCCGAGCGTGACGAAGAGAGCGAATTCGCCAGTGAACGCTCGGTGGGAAGCTGGGACCCAGTGGTGAGCCCGCGCTCGGCGGCGTCGCGGAGCACTACCTCGGCGACGTCGTGGATTTGATCCTTTGAGAGTGTGAGCACGGCCCTCCTCAATGTGTATCAGACTCAACCAATGGTACCAATATCTTGGTGCTGCCCCTTCGTCCGAGGCCTTGTTTCTCCTCATCACAGGCGGGACGTTGAGAACCTACCTCAGATTGGGAGCACACTATCCCGGAAGATCCACAACCACTGCTACCAATGCTTAAAACCTTTGAAAAGATTTTACATTGATAATTAGGCCCCCTACATTGACACGCGATGTGGCAACGAGTAGGTTCTCTCCAATTAGTTGTACCAATACAACCTTTTGAACCAATTTTGGGGGTAGGCGTGCGTTTCGCGACTGTTCGAACTGATCGGGGCCTCAGGCTCCACGTCAAAGGGACCGAAGGCTACGTCGACGTCGGCGACGCGACCGGTAACGAAACACTGTCCACCCTGGCGGGTCTCGCCTACGCCGGGGACGCCGGACTGGCCGCGGCGCGCGGCGCCTCCGAGCGGGCCGGGGTTCAGGTCGAGAAGCATCAGTTTGGTCCCGCGACTCCCGACACCCCTCGGATTCTCTGTCTCGGGGTGAACTACGCCGAACACGCCATCGAAGGCGGTCGTGAAGTTCCGAAGTGGCCCGAGTCCTTCGTGCGTGGCATGGGCAGTGTCATCGGCCCCTACGACGATCTCGTGGCCCCAGCTCTCACCGAGCGCTTTGACTTCGAGGCCGAGGTCGCGGTCGTCATCGGCAAGGGCGGACGTTACATACGCGCCAAGGACGCTTACGAATCGATCCTCGGGTACGCCGCCATGAACGATGGATCGGCGCGCGAATGGCAACGCAAGGCGACACAGTGGACGCCGGGCAAAAACTTTGAGGGCACGATGCCCATCGGGCCCGAAGTCGTGACCGTCGACGAGGTCGACATTTCCGACGTGGCCATCCGTTCGACGCTGAACGGCGAGATCATGCAAGAGGCGCGCACGTCGATGATGATCGTAAACGTCGCGCGCGCCGTGGAGTACTTCTCGGGCTTCACCACCTTGCGTCCGGGCGACGTCATTGCGACCGGCACACCCGGCGGCGTGGGCTTCGCGCGGACCCCGCCGGTCTGGTTGACACCGGGCGACGTCATCGAAGTCTTCGTCGAAGGGGTGGGGACTATCTCCAACACCGTGATCGCCGAGAAGGACGCGCCGGCCGATTGGCCCTGGCGCCCGTTGGAAGTGGACACCACGAACTTCTAACGGCGTAGAACTGCGTCAAGCAGGGATAAACCAATTTAGTTAAGGGGGCAGGATGCGGTTTTCAAAGATGGCACGACGGGGAGGACTCGTCGATCACAGCAGAAAGCGACTCGTTCTCGTCGCCTCCGTGCTGGCACTCGTCGCTTCAATGGTGACGCTGCCGGTGGCGGAGGGAACGTCGGGCGCGACGTCGTTCAAGGGTTCGATCACGATTGCCTCGGTGGCACCCTTCACCGGCGCCGACGCGGCACTCGGGCCGAAGTATGAGACCGCCTGCTACGCCGCGGCCCAGGCAATCAACGCGGCCGGCGGCGTGTTGAGCAAGCAGGTCAAGTGCAAGACGGTCGACACTCGAGGCGACCCCGCGGACGCCGTGCCCGCCGTTCGTCAGATGTACGCGACGACGTCGAACTTGGTGCTCGTGATCGGGTGCACCTCGGACGAGGCCGCGACGGTCGTGCCAATCTTCGGTGCTCACAAGACGGTGTCGTTCTGCATGACGGGACAGTCCGAGTTCGACGCGGTCCACTACCCGTACTTCTTCCGACTCGTCCCGCCGGACGCGGCTGACTCGGTAGCGATGGTGCAAATTGCCAAGCGCCACTCGTACAAGAAGATCGCCCTGGCCTTCGGCAACGACGCGGGTAGCCAAACCTTCGTAGCCCCGGCCGAGGCAGCTATCAAGACTGCCGGTATGACCGTGGTCTCCAACGAGACACTCGACATGACGGCCTCAACGTTCCAGACCGAAGCCCAGGCGATCGTCCAGGCGCACCCGGACGCCATCCTTATGGAGGCATTGGGAGCGGCGGGCGTGGCTCTTCTGTCGGAGATCTACCAACTCAACGGGAACAAGATGATTCCGACGATTGGAACGTCAGCCATGATCGACCCGGTCTTCTTCTCCGGCGTCACGTCGGGCCCGATCGGTGTTCAGAACTTCATTGCCGCCTTCGATGCGGACAACCAAACGGTCAACGCATCCGGTCCGGCGTACCCGCTGTACCACAAGTTGGTTCTGGAGCAGGCCGGCAAGGTCAAGGGCGTACCCAGTTTCGCGGGGCTTCTCTCGGCGAACGGCACGGTCCACCTGTATGACGGCATCAACCTGGCGGCGCTCGCCATGGACATGGCGCATTCGACCACTGGGTCGAAGTACAAGGCCGATATCTTGAAGATCGCCGAGGGTGTACACGGTGCGGTCAACGTGTCGAGCTACGCCGCGGGCCTCAAGGACCTGAAGGCTGGTAAGAAGATTCACTACATCGGAGTAGGTGGCTCATACCAGTTCGACTCGTACCAGACGGCTTTCGGCCCGTTCGAAGACGACCAGTTCTTGGCCAACGGCACGACGGTGGCGGTCGGTGGGACCCTCGGGTACTGCAGCCTCACGGAGTGCAAGTCGACCCCGTAGTTTTCTTGAGCGTGGCCGCGGCGGATGATTGCCGCGGCCACGCTGCGTTCTCAGAATCGATCCATCGCCCACCCACCCGCTCTCGAAAGGTTTTGACGTGAGCGTTTTCCTCTCGTCACTCGGCTTCGGACTCATATCGGCCGCGGTCCTGGCGATCGCCACCGTCGGCTTTACGATGCAGTTCGCGGTCACCAACGTCCTCAACCTGGCGTACGGCTCGGTGATGATCAATAGCGCGTTCGTCACGTACTACCTCAACTACCACGCTCATCTGAACGCGTGGGTGGCGATGATCGGCGGCGTCCTCACGGGCGCTATCGCGTCGTACCTGTTGAATCGATTCGTTTTCACGCCCTTTCAACGTCGGAACCTTCCGCCGATAACCATTGTCATCGTGGCGCTGGGCGTCGACCTGTGCGGCACCTTCGGTCTCCAGGCGATCGTCGGCGGCAGCTACTTCTCATATAGACAGTCGCTCGGTCGCGAGCGCCACTTTTGGGGCATGTATCTCAGTACCTTGCAACTCATCATCATCGGAATCTGCGTCGTCGTGATGGGACTCATCCACTGGCTGCTCAAGTACACGCGACTGGGCAAGGCCATGCGCGCGACGTCGGCGAACGCCAGCCTCGCGCGTAACTCGGGTATTCGCACCCAGCGGGTGATCTCCTCGACCTGGCTCATCTCCGGAGCGCTCTGCGGTCTCGCCGGTACGGTCTTCGCCATGAACACCGGGGTCTTCGAGGCGACGAGCGCCCAGCTCTACATCGTGTTGTTGCTCGCCGCGATGTTCTTAGGTGGACCGGGCTCGGCCTACGGCGCGATGCTCGGGGCCCTCACCATCGGGGTCGCGACCGAGCTCAGCGCCGGCTACTTCAATCCCGAGTACAAAGAGGTCATCGCCTTCGTGGTGTTGCTCGGCATGCTCACGTTTCGTCCCTACGGTCTCTTCGGAAGCGAGAAAACGATCTGATGAGCGCAATCCTTTTCTACGTGGCGACGATCATTGTCTACGGGGCCGTGGACTCGATGGCCTGTCTCGCCCTGAACGTGCAGTTCGGCTTCGCGGGCTTATCGAACTTCGGATTCATCATCTTCCAAGCCGGTGGCGCCTACGTCGCGGCCGTCCTCTCCATGGGGCCGTGGCAGAAGTCCAATGAGGGCTTTCAGTCGTACGTGCTCGGCTGGCACTTGGCCTGGCCCCTTCCCTGGATCGGGGCGGCCCTCTTCGGGGGACTCCTGGCCCTCCCCTTCGTATTCCTCGTGGGCAAGCGCCTACGGGGTGACTTCGCGGCGGTGGGCCTCCTCGTCTCGGCGGTACTGCTCAATCAGCTGGTGAACAACTTCGTGCCGCTGTTCAATGGCGCGGCCGGCATCTCGATCGTGCCGGCGCCTTTCTCTCATTACTGGAATCCCCAGGGACTGGCCTATCAGTTCGTCTACGGCGGCGTCGCCGTCGTGTTGACCGTGCTGGTCTACTTCTTGTTGCGTCGAGTGACCGAGTCGCCCTACGGCCGGTCGCTGCGAGCCATGCGCGACAACGACATCGTGGCCGACGCGTTGGGCAAGAACGTGCGGGTCCAGCGCACGTCGATGTTGATCCTCGGCGGAATGATCGCCGGGCTGAGCGGGGCGATTCTGGTGGGATTCATCAACCTCTGGGCGCCCGGCGCCTGGGGCTACGCCGAGACGATCGTCCTCTTCGCCGCCATCATCGTGGGCGGAGCGGGCAACCACAAGGGCGCGGTCCTTGGTGCGCTCCTGGTGCCCTTGGGTTTCGAAGAGGTGACCCGGTTCATCCCGCCGCTGTCGAACCCGGCCCTCGTGCCGGCGCTCGAGTGGGTGGCGATTGGTCTTCTCATCATCGGGTTCCTCTGGTTCCGGCCCGACGGAATCCTGCCCGAGCGGCGTCGGATCCTCAGTGGAGCGGGGAAGTCCTCCCTTCCAATGCCAGTTCCCTCCAGCGGCGAGTCAGACTCACTGATCAACCTCGGCAATCTCGATCAGATGGATTTTCGCCAACTCTTGAGGCTCGAGGGTGACGCGAGTGATCACGGGATCATCCTCTCGACCGATCGACTAACCCGCGCCTTTCACGGGGTGACCGTGGTCTCGGAGGTCTCAATCGAGTTTCAGCGAGGTCGCCTCACCGGACTCATCGGACCCAACGGCGCCGGCAAATCCACGACCCTGGCCATGCTCGCGGGCACGCTCGCCCCGACCAGTGGCAAAGTCCTCTACGAGGGCCGCGACATCACCTCGATGCCCTCCAACGAACGCGCGAAATCCGGCATGATTCGCACCTTCCAGTTGGCCAGTGAGTTCAAGAAACTCACGGTCTTGGAGAATCTGGTCTCCGCCATCCCGCGCCAATCGGGCGACTCCTTCGTCGGAGCGCTGCGAGGACGACGTTTTTGGGGTCGCGACGACGCCGAGAATATCGAGCGCGCCAGCGAGATGCTCGAGGGCTTCGGGCTTACCCAGTACGCCGACAGCTACGCCGGGGGACTGTCGGGCGGCCAACGCCGTCTCGTCGAAATCATGCGCGCCCTCCTCGCCCAGCCGACGATTCTGCTGCTCGATGAACCGATGGCCGGCGTGCACCCGAACCTCGCGCACAAGATCGGCGATCAGCTCACGCGCCTCGTGGCGAGCGGAATGACGATCGTGATGGTCGAGCACGAGCTCGCCATCATGGACGCGTTCTGCGACCCCGTCATCGTGCTCGCCGAGGGCCGGGTCCTCGCCCAGGGGACCATGTCCGAGCTTCGAGCCATGAAAGAAGTGGTGGAGGCGTACCTTGTCGGTTGAGCTCTCCACTTCGGGGAAGGTCCTTCGAGCGACGTCGGTCTCGGCCGGCTACGACGGACGCGCCATCGTCCACGAAATCGACGTCGAGGCGACGCCCGGCAAGGTCGTCTCCGTGGTCGGTCCCAACGGGTCGGGTAAGTCGACGTTGCTGAAGTCCCTCGTGGGAGTCGTCCCGGTGCTGGCGGGCACCGTCACGGTGGGCGATACCGAAATCACGAATCTCGCGCCCGAGCGCATCGCGATGCTCGGGGTCGGTTACGTGCCCCAGATCGACGACGTGTTCCCGCCGTTGTCGGTGAAGGAGAACCTGGAGATCGGCGGCTACCTACTACCGCGCCACGACGTGGCGTCGCAAATCGAGGCCGTCCTGGAGTTCTTCCCGCGGCTTAGAACGATGATGTCGAGAAAAGCCGGCAAGCTGTCGGGCGGCGAACGCAAGATGCTCGCCATGGGTCGGGTCCTCATGCTCTCACCTTCGGTATTGGTGCTCGACGAACCGACCGCGAACCTGGCGCCGCTCGTGGCGACACAGTTGCTCGAGGAGTACATCCGGGGTTTCGCCGACCACGGGTCGACGGTTCTGCTCGTCGAACAGCGCGCGAAAGCGGCGCTGCGCATCTCGGACTGGACGTGCGTGCTGAGTGGTGGCCGCGTCGTGCTCTCGGGGGCGCCGCGCGACCTCGAGAACAATCCACTCTTCGTCGAGTCGTTCCTCGGCGGTGGCGCGGCCCGAGCGTAGCGACCATGGTCGACGAACTCACGATGCGCACCGCGCCGGGATTCTGGACCCCGGAGAAGAGGCGCGATGCCCTCGTCATCACCCTCACTCTCGTGACCGGATCGGTCGACGCCATCGGCCTCTTGCGCCTCGGTGGTGTGTTCACGAGCGTCATGACTGGCAACATGGTCTTTCTCGGGATCGCGGCGAGCGAACGGAGCGGGTCGATCGCCCTGCACACGGGCGTCGCTTTCGCCGCGTACATCATCGGGAGTTTTATTGGTGCTCGCGTAGCCGGCCACGCGCCCGAGCACGAGTCCCACCTGTGGCCGCTATCGGTGGTCAAGGCACTTTCGGTCGAGCTCGTCATCATTGCGATCTTCTCGATGTGGTGGGAGTTCGCGCACACCGCGCCGTCGCCGGATATCGCCTACGCCCTGCTCGGACTCAATTCCATGGCGCTGGGCATTCAGAGCGCGGCGGTACTTCGCTTCGGCGTCAGTGGACTGTCCACCACGTACCTCACGGGAACCCTCACTCAATTCATCGCCGGCTTCACGAAGAGGGACGCGCCCAAGCAGATCCGCTCGAGTTTCATCCTGCTGGCCCTCATCGTTGGCGCCGGTCTAGGTGCGTTGTGCGCCGTCCACGCTCCTCGGATTGCGCCAATCGTGCCGTTGGGTGCCTTGGGCTTCGTGGTCACGGGCGCGTGGATTTCTTTTCACCGCCGTCTCGACTGAAAACGTGTCGTCGGCGTATTTACCCTCGACGGGTTGAAGTGGGGTACTCGATGCCCGCACGCACGCGAAACCGTTGCCGATCAACAGGCGCGGAGTTCGAAATCGAAAAATGATGCCGCGAAGCCTTCGCCCTGAGGCGAGGCGCACATCACACCCGCCAACGCCTCGGTGCGCGGCTGCACGTAGACCACCGAAGCTAACGCCAACTTGTCGGTATCGGTGGAGTAGCTAATTTCCATCGCGTCACCTCGTCGAGCCAGTGACAAGTTGAGGGTGGTGAAGTCCTCGGGCAGATCAGCGAACATCCACGAAGAGTTGTCGACCGTGACGACCGTGCTGAAGCGAAGTCGGCCGTCAAAGAGTTCCACGCCCGTCTTGATCCAGTGACGCTCATCCATCCGTACGGCAACGCCCGCTTGGTCGTACTGCTCGGTGTACTCGCCGCTGATTCGCACGGTGAGGTCGAAGTCGGGGTCAAGGGTTTCGCCGTAAATGTGCGCATTGTCGCGCACGTATCCGTAGCCGGTAACCCGCAAAAAATCTGTTTGCGCATCGGCGCGCACAATGATGTGACTGTCTTCCACCCTCCACGACGAGGGTTCATTGAACCAATTCACTAGTTCTCCAATTTCGGGAAAATCCGAGTGCGTCAATTGACTCTGGATGAATATTAAACACCAGGACAGAGTTGTTCGGAATTGAAGCTCGAACCAAATGTTGTGGGTAATTGCGGGACTCTCCAACGAGGCGACGGCGTTTTCGGGGCGATGGGGGACGGCCGGCATCCAATGCCCGCGTTTCCTTCCTCACTTCGGAGCGTGGGCCAGCGGTTGAATTAGCACAAGAGTCGTGGTCACAGTTCCAAGACCACTTGTCAACGAGGCCAGCGCTGCTCGCGAGTGAACCTCCTCGAGGGACGCGGCGGATCGTGAGGTCGAGGGTGTTTTCGTAGGATTTCGTACTATGTTTCGCACATGGCGGTGAGAGCGATTTCGGTCAAGGTCGTAGTTTGGCTATGCACCCTTTCCCTTTCATTGGCCGGCATGGCCGTGATCGCTCCCTTTGCGTCGGCCGCCGGCGCAATTACCCAGATTGCTCCAACCTCGGGCGCCGTCGACGTCGCAGGCAGCGCGGGTTTCACTGACACGCTGGCGGTCTCGGGCAACGTGGGAGCGGTGACCTACGTAACCTCCCCGCTGAGCACGAACTTGACGGTCAGCGGCAGTGGCGGCGTGACGACGGCCGGCACGTTGGCCGCGGGGGCCTATACCGTCTCGGGCACCGACAGTGACACGAACGGTGACTCCGGCGCGTGGACGTACACGCTCACGGTCAACGGCAGTGGGGTCCACGGTACCATCACCCAAACGTCACCAACTTTCGGCGTTACGACGACAACAGCGTCGGCCACTCTCCAACCAGTACCCATCACCGTTGCGAACAACACGGGCCCGGTGACCTTCAACGTAACGAGCCGCTCAGACGGGCTCACGCTCAGTGGCAACCAGGTTTCCACCACCGGCAGCCTCGACCTGGGCGTGTACAAGATCTCGGGCACCGACCGTGACACGAGTGGTGACACCGGCACCTGGACTTATACGCTCACGGTTTCGAACGCCATCACTCAAACGTCTCCGACCACGGGTGCCACCACGTCGACGGCCTCAAGCACGTTCGCGCCTGGACCCATCACCGTCGTCAACAACACCGGAGCGGTCACCTTCGTCACGACCGTGTCCAGCACTGGTCTCAAAGTAAGCGGTGCCGGAGTCATCACCACGACGGGCGCGCTCGTCGCAGGGTCCTACACGGTCTCGGGTACCGACCGCGACGCTAATGGCAATGCTGGCAGGTGGACCTACACGCTCACGGTGAGCAACAGCACAGTCACAGTCTTTTTTACCCCCAACGGCGGTGAGGGCACCATGGCCGTGGAGACCGACAGCACGCCAACGGCGTTAACGATCAATCAGTTCACGCGCGTCGGCTACACCTTCACGAAGTGGAACACCGCGGCCAACGGATCAGGCGTGAGCTACGCGAACGGCACCATCTATCCGTTCACGACGCCCGCCACTCTCTACGCCCAGTGGCAGGCCGGCAAAGCGGCGACACATTCAGTCACGTTCAACGCCAATGGCGGTACTGGTTCCATGGCCGCGGAGCGTGACAACACGCCAACGGCATTGCCGAACAGTTTGTTCACGCGCGCCGGCTACACCTTCACCAGTTGGAACACCAAGGTTAACGGATCGGGCGCAAGCTACACGAACGGCGCGGCCTACTCCTTCGCAGCGTCGACCACCCTTTACGCCCAGTGGAAGAAGAACAAGAAGATCACCCCGCCGCCCACGGGGCCGACAGTCGGACCCTTCGCTCTCGGATCGTCAACCCTTTCGCCAGCGCTGGAGAGTCAGATTCAAAACGTCGCCGACGAGGTGAAGGCGAAGAGGGACACGCAGCTCGCCCTGCTTGGCTACGGCGACAAACTCACGGCGGCCAGTGAGCGCAATAAGGCGCTCGTGGCCAAGAACATCGAGCTGGGCCGTATGCGGGCCGAGGCGGTGGCGACGTACTTACAGGGCCGCCTCGCTGCGCTCGGACTCAAGGGGTGGACGATATCCATTTCGGCAGCGGGTTCCAGCCAATCCGAGATCGCTATCGTGATCGCAACGCTGTCGTAGTCGCCTGTTTCGCCAAATGGTCATCCGCTAGACCAAATTGGCAGGGCGTCAAGCCAAGTTGCGTCGATTTCTCGCTCGGCGTCCGAGCAACGTCACTAAACGACCCTGACGTACGACGTCGGCGACTGATACGACGTTCCGTAACCGGTGTAGGTCGCGTAGATCGAGTCAGTCCCGATGGTTGGATTCGAGACGGTGAGTAAGCACTCGCCGAAGGGGTTCGGATGGCAGTAAACGATTGTCGCACCAACGTGCACCGTGATTGTGGTGATTGGATAGATGCCCTCATTGTTGGCGCGAACACCCGTGACCTGCACCACGACCGGGCCGCCTTGAGAGACGACCGGCTCTGACGCCATTGCGTTGAAGCTCAATGAGGCGACCGGGATTACGAACTCCGGGTCCGTCGGCACCGAGTAGCCGAAGCGATTGTGCGACTGCGCGGTGAGCCAGTACACCTGATGGTTCACGAGCCCGGCGATGATGCAGTTGGGTTCAAAGTAGACAGGTGCGGAGCACTGCTTGGTGAACGTTCCTTTGGAAATGTTCACGCGGTAGCCGTTGACCGGCGCACCGCCCGCGCTGGAAGGCGGATGCATGTAGGTCCAGACCTTGCCACTATGGATGTTCCCAGAGACCTGCTGCGGCGATGTGGGTATTATCGCGGAACAGTTGGCGATTGTCCTCGACCAGGCAATGTTGCCTGAGGCATCGACCGCGACGAATCGATGAGCGCCGTAGCCGACGGCGGTCCAGTTTGAAGTTGTGTCAATTGGCACCGCGGTGGTGGTCCACGCCGTTCCGGAGGTCGACGAAATGAAATTTTCGGTGGACACCGTGGACTGACCGACGCCGACAAAGCTGCCGCAACCGAACGTTGCGCCATCTATCTCCTCAGCGGGAGAGAGTTGATGAAGAGTCCAGACGTTGCCGTACACGGACGTCGCGATGTAGCCAGAGCTCGAACCATCGAGAGCCACGAATTCGCCCTCGCCATAGACGACGGCTCCCCATTTTGTCCCCGTGTTGGGCGCCGGAAAGAGGAGACTCCAATTCACGCCATTGGTCGAGATCGATACTGCGCCCTGGGCCGAGTCAGCTGCAATGAAGCGCCCGTTTCCGTAGGCGACCGACGTGAAGTCATAGTTACTGTGATGCCATGCTTCCGTCCACTGCATCCCATTCGTCGAAGTGTCGATCTGTCCGGCCGAACTCACCGCCTCAAAGCGTCCCTCACCGAAAGTAAGAGCGGTCCATGGACCGGCCGGCCCAGTGGCCGCAGTCCAATTGTGCCCATTCGTCGAGACAAGCTCCTCAGGACTCGCGCTTGTCGATGAGAGTGCCACGAAGTGCCCGTTCCCATACGTAACCGACTGCCAAGATCCGGCCGGCACGGGATATTCCGTCCAAGTCGAGCCGTCGGGCGAGTCGGCGACATCTGCTGAGTGACCTATTGCGACCCACTGCCCGTCGCCGTAGTTCACTGCGTACCAACTCCCCGTTGGCGAAGGCTCCGTCGCGATATTCCAGACGTTCCCCGTTGGGCTACCCATTGCGACGGGTATTGGTGACGCAACAAAGCAGGCCACCGTAATCAAAGCAGTAGCCGCAGCTATGTTCCCGAATCGGGAGGTTGGAGTTTTCCTCAAAAGTGTGCCCTTTAGATGTCTTCCAACCCTCGCATCACCAACGCAAACCTCTCACGACAGATTCTCAACAGGTCGTATATTCGAGCCTGGTTGGAGTAACAATCGTGGGTTCGAAGTAGCGCGACCGCGGAGCTCGACCAAGTGTCACTTCGCGTTCATATTCCGCTTTGCCAGGGACCTCGACGTAATGGTGTTCAGATTTTTCAATAAAAGGAATCTCGAGAACGGTTGAATTACTTTGGTGATGACTCACGTTCATGACGGATCGCGGCGTCGAAGAAGCAGCTCCTCGAGTCAGCAGGAAGCGTGTTCGCGGGGAAAGAAGTGAATCGGGTTGTCACTGGACGGCATTGGGCGAGCACCCCTACGATTTGCGAGACCACAATCCGGGGAACGCTTAGTTTCGACCTTGGCCCGCGACTAGGACCATTCGGACCAAGCAAACGCCCTCGTTCGTGGATTGAAAACTAGGACGCCGCATGTCGAGTTCTCCTGAATCTCTCTTTGACAATGACAACGAAGATTCGAATACCGTCTCGGAGGGCGCGCAGATTGCTGGTGCCATGAATTCGGCTCGTCTCAAAGCAGGGGACTTGTGTAGTTCTAAGACCAGCTCTATGCGCTCGAATCCCAATCAGCGTTTCGACCTCGAAACCATCTGAATCAATGCCGATCTTCTCCACGGACTCGGCTCTAACACCGATGTAGCCATACGTCGCGTCGGTATAGCGGCCTCCAAACAACAATCTGATTAGCAGGCAAATACCGCCGTCGCCAAAACGCCGGAACTTAGTGATGTCGGCGGATCCGCCTCCTGGACCGAAACGAGTTCCCTTGACGTAATCCGCTCCAGCTTCGAGAGCGTCGCGAAATGCACCGATCTCAACTCCGTCCATTGAGCCGTCAGCGTCCAGAGCTATGATGAAATCACTTGAGGCGGCCTCGAAGCCGGCCTTCATGGCCGCGCCTTTACCCGGCTTGATCACATAAACGATCCGGATATCAGGCCGAAGTGCCTTTGCTATTCGCAACGTGTCGTCCGTCGAGCGTCCGTCGACAATGATGACCTCGTCCACCCAATCGGGAACGGTATTCAAAACGTACGGAAGATTCCGCGCTTCATTGAGCGTAGGTATCATCACTGAAACGCTCGGCTTCCGGTGCGCATTCCGTGTAAGTAAACCATTGTCCGTGTTTGACGACGAATCATCAAGTCTGACAGTTTCCACTTCCGTCTTTCCGTGTCGCCCCTTGCATTCACAACACTCTCAAACAAAACAAAAATTGTCAAATGGTGGCGCCAAGTCACAAAATACCATTCGTGTAGTTTCAAGAGAAATGGCACTTTGCGTCACGGATATGACCAAATCGTCCAAAACCTTTGTGTTCCCTAACTCTCAAGTCTGCGCTTCGAGATGATGGAATTTGTCAGGTACGTGTTTAAGGGTTGGGTTCAGATTGACATTCAAGTGAATGTCTGTAAGCCTTTATGTGCGAGGGCTGATGCGGAGGAGATGAGTGGAGCCAGCCGACCCCGTACGAATTGTTCATTTGAAGGGTGGCCAGTCGGGGGCCCAAAGGTGTTTGGGATTCTCGGTATTCGCATTTTTACCGACTCGCGACGACATTGAGTACTGGGGATTCGTTCCTAACTCCAATCCTGATCGAGTCGACGTCGTTGAAGTCAAAAGTCGGTCGGGTGATGATTTCATGCGAGTCGCGAAAGTTCCGGGGCCTTATGTGCAATACATTCTCGAGCCTCGTCGCGGAAAGGGTGGTGTCTTGGGCCTTGTGCTTCGCTTCATCCGTCTTATCGTGATCGAGAAATTGAGAGGGTATCGTGTCGCGCCTGTCTGACCTCGAGAACATAGCTGCGCCCAGTGACCGTGATGAAAGGTGCATTGTGGTGGCGGGACCCGGAACGTCGTTGACGATTCCCGGAATTATTGTCTCCGAAATCGTTATGGCTCTGGCCACAACATCGCCAGTTCGCCGCATTGAAGTGGATCTTGGGACCCATCCGACGATGGGTCTCCACCGCGCTCCTTCGCTGGCCGCAACTCACGACGCGGAACTTCATTTCGGTCACCAACGATACCAAGCTCCGCGAAACGCTAAGGCTCGAAAGAGGTTTTTTCATCAATGGATCGGTCGGGACACAAGATTGGCAATCGCTTATGCCTGGCCGGGCATCGACAACGAGTGGATTCGAGAATTCTTGCAGGTGGCAAAATCGGCCGGAGTCGCGACGGTCGTCCTGTGCGCGAGCCTTCCACCATCACGAGAAGCTCGAGCAGTTTCACTGGTCGGTACGCTCCGCCAGGCCGACCGAGTTGTGGTGGGAGACGCTAACGAAGCCAACGAGCTCATCGCTGCATTCGGTTCGTACAGGCCCCGGGTGCAAGCGCATCGAGCTCTGTCGTTGACCGGGCGAAGCCGTCGACCCGGACCGCAACTACTCACAGCCTTCCTGCCGAGTGGAAGTGGCGAGACGTTGACAGCTCTAATGGCGGCGTTCGATGCAATTCCCGTTGCTCGAATCAACAGATATACCTTGCAAGTCGCAATGCGTCACGAAGGACGCGCCATGGAGAGCATCATCGCCAACAGTTATCACGCACGACACGTGGAGTTCTCTGGTGACGACATGTCCGCTGGCGATCTTCGTGAGTTCTGTAACGCCTCCTCCACCTTGAGCATGGTCGACCCGGATTTTGATTCGCGGGCGTTCTCTACGGCGGTCGACTGCGGCATCGTAACAGTTGTTCTCGCCAGCTCGAAGGCTCCCATCGTGGGGCGCGGATACGTTGGCGGACTTATGGCTGATGGGCACCGACCGACGTCAATTCACGTCGCGATGAAACATGCCTTGAGACTCGGCGAATTGGGCTTCCCAAGCCCCGACGCGTGGCGCGAACTTGCGGAGCGCATCATTGAGTCGCGCGAGTTGACGGTACCCCTGCAAACCCCTCGAACGCCGATTAATGTCACGACTCCTTGGACCGCGCGTTCGTCTCAGTCGGTGCGCTTTCTACAGCCCACCACCGAGACAGGATGATCGCTTCATATGGCGAAGCCGTCACACGATGAAGTGAACGAACGCCATTGGATAAGGCGGAGTTGAGCTTGAAATGATCTTCCATTAATGACTGATCGCTCTGCATCGCCACCGAGCCATAGCTCGACGGGACGACCGAGGCGGGTGGTGGTGGTTGGCGCAGATACTCACTTCCTCAGTGCGATGAGTTATTACACGCTTCGGCTCTCAAATGCTCTCGCCGAACGCTTTACGGTCGCGGCCATCCCCATGCGCCGGCTCATCCCGACATTCCTGTATCCCGGACGATCGCGCGTCGGCACTACCTCAACTCGTCTGGACTATGACTCCGCGATAGACGTGTTCAATGGCATCGACTGGTACTGGGGATTGCACTTCTTTCACGATCTCATCAAATTTAAGAAGTGGAAACCTGACGTCGTCATTTTCGAATGGTGGACGGGATCAGTGCTCCACACTTACCTCGCCTTAGCGCTTCTCGCCCGGCTTCAGGGAGCGTCGATCATCGTTGAAATTCACGAGGTCGTTGACAGCGGCGAAGAGAGAATCCCGTTTGCCCGAGCATGGATTGCAGTTTTGGGGCGGCCTTTCTTTAGGCTCGTGTCCGCCTTTGTAATACATTCCGAGTCTGACCGGGAGCCGGTTAACAAAAGTTATCGATTACGCGGACGTCCTTGCGTTGTCATTCCTCATGGACCTTTGGATCACCATTCGTCAAAAAATGCCACTGGCATCTCAGCAGGGATCAGTTACCGTTCAGCGCCCTCGGATACTCTCAATCTATTGTTCTTTGGTTTAATTCGCCCCTACAAAGGATTAGAGGATCTTGTTCGCGCCTTTGATCTCTTCGACGATGAAGAGGTGAAGAGCTATTGGTTGACGGTCGTCGGTGAAACGTGGGAGGGGTGGGATCTGCCCGTCCGACTGATTCAACAGAGTCGGCACCGTCAACGGATCACATTGATCAACCGTTTCGTACACGATGACGAAGTAGTCGCTCACTTTGCAAACGCCGACGCAGTTGTTCTGCCATATCACCGGTCGTCAGCCAGTTCTCCCGCTCACGTAGCAATGAGTAACGGACTACCTCTGGTTATCACTGCAGTAGGGGGGCTTCCGGCGGCCGTCAAGGATTACGAGGGGGCCATACTCTCTTCGCCCAGGGATCCTGTTTCACTCCGAGATGCCATTCGATTGCTTCCCGCTTTACGAGGGCGACGTTTTCGAGATCCGCATTCCTGGAATCGGACGGTCACGCTTTACGAAAATCTAATGAAGGACATTGATTGTTCACCAGCGCAACGTCCGATGGGACAAGTCGAATGAATGTGCTCGACTCCAAAAGAGAAAAATCACGTGTCTGATAAACCGTTGACCGTGCGCGTTAGTCGAAGGCATCGGGGTCGATTGTGGCGGTCCCCCCGATTGTTATTTGAACATGTCCGCAACGATTCACTTCTTCGTAACAGTCTCTTCATCATGGTCACCACGGTCATTAACTCAGTGTTCGGTTTCGTTTTCTGGTTGGTGGCTGCGCACTTGTTTCCTGCGAGCGTAGTTGGGCTGACGGCGGCTCTTGTCTCAGCGAGCACCATCATGGTCCTCCTATCGAGCCTTGGAGTCTCTGGAATGCTCATTCAGTCCATGTCTTCGCATAAAGACGCCGAAGGGTGGTCAGTTACTTTCTGGGCTGGGATCATGATTGCGGTCGTCCTGAGTCTCACGTTGGCGTGCGCGACGATATTTGCACTACCTTTCTTCGCTCCAGATCTCGAAGTTCTACATAGATTCTCGTATGCTGCGCTCTTTGCGGTGGCGACGATAGCCACGACTGCTGGCGTCGTACTCGATAGTGTCTTCATCGCGGAGCGAGCCGCCGGAAACATGGTGGTTCGAAACATGGTCGCAGCCGTCAGCAAGTTTCTCGTCGTCGTGCTCTTCATGTTGGTGGCTGGTGCCAACTCGCTCAATTTGCTCAGCGCATGGGCCGTGGCTTCCGTCATCGGAGTCGGAGTCGGAGCATTTCTCCTAATCCGGCGAGCGAGTCCGTTACGACCCTCTCGAACATCAACCCTCATAAGAACGGCGCTAGGTCATCGGTCTCGTCTTGCGGGTAACCAACTCATCGGCATGGGGGGGGCGCTCCTGCCGTATGTCGTTCCCTTGCTAGTGACGGAGCGACTCTCAGCGAGTGACAATGCCTACTTTTACACGACGTGGATGATGGCCGGGATCTTCTTGATAATCTCTCCCTCGGTTTCACAAGCGTTGTTTGCCGAAGGTGCGCATAGCCCTCACGAATTGTTAGGGAAGGCTCGAGCGGCCTTAGGGGTTATCGGAGCGATAATCGTACCTTGTTCAATAGGGATCTTGTTTCTCGGTGGGCTGATGTTGTCCGCATTCGGTCCTGCATACGAACGTCACGGCGTTGGACTCTTACGAATCGTGCTTGTCGCCTCAATCCCCGATGCGGTAACCAACGTTTACGTTGCTCTGCTTCGTGTACAGGGGAGGCTTGCTGTTGGCGCGGCTCTCAACGTGGGAATGGGACTCGGCATAGTGGTGTTGTCCTGGATTTTTCTTCCTGAGCTCGGCATCAGCGCCGTCGGATGGGCTTTTCTTGCAATGCAGTTATGCGGATGCGTATTCGTAGTTTTCGACCTGAGGAGAACCTCGATTGTGGATCGCAAGGTCGGGTCCTCCAAGCGCCTCGGCACTGCCTGATGCGGATTTTCTTAGCGATCGATTGTTATCCTTATCCTCTGATGGGCGACAAGCACCTCACGTGCGCCTACTTCAGTATTCTCGCCAAGACGAAGGAGGATTGGAAGATGCCGGTTATCAATCGCAAAAGCGTGACAATTAGGGATAGCCGCGTCTTCGCTCTTGAACCGGTGAGGCAACTGAGGATCGCTGGGGCGACGAACGCCTCAACTCTTCACTAATGACTGTTCCCTTGACCGTTCATTCGTTACCCCCGGTCTCTCGCGTCAATCGCCTGTGGATATCGCTTGTCGCGCTTACCCTCGCATTAGGAATTGCATCTGTCGCGGTTGGGGACTCAGAAAGTCGTCGCGGCTACGGATACACCAGGTCGTCACTTTTCTTTTGGTTCGGAATACTCATCATCTTCGTTCCGATTGCTGTACGCCTGCTGATGAAAGACGTGGATCGTCGAGAACGACTAACGCTAGTGGTCTTACTTGGCGCTTCTCTTTATCTTGTCAAGTATCTCGGTTCTCCGACCGCTTTTACCTTTAGCGATGAATACATTCATCTTCGCAACACGCAAGAAATCCTGCGCACGCACCATCTATTTACATCTAACCCACTTCTGCCAACTGCCGCTTTTTATCCGGGCCTTGCTGCGATTACGGCGGGGCTGGTAAATCTTTCCGGTCTAAGCCCTTTCGCGTCTGGCCTCATTGTGATTGGGATCGCGCGTCTTCTCTTCTCTGCTTGCTTCTTCTTGATCGCTGAGCGAGTGACGAGGTCTGATAGGGCGGCGGCGGGCGCCAGCCTCATCTATGTTGCGAATCCAATGTTCCTTTTCTGGAGTGCCGCTTTTTCGTATGAAAATTTGGCACTGCCACTCGCCGCATTTACTATCTGGTGGCTTGGTCGTACCCGCCGCCTAAAGAGTGAAGTTCCACTGGTCGTCGCAATTGTCGCCATAATGGCCGTGACAGTCACTCACCACGTCGTTGGTTTTGCCCTTTCGGCGTTATTGATCACTTGGTGGTTGGTTGAGCGTTTTAGCGGACGAGCCTCACATGCACGACGAGTCATCGGATTGATGGCACTCGTTTCGACCACGACAACTCTGGTCTGGTTCTTCTTCGTTGCTCGGCCGGCTTCGACTTATTTGTTCACGGAGAATCTTCTTCCCGCCCTTCGACAGACGATCTCATTGGCGCTTGGCCACATTTCACCTCGCCACCTCTACGTAAGCGGTGGCTTCCTCACCCCGGAGTGGGAAGTTATTGCGGGTTTTGCCGCGGTCGGAGTTCTTCTATTGGCGTTGCCCCCTGGCCTCTACTTAGCCTGGCGTCATCGGGATAGTGCACCGATGGTGGCCGCCGCTGGCGTGGCCGTTCTCTTTCCGCTGAGCCTCGTGCCGCGACTTGCCCCAGCGGGGGTCGACTTATCGGGCCGATCCTCGGAATATGTCTTCGCCGGACTGGCGTGTGTCCTCGGACTACTGGTCATCGACAACAAGTGGACGCGAGATCGTATGCACCAGCATTCGACCTTTGGTTTTGGAGTCATTGGGTGGAAAAAGACAGCCTTAGCTACGCTATTTGTGACGCTGGTGTTCGTTGGCGAGATCACCGTTGGGCAATCGTTCTACGAACTGCTGCCGGAGGCGTCTCATCCGCACGGATATCCATGGCTGGTCCAGCCGGATGCGATCAGCGCCTCGAATTGGGCGCGCGAGCATTTGGGCATAAACCAACGTTTTGCCTCAGATGATCTCGATTCATTCGCGCTCGCTACCTACGGAGAGCAGAACACGGTCGCGGAAAACAAGGTCTGGCCGATTTTTTTTGCCAAGTCATTGGATTGGACTGTCGTTCGCGACATCAAGTCGACCAGAATACATTTTCTTTTCGTGGACAGGCAAATGACAAAGGGCGTTCCCCCGACTCCTGGGTTTTACTTCAGTCCTCAGGAACCCGGCGCCGGGGAATACAAGAACGCGTTCCCTCCGGACTCGTTGAAGAAGTTCGTTACCTCCCCCTGTATCGATGAGGTCTATATCAATTATGAAGTTGAGATCTTCGACGTGTCGCGAATCGAAAATGGATCCTGTGTGCCCCTTATGACCTACTTCCAAGACAGAGTGGCATACCAATGAAGCGGATTCACTTCGTCCTACTGGCGGTGTCGTGTGCCGTCGGTGTTCTCGCCATCTCGACGGCGGATATCGACATGTTTCCGATAGCGCGTGTCACACTCGGATTGCTCATCGTATTCATTGTGCCCGGATTCGCTCTCGTTAGCGCGATACTTCCGAAGCGGCAATTCTCTCCCGGAGAGTATGTGCTCTCGACCTTAGGGGCGAGCCTTGCACTTTCGGCGACTGCAGCTGTGGCTCTTGGGGCGGCGCCAGTGGGTCTCTCCAAACTCTCGATTTCGGTCGCACTCGGATGTTGCACACTTTTATTTTCAATCACGGCAGTGGTGCGTGCTCGTGTTCATAAAGCTCCGCGAGGGACAAGCGAGGATACATCGAACTGAATTTAATCGTCGTGGTTCTTTATGAAGATCGTTCGGCGCAAGGTTCACGGTTGAGGATTCAAAAACGCTTGCAGCACTGTTAGAGACGGGTCACCTGGGAATATTCCGTAATCGGGACGTTCCTCTGGATACACGAAAATGGGGTGTGGCGTCCATGCCCACATCAGTTCTCCGACAACACCGGTGTCAAACTTCGCTGAGAACTTTGTCGCTCGCGATGCAAGACCTGTGGTGGAATCGACCGTGACCCCGCTTTCGCCAACCGTGCCGAACGGCAACTCCTCGGGTCGTTTGGGTATCCGTAATCGTGGAAGTCGCACACATCGTTGCCAGACGAAGCCAGAATCTGTTACCCACTCGAATAATGCAAGTTTTCGCGGTCGTATCTTCTGCGCTATATCCTGACGAGTGCGCCATTTTCCCGTTGTTATCCTTCAGGCATATGACGCCCGCAATCGAGGAGATGGTCTCCTTGTCGCGGAGACCATCCGTATTTTGCGAGAAGCAGGAGTGCGCGAGAGTGACTGCTGTGTAGTCGCCATAAGGGCGGGGACATTTTCAGACTCAATTGCAACGTTTCAGTATCCAGCATTTGGGACAAGAGGAATTCAACGCCTTCGATCATCATTGACCGTCGGTGTACTCGCATTCTCGGGCGTCACGACCGGAAAGTTCGCCTCATTGACGAAATTGGGAAAACTTGTCCGACACGCTGATTTGGTCGTCGGCGTAGGGGGTGGATATCTTCGAACGTCGGGAGGTTCAGCCTCCCGCTTGACAGGTCTCGTTCACATCCCACAGCTGGCGCTTGGCGCAGCCTCGCGGGCACCGTCCATATACATGCCACAAAGCATCGGTCCGTTGAAAGGGGCGCTCGGAAAGGCAATTCGGAGACACTTGAAGAACGTTGACATCGCCTTAGCCAGAGACGACACTTCGATACGCGAAGTAACTGGATGTGGTTTGGAGCGCTACCCCGACCTAGCAGTTATAAAAATCGCTCGCGATTTTGGCATAGGTAATCCACTTGATCGCGGTCAAGATGTCGTTCTGATTGCTCGAGAGTTGCACAACAAAGAGCATTCAGACCGACTCCTTCAACTGGCTTCGATAATGCCGTTGGAGTGGGCAGTACACAGCACAGCCTCTGGCCAGGACGATAAGCAGTACTACGCCTCAATTGGGATTACTGAGTCTCGGGGTACTGAGGAACTGTTCGCCCGACCAGAAGTCGGTGTAGCAATTTCAGTCCGACTGCATGGGGCTCTCCAGGCGATCAATGCAGGGATTCCGGCAATTCATTTGAGCTACGAACGAAAGGGCTTCGGCGCGTACACGGATCTCGGTATTGAAAAGTGGGCTCACGGTGTCGATAATTTCTCACCGGAGGACGTGGCGGTTCAAGCGCGGGAATTGTTGCGTGATCCGTCTGAATATTGGGCGAGGATAGGAGACCGGGTCGAGACACTCAAAAGATTTGAGGACGACCTTATTGAAAAAGTTCGCCGGGCGCGCGGTGCGCTGTAGTGACTCACGAAGCCCGTTCATTTCACCCTGTCAAATTCTCTCCAATATGTGACTCAGACCTAAACTGCTCTGGATTGGCTAGTCGGCCCCTTGAATATGTGAGACGTGGGGATTCTGGATGATAAGGGCAGTGATTGTGACAACGTCGATGAAGTTTGATCTTGTCAAATTTTTTGATCGAGCTCTGGCCGGTGGAATGACTGACGAGTCCACTGAACCATCTTCGTGGCGAGTTGCCCCGCGATGAAGGTTCTCATCGTAGGGGCCGGTCCCGCCGCCGCCGGGGTTGCTCTGGCTCTCACGGCGAACTCTGACGTCACTGTGCAAGTGCTCGACATCGGTGGTCGGTTGGAACCGGAGAACGACGAGGCACGCGAGCGAATGTCCAAGGCCGTTCCGGAGGATTGGGCTGTCGATGACTTTCGAGCCATCAGTCTCACGACAGTCGCGAGCAAACAACACCGAATTCCCGAAAAGCGGAATTTTGGGTCGGACTTCCCTTTTCGGAACTTCGGCCAGCTCGACGGGTTGCGTAGTGAAGGCGGTGTCAACTCCCGCGTCATCTCCGGCGCTTACGGAGGCTTCAGTAATACTTGGGGCGCCCAAGCCATGGTTTTCAGTGGCGCGACTTTCGACGATTGGCCATTCACGCGCAGCGATATTGAGACGGACTACCGCGCCATTCTCCGGGCGATTCCTTATTCGGGAGAAGTGGATGATCTCGCTGAATACTTTCCTCTCTGGGGATCGGCCGATCCTTTGCCGCATTTGAGTGAGGGGCCCGAGCGGGTCCTGAACAAGTACGAGCGCAATCGCCTTCGAGTCCGTCGTCAGGGCGTGATACTCGGGAAGGCCCGACTCGCCTTCAAAGGTCGTGACTGCGTTTCGTGCGGCCTTTGCATGACGGGGTGCCCTTATTCGTTCGTCTACTCCGCTTCGCAGACTTTCGACGATCTGGTTCGCCGTAGGCGTATCGCCTACACAGGAGGCTATGTAGCCTTGCGTTTGGGCGAGGACGAAGGTCGGCCCTTCGTTGCTGCAAGATCGCTCGCTACAGGCAACACAGAGACATTCCGTGCCGACAAAGTGTTCGTCGCGAGCGGGGCGTTGGGCACTACACGGCTCGTGGCGCAGTCGCTTGGAATGTGGTCGCGGCGGATTCATATGCAAGAGTCCGCGCAGTTCCTAATGCCGCTTCTGGCGCTCAAGGGAATTAAGGATCTGACCCAAGAGGGAACCTTTACTCTCAATCAGTTCAACGTGGTGGTGCCCTTTGATGAAGTGGGCCACGACCTCGTACAGATCCACGGCTACCCATTTAACACGGCGATGACTGACGCGCTTCCCGCCTTTCTCACTCTCCCTGTATTCCGGGACCTCGGCGCAATGCTCTTGCGACGGCTCACGGTGGGACTTGGTTACTTACCCTCTTGGTGGTCCGCGGGTTTTGATGTATCTTTCGAGCGTCCTGGCGGCGAAGGACAAGTTGCAGGCGCGACACTCTTGCCGTCAACAGGAGACGACTACTTGGCGCGACAGAAACTTCGCGCTGTTACTCGAAGACTTGTGATGGTCGCCCCATTATTGGGTCTCTTTCCCGTGGTGCCCCAGATCTCCTTGTCCGCGCCTGGAAAGAGTTACCACTTTGGTGGAAGTTTCCCCCACTCTCGAACACCGAAACAGAGTGAGCAGTCCGACCTCGTCGGACGCCTGCATCCGTGGCGAAATATTCATCTCGCTGACGCGTCTGTGTTCCCTACGGTTCCGGCGACAACATTTACCCTCTCGATAATGGCCAACGCGCACCGTATCGCCCGTTCCGTCCTGGAAGACGACCGTGGCTGAGCGCACTGGGCCAATAGTCGGTGTAACTGGGTCATCGGGATTCCTTGGGAAAGCCCTCGTCGCTCACCTTCGAGGCGCGGGCTTCGAGGTCGTGGAGTACCGGCGTAATGTCGATGACGAGTTGAATCAGGGAAACGTGCGGTACTTTGACCTTTCACGCGCCCCGGATCCCGAGATTTTCCGCGGAGTCACTTGTCTGATTCACGCGGCATGGGATCTGCGTGAAACTGACCCACTCCGTGCCTGGGGACGAAATGTCGAGGGCTCCAAGCGATTGCTGGCATCGGCGGCCACGGCAGGGATCGAGCGCATCATCTTCGTGTCATCAATGTCGGCGTACTTCGCAACGAAACAGGACTATGGACTCATGAAACTCGCGATCGAGCGATCCGTCCTTGAGGCGAACCAAATAGTTGTTCGTCCCGGTCTGGTTTATGGTGGCACACCCGGAGGGATGGCCAAAACACTGTCGAAACTCTCAAGCCTCCCGGTGATCCCGATTTTTCGTGGTTCTCGTCTATTTACCTTGCACATTGATGACTTCGTCGCCGCCGTAACGACTCTGGTCGAGGCAGAGAACGTTCCGTCCACTGTGATAGGTCTTGCTAACGAGACACCGACCCCATTTCGCGAAATCATGCTCGCGTTGTCCCAACCGGCCAGCAAGTCGAGAATGACGCTGACTGTCCCGTGGCACCTTGTCTTAGGTTTGCTCCGAGTCCTGGAGCGCATGAAAGTGCCGCTGCCGGTTCGCTCGGACTCGCTGCTGGGCTTGGTCCGACCCGCGGCACTCGTTCCAGGCCACGATGTGGCTGAATGCCTCGGACTGTCGTTCCGAAACTTCGCTATTTGATTCAAGAGCCGCGAAGACGCGCGCTGCGAATCGGGAGTACTTATTTGACCCGCCCTTTCAGTCTCGGAGGCGCCCCATCCAGTGATTAGGATCGCGACGATGAAGCGCGAGTTGGATCGTTACATGATGAGAGTTTCGAGGTTGATCCAGGGGATGCCACGGAAAATATCCACCAGAGGTTGCACACGCCAGAGCTGCTTCACCTCCTCTGAGCGTATAGTGAGCGCCATGATCGCGAGGAATATGTGAAGACGGCGAGCTTGACTGTTAACTGGGGTTCGCCAAAGGACACAGTCTTGGCGCTGAAGAGTCTCGCCGCGATGAACATGCGCCCAGATTTAATGATTTGCATGGATAATGGGTCGTCTCGTGAACACGTGGCTGAGTTGCGGTTGGGCATGCCGGAAGACACAATATTGATTGAACTTGGTGAGAACCTGGGCGTCGCCGCGGCCAACAATTTGGGGATGGAATATGCACTTGATCGCGAAGTTGAATGGACGCTATTTCTCAACAACGATGCCATAGTTGACCTCGACTGCCTCAGTCGCTGTTTAGCCGAGGCAATATCCTCGGAACGCATCGCCGTGGTTGGTCCTGCTGTGACATTCGCTGATCTTCCGGATGTACTCTGGTTCGCAGGCGGAGCGGTGAGCGATTGGTTCGCTTTCCCTCGTCACCGAGGGCTACTTCGCGCTGCTGCGACCCTACCGCCAACGTCAGATACTGGCTATGTCTCGACATGTTGCGCCCTAGTTTCGTCAGCTGCATTTAGATCTGCCGGCCCATTTCGAGCTGACTACTTCATGTACTACGACGATACGGAGTGGTGTCAGCGAGTCCGAACCGCTGGCTGGAAGTGCCGTTACCTCGGTGAAGTTCTCTGCGTACATGCCGTTAGTGCTAGCAGCGGTCATCGCGGTAGTTTGGAGATATCCGAAAATATGGCTTACTACCTCGCTCGCAATCCTTTACGTTTCGCGCTTGAGACGAAAGGGTTAGTGCGCAGAATCTCGCGCGTTGTCGGTCTGCTTACGGTATACGGGGCTTACAATGCAGGCAGAACGCTGCGTTCCAGGAATCTGGCAATCGCACGGGCTTACATTCAGGGACTTGCTGATGCGGTACGCGGCCAGATGGGTCCCCGACGGATACGATAAGTTCCCACGAGTGGCAGAGTCAGGCAACTCTGCAGCCTCTCACGTCGATGACCTTAATGTTGCAATGAAATATCTCTATTGGCCGGCGAGATAGGTTGATCGGTCTCTCATTTGTCGAAGATTCGGAGTGTCTTAGTGCAAACCTCTGTGCTTATAACTGGCGGGGCAGGGTTCATTGGCTGTGCTCTCGCGCACCGGCTCGTCTCGGCTGGCTACGAGGTCGCGGTCATGGATGTCCTCCACCCTCAGATACATGCGAGTCCGGGACGCCCCAGCGGCCTTCCGAAGTCAGTTCAATTACTTACCGGCGATGTCACTCATGCGCCCGATTGGGATGCTGTGCTGCGGTTGGTCAAGCCCACACAGGTCGTCCATCTGGCGGCGGAGACAGGAACCGGTCAGTCGCTCTACGAGGCGACTCGGCATGCTTCCGTCAATGTTGTGGGTACTGCTCAGCTCCTTGATGCCCTGACCCGAACTCAATTGGTACCTGATCAACTGGTGCTCGCTTCGTCGCGGGCCGTTTACGGCGAGGGAGCATGGCGTTGCCGTGAGAACGTTTTCTATCCCGGCCCCCGCGCCCACGCGCAGCTTGTCGCCGGCCTTTGGGATCCAGTTGGACCCGACGGTAGCGTGGCGGAACCGCTGCCAAGTTCGTCAGGTCGAACGGAGGCCCATCCAACGAACATTTACGCCGCTACGAAACTTGCCCAGGAAAATATGCTCCTGGCTTGGACGACAGCCCACGGTAACGCGCTCAGTGTTCTGCGTCTCCAAAACGTCTACGGACCGGGACAGTCACTAAACAATCCTTACACCGGAATTGTGACGCTCTTCGCGCAGTTGGCGCGATCACGGCGTCCTCTTCCGGTCTACGAGGACGGTCGGATCGTGCGTGACTTTGTCTTCATCGATGACGTAGTTGAGTCGTTGGCTGCCGCGGTGGAAAGACCTGCGCCGTACCCACGCCTACTCGACATCGGATCTGGTGTGGCAACGACCATCCATGATCTTGCTCGTCAAGTGGCAGAACTCTTCGACAGCCCTGAGCCGACGGTGGTTCACAAGTTCCGCGACGGGGATGTCCGCGCAGCCAGTTGCGATATCGAGTCGGCGATGACGGAACTGTCCTGGCTCCCGACCTGGTCGCTTGACAAGGGCCTACTCGCACTACTCAAATGGATGGATGGCCGAACCGAGGCGTAATGTGAGCCAGGAGAAGAGATTGTGGTCATCCGCCGCCCGCGAAGTTGCTGCATTTGAGTTGGTGCGGGGACAACAAGGTCTATGACGAAGCAGCGTCTCGCTCAGCGCGTCGAACTGACAAACGTGACCGAAGGCAAAGGCACGCATGAAGGTGCCGAGCGTCGAGGTTGCGCCACGCCATGGCCCGAGTAAACCTTCCCGCGACCCCAGCACTCATCACGTCACAGCGTCGATGTACAAGTGGACCTATGATCGTATGATTCAGGTCCGGCACGTGCGGTTCAGTGCCCCAATTACGAAAATATAATCAGATTCGAATCTTTCAGGCCACCGATTGGTACCCGCCACCACTAACTGGTGGGCGTGACTTGCATGTGCGTATGCTCGCCCATGAACTCGTCGCGCGAGGTCATGAAGTCGAGGTCATCACACTCGCCCGATCCGGTGCCGCTGGCACTGAAATGGATGGGGATATTCCCGTTCATCGGATTGACGGCTGGAATCGGTTACTGAACCGATTCTATGAACATCCCGAGCGTCCATTTCATCCGCCTGTGCCCGACCCTGGTGTAGTGCATTCGCTTGTCAATCTGATACAGGAACGCCGACCAGACGTGGTACACGCACATTCATGGATACTCCACTCGCTCTTGCATTTTCTACCGTCTCAGCGGACGCGCCTTGTTTTCACCATGCACGATTATGGCGTGATATGTCCAAAATTCACATTTGTTCACAAAGGTGGTGTCTGCGGTGGTCCAGAATTCGTCAAGTGCGTTGTTTGTGCAAGTGAACAATACGGAGCGATACCTTCAGCCGCCCTCACATCCGGGCTGATCATAACGCGGCGTTCGCGACGTCGGGTCGATCGATATATCGCCGTAAGTACGCCGGTCGCGCGGGCCTGCGCGTCGGTATCGGTTGGCAGCAATATTGAGGTGATCCCTCCATTTGTATCCGATGACAGTTTGCGGCGAAATGACGCAATCAGGCCTGCATTCTTGCCGGCCGAAGGCGACTTCGTTATGTTCGCTGGAGCGCTCGGCCCTCACAAGGGCATAGACGTCTTGCTTGAGGCTTGGCAGGGACTTGATTCCGCGATCCCGCTGGTGCTGGTTGGTTTGCGCCGTCATGATACGCCCCGCGAATTCCCGAAGGGTGTGATCGTTGCGGAAGATGTTCCACACGGCGACGTGCTGGACGCCTGGATGCATTGTGCCGTCGCAATTGTGCCCTCCATTTGGCCAGACCCGCATCCGCTCGTCGCAATCGAGGCAATGGCAGCGGGTCGTCCAGTAATAGCATCGGCAATTGGTGGGCTAACCGACATCGTAGAGGATGGCGTTACCGGTGTTCTCGTTCCACCAGGCGACGCTCTGACACTACGGACCAGCATTGCGCAGATCCTGGCAGATCCTCAACAACGTGTAGCAATGGGACTGGCTGCTCGCGAACGCGCCGCTAGATATTCAGCAGCCATCGTGGTTCCCCAGATCGAGCGGGTCTATCGAGAGGTCGTCGCCAATCCGCCACCGAGGTCGTGAATGTCGCGGATCTCGTTGACCAGGTGGGCCTCGTCGAGGTCGCGAGTACTCGGTCGCTCGTCACTTCAACAATTCCTCTGGCGGTCCGCGTCTTACCAACGAACTGGCTAAGCGGGGTTACGGCGCTCATTACAAGCGCGTTGGGCGACTGGTCAGCATCTATGGTCTCTACGCCACCGACGCGCGACGCAATAAGGCGAGAACGACGGTCGCTAACTGAAATACAGACCAGTCCCGGAGTTTGCTACTACTGCGGCGGGTCAACGCGTGTATCCCGTTCCCATGAGAGTGACTCTTTGAACGCCATTGCCGTCGTTGCCCTCGAGCAGCCACGTTGCCGTCACGTATCCATTTTTTGTCGGTGCGAACTTCACCGTCTCTTGGACTGAAGTGTTCGAAGCGATGGTGTGAGGTGGACTGGTTTTGGCCAACTGAACAAATGGATTTGTTAGGGCACGAAAGCCGTTGGTTCTGGGTGGCGTCGACCGGATGATTCGAAGAGGGAAGCCTCCTTGGTCGCCGAGATCGAATTCCAACGTCGCGCTCGAGCCCACTGCGACCTTACCGAAATTGAGGACGTCGGGCGCCGTGCTGATATTGGCTGGCGGATCCGCCGAACCCGAGATCGCAATACCGAAATTCCCCGCACTAGTTTCGAGGGTCGCGACGCTGTTGAAGACGTGCACAAAGTCGCCTGAGGAACTCGGCGGATGGAATACAACGTTGACGATGAGTGTCCCGCCGTTCGGCTGAATCGTCTGGTCCGCCGGAGGATTCGTCACCGAGAATGGCAATATCGGTGAAGCGAATCCCGTCACGGTGATGGGAGTTGAAGAGACATTCGTAAACGTGATTGGTTCGGGCTTCGATGCAGGACCACCAATGAGTTCGGGAAGGAAGTTTGCCTCGTCAGGGGAGATCGTGAACGAGGTGGCTGGCGTCTCACCTTGTCCATTCAAAGTGATCGCGGCGGCGGCTCTGGAGACGTTGGCCGTGAGTGTTCCCGAGTTCGCGCCAAGGGAGGTCGGGGTAAAGGTGATGGGTACGGTGATCGACTGGCCCTTCACCAGCGACGCTGGCAAGGACGCACTTGGCGCACCCATGGAGTAGCTCCCGGACACCGCGAATGACGACACCGTCGTGGGTGCGGACACCGTGAATGTGGCGCTCTGAGTAACCGACTGCGAAACAACAGTCACGGGGAAGATCACATTGGTACCGACCAGTGCCGGGGTTTTCGAAGGAACCGCGCCAAAACCCAAAAGCGTCTGGCTAGCCGTTCCGACGTAGACGATGCCGTTTTCGACACCTGGTTGGTCGAAGACGTTGGAGGTAAAGGGTTCCGAACTCCAGACCTCGTCTAGGGACTTCTTCACCGGTATTGGGCTATACGCCTCCAACTGTGAGTCCACTCCGCCTGGACCGATGGCGTGAATGATCCATACCAGCGCTGACCCTGACTTAGAGCCGTTCGAAGTGACGATCGGCGTGCCAGAGCCGTAGCCGAAGATGTTGCCGCTGTAGGCGGTCGCTCCAGCGAGCGTGAACGACACTACGCCGTTGGCCCTCACCGTGCGCTTGAATGCGTCAAGTGAACCGCCGTCAGTCGCGAATCCAGACATTCCGGTCGTCGGAATATATACATAGCCCCCATTTCCGGGCCAGACTGCAGGTTTTGCCCACACTCCGCCGTAAGAACCCACCTCCGAGGGAACTTCATCAGTCCCCTTGGCCCCCTGTTGAAAGCCGCCCAGTTTATTCTGATTCAACACATACAGGATCCCCTGCTTTCCGTCAATCAGCATGACGTTGGGTTCCTGTTTTGTTCCCATGCTCGCGGGCAGCGCCACAGGACTTCCTGATCCGAGGTCGCCGTCTTGGGCATTGAGAGCCTGCGCATCGGCGGCAATAAAAAAGTCGATGGGATGAAGAGTTCCCCCTGAGGTGCTCAATTCAATCACGGCTTCGCCATACGTATCAGCGTTCGCGTCGCTGCCAGGTAGAGGCCCCGTCGGATCATCGCCGTTACCAGTGGCAACGAAGATGTCACCTTGGCTGTTCACAACGGGAGGTGATCCGGACTGCCATATTCCAGAGCCTGGTTGCTTGAAACCCATGTCGGGCACGTTCTCTTCTGTGGACCACATGGTGGTAATGCTCGCGCTCGATTCACTAACTCCGACGAGCCAGCCCTCCCAGTTGCCGACGTCGCATAACGCGCCAAAGGCGGCATAGATGACACCATTTACGAGAACAAGTCCTGGGCGTTGCAACTGATACTGCCCGTTAAAGACGGTGCCCGGATCACCGTCGGCCGAGCCCTGTATCTGTACGCCTCCCGCGGGCCAATCCGGCGCCGTCGCTCCGGACTGTGCGCTGACGGCTTCCATGAACCACTGAGTGGCGCCGTTCGTGCCGGAGTCTCTTGCGGCAACGAAGTAGGCGATGCCGGTTGATGGATTGATGACCGGTGTTCCCGTTATCCCCAAAACTGATCCCGTAGCTGGACAGCCGATCTGGGCGTCCGGGTCGGCGGCAGGACCAAAGACGTCCTGCCACTCGATGGCTCCGGTTGTGGCGTTGAGACCGTAGGCGTGATCGTTCTCCGTGACTGCCAGCACGGTGGCGTGGCTGACTAGGGGCTGCGCGTAGACCTCACCACTGAGCTGAGTGTCGAAGAGTTCACCGAAGTCGCCGCCCTTGACTCTGGCTGGAGATAGAAGGGGTTCATTCGAATACCAACCCGTTGCGGAATTGTCTGATGACATTTGCAAAGAGTCCGCTTTTGCGCTCGTCGCGAGAAGCGAGGTAACCGGTACGAAGAACGTGGTCAGCGCGACGAGGGCGCCAACCAGAAGTCTGGCGCGGATCCAAAGGGTCCGTCGCGATATCAAACAGCCCCGCAAAATTCGTAGAATGTCGCGTGACATGGTGGACAACCTACTAGGTACTCTTCACGATGATCCACTTCGACGTAAGGTCGTCGTCTCATGTGCGAACTGACGGTGACCAGCGTCGTCGCAGCCTGCGTGACTCACCTTGGACTCATTAACGGGAGAAATTAGCGGTCCGGTCAGATCATGGCCGGCCATCGAGACTTTGACGAGCGCCAACGGGGGAACGACAACCAAGAAGTTCACGTTCTCCGTCTGCTCGGTTGTGATTTCGAAATCAATTATTTGTTTCCAAGGATTTGAGAGTCGGCTCATAGAAGTGTGCAAACGATGACTCGAGAGTCGAGTTCAATGGGTTCCTGGCCGGTCTGTAATGGCGTTATCGTGCAGATTCCCTAGAATCTTGACTGCTCCATCGGTGCTTCACAGCGATGCCCGCTCCAAAGATCTCGGCAACATTGGGGACCAATTAAGGTTGTCGCAAAAGTACCGGTCAACCTGCATCTTCGCGACGAACTTGTCGGTACCTCGCACACTCGATCCAACAGATCTCGGCTTCGAGGAAGCACTTAGTCGCCCTAAGGTCGAGGTGACGCTTAGGACGAGTCGAGCGGTCGAAGTGCGTCCTCGTGGTTCACCCGCAGGGACACCGGTGGGAACGCTTGCGCCGGCGAATCCTCACCACGACGCCCTCTGGCCTGAAGGTCACGCCAGTGACGGCGATTCCGTCGATGGCGATGACGCGATCAAATGACGTGGTGGCGCATGTAGTTCCTCGTTTCGGCTGTTTGAACGCTTCCGAAACTGCGAGCAATACGTGCGCGCCATTTGATGAGGTTCGAGGACATCGACCGGTGGCCGTCGACCCAAGTGGGGACGCGCCTTAAGAGAGAACTGCGTCACGTCAAGGGCGTCAAGTTGCCTTCGAGAACCCGAGGAGTCCCGAATTTAGAAACGTATGGAAAACTCCCAGCGCAGGGTCACCAGGGAAGACTCCGTAATCTGGGTAGGCGCTGACGTGTCCGGGTGACACGTAATCGGACGAGTTTGCCCATGTCCACATAAGTTCCCCAACCGCCCCGGCGCTAAACTGCGCCGAAAACTTAGCTGTGTACTCCGCTGCCCGTGAAGCCAATCCGGCGGAGGTATTGTCCACGATTCCAGTCTCACCTACCATGAGTGGTTTGCCCTCAGCGTGGCACATTCCAATAGCGGTAGATAGGTCTGGGCCGAATGGAATCCCCATCGGTTTATTGGGGTATCCGTAGTCGTGGTAGTCACATACGTCGTTACCAGGCGAAGCCATCAGAAGCTGGTAGTCGCCGTTCTGTGCTCCACACCATTGCGCTCCCGATCCGGAGTACCCGGCTAGGGCACCCAGGCTCACTAGGTGATTGCGATCAAGACTATGAACTAGACCCCCGACATTGTTTGAAAATGCAAGCAGCGCGGCCAAGGCGGCTGACTCGTTGCAACTCCCACTGCCGTTTACAGCTTCCCCTTCGTTCACCAGTTGCCACATGGCGATAGTGGGATTGTTTGCATAGCGACTCACCACGTCTGTCACGTACTGCCGGTATGGGACAATATCGCCAGGTTCGATCGTGGTTTTGTAGCCGCTTTGGTACCATGCAAGAGTTTTTGCGGCTCCGTCGCAATAACTGTATTGGTTGGCCAGGGCTGGTATCACTTTGTCACCATGGGCGGCCGCAATCGCGAGGACTTGATCGAAACTCGTCCAATTCAAAGTCCCATTAGATACGAAGAAGTCTTGGAACGCCCAAAAACGGAATACGATGCCGTTCGGCATGACTGACAAGATGGCATTTAGGTTGAGCGCGGGATAACTGTCGCCGTCGCAACTCGCGGGAGTTACGACGCTGGCGGCCATATAAATATTGATGCCTACGAATTTATAAGGCTGTCCATTCAGAGCTAGTGACGTATCGTTGCGTTCAACAAAGCCCGAACCCTGACTTGCCGTCGGTGAAGCGGAAGTCTTCGAGGTTGCGGCTACGGCTGCCACCACCGGCCGACGCCGACGCCGACGCTTTACCTCGCTTGAAGGGGCCTTTTTCTTCGGTTTTATGCTGGCGTTGGCGATCGGCGAGCGTCCTGCGTCCTTGTGTGCGAGTTCCTTGAGATTCGGAATATTTGAGATTGCCCGGTTCGTCGGTTGACTTGCATTCGATTGTGATCCGATGGCGTTCGCGACCCCCGCAGACAATGCTGAACCAATAATTAACGCAGTCACGACCACCCCGGTCAAGATTGGCCGACGTTTTCGACTGTCAGCACCACGAACCCCGATACCGGTTCCTCGATATAAAGGATCCCTACGATTCTGATTCGACACCTGATGCTCCCTGGCTCTGCCCTGTGAGCAGACGGAACACACCGGTGGACGAAGCCATGAAGCATCCGATTCGGCGGCCCGGCTGACTCAAGAGTCCCGTGGCTTTGCGCCCCCAACTCGCGAAGGGTTTGCCTTTTCGTCGGCACATGCAGCAGCACCGAAAGCATTTAAGTTATGGCACCAGTCACTACGTTGTCTCTACCTTTGACAACACTGCTAACAAATTGCTGAAAGTGCCAGTGAATCGGCACTCGGTCCAGAGGAAACCTTTGGTCAATTGGAAGGAGTCACAGTCGCGGTGAGTGTTCGACATTGGGAAGTGGCTTAGTTTCAGCAGTTCTGCGGTCTCCCTGGTTGGGCAAATGTGGTCGGATTGCTTGACAGCTCGAGGACTCGAATGTTGGTTAGTACCGCTGGCGCAAGACCCAGCGTGCGAATCCCTCGAGCTTCCTTCGTACGTCGTGGGGTGCGGCTTTCGTGGGTTTGGCTACCTTACGTATCGCTCTATGGACGACCAGAGAACACCGATCAAGAACTTTAGGTATGTGTTGTCTGCGTGAAACGCGTCGGTCGTGTAAGGGACGAACTTACCGATTAATGCCGGACAAGTACTTGTACAGAACCACCGAGTCTGATTGACAAACACGTCGCCTTCAGCCGTGGCGGCAGAGGCAAAAGCAGCATTGTCCGTCTGGGTACCCGCAGAGGGAGTGAACGCACAGGATGCAACGTTCACCGGGTTACGCGAAAGGCACACGGTCGGATTGGCTGTCGGGGCGGGTTGTGGGAATCCGCCGAGCACGATAACTCGGGAACTCGCGGGCAATTTAGACAAGAAGGCAGTCATGTCTGCCTGAATCTCAGGACCAGTTGCTGCGTGCGGAGGGTTTGTGAGGTCAATGTCCGAATTACTTGAGACAACGATCACGCGTGGTTTTATCTTCTTCAGGTTGGAGATCATATATGAATGGAAGTTCGAGCACGCGGTCCACACTGTGTCGCTCATCTCACCGCTGTTGTTTGTCATATATGTACCCAGCGGTGACGGACACCCATCTTTGGCAATGAAGAGAACCTTGAAGTGCTCAAGCTTTCCGAGGTTGGCGAAAGTGTCCAGATACATTCCAGCGCGTGAGTCTCCGATCAGTGCCACGGTAACCTTCGACCTTGTATCGCCAAAGTAACAGTGTGCAATGTTCTCCCGCCAGGCACTGACATTAATGTTTCCGCATGCCCCCCCATCGAGAGTGCTACCAAGGTCACCGCCGTTTGCCAAAGTGCTGAGTGATGGCGTCACGGTACTCGGGAGGTTGTTAACGCTGATCGAGGCGTTAATCATATGTGTCAATTTGGCCTGCGAGATCGCCGCGCTGAGCTGATCGCTAGACGCACCGACCGGGACGCCGGTAGTGCACCAAACAAGACATTGCGTGACAAGTAAAATGATGAATGATTTACCCAGGAACCGGAGCCTGCTCGTAACACTGCTCTTCATGTCCCCTCCGTTCAGGCTATGACGTCCCCGAGCCCAAAATCGGAAGTCTACCGATGTCCGACAACACGATCACCGGGGGAAGACAGATAGTTTGATGGACGAAAGTCCGACGAGGTGCGCAATGGTCTCGCTTAGCGCAGTCAAGTGAGCGATTCGATGCTAGACGGCATATTTGGAACTAAGACAGATACAGTCGGGAACGCCTCGCGGACGGCGTCGCTGCCAGCCCAACAATTATTTTGACCCCGTCGACCGGAATGATTGCTCGCCACTTGATATCCGAGCGGCGTAGGCAATCGGCACGGCGGTCAAGATCAAGACGAAGACGACCACCGCGTTCACCTCGGGCAACTGTTGCCCACGCAGGATGGCTCCGAAAATCCACAGCGGAAGTGTATTCTGAGCTCCCGCGGTAAACGTGGTGACGATTACCTCGTCGAAGCTCAACGCGAACGCGAGCAGCGCCCCGGCGATGAGCGCCGTCGAGAGCATGGGTATGGTTACAAGTCGGAACGTCTGCAACGGCCGGGCACCGAGATCCGATGACGCCTCGATCAACGAGGTGGACGTGCGGCGCAGGCGGGCGACCACGTTGTTGAATACCACGACCGTGCAGAAGGTGGCGTGTCCCACAATGATCGTGTATATCGACAGGTCGATGTGTGAGATGTTGAAGGCCGACTGCAATGCGAGGCCGGTCACGATGCCCGGTAGGGCGATCGGTAGGACCAGCAAGAGGGACACGGTGTCACGACCGAAGAAGCGGAACCGGTGTATTCCGAAAGCGACGAGCGTGCCGAGGACCAGCGCGATGAATGTCGCCGCGCAACCCGCCTTCACGCTCAGCCAAAGAGCACTTCGCACCGCCGGATCGTTGAACGCGACCGCGAACCAGTGCGTGGTCCAGTGTCGAATCGGCAGTGACTGCACGTTGGACTTGTCGAAAGCGAAGAGGACAATGACAAAGAGTGGGCCGAGCAAGAACGTGACGACCAACGCGGCGAAAACGGCGAAGCCGCCGCGAGTGAGTCGCGAGAGCTTCATATCGCGTCAAAGGCGCCGGCCAGGCGCGCGAGTAGAAGGTAGACAGCCATGATGGCGATCGATACAAAGGCGAGCGCCGCGGCAAAGGGCAAATCGCCGCCGTTAATCGCGCTGTCGTAAATGGCGTTGCCAATGAAGTTCGAACTGGACCCACCAATTAGCAGCGGCGTGATGAAGTCGCCGAGGGTCAGAGAAAACGTGAAAATCGAGCCCGCCACAATTCCGGGCAGGATCATCGGCATCAGGATCTGACGAAAGGTGAACCACGCGCCGGCACCCAGGTCGGCCGAAGCTTCGAGGAGCGAGTCGGGGACCCGCTCAAAGGCGCCGTAGATCGGCACAATCATGAAGGGAAGCCAGAGGTAGGAGAAGACGATCCACATCGCCACGTTGGTGTACGCCAGGTTCGTGACGGGCAGTCCGAGATGCGATTCAATGTTGGGCAATACTCCGTGGTTCGAGAGGATGTTGATCCACGCGTACACCCGGGCGAGATAGCTGGCCCACAGCGGCAGGAAGACGAGAGCGAGAAACGCCTGGCGCGACCGTCGCGACGCAATCTTGGCGATGAAGAAAGCAAACGGCAGCGCGATCAAGGCGTCGGTGATGGTGACCAGCACCGCCATAATCACCGTTCTCAAAATTATGGTTCCGTATACGGACTGCGTAAAAATCTGCGAGAAGTTGGACCACGTCCACTGATAGACGACGTTGCCGGTAAGTGAGTTGACACTGAAGAAGGCGGTGATGAGCAACGCCACCAACGACGCCAGGTACACCACCAGGAACCACGTCAGCGGTGGCGAGAGAATCAGTGCCCCGCGCAACCAGGGGCGGCGCCACAGCGCCGCCCCCAGTCGTTCGCGGGCTCCTTCACGCACGGACATTCAGAGTTAACCCTCGATCTGCGTCCAGGCCTGTTGCCATTGAGTGAAGCCAATACAATCGTTCGTCCCGTTGTCGCACGTGGTAAGCGGGGTCTTCCAGAACTTGATCGTCTTGAAATACGACTGTGGCGCGTTGGCGTGGTACGCGGCGCAGCCACCTTTTTCCAACGTGTTCATGATCGGGCAGGCCAGCGTGTTGGCCGGGGTTTCGCCGTAGGAGATGGCGTCTTGCGCTTGAATCTTGGGCGTGGACATATACGCCATCCACTTGTAGGCACAGTTCGGATCAGGCGCGTTGGCGGCCAGCATCCACGTGTCGGCCCAACCGGTCGCGCCCTCTTTGGGAATGGTGTCATTCACTGGGGCGTGGGCGGCCTTCAGCGTTGAGGTCTGATACGGCCACGCCGCACCAACGACGACCTCACCGTTTTGGAAGAGTGAGATCTCCTGGCTCGCGAGGTCCCAGTACTTCTTGATCAAGGGGTGCTCGCTCTTCAGCAGGTTGACGGCCGCGCTGAACTGCGTTTGGGTCAGCTCATAAGGGTCGGTGATACCCAAGCTGGGCTTGGCCGATTCGAGGTAGAGCGCCGCGTCGGCGATCTGGATCGGGTTGTCGGGTATTGAGATCTCGCTCTTGTACTTCTTGTCGTAAATCACCGACCACGACGTCGGCGCGGTCTTGAACGTCTTGGTCGAATACAACAGCACGTTCGGACCGAATTCGAAACTCACTCCGTAGTGATGTCCGTTGATCGTGTTGAACGAGGGCGACTTCAAGAAGGGTTGGAACTCGCTCCACGAGGGGATGAGCTTGATGTTGATGGGCTTCACGTCGCCGCCATAAATGAGGCGAAGATCAGCGTCACCGGAGGCCGAGACGAGGTCCCACTGGCGACCGCCGCCGTTGGCCATGAGCGACACCATCTCGCTCGACGAGCCGGCGTACTTGACGTTGACTTGGCAGCCGGTGGTGTTCTCGAACGGTTTCACCCACTGCGGCTGGGTGTAGCCCTCCCAGGCGATGATGTTCAATTTACCCTCGCCCTTACCGATCGACGTGGGCACCTTGATGTTCTGCGTTGGTGGCGTGCCTAGAGAGGCGCCCGCTGGTGCACTGAGAGCGATCGGTATGACGAAGACGCCGAGCAATAGTGCTCCCGCTCCCGCGCTGACCCATCGTGCGCATCGTGACCTGTTCATATTGCTCCTTTGGCTTGTGCTCCGAGCTGCGTTTCAGCAACGGAGTGTGACGTAAGAGGGAAGGCATCGTTGAGATCCCACGACAACATCACCCGACTGTCGGGTGCAACAGCGTTGAGCTGCGAGCCACTCGAGCTATTTTGGCGCGCCACCGTCATGGTGTTGCCGTCGTCGAGGCAAACTCTGAAACGGGTCACCATGCCGAGGTAGGCCACGTCGATCACGCGCCCCGCGACGCAGGTTCGTCCATCGGCGCTGGGACCGTTTGATATCTCTATCTTTTCCGGGCGCAGTACTGCCCGACCGTAGGGCACCTCGATCACGTTCGACGTACCGACAAACGAGGCCACAAATTCAGTAGCCGGGCGCTCGTACACCTCGGACGGAGGTCCGATCTGTTCAATCCGGCCGCTTCGAAACACCGCCAATCGGTCACTCATCGTCAACGCCTCTTCCTGGTCGTGGGTGACGTAGATAAAGGTAATGCCGATCTGACGTTGGATTCGTTTGAGCTCCACTTGCATCTCTTGACGAAGTTTGAGGTCTAGTGCGCCGAGCGGTTCGTCGAGCAAGAGCACCTGCGGCTCGTTGATGATTGCCCTGGCCAACGCGACGCGTTGGCGCTGACCTCCGGAGAGTTGCGCAGGGCGACGCGTGGCGAACTCGGTCATCTGCACCATCTCCAGCGCCGCATTAACGCGCTCAGCTATCTCAATGCGCTTCACACGTCGAACGCGTAGTCCGTAGGCCACGTTCCGCGCGACATCGAAGTGCGGAAAAAGCGCATAGTCCTGGAACACGGTGTTCACGCCGCGCTGGTACGGCGGGATTCCTGTTACGTCGACACCTCGTAGGGAGATGGTTCCTGCGTCAGGCACCTCGAAGCCCGCGATGAGTCGCAATAAGGTCGTCTTTCCAGATCCCGAAGGTCCCAACATGGTGAAAAACTCACCGCGGTAGACCTCGAGATCCACCTCGCTGACTGCCTCATGCGATCCGAAGCGCTTCGTGATCCCACGTAGCAAGATTCCCTGTTCTGAGTGGGATGATGGATCCTCGGACTTTGGCATCTCAGTCACGACACGCCTCGCTCTGGCGTCGGCGAATTGCGTGCGCGTGCAAAGTGTCGCCACGAGCGGATGCGTCCTTCAGCAACCTGGTTTGGCGGATGATCGAGCCGAGAGAAGGATTGGCTATCGCGAACAAAACTGCCCCCCTGTCTCTGCCAATACGCAAAGAATCATCAAACACCATCGAGTCGACACTTACAAACCCGATCAAGATGGAGCAAGCATAAGACTGAAATCATAGGATTTATTGTCGTGCGGTGGAGTGAAAACTAGGCATGCCGCCGGTAATTTTCATCAATCGCCAATCTTGGGAAGGGTTTCTAATTGACCTATGGCGATTCAGTGCCAGGTGAGCCTCACGTCATTTGGCGTCGCATCGGCACTCACGAAATCTTCAATACGATAATCGAACTCGCGTTCTCAGCTTGGGAAGCTGAATCGGCTGTTGTGATCGCCTGCTGGTCGCTCATTCTCGCGCGAATCTCGGCGAAGATCTTCCAGCTCGACACGAAGCGGGTCGAGGGCTAGAGGCCCGAGAGCTTGCGGATCGGCCTCGCGAGCGCGGAGTTGTCGTCATCACCGTGTCCCTCGGCTATAAGTTCGTCCTCGAAAGAAGCGGCCATCGCCGTGACGGGCAAGACCGCACCGACGCTCTGCGCCAAGTCGAGGCCGATCGCCAAGTCCTTTCGGTGTAGCGCGATCTTGAAGCCGAGCGGGTAGTCGTTTTCGATCATTCGGCCGCTGCGATTCTCTAAGACCCACGATCCTGCGGCGCCACCCTTCAACGCCGACATGACCCGCTCCACGTCGAGGCCGGCCTTGAGTCCCAGCGTGACCCCTTCGGCGACGCCGAGGTACGCGCCACAGAGGATCACCTGATTGATCGCCTTCGCCCACTGACCGGAGCCCACGGGCCCGAGGTGGTTCACGCTGCGCCCCATCGCTCCCAACACGCCGCTCGCTCGCTCGACGTCCGCCACGGCTCCGCCGACCATGATCGTCAACGTTGCGTTCTTCGCTCCCTCGGAGCCGCCCGAGACTGGGGCGTCGAGCATCGAGACGCCCTGGGCGCCGAGGCGCTCGGCGAACTCCTGCGCCTTTAGGGGACTGATCGTCGAGCAGTCGATGAACAACGAACCGCTCGCGAATCCCTCGGCGAGGCCGTCGGGACCAAAGAGGACCTCTTCGACCTGGGGTGAGTCAGTGAGACAGGCGACCACGACGTCACAGGAGCGAGCGAGTTGCGCCGGACTCGGCGCCTGGAGAGCCCCGAGCGCCACCAAAGCGTCGGAGCGTCCCGGGGTGCGGTTCCACACGGTGAGGGGAAAGTCCGCGTTCACGAGATTCGTCGCCATGAAGGAACCCATGGTGCCCAGACCGACGAAACCGAAGCGCTCACTGACCGAAGGTGTATTCGCGCACACGGCGTTTCCTCTCTGCGACGAGCAAGCGGGCTACGCCGTCAACGAACGAAAGTGTACCGAGTCCCTTGCGTCAGTTTCGCCGCGACGCACCCCGTGCGGCCGTCGTCGCGCCACGTCGCAATAGCGCCGAGTCTGACGCCACGCCCACGAAGCTGAAGCCGCGATCGAGGTGACCCTCGACGTTCTCGACGTCGCCCACGAGGATGCCGGCCGCGACGCTCGCGCCGCGCGCCGCTGCGACCACGTGATCGAGCGCCTCGAGATAGACCTCCGAGTCCAATTGTCCGGGACGGCCGAGCGCCGCCGAAAGATCACCGGGACCGACGAAGAGCACGTCCACGCCCGGCGTCGCCGCGATGTCCTTCACGTTCGATAGCGCCGAGGAGGTTTCGATCTGCACGACGCACAGCAACTCGTCATTTACGTCGCTCGTTGTTTTCGTGTCGCCACCGAAGCGTCGAGCGCGATTGTACGACGCGACGCCGCGATCGCCTCGCGGCGGGTACCACACGTGGCTGAGAGCGGTGGTGAGCTCATCGGGCGTGTTGAGGCGTGGGTACATGACGCCCGCGACACCCAGATCGAGCGCGTGACCGACTCTGATACGCTCGGCCGACTCGACGCGCACCAGGACGGGCACGTCGTGCGCCGCACCGGCGAGGAGTTGGCCGACCAGGGCCTCCTCTCCGCCGGCGCCGTGTTCGAGGTCGACGAGCAACCAGTCAAAGCCACTCAGCGCGCACACCTCGGCGACGAGGGCTGAACCTAGATTGAGGAACGTGCCGAGCGTCACGTCGCCGTTGCGCACGCGCTCCTTGAAGGACGTCACGACGCAACCTCGTACGACCGACTCGACGTTCTTGGAAAATTCGTCATGCGTTAGTCTTCCACCACGGATGAGAGGTCGCAACTTCTCACACACGACGGACGACTATGACGAAGTCACAGACCACCAACACCACTCGCATCACCAACATCCGCGTTACGCCCGTCGCCTTTCGCGACCCGCCGCTCTTGAACGCCGTTGGCGTGCACCAGCCTTTCGCCATTCGCTCGGTCATCGAGGTGGCCACGAGTGACGGGGTCACGGGACTCGGTGAGTCCTACGGGGACGGTGGCCATCTGGCGCGTCTACGACTCGTCGGCGACGCGTTGGTGGGACTCGACGTGTTCGCCACGAACGAGATGCTCCGGCGCACCTCGAGGACGCTGCACGGCGCCGTCGGCGCCGATCGCCATGGCCTCACCGGCCAGATCAGCGAAGCCGGCACCGTGCTGCGCGCCTACGCCGCCTTCGAAGTGGCGGCGTTGGACATCCAGGGAAAACTGCTCGGGCGTCCGGTGGTGGACTTGCTCGGGGGTGCCGTACGAACGAGCGTGCCCTACTCGGCGTACCTCTTCTACAAATGGGCCGCGCACCCGGGAGAGAAGCCCGATCGATACGGCGAGGCGCTCGACGCCAACGCCATCGTCCTCCAAGCTAGAACCATGCTCTCGGAGTACGGGTTCCGGGCCATCAAGCTGAAGGGTGGCGTGCTGGTCCCCGAAGAGGAGATCGCCACCATCGAAGCGCTTCGTGGGGCCTTCCCCGACGTGGCGTTACGACTCGACCCCAACACCGCCTGGGGTGTCGCGACCTCGATCAACGTCGGTCGCGAACTCGAGGGCGTCTTGGAGTACCTGGAGGACCCGACCCCGGGACTCGACGCCATGGCCGAGGTCGCGCGCAACGTCTCGATGCCGCTCGCGACGAACATGTGCGTGGTGGGATTCGAAGACGTCGCACCGGCGATCGCGAAGAGGTCGGTGCAGGTGATCCTCGCCGACCCTCACTATTGGGGCGGCCTGGCGAAGGTCCAGGGACTGTCCGCGATCTGTGACACGTTCGACCTCGGGCTCTCGATGCACTCCAACTCCCACTTGGGCATCAGCCTCGCCGCGATGACGCACCTGGCGGCGGCGGTGCCGAACCTCACCTACGCCCTCGACACCCACTGGCCCTGGAAGGACGAGGACGTCGTCGTCGAGGGGGCGCTGCGCTTTGTCGACGGGGCGATCAGCGTACCCAGCGCACCCGGTCTGGGTGTGGAACTCGACTACGACGCCCTGGCACGTCTGCACGAGCAGTACCTCGCGTGCGGCATCACCGAGCGCAGCGACACGCTCTACATGCAGTCGCTGCACCCCGACTATCGCGCGGAGTTGCCCCGCTGGTGAACGTCACCGGTTACGCCTTCGCCTGGGACTTCATCGACGATCCCCAGGCCCTTGCGCGAACGCGCAAGCTCGGCGTCGACGTCATCGCCCTCGCCGCCTCCTATCACGCCACGCGCGTCGTCAATACGTACCATCCCACGCGACGCGTCACGGACGTCCCCTACTCCGCCTTCTACGGCACGCGACGCGACGACGCGTGGCGCGGACATCGACTCACGCCGCGAGCGCCGGCGTGGCTGGGTCGCGACGACGCCTTCGCGAGCTCGGCGCGGCGACTCACGCGCGAAGGATTTGACGTCGATGCCTGGATTGTGTTGACGCATCTCGACGATCCCGACGACACCTACCTCGAACTCGTCGAGCGCAACGCTTACGACGAGCCTTACCCCTATGCACTTTGCCCGGCATCGGAGGACGTGCGCGAGTACTGCCTGACGTTGGTCGAAGAGACCCTGCGCTCGGCCAACGTGCGCGGAGTGGTCTTAGAGGCGAGTGGACCCATGGGCTTCGATCACGCCGGCGTCCACGACAAGAGTGAGTTCGCCGCGCTGAGCGCCGCGCAGCGACAACTCCTCTCCCTCTGCTTCTGCGCGGCGTGTCGAAAGAGTCAACGTGAGTGCGGACTCGATCCCGACGAGATTGCGGCCAAGGTGCGCACCGGCATCGACGAAGACGCGTCGTCGCCCGAGGCGGCCCTCGGCAACAAACTCGCCGATCAGGTCGCGAAGTATCGCCTCACGCTCGGCACGGCGCTACGTGAAGCGATCATCGAGCGCGTACGAGTCGTGCAGCCCGAGGCGACGATCACCCTTCACGCGTCGGCTCGACGGTGGGCGACGGGCTCGTTTCCGGCGCTGAGCGCGCAGCCGTGGTCGAGGTCGATCAATGCCGTGGTGGCGAACGCGTGGGAGCCGGCTTCGGCCGAGGACGAACTTCGCGCGATGGCCAGCGTCGTCGACGACCGCGCGAAGGTGGGTGCGTACCTGCGACTCGATCGCGATTGGAGCGGTGACGGCAACGATGTGACGCTGCGACGTTACGTGCGTGCGGGCGTCACCGAACTGCACCTCTATCACCTAGGTCTTCTCACGAAGGTGAGTTCGAGGGCGGCCGCGAGCGTCGTCGAGAGCTTTCGCGAGATTGCGCCGTGACCTACCGCGAGACGGTCGTGAGCGAGGTGCCGACGCAGCGCGAAGGCGAGGTCGTGCTCATCACGGGTGCGGCCGGGACCATCGGCTCAATGCTGCGGTTCTCGCTCGCTCGTCCCGGGCGACACCTTCGACTACTCGACGTTGCAGCGCAAGATCCTCTCGCGCCTGGCGAAGACGCGGAGCTCGTCGTTGGCTCGTTCCTCGACGCCCTCGTGATGGCCGACGCGTGTCGAGACGTGGTCGTGGTCGTGCACCTCGGTGGACTCTCGTCGAACGACTTCGAGTGGGACGAGTACCTGGACGTGAACATCAATGGCACTTACGTGGTACTCGAGGCGGCACGCGCCGCGGGCGTGCCACGCGTTATCTACGCGAGCAGCAACCACGCGGTGGGGTTCCAACCAATCGACCACGGGTCCCTTGTCCCCGACTACCTCTTTCCCCGACCGGACTCGCTCTACGGAGTCTCTAAGGTGGCGGGCGAAAGTCTGGGCAGCCTCTATCACGACCGCTACGGCCTCGACGTGCTCTGCCTACGCATCGGTTCCTACCGCGAGCGGCCGGCGAACATTCGAGAACTCTGGAGCTGGCTCTCTCCAGGGGACTGCGTGCGTCTCGTCGAAGCGGCGATGACGACCCCCCGTCCGGGCTTTCGCGTCGTCTGGGGCGTGTCCGCGAATCGCCGCGCGGTCGTGACGTTGGCCGAGGCGCGCGCCATTGGCTACTACCCACTCGACGACGCCGAGGTCTTCGCCGACGAGATCACCGCGAACAGCGATGATGGTGGTCGCGATGACCCACCCCGACTTGGCGGTTCCTTCGCCTGGCCGAGCCCGTAGGGGAGTCAGTTAGGCGCTTCACTTCGGTCAACCGTGTTGATCCGGGACGACTGCGGTCAACAGTAAATGCTGGAGCGCATTGCTCATCGGTCGAAATCGACTGGAGCGGGCGACGAGAATCGCACTCGCGTTCTCAGCTTGGGAAGCTGAGGCCAGGATCGTATGTGGTTGACTAAGTAATCTTGTTCTAGCAAGAAGATTCGGAGATGACGAAGTGCAAATATCTGTCAGCCATATTGCTACCGAGGCGCGCTAACAAATGAAAACACTTCCATGGTGACCGATTGCACTTCGATAGTTTTACAGAGATGAGGAAATCAAATCTGAAAGCGAAGGATCGACGCCTTCATTCTTTGTCACCACTTGGCTATTTGATGACATTGTTCGCACTCATCGTGCTGTGTTTCAGTTCGATCCCCGCATCGGGAATCCAACCATCGAGGTCAGTCGGGAGCGCGGCGCATTCCGAGGCACCGCGTTTAGGAGTGCTGCCCCCTAAGAATCCTCCCGCAAACGAACCGCCAATTCCGAACTACTACAACGAATGTTCTGCTCAACAGACCGTGGACAACTCCGTCTCATGCACCGAAGTAGCACTCGCCGCCATTGACAATGCTCGAGCGAACGAAAGAGTGCGCTCGATGTCCTTTGATCTCAATGCTTTTGAGATGATGGCGCCCTTGGAGCAACTCTTTGTCATCGTCAATCTGGAAAGAATTGACAGAGGCCTTCAACCCGTTAAATACGTGACAACTCAGTTAGATCAATTTGCTCAGACCGGTGCCGACGACTCCACCGATCCCACCTCGCCACACACTCTTACAGGAGGAGCAACGGTTTCCTCATGGGGTTCCATCTGGGCAGTTGGTTTTCCAAACGTTCTGATTGCCAATTACTTCTGGATGTATGACGACGGCTTCGGCTCTCCTAACGGGGACTGTACATCTGCACGAGCCCCTGGCTGCTGGGCACATCGCGACATCATTCTGATGCCCAACGCGCGTTCAGGATGTTACCTAGCGATGGGAGACGGTCTGGATGTCGTTGCCAGGGGCATCTCATATGCGGATCTCCTTGTGGAAGGGTGCGGTGCTTTGCCCGGTGACGTCACACTGACTTGGGCAGATGTCGAAAGTGCACTGGGCGGAACCAGGCATTTCAACGTTTCTACGCAATCTCTCGTGCCTCCGAGCGACTTTCCATCGAGTTATTCCGACTGGCTAGAAACCGAGAATGCATCGACTTCCTATTCGTGGTCGATCACTTCGGGAACGCTTCCCCCTGGGTTCGCACTCTCAAGTGCCGGGCAACTGACTGGACCAAATTCTGATCCAACTCAGATTTACTCGTTTACCGTCACTGCCAGCGAAACAGGCGCTCCATCCATAACAGCCTCCAAGACGTTTTCACTTGGCTCTGGCGAGTCCCCGGGAACGACCACAACAACAACGTTGTCTACATCGACAACGACTCCGTTGATGACGACCACGACAACAACTCCGTCAACAACGACAACGACTCCAGTAAAGATGACGACAACAACAATCCATCATGTGTCCATTCCGAGCGCGCCTCGTATCCGAGCAACTTCGCCAACGAAAGGGGACGTGTCAGTAATAATCGTTGGCTCGGTCAATAGTCATGGTGATGCAGTAGTTGAATTTCAAACCTCAATCGACACGAGCATTTGGCACAATATTTCTCGGCTAGCAAACGGGAGATTCTTAATTCGGCACCTGAGAAGTGGGAAATCGTATCGGATCAGACTTCGGGCCGTGAGTAAAGCCGGTGCAGGTCATCCCTCTCAGGAAATGTCTGTGAGAGTCAAATAGTTGCCGCCACCTGAAAATGGGAAGCAAATGAAAATCCTTGGCGACGACAATCGAACTCGCGTTCTGAGATTGGGGAACCGAAATCGTCAACGACGGCACTCCAAACTCGATTGTGTCTCAGCGATTGAGTTTGACTTGTGTTATCGCTCTCTCACGGGCTACCAATACGGTTCACTCAGGCCGTGGATGACGTACGCGTAAAACGACACCACGAAAAGAGCCAGACCAGAACCGACAATGGCGAAACAAGTACCGACGATGACGCCAGTTTTTCGAGGCCGCACTTTTGCCATGACCGCGATGGAACAGATACAAAAAACCATCCATGAAATAACACCAGACCAAGCGGCGGCGGCATAAAAAGTGACGGGTCTTGTCATCGACGCGATTGATGTGCCAGTATCAGAAAATGAAGGCAGCAACTGAATCAAACATGAAAGGCTCGATGATCACTGACCTTTGTTCTCAATTCTTTTGACCTGGGCTCCAAATAGTG
>PMTF01000025.1 GCA_003167415.1 Acidimicrobiaceae bacterium | reverse complement strand
ACGTGTCGAAATGATGGCCAACTTTCGGACAAAAGATACGGAAAAGCCCGATGTCACGATCACGTTCGGAGACGCGGTTGCTTCGAGGACAAACGCACAAATCGTCTTACGAGACATCTCCAATATCGTGGCCCCGAGAACGAAGAGCCGGACAAAGGTGCTGCGATATAGGGCAAAACGAATCGAACGGTTGACGAGGGCGTCAGTCCGGAATCCGACCAAATGTAGTCAGATTATTGACAGGAGATTCCACCTTCAAAGTGTTACGCTGCGGTAGAAGGACGTCTAGACCCCGCATTCCTCTCGCCTGACCCTTAGTCAGGGCTGTCAGAAGAAGGTGCGTAGTGGGTCGTCCTGAAGTGGCGTTAAGCGCCATCACCGTCGTCGTTGGGACCACCATCTACTGGGCTGCCACCTATCAAGGCGCCGGTTTTCGACTGTCAACAGTGGGAGCCAACTTCCTGATTGCCGGAGCTAGTGGTTTTGCCGCTTCGACGATTAATTTTGCGGTGTCGCGGGGCCCAACGCTTTCGAGAGCACCCGCCGGACCGTCAACTCGTCGACGCTCAAGGAAAATTGAGTTCGGATCATGAAGTTTCCTACGAACCGTGTCCAACGACGGACCACGTTCCCTCGCACCACAAAATCTCGCGCGTGCAGTAGTAACACGCGGTACGCACGATCGAGTTCTGAACAAATGATCACACCGTAAAAGTCCGAAGTACTTGAGAGGAACTGGCCTCTTCTAGGAGAAAGAGATAAGGACGAACAATGGGAAAGAAAAACAAGGCACGCAACTTGGCTCAAGTAGCCAAAGGCAAGGTTAAAGAGGCAACCGGGAAGTCCGTCGGCAACGAGCAGCTCGAAGCTGAGGGAAACATCGACCAGGTGGAGGGCAACCTCAAACAAGCCGGAGAGAAGGTCAAGGATGCGCTCCAAGAGTAGATCGCCCGTCCACGCGATGGACACAACAGACCGCCCGTCGACAGGGATCACGCGCCTCCCCCTGATCCCTGTCGACGGCGATACCTCGGCGAACACCGTCGCCGACACCCCCAGCGCACTGCACCGAGGAAGGAGCGCACGTCACGTGCCAGAACCACCCCTAACGTCGCTCGAGCTTTTACGACAGCTCGAGGCGTTCGTGCGCGAACTGTTTGAGATCACCACGGCGGAGTGAAGAGAATCAGCGTTTCCTGACACGAAGTAGTTGCTCGTTTCCGGGAAGTGTTCGTGACGCAAGTTACGTGACGAAGGTGCGGTACCCGCCTGTGCGCGATAACCACCGAGCAGGGAAGGGTCGTTGAAACTATTCGTCCGACGTGAAGCGGAAGTTGACCGGCAGTTGAAACGGATCGCTCGGGCCGACCAGCGCAAGGCCGACCTTAGGCGCGCCGCGATGACGAGGCGAGCGAGTCGATGACGTTGCACGCTCGCGAAGCGGGCGACGGGGAACGTTCGTATGAGTATCGCCTAAGTCACTCGATCAGCCGGTAGGGCTCACCCCGAGATGGTGTTAACTGTTTGGACTATGTGCGTCGAGGTTGAAGCAGCGAAGGTATCGTCCGTCAGCGGTGCGATGGAATCGTTGCAACTCCTAACGGCAGCGGCGCCGGGCGCGTCACCGTTCCTCCGTCGACTTCAGCGCGGTCCGTCTTGATCGAAGAACAGCGTCAACGATTGGAAGATGAAGTCGAGACGCTCTCTCGAGGTGGGAGGCCAGTTCTTCGCTCGACGTTGACGCACATGAAAATGAACCGTGTGAATATCGCCGCGGGCGCGTTCGCCTACCGCTGGTTTCTCGCTATCTTCCCAATCATTATTGCCCTACTGGGCATTGCCACTCTCGTCACGGTGCCGCGCAGCGTGGTGATCAATCTTCTCAACGGCGTGACCAAAGCGTTGCCCTCGGGAGCCGCGCAGGTATTCACGGGAGCGATCTCGCACGCGACGCAACGCTCCGCCGCCGACCTCATAGCCACAGTGGTGGCGTGCGTGGTGGCGCTGTGGAGCGCCACGTCGGGAATGGTGATCGTCGAAGAGGGTTTGGACATGGCGTACGACCTCCCCCTGGACCGCTCGTTCCTCGGCAAGCGAGCGGTGGCGGTGCCACTTCTGCTGGGCGCGACCGTGTTCGGGAGCGCCGCTTCGGCCTTGATCATCTTTGGTCCGCAGTTGGGCAACGTCATCAAGGAAACGGCGCCAATCGGGGGTGCGGCGTTCAGCGCCGTGTGGACGGTAGTGCGCTTTGTCATCGCGCTCGCGTTGATGAATTTCTTGATGACGCTGCTCTACTACTTGGCTCCCAATCGCCCTCGGGGACGCTGGCGCTGGATGAGTCCGGGCGCTCTTATCGCGACGACTCTCTGGGCGATCGTCTCGTTCGGCTTCTCCATCTACACGTCCAATTTCGGTTCGTACGGCCGGACCTACGGAGCTTTCGCCGGCGTCGCGATACTCATCTTCTGGCTCTATCTCACTGGTCTCGCCATCTTGATCGGGGGCGAAGTCGACGCCGCCGTGGAACGCCTCGCCGCGCCAGCAGAGTCCCCGGCGGCGACGTCACCCGTAACGCCACCTTCGTCAGAGTAAGGCCGCACCGACGGCCCGTTACAAAAGTTTCGAGGCAATCATTTCCAACGCCATCGTTACTTCACGAGCGACGCGGTCACTCCATCGCAAACTCTGAGTCCATCGTTTCGCTCATGACACTGACGTCTTCGTCGACGTTCGTGTGGTTGCGTTTTACGCCAACCAAGAGCCCGGCGGCCTCCTCGTCGACACCAAACATAGCCGTGCCGTTCATGGGCACGAACATCGACCTCGACGCGACTGGTGACGCGAGTAGCGGCGAAGAAGTGATCTTCATCAAGGTCCATACCGTTTCGGGCGACGTCAGAATTGACAAGGCGTCTTAACAGTTCGCCCGCAGCCTTTGAAACGTCAGCTCTTCAATCGCGCGATGACGAACGCGTCGTCGCGACCACGTTGCCACCCGGTCGATAGGCCAGGTGGGCCGCGCGAGGAGCGTCAAGGATGGCGAAGTCGGCGCGTGCGCCAATACCGAGATGTCCAATGTCGCCACGTCGAAGCGCGAGCGCGCCGCCTTTGGTACTCGCGAAGAGCGCCTCGTCCACACTCATGGCCATCTCTCTCACCGCCAACGCGATGACGAAGGCCATGCTCGTCACGTAGGACGATCCGGGGTTGCAGTCCGTCGCGAGCGCCACACTAACCCCGGCGTCGAGCAAACGACGAGCCGACGGGTAGGGCGAACGGGTCGAGAACTCTGCGCCGGGCAACAGCGTGGCGACGGTGGCCGACGCGCTCAAGAGATCGATGTCGTGGTCGTCCAGGTACGTGCAGTGATCGACACTGGCACAGTCCAGTTCGACCGCGAGCGCGATCGCGCCGCTGTGGGCCAGTTGATTGGCGTGTAGGCGTGGCGCGAGACCCTTCGCTCGCGCGCACGTCAGTACCTCGCGCGCTTCGTCGACGCTGAAGGCGCCGCGGTCACAGAAGACGTCAGCCCACTTCGCTAGTGGCGCGCACGCGTCGAGCATCGATGACTTCAAGAGTTCAACGTAGCCCTCTCGATTGTTCGTGAACTCTGGTGGAACGACGTGCGCGCCGAGCCAGGTCACTTCATCACTGAACTCGCGCGCCACCTCGAGCTCACGCGATTCCCCTTCGGTCGTTAACTCGTAGCCGGACTTGATCTCGACGGTCGTGACGCCACCGGTGAAGAGTTCGGCGATACGTTTTTGCGTGCCTCGACGAAGGTCGTCGAGTGTCGCCGCGCGCGACGCCGAGACCGTGCGCGCTATTCCCCCGCCGTCGTAGTGCACGCCCGCCATGCGAGCCTCGAACTCGTCACTTCGTTCTCCGGCAAAGACGAGGTGGGTGTGCGAATCAACGAAGCCCGGCACGACCGCGCAGTCGCCCGCGTCGATCTCTTCGTCGGCGTCGGGCGCGTCGCTGCTCGGTCCCACCCAGAGCACCTGGTCGTCGTCAAAGACGAACGCCGCGTCGAAGAGTCGACCGAGTGCGCTTTCGTCGCCGAGGGAGGGATCATTCGTCGTCAGCTCGCTGATGTGTTTGAGCACGCGCGTGGTCATTCAACCTCGCGCATGGGTATGCGCAGCCCCGTTCTTTCGGCCGTCTCGTCCGCGATCTCGTAACCGGCGTCCACGTGGCGCAGTACGCCCGTCGCGGGGTCGTTCGTGAGGACCCGGCGAAGTTTCTCGCCCGCTAACACGGTCCCGTCGGCGACACAGACCTGACCCGCGTGAATGGAGCGCCCGATACCGACGCCGCCGCCGTGATGTATGGACACCCACGACGCCCCCGACGCCGTGTTCACGAGTGCGTTCAGTAACGGCCAGTCGGCGATGGCGTCCGAGCCGTCGAGCATCGCTTCGGTCTCACGGTAGGGCGACGCAACCGAACCACTGTCGAGGTGATCGCGACCAATGACGAGGGGCGCCTTGACGGCGCCGGAGGCCACGAGTTCGTTAAAGGCCACGCCAGCCTTGTCCCTTTCCTGATAGCCCAGCCAACAGATGCGCGCTGGCAGTCCCTGGAAGGCCACCCGGTCTTGGGCCTTCGTGATCCAGCGACGAAGGAGATCGTTCTCGGGAAAGAGATCGAGCACGGCCTTATCGGTCGCGGCGATGTCGCCAGGATCACCCGAGAGCGCGGCCCAACGGAAGGGGCCTTTGCCCTCACAGAAGAGCGGGCGAATGTACGCCGGCACGAAGCCCGGGTACGCAAAGGCCCGTGGGTAGCCGCCGAGCTGGGCCTCGCCGCGTAGCGAGTTGCCGTAGTCAAAGACCTCGGCGCCGTTATCGAGAAAGCCCACCATCGCCTCGACGTGGCGCACGATCGACTCACGGGCGCGATCGGTGAACTCCTCGGGCTTCTTCTCGGCGTAGTCGTGCCAATCACCCAGATCGATCCCTTCTGGCAGGTAACTGAGCGGATCGTGCGCGGACGTCTGATCGGTGACNNCGAGCGAGGGCGTCGTCGAGATCGTCGGTCCACTCATCGAGGTAACGCTGATCGACGCGCCGTTGCAGGCGCGTCGGGTCCACGTCCACGCAAAGACACACGCCGTCGTTCATCGTGACCGCGAGGGGCTGCGCGCCGCCCATGCCGCCGGCGCCACTGGTCAGCGTCAACGTACCCGCCAACGTGCCACCGAATCGCTTGGTGGCGATGGCGGCAAAGGTCTCGTAGGTGCCCTGGAGGATTCCCTGAGTCCCGATGTAGATCCACGAGCCCGCGGTCATCTGGGCGTACATGGTGAGACCGAGCGCTTCAAGACGGCGAAACTCGGGCCACGTCGCCCAGTCCGGCACCAGGTTCGAATTAGCGATCAACACGCGCGGCGCCCACTCGTGGGTCTGCAGGACCCCGACGGGCCGACCGGACTGGACCAACATGGTCTCGTCGGCCTTCAGGGTCGTGAGCGTTCGAATGAGCGCGTCAAAACTTCGCCAGTCACGCGCCGCGCGCCCCGTGCCGCCGTAGACCACGAGGTCGTCGGGGCGTTCGGCGACCTCGGGATCGAGGTTGTTCTGCAACATGCGAAGGGCCGCCTCTTGGGGCCAGCCGAGCGCGCTGATCGAAGTTCCTCTCGCGGCTCGAACGGGACGGGCACCTTCCATGGGATCTCCTTCGCCTAGTGCAACGTCACGTAACGCGACGCCGTCTCGAGTAGCTCGCGACTCGCGACTAGCTCACTCACCGCGGCGATTTCGGGCGAGAGCCACCGGTCGTGGCCCGGTCCCCCCGAGCGCGCGTTCACGCGATCGCTAATCGCGGCCGTCACCGGCGAGGGTTTCATCGGCGATCGAAGCGCCAGGGCGCGGGCGCTCGCGAGCAGTTCGATCGCCACGACGTCGCGAAAGGCCTCGAGCGACTTGCGAAGTTTTCTCGCGGCGTGCCAACCCATCGAGACGTGGTCTTCCTGCATGCCCGACGAGGGTATGGAGTCGACGCTCGCTGGCGAGGCCAGACGCTTCATCTCAGTGACGAGCGCGGCCTGAGCGTACTGGGCGATCATGAGACCCGAGTCCACGCCGGCCTCGTGCGCAAGAAATGGCGGCAGGCCGAAACTGCGATTCACGTCGAGCAGCCGGTCCGTGCGGCGCTCGGACATCGAGGCGACGTCCGCGAGGGCAATGGCGAGAAAGTCGAGCGCGTAGCCAATGGGCGCGCCGTGAAAGTTACCGTTCGAGACCAAGGAGCCGTCGGATAGCACCGAGGGGTTGTCGATGGCCGCGGCCAGCTCGATGTCGGCGACGCCCGCGGCGTAGCTGAACGTGTCGCGCGCCGCGCCGTGCACTTGGGGGGCGCAACGAAGCGAGTAGGCGTCTTGCACCTGGGAGAAATCGTCGACGTGATCGTCCACGATCTCAGAATCCCTGAGAAGTGCCGCCAGATTCTCCGCGCTCGCGAGTTGACCGGGGTGGGGCCGCAGGGCGTGGATCTCGGCGAGAAACACGTGGTCGGTCCCGCGCAGGGCCTGGATCGACATCGCGGCCGCCAGGTCCATCTGTTGCATCAGCGCCGAACCGTCGTCGAGGGCCAGCACGAGCTGTCCCAGCATGCCGTCCGTCCCGTTGATGAGGGCGAGTCCTTCTTTTTCCGCGAGTACCACCGGCGTGAGTCCCGCGTCGGCCAACGCGTCGATGGCTCGGCGACGGGCTCCCCCGGCGTCACGCACGTCGCCTTCGCCCATGAGCGCGAGCGCGACGTGCGCGAGCGGTGCGAGATCACCCGAACAGCCCAGTGACCCGAACTCGTGCACGATGGGCGTGATGCCCGAGTTCAAAAGTGCGGCGTACGCCTCGGCCGTCGAGGTGCGAACACCCGACACGCCACTGCAGAGATTCGTGAGTCGAGAGACCATCATCGCTCGAACGACCTCGGTCTCGACTTCGGGTCCCACGCCCGCGGCGTGGGAGCGTATGAGCGATCGCTGAAGGTCCTGGCGCTGCTCGGGCAAGATCGACGTCGTCGCGAGCGAACCAAAGCCCGTCGAGAGGCCGTAGATCGGCTCGCCGCTCTTCACGAGCACGTCGATGGCGGCACGTTGAAGCGTGAGTCGACTCAGCACCTCGTCACTGATGGCGACCGGCTCGAAAAGGCGCGCGGCGGCGATCAACTGCGCCCTCGTGAGAGGTTCAATCCCTACGATGATGGTCACGCCGATCTCCTTTGCACGCCCGCGAGCGTTTCGAGTACTAAGAGCGCGGCCAAACGGATGGTTCGCCGGTCGATGCCGTCTTGTTCCGCGTCGATCTCCGTGAAGTCGATCGCGACCACTGACGTCGACGAGGCCACTTCGCGCACGAACGTGCGTATTTCGTCGGCGCTCAGTCCCCCGGGCGCGGCCGCGGGACATCCCGGCGCGACGGAGCGATCGGCCACGTCGAGATCGATGTCGACGTAGACCTTGCGACCGTCACCGCCGGCGACCTCGAGGGCTCGCTTCGCGATCGACGCCACGTCCTCTCGACGAAAAGCGTCGCGTCCAATGATCGTGACGCCCGCCTCGAGGGCGCCTCGGGCGTAGGGCGCGGAGTTGGAGAAGTCAGCGAGTCCGACCTGCACGACGTGGTGGGGATCGAGCCCCTCATCGAGGAGTTGGCGAACCGGCGAGCCATTCGAGCGACCGTCGCGCAGGTCTAAGTGCGCGTCGAGCGTGATCAGTCCGTAGTCGCTAAAAGAGTCGCTCGCGAGCGCGCGCAGCGCGTGCCAGGTCGCGGCGTTGTCACCACCGAGCACGATCGTCAGTTCGGCGTCCGTGGAAACTCCCGCAAGGGCCCGGGCGACGCGCGCGCTTCCTCCGTCGCCGTCGGGGTCCTCGACGTCGCCGTAGTCAACGACGGCCACTCTGTCGGCGAGATCGACGCGGTCTTCAAACGACCACGTCGAATAGCGCTCCAACGCGTCTCGGATCGCCGCGGGCGTGCTCGACGCCGATCGCATGGACACGGACGTGGCGAACGTGGACACCCCGAGCAGCGCGACGTTTCGTCGACCGACGACGGGCTGCGCGTGCAGCAACGTGGCCGCCGAGGGCCACTTAGTATCACGCGCTGGTGCCACGAAGCCCATGTTAGGCATGGGCGTTAGCGCGCTGAACGCTCACGAAGAGTTCGCCATCTTCGTCAATTCGTTGACTCTCGTTAGCGATCGACGGTTCGAACGCCGCTCTCGAGGGGCTCTTCGGGCTCACTTTCGATGTACGCGGGCACCGGCGTCGCCTCGAGTTCGTGACCCACGTCTTCGCCGTAGGCCGGCGTGGGCGTGGCGACGTACGCACCTTCGGCGGTGCGCGAGACGATGTTGGGGGTCTTACGCTTGCCCGCACCCCTAACGCCCTGCAGCTCCTTACAGAGCTTGTAGGTGAGCGGGTAGGCCACGATGGGCAAAATGACGGTCAAGATCCGCATCCCCCACAGCACCGCGTTGAGCGAGAGGTGAAAGAAGTTCGCGATGACGTCGGTGGAACTCGCGATGTGGAGCATCGAGAGCATCACCAACACGGTGACGCCGGCCGCGGTGCGCTTGGGTCGATCACTCGGCCGGTCCAAGAGGTGGTGTATCTCGTTGTCCTTGGTGAACTTTCGCTCCAACATCGGCCAGAGGTAGGCAATATTAAAGATGATGCCCGGGAAGATCACCGCGGGAATGGTGACCTCGAGCGGGATTGTATGGCCGAAGGCCATGAACGACCACGACGGGAATATTCGAAGCGCCCCGTCGAGAAATCCCATGTACCAGTCGGGTTGCACGGCGTAGGAGATGCGCGCCGCGTCGTAGGGACCGAACTGCCAGATCGGGTTGACCTGGGCGAACGCCCCGAGTAGTGCCGTGATGCCGCTCACGATAAAGAGAAAGCCCGTGGTCTTGGCCATGAACACCGGGAACATCGGCGAGCCCACGACGTTCTTCTCGGTTCGGCCCCTACCCGGGAACTGCGTGTGCTTTTGGCGCACGAGTAAGAAGAGGTGCGCGCCGAGGAGTCCGAGAATGACGAGGGGCAGGATCAACACGTGCAAGATGAAGAAGCGCGGAATGGTGGACGTACCCGGGAAGTTGCCGCCGAAGATGAAGAACGCCATGTACGTGCCGACGAAGGGGATCGACTCCATGATCGAGTACGCGATGCGAATACCCGTACCCGAGACCAAGTCGTCGGGCAATGAATAGCCGAAGAACCCGTTGCCGATCGCCAGGATCAACAGCGTGAGACCAATAGTCCAGTTGAGTTCGCGGGGCTTACGGAACGCGCCGGTGAAAAAGACGCGCGCCATGTGCACGACGATGGCGCCGACGAAGATGTCGCACGACCAGTGGTGCATCTGACGCATCAAGAGGCCGCCGCGTACCGCGAAGGATATGTTCACCGTCGACGAAAAGGCCTGCGTGACCTTTTGGCCATCGAGGGGAAGGTACGAGCCGTGGTACGTCACGAGGGCCGAACTGGGTATGAAGTAGAAGGTGAGAAAGACTCCAGTAACCATAATAATCACGAAGGAGTAGAGCGCGATCTCGCCGAGCATGAACGACCAGTGGTCGGGGAAGATCTTGTCCATGAACGTGCGTCCGCCGCGCGCGAGGCCCAAGCGGTCGTCGAGTTCGTCCAGTGACTTGCCGACACGACCGTAGGGACCGAGGGCCTGCTTCTTCGCGCGCTGGGTGTTGATGACGTCGCTCACGAGCGCTCCCAGAATCCCGGACCGACCGCTTGGTGGTAGTCACTCTGGCTGCGCAGGAACCCCGAGGAGTCGACGTAAAGCGGCAACTGGGGCAGCGGTCGAGGCGCCGGTCCGAACTGCGGCACCGCACCGTTGGTGACGTTGAACATCGATTGGTGGCACGGACACACCAGCAGTTGCAGTTCTTGTTCGTAGAGCCCGACCGGACAGCCCAGGTGCGTGCAGACCTTGGAGTACGCGACGTAGCCGTGCGGCGCCCAAGTCTCGCGTCCCTTCATGGTCGTGAAGGCCTCATTGGAGACACGAATCAACACCGTCTGATCGACGGCTTGGCCGCGATCGGAGTTCTCGGTGCCCTCGGGAAAGACCGTCTCGATCGATCCCACGGCGAGGTCGCCCACCTCGACCCGTCGTCCGGACTGGTCGACCACGTAGGATCCGGAACGCCAGTCGGTGTGCTGGAGCGTCCTCTTGGGCAACGGTCCGAGGCTGCGCAGTAACGGGAACATGACCACGACGCCGAAGATCCCCATCCCACCGCCGAGGAGACCACCGAGGAGCTTGCGTCGCTGAACGACGCTGCCGCCTCGCTCGACGATCGCTGCGGCGAAGGCCTGGCGATCGGCGTCGGAGTTCGCGAGGGTGTGTCGCTCTTCGACGAACGGCCCGCGCGGCATGAGGTACTTGCCCCAGGCCACGATGCCGATGCCGAGGAACAAGAGTCCGGCGCCGAGCGTGGCGCCCAGCTTCCAGGGCTGCGCGTCGATCCAGTAACAGGCCCCGAAGCCCGCGAGGCAGAGCGTGCCGACGATGAAACAGACGCTAATGACCCGTTCGACCAGCTCGGGATGGCGCGCGGCCGGTTGCAGGCGGGGATCGTTCGACGAGAGTCCGGACAACGAGACTGGTGTGCGGTGTTCGTCAGTCATCGCGCTCCCCCACCCAGAATCCGGCGAGGGCCAAGATGCCGACGCCGAAGGCCAAACCGACGAAACCTTCGGCGACCGGTCCGAGGCCGCCGAGCCCGAAGCCGCCGGGGTTGTTGGGGTGCTGAATCTCGGTGGTCACGTACTTCACGATGTCGTTCACCTGCGCGTCACTGAGGTTGCCGGTGAAGCGTGGCATGTTGGCCGGACCGGTGCGAATTGCCTCGGCCACTTCGATCGAAGGGATCTTGCGCAGCGACGGCGAGAACGTGCTCATCGCGAGCGCGTCGCCGTCGCCCTCAATGGTGTGACACGACGCGCAGTTGAGTGCGAAGAGCGCGGCGCCGTCGGCGACGTTCGCGTTCTTCAAGTGGGGATAGGGAATGTCGGGATAGCTCGGCGAGAGTGAATTCACCCACGCCGACACTGCGAGGGCCTGGTGGTGCGTGAGACGCGGGACGCGACGGATGGCCTCGATCGATCGAGGATTCGCGGCCGGCATGCGTCCCGAGTCGACCCAGAAGTTGATCGTGGCCGGTCCGAGTCCCACGAGGTCGGGGAAGGCCCCGGCGGTGCCATTGGCCGGGACGCCGTTGGCCTGCGTGCCGTGGCACGAGGCGCAGTTCTGCTGGAAGAGCGCGTCGCCCAGCGTGACCAACGCCGCCGAGGGGGCGCGGTAGGTGATCGAGGAGTTGCCGTAGGCGATGATGACGCCGTCGCTGTTCTTCTTCACCATCGTCGAATTCGGCGTGCCGGCGTTCTTGCGCGACGTTTGATAGGGCGTCGCCTTGTACGACGCCTGAGCGACGCCGACGAAGAGCACGACCGGTCCGAGTCCCATGAGACTGATGATCGAGACTGCCAGGCAGCGTTTGATGAGGGGTGACGTCATGCCAATTCCTACTTCAACAAGAACAGGGCCGAGTACAGCCCGATCCAAACGACGTCGACGAAGTGCCAGTAGTAACTCACGCCCTGGAACGTGGACAGCTCACCGGGGTCGCCCTCGGTGCCACGCATGCGAAAGAGCAGGAACGCCATGGCCACCAGGCCCAGAATCACGTGCAGACCGTGGAGACCGGTGGTGATGAAAAAGACCGAGCCGTAGGAGTTGGTGTACCAACGCGTCGTGAGATGAATCCACTCGTAGGCCTGGTTGGAAACGAACAAGGTGCCCATGATCATGGTGACGATGATCCAACGCCGGGCCTCGGCGCGGCGGCGATGTTCGATTAGCCACACCGCCCACTGCATGGTGAAGGACGAGGCGATGAGGATGACGGTGAAGACGCCCGACTGCAAGACGTCGAGGTGCGTGCCGACGGGAGGCCAGGACGCCAGGTGGGCGCGAATGGTAAATAATGCGGCGAAGAGTCCCGAGAAGAACATCAGCTCGCTACCGAGCCAAATCATCACTCCAATGGCCAGCATCGGCGGACGATCGTGGACGATCTTCTCTTGCTTCGCCAGGCTATTGGGGGAAACCGCCTGACTCACGGCTACATTTCTAGCGGAAATCGCGACCCCGATGCGTCAGGTCGACCGATTTGGTTCAACGCAATGTCTCGGGCAGCGGCTCGACCGCCACGATGGCGAGCCGTCGCGTCGGGCGCGTCATCGCGACGTACAGGGTACGCAGTCCTCGGGGCGTGCTCGACGCCATACCCCGGGCGCCACGGCTGGCGATCTGACTCGGTTCGACGACGACGACGCCGTCGAATTCCAGTCCGTTGGCCCCTTCGGCCGAGAGCACGATCAAGTCGGCCCCCAGTCCCTTGGACTCCTGGTTGCGCGGATCAATGGCGTCGAGTCCCTTCGAGCGCAGTATCGACACGATCTCCTCGACGCGTTCGCCCGACACGATGACCGCGATTCGACCCGGCGCGACGGCGTCGACCTCTCGGCGAGTCACCTCGGAGAGGGTCGCCACGAACTCCTCGCGGCTGACTTGGTGCACGCTGGGCGAGTGTCCGGCTCGACGGACGGGACGCGGCGGCGTGAGATCCGGGGCGGCCGCCCTCAACGTCGGCGCCGCGAAATCGAGGACCTCTTCGGGCGTGCGGTAACTGACCGTGAGGTCAACGCGGGTGGGCGCGCGACGGGGCTCGAGCACCTCCAAGACGGCGTTCCACGACGCCGAGGACGACGCGGTCGTCGCCTGGCCCATGTCGCCAACGATCGTCATCGAGCCGGTCAGGTCGCGGCGCTTCAAGACGCGAAGCTCCATCGGCGAGAGGTCCTGGGCTTCGTCGATCACAATGTGTCCGTAGGTGACGAACTCCGCCTCGTCGAGTTCGTTGCTCAGAACCGGGGCGTTGCGTTGGGCCTCACGGAGAGCCGCGGCGCGCACGTCGCCGGCGTAGGCGTCGAGGTCGATGCCGTCGAGGATGCCGTTGTCGCCCGGTTTCACGACCGGGCGTGGGCGACGGAGCGGGCCGAGCAGGACCCGGGCCTCGTCGATCAACGCCGCGTCCGCCTTCGTCCATTTGACCTCGTCGATCGTGGCCGAGCGCGCCCGGCACAACAGCGCCAACTCCTCGTCGCTCACGAATCCCTGACCGGCCGCGCGCAACAGGGCCGGGGCGCCGAAGAGGTCGTGCAGGAGTTCTTGTCCCGAGAGTCGCGGCCAGATGCGCTCGAGCGCCCACTTGAACTGCGGCGTGGCCCGAATGAGATCGGCCAACTCGCCCACGGCGTTCACTTCGTCGACGCTCTCTCGCACGAATCGTTCGTAGTACTCGTTCGCCAACCGATTGGCGAGTTCGCGACCCACGGCCGAGCGGCGCTGGTTGTGGTTGCCCGGACGACGTCGCGCGCGATCCACCGTCTCTTGGGTGTAGCGGGCCTTCAAGACGATGATGGCGCGACCGATGGGGATCTCGACGTCGTCTTTGAGCGGTCGCTGGCGGGTTCGCAGGGCGCGCGCGAGCAATCGAGCCATGCGCAGGTCGCCTTTCAACTCGTCGACCGGTTCTGCGTCGCGTCCGCGGATCTCGACGTTGGTCACGAGACCGGAAATCGTCGAGAGTGTCACTCCGGACTCGCCCAGCGACGGCAGGACGTTCTCGATGTAGTTCAAAAAGAGCGGGTTCGGTCCGACGACGAGCACGCCCTGTCGCTCGAGCGTGGCGCGATGGGTGAACAGAAGGTACGCCGCACGGTGCAACGCCACGGCGGTCTTGCCGGTGCCCGGTCCGCCTTGAACCAACAAGACGCCGGCCAAGGGATTGCGAATAATGCGGTCCTGTTCGCCTTGGATCGTGGCGACGATGTCGCCCATGCGTCCGGTGCGCGCGCGCCCGAGCGCGGCGAGGAGCGCCCCGGGGCCGCCGAGCGCGAGACCGCCATCGACGAGACCCTCTTCGGTCGCCGCGCGAACGTCGTCCTCGGGCAACGCCAGTTCACCATTCGCGTCGGCGAAGTATTCGTCTTCGACGCCCGTCACGTCATGTCCGTGAATGGCGACGTGGCGTCGGCGCGCCAGACCGAGCGGCTCGACGCCGGTTGCGCGATAAAACGCCTCGGCCACCGGCGCGCGCCAGTCGATCACGAGGGGATTCAGTTCTTCGTCCGAGACTGCCAGTCGACCCACGTGATACTCGTCGATGCGTCCCCACTCATCGGGCGCGTAGTCGATGCGACCGAAGAAGAGGGGCTGGTCGCCGATGGCCAATTGGTCGAGGCGATGCAGCGCCGTGCCCATGACGACGTCACGCTCGACCAGGTCGCCCGCGCCGCGCATATTCGCCACCGCGGCACTGTCACGAAGGGAGCGGGCCTCGTCACGCATGTGATCGAGGGCCGTGAGAGCGAGATCGAGGAAGACCTGTTCCTCTTTAATCTCACGCTCGTGGGCCATCGCGTCCTCTTTTCATTTCTCAAAATTGAGAAATTTCAAGTCTAGGGCAACTAAGCATCCTCAGTTCAAACTGACCACTGAGCGCTCTCACGTAGATTGAGGTGGATAAATAAGGAGTGACGTGAACGAGCCAGTTTTCCTTCGGGCCTGTCGCGGTGAGCGTGTGGCGCACGTACCGGTGTGGTTTATGCGCCAGGCCGGACGATCGCTTCCCGAGTACCGAGCACTGCGCGGCACCGGATCGATCTTGGAGGCTATCGCCGATCCGGCCGTCGCCTGCGAGGTCACGATGCAGCCCGTTCGTCGCTACGGCGTTGACGCGGCCATCCTCTTCAGCGACATCATCGTGCCGTATCACGCCATTGGCTTCGGAGTCGACGTGGTGCCGGGACGGGGTCCCGTGATCGCCGATCCTTTCACCAGCGCCGCGGACTTTGAGCGTCTTCGCGACCTGACCGACGTCGACATCGCGCACGTGACCGAGACCGTCGACCGAGTGGTGAAAGAACTCGAAGCGACCAACACGCCGCTCATCGGCTTCGCCGGCGCTCCGTTCACGGTGGCCAGTTATCTCGTCGAAGGCGGACCGACCCGGGAGTTCACGCTCATCAAGACGCTGATGCACACCCAGCCGCTCCTCTTCGACCTACTCCTCGAGCGACTTTCCGATATCACGGTCTCGTTCCTTCGGGCCCAAGTGGCCCACGGCGCCCGCGCCGTGCAGCTCTTCGACTCCTGGGCCGGAGCGCTCACGCGCGATGAGTACCGCCGATTCGCGTTGCCCGCAACCGAGCGGGTCATAGCCAGCGTCGCCGACCTCGGGGTCCCGACGATTCTCTTCGGCGTCGGCACGGGCGAACTGCTCGACCTCATGAGTTCGGCCAATAGCACGGTGATGGGCATCGACTGGCACGTGGAGCTGGACGAGGGACGCCGCCGCGTGGGCGGTCGCCCGGTCCAGGGCAACCTCGACCCGGCGCGCTGTTTAGGCGGCGTCGACGCCGCGGTCCAGGGCGCCCGTGAAGTGCTCGCTCGAGCCGGCAGCGCGCCTGGCCACATCTTCAACCTCGGCCACGGCGTGTTGCCCTCGACCGATCCCTCGGCGCTCGAGGCTGTGGTTCGCGTCGTGCACGAAGAGGGAATGGCGGGCGTTTCATGACGATCGGCGTGCTCGTCATGGCCTACGGGACACCGACGACACCGAAGGACGTCGAGGCCTACTACACCAGAATTCGACACGGCCGACCACCGACACCGGAACAACTCGCCGACCTGCAACGCCGCTACAACGCCATTGGCGGCACGTCGCCGCTGACTCAACGCAGCGCCGATCAGGTGGCGGGCCTCGCCGCGGCGCTCGAGCGACACCGACCCGGAGGATTCGACGTCCGCTTTGGTTCGAAGTACGAACCACCGCTGCTCGAGACGACGGCCGATTCGTTTCGCGACGACGGCTTCGACGTGGTCGTCGGACTGGTCCTCGCACCGCACTCATCGTCGATGTCGACGGATCAATACATGTCGCGGGCCAAGGAGGCACTGGGCGCCAACGTCCAGTTCCTCGACATCGGCGCGTGGTGGGCGTTCCCGGGCTTCCTCGAGATCATCGCCGCCCGGGTAAACGACGCTCTGTCGGGAATTCCCGATCCACGTCGTGACACGACCGAAGTGATCTTCTCGGCCCACTCGTTGCCCGAAAAGATATTGGAGAGCGGCGATACCTACCCCGAACAGCTTCGCGAGAGCGCCGAGCGCGCGGCCGCCCTGGCGGGTGTCGACCGATGGGACATCGCGTGGCAGTCGGCCGGTCGCACACCGGACCCGTGGATCGGTCCCGACATCTTGCAGGTACTGCGTGAGAAGCGCGCGCTCGGGGTGACCGACGTCGTGTCCTGTCCGATTGGTTTCGTCAGCGATCACCTCGAGGTGCTTTTCGACATCGACATCGAGGCCCAAGGCGTCGCGCGAGAGGTGGGACTCTACCTGGTTCGCACTACCTCGCTCAACGACGACTCGGCGTTCATGACGTTCTTGGCGAACGTCGTACAGGACCGTGTCTCGTGAGCCGCGAGTCGGTCGTCGTGATCGGTGGCGGCATCAGCGGACTGAGTGCCGCGTGGGAACTCTCCGGTGGCGCTCGGGGACCGGGCGACGCCACGCCGCGAATCGAGCTGATTGAAGACGGGGCCGTCGTCGGGGGATCACTCGCCACGACACAGTTCGGCGATCGAACGATCGATCTCGGCGCCGACGGCTTCCTCGCCCGTCGGCCTGAGGCGGTTAATCTCGTTCGCGAGCTTGGATTCGACGACCAACTCGAGGCGATTGACGCGAGTGGCGCTTCAATCTGGTTGCGCGGAGCGCTCGACGAACTGCCCACCGGACTCGCGCTCGGAATACCCACGTCACCAGGTCAGTTAAAGACCATCCGAGGGCTCTCGTGGCGGGCACGTCTCAACGCGCAGCGCGACGAACACGCACCAGTACGAATGAAGGTCGGTGACGACGCGACCATTGGTGACATCGTGCGTACCAAGCTCGGACGAGAGCTCTGTTACCAGTTCGTCGAACCGATGGTGGGTGGTATTCAAGCCGGTCGCGTCGATGACCTCTCGGCCAAGTCCGTCTTCCCCGCGTTACTCGATGCGGCGCGCAAGGGTGGTTCGCTCATGCGTGCGATGCGCGCCAGTGGTCCGGTCACGCCGGGGCCGTCGGCGCCGTCCACGAACTCTGGTCCGACGTTCTTCTCACTGCTCGCGGGCGTCGGATCGCTGCCCTTCGAAATCGCACGCCAACTGCGCGGGCGCGGCGTCGTGGTACGCACCGGGGTCGCGGTAACGGCCCTTCGGCGCACCCCGTCGGGTAACTACCCCTGGGAGATCGACACGTACGCCACCACCACCCCGGCCGACGCCGTGGTGATGGCGACGCCGGTGGAGGTCACCGCGCGACTCCTCGGCGCTCACGACCCGGCGCTGGCGCAACTCGCCCGCGTGCGAAGCGCCGGCGCAGTGATGATCAACTTCAGCGTCGCGCGCGACTCGGTCACCGTCCCCGCCAGCGGCACCGGCATCCTCGTGCCGCTCGGTACGGCGTGGACGGGCGATGGTTCGATGATGACGACGGCGGTCACCTTCCTCGATCGCAAATGGCCGCACCTGCGCCGCGACGACGACGTGTTACTGCGAGTGCACGTGGGGCGAATCGACGACCTGCGCTGGAGCGAGATGAGTGACGAACAACTCATCGCACGAGTGAGTGCGGAACTGAAGGTCCTTCTCGCCACTATTGGAACGCCGAGCGATGCACTCGTGCAGCGCTGGCCGAACGGATTACCGCAGTACTGCCTCGGGCACGAAACGCTCGTGACCAACGCCCGGACCGCGGCCTCGGCGCTCGGTGTGGCGCTATGCGGGAACGCCTACGACGGCGTCGGCATCCCGGCGAGCGTGGGCTCCGGTCGACGGGCGGGCCGTGAAGCTCTCGAGATGGTGCAATTGAGTTACCGCTGACCGGCTTATAAGTAGTAGCCGGAGTGGATATAGATGCAGGGCACGCCTTCGCTGACGTACATCGCGTGGTTCTTCGGGTCGTCGTCGAGCGCCAGGCGAATGTCGAACCCTTCCTTGACGAGGTCGCGCAGCGCGCCCCGTTTGAACTCGTCGACGCCCGAATAGTCCCCGTATTCACGCATGATGAGGAGGTCCCAGCGCAGTCCGTAGCGCTCCAGCCAACCGACCGTGTGCGGTTGGACCCGCCGGGGACGTCCGGTCAAGAGCACGACCTTCAACGACGAATCCAGCAGTTCGAGCAATCGTTCGATCTCTTCGATGATCGGATCATCGCCGCACGCGTCAAAGAACCTCTTCCAGTCGCCCCAATCGAGGTAGTGCTGGCGACCGGCCGCATCAGCCAGAACCCCGTCGATATCGAAGATGACGGCCGGCCCGGCCCCGGACGAACCTTCTCGCCAGTGCCAGTTTTCACGCGCGTAGTCCGAACTCATATCTCAAGTCACGCTAACGGCGACGCCAGCAACGATGTCTGCGAGACTGGTTACCGTGGGTTGTACCGAGCGTCAAACGCTGCCAATTCCTTTTGGCCATCACGTCTACGTGGTGAGCGACCTCTCACTCTCGCCCACGACCGATCCGACCAGCCGTCCGGTGCAAGAGCTCGTCAGTCTTTTAGGCGACATCGACGACGCCGCGGTCGTCGTGGTCGCGGGCAATCTGTTTCATCCGGAGCCAACCTCGGATCTCGTCAAATTCATTGACGCCACGTGGGCCGCGCTGCCGACGCTGCGTGACCAAATCGTCGCTTTCACGACCAACGTGCGACACCGATTCATGGTGCTACCGGGGAGTGACGACGGGGAACTGCAACACAATCAATTGGCGCGCGAACGATTAGAAAAGTTCGGCGTCACCATGGCGAGCGACCTGATCTTGCAGGTCGCCACCGCTACCGGTGTGCGCAACCTCGCAGTGGCCGCCGGTCACTGCACCATCGACACCAACCGGGCCGACGTCAATGACCGTTCCGACGCTGATCGCCTCGAAGACCCGCACGCGCTGCCGCGTTTTGTCGCGTCGCGCGTGTTGTACCGCCGACTCGGCGGCTGGGTCTGGTTCCCGGTAATCACGCTGCTGGTGTTCGACGTCTTGACGTCACTCAACGCGATCATCTATCACTTCACTCGTCACCACGTTCACGTGCGCACTCCCCACACCGGCAGCTTCTGGGGCAACCTCGTGCTCAACCTACTCATCCTGGCGGTCGTCGAGGCGATCGTGGTCTGTTGCGCCGGTCTCATTGTTCGTCGACGATTCGACCGCGATGCCCGTCGATCGGCGCCCACCGAACTCAGCGAACCACTGTCCCTCACGCTCGTGGACGATGTCGACGCGCTGGAGTTCGCGCGGCGAAACGCCGAGCGAGGCGGTGCCGGTGCCGTCGTGGGCGGCGCGCCGCGACCGGCGCTCGCCTTCCTCGACCGAGGCGTGTGTGCCGCGCCCGGACCCTCGAGGACGGTGATCGTCGAACGTCGAGGCCGATTCGGTCTCCCCCCGGTCTTCACCTCGGTCGACCGTCTCGGTGTCGTGGAGATTGAGGCGGCCAGTGCGGTGCAGGTTCGTCTTTACGCCGGCGAAACGCGTCACGCCCGAGAGCGACTCCTCGAAAAGATCGTTGCCAACACGGACGTGCAGCCGGCGCCCTCGAACGCGACGACGACCGTTGGTTCGTGGCCGACCGGCAACCCCTTCCCCGTCACCGTGGAGCGTCTCAAGGAGCAGCGCCGACAGCGAACGGTACGGCGCTGGGCCAGCGGATTGCTCTTTCTCGACGGCCTCGTCAACGTCATCGTCACCGCGACGCCGCCCCTGCGAAGTCGCCTCCACGAAGTCCAAACGTTCTTTCCCCTCGGCGTGGCCCAGTCGGCGGCCGCGTTCACGGCCGTCGCCGGCATCGCGATGATCATGATGGCTCGGGGCATTCGACGCGGACAGCGCCGGGCGTGGTTCGTGGCGTGCGCGGTGCTCGCGGTCACCGTCTTCGCCCACGTGTTGCGCGGCGGCACGTTCGTCGCCTCGCTCATCGCCTTGACGATCTTGACTTTGTTAATCGTCGAGCGTCGCTACTTTCAAGCAACGACCGATCGATCGAGTGCGCGTGCGGCGATACCGCGACTCGGACTCATTGCGCTGGTCTCGGTGATCGCCGCGACCGTCGGTATCGAAGTCTCCTCCGGTCGCCACCACCTTCCCGCCTTCGGGGTCGTCTTCATGGCGTGCATCGAGCGATTCATCGGACAGAACAACATCGCACTGCCCGACACCGCGGGCGATTTCGTCGATCCGTCACTCTTCGCGGTCGGGGTCTCGCTGTTCGTGTCGTCGCTGTACCTCTTGACGCGACCGGTGGTGGACCGACGACTCTCCGTGACCGGCCGCGGCACCGAGCGACGCCTGGCCGAACTGCGCGCACGAGAGATCGTTCGCCGTCACGGCCGAGGGACCCTGGACTACTTCGCCTTGCGCGATGACAAACAGTTCTTCTTCTTCCGCGACTCCTTGGTCGCTTACGCCGTCTACGGCGGCGTGGCGTTGGTGTCGCCCGATCCCATCGGGCCCGAGGCTGAGCGTTCCGAGGCGTTCAGCGCCTTTCGCGCCTACGCCGAAGGTCGAGGCTGGACGATCGGGGTGATCGGCGCCAGTGTGGAGTGGCTCCCCCTCTACGGAACGGCCGGACTCCATCACCTGTACATGGGCGACGAGGCCATCGTGGACTGCCCCACGTTCAGCTTGGCCGGCGGCAAGATGAAGGGCCTTCGCCAGGCGGTGACCAGACTGGTGCGCCACGGTTATACGGTTGAGTTCCTCGATCCCGCGAACATCGATCCGAGTCGCGTCACTGACATCCTCGAGTTGATTTCGATGCTGCGACGCGGCGAGGCGGAGCGCGGCTTCTCCATGATGCTGGGTCGACTCTTCAATCCCAAGGACAAGGGTTTGCTGCTCACCATCGTGCACGGTCCGGACGGAAAACCGGCCGCGGTCTGTCAGTTCGTGCCGTCGCCCGCGATCAATGGCTATTCGCTCGATCTCATGCGTCGAGATCCCGGCGAACACCCGAACGGATTGATCGACTTCGCGCTCTGCTCCACGATCGAACACCTACGCGATACGGGAGCGCGCGGACTCAGTTTGAACTTCGCGGCCTTCCGGTCCGTGCTGGACGGTGAGCGAGGAGAGGGAACGTTCACCCGCGTCGAGCGATGGGCCCTCAAACGGCTCTCCGGCATCTTCCCCCTCGAGTCGCTGTGGACCTTTAACGCGAAGTACGACCCCACGTGGCTACCCCGTTATCTCATCTATCCGGCGGCGGAGAGTTTCGTTCCCGTGGCCGCGGCCGTACTGCGCGCCGAATCACTGACGGAACTGCCGGTCCTCGGTCGATTCCTCGTGAGCGACCCGTCGAACCGACCGGGGACGGTGGTGCCCGCTGAGGTGCTGGCCGCGGCGAAGAAAGTTGACAACCGGGTTCTTCATTGAAACAGGTGACCTTCGAGTGACAAATCGTGGTCAAGCACCATCACAACTCGATAGATAGAGTGTGGCTGCCTGCCTCTTTCGAAGGGGACGGAGCGATATGTCGCTACTGATCGTGAACGCCCGGAGGGTCCTCACCTACGACACCATCAATGGACTCACGAATAAGGTCGGCGTGGCCCACGTGCCTCGCGTACTCCTCAATTAGATCCACGAAAGTCCGTCGCAAACTCGGGGATCGTCCGTCGGGCCACGCCTGCGCCATTGGTTGATCCAATCCGCCGTTGGCGAGTGCCTCGGCCACCGAACGCCTCGACTGGTCGACGTTGGTCCGCCAAAGTTCGTACAGAGAGTCCCGAGTGTCGTCGGACGCCCAGGACCAGTCCCAAGTGGGATGGGCTTCCCAATCAATCGTGTTGAACGGTGCCGACGGATCTCGACCTAAGAGCCGAACCGAGAAGTGGTGATCTTCGACGAGGGCGAGATGCTTCAGTAGACCGCCCAGCGTGATGGCGGAGGCGCCGACGGAGACTTGGAGTTCCTCTGCGTTCAGCCCTCCCGCTTTCCACGCGAAGGTCGCTCGCTGTCGCTCGAGCGATCCGATCAACGTGGCGACTTCGTCGCCGTCGATGGGTGGTTCGGGCCATTCCGCAAGTCCGGCGTACATGATTGAGTTACTCTTTTTCGCGCGAATCGGACATTGACGAGTCGCGTCGGATCATTATTCGTGGTCTGCGTCGGCGTCGGCCTGGAAATCCACCTCCGCGGTGGGCACGGCGCCGCCTCGGCGACCGGGCGCTCTCTGCCAGTTCCAATAGAGATTCGTGTGCGCGATGACCTTGTCCGGCGACGGCGCACCATATTCACTCAGGTCTTCGGTGGTGTGCGCGTCGGAGACCAACGTCACGTCGTAGCCACGAGTGAAGCCTCCGTGCATCGTCGAACGGATACAGGCATCGGTCTGAGCGCCGGTGACCACGAGGCGACCGACTCCCCGTTCCGCGAGTAACGCTTCGAGGTTCGTGTCCTCGAAGGAGTCACCGTACAGTTTGTGGACAAGCGGCTCAGACTCGCGGCGTTCCAACTCCGCGACGTAGCGCCAATTCTCGCTGTCGACCGGAAGTTCTTCACTGGAGTGCTGCACCCAAATGACCGGCACGTCCTCGCTGCGCGCCTTGTCGACCAGGGTATTGATATTCGCGATCACGCCGTTACGGTCATGGGCGTTCGCTACCACGCCGTTTTGGACGTCGATGACTAGTAACGCGGTACTCGGTCGATCGATAAGTGTCGTCATGATGAACTCCTCTTCTGGTGCTCGAACGGAATTCCGGAACCCAGAGTAGGCCACCTCCTGTGACACCACAAGAGGTGGTCGAGCCGAAGAAGGCTCCTCGTGACGACAAGGTGTCGTCTCATGACGCATCACCATGGGCGCCGTTCGCGCCGTCGGAGCCATCGTCGCTCGCCTAAAGTCTCCGGATGGACAGCGCTTTCGCACGACAGTTCGCGTCTGACTGGCGTGACGCCTGGAACGCCCACGACCTCGACGCCATACTCAGCCACTTCGCCGACGCCATTGTCTTCACGTCGCCGATGGCGCAGCGGATTGTCGGCGGCTCCGATGGGGTCATCCGCGGCGTGGCCGAGCTCCGTGGGTACTGGAGCGAGGGTCTTCGTCGAAACCCCGACCTCCACTTCGAGATCGAAAACCTCTACCTCGGCGTCGACACCATCGTCATCAATTATCGCAACCACTCCGGTGGACTGGTCAACGAGGTGCTCACGTTCGATGGACCGCAGGTCATTGAGGGACACGCCACGTACTTAGGTGCCTGACGTACTGGAGATTGGGCCGCACTTCGCTTGGTAGGCCGTGCTACCGGGCTGCAGCGCTTGACCCGAGTTGGGATTGATCATCAGACACGATTCGTCCACTGCCACGAATTGATTGGCCGGAATGGCCTTGAGCTGATCGACCTCGGTGTAGGTCCAGCGAGTGTCGGCCGTTCCCTGGAAGTACCAGTTGCTCCCGTTGTCGGCGAGTATCAGTCCGTAGGTCTTCATGGTCGCGAGCACCGTTTGGCAGAACGCCGAGCACTGCGACGCCGGCAAGGTGAAGGACGTGTTCAACCGGAACCGCGCCCCCATGGGCGGACACGACGTATTATTCTGGCCGGCCTCGTGGCGCGCCGGCCAGAGATACGACTCCTGCGTGCAGTCCGCGGTGAAGCGAATCGCGTGATTCATGGCGTGCGCGGCTACCTCGTTGAAGTTGACGAGACCGGGCAGGATGGGCAGACCAGCGGCGTCCGCGGAGGTGAAACCGGCAGGGCGCAACGAGTTCGATCGCAGGTTCCACATGGCCCCCGAGCCGGCCGTTGAACGACCGGCGGCGTGGTAGTAGGTGTCGTAGGTCTCAAAGAGCGTGCACGACGCCGACGAGGCCGATCGGTACGGGTCGACCATCAACGCGTGGCGGTCCGATCCCCCTTCGATCGGAGTCGACGCCGTCAACGGATACGGACGCCGGTTGCTCTCCGAGGCGTACTGAAACGTCAAGTGCGTGAACACCGTGTTTTTCCGAACGACCATCCACGGTATGCCGTAAGGCGATCGAGGATTACCCGATGGTCCGTAGTCCGGGTGCAGGTACGTCCTCGCGGAGGACATCGACGCAAGCCAGGTGGCGCTGTTCACGTCGACCGGCAACGTCGTGATTGGCGTGTTCCACACGTTGTCCGCCGGGAAGGCTGGGCAGTTGGTTCCGGGAAATGTGGGACCGACAACCCGAGCCGACGCCCTGGTTGAGAGCGGGTTTGATCGTGTCGTGGCGTTGGAGATCCCCTGCGCAGCGACCAACACGAGTCCGATGACCATCAACGAGGTAAGGAACCGCGTCAAACGAAAATGTTCTCGACGTCGATTGTCCGCCACTCAACCGGTCTACTTCGTGCGCACGACGAGGCGGGCGTGATTGTCCAAGAGTTGTTCGACTACCCGCAATCACAAGGTTGTCCTTCAGGCCAACACCAGAAACGAGGCCATCGCTGAACTCTTGGAGATTCTCCGCGACATGGGCGAAGACATTCCGCTACCTCACTCTCGCGGCGCCGTTATCCAGATTGCCTCTTGACCATTCGACGAACAAATGCTCCATGGCGTGAGTCAGTCGAGTCGAGAACGAATCGCGTTGGCCAATTGACGCGGGGCGTCATCGTCGTAAGCGAGAAACAAGGATGGCTCGACGAGTTCCAGTTCCATGATGGCCCAGCACTCGTCCAGCTTCACCAGGTCGACACGGGCGTAGAGGATCTCGCGGAACGGTTCTTCACTGAGAACCGATTCAGCGAAGGCGACGGCATCGGGCTCGGCCGCCGACACCGACATCTGCTCTCGACGAAACAGTGCGTCGCGATCGTCCGCGGCGGTGTTGAGCATCGCGCCCTTCGTCATGGCGTGGGAAAACTTGCCATCGATAAACACCAACGCGCGCTCGCCGTCGTCATCGATCGATGAGACGTAGGGCTGAATCATCGCGTCACGTCCGCTCGCGTGCAGTCGCCGCACGTGGGCGAGTGCTCTCTCGTGGTCGTCTCGGCCGTACTTGTCCGCGTCAATGGAACCGGCGCCGACCGTGGGCTTCACCACGAAGCGGCTGTCGGGAAAGACAGGTTCGGAACCGACATCGCAGAACGTCGTCGGAACGATTCGATGCGAACGCGCGGCGAGATCGTTCAAGTAGTGCTTATCCGTCGAATACTCGATGATCGGATACGGGTTGAGCAGTTGCTCGATTCGACGGGCCCAGGCCAGATACCCAACACGGTGGCGCGTGTAGTCCCAGGTCGAACGGATAACGGTGAGTTCGAAATCCGCCCAGTCAATTGACCGGTCGTCCCAGACGCACATCGAGCCCTCGATTCCGACATCGGAGAGCGCGTCGAGTAGTAGCTCGGCGTCGGGATCGAGATTCACGTCGTCACTGACGCTCGTCGCGATTGCGATGCGCCTCACGGCGTAAAGAGCACCGTCGCGTGCTGAGCCAGTGTCACGAGCGGTCCGGGCCAGACGCCGAAGACCAATGTGACCAGTACGCCGAAGGCGATCACGATGCCCGTCAAGCGCGGCACTTCGACCCGGGTGCCTTCGGGGCCGTCATCGGAGTACAGCGCCATAGCCCAGCGCAGGTAGAAGAAGGCCGCGATCGCGGCGCTGATCAAGGCGATCAACGCCAACGCTCCCCCGCCGGCGTCCACGACCGACGCCAGCACCGCGAACTTCGCGTAGAAGCCGGTGGTGAGCGGCGCGCCGAGTTGGCTGAGGAGCAGCACCGCCAGGGCGGCACTGAGCCACGGTTGACGTCGCGCCAGTCCCTGGTAGCGCTCGATCGAGTGGTGTTCGTCGCCGACGCCGCCAATGAGCGTCACGATGGCGAACGTCGCCACGACAATCGGCGCGTAGGTGATGACGTAGAAGAGCGTGGCCGCGGTGCCGCGAATCGTGCCGGCCCAAACGCCGAGCAAGATGAAACCGGCGTGGTTGATCGAAGAGTAGGCGAGCATTCGCTTCACGTTGCGCTGCACGACCGCCAACGACGCCCCGATGACCGTCGTGAGCACGATGAGGGTCCAGAGGATCGGACGCCACGTGTCGAGTTGGGTTCCGAGCGCCGAGATGAGGACGCGAATCAATGCGGCGAAGGCGCCGACCTTGACGATCGAAGCCATAAGTCCGGTGACCGGCGTCGGTGCTCCTTCGTAGACGTCGGGCGACCAGAGGTGGAACGGCACGGCGGCGATCTTGAAGGCGAAACCGACGAGCAACAAAGCGCCGCCGGCGTAGAGGAGGCCGGGGTGGAGCAACACGTTCGTGCCCAAGAAGTACGAGATCGTCGAAAGGTTCGTCGAGCCGGTCGCGCCGTAGACCAGGGCCGCGCCGTAGATGAAGATCGCCGAGGCGAATCCGCCGAGCAAGAAGTACTTCAGCGCGGCCTCCGAAGACGTCGCGCGGTGTCGGTCGAAGGCGACCAACACGTACAGTCCGATCGAGAGGATCTCGAGGCCCAAGAAGATGACGATGAGGTCGTTCGCCTGGGTCATCAACAGCGCCCCGGCGCTGGAGGCGAGCGCGAGGATGTGGAACTCGACGCCGGAGACCCGTTCACGGATGGCCCAGTCGTGGGCCACCAGGGCGGTCATGATCACGCTCAGCGCGATCACGCCCGAGGCGACAACCGAGAAATCGTCGAGCACGATGGCGTGGGCGATGGTCACCGAGGCACCGGCCCTGGCCACGCAGCGCCACTGGAAGAAGTTGGCCACGAGGCTCGCCACCGCCGCCGTGACGACGGTCGAGGTGGCGACGGCGAGGGGCACCTTGCCGCGCGCCAGGGCCGAGGCGAGTACCAGAGCCAGGGCCGCGCCGAAGAAGATCAGGACCGGCAGGATCGCCAGGTAGTGAATCGAGGGGATCACGAGCTTCACTTGTTCACCCCGCTTGGCGCGACGTGGTGGATCAGTTGCTGTACCGACGGCGTGATGCGATCGAGCACCGGCTTCGGAAAGACGCCCAGCACGACGATCAGCACGACCACGGGCACCAATACCCACTGCTCGTGGGTCGTGGCGTCGGTGATCTCGGCGTTGGCGCCCTCGGCCCGACCGTGGAAGACCCGCTGGTAGGCCCAGAGCAAGTACAGCGCCGCGGCGACCACGCCGAAGGTCGCCACGACCGCCCACCACGAGTGCGTGGCGAAGGTGCCGATGAGGATCAGGTACTCACTCACGAATCCCGAGAGACCGGGTAGGCCGATCGAGGCCAGCATGACCACCGTGAAGAGCGCGGCCATGATCGGCGCCGGCCCCTGCAGACCCTTGAAATCCTTGATCAGGATGGATCCGCGGCGCTTCTCGATGAAGCCGATGATCAAGAAGAAGCCGATCGTGATGACGCCGTGGTTGAACATCAACAAGACCGCCCCGACGGTGGCGATGGTCGATCCCGACATCACGCCCAACGTGATGAAGCCCATCTGGGCGAGCGAAGAGTACGCCACGAATCGCTTCAGGTCCGGGGTGGTGCAGGCCAGCATCGAGCCGTAGAGGATGCCGATCACCGCGAGGGTCAACACCACCGGACGCATCGTCACTAACGCCAACGGGAATAGTCCCACCGCGAATCGCAGCAGTCCGTACGTGCCGAGCTTGGCGAGCAGGGCCGACATTTCGATCGATCCGGCCGTCGGCGCTTCGGCGTAGGTGATGGGCGACCAGGTGTGCAGCGGCCAGATCGGCGCCTTCACCGCGAAGGCGATGGCGAAGGCGATGAAGAGCCACACGGCGGTGCCGTGGGACATGGTCGTGGCCGAGAGGGCGCCGTAAGAGAAGGTGAGCGCCGAACCGGAGACCTGGTGCTGGTGGGCGAAGCCGAGGTACAAAATGCCGATCAACAGGAACGCCGAACCGGTGAAGGTGTAAATGAAGAACTTGAGCGCCGCCTTGGAGCGTTCGCGGCCACCCCACTGGCTGATGATGAAGTAGCACGGGATGAGCGTCAGTTCGAAGAAGATGAAGAACTCGAGCAGGTCGTGGGCGAGGAAACTGCCCATGGTGAAGCACGTGAGCAGCAACATCCACCCGACGAAGGCCGGCTCCTGACGTCGGTCGCGCGCGCCGAGCAACGCCAACAACACGGTGAGCGCCGTTAAGACGATCATCAACAACGAGATGCCGTCGATCGCCACGTCGTAGGCGAGGCCGAAGGGCGCGGATAGGACGTGGCGGGTGGCGAAGTCGAACGTCTGGGCCTGGGCGACGTGATCGTTGTAGAGAAAGGCCACGACGAGTGAGAGGACGAGCTCGACGAAAGAAGCCGCAATGGCGACGACGTAGGCCCGGCCCTCGACCTTTCGCGTCAGTGCCGCGCCGATCGCCCCGGCGAGCGGGACGACGAGCAAGAAGGTGAGCCACAACGAAGAGTGCATGCCTAGCCGACCCTCGCCACGAGGAAGACGATGATGACCGCCGCACCGAGTACCGTCGCGAGGGCGTAGTGCCGCACGAAGCCGGACTGCACTTTGCGCAGCCCCTGGGCGCTACGTCGCACGCTCACCGCGAGACCGGTGACAGCGCCGTCGATGACCTTGGGTTCGATGACGTCGTCACCGAACTGGGCCGCTTCGGTCAGCGGTCGGCCAATGGTGGCGTCATAGAAGTCATCCCAATGCCAGACGTGCTCGAGGAACGACGACTCGTAACGTGACGACTCCCAGATATTGCGCCAGATCGAATAGGCCGCGAGCAGACCAATCACCGCCGCGGCGACGTCGACCAGGGCGAGCCCGTACTGGGCCAACGTGTCGGCGTGGCCGCCCGCCGCCACGTAGCCGAACGTCGGCGAGAGGAATCCGGCTAGCGAGTCGTGGTGGATCCACGGCAGATCGAGGACTCCGCCGACGATCGAGAGCGCGGCGAGGACGATGAGTGGCGTGGTCATCACCCACGGCGACTCGTGCGGGTCGTGACCCTCAGTGTCCTCGCGGAATCGCTCGGTGCCGAGGAACGTCAACACGAACAGTCGGGTCATGTAGTACCCGGTGAGGATCGCGGTTAGGACGCCGAGTACCCACAACGCCTTGTTCTGCTCGAAGACATTGGTGAGGACGTCACCCTTCGACCAGAAACCGGCGAAGGGCGGAATCCCGGATATGGTCAGCCAACCAATGAGGAACGCCGGAAAGATAAGGGGCAGATATTTCTGAAGGCCGCCCATCTTTCGCATGTCCTGTTCACCATTGAGCGAGTGGATCACCGAACCCGATCCGAGGAAGAGCAGAGCCTTGAAGAAGGCGTGGCTGATCATCAGAAAGATCGCCGCCGAATAGGCGCCCACACCCACGGCGAGGACCATGTAACCAATCTGGGAGATCGTGGAGAACGCCAACACCTTCTTGATGTCCTTCTGGGAGGTCGCGATCGTGGCGGCCACGAACGCGGTCACTCCCCCGATGATGGCGATGGTCAGTCGACCCGAGTGCGACAGGGCCAGGACCGGAGACATGCGCACGAGCAAATAGACGCCGGCCGTCACCATGGTCGCGGCGTGAATCAAGGCCGAGACCGGCGTCGGACCCTCCATGGCGTCGGGTAGCCAGTTGAAGAGAGGGATCTGCGCGCTCTTGCCGGTCGCAGCGAGCAGCAACGTCAGCACGACCAGAGTCGCCACGGTCGGCGTCAGGGTGCCGGCTCTGGCGAAAATCGTGACGTAGGTGAGCGTGTGCAGACGCGAGAAGAGCAAGAACATCGCCACCAACATCCCGACGTCGCCGACGCGGTTGTAGAGGAAGGCCTTCTTGCCGGCCGAGGCCGCCGAGTCGCGGTCGAAGTAGTAACTCACCAGCCAGTAGGAGCAGAGTCCGACGCCCTCCCAGCCGACGAAGGTCAGGACCAAGTTGTTCGCCAGGACCAGCAACAGCATCGAGAAGACGAAGAGGTTCATGTAGAGAAAGAACTTGCGAAAGTCCTTCTCCGCGTGCATATAACCGGTCGAGTACAGGTGGATCAGCGCCGAGATGCCGGTGACGAACAGACACATGGTGATCGAGAGCGGGTCGACGAGCAACGCGGCCGGTACGTGCAACGTCCCGACCGTGATCCACGAGAAGAGGTTGACTGTCACCTTATGTGGCGAATGGTGCAGGAGCATGACGAAGCAGATCACCGCCATCGCGAAACTCACCACGATTACGCCGGTCCCGACGACGCCGACTTGCTTTTCGCTCAGGTAGCGCCCAAGGAGTAGGACGGCGAGGAAGCCGCACAACGGCGCGAGCAGAATCCAGGTCGCGACGAAGGCCATCTCAGCCCTTCAATTCAGACAACTCGTCGACCGAGGTCGACGAGCGTCGGCGAAAGACCGAGACCACGATGCCGAGACCGATGGTGACCTCGGCGGCCGCGACGACCATCACGAAGAAGACGATGGCTTGACCACTGATGTCATTCAAAGTCCTCGAGAAGGTGACGAAGGTGAGATTGACGGCGTTCAGCATCAATTCAATGCACATGAACATGATCAGCGCCGAACGTCGGGTCAGAAGTCCGAAGGCGCCGATGCCGAAGAGCCCGGCGGCCAAGATGAGATACCACGCGGCGGGGACGTTCACGCTTCCTCCCCACTTGGCGGGCGCTCGCGGCGCGCGAGCAAGACGGCACCGACGACGGCGATTATGAGCAACGCCGCGGTGGCTTCGAAGGCGAAGAGGTAGGTGGTGAACACCGCGGTCCCGAGCTCACGCACGTTGCCGCCCCCCGAGGACAACTTGGTCGTGACCGACGTGGCGCCGCTCACCCAATGTGACTTCGCCATCAGGGCGATCAGTCCGCCAACGGTAATCGCCACACCGACCGCGGCGAAAGCCCGCTGACCCACGAGCGGTTCGAAGTGGATGTGCTCTCGTCGATCGACGCCGAGGAACATGATCACGAACAAGAACAAGACGACGATGGCGCCGGCGTAGACGATGATCTGCACCGCGGCGAGGAAGTCGGCCGACTGGGCCACGAACGCGACGGCGACGCCGAACAGCGTCAGGATCAAGCACAGTGCCGCGTGCACCGGGTTCTTCACCGCGATCACGCCGATCGCCCCGGCGAGTATCAGCAACGCCGAGGTGGCGAAGACGAGCACACTCGGAGTCGAGTAGGCGGCGGCGATCACGATTTGGCCTTGCGCCGGCGCTTGGGCATCTTCGCGCGGGCCTCATTCAACTTTCCCTGCAGTCCCCGGAACTGCAGTGGAACGTCTTCGGGCTCGAAGTGCTTGGGGAAGATGTTGCGCAACTGCTTGGAGCCGGTCGCCTCGTCGTCGCGCACACCACTCTGGCCGGCCTCGGCGGCGCGAACGCCCGCGCCGAGATCGGCAGTCCACTGCACCACCCCCTCGTAGGCGGCGTCACCGTTCGGAGAAGTGGCGCGCATCCATCCGCCGGTCATCGCGGCCTCGCCCTCGCGCCAGTCCTCCCACGGCAGGCGCTGCGGGAAGCCCTGGTCGTCAACGAGCAGTTCGGCCTTGGTGTAGATCGCGTCGGAGCGGTTGGTGAAGGAGAACTCGAACATCTTCGATTCCGTGATGGCTTGCGTGGGACAGGCCTCGACGCACAGGTCGCAGTGAATGCAGCGCAAGTAGTTGATCTCGTAGATGTAGCCGTAGCGTTCGCCCGGGCTGACCGGGTGGTCCGGCGGATTGTCCAGGCCGCGCACGTAGATGCAATTGACCGGACAGACCCCGGCGCACAGCTCGCAGCCGATGCACTTCTCCATGCCGTCCTCGTATCGGTTCAACACGTGTCGTCCGTGCTGACGGGGCTGCTTGGGACGCTTGGCCTTCGGGTAGCTCGTCGTCACCGTCGGTCGCGTGAGGTGCTGGAAGGTCAGCTTGAAACCACCGAAGAAGTCGAGTGCCCGCGCCATCAGTCGCTCTCCTCGTCGGTCCTCGAGCGAAGGACCTCGCCGGGCAGCGGTCGCCCACCGACAATCGGCAACACCGAGTCGGCGCCGACTTCGCGGGTCTGTCCGAGGGAGAACGCGCGCGCCAGTACCGAGTATGAGAGCAGTACGACTGCGCCCATCATGAAGCCCCAGCCCGGGGCGACGAGGAAGCCGGCCACGATCAACATCCATCCGAGGCTGAGCGGGATCAACCGCTTCCAGCCGAGGTCCATCAGTTGGTCGTAGCGAAAGCGCGGCAGTGACGCCCGGAACCAGACGTAACAGAAGGCGAAACCGACCGTCTTGAGCAAGAACCACGCGATGGGGAAGAGCCATTTCAAGTGCGGCACGTTCGGCGCCCAGCCGGCCGGTCCCCCGAGGAAGAGCGTCACGATGATGGCCGACATGGTGATCGTGTTCATGTACTCCGCCAAGAAAAAGATGGCGAATCGGAACGAGGAGTATTCGGTGTGGAACCCGCCCACCAGTTCGCTCTCGGCTTCGACAACGTCGAAGGGCGGTCGATTCAACTCCGCGGTGATGGCGATGACGAAGACGACGAAGGGCACGACGCCGAGGCGGATCAGATTCCAGTGCCAGACGCCGTCGGCTTGCGAGGTCACGATGTTGTGCACCGACAGCGATCCGGTCACGAGCACCACGGTCACGATGGTCATCCCGAGGGCCGCTTCGTAACTGATCATCTGGGCGCTCGCGCGAACCGACGAGAGCAATGGGTACTTCGAGCCCGACGACCAGCCGGCGAGCATGACGCCGTAGACCGAAATTCCCGACATGGCGAGCAGCAGCAAGATCCCCATCGGCGGATTGGCGACTTGGAGCAGTACCTTGTGGCCCGCGATCGTCAACGTCCCGCCGATCGGTACCAGGCCAAAGGTAATGATGGCCGGTACGAGTACGAGGAACGGTGCCAATTT
>PMTF01000027.1 GCA_003167415.1 Acidimicrobiaceae bacterium | reverse complement strand
AGACGCCCGAGGCCGAGACGCCCACCGACGAATAGTCGACTCAGCCCTCCAACGTGGAGGGCGTGGCCGACTTGTGGTGGATGGTTAAGGGATAGTGGCACGACACCAAGTGGTTCGGCGCCACCTCTTGGGGTAACGGCTCCTCGTCGGCGCACTTCTGGGTGGCGTTCGGACAGCGCGTGCGAAAGCGACAACCGCTCGGCGGATTCATGGGGCTCGGTGGTTCGCCCTCCAAGGTCCGAGAGTGCATCGGCGAATCGGGGTCCGCTTCCAACGCGGCGCCGAGCAGGAACTCGGTGTACGGATGGGCCGGTGACTCGTACAGCGTGTCGGCCGGACCGATCTCGCAGATCTTGCCCAGGTACATGACCGCGACGCGGTCGCTGACGTTCTTCACGACCGCCAGGTCGTGGGCGATGAAGAGCAGGGTGAGCCCGTACTCGGCCTTCAGGTCCTCGAGCAGGTTCAAGATCTGCGCCTGGACTGAGACGTCGAGGGCCGAGACCATCTCGTCGCAGATTAAGAGCTTGGGTCGCATGGCCAGGGAGCGCGCGATCGAGATTCGCTGGCACTGGCCGCCGGAGAACTGTCGGGCGTAGCGGTTGCCGTAGACCGAGGGGTCGATGCCGACCTTGCTCAAGAGGTCGCTGATCAGCGTGTCGCGCTCAACCCCGGTGACGGACTTCCAACAGTCCAGCGGTTCGGCGACGATATCTTTGACGCGTCGGCGAGGGTTCAGCGAGCTGATGGGGTCCTGGAAGATCATCTGCATGCGCGTGCGCGCGCTGCGCAGCGCCTTGCCCGACTCCTTGGTGATGTCGACCCCTTCGAGTTCGACCGTCCCCTTGGACGGCTCGACGATGCGCATCAGGGCCTTGCCGGTGGTCGACTTGCCACAGCCCGATTCGCCCACCAGTCCGAGGGTCTCGCCCTCCATGATCTCGAAGCTCACGCCGGCGACGGCGCTGACCGCGTGACCGTGGACGTAGAAAGTGACCTCCAGGTCGTTCACGCGCAAGAGCGGGGTTCGGGTGTCGCTCACGGCAAGGTCGCTTCGGCGTTGATCGGCAGGGGGTTCCAGCAGGCGAAGGTGTGGCCGGGCTCGACGGACGGCTGCAATTCCGGACGCACCAGGTGGCACTGGTCGGTCGCGTACTTACAGCGCGGCGCGAAACTGCACCCGTCGGAAAGGCTCAACAGGTTCGGCGGTCGCCCGGGAATGGTCACCAGTCGGGTGTGGCTCTTGTTGGCCACCTTGGGCGAGCTCTCCAAGAGGGCTCGCGTGTAGGGCATGCGGTGATGGTAGAAGACGTCGCGCGTGGTGCCCGTTTCGACGATCCGACCGGCGTACATCACGAGAATGCGCGAGGTTCTGGTCGCCACGACGCCGAGGTCGTGGGTGACCAGGATGACCGACGTCTTCAGTCGCTCCTTCAACTCGTCCAACAAGTTCAGGATCTGCGCCTGGATCGTCACGTCGAGGCCGGTGGTCGGCTCGTCGGCCATGAGCAGTTTGGGCGAACAGGCGAGCGCGATGGCGATGACCACGCGTTGACGCATACCGCCCGAGAGCTGGCCGGGATAGGCGTTGTAACGCTGGACGGGCGAAGGGATCCCGACCAATTCCAGCAGTTCGATGGCGCGGGCCTTGGCGTCCTTGCGATTCATCCCCAGGCGAACGCGTAGCGCTTCGTCGATCTGTTTGCCGATGCGCATGACCGGATTGAGCGACGTCATGGGGTCCTGAAAGACCATGGCGACTTCGGTGCCCCAGATGGTTCGCTTCTCGTTCTCACTGGCGCCCACCACTTCGAAGCCGTCGATGATCGACGAGCCCGTGACGGTGGTGTTGACGCGCGGCTGCAGTCCCATGATCGTGCGCGATAAGACGGTCTTGCCCGAACCCGACTCGCCGACGATGCCGAGCGTTTCGTTGCGTGCGAGGTCGAACGAGACGCCGGCCACGGCGGGGAGATCGCCGCCGGCCGTCGCGAAGGTTGTGGTCAGGTCCCTGACGACTAAGAGCTTGTCGTCGCTCACAGCTTCACTTCCGTCACGTCGAAGTGGGACCGAATGCGGTCGCCGATGAAGTTCAGGGCGATGAGAAAGAGACACAGAGCCAGCGACGGGAAGAAGGCGAGCCACACGTTCTGGGTGAGCACGGTGCGCGCTTCGTTGATCATGTTGCCCCAGCTCGGCGTCGGCGGATTCACCGAGAGTCCCAAGAACGCCAGCGCCCCTTCGAGGGTGATGACCGTGGCCACGCCGATGAGGAAGAACGATACGGCGATCGGGGCGATGTTGGGCAACAGCTCCTTCATCAGAATTCGCCGGTCGGTCGCGCCCTGCACTTTGGCGGCGATGACGTAGTCCTTGGTGGCGACGCTCAAGGTGGCCGTTCGAATCACGCGGTAGACCAGTGGTATCGACGCGACGCCGATCACCACGATGATCTTGAACAGCGAGCGCGGCGTCCAGAAGGAAAGTACGGCGATGGTGGCGATGATCGCCGGGAAGGCCAAGAGGACGTACATGATCGTCGTGAGAAACGAGTCGAAGCGACCGCGACGGTACGCGGCCAGCATCCCCAGTGGCGCGCCGACGCCGAAGCCGATGAGGATCGCGCCAATCCCGACGGTGATCGAGACCCGCGAGCCGTAGACGATGCGCGAGAAGATGTCGCGTCCCAAGTCATCGGTGCCGAAGAGGTGGTGCAGCCCGGGCCCTACGTTGATCGCGTTGAAGTTTTCGTTCAGCGGATTTGGCAGTGGCAAGACATTGGCGAAGATGGCGCCGAAGACGTTCAGGCCGATCCAAAAGACGCAAATCCAGAAGAACAGCCCGAGCGGTTCGCCCTTCTCCGATTTCTCGACCATCAGTTCCGCCTCTTCGAGGCTGAAGCTACTCACGACTGATCCTCGGATCGACCATATTTATAACGAAGTCGAAGAAGAAATTGATGGCGACCACCAACACCGACACCGTGAGGACGATGCCCTGCACGACGAGGAAGTCACTTTCATTGATGGCCAGGATCAACGTGTATCCGAGGCCCGGGATTTGCAGTAAATACTGCACCACGAATCCGGCCGCTAAGAGGCTACCGATATTGACACTGGCCGCCCCGAGCAACGCGACCGATGACGGACGAAAGGCGTGGCACCACATGATGCGTCGCTGACTGATCCCTTTGGAACGCGCCATGGTGATGAACTCTTCTTGCAGGGTCGCGATGAGGTCACTGCGCAGTATGCGGTAGTAGACCACGAAACTGACGGTGGCGAGCGTGAAGGCCGGTAACGAGAGACTTTCTAAATTGGTGATCCAGTCGGTGCCCAAGGACACGTACGCCGAAGGCCCCGTCCCCGAGACGCCCAGTTTGATCGAGATGAAGAGCACCAGGACCACGATCAGGATGTACGGCGGGATCGAGAGCAGGGTGAAACTGGTGGCGCCCAGGACCCGGTCGATAATGCCGTCAGGCTTACGCGCCGAACGCATGGCGGTAGGAATCGCCGCGGCGAAGGCCATGATCTGACTGAGGATGATGATCTCGCCGTCAATTGGCAGCGCCGAGCGAATCACCGACGACACGGTGGTCTGGGAAATGAAGGAGACGCCGAGATTGCCATGAAGGATGTTGCCGAGCCAAACGAAATATTGCAGGTAGATCGGCTTACTGAGTCCGAGTTGCTTATAAAGAATGGCTTTGGCCTCGGGCGTGGCGCCGAAACCGAGGATGACGGTGGCGGGATTGCCGGGCAGCAGGTGGATCAGGTAGAAGCTTCCCACCGATATGACGAAGACGATGCCGACCAGCAGCATCAGTCGTTTCGTCAAATATCTGAGCATTTTCCCCCCTGGTGAGACTGTTACGACATTACTCAACGCCATAGCCACCCAAGGACCACCTCAGATCCGAGAGGACGTGTGACAGCGTCTGACTACCGTGGTCTGATGAGAAGAATTGTCATTGCCGGCGGCATTGGAGCGGGTAAGTCCGCGGTCGGCGATCGCCTTCGTCACCGCGGTTTCACCGTGGTCGACGCCGACGACGTCGCTCACGACATCACCAAGCCCGGCAGCCCCACGCTGTCGGCGTTGGTCGACGCGTTCGGCAGTGCCGTACTAGGTGAAGACGGCACGCTGGATCGCGCGTTCGTCGCCGAGGTGGTGTTTCACGATCCCTCGGCGCTGCGCCGACTGAACACCATCACGCACCCGGCGATCGGGGTCGAGATCGCGCAACGACTCGCCGCGGCCGACGGCGAGGCGGTCTTCGCCGCGATACCGCTCTATCGCCCCGAACACCGCGCGGCCTTTTCGGTGGACGCGGTGTGGTCGGTGCAGGTATCACCCGAGACGGCCGTTCGGCGATTGATCGACGGACGAGGTTTCAGCGAGTCCGACGCGCGCGCTCGTCTATCCAATCAAATCAGCAACGACGAACGCGCGGCGCTGGCCGACCGCGTGCTGTGGAACGAAGGGACCATCGACGAACTCTTCGCCGAGCTGGACGTCGCACTCGATGACGCGGGGCTCGTCCGTGGATAGGTTCCTGGTCGAGTCGCTGTTTCAACCGGCCGGCGATCAACCCAAGGCGATCGCGCAACTGGCCCAGGGCGTCGAGGACGGGCTGCGCTACCAGACGCTCGAGGGCATCACCGGCAGTGGCAAGACCGCAACGATCGCTTGGCTGGTCGAGCACGTGCAACGCCCGACGCTGATCCTGGAGCCGAACAAATCGCTCGCGGCGCAATTGGCCTCGGAGTTGAAAGAGATGCTCCCGCAGAACCGCGTCGAGTTCTTCGTCTCCTACTACGACTACTACCAACCCGAGGCCTACGTGCCGCGAACCGACACCTTCATCGAGAAGGACAGTTCGGTGAATGAAGAGATCGATCGACTGCGACACGCCGCCACGTCCTCACTGCTCACGCACCGCGATACCATCGTCGTCGCCTCGGTCTCGTGCATCTACGGTCTCGGCTCGCCGGTGGAGTACCGCGAGCGGATGCTGCAACTCGAAGTCGGCGACACCTTCGACCAGCGCGCGTTGCTTCGTCGTCTGGTCGAGATGCAGTACAACCGCAACGAACTCGTCCTCGACCGGGGCACCTTTCGGATGAAGGGCGACACCCTCGAGATCCAGCCGGCCTACAGCAATGAAGCGATTCGCGTCTCGTTCTTCGAGAACGTCCTCGAAGAGGTCTCGTTCTTCAATCCCTTGACCCAGGAGAGCCGCGGCAAGGTGAAGGAGTTCACTTTGTTCGCGGCGTCGCACTACGCCACCAGTGCCGCGACGCTGCAACGGGCCTGTCGCGAGATCGAGGACGAACTCCAGGAGCAACTGGCGAAGTTCCAATCGGAGGGCAAACTCCTCGAGGCCCAGCGCCTTCGTTCGCGCACCGAACACGATCTCGAGATGCTCGAGCAGACCGGCTTTTGCGCCGGCATCGAGAATTACAGCGCGCACCTCGACGGACGCAAACCAGGGGAGCGTCCCTACACGTTGCTCGACTATTTCCCCGAGGACTACCTCGTGGTGATCGACGAGTCGCACGTGGCCGTCCCCCAGGTCCGGGGTCAGTACGCCGGGGACCGCTCCCGCAAAGAGACGCTGGTCGAACACGGGTTCCGGCTGCCGTGCGCGTTGGACAATCGTCCACTCAACTTCGACGAGTTCATGGAACTGGTGCCGCAAATGGTCTTCGTCTCGGCGACGCCGGGGCCCTACGAGATGGAACACAGTGACCAGATCGTCGAGCAGGTGATCCGCCCGACCGGACTACTCGATCCCGTCGTGACGGTCGTGCCCACCAAGAACCAGATCGACGACCTGCGCACGCGCCTCGACGTGGTGGTGGCCCGCAACGAACGAGTGTTGGTCACCACGCTTACCAAGCGCATGGCCGAAGACCTGACGAACTTCCTCGCCAAGGCCGGCTACCGGGTGCAGTACCTGCACAGTGACATCGACACGATCCAACGCATCGAGATCCTTCGCTCTCTGCGACTGGGCGAATTCGACATCTTGGTCGGCATCAACCTGTTGCGCGAAGGGCTCGACCTGCCCGAGGTCTCGCTCGTCGCCATCCTCGACGCCGACAAGGAGGGTTTCTTACGCTCCCGCAGCGCGCTGATCCAGACCATCGGTCGCGCCGCGCGCAACTCCAACGGCCAAGCCATCCTCTACGCCGACCGGATGACCGATTCGATGCGTGCGGCGATTTCCATGACCGAACGTCGACGAATGCTCCAGATCGAGTACAACAAGGAGCGCGGCATCGAGCCGACCACCGTCATGAAGAACGTGGCCGACATCCTCGGTCGACTGCGCTCCGAGAGCATGCCCGAACCGGCCAACAAGGTCCACGGCGTCTCGTCCCTGGAGGACATGTTGCCCGACGACCTTTCCCTGGAGATCGCGAGGGTGGAAAAGGCCATGTTGGTCGCGGCCGGGGAACTTCGCTTCGAAGAAGCGGCCGCGTTTCGCGACATTCTCCACTCCCTACAGCGTCAGGGCATGATTTCGTCGCTCGACGAACTGGCCCTCGATGCCTGACCGGTAGATTCCCATCATGTCCTCGACTATCCGGGTGCAGGGCGCTCGCGTCCACAACCTCAAGAACCTCTCGGTCGAGATACCGCGCGACCAGTTGGTGGTCTTCACCGGCCTGTCGGGCTCGGGCAAGTCCTCGCTGGCCTTTGACACGATCTACGCCGAGGGTCAGCGCCGNNCAGATGGACAAGCCGGACGTGGACTTCATCGAGGGCCTGTCACCGGCCATCTCGATCGACCAGAAGACGGCGTCGCGCAACCCGCGCTCGACCGTCGGCACCATCACCGAGATTCACGACTACCTACGACTGCTCTTCGCGCGAATCGGCGTCCAACACTGCCCGAACTGCGGCAAGGTCGTCACACGACAGACGCCGCAGCAGATCGTCGACCAGGTGCTGGCCCAGCCGAAGGACGAGCGCTTCTTAGTCCTGGCCACCGTGGTGGAGGGTCGCAAGGGTGAGTACAGCACGTTGCTGAGCGAGCTCGCGGCCCAGGGCTTCTCGCGCGCTCGCGTCGACGGGGTGGTCATCGAATTGGCCGAACGCGAGTCCTTGACCCTCGCGCGCTACGAGAAGCACACCATCGACGTCGTGCTGGACCGCCTCAGTGTGAAGAGCTCGAACCGCCAGCGCCTCACCGAGTCGGTGGAGGCCGCGCTGAAGCTGACGCGGGGACTGGTCTCGTTCCTCTTCGTGGACAGCGACGAACTGGTCCAGTTCTCCGAGAAGATGGCGTGCACCGACTGTGGGCTGAGCTTCAGTGAGTTGGCGCCCCGGGACTTCTCCTTCAACTCGCCTTACGGCGCGTGCCCGGTCTGCACCGGCCTGGGCACCCGCTTCGAGGTCGACCCCGAGTTGGTCGTGCCCGACGACACGCTGTCACTGTCCGAGGGCGCGCTGGCCCCCTGGGCCGGCGTGCGCTTCAAGTACTTCACCCGTTTGATCGACGGGATCGCGGCGCTCGGTGAGTTCGATGTCCACACGCCGTGGAAGAAACTCAAGCCCAAGGACAAGAAACTGGTCCTCTACGGCGTCGAGAAGCGATCGGTGCCGGTCAAGTACCGCAACCGCTACGGCAAGGTCCGGACCTACGACACCACTTACGCGGGCATCGTCGACTGGCTGGAGCGCAAGCGCAACGAGGCCGACGGCGACTGGTCGCGCGAGCAGGCCGAACAGTACATGCGCGAGGTCGAGTGTCGCACGTGCCACGGTCAACGTCTGAAGCCCGAGATCCTGGCCGTGAAGGTGCACGGTCACAACATCGCCCAGGTGAACTCGATGACCATCGACGAGGCGATCGACCTCTTCGCCAAGCTCAAGCTCACCAAGCGCGAGGAGACCATCGCGCGGCGCGTCGTGAAGGAGATCGTCGAGCGGCTCACCTTCTTGATCGACGTGGGACTGGACTACCTGACGCTCTCGCGCGCCTCGGCGACGCTCTCGGGCGGCGAGGCACAGCGAATCCGCCTGGCCAGCCAGATCGGCAGCTACCTGGTCGGGGTGCTCTACGTCCTGGACGAACCGTCGATCGGTCTGCACCAGCGCGACAACCGCCGACTAATCGCGACGCTCGAGCGCCTGCGCGACCTCGGCAACTCGGTCATCGTCGTCGAACACGACGAGGAGACCATTCGCCTGGCCGACTACATCATCGACATCGGTCCGGGGGCCGGGGAGTTCGGCGGTCGGGTGGTGCACGCCGGCACCTACAAGGAACTCCTCGAGAACACCGAATCGCTCACCGGCCAATACCTCTCCGGAGAGAAGTCGATTCCCATTCCCACGACGCGACGCAGCGGCGACGGCAAGAAACTGACCATCAAGGGCGCGCGGGCCAACAACCTGCAGAACGTCACGGTCGACGTGCCCCTCGGTGACTTCGTGGCCATCACCGGCGTCTCGGGCTCGGGCAAGTCCTCGCTCATCAACGGCATCTTGCTGGCGTCGCTGGAACACCAGATCAATCGCGCCAAGACCACGACGTTAGAGCACGACACCATCACCGGGGTGGCGAACATCGACAAGGTGGTCGCGGTCGACCAACAGCCGATCGGTCGCACACCGCGCTCGAACCCGGCGACGTATTCGGGCGTCTTCGACAAGATCCGCAAGCTCTTCGCCGAAACCCAAGAGGCCAAGGTCCGCGGCTACCAGCAAGGTCGGTTCTCCTTCAACGTGAAGGGCGGACGCTGCGAGACCTGCGCCGGTGACGGCACCATCAAGATCGAGATGCACTTCTTGCCCGACGTCTACGTGAACTGCGAGGTCTGCAACGGGGCGCGCTACAACCGCGAAACGCTGGAGATCAGTTACCGCGGCAAGTCCATCGCCGACGTGTTGAACATGCCCGTGGCCGAGGCGCTGACCTTCTTCGAACGCCAGCCCGGCATCCTGCGACACATCCAGAGCCTGTCCGACGTGGGCCTGGGCTACGTGCGCCTGGGCCAGCCAGCGCCGACGCTGTCCGGCGGCGAGGCCCAGCGCGTCAAGTTGGCGACCGAACTGGCCCGGCGTCCGACCGGGCACACGCTCTACGTGCTCGACGAACCGACGACCGGACTACATTTCGAAGACGTGAAGCGTCTCTTGGAGGTCCTGCACCGACTGGTCGACCAGGGCAACACCGTGCTGGTGATCGAGCACAACCTCGACGTCGTCAAGACGGCCGACTGGGTCATCGACCTGGGTCCGGAGGGCGGGCGTCGGGGAGGAAAGATTGTCGGCGAGGGCACGCCCGAAGATATTGCGTTGCTGCCGAGCGCGACCGGACTGGTCTTGAAGGAGTCGCTGGCAGCGCACGGTCGGCTCTAGTGTTCGCGCGTCCCCCGGGGATCCCGCGCCAGAGCGGCTGCTACCTCTTTCGCAACGCCCAGGGCCAGGTCATCTACGTGGGCAAGGCGCTGTCGCTGGCGTCGCGCCTGGGGAGCTATTTCCAGCGTCCCGAGGGCCTCACCCACAAGACCCAGGCGTTGATGGCCGAGGCGACGTCGGTCGAATGGATCCTCACGCCGACTGAAGTCGACGCTTTGGTCCTCGAGAACGAACTGATCAAGGACAACCAACCGCGCTACAACATGCGACTGAAAGACGACAAGAGTTTTCCCTACGTCGCGCTCGACACGCGCACCGACTTCGCCGCGCCCTACATCACGCGCGGCAAACACCTGAAGGGCGTGCGCTACTTCGGACCGTTCGTCGACGTGCGCGCGCTGCGTACGACGATGGACGAGCTGATCCAGGCCTTCCCGCTTCGCTCGTGCACCAAGCACAAGTACAACTACCACCAGCGCATCGCTCGACCGTGTCTGCTCTTCGACATCGGCAAATGCTCGGGGCCCTGCGTGGGCGCCATCGACCCCGCCGGCTACCAGGAACTCGTCGCCTCGTGGGCCAGGTTCTTCGACGGCGACGTGCGACAGCTTCGAGGACTCTTGGAGCGCCAGATGCACGAGGCCTCGGAGAAGAAGCACTACGAAGCAGCGGCCAAGGCCCGCGACGGCCTCGAAGCGTTGGAACGGGCCGCCAGCGTGCAGAACGTCGTCTTGGACGACCACTCGAATCTCGACGTGCTCGCCGTCGCCAGTGACGGCGGTCGCGCCGCCGTGGTCCGTTTTCGTGTGCGCTTCGGTCGGGTCATCGGGCGCAGCGTCCACTTGATCGATCGCTCGATGGACGAGAGCGACGCCGAGATCCTCGAGGGACTCCTGACCGATCTGTACGCCGACGCCGAGTCGGTGCCGCCGGTCGTGCTGGTGGCCGACGACTCGTCGGCGACGCCCTTGATGCGCCAGTACCTGAGTGGACTGCGCGCTCGTCCGGTCGAGGTCGCTGTGCCCAAGCGCGGTAAACGTCGTCGCGCCCTCGAACTGGCCACGCACGACGCCCATTCGGTCATCGACCGTGATTCGCTGCGACGCCAGAGCGATCACAACGTCCGGGCCCGGGCCCTGCAGGAGTTGGGCGCCGCGCTGGCGCTCGTCCAGCCGCCCTTTCGCATCGAGTGCTTTGACATGAGTCACCTCCAGGGCACCAACTACGTCGGCTCGATGGTGGTCTTCGAGGACGGACTGGCCAAGAAGAGCGACTACCGGCACTTCAACGTGAAAGAAGTGCTCGGCAACGATGACGTGGGGGCCATGGAAGAGGTCGTGCGACGGCGCCTCGGCTACTGGGCCGACGAGCAGAAGGTCACGAAGTTCCGTCGCGCCGACCTCATCATCATTGACGGCGGCCTCCCGCAACTCCACGCCGCCCAGAAGGCGGCCGCGACCTTAGGACTGACCGACCAGGTCGAGTTCGCGGCCCTGGCCAAGCGCGAGGAGTTGCTGTACCGACCGGGCTCGAGCGCACCGATCGCCCTGGAGCGCGGCTCGGAGTCGCTGTACCTGGTCCAGCGCGTGCGCGACGAGGCCCACCGTTTCGCCATCTCGTTCCACCGCTCCAAGCGCGGCAAGTCCATGGTCGCCTCGTCGCTCTCGGGCGTCGACGGACTCGGTCCGGCGCGTCGTGAACGTTTGCTCACCGCGTTCGGTTCCCTCGACGCGCTGCGTCACGCCACGCTCGATGAACTCGAGGCCCTGGCGTGGCTGCCCGGTGGCGTGGCGCGGAGGCTCTACGATCATCTGCAGGCGCCAGCCCAACCCAAGCCGGCCAAGGGGAGCGACGATGAGTGAGGTCTTGCTGGTCACGGGGATGTCGGGGGCCGGCCGCTCGACCGTCTCGGCGGCCCTGGAGGACATTGGCTGGTTCGTCATCGACAACTTGCCGATGGAACTGATCGCGCGCGTCGGCGAACTCGCCATCAGCGGCTCGCGCGAATACGCCGGGGTGGCCTTCATCGTCGGTCGTTCCGGGGGCGTACAGCCCAACGACTGGCTCGGGGTCGAACGAGAGCTGCGCCGGCTGCACGAGAACGCCAAGATCCTCTTCCTGGACGCGCCGGACGACGTATTGATCCACCGCTTCGAAGGCAACCGCCGTCGACACCCCTTCGCCGCGGCCACGCTGGCCGAGTCCATCATGGGCGAACGCGAACTCCTCCAGTCGATCCGCGATGGCGCCGACCTGGTCATCGACACCGGCTCGATCAACGCCAACCAGCTGCGTTCGCGCATCGTCGAGACCTTCACTGAGATGGCCGGCCTGGGATCCTTGCGTGTGTCGCTGGTCTCCTTCGGCTACGCCAACGGCCTGCCGCGCGACGTCGACCTGGTCTTCGACTGCCGCTTCCTGCCGAATCCTTACTGGGTGGAGGAACTGCGACCGCTCTCGGGGCTCGACGAAGCGGTCGCCACCTACGTGCTCGACCAGGAGGCGGCCCAGCACTTCTTGTCCGACGTGGTGGCGATGTTGGAGTGGCAGATCCCGGAGTTTCAAAAAGAGGGCAAGTCGTACCTGTCGATCGCCATCGGCTGCACCGGGGGACGTCACCGTTCGGTGGCCATCGCCGAAGAGCTTCGTCGTCGCCTGAACTTAGAACACGCCGTCTTTCACCGCGACATCGCTCGATGAGGGTCGTCGCAGTGGGTGGGGGCCACGGCACCGCCGTGTCGCTGCGCGCCCTTCGACGCGTGTCCGAGGACGTTACCGGCGTCGTCTCGGTCGCCGACGACGGCGGATCGACCGGGCGTCTTCGCGCGCTGCTCAACGTCGCCGCCGTCGGGGACCTGCGCAAGTGCCTGGGCGCCCTGGCCGATCCCGATAATCCGCTGACCGCGTCCTTCGAACACCGCTTCAGCGTCGGTGAGTTGAGCGGGCACGCCGTCGGCAACCTCTTGTTGGTCGGATTGATCGACGCTACGGGCGACCTGGAGGAGTCGGTGCGCGCGGTCGCCCAGGTCATGGGCGTGACCGGGGCGATCGTCCCGGCGAGCGCTGAGGGCGTCGTCCTGGTCGCCTCGACCGAAGAGGGCGACACCCGGGGTCAGACCGCGGTCATGAAGTCCTCGTCGATCCGTCGGATTCGCGTGGAGCCGACCAACGCCGCCACGCCGATCGCGGCCGTGGAGGCGATCGAACGCGCCGCCGTGATCCTCATCGGCCCGGGATCCCTGTTCACCAGTGTCCTCGCGGCTTGCGTAGTACCCGGCGTGACCCAGGCGCTCGCCGGGACGACGGCGAAGAAGATCTACGTCGCCAATCTCCACGCCCAGATTCCCGAGACCGAGGGCTATATGCTCCAAGACCACGTCGACGCCTTGGTGCGTCACGGCGTCGTACCCGACGTGGTGCTGGTGGACCAGCGTTCGGAGTTCGCGTCGCAACAATGTTCACTCCCCGTTCACATTGCGAACCTCTCGGGTAGAAATGGCCTGGTCCACGATGTGCAAAAATTGACCGAAGCGGTATTCGCCGAAGTGCGATAACGACACCGACAACCAGAGGAGCAGTAGTGGCAATACGCGTGGCAATCAATGGGTTCGGACGCATCGGTCGGGGCTATCTTCGCGCGTCACTGTCGAACCCCGACATCGACGTTGTCGCCGTGAACGACCTGACCTCCCCCGAAGTCAACGCGCACCTCTTGCGTTACGACTCGACCCAGGGGAGCCTCGACGTCCCGGTCGCCATCACCAACGACGCCATGACCGTGGGCACCAAGACCATCACGGTGCTGGCCGAACGAAACCCCGCCGAACTGCCCTGGGGTGACCTGAACGTCGACGTCGTGATCGAGTCGACCGGGCGGTTCACCACGCGCGAGAGCGCTGCCCAGCACCTCAGCGCCGGAGCGCGCAAGGTGATCATCTCGGCGCCAGCGACCGACGTCGACGCCACGTTCGTGATGGGCGTGAACGAGGACACCTACGATCCGGCCACGCATCACGTCGTCTCCAACGCGTCGTGCACCACGAACTGCTTCGTGCCGATGGTGAAGGTACTCGACGACGCCTTCGGCGTCACGACCGGACTCATGACGACCATTCACGCCTACACCAACGACCAGAACCTGCTGGACCTCGAACACAAGGACCTGCGTCGAGCCCGCGCGGCCGCCATCAACATCGTGCCGTCTTCGACCGGAGCTGCGCGCGCGACGAGTCTGGTGCTGGCGTCCATGAAGGGTCGTCTGGACGGCACGTCGCTGCGCGTTCCGGTGCCGGTTGGCAGCATCACCGACTTCACGGCGATCGTCTCGTCGACCACCGTCGAGGCGGTCAATGAGGCCTTTCGCGCCGCCGCCGAAGGTCCGCTGAAGGGCGTACTGGTCTACACCGAGGACTACATCGTCTCCTCGGACATCGTCGGCACGCCGGCCTCGTGCACCTTCGACTCGTTGATGACCATCGTCCAGCGCATCGACGACGACCAGAGTCTGGTGAAGATCTTCGGCTGGTACGACAACGAATGGGGTTACTCGAACCGCTTGGTGGACCTGAGCGTCCACATCGGGAAGTAGCGGTGAGCGATTCACTGCCTTCGTACGATCGCTGGGGGAGTCTCAAGGGTAAGCGGATCCTCGTTCGCGTCGACTTCAACACGCCGGTCGCCGAGTTTGACGGACGTCTCGAGGTCACCGACGACTTTCGCATCCGCGCCACGCTGCCCCTCTTCGAAGAGCTGTTGTCGAGGGGCGCCCTCGTCGTCGCGTGTACGCACTTCGGCCGGCCGCACGGCCAGGTCGTCGACAAGTACAGCGTCGAGCCGGTTCGTCGACGCCTGAACGAACTCTGTCGCGACGTGGAGCTGCTGGAGAACCTTCGCTTCAACCCGGGCGAGGAGGGCAACGACCCGACCTTCGGTGCGTCCCTGGTCGAAGGCTTCGACTACTACATCAATGAGGCGTTCAGCGCCTCGCACCGAGCCCACGCGTCGATCATGGTGCCCCCGACGCTGGTGCCCAGTGCCGCGGGACCGAACCTGAAGCGCGAGACCACGACGATTCTCGAGCTCCTGGAGAGTCCGGCGCGACCGTTCGTCGCCATCATCGGGGGCGCCAAGGTCGCTGACAAGTTGGCAATCACCAAGGTCTTGTGCGAAAAGGCCGACACGGTCATCGTCGGCGGCGGCATGGCCTACACGTTCCAGGCGGCGCTCGGACACTCCGTCGGTTCGTCCCTCTTCGACGCCTCCTACGTCGAACAGTGCGCCCAGCTGTTGGCGGCCGGCAACGTGGTGCTCCCCACCGACGCCTGGGGCCTGTCGTCGGCCTCACCCTTCGGCGCCCACGCCGGCCGTGCACCAGCGACGCTGTTCGGCGCCGACATCCCCGACGGCTTCGCAGGTCTCGACATCGGTCCGGTCTCGGCCGAACACTTCGCCGACGTGATCGGCGGAGCCGCGACGATCCTGTGGAACGGACCGATGGGGGTCTTCGAAGACGACCGCTTCGCCGGCGGCACCGAAGCGGTCGCGCGCGCGGTCGCCAAGTCCAACGCCATCTCGGTGGTCGGGGGCGGCGACTCGGTCGCCGCACTGCAGACCTTCGGACTCGAGGGCGACGTCAGCTTCGTGTCGACCGGGGGAGGGGCTTCGCTCGAACTGGTCGAACTCGGCGACCTGCCGGGCCTGCGGGCGCTTCGCGAAAGTCCGTTCAACTGATGGCGAACCTCAAGCCACTCGTCATCGGCAACTGGAAGATGAACCTCGATTTCGTCGAGGCGGTGCACCTCGGTCAACAGATCGGCGTCTTGTTGAAGAACCGGCCGTCGGAACACACCGAGATCGTCGTGGCGCCGCCGTTCGTGGACCTGCGCAGCGTCGCCTCCATCGTGGACTCCGAACGGATTCCCATCGCCGTCGCGGCCCAGCACGTCAACGCGCACGAGAACGGCGCCCACACCGGTGAAGTCAGTACCTCGATGCTCAAGCGCCTCGGCGTCACCTGGGTCCTGGTCGGACACTCCGAGCGACGCGCTCTGTACGCCATGGATGACGCGGTGGTCGCCTTGACGCTGCGCGCCGCCGTGCGCTCGGGCCTGAAGGCCGTGCTCTGCGTCGGCGAAGCGCTCGAGGTGCGAGAGGACGGTGACCAGGACGAGTGGGTCCGCCATCAACTGCGCAGCGCCCTGGACGGACTCGACGAGCGATTCACCGAACAGATCACGGTCGCCTACGAACCGATCTGGGCGATCGGCACCGGCCTCACGGCCGACGCCGAGCAGGTGCGCGCAATGATGACCCACGTGCGAACGGTCCTCGCCACCGTGAAGCTGCCTGACGCGCGGGTCCTCTACGGCGGCTCGGTGAACGCCGACAACGCGGCGTCACTGGTGGCCGAGGGCCGCGCCGACGGATTTCTGGTCGGGGGAGCGAGCCTCAAGGCGGAGTCGTTCCTTGCCATAATTCAGGCCTGTGACGACTGCTACGATTTAAAGCGCTAATCGGAGGCATCGTTGTTCACCTGGACATTCATCACAATTGAGGCGTTGGCCGCGGTCGGGCTGGTCTTTTTGGTCCTGTTGCACTCGGGACGCGGGGGCGGCATCTCGGACCTCTTAGGTGGCTCCATGGGTTCGGCGGCGTCCGGTTCGACGGTCGTCGAGCGAAATCTCGACCGCATCACGATTGCCGTCGCGTTGATTTTCACCTTCGCCACGCTGACGCTCGACCTGCGTTTGCAGTAGCGGAATGGTCCGGCGAGGATCAATCGGCCGGGGCGCGATCCTCGCCCTCGTCGCGTTAGCGGTCCTCATCCCCATCGGCCGCTCCGGCGCCACTTCGGTGAAAGCTAATCCGCTGAACGCCGAGACCGTTGACGTCTCGCTGCCCGGGCCGTTCAACGGCTGCACCTACCTCGATCCCGGGGCGACGCCCACGTCGGACGCGATCAACGACCTGATCGTGCCCTCGGCCTTCCTTACCACCAGCGCCGGGAACCTGAACGGGGAGAACGGTCCCATCGCCTCGGCCGAGCTGACCTCGCTGACGCCCGAGACCGTGAAGTACACCATCACCCCGAACGAGAAATGGAGCAACGGCACCGCCTTCAACGGCAACGACCTCGAGGGCTGGTGGCTGCGGGCCCGGGCACTGCGCACGGTCCTCTCGGACGGGTACCGCGACATCAAGTCGCTCACGGTCTCCAAGGACGGTTACGGCGTGACGGCCGTCTTCGCCACCCCCTACGCCGACTGGAACCTGTTGTTCCGCGACGTCGAGGCCTTGGGTACCCAGGGCAGTTGCGCCCTCTCGTCGCTGGTCGCGCGTCCGTCGCTCGGGCCGTACTCGGTCACCAGTGCCACGGCCAGTCGCGTCGTGCTCACGATGAACAAACACTGGCCGGTCGACACCGACCGATTCGGTCGAATCGTGATCACTGACGCCGGCGTCATGCCATCGTCGACCGGCGCGCACTTCGTGAACTTCTCGCTCGTCGTCAATCGCTCCCTGGTCCAGGCCATCAGTTCGCACCCGAACGTCATGAGTCACATCGGCTCCTCGAGCAACATCGAGGCGATTTCCTTCGCGTCCAACCGTCCCCTCATTAAGCGCATCGCCGTGCGCCAGGCGCTCAGTTGGTCCGTCGGTCGTCAAGCGCTGATCGATCAACTCTGGGGCGCGGTGACCTTCTCCCCGTCGGTCGCGGCCTCGGCGCTTTATTCCCAGGGTCAGTCGAACTATCCCGGTCCGGCCGGGTCGTCACCGTCGGCGCAGACGACCACGACGACGATCGCCCCGAGTTCGTCGCACAACGGTCTCGGCGACTGTTTGCCGTGTGCGCTCGACGTCTTATCCCAAAGCGGGTTCGTGCGCTCGACGTCTGAGTGGTCGACCGCGACCGGAACGCCGCTCGATCTCACGATGGCCGTCGGTCCTAGTGACCTCGATGGGACCGTCGCCGCATCCGTCGTACGTGAGTGGGCCTCGATCGGCATCAAAGTGAAGGTCGTGGACGTGCGAAGTGACGTGGCGGCGGCGGTCGCGACCGCCACCAACGCCGAGGACCTGGCCATCTTCGCCAGACCGACCATCACCGCGGTCTCGTTCGCGGCCCGTTCGTGGAGCGGAACAGGCTACGCCGACGCCTACCCCAGTGGGTGGCGCACCGTGGCCATCACGGCACTGTTCAATCGGGCCATCGCCAACTTCAATCCGGTGACGGCCTCTTCCACGTGGCTACAGATGGACCAGAAGATTCAGAGTTCGTACTGGGTGCGACCCTTGTTTACGTCGCCATCACTTTTGGCGTGGTCCAACACCTTGACCGGAGTTACCACCAGTTTCTCGGTGCCCGGCCTACTTGACGAAGTGCCGATCTGGTCCGTTGCACCACCGGCAACGCAGAGTTGAAGTCGAACGCAGCGGCTAAAGTAGTACTTCGCGTCGGAGTGGCGGAATAGGCAGACGCGCCAGCTTGAGGGGCTGGTGCCCTCAGGGGCGTGCGGGTTCAAGTCCCGCCTCCGACACCGCTGTGATGTTTCAGTATTTCTGGGACGAATGAACCCTCAGACTACGTCATCCTTCCTGGGTTGGTAGTTCTTGGCTGGATTGAGTGTGAAATGGCGAATCAGTTCGCCGTCATGGGTGATCACGCGCACGTCGAGATCGGCCATCAAGATGATCACGCGCTTTCCGCGGTAGCGCCGACCGAGACTGATGTGATGCAGCGTGCGTCGGTAACGAAGCGTGACGGCGCCGGAGTCGTCGACGCGATCGTGACGAACGCGAGTCTTGGCGAGCAGTTGTTGGCCCGCGAGCGACGGCGTGGCTTTGTCGAGTGTTCGCCACGCGTGCATCGGTGGGCACTCTCTCGCTTGGTGGGGACGAACCTCGTTGTAGTACTTCACGAAGCCATCGATCTGGCGTTGCAGTTCGTCGATGCTCGCCGCCTCGGGCTGTTTGCGCAGCCACTTCTTTAACGTCTGGTGGTAGCGCTCGACCTTGCCTTGGGTTTGGGGATGGTAGGGCTTGCCGTGTTTGAACGTGATGCCGAGCACGGCCAGATCGATCTCGAGACCGGAGTGTGAATCGCGGTAGGTCGAGGTGTAGATCGCGCCGTTGTCCGTGAGCACGGACTGGGGGAACCCGTAAAGGGCAGCGGTGGCAAAGAAAAGCCGCACCACGTCGGCCGCCTTGGCGACCGGCACGACCGCTGAGCACAACACTGCGCGCGAGTAGTCGTCGATGAAATTGATGATCTCCACCGG
>PMTF01000016.1 GCA_003167415.1 Acidimicrobiaceae bacterium | reverse complement strand
GCCGCCACCGAACGGACCGAACGGCCCTCAACTAAAACTGCCGTGACCGCATACGTCGCCAAATCCATGGGAACCTCCGGATGGAAGTGTCCCAGAAACCCTGAAACATGCTGTCCCAGAAACTGTGGAACCTAAGACTGCACGGCCCACCGTGTGCACTTGACGCATGTGACCTGACCGCTCTATCCGGGCGCACTGGCCCGCAGCGTCGGAAATCAATCAGGCTCTTCGGATTTCAGCGGGGTCGGTCGTGACCATTCACGGACGTCAGGTACCGGGCGTCCTGAACTGTTGTGGGACGTGATCGTCAGCAACGAGCTCGACTTCAAAGCCGTCAGCGTCCGTGAGGAATCCGGCGTAATGATCCGGACCGCCCGCATTCGGGTGGAGGTCGGGGAAGAGGAGAGCCCATCCGTGTCGGAGCGATTCCGATACGAGCTGGTCGCACTCGGACTGACTCCCGCAGTGGAATGCAAGATGGTTCAGCCCAGGACGCAGTCGATCGTAGTGGTGTTCACTGAGTGCAGGCGATTCCTCCAGAACGATATAGGTCGCATTCTGCCGCCAACTTCTTCCGTGCTCCCATGTCTGAAATGGCTCGTATCCGAGCGTTTCAAGGAGCCAACCCAAGCTCTCAGTTGACCTGCCCAGATCAGGAACCCAGATCTCCACGTGGTGCAGCAGCCCTCTCGTCATTGATTCAGTCTTGCCGACACGAGGACCGTCGTCGAGTCCCAGCGCGCTGCGAAACCGTCTTCTCTCATCGCGGTCAACTGAGTGACGCCAGGGACGAAACCGCCGAGATCCGAAGAGCCATCAATCACCACAACTTGGACAGTTGCCCTTCGACAACTCCTGAACCATCGATAACGACCGTCGAAGGCGACGAAGAGAGTTGTTGACTTTTGCCGGCAGCGGGAATCTCTATCAGAGCCGAGCGAACCGATTCACTCAAGAAGCGCGATGGCTGGGCCCAGGAGTGATCATCACGGACTCGATGATGGTGGTAGCGCAGAGGTACGTAGATGGCGAGATCTCTCCGTGCCCGCGTAATCGCGACATAGAAGAGACGGCGCTCCTCCTCGAGCCCTTCGGGCGACCCCAGCGACATATCCGAAGGAAAGTTACCGTCCGCGGCATGAATGACATGAACCGCGTCGAATTCGAGACCCTTAGCTGAGTGGACGGTTGAAAGGATCAGCCAGTCCTCGTCAATCATCGGAGGGCCAGCGAGATCTCCGGTGGACGTGGGCGGCTCCAGCGCCTGCTCGGCCGCCACATCGCTCAGTCGTAACGTCCCCGTGCACGCCAGCACGAGTGCTCCGAGATCCTCAAGCCGCGCCACCGCGTCGTCATACGACGATGAAATAAGCGGCACGATCGCTCGGCGAATTCGCTCCGCGTGCACCTCGACCGGCTCCAACTCCCTTTCGCAAAGAGCATCTGCGAGGTCCCGTGACATGTCTCGGACATCGATCGGTAACACATCGACGACGTCCGACCACCGTCGCTGGATTTCGCCGTGGGACAGGGGGATACGCCCGTCCATTTCTCGGAGTGCATTGATGGCCCGCCTCGCCTTGGCCGGGCCCACTCCGGGCAGGAGCTGCAGGAGTCGGAACCACGCCATCTCATCACGAGGATTGTCAGCGAGACGAAATGCCGCGAGTAGATCCTTCACGTGCGCAGCTTCGAGGTATCGCAGACCTCCGTACTTGACGAAGGGGATCCGTCGCCGAGCGAGTTCAATCTCGAGGTCGGCACTATGGTGCGCCGCTCGAAACAACACCGCCTGCTTCTGCAGGGCAATACCTTGTTCATAGAACTCAAGGACGCGGTCGGCGACGGATTCTGACTGGTCGCGTTCGTCGGCGCAGTGGACGAGCAATGGCTGGCTCGCGCCACTAACCGGGACCACTTCGCGAAGGACGGAGCTGAATCCTTCGGGCGCGTCGGCGGCGAGGGCATTGGCCACCCCAAGGATCGCCCCAGACGATCGGTAGTTGACGTCCAGCGTGATCGTTGTTAGTCCGTTGAAATAGCGCTCGGCATCGAGCAAGAACCTCGCCGTCGCGCCACGAAAACCATAGATGGCCTGCGCGTCATCGCCGACAATCGTCAATCGAGGATCGATTCGGCGCAGCCCGACGAGTACGTCTAACTGCAAGAGGTTCACGTCCTGAAACTCGTCGACCAGAATGTGGTCATAGGCCGCGCCGAGCTCTTCGCCCAAAGCATCATCCTGCGCGGCCACCCGCCAGTACAAGAGCAGGTCGTCGAAATCCAGAAGTCCGAGTGACTGCTTTCGGGCCACAAAGGCTGTGAAAAGTGAAGCGACTTCTTCGAAGCTCTCGGCGCACCAGGGCGTATTCTCGCGCATGACATCGGCGAGTCGCATTCCCGTGTTCACCGTTCGCGAATACAGTGCGCCCAGAGTCGACTTCTTCGGCAGTCGCCGCTCTTTGCTTAGTATCCCCAGTTCGCCGCGAACAAGGTCAATCAGGTCGGCAGCGTCGCCTCGATCCAGAACTCCGAAACCTGCAGGCAGACCAAGGGCGGCGTGGTGGCGGCGCAGCGTGTGGTGGGCCACCGAGTGAAAGGTGCCGCCCGAGACCCGGCGTCCATGGTCGGCACCTCGAAGTGCGCCAACACGGCTTACTATCTCGCGCGACGAGCGGCGGGTGAAGGTCAGGAGCAGAATTCGCTCCGGCGCGACACCGCGCTCGAGAAGAAATTCGACTCTGGCCGTAAGCGTCGTGGTCTTCCCAGTCCCGGGTCCCGCGATGACTCGCAGGGGCCCGTCCCCAAAGGAGGCGGCCTCACGTTGTCTCGCGTTGAGTTCTCGATGAGAAGCCGGCATATGTTCGACCCTATTTATGGGGTGTTACAGCGACTTCGACCAAGGGCACTGTTGGCGCTATTCACTGAATATTGAAACGCAACTGGACAATCTCTGGAAGGTAACGTGCCATCGGCTTCAATCGCGGACGATTTGATGCAGACGTTCAAGCCTTGTCGAGACAATTTGGTTCGAGGTTTGTCCGGTTAGGACCACCAAATTTGTCCTTATTTCATACGGCTTTTCATTTTCCTTCAATCTCTTTTAGTGTCGTCGCGACTCTTGTGTCAGCCACGGTGTCAGCGACGCGAAAGAGATGATGAAGGTGGCGAGTTGGAGAGGTAATGGTGAGGGCTCGATCTATCAGCGTTCCTCTGATGGTCGGTGGCTCGGTGTGCTCACCCTTGGGTATTCGAGCAACGGTCGTCTAATTCGAAAGACGGTCTCTGCCAAGACCATGTCCGAGGTTGTGAGGAAGCTCAAGCAACTTCAACGTCAGTGCGACGACGGGATCCCGTTACCGGATGCGACCCTCACGGTCGCTCAACTTAAGCGTACCTTTCGAAACGGACGACTCTGCTTGAGCGGTTTTCTTGAGAATGACGCGCGAAAGGTCGTGGGATAACATGCCTACCTAATATTAAGTAGGCAGCGACGGCGCGTCCAGAGTTTGGATTCGAGATGTGTCGATTCATGAACCATGGAGGTCACAATGTTTGTGCCTTTGAGCGCCAAGGATTTCATTGACCGCGCCAAGATGGTATATGGCGAACGCATTGGGATAATTGATGAACCGCTGCAGCCCGCCGAGCCCCTGGAGCAGTTGAGTTATGCCCGCATTGATGAGTTGGCGCGCGCCCAAGCGGCGGCTCTCGACGCACTCGGTGTACTGCCGGGGGAACGCGTGGCGATCGTGTCGCACAACAGCGCTCGACTGCTCATCTCATTCTTTGGCGTCTGCGCGTACGGGCGCGTGCTGGTTCCGATCAACTTTCGACTATCGCGTGATGAGGTCGCCTACATTGTCGAGAAGTCGGGGGCCAGCGTCTTGTTGGTCGATCCGGATCTAGAAGACCAATTGGCGAGTGTGCCCTGTCGGCACAAATTCACGCTCGGGGCCTCCGGGGATGGTCCGATGTACTGCTTCGGAGTTGAGCCGGAGCCTTGGGCTCCGGACGAAGGTGCCACCGCCGCGATCAACTTCACCAGCGGCACCACGGCGTACCCCAAAGGTGTGCAGATCACGCATCGCAACCTATGGATTAACGCCACCACTCTTGCGCTGCACACCGGAGTGTCCGATCGAGACGTGTATCTGCACACCCTACCGATGTTCCACGCCAACGGCTGGGGGATGCCGTTCGCGATGACCGGTCTCGGTGCCCAACACGTTGTGCTGCGCAAGATTGACGGTAACGAGATCCTTCGTCGGGTCGCCGAGCACGGGGTCACGGTGATGTGTGCCGCGCCGACGGTGGTCAATTCCACGCTCGCGGCTGCGTTGGAATGGGAAGGTGACGTACCCGGGCGCGATCGCGTTCGCATCATCGTGGCGGGCGCGCCACCACCCACGAAGACGATCGCCCAGGTCGAAACCGTGCTGGGCTGGGAATTCATCCAGCTTTACGGAATGACCGAGACCTCGCCACTGCTGACGGTCAACCGTTCGCGCGCGGAGTGGGATGAACTGGACACCGAACGGCGTGCGGCCAAACTGATTCGCGCGGGCGCGCCCGCCCTCGGTACGACTCTGCAGGTCTCGAAACTGGGCGAGGTGCTCGCTCGTTCGAACGTCGTGATGCAGGGTTATTGGGATCAGCCCAAGGAGACCGGCGAGGCCCTGGCCAACGGGTGGTTCCACACCGGCGACGGCGGCACAATAGGCGATGACGGCTACGTGACAATTACGGACCGGCTGAAGGACGTCATCATCACCGGTGGAGAGAATGTTTCCTCCGTTGAGGTCGAGGACATGCTGTTCAGTCACCCCGACGTCGCTGAGGTCGCCGTGATCGGAGTACCCGACGAGAAGTGGGGTGAAACGGTCAAGGCGCTCGTAGTGCTGGTTGCGAACGCCCAGGTCACCCAAGAGGAGTTGATCAAGTACTGTCGTCAACATCTGGCCGGCTACAAGACACCAACCTCGATTGAGTTTCGCACGGAACTCGACCGTACGGCCACTGGAAAATTGCAGAAGTTCAAGTTGCGAGAGCCCTACTGGGAGGGCCACGAACGAAAAATCAACTAGTCGGACCTAATCATTTTGGATGAACTGTGTGCGATCACTCTCTAGCACCGAGACCAAGCCCGCAAGACGTTGACGATATAGCGCATTTGGCGAATGTCGGGACAACGGGCGCCGGTATTCCTCAGCTGCCGGCGCAAGCGGGCGCCGTTCGCGATGTCGACCAGTCGGGATGCGACGACCTTTTCGTCCCCTCCTACGCCGACGGCAGGCCGGTGGCGACGCTGCGCATGGACGCTGTCGACCACGGGCCCGTCCTACTCCACGGCGACGGGCCGAATCAATGCGACATCTACACCGCGCGGGACGTCTGGGTTTTCGAGGACCACGGCACCTACTACATGCACTACGACGCGGCGGGTCCCACCGGCTGGCTGTGCTCGCTAGCGACGAGCGCCGACGGTCTGGCCTGGGACAAGCACGGCACGGTGCTCGAGCTCGGGGCGCCCGGGTCGGACGACTCCGGCTCGGCGTCCTACGGCGTGACTTATCAGGAGGGTGATGTCTGGCACATGTTCTACCTCGGCACGCCGAACACGAGCCCGCCGCCAGACCGGGTCGCATTGCCCCCGTATAACACGATGAAGGCAAAGGCTCCCTCGGCGGCGGGGCCGTGGACGAAGCAGCATGACGTGGTGCCGTTTCGGCGGATCTCCGGTACCTACTACTCCGATGAGACTTACCCCGGGCCGGTGATCCTCCATGGCAATGAGTACCTGCAGTTTTTCAGTGCCGCCAGGATCGGCTCCGCGGGGCTCCAGCGCACCATAGGTATCGCGCGAACGCGTGATCTCGACGGAACGTGGACGCTGGATCCGGAGCCGATCGTGCCGCTCGAGGAGCAGATCGAAAGCGCCCCGCTGTACTTCGAGGAGGCTAGTCAGACCTGGTTTCTGTTCACCAACCACATCGGCGATTTCGAGTTTGAGTACACCGATGCCATCTGGGTCTACTGGACTGACGACATCAACCACTGGAATCCCGACGACAAGGCGGTGGTCTTGGACCGCAATAACTGTTCGTGGTCCAAGAGAGTGGTTGGCACCCCGTCGGTGCTGCGCATAGGCGACCGCCTGGCCGTCTACTATGACGGAGCCGCAGGGACGAGCACGTCGCACATGGGTCGCGATATCGGACTCGCTTGGCTCGATCTGCCACTACGGGCGCCAAGGCCAAGTCTGCCCGTCATCGCGCCGGAGGGCGGCACAGCTATCCTTTGACGGCGGACGTCTCGATCGTTCTCACAGACGAATTTCTACATCGCGAGAGAACTCCAAGCAAGTTCGGTCAAGTTCTTCGAACGAACTGACGCCGATGAGGTTCAAGGTCCTAATTAGGTCATTCCGGAACCACTCGAGCACGCGATCTACGCCCATTTCGCCGGCGGCGCCTAAACCATAGAGATAGGCGCGACCGGCCATCGCGGCTGAAGCTCCCAATGCGACTGCCTTTACGATGTCGCTACCTCGGCGTATGCCACCATCGCAAATAATCTCGATTTCACCGCCCACGGCGTCAGATACGGGAGCGACGAGACCGAGTATTGCTGGCGCCCCGTCAAGTTGTCGGCCACCGTGGTTGGAGAGTGCGATCGCTTCAACGCCGACCTTTACGGCTAGTCGAGCATCCTCAACGGTCTGAACTCCCTTAAGGACGACGGGACCATCCCAGACCGAACGAAGCCAATCGACATCGCGCCACGATAGGCCGCTGTCGAATTGGGTGTTGATGTAGTCGGAGAGTCTGACCGGTGACGCTCCGTCACCTACCTCTCTTCCGATGACATTTGCAAAACGAATGGGTTCGCTCCGAATAAATGACCACGTCCACGAGGGGTGTCTTACGCCGTCGACGATGGTTTTGAGGCCAATCGTTGGGGGAAGAGAAAATCCGTGTCGAATGTCGCGTTCTCGTCGACCCAGCACGGCGGTATCGACGGTTAGGACGAGAGCCTCGAATCGTGCGGCGGCAGCTCGATCGATCATCTCTTTTAAGAGACCTCGATCGCGCCAAGCGTAGACCTGAAACCAAAGTCGACCATCGCTCACAGATCGGACCTCTTCAATTGAACGCGTGCTTAGCGTCGACAACGTGTATGGAAGGCCGGCTCTCGCTGCCGAACGGGCAACCGCGAGTTCACCTTGGGGATCGGCAATTCTCGTAAAGCCCGTTGGAGCGAGGATTAACGGATATTCGAGCGTATTCCCAAGAATCGAAGAGCCAATACGAACATCACTGAGGCCTCGGAGCACGCGTGGTCGAAAGGACACGTTGGCAAACGCGGATACGTTGTCAGAAAGTGTTCGCTCATCCTCAGCGCCACCATCGATATAGTCAAAAACACCCTGGGGAAGTCGACGTTGCGCGAGTCGACGTAAATCAGCGACTGAAGCTGCTTTGGCGAGTCGACGTAGTGACGGATTCGCTTCGAATCGTTTGAATCGAACTACAGAAGCAATCGACTTGAGTGGATTCATTGTGGCTCAAATCGTCTGAGCTCGGTTGACGATGCAACGATTTCGCGTAAGTCTTCAAGCGACGATGGAGCGGCGCCGTGAGAGCGGGCCTGTATTAGTACGTTGCCTAGTGCTGTTGCTTCCACTGGACCAGCGATGACGGGAATGCCAACAGCGTTGGCAGTTTGTTGACAGAGAAGCACATTTTGAGAACCGCCGCCCACCATGTGAACCACCTCCACCGATGCTCCGGAAAGCCCAACCGCCTGTCGGATTGTGTCAGCGAAAGCCAATGCCAAAGAGTCAATGATGCATCGGGTAATTTCGTCTGGCGTCATATCGGATTGACCCGCGGCCTCCTTCACACGCGCCGCCATTCGTCCTGGCGCGATGAAGTCCGGATCACGTACTTCGATGGTCGGACCGCCGACTGGAAGTTCGGAGGCCTTTGCGAGCAGCTCATCGTAATTGCACGCGGGCCACTCTCTTAAACACTCTTGAAGAAGCCATAATCCGCCAACGTTCCGCAGGAATCGGACGCGATTGTCAACTCCGAGTTCGTTCGTGAAGTTTGCAACTCGCGCAGACTCGGTGAGAACTGGAGACGCAAGTTCAATTCCGACCAAAGACCAAGTGCCGACAATGACGTACGCAAAGTGACTCGTGGTTGCCGGTATGGCCACAACGGCAGAAGCTGTGTCGTGAGAGGCAACCGACGTAACGAAGACTCCCGCGGCCGTTTTACCGCGGATGGTCCCAGGAGGTTCAATCGATGGCAGAAGACTTTCCGGAATATGGAGTAGATCGAGAATTGTTTGCGACCATTCATGAGTTCGCACATTGAGAAGTCCAGTGGTTGACGCGTTGGTCATCTCAGTTCTGAGTTCTCCAGTCAGCCAGTACGACAGGAGATCTGGAAGGAGTGCCAAACGATCGGCGCGGTGCCAGATCGAACTCTCTTGTTCGCTCGCCAGTTGGAAGATTGTGTTGAACGGGAGGAATTGAAGTCCGTTGATCGCATAGAGCTCCTCGGGAGAGATAAGGCTGTGGACCGCTTGGATGAAATCCGTCGTGCGACTGTCGCGATACGAAATCGGCTGATCAATTATCTCGCCACTTGCGTCAAGAAGGCCATAGTCAACGCCCCAAGTGTCGATGCCTATGGATTCTGCGTCTGGTACGAGCGATAGTCCAGAGGCCATCTCTTGACGAATGCGTTGTAGGTCCCATCGCAAATGGCCCTCGGATTCAATGACGCCATTTGAAAATCGGTGAATCGTATCGAGATGAAGTTCTCTATTGTCGATTCGACCTGCCATTACGCGGCCACCGGAGGCGCCAATGTCGACTGCAGCAAAAGTTCGCAACGCCATGTTCAGCGGACGAACGCGGCCGCGACGCCGGCGTCGACCGGAATCAGCAATCCTGTTGTGTGATCGAACTCGTCAGAAACGATTGAGGAGACGGCGTTGGCGACATGTTCAGGCAGCACTTCGCGCTTAAGTAAGGTTCGCTGCGCATAGAACTCACCGAGTTTTTCTTCAGGGACTCCGTAAACTTCTGCGCGTTGAGCACCCCATCCACCCGCGAAGATCCCGCTCCCACGAACGACACCATCGGGGTTGATTCCGTTAACGCGGATTCCGTACTCACCAAGTTCAGCCGCAAGTAGGCGTACTTGATGGGCTTGACTCGCTTTGGCCGCGCTGTACGCGATGTTGTTTGGACCAGCAAAGAGCGCGTTCTTTGACGCAATATAAACGATGTCACCACCAAGGCGCTGGTTGATCATCGTCGCTGCGGCAGCTCGAGAAACCAAGAAGCTGCCCTTTGCCATCACGTCCTGTTGAACATCCCAGTCATTGTCGGTCGTTTCCAAAAGTGACTTGGAAATGGAAAGACCGGCATTGTTGACCACCAGGTCGACTCCGCCGAATGAGGTAAGAGCTGCATCAATCGCTTTACGAACGGCGACACTGTCAGTGACGTCTGCGACGACACCGACCGCAACATCAGCATTACCAATTTTTGCAGCCGCATCTATGGGATCCGCTTGTTGTAAGTCGACGACGACGACACATGCACCCTCACTCGCAAGTTTTTCTGCGATCGCCCTGCCAATACCGCTGGCAGCACCTGTAATAAATGCGACACGACCAGCGTGTCGTTTTAGAGCGGGGAGCCGTTGCAATTTCGCTTCTTCGAGCGCCCAGTATTCAATACGGAATTTTTCGGATTCGGGAATTGGCGAATACGTTGAAAGCGATTCGGCGCCGCGCATCACGTTGATGGCGTTCACGTAGAACTCGCCGGCTACTCGGGCGGTCTGTTTGTTATTCCCGTACGAAAACATTCCGACCCCAGGCACGAGAATAATTGCGGGATCTTTCCCCCTCATTGCCGGCGAATCTGCCGTGACATGACGGTCGTAGTATGCCGCGTAGTCCAATCGGTACTGTTCGTGCAGCTGCTCTAGCCGATTCACGCAATCGTCGATTTGCGCTTCTGCGGGCAAGTCCAAAACGAGGGGTCTTATTTTGGTTCTGAGAAAATGATCTGGGCACGACGTGCCGAGCTGGGCGAGAGTGAACAGTTTGTCGCACTCCAGAAACTCCGAAACGACTTCGGAATCGATGAAGTGTCCCACCATACGTTGGTCCCTGGAAGCAATCGCTCGAAGAAATGGCGCCAGCGCCGCGGCTTTGGAATGCCGTGCAATTTCGGGAAGTGTGCGACGTTCGTCAACGACCCTTCCAAATGGTTCTGTCTTTCCGTTCGTGTTGATGTAGTCCTGCGCCGTACTGATGATCCAATTCGAATGGGATTCAACCTCATCACTTGTATCGCCCCAAGCCGTGATCCCATGCCCACCAAGAATGCAGCCAACGGCCTTGGGATGCAAGTCCTTGACGGCGGCAATGTCAAGGCCAAGTTGGAAGCCAGGACGTCGCCAAGGAATCCAAACGACTCGGTCTCCAAAAATTGTGGATGTGAGTTCTTCACCGTCAATGGATGTGGCTATTGCAATTCCACTGTCGGGATGCAAGTGATCAATGTTCGAAGCATTAACGAGACCGTGCATCGCGGTGTCAATCGACGGGGCAGCGCCACCCCTTCCGTGGAGGCAATAGTCAAGAGCTGCGACCATTTCGTCCTCGCGCTCTTCGCCCGGGTAGACATCAATTAGACCTCGGAGACGATCAAGTCGAAGAGTCGCCAAACCGCCTTCCGTAAGTGTGCCCAAGTCGCCACCGGATCCCTTAACCCAAAGGACATCGACGTCAGTCCCGGTAGCTGGATCGACGACTGTTCCCTTGGCGGATGTGTTGCCGCCGGCAAAATTAGTGACCCGTCGATCGCTTCCAAGCCTATTGCTTCGCCTCAAGAGCGCGATGACTGCGGGATCGGGCGTCGTCACTTTTCCAAAATCACGTTGAGCCACATAGTTGGTCAAGCTCCCCAACCGGATGGTTCGCCGCCGACCCTTTCGGCTGCGACTTGCTTTGCGTATCCGGAACTGTCGAAGGCGTTCATCGGATCCGGATCGAGACCCTGCTCTTTGCGGAGTTCTTCCAACATTGGTCGTACGTCGGTATTGAACGCGTCCATAAATATCGCATTTGCCTCCAAAACGTTTCCCGCGCGTTGAGCATCGCCCAATGAGTCGCGATCAATGAGAAGGGCTTTGGCTGTGCTCTCTTGAAGATTCATCACTGATCGAATCTGAGCTGGAATCTTCGGTTCAATGTTGTGACATTGATCCAACATAAAGGTCACGCCTGAATCTGGATCCAAAAGTCTCGCTGCCACGCACTCGTTAAGAATTCGAAAGAGTTGGAATGGGTCCGCAGATCCGACCATCAGATCATCGTCAGCATAGAACCGCGAATTGAAGTCGAACGCCCCCAATTTACCTTGCCTCGCCAGCATCGCCACGATGAATTCAATGTTCGTGCCGAGTGCGTGATGACCGAGATCAACGCACACAACGGCCTTACTGCCAAGTTCCAGGCAGTGAACAAATGCGGTGCCCCAGTCGGGGACGTCCATTGTGTAGAACGATGGTTCGAACAACTTGTACTCAAGAACCAAACGTTGATCGGGAGCGAGGCGATCGTAAACCTCGCGCAAAGCGGAACTGAGAAGATCTTGCCGCGATCTGATGTTGTCTTGCCCCGGATAGTTAGTGCCGTCAGCGAACCACAACTTCAAATCCTTTGAGCCAGTGGCGTCCATCACGTCTATACACTCGAGGAGATGATGCACTGCCTTTTGACGCACCTTGGGGTCAGGATTGGCAACACTTCCAAGCATGAAGTCGTCGTCCTGAAATACGTTGGCATTGATCGTGCCAATCGAAATTCCTCGTTCACCGGCGTAAGACGCCAATGATGAGAAGTCATCAACGCTGTCCCAGGGAATATGCAATGCAACACTCGGAGTAATCCCAGTGAGTCGATGCACCTGGGCGGCGTCGTCAATTTTCTCAAAAGGGTTCCTTGGTACACCCGACTGGTGGAACACTTTGAATCGTGTCCCCGAATCGCCGAAAGCCCACGAAGGGAGTTCGATTTCCTGGTCTCGAAGAACTCTGAGCGCGTCCGACGTATTCAAGGCAGTTTCCCCCAAACAAATTAGGCAACAGCTCCCTGGCGAGGAATTTTGCACCAGATTTGCCGCTGGTTCTGAATCGATTCAACAAAGAGTATTTCACACGACTACGTGGCTACGTCAAGTGGCTTTCACAGAGGGCAAACAAACCCTATCTAAACGGTACTGGGAATGGCGTCAAAGGCCCTCGTGGCGCCTTAGTGATTTCGTTGTACTGTTCTCTCAGGATGCGCCTTGAATCGTTACAAGTAACTCGATTTGTTGGGTCCTGGGAGGTAGCGGCAATGCCGAAGGGAGGTTACTGATGAGCAGGAAAACCGCGGCACCGGTAGGACACAGGCTTCGTGTCCGTGACGCGGGGGAGTGCGAACGCCCGTGGGAGATTGGCCTTCTTGATCCAACGCAATGGGCCGCTCAGTGGATTGAACCCTGCGAAGCGGTCGGTGAATTCGCCAGACAACGCCCGGCATACTGGCTTGCGGGCGTGGTGGAACTTCCGGGTCAAGTTGCGAGAGCCACCCTGCATGCGACGGCGCACGGAGTGTACGAAGCATTCGTCAATGCCGAACGGGTTGGTGATCAAGAACTCACGCCGGGCTTCACGGCTTATCGCCGTCGACTGCAGGTTCATTCCTTTGACGTGACGGACCTACTTGTGGCGGGAGAAAATGTCATTGCGTCTTTGTTGAGTGATGGATGGTGGCGCGGACAGAATGGCTTTGCGCGTCGTGTCGACGACTACGGACCGACCACAGCGTTCCTTGCCGAATTGATTGTTGTATTAGAGAATGGCGAAGAACTCACATTCGTCACCGGTGAGCAGTGGCGGTCGAAGAAAAGTCACATCATACGGGCGGACAATATTGCCGGCGAGATACACGACTTAAGGCAGTTCTCACCGAAGTCGATTTCTCCAGGAGGTGATCGCTCCGCGTGGGAACCCGTGGCTGTTCGGGATTATGGCTTCGACCAATTGTGCGAGCCGAGTGGGCCGCCGGTTATGCGAGTGACCGAACTCCCTGCGGTTTGGACAAGGAAGATTGCCGAACGATCCTGGATCGTCGACTTCGGACAAAACAGTAACGGATGGGTACGTCTGAACAAGCTCGGTCCAGAAGGCAACATTATTACAATCACCTACGGCGAAGCCCTTGATGACGCTGGCGACGTTGTGCAAGCCAACGTCGCGCACTACCGCTTAGGTGTGCCGGAGTCCCGCAGCGACACATTTCAGGTAGACCAAGTTATTTCGTCGGGACGAATTGGGGAGAGATTTGAAGCACGACACTCGACTAAGGGGTTTCAGTTTGTCCGAGTTGATGGCTTGGAAGTGATGGATGTTGAGGACCTCGTCAGCGTCGTCGTGCATACCGAGTTAGCTCAGATTGGCTCATTCAAATGCTCAAGCGAAGACATAAATAGGTTGCACTTAGCCGCCGACTGGAGTTTTCGGGGAAACGCGTGCGACATACCAACCGACTGTCCCACGCGAGAACGATCGGGCTGGACCGGCGACTGGCAGATCTACATCGAGACGGCTTCCTACCTTTATGACGTAATGGCCTTTTCACGGAAGTGGTTGCGTGATCTCGCTGCCGACCAACTCGAGTCAGGCGCGGTCACCCATATCGTGCCGGATCCCAATCCAAATGACGATCGCGCCATCACAGATTGGAAGGAGATTCAAGGTTGCTCTGGCTGGGGGGACGCGGCCGTTCACGTGCCGTGGCAACTGTATCGGAGTACCGGAGAGACTGATGTGCTCGCAGAGCAGTGGCCCTCCATGACCGCGTGGCTTGACTATGCGCGGAATATTGCGGCGACGAAGCGACATCCGAGCCGAATTGAACGTTCGGCAGAACCCCTGGATCATGAGAAGTATCTTTGGGATACAGGCTTTCACTTCGGCGAGTGGCTCGAACCCGGTGTGGATCTCGAAAGGTCTCGGGCTCGGGCTTTTTCTGATGATCACGGTGCCGTGGCGACTGCATTCATGTATCGAACGGCCAACGAGATGAGCGAAATCGCTGACCTAATTGGCCTTAGTGGGGAGTCTCTTCGACTGAGAGACTTTGCCAACGAAGTCCGTCACGCGTGGCAGCGGGAGTTCATTGACGAGAACGGCGTCGTATCGCCTCGGTCGCAAGCAAACCTGACGCGGGCTCTCGCATTTGACCTAGTCCCTGCAGATATTCTCGCTGACGTTGCTTCTCAACTCGTTGCACTAATTCGCGAAGCCGGGACTCACCTTGGTACCGGTTTTCTAGCCACGCCGTTTCTTCTTCCGGTACTCGCGGATACTGGTCATGTTGACGTTGCATATGAGTTGCTATTTCAACGCACGGAACCCTCGTGGCTGCTCATGCTTGACCGAGGCGCCACGACGGTCTGGGAGGAGTGGGAAGGCATCGACGGGAAGGGAGTTTCTCGTGCGTCTCTGAATCACTATTCGAAAGGCGCGGTCATCAGTTTTCTACATCGATATACGGCAGGACTGCAGGAGTTGGAGCCCGGGTATCAAAGGTTTTCGGTTCGTCCGTTCCCAGGGGGCGGATTGACTCGGGCCAGCACCTTTCACGTGAGTCCATATGGACGAATCCATGTGGCGTGGACGCAAACGACCAATGGGTTTGAGATCGATTTGACCGTGCCAGAAGGGACAACCGCCCGCCTTTGGCTGCCTGACAACAGCATTGAAGAAATGATGCCCGGACACCACCGCCGCGAGTGGAAAATCTAAGGTTGGCTGAGATCTCTAGACGAGGTGAAACACCTCCTCAAGTGGACGAATCGCTTCATCGGCCGCCCTTCCGTCAAGCCCCACAAAAAACTTGGCCACCGATGCTTGCCAAAGCGTGTTGACCTCAGCCCGGCCCATGAGTTCAAGGGATTTCGCAAGATCTTCGCACTCGAGATAGCCGATTAGCTCTCCGTCGGGCGCCACGAAGAGCGAGTAGTTCGTCCAGCCGGATTCTGAAAGCGCCGTCAACATCTCTGGCCATACCTCAGCGTGTCGTTGCTTGTACTCGTCAACGAATTCCGGGTTGATTCTCAACTTGAAGCAGACTCGTTGGCTCATATCGACTCACTTATCCCTCACGCGAGGTTTGGCAATCACGTAATGATAGAACTGCCACAGAACAGCATTGAAAGGGTGCATTTCCAAAGGTTGCGAGCAGTAATGAAGGGGCTCTCGTTTTGGTGGAGGCACTGTTTGTCGGCAATGATGAGCCGTCTAAAATCTGTTGGGACGGCGGACCCAGGACAAGTCGCTTGAGCGGCGCACGATCAACTCCGGGGAATAGACCACGTGTTGGTGTTTGTGGTCGTCGCTGGCGGCCTCGTCGAGCAGCAGACGGGCCGCCTCGTATCCAAGTTTGTGACTTGGCTGACGTACGGATGACAGAGGTACTGTCGCTGCAGCGGCGAATTCAATGTCGTCATATCCGACGATAGCGAGATCTTCGGGAACCTTTGCGCCCACATCCGTGAGGGTTTGTAGGAGTCCAAGTGCCAGGAGATCATTGCTACAAAACGCCGCTGTGGGTCGTTGCCGACCTGGGATTTCCATTATTTTGTCACCGGCACTGCGTCCGCCCGCAACGCTCATTTCATCAACCGTGATTGGAATAAGTTGAAGTCCCGGAGACCCCTGCGCGATTGCCTTTCGGGCGCCCTTGAAGCGGGACTCCACTTGAAGCGGACGACCTGATCCGCCCACGAAGGCAATTTTCCGATGCCCTTGTCGAATTAGGTGCGAGGTTGCAAGAAACCCTCCCTCCACATCGTCTACCGACACCGAACATCGATCATTTTTTCGCGCCTTTACGTCTACGACAACCAATGGAATGGATCGATCGACGACCTCAGGGAAAGGTTGGTCGCCACCTAGTAGGGGAACAATCAAGACACCGAGCACTCGTTGTTCAGCCAGCATGGTCAGATATCTGTGCTCCTTCTCAGGTGCTCCGTCGCTGTTGCAAAGGATTAGTGCAACATCGGCATTATTGGCCGCATCTTCTACGCCTCGCGCGATGTCAGTGAAAAAAGGGTTCGTGACATCGAGGACCACCAAACCGATCGTTCGGCTTCGGCCAGCTCGAAGCTGTCGCGCCGACTCATTGCGAACGAACTTCAAATCTCTGATGGAATCATTCACACGCTGTCGCGTTTTGTCGGTAACTATTCCTGGGTGGTTGAGGACATTAGAAACCGTGCCCACGGAGACTCCCGCGCGCGTCGCCACATCCTTGATGCTGACGCGGTCCACAGGGTCCCCTCTTCGCGACTTTCCTTCGATGTTCCCCTCGAACTCTCTGTGCGCGCTACACACCTAAGCGTCCCATTCTTCCTGGTACTGAATGTACTTTGCAAATGTGGGGATGAATCTCATTTTCGGTCGAGCGGTTTGAGCATTCGAGCTCTCGTTTTAATTCGTCAACGAGCAACTCGATCGAAGAGCCGTGCACGGGCCCAAGCAGCGACGAGATTCCCCAGACTCTATCGAGAACGATGGGTGCACATTGTGTCTCTATACTAAATAATATTCGACTTAGAGAAAAATTGAAGATCCAATCCGGGTCGCCAAACAAGTTGCCACCTGCGGCCGACGTTTGAATCATGCGCGAAGGAGCAGCATGTCCATTCTCAACTTTTCAGACATCGCCATTCTTCCGGAATCCGGTGACAATGTTGCGGTCGTTTCGCAGGATCTAAGCGCTGGAACGGAGATTCGGTTTGCCACCGAGATTGTTGCTCTTCCCCATACGGTGATCGAGGGTCACCGCATCGTTGCCGAGCCCATCCTTTCCGGCGAGCCGCTTTTGTCGTGGTCGACTCCGTTTGCACTAGCTCGGCGGAATCTTTTGCCAGGGGACTACGTCTGCACCGCTAAAAGTTTGGAGTCTCTCCGTGAACGGGGAACTACCGGACTACCGGATGAGCCTTCTGCGACGAACGTGTCATTGGATCCCTTCGCACTCGACGAATCCAAGCTGCATTTCGGGGATCAGATTGAACCTTCTGAAGAATCACAAACTTTTCTTGGATACGCGCGGGACCATGGACGTGCTGGAACGCGCAACCATATTGCGATCGTGGCCATGACGTCAAGAAGTAGTTCATTTGTGACCGAGCTGAGTAAACGATTCTCCGAATCCTCGTCAAACTTTGACGGCGTAGTACCCGTAGCCCATACGGAGGCTGGGGAGGACCACCGGCCAAATAATTTGACCTTCATCCTTACTGTCTTATCCGGCTTTCTTTCGCATCCCAACATTGGAGCCGTGCTGATCGTTGACGAACCGGATGGTGTTGTCACCAGTCAGGACCTAAGGACGTTCATGGCTGATCATGAATATCCATCAATTAGTGTGCCCCACGCCTTCTTCACCCGCGGTAAGGGTTTCGAGTCTGACCTATCGGCCGCTGCGCTCCTCGTTGAACCATGGCTCCCGGTGGTTGCTTCGCAAAGGCGAACGGAACAGCCGTTGCGCCATCTCGGCATCGGTCTCCAGTGCGGCGGGTCCGATGCTTTCTCCGGAATCACTGCCAATCCGCTGGCCGGCTCTGTTGCTCGAGAACTCATCAGACATGGGGGGGCCGCAAATTTGGCTGAAACGGATGAACTGATCGGCGCCGAAAGATACGTACTAGGGAACGTTCGCAACTTTGATGTGGCACGGCAGTTTCTTGAGAAGGTCGAACTATTCAAAGAGAGGGTTGGTTGGCACGGTCACTCAGCGGAGGGAAATCCTACCGGAGGTAACATCTACCGCGGTCTTTACAACATTGTTCTCAAGTCCGTGGGTGCGGCCCGAAAGCTGGATCGAGGCTTAAGACTCGACTATGTCATTGATTACGCAGCGCCGCTTCCCGGCCCGGGATTTACGTTCATGGACAGCCCGGGAAACGATCTCGAGTCAGTCGCTGGACAAGTGGCCTCTGGCTGCAATCTCATAATCTTTACCACCGGTAACGGGTCAATCACGAACTTTCCTTTTGTCCCAACCATCAAGGTCGTGACGACCACCCGTAGATATGAGTTGTTGCACCGAGAAATGGACGTCAATGCGGGTCGCTACCTAACAGGCACGCCGATGGACGAACTCACGACCGAGGTCTTTGACCTCGTCATTCGGACAGCCTCGGGAGCCTTAACGGCTGGTGAAAAATCGAAGCAGAGCCAGGTTTCAATATGGCGCGATTGGAAGCAGACGAAGCCAGTTCAACGCGTGGAAATCAAGGTGAAAGGCGCGGTAATGGAATCTGGCGGAGATCTGTTGTCGGATCTCGAAGACACAGATATTGGTGGGGCGCCCATACAACCATCGACGCGTCGCACATTACCGGCCGAAGCGAACGCGAAAATTCCAATGTTCCGCGTGCACGATCGGCGGAGTCCGGAACAGTTAGCTCTAATCCTGCCTACTAGTCTTTGCTCCGGCCAGATCGCACTTAGGCTCGCAGCCGATGCAGACCTTCACGACTGGCACCATGGAAAGGTGACGAGAACAGTGTCACTTCCGCACACTGAGGGCTGTGGAGCCTCCGGGGGATCCTCCGAAAACACGTACGCCAGAACGATGACGGGATACCTGGCACATCCGAGTGTTCGGATGGCGTTATTGCTTGAGCACGGGTGCGAAAAGACGCACAATGATTATTTTCGAAATCGTCTCGTCTCGGCCGGCCTTGATCCGAGACAATTCGGTTGGGCGAGCATTCAACTAGACGGTGGAATCGACGCGGTCTCCGAGCGTGTTCGTCAATGGTTCGATTCGACTTCGTCTTCGTTGCCGGTTCTAGAGCGTAAGTCGGGTGATCTTGGTGACCTATGTGTTGGTCTAGAAGCAGTGGGCCGACTCAAGTTGGAAACTGCGCGCGCCCTTGCCAATTTTGGTGGATGGGTGGTTACCAAGGGAGGGAGTGTCGTGCTTTCCTCCGCCGGAGCGCTGCTAGGCAACCCAGATTTTCGCGAGCTCGCATTCGGTGCCCGCGCCACAGTGGCTCCGACATTGGCGTACGGCGAGCGCCCGCGACATTCGGGTTGGCACGTAATGCGCGCTCCCACAACCAATTGGCTCGAGATTTGCAGCGGACTGGGAGCCACTGGCGTTCAGTTGCTCCTCGTTCATGTTGTGGGCACCGGAGTCACGGGCCAACAACTGCTTCCAGTAGTTCAAATAACATCCGATCGGTCAACTGAGATCACGATTGCTCAAGACCTGGATGCGACCTTACGAGGTGACCAGAATCAGCAGGCACTGGATGTGCTCGAAATTGCGACGGCGGTTGCCTCTGGAAAGCAAACGCCAAAAACGCTTTCGTCGAACAACGTGGGTTTTCAAATTACTCGTGGGCTCCTGGGTACGTCGCTTTGACACAGTTAACGTGACGGAGTCGGTTCCTACGATGTGAGTGTCCACTGCGCCTGGTCCAGCCACAGCGGACCCGTAACAAGGGCCTTCCCGCCCCGTGATTGAAACATCACAATTGTCGGAGTACTCCCAAGTCTGTGCGAGACGACGTTATGCCACTCCCAACTGCCAACTTTCACTACTACGCCAAGAATATGTCCGACGGAGTCGCGGAACCAAGTGAGCTGCACCCTCGGTCGATTGAAATCACCGGATCGACTATCGGTCAGGAAGGTTTGACGGTCGCTCAAAATTCTCGTCCACGGCACTCTTACGATCCCGGTCGACGCATTCGGGTCGCATGAAGTGAAGGTCGCACAACTGCAAACGAAACAGGGTCCCGAACCGGCACTCGGGCGAATTGCGAGATGCTCTTGACGCGCCCTCGCTGTTGGCATATAGTCGCGGAAGCGCCAAAAATTGAAACGACTCAATTAGTTCGGGTTGCAGTGTTTGTGCGGGGCCAGGGGGGCTGAATGGCAAAGGACTTGGCGGGGTTGGCGCAGATCGCCGGCATTCAGAGCGGAGCCACTGAAAGCGGACTCGTCCTGCAAGCCGTGGGGATACAGAAGCGATTCGGAGCCGTCGCCGCGCTCGCCGGAGCCAGCCTCGAGTTGCGGCAAGGCGAGCTTATGGGCTTGGTCGGCGACAACGGCGCCGGCAAAAGCACGTTGATCAAGATGATCGCGGGCTCGATATCACCGGACGAAGGAAGTTTGCTTATCCGTGGCGAACCCGTGCACTTTCGCCGGCCCGCCGACGCGCTCGCGAGCGGGATCGAAACCGTCTACCAAGATCTCTCGTTGGTCGAACCGCTTTCGGGCACTGCCAACATCTTCTTGGGGCGCGAGTTACTTCGATCCGGAGTGGCGAGTCGCCTACTTCGCCTCATCGACAAACAACGGATGCGGGCGCGCGTTCACGATGTATTGAGCGACCTTGGAGCGAGGATTCCGTCAGTCGACTCCCCAGTCTTCGAACTTTCTGGAGGACAGCGTCAGGCGCTCGCCATCGCCCGGGCAGTGTTGTTCGGCCGGAACATCGTCATTCTCGACGAGCCGACAGCCGCACTTGGAGTCCGCGAGACGGCGCACGTGCTCGAGATTATCGGTCGCCTGAAGTCGTCTGGTTGCAGCGTAGTTATGGTCAGTCACAACATCGAACAGTTGATGGGGTGCGCCGATCGCGTGACCGTGATGCGTTTGGGTCTCACCGTTGGGGTGCGGACCATTGCTGATACAACGCCCGAGGAAATCATTTCGATGATTACCGGCGTGTCGGGAAGTCCGTCCGAATAGCACCGAATCGAAGTTCGAGTGGTAACAAATAAAAGGAGAAATATGCTGAGTAAGAAATTACAGCGGGGATGCTGCTTGTTCTCTGCAATGATTTTGATGTTGGTTGTTGGATTAAGCGGGGGAGTTGCGCAGGCCGCTCGTGCGAACGCGAAGCAGCCGAGCGCGACAATCACTTCGAAAGCGAAGCCACTGTGCCCATCGTCCAGTTGCAAGATTCCGCTTCCTGGACAAGTAAAGAGAGGCATCCGGATCGGATTTGCCAACGGGGGCGTTGGATTTGCCTTCCTAAACGAGCAGCAAAGGATGTTCACGAGGCTCGCACAGCGCTACGGATGGAAGGCATTCGTCCTCAACAACAACGCAAGTGGCCCAACCGCCGTTTCCAACATGAATCAGTTTGTCGAGGACAAAGTCCAATATGTCATCGAGTTCCAAATTGACGGAACGGTGAACCCAGTGTTGCATGCGAAGGCTGCAGCTGCACATATAACTTTGATCACCGAAGGAATCCCCGGACCGGGCGAATACTTCACAAGTGATGACGACCATGCCACGGGGGTCGCTGCGGGAATCAAACTTGGCGATTACGCGAAGGCGAATTGGAACTGCGCACCGGATCTCGTGTTGCTCGCCGCTTCCACGCCGACAGGTGCGGCTTCGACCGAACGAGTCGGAGGCGACATTGCAGGAGTGCTGTCGGTCTGCCCAAACATACCAAGTTCTGATTTCGTGCAATGGCAGGTGAGCAACGACACCGCGACCGGGGTCGCGGCTGCGAGTGATGCTCTTGTCGCCGATCCAACTGCCAAAAAGATCCTGGTTGGTGGACTCAACGACCTCGGGGTCACTCAAGCCATTACGGCGGCGGAACAACTGGGTCGCGCTAGTGAGCTCTATGCCTGGGGTGGAGACGGTTCGGACCTGGGCGCGGAGACAGACGCTCACTACGCCGGTAGCATTCAGTTCTTCCTGGAGGCGGGACTTCTTCCTGCCTGGACGATTGCTCTCGAGCTAGCTGCGCACGACAACGTGAAGAAGGGGTTCACCCCAACGAATCCAACTTTGATCGCGGCGACTTGCCCGATGTCGGAGTCTGTTGCGGCCACCATCCCGGGCCTTCAGCAACGGGGGACGAAGGAGCTGGCTGAATACCCCAAGAAGACCGCAGCTCAGCTGTTCTGCCCTGCAAGTTAGAGCGGTCCTGGAGGAGATGAGCGGAGTATTGGAGCAGTGACTACGGCCACCGGCTTATCGCCAGGCGTTTGAAATGGTGACTAACACGACCCACGGCCGACTCGAGAAGAGTCGGCCGTGGGCAAGTCCTGCCGCGCGGACGGCCGCAGTTCTCACCGTCATTTGGGCCATCTTGGTTGGAGTGACGGCGGGTTTTCACCCTGCATTCATTTCGCGCGAGACGCTTCTCGCGATCGCTTTCAGCATGGCGGTAATCGGAGTGCTGAGCGTTGGTGAGGCGGTGGTAGTGATCAGCGGGGGTCTCCTAGATCTCAGCGTCCCCGCCTCCACAGCGCTTTCGGCGCTCTGTACTGCGGTCGTGCTAAATCACTTCGGAAGTTGGCCCGCGGCGATAGTGGGAGTGGCCTGCGGTTGTGCGGTCGGATTGATCAACGGCTCACTCATAGTGTTGACGAAGATAAATCCGATCGTAGTTACCTTGGCGGTTAACTTCGCTGGCGTGGGCATCTTGAATATGGCTTTTGGACAGGAGTTTCCGCTATTGAAGAGTGGCCTTCACGACCTCGGTCTGAATCACCTCATTGGCCTACCGGATATCACCTGGCTTATGCTGGGCGTTCTCTTTTTGACTGCGCTGGGTCTTAGCCAGACACGTTACGGGCGACACGCCGTCGCCGCGGGAGGAGGTTCGCCCGCGGCGAAACGTCAGGGTATCAGTTTGGCGCGGGTTCGCATCGCCACTTTCGGATTCATGGGGTTGTGTGCTGGCATTGCCGGAGTTCTGTACGCCGCGCAGTCCCAGCTCATTAGCGCAAGTGACACGTCCAATCTGCTTTTTCTCCCCATCACCGCAGTAATCCTGAGCGGCTTCTCACTCCAAGGCGGTCGGGGATCAATGCTCGTCCTCATCCTCGGGATCGGCTTGCTTTCAACTGTTCCGACATCGCTCATAGTCATGGGTCTCACGCCGGACTGGACGCAGTTGGCACAAGGCCTCTTGCTCGTGTTCGCTGTATCGCTCGACGGGTTCCGGATCAAACGACGTCTAAGGTGACTCAGTTAGTGATTTCGCGTGCGCAGCGGATTGGGAAAGCGCTAGTTGCGAGCTCGACGAGAGTTCTAATTATCGGACTGCTGCTCTTGATCGTCGTGGGGTGGCGGCTGGAGCCGCATCTGTTCCTGACTTCGAGCAATCTCTATGTCATCAGCAGCGCTGCATCTGTTCCGTTGCTCATCACAATCGCCGCCTCCGTGGCGCTGCTCGCAGGCGTGATTGACCTCTCCGTCGGATCAATGACGGGCTTCGGAGCCGCTGTTTTTGCGATCTGCATCGGTCACGGCCTTGTGCCATTTGCTGCCGCTGCAGTTGCCCTAATTTGCGCAATGGCGGTCGGAGCATTCAACGCCACGGCCTGCGTGTTTTTCGGTGCCAATCCGCTAATTGTTACGCTTGGCACCTTGACCGCACTTCAAGGTCTAACGCTAATCCTTCTGAACAACATATCGCTAGCGGCGTTCGTGCCCGGTCTCTACAATTTTACGAACGCAACGTGGGCTGGAGTTCCTGTGCTCCTGCTGATCGCCCTTGTGTTCGGCGGCGCTGCGTCAATCCTCCTTGCGGTCACACGCTGGGGACGGCATATACGCGCTGCGGGCGGCGACCCGGCGGTCTCGAATCGCGCGGGTATCCCTGTTGGCAAGCTCAAGTTCTGCCTATTTATCCTGACGGCCGTCATCGCCTGCCTCGGCGGAATTCTCTACGTCGGTCAGGACGGAGCCGCTCAGACAACGCTGGGGTTTGGCTTGGAGCTTCAGATCTATGCCCCCATTTTGCTCGCTGGATATAGCCTCACGCGCGGCGGTGTCGGAAATGTCATGGGTGCGGTCACGGGTGTCGCCGTCTTGGAGGTCGTCGACAATTTGCTCAACCTGCGTAGCGTCAATCCCTATTGGCAGTACATCATCACCGGCGCAATCATCCTGGTTGCTGTTTACGCCGACGTTTTACGTGGCGGGGAACGCTATGAGTGAGACCGCGAACTCTCGCGTCTCGAGCGGCGCTGGAGATTCACATGAGCATTTGCGACCGCAAGGCATTGATCTCCATAATGCCCTGCGCGGTCTGACACTGGCTGCCGACTCCGTCGCCGAGCGAGGCGGCGTCGCGGCGGTAGGATGCATTTTCGGAAGAGCTGTTGCTGACATCGCCCGTGCCGATGAGTGACCAAGTTCAGCCGGACCGCAGTTCGACCCTAACGGTCGACAGTGGCGACTTCTCGCTTGCCCTGCATTTGTCGGGTGCAGGCATCCCGCTGATTGCGCTGCATGGTCTCGGAAGTGACTCACGCGACATGAGGGCCGATTTAGGACAACTACCAGGTTTCCGCCTAGCGCTACTTGACCAGCGAGGGCACGGCGCGTCGTCTCACGTCTCCAGTGAGGCAGAATTCGGCTTGGAGGACCTCGTCGAGGACCTGTCCGCGGTTCTGCGCGTGCTCGATTGGACCGACACCGTTCTGTGCGGCGGTTCCATGGGTGCGGCAGTCGTTCTCCGTTACGCACTGACGCGTGCCACGGTTTTTCGCGCACTCGTCCTAATCGCTCCCGCTCTAGGCACCACGCAATCCACCTCTTCGGGGTGGATTATGAAATTCGCGGATCGAATTGAAGTGATTGGACTTTCTCGAGCGATCGACGAGCGGCGAGATTACCTAATACAGCAGGGCATTCCGCCCGAGGAAGCCAACGGCTTCGGCGCGTCTTGGGCAAGACAGGATGGGAGTTCCCTCGCATTTGCCATGCGGGCAGTAGGCAAGTGGCGTTTGCTTCGCACTTTTGAAGAGCTGGGACGGATTCGGCTTCCCGTAATCATCGTCGGCATAAGCGACGACCCGCTACATCCGATCGAACTCGCCCAGCAGATGTCTGTACATATTGCGCGGAGCTCACTAGTTGTCGTTGAATCGCACGAACTTGCTCTCCAGCCTGGTGTGATTGGAAGCCTAATATCCCGCGAGCTTGCCCTTCTCTAGGCAATCTGGACGACGGCTCACTTGAGAGTTAAGGCGGCTCGGTCCATATCAAAAGGGGAAAGGGAAGTACGACATTGAAGCGCCAGCGTTTTCATCGAACCTTCCGGGGAATCGGAGATTGATGCTTACAGAATGGCATCGCGAATGAAGATCTCACCCGGACAGTCGGCGTCGAACCGTGAGAATGCCTGTGGGCCGCAGATGCGTAGTGATTGAGTAAGTCGGATAAATATTTCAGTCGGTAAGTTTCTCAGCGTCGGCGGTTTCGCTGCCCGTCCCGGCGATTATCCGCATCAAATTTCTCGCGGCTCCATCGGAACAGGGGCATCAGACCGGAGGAGTTCTTCGCTCTTCAATTCGGTCCAGAGTTCGACTGGTATCGGCTCCTGCATCATCGCAACGGTGTCTTTCACTTCATCAGGCGAACGTGCTCCCACGACTACACAGGCAACTCGCGAGTGCGCAAGCGGAAACTGCAGTGCTGCCGCGCGAAGTGGAACCTCATACTTCTGACACACTTGCTGAAGACGCTGAGCCTTAGCCACTAAGTTGTCGGGCGCGGGCGAGTAATTGTAAAACGCGCCCGGATGCGGATCTACGAGCAGCCCGCTGTTCAGAACGCCGCCCGCGATAACAGAAGCTCCTTGAGCAGCAACAGCCGGGAATAGGTCGTCGAGGGCACCTTGCTCGAGAAGGGTGTATCGTCCGGCGAGCAGGAAGCAGTCGAAGTCCGCCTCGTTTGCGAAGCGTGCCAAGGGTTCTGACCAGTTCATGCCCACTCCCACTGCTCCGATTCGGCCTTCGTCTCTGAGGTCTGCCAACACGGGGTATGACTCGTTCACAGCTTGGTCGTGGTGGTCATCAGGATCGTGGATCAGTGCGACATCAACGCGGTCGAGTGCCAGTCGGTTGAGACTTTCCGAAAGCGAACGCAAGACGCCCGGGCCGCTGTAGTCGAGAATGGGCACAACGGGTGGAGTTCCCTTAAATAATGGTGACCTCTCAATACCCGGAACCAGTAAGCGACCAACCTTGGTCGAGATCGCGAAATCAGAACGCTCCTGGTCCGGTAAGACGCTGCCGAGGTATTTCTCCGAGAGACCGTGCCCGTAGAAAGGGGCTGTATCGAAGTAACGAATGCCCACGCTCCACGCGGTTTCAATCGTCTGGCGCGCGGTATCTAGAGACATCGCTTCCGGCCAACCGCCAAGTGGCGCGGTACCTAGTCCCAGTCGCGTCACGGATACGTTCGTCTGACCAAGGCGGACTGACTCGAAAGGGTTCATTTCTTCCTCCGATCAGCCGACAACGCCAGCGTCTGGAGTAGCGTCTCTACACCGTTCCACGAATGTTGTTTCGGTGTGGCTCGTGGCCATTGGCTCTCCCGATAGCCTGATTCGCATTCCGCGTCGGCGCTGGGCGTCATGAGCACGATGCATCCGTCTTCGACCGGCATCGGATTGACAATCGAAGCGTCCCTGTCGACGTCACCTAAACCACCCCCACGGGACGCATGGCAAATCCGGCTGTGGTGCCCGCGACTTTCGGAGCGAGCGCGATGTAACAGAAACGAGAAATCCCTTCCCTCGCTAGATCCTCGAAATTGTGCAGTTCTCCCATATGCACACCCTGTTCCGCCAATAGATAACGGTGAACGGGTGCCGCACAGTTCCCATCGACAGCGGGAGAGACTTCAACGGTCGAGGTGTCCGCGGCAATGAGGATTGCACCTTTCTCTTCGACCAACCACTTCGCTGATGCCAACGAAAGTCCGGCGAGATCGATTTCGGCAATCTGGGCGTGGTCCGCGCCAACTGCTCCCCATCTCTCCATCACCCCGGTACGTATACACACGACGTCACCGGGAGAAATATGGGTGTGCTGCCTGTCAATCGCCGATTCAAGATCTTCTACGTTGATCGCCTGCCCCGCTTTTAACGCCGTGACCCCAAGCGCTCTCGGCACATCCAGCATTACGGCCGAGGCGATGATGGGAGGGATGCCCGCTGCTCCGGCGCGTTCGATACCGAAGTCACCACTGGCTTCCGACCAGGAGAAACCGTTGTACCAGTGGTTATCGAGTCCGGTGGTCGCGTGTCCGAGCCCATCGATCTGAGTTCCCGCGTGATCTGAAATCATTATCAACGACGTATTAAAGCTGACGTCAGTGTCTTGGCGGGGCCCGGTCGTGGTGTCCTTAAGAAAAGATTCGGGAGTGCGGTACCGAACTACTTCGGTACGTGGATGCGCGGGTGACGAATACGAACGACGGTCAATTGTCACGCCCAGATCAAAAACCCTGCCAATGTTGACTTTCGAAAGGGCCGCCAAGACGGAGGCAGAGGACAATGCATTCAGTGCTCCCACCTCATCATCCGGGCCCCAAACCCAGCCCCATCCTTTTCCTTGGCGCCACGCTCTGTTGGGAGGTCTTTCACCCATCATGCGTCTCCAGGGCAGCAAGCGTTAATTTTGCGCTTCCTCATTCGTTTTCCCTTCTCGCCCAATTCGTACCTTCCCTTTCGAAAGGGGGCTCCATCGGATAGCCACGACCCTGATAGTCGTATCCTCCCAATTCATTTACGACAATTGCTGCGTCCTGCGGGGCCGCATAGTACGCGCGAATCTCCTTGATCAGACCTGTCTCTTGCTCGAAGATATACCACTCATCACCCCGAAGCAGTGTCCCCTGAATCGTCTTGAAGTGCGACCATTCGATCACTGCCCGACCACTCGTTGGATCAGTAATAATTTGATCGACTGTCCATATCGAACCAATGGACTGCACGGCAATCACCCAACGCTCAGCAATTGCGCTGGATCCGATGAAGGGTCCGCGGTACATGCCTGGCGGGAAATAGTGCACAGCGTCATCCACAAAGTGCGACCTAATTTTGTCAAAGTCTGCCTCGTTGCAGGAATCGAAGTAGTCCCGGATACGACGTTCCATGGAACCTGAATCAAGCATGATTCTCCCTCAGCGACTCAGAAGTGAAACTGCAACTGACCGCTCCTAGCGTCGAGAACATCGCTTCATAGGACTCTCCGGCCCGCACTCTCGCCGCCTTCGTAATCGAACCGGATAGGACCACTTCTCCCGCCTTGAGCTTGCCTCCAAACTCGGCGATGGAATTCACTAGCCAGGCAACGGCATTCAGAGGGTGTCCGAGCACAGCCGTGGCGAAATCTGAATCGATTTCCACGCCGCCACGTCGAAACGATACGGACTCCGCCGCGAGGTCGACACCAATTTCCATATTCCGCTCCTCGCCGAGAACGAACAATGAACTACTTCCGTTATCCGCAACGGTGTCCGCAAAAGCAATATTCCAACCTCGAATTCTGCTGTCAATTATCTCCAGCGCTGGCATTAGGGCGGCGGTCGCGGCAAGGACGTCTTCACTCGAGATCCCGGGACCGCGAAGTTCGACTCCGAGTCGAAACGCGACTTCAGGTTCCACCATCGGCTCAATAAGTTGAGAGAGCTCGATCTCGGCGCCATTGGCGCGCTGCATATCGTCGAGTAGGACGCCAAAGTCTGGGGTGTCGATCCCAAAAAGTTCTTGAATTGGCTTAGAGGTGCAACCAATCTTGCGTCCAACTACCTTTACACCCGACCTGCAACGCAACTCTATGTAGCCCTCTTGAATGGCGTATGCACTTGCGGGATCCAGATCCTTGTACTGAACCGTGAGACGCTCAATTGGAGAGGCATCTCGTTCCGCGTTAAACAAGCGCTCCGCAACCTCCGCTGTCAATTCACGTGAAAGCATTGCCTTATGCCCCTTTCTGCTGGAAACTACGCGAAGTAGACCCTCTTGAACGCAGAACCAGCGGTTGGTCAATCGTTTCGTTCTCCGAAATGATGTTCCACTATGAGTGAGAATACCCGTGCCCAACAAAGCGGTCAAACGAACAGAAAGGGAGCCAGTCGGTTTAGAGGTGCGAGTCAGGTACGACGTTGGTAGACAGCGCGCAGAGCAGACCAGTCACCTCGGAGATAGGGTGCCGTGAGCTCGCCCAGAGCGGCAAAACCACCGGGAAGATTGCCGTTGTGCATTCGATTTACTTCTTGACGGATAAGGTCGCGAGCCTCTTCGTAGTCTGGACCGAGAGATGGCCGAAGTTCGTCGCGCCCACCGAGGACAGGAAAAGGCGCATGCGGTTCACTCTGATACCACATGGCGACGGAGCTGTAGTTATTGGCGAAATTATTCGCGTGACCGTGCTCAATCGTCCACTTCAGACTTTTGCTGAAGCGGATAGGGTCAGCGACGTACCATCGGTACATAGCAACGTGTCCCGAAAAGTCGGCGTTCTCCAGTTGGAAGAAGCCGGTGTAGGGCGAGTTGTATTCGTAACTGGGGCAGGCTCCGCCGCCAAATATCTCCTCGGTGCCCGTGCCATGAATCGAGGGCGGCCATCGTTCGTCGTCGATGAACACCATGTCGTCGCCTTCTCCGTACCAACCTCCGGCAATGTTGTCGACTTCGAGAAAGAGACCGACGAAGTTGCCTTCGCCCGATGCGTCGAGCGCAACATAATTTTCAGCTCCATCCAAGTTCAATGCGTCGTGCAACGTGACATTCACCTCATCGCCAATTGGAGCCGTCGGCCGCTCCTGACGCCACTGGGCGTGAAAGCGAAGTACGTCGGATGGCAAGTCCGCGTATGTTTCGTAGTCGATGTGGAACCAGAGCGCTTCGTTGAACCCGCCGAGCGCCGAATCTGAGCGGTTCTCGATTGTAATAAGCGCGTGCTCGGCAAAGGGCATTGGCAAATAAAGGTTCGTGCCCACGGAACCTCCGAAGCCCCCGTTGATCGCATGGAGGGCGCTTGAATACTCGCGGATCCTACAGTGGGCAATTCCGAATAGGTCGCCAAATGGAACTTCCACCGATGGCTCACTCTCGCCGTCCCAGTAGCAACGAATGATGGCATCTCGGTAGTCCGTGAGGTCTGGCACGATGAGTGCCGCATAGAGATGCGTAATGCACCCTGCGCCCTCCTGGTCCAGCAAGACGGCCGTCTCGCTGGGTCCGACCCGGATATAGTCCCGGTTCGCACCTGTCCTGTCCCAAGATGACGAGCGCCGGGATATTGCCTGTGGCGTTCGAGTTAGTGAACCAAAAATCTGTCTGTCGAACGGATGACTCATGCCATTGCCTCCACTTGCCTTAACTCCAAACGAACCAATCCGCGGCTCGGGCGGACCATATCTGGCGGTAACACTTCTGGCGTTTACTTTGCCAAGCTCTTAGCTGTCGTTGCCATCGTCACCCGAACGCTCCGTTCCGAGAGATCAATCGGGGACTTTCCCTTCACTGCTGATCCGACCTCGTCAACTTGGGGGATACCCAACGTCGATCTGTCTTTTCTTCTAGCGTAACAGTGTTACACTGTGTGATGAGTTGAGGACCAGCAAGATTCTCCTCAAAAAAATGGCGGGCAGATGACCGAAGAAAGCCAACGACGTGACTCTCCGGACGAGGCGGCTAATAGCCATGGTGTCGAGGAGACATCGTCATACCTTGGCCTGCGCGGTCGCCTGAGGTTGCCTACCCAGATGATCGGTACTTTCATCATGATTCCGCGGGTCGAAATTGTCGAAATGGCTGTGATCGCGGGCTTCGATGCAGTCGTGTTTGACTTGGAACACGGTGCAATCACGGTAGAAGACTTGCCCCCTTTGTGCGCTGCGGCTGCGGCAGGCGGTGGGGCTACCATCGCGCGCATCGCGAGTCACCGTGACATTGAGATCGGGCGGGCACTCGATATGGGAGTGGATGGAGTCATCGTCCCTCATGTGTCCTCCATTTCCACCGCGCATGCCTTAGTTGAGGCGGCCCGATTCCCTCCGTCAGGCAAGCGCAGTCTGAATCCTTATGTACGGGGACTTCATTTTGCCGGCAGCGAACCGAATGCTCTTGATAATGCAAACTCCAATGCGGCTTTCATTGCCATGATCGAAGGATCCGACGCAGTTGAGATTGCCGCGGAGATTGGCGACATCAACGGCATTGACGGACTTTTCATCGGGCCCGTGGATCTGGCTGGCGAGCTCGGCTTTCCGGGACAACCCGAACATCCTGAAGTCGTAGCTGTCATTCGAAAACTCATCGCCCGGCTCTGTGAGCGTGGCGTGGCAACAGCTATATACGCGCCCAATGCTTCAGCGGCGAACCGATGGTTTGCGGAGGGCGTCTCCCTAGTCGTCGTTTCCGCCGACAGTGCAGTCGTCATTGATGCTTTCAAGTCGCTACGCGGAATGATCAACCCGTTGGGATCTTAGAAGCATCTATTAGGGTGCCGAAAGCACTCGTAGCGTTAACCGCGGCGTTGCCTGCAGTGGCAGTGGTCGGAAATCAGTATCGTGTCTAACTTCGAAGCACCCAGCGCTCACAAGAGGAGTGGGGTAGAGGTGCGAGTTGCCTTATTTCTGTCGGCAAGCGATCTCCGGACTAAGCGTTATCACTGAGCGATCCTCCCGATGCTAACTTTTGGCTTTAATAGGAGATCGAATGTTCAACTTTTATGCTTAGTTCTGCGGCAAATGCGCTCAGGTCGCTCGAATATCTCGCAGAGGAGGGGGATGTCGGCGTTTCAGAATTGGCTCGACATCTCGGTGTCACCGGTGGCACCTCATATCGCTTGATACAAACTCTGGTTGAAACGGGCTTCGCCGAGAAGAACGAAAGCACTCGGCGCTACGGGCCCAGTACGAGGCTCGTCATCATGGCTGAACAAGTTCGTCGACGCGTGGACATAGGAGCCACCATTCACGATGAGTTGGTCAAACTCGCCGCTGAAGTTCGCGAAACGGTGAACCTTGCGGTTCTTGATGACAACAAGGTGCTGTACATCGATAAGGTACTTTCGGATCGACCATTTGGTTTCAATGCTCGAATCGGATCCCGACTGCCGGTGCACCTCACTGCACTCGGGAGGGTGCTCGTGGCGGGCATGAACTCGCAAGAACAAGAGGACGTGATACGTGCAATTCGTCACGAAACAGTGGACCCGGATTCTCCGCGTCCTCCCTCAGTAACGACGCTTCGACAGCTACTTCGCCAGGCACGAGAGCAGGGATTCGCGCTCGACCTTGGTGAGTATCTTCCCGACATTTCTTGCGTCGCAATGGAAGTCCGTGGTGCAAATGATCGAGTATTGGGTGCGATCAGTGTCACGGCACCCACGTCACGATTTCCCCTTATTCAGGACCGCCTGCTCGATTCGATTCGAAAAACTGCCGGGATCATTTCACTCGCACTCCACGAACTTGGAATTGTGGATTTGAGGTCTATCTATCACGGTTATGTCAGCGCGGAAACGTAACAACACATTCTGATGTCAGAACAGAAATATACCTATGTGGGACCTGGTCCGAATGATGCTTGAGCGTGACGTAAGACGCGCAACGCGTGTGCCCGCTGTTCACGAGTGGTCATCGCCTCCCAGATAGCGCTGGCCCGATTCCCACGACCAGTCAATCTGCTCGTCATCTTTCGCGGCGAGATCTGCGTCGATGTCATTCACGCTCAGAGGCCGGATCGTGATGACTCGACCACCACTACAATTATTTATGTGTTGAAAGCAACTACTCAGCCTAAGGTCAGCAGACGGTCAAAGCCCGACGCGGTCATAATTGGGCAGATCCAATCGAGCCTGCAGATCGTGTCGCAGTCGACCAATCAAATTCGCGTCCACGAGGAATTGTTGCGCGCGGCCGGCGTTCGACTCGATCGAGCCGGAGCTGCGCTGCTCTACAAGCTGCGACTCTACGCCGACACTCCCTATCGCGTCACCTCATTGGCCGCGCTTCTCGGAGTCGACGCCCCCACCGTGACGCGCAAGGTGCAGCAACTCGAACGACTCGGCTACGTCGCACGTGAGCCGGACCCCGAAGACGGTCGAGCGTCGCTGATTCGCCTCACCCGTAGCGGCCAGGATACCGTCGACCGAATCCTGGCCGCGCACCGGGATCGACTGGCGCGATTGTTCGACGGCTGGGACGACGACGATGTGCGCACATTCGGAGCACTGTTGGAGAAATTCTCGGAGTCCATTCGCAGAGATACGGAGGTCATCTATGGCGACTGAAACGACCGATCAAATTCAGCCACCCGAGGAACACGTATTCTCCAAGGAAGAGCACCGACGGATTCTCGTGATCTTGTTCGCCCTAATGCTCGGAATGTTCCTCGCGGCGCTCGACCAGTCCATCGTCTCGACGGCACTGCCGACCATCGCGGGAGACCTTCACAACCTCAACGAACTCTCGTGGGTGGTTACGTCATACCTCATAACTTCGACGATTTCACTCCCATTGTGGGGCAAGCTCGGTGACCTGTTCGGTCGCAAGAAGTTCTTCCAACTCGCGATTCTCATCTTCCTTGCTGGATCGATCCTCTCGGGTCTCTCGCACAGCATGGTTCAACTGATCTGCTTCCGGGCTATTCAAGGTGTCGGCGCCGGAGGATTGATGGTCGGATCGCAGGCGATCATCGGAGACGTGATTCCACCGCGTCAACGGGGTCGCTACATGGGGTACTTCGGAATCGTCTTCGGTCTGTCGAGCGTGCTCGGACCGCTGGCCGGTGGATGGTTTACTCAGCACGTGTCGTGGCGATGGATCTTCTACATAAACATTCCAATTGGGATCTGCGCGCTCATCGCCATCGCCATTGTCCTGCAGATACCCGTGAACCGAGTCGCCCACAAGATCGACTATTGGGGCATGTCGCTGCTCTCTTCTGGAGTCGTCTGTATGATCCTGCTTCTGACCTGGGGAGGCACGCAATACGCGTGGTCGTCATCGGAGATCATCGGTCTCGGTCTCGCCAGCCTGATCCTGCTAGGAACATTCTGCCTCGTGGAAATGAAGGTGATTGAACCGATCATCTCGCTCAAACTGTTCAACAACCGCACATTCAGTGCGGCGTCGGCGGTGGGTTTTGTGATTGGCTTCACCATGTTCGGCTCGATCGTATATCTCCCGCTCTACCTCCAGGTCGTCCATGGCGCGTCACCCACTAAGTCTGGACTTGAGTTATTGCCGATGGTGGTTGGAATGCTGATCACGTTCGTGTTGAGCGGTCAGTTGGTCACTCGCACCGGTCGCTACAAGATCTTCCCGATTCTCGGTTCCGCGGTGCTCGGCTTGGGGCTCGTAGCCCTTTCGCGGCTTGGACCGAACACCGTGTTCACCTACGCGGCCATCGGCATGTTCATCGTCGGCCTCGGTCTCGGACTGGTGATGCAAGTTCTCGTCGTCGCGGTGCAGAACGCCGTGCCGCATTCACAGCTGGGCACCGCCACTGCTACCGCGACGTTCTTCCGGTCGATTGGTGGCGCCTTCGGCGTCGCCGTTCTGGGCGACGTCTTCAACAATCGGCTGCTGCACGAATTGCGTGCGACCCTGTCGACGATACAGCTCAGCCATCTCGTGAAGGGTGGAAGCGTCGCGATTAATCCCGCACAGATCAGTCGACTGCCGATCGCCGAACGAACCCTCGTCATCCATGCGTTCAGTCACACTCTGCAGACCGTGTTCCTCTTCGCGATTCCGTTCGCGGCGCTCGCGTTTGCGCTCAGCTGGATTATGAAGGAGATCCCGCTTCGCACGAATGCCCACGTGTCGACCGAGGTAATCTTCGACGCACCTGGTGAGTACTCCGGTCTCTAGTGGGTGGTATTTTGCGCTCGCACAGCGACCCAGGAGAACGTCAATTCACTCGTGCGTGTTCTGAATGAAATCATGTTCCAGATTTCGTATTGTTCTGCAAACGCACGAGTTGACATCGGCAAGGTTGAGGATCAGCGGCTCTCGTTCTGTGCGCCTCGCCTTTGGAGTTATTCCTCGAATTGTCCTCTGAACGTGTCTGGGGGTCACTGATAGGTTTTGCAAGTGACTCGGGGTGCACTTTCAATTAGGCTCGATCGAGCTGCCACTCTGCGCGCACGCCTTCTCCGGTCAATATTCAAAATTGGTCAAGTGATTTACAATCTGTTGATGTCCCTGCTCGGGCGGTTGGAAACTTCACAGCAACGGGTCTTCGAGTGGCGACTCGGCGTGGCGACGGGCGCCGAGATATCCAACGGTAGTTCGGAAGATGCCCTCATCAGTGACGAGAACAGCCGCTACCAGGCCTGCCAGTGGTTGCCGACCCGAAGGGTTCTGCGAGATTTGCGACCCGGGTCCTCAGACGTGCTCGTCGACCTCGGATGCGGCAAGGGTCAGATACTTCTCATCGCGGCGATGCTTCCTCTCGAGAGGGTTGTGGGCATCGACCTCGACGAGGAGCTCGTGTCGAGCGCCAGAAGAAACATTGAACTGGCGCAGCCGCACCTCAAGGCGCGAACCGTTGAGTGCCTGGTCCGCAATATTCTTGACTACCCTTTCGACGACGACTCCACCATTGTCTTCATGTTCAATCCATTCATCGGCGATACGTTTCACACCGCGGTTAGCAGAATCTTCGAGTCGTACGACCGTGGGCCCCGTACACTGCACATCGTCTATTGCTTCCCGTGGGAGCATGATTGGCTAATCGCCACCGGTCGCGTCATCGTCGACAACGTGCGACCTTTCCTTTGGCCGACTCGACCCTGGTGGTGGCGCGGCGGAAGCGTCATCGTCAGCTATCTCGTGGTCGACGATGTCGAAAAGCGCCACAACGAGGTGCAGATTCCCCGTCGACTTTTCCGTCCCCAGCGCGCAATCCGGCGATGGTCCGGTACCAACGAAAACTTTGGCGTCGTCGATCACGACACCTCGCAATAGTTGGTAGAACTCCTCGTTTTCGTTGCGATCCCGTGAGTTGATCGGCGCCAGCCGTGAAGGGCCAGATTGCATCGTACGGCGTTCTATGGGTGAATGTTCTGGCGGAGTTAAGGTTCAAATTGAGCCGACATTTGGAGGCACGATGGGAACCACTGAACGGATGTTCGATCAAACGGGGACCGCGAAGTCGGTCGTCGCGGAGCTTCGCGAGGCGCCGAACGGAGCCCGAGCCCAATTCGCTAGGCGCATCGCCAATTTAGGAACCGAAACCGCTTTTGCGGTGTCGGCCGAAGCGGCCGCTTTTGCAGCCCAGGGTCATCGCGTCTATCCGTTCCATCTAGGCGACTTGAACATTCCGACACCGCTCAACGTGGTCGAGGCGTCGTTCAAGGCGATCAAGGACGGCAAGACTGGCTATTGTCCGAATGCTGGTATTCCCGCCCTGAGGGATGCCCTGGCAGCCGACGTGAGCGCTTCGCACGGCCTCGTCTATACGGCGGACAATGTTGCGATTCAGCCAGGAGGCAAGCCGGTCATCGGCAAGTTCATCCTGGCCCTCATGAATCCGGGTGACGAGGTCCTCTACCCGAACCCCGGTTATCCCATCTACGAGTCGCAGATTGAGTTCCACGGTGGCGTCGCCGTTCCCTACGGTTACCTCGAGGGAGAGCACGGTTTTGAAATTGACCTTGGCGCTCTCGAGGAAGCCATCACGTCGCGAACGCGTATTCTCATATTGAACGACCTGCAGAATCCCCTCGGCGCTGAGTGCTTTCCGGAAGAGTTTGCGCGCCTCGCTGATCTCGTTGAGCGAAACGACCTCATGGTCCTTTGCGATGAGGCGTACTTTGACATTCGTTACTCAGGTCGAAGCGCTTCTTTCGCCTCTCTGGATGGCATGGCTGAACGCTGCGTCATTCTCTATACCTTCTCTAAGAAATTCGCCATGACGGGTTGGCGGCTGGGCGCGGCGATCGGGCCGCGCAAGGTCATCGACGTCATTACCAAGCTCAACGTCAATGACGAGTCTTGTTCTAACCACTTCATTCAGTACGGCGCCCTTGAGGGGCTTACGGGCGACCAATCCGGACCTCGTCATATCTTGTCGGTCTTGCGGGAGCGGCGCGACACGGCAATCGCGCTCTTGAACGAGACAACCGGGATCCGCTGTTATGAGCCGAATACGACGTTCTATCTTTTTCCGAACGTCACCGAAGCGATGCGGCTGAAGGGATTCACCGACGTTGAGGATTTTCGGCGCGCGCTACTCCACGCGACCGGTGTCTCGGTGTGTTCGCGCGTACATTTTGGTCGGCCCCAACCAGGAGAGAGCGAGCACTTCGTGCGCTTCGCGTACTCGGGTATCGATACGGCGCAGATCGCCGAAGGGCTCGGGCATTTGCAGGCCTATCTCGCCGGTGATCAGAGCCATGTCTAGGCGGGCGGTCTGGGTTTCTGCGAAGGACGCGATGCCATCTGAAGACGGACCGCTCGCGGCAAACGAACTCGCTGCTTTTGAGACCCTCGATCTGTTCTATCGCACCTTGTGCGCCATGCTCTTCAACTACGTACCGACGTCGGGGCATCCGGGCGGCTCGATCTCGTCAGGGCGCCAGGTGGCCGGCATCCTGTTCGACAGTCTCGATTACGACCTCGGCGCGCCGGAGCGTGAAGATGCGGACATCTTGTCGTACGCCGCGGGTCACAAGGCGATGGGCCTGTACGCGATGTGGGCCCTGCGCGACGAGATCGCGCGCCTGGCGGCGCCAGAGCTTCTGGCGGACGACGACCGGCACCGCTTGCGTCTCGAGGACCTGCTCGGCTTTCGTCGCAACCCCACTACTGCTACGCCGCTCTTTGTGGCCCTGCACGCCCGGGCGCTGGATGGTCACCCCACCCCCGCCACGCCCTTTGTGCGTCTCGCCACCGGCGCCTCGGGTGTCGGCATGGCGAGTTCCATCGGCCTGGCCATCGCCGCCCGCGATCGCTACGGGCCAGACTGTCCGCGAATTCACATCACCGAAGGCGAAGGCGGGCTCACACCCGGTCGCGTAAGTGAAGCCCTGGCCGCCGCCGGCACGGCCTCGCTGTCCAACGTCGTGGCGCACATCGACTACAACCAAGCTTCGATTGACAGCGACCACGTCTGCCGCGAGGGCGATGTTCCCGGTGACTACGTCCAGTGGGAACCGGGTGAACTCTTTCAGCTGCACGACTGGAACGTCGTGCAGGTCGTCGACGGCCACGACTTTCAACAGGTTGTGGCTGCTCAGCAACTCGCCGCGGCCATCGACAACGGCCAGCCCACTGCGGTCATCTACCGTACGCGCAAGGGTTGGAAGTACGGTCTCGAGGGCCGGGCCTCACACGGCGCGGGACACAAGCTCTGCTCCGCCGGTTTCTACCAGGCAATGGGCGAACTCTTCGACGGCGCAGGAGAGTCCGTGCCGACCTGCGATCCCGCCGATCCTCGCTGCGCCGGACCCCGGGGTGACCAGGCTCGCGAGGAGTGCTTCTGGGAGGCGCTAGAAATCTGGCGTCGTCGTCTGGAAAAGGAGACGGCGGCTGCTCAGGTGTTGGCCGCAAGGCTCATTTCGGCACGCGATCGTCTCGAACGGCGTGGTCGCGCCGTTCGGCCGGGGGCGCCGCGCGTTGCGGCCGTCTTCGAGTTCGCCGCCCGCGCGCGCATTGAGATGCCCGACGAACTTCGGCTCGCCCCTGGCACGAAGTCGACGCTGCGTGAGACCCTCGGGAAGTCGTTGCGACTCCTCAACAAGGTGTCTGGTGGCTCCCTGCTCACTGCCTCAGCCGACCTGCTCAGCTCGACCAGTGTGGCAACCATCGCAGGAGACTTTGCCCCGGGTTACTGGAACGCCGCCTCCAACCCTGACGCCCGACTGCTGTCCATCGGTGGCATCTGCGAGGACGCCATCGCCGGAGTGCTCTCCGGTGTCTCGGCCTACGGTCACGCTATTGGCGTGGGTTCCTCTTACGGAGCGTTCATGGCACCCCTCGGGCATATCGCAGCTCGGCTGCACGTTATCGGTGCCCAGGCGAAGCCGGTCGGCGGCGAACCCTGCATGCCGCTCATCCTGATCTGCGGCCACGTCGGTCTGGCGACGGGCGAGGACGGTCCCACCCACGCGGACCCGCAGGCGCTGCAACTGCTCCAGGAGAACTTCCCCGTCGGAACGGCGGTCACCCTCACGCCCTGGGAGCCGAAGGAGATCTGGCCTCTACTGGTAACCGCTCTCGCCCAGCGGCCCGCATTCATTGCCCCGTTCGTTACCCGGCCCGAGGAAACGGTGCTCGATCGCCACGCCCTCGGTCTCGCGGCGCCCGAGGCAGCGGCGACTGGCGTCTACTTGCTGAGGAGCCCTCGCGGGGCCGGCGACGTGACGATCGTGCTGCAAGAGAGTGCCGTGACGTACGCCTTCGTGACCGAGGCTCTGCCCCTGCTCGAGAACGAGGGCATCGACCCCAGGGTGTACTACGTGGCCAGCGCGGAACTTTTTGACTCGTTGTCGCCCGAGCGCCGCCACGCGCTTTTCCCCGAGGCGCACGCGCTTGAGGCCATCGGGATCACCGGCTTCACCTTGTCGACGATGTATCGCTGGGTGCGTTCTGACGCCGGTCGCGAGGCGACGCTGCATCCCTATCGCCAAGGTCACTATCTCGGAAGCGGCCAGGGCCAAGCGGTGCTCGCCGAAGCGGGCCTCGATGGCGTCAGTCAATTCCTGGCCATCAAGAAGTACTTGAACGAGGTAAGGGCACCCGTTGTTCTGACATCTTGATCGACAACATCTGTCACGCTTTATCGCTGCGATTCATTCAAGTAACTCGGCCCGGGCTTGAAAAAGGTTTGAAAGCCGTCCGCTAAGGCCCACTAAAAGATCCCTTATAAGAGCCAACAACCTCGACGCATTAATTTGCGAAGACCTTCCATGAGTGACCTGTGCCCCGATCGCGTCAGAGTCGCCGAAAAGTCATACGACCCCGGTCAATTCGAATTGGGCGTCATTGGACCTGGATTTATCGAGCGCCGCCGCCCGACCGATGCGCCAACCACCGCCGCCAGCAACACGACCGCACCGACGATGACGGCGATCAGTCCGCGCTTGGAGCGGTGGGCGCTTGAATGGGCGATGTGTCCTGGAATGAACGACGGTAACGATCCAGCTTTCACCACGAAGTACACGATGCCCACCGCGATAAGAATGAGACCGATCAGTACCAATAACGTAATGAGGGCTTTGCGACCAGCGGACACAGTAAATCCCTTCTCAAGGACAAAGTGATCATAGGTCAACATTCCCTCGAATGTTGAGGTTGACTATGTTGAACAATCTCGCTCTGCGCGTTTGATGGTATCGCCTTAACGGATCTGCTACTAAACACTGGCGACTCGAGCCCGCTGCGGAAGTCGTGAGGCGCCCGCGCAGACCGCGATCAGCGTCCACGGTTGCGCGAGGCGCACAGGCGGCGGGACAATGGGACTGTCAGCAGCGGTCATTTGGGGTGCCTCACAGCCTCAATAGTTGAAAGCAACAAGAGTGACCGAATGGTCATGCGACCTCGGTCAATTCAAATTGGGCGTCATTGGACCGGCACTTCTTGGAACGAGGAAAGTCTGCGCTCAAGGAGTTCCAACTGACGGGACGGCGACACGGATTTCGGGAAATGAACGCGCTCGACGCTGATGCCGTCAATCAATATGAGCAATTCTTGCGTCGCGAGTTCCAGGTCAAGGTCCGGACGTAGTTCTTTCGCGTCACGCGCCTCGATCAGGTGGCCACGGAGCCGGTCACGGAGGAGGTCGACTTCGCTCCGACCTAGGTCGACGAGTCGAGCGTCTCCTAGCATTCGTCCCCAAAAACTCACTTCGATGCGAGCTTCAAGTTCACGCTCGGCGTCAAGGGGGAGTGCCTCCTGCATTGCAATGCGAAGGGCCGACATGCCTCGAAGATCCTTCACCTTCTTTTCTGTGCGCTCGCGAACTCGACGGTGTGACAGCAACAAGGCCGAGGCGAGGATGTCCAGTTTGTCGTCGAAGTAGTGCGAGAGAATTCCCTGTGAACAATCGGCCTCGCGAGCAATGGCGCGCACGGTCGTGTTCGCCAGTCCGTCACGGGCGATGACGCGCCACGTCGCTTCTAAGATTGAGTCCTTGCGGACCTCCCAATCAACGATCTTGGGCACGGACCTCCTCGCCTCACTCTCAGTGGTAGCGCCCTACGATAACGGGCACTCGCAAGCAGATTACTGAATCGGGATTGATTTTTGTCGGTCATCCGTATAAAATCCGGCCGGCGTAGCGCGCGCACCGAACGGGGGATGGGGGATGGGTCGAGTGGAAGCTGACGAGCGCGAGCTTGACCTTGCTCGTCGCGATCTGGTGGCCTACGGCGTGCGAATGCTCGAGGACGGGCTGGCCGTTGGCACGGCCGGCAATCTCAGCGTGCGGGTGGGCGACGTCGTAGCGATCAGTCCGAGTGGCATCCTCTATCGCGAGATCGTGCCGGAGGACGTCTGCGTGGTATCCCTCGACGGTCAGAAACTCTCAGGCAAAGCCACCGTCTCGTCGGAGTGGCCCATGCACTCGGGCATCTACCGCAATACCGACGCTCGCGCCATTGTGCACACGCACTCCGCTGAAGTCGTCGCTCTCTCGCTTTCACAGCCGGAACTTCCCGCCGTTCACTACGTGATCGCCGGTCTCGGGGGACCGGTGCCAGTGGTCGACTATGTGCGCTTCGGCTCTGACGGTTTGGCCGATGGTGCGATCTCGGTCATGGCGAGTCGCAACGCTGCGATTCTGCAGAACCACGGGGCGGTGACTCGTGGCGCCACGCTGCAGCAGGCGTACGAACGTGCGCTACTCCTTGAATGGTTGGCCAAGGTTTATCGACTCTCACTCAGTTACGGCGATCCCCGCATTCTCACCGCGGACGAATTGGCCGAGGTGGAGGCCGAGGTCCGTCGTCGTCGCTACGGCGGGCCGGCGCTCGAAGACGGAGCACGGTGAGCGACCTCAAGGGACTCGGTTCCGTCGTATGCCTGGGTGTCCATATTCTTGACATCCTGGGCCGACCGGTCACGACGATCCCTCCGGGACAACACTCGATCCTCATCGATGAGATACGTGCGACCGCCGCCGGAACGGCCGCCGGAACGAGCGTCGATCTCGCGAAAATGGGCATCAAAGTACGAAACGTCGGCGCGATCGGCGATGACATCCTCGGCGATTTCGTCGTGCGCCTCCTCGACGACGCGGGCGTTGATGCAAGTCTTCTCCTGCGACTCGCCGGCGCAACCTCCGCGACCATCCTGCCGATCCGTCCGAACGGCGAACGTCCAGCCCTGCACGTGCCCGGCGCCAATGCCATTTTTAATGCGACGGACCTTACCAACGAGCAGCGCGACGCCGTTTTGTCCGCCAGTGCCATCCACGTGGGTGGCCTGGATGCGATGCCCGCCATGGACCCCGAAGTGATTGGTCAGCTCGTGGCGACGGCGCGTCGCAACGGGGCGCTCGTGACGATGGACGTGTTGCGCAACGGTGATCGCCGATCCCTTGACGCCCTCGGTCCGGTTCTACGCCACACCGATTGGTTCTGTCCCAACGAAGAGCAACTACTCGGGCTCGCGGAGTGCACTGACGTGCACGAGGCCGCTCACGTCATGCTCGAGGCCGGAGCAGGTGGTGTCGCGGTCACTCAGGGCGAGCAGGGATGCCGCGTGGTCACCCGTGCGATCGACGTGTCCATTCCGGCGATGGACATCGACGTGGTGGACACGACGGGTTGTGGTGATGGATTCGACGCAGGGTTTCTGGTTGGACTGCTTTGCGGACTGGACCCGGCGTCAGCGGCGTGGATCGGCACTGTCTGCGGGGGGCTCGTGGCGACGGGACTCGGATCCGACGCCGGTATCACGGGCCTCCAACAGGTCGTTACAGTGCTCAATGCATACAACGATGATGCGGCCCGGGCCGCGGCCCATCGACTAAAAGAATTCGTCGACGCGTGAGCGAGTGATTGAGGAGGATGCGGACATGACGATACGAACCAGTGGACTGCCGACAGACGTGGACAAGCGATCGCGACCGAGGGACGCGGAACTTCGCGTGAGGGCGAGAGCCGTGATCCCCGGCGGTATGTACGGCCACCTCAATATGAACGCCCTGCCGTCCGAGTACCCACAGTTCTTCGCCAGCGGACGTGGCGCCCGCGTCGTTGACGTGGACGGGAGAGAGTTCGTCGACTTGATGTGTAGCTGGGGCCCGGTGCTCTTGGGTCACCAACACCCGGAGGTCGAAGAAGCCGCGGCGCGTCAGGCCGCGCTCGGCGACTGTCTCGATGGACCCTCGGAGCGCATGGTCGAACTTGCCGAGCGGCTGGTCGAAGTAGTCGCCCACGCCGACTGGGCCATGCTCCAGAAAAACGGCACCGATGCCACCACACTGTGCTGCACAATCGCACGTGCCGCGACGAGTAAACGAAAGATACTCGTGGCGAAGGGCGCGTATCACGGTGCCGCACCGTGGTGCACGCCCGTCGAAACCGGTACGACCAGCGAAGATCGCGCCAACCTCGTTCGCTATACGTACAACGACCTCGAGAGCGTCCGGGCAGCATTCTCCGATGACGTCGCGGCCGTTCTGGTCTCGCCGTTTCGACACGACGCCGGCTTCGACCAGGAATTGGTCGATCCCGCGTTCGCGCGCGGACTTCGTGAACTCTGCGACGCGTCGGGAGCGGCACTCATCCTGGACGACGTGCGCTGCGGCATGCGCCTCCACTTCGGCGGGAGTTGGGAAACCATCGGGGTTGCCCCCGACCTCTCGGCGTGGAGCAAAGCCATCGCCAACGGTCATCCGCTCGCGGCCGTCTTGGGCAATGACCGATTGCGTGACGCGGCCGCTTCGCTGTTCACGACCGGATCATTCTGGTTCTCGTCAGTGCCGATGGCCGCGAGTCTCGCCACGCTCACGGTGCTGCAACGCGACGATGCGGTCGGGCGTATGGTCGCAATGGGCGATGCGCTGCGAACGGGATTGTCGGAACAGTCCGAGCGCTGGGGGATCGAGGTGCTCCAGACCGGACCCTCGCAGATGCCGTACATGAGTTTTGTGGGCGACGTCGACAAGGCGATGGCCAACAGGTTTGCGGCGAGCGCGTTGTGTCACGGACTGTACTTACACCCACGCCACAACTGGTTCATCTCGGCCGCGCTGACCGACGCGGACCTGGAGCTCGCCTTGTCAGCGACCGACGCAGCATTCTCTGAGCTTCGCGCCGCCGACTAAGACAGAGCCCGTGGCCACGAGTCCCACGTATGACGAACTTCCCCGTGACCTTTCCGGAGCGGGGACCGCATGGGGACTCTACGGCGCCGACGACTCGATTGGTCGACTCAATCTGATCACGTCCGACGTAGTGCGCGACGCCGTCGGTCTGGTGCGTCGTGGAGCGACGTTCGGCCTCGACACGCCGGTCTGGGCCTTCGATCCTCCGCTCGATTCGACGAGGACGCCGGCGCGTCACCGGGTGTTGCGCGGCGGAACCGGGGCCGTCGAGGACCTCGACGACGTTCTCGACGATTACTTTCCTCAGATTGCAAGCCAATGGGACTCGCTCGCGCATATCGCCGCTCGACCCGGCGTCTTTTACAATGGTCGATCGGTCGACGACGTCCTCGGCGGAGGATTCAATACGATCGATCACTGGTCGCGCCACGGTGTCGTGACGCGGGGCGTCTTGTTGGACGTCGCGCGCCACCACGCGAAGGGGAAACTCTCACCCTCGCCTTCTGGCTCGATATCAGTAGCGGACCTCGAAGCCGCGCGCGAGGCCGCGGGCCTCTCGTTCAGCGAGGGCTGTGCGATCGTGGTGCGCACTGGATTCCTCGCGAACTATCGGGAACTGGGAGACGAGGCGCGACGCTCGCTCGCCTCGGACCTGCGTGCGCCGGGAATTGAACACACTGAAGCGATGGCCCGGTACCTCTGGGACAGTGGCGCCGCCGCCGTCGTGTCGGATTCATTCGCGACCGAGGTCTGGCCTCCGGACTTCTCTGAGGCCGCTCGACCGTACGGCTTCTTGCACCGGGTGTTGATTGGACTGCTCGGTTTCGCCATTGGCGAACTCTGGAATCTGGAGGATCTGGCGGACGACTGCGCCATCGACAGGGTCTATGAGTTCCTTCTGGCCAGTGCCCCACTGAACGTCACGGGGGGCATCGGCTCACCGGCGAACGCACTGGCGATCAAGTAGCGCTCACTGTTTTTTATTGGACGTCCGGCTTGCGTTAGCGACATCAGTCACGTATGGTTGCCCAAAGATTGCAACACCGGATCCGGGGTCGTGGGGGCGCCGGACCTGTCGAAACCTGGGGGGGTCGTCGTGTCCAAAGTGAAGCAACTGAGGGAACGAGGAGGTTCGAGACTCGCCGTCTGCGCTCTTCTCGCAACGTCGCTCGTGGCGACATTGGCCATTGCGCCGCTGGTCGTCATGTCGTCGGCGACCGCGTCGCAGCTCACGTGCAGTGGCGCGCCGCTCAAGGGCGGCAACCTCGTCTACGCCCGCCAAGCCGGCCCCGTGACCCTTAATCCGTTCTTTCCAACGAACGGCAATGGCGACATCTTCGCTGACACCTTGCTGTACCAGGGTCTCGTGATGCCCGACCCCACGGGTAAGACGCAGAACATCGTGCCCGCCGTGGCGAGCAGTTGGAGCGAGGCGGCCAACGGAATGAGCTACACCTTCCACATTCGCCCCGGGATCAAATTCTCAAACGGCACACCGGTCACTGCGGCCGACGTCGTCTTCTCACTCGACTATTTCGCCAACCCGAAACTGGACGAGACCGCAGTACTGTCGGGCGGCTTCAAGAGCGCGACAGCGGTCAATAGTTCGACGGTGTTGATGACGCTCACGGCGCCGACGCCGGGCCTTATCTACAACATGAGCATCTTTGACGCGTTCATCGTGCCCAAGGCTCTCGTCACGAAGGAAGGCACCAAGTTCTGGAATAACCCCGTGGGCACTGGTCCTTTCAAGCTCAGCAAATGGGTTCGTGGCTCGTCGATCACCTTCGTGCGGAACCCCAACTACTGGCAGCCCGGCTTGCCCTATCTCAACTCGGTGACCTATCAGTACGCGTTGAACGACAACACGCGATTGCTCGACGTCGAGAACAATCAGGCTCAGATGGCCGACGGCATCGCGTTCAACCAGGTCGCCACCGTGAAGGGCAACTCGAACCTGACGCTCCAGTCGGTGAAGATCCCCTACTGGGTCGGCCTGTGGATGAACTTCAAGCGCAAGCCTTTCCAGAATCTCGATGTGCGTAAGGCCCTGGAGTACGCGATCAACCGGCCGCTCATTAACAAGACGGTCTTCGACGGGCTGGGCACCATCCCCAATAGCGTCCTGCCGCAGTTGAAGTTCGACGCGTCGAACAGTGTCGTCAAGCCCTACAGTTACGACTTGAGTCTCGCCAAGTCGTACATGGCGAAGTCCGACTACCCGAAGGGCTTCACCATCACGATGCAGTACCCGAGCGGCTACGTCGAGTACACCAACCTCGTGCTCATCCTCCAAGCCGAGTGGGCATCCATTGGCGTCCACGTGAAGTTGCAGGCCGAGGACCAAGCGACCGAGACCGCACTGTACATGAAGGGTCAGTACGACATGACCTTCCCGTACGCCGAATTCACGAGCGACGTGACGGTGCCCGAGGAGTACGCGACCTTCGTCACCACCTACGGCGGAGGCGGCTACAGCTTCTACTCGTGGTGGAACGATCCGGCCATCGCCAAGATGGTGACGACCTTCGACCACACCGCGAGCGAAGCGACGCAGGTAATCCAGTGGCCGAAGATCCAGGCCGCGATGCAGGACCAGACGCCGTTCATCAACGTCATGGACCTGCCGTTCCTGAACGCGCATCGCGACAACGTGTGTGGCACCGTGCTCGACCCACTGGGCGCGGACTCGTTGCAGTACACGTGGATCGCCAAGTAGAAAGAGTCAATGCTCCAAGTTGACGTCAGGTAGTCCCGACATGAGTGGTGCCGTGACGTAGCGATGGGGGCGTACGTCGTTCGGCGAATCGGAATCAGCGTGGTGCAGCTACTGGGCGTGGCCTTCTTCGCGTTCATGTTGATTCACTTCGTGCCGGGTAATCCAATCGCGAACATGCTCGGTCCGCGGGCGACGCCGAGGGAGATCGATCTCGTCAGCGCGCGCCTCGGGCTCACCAAGCCGTTGCCGCAGCAGTTCTGGCTGTTCCTGGTTCACCTCGTGACGTTCCACTTTGGCCAGTCCATCACCTTCGGCCAGAGCATCTCTTCGCTGATCACTCAGCGAGTCGTGCCGAGCATCGCCTTGATCAGCTACGGGACGATCGTGGCGATTGTGCTCGGAGTGCCACTTGCGGTGATTGCCGCGCTGAAGGCTGAGACCGCGACCGACCACGCGGTTCGAGTGTTCACGTCGGTCAGTTTCGCGATGCCAACGTTCTGGTCGGGGCTGATACTCGCTATCATCTTCGGCCTCAAACTCGGGTGGTTACCGGTTTCGGGCTACGGGGCGGGTTTCGGGGGGATCGTGCGTTCGCTCACGCTGCCAGCGATCGCGCTCGGTCTGTCGCTGTTGGCGGTCATCGTGCGAACGCTCCGCTCGAGCCTTCGTCACACCATGGCCCTCGAGTACGTCGAGGCGGCCCGAGCCCGCGGTTTCACGACCCGTCGGGTCCTCATTCGTCACGTGTTTCGAAACGCAGTCATGCCGACGGTCACGGTGCTCGCTGTCAGCGTCGGCTTCTTAATTGGTGGGACTGTGGTCTTGGAGCAGGTCTTCCAGATACCGGGTCTCGGTACCCTCTTGTTCCAGGCCGTCGAACAGCGCGACTACCCGCTCGTCGAAACCCTCGCCGTACTCGCCGGGTCCTTGGTGGTTCTCCTCAACCTGGGGACCGACTTGCTGCAGGCGACGGTCGACCCTCGCGTGCGACCGGGAGCGAAGAGTGTCTGATCTCGCCACCCGACCGGTCATGAAGCGACGACGTATCTATCGACTATGGCGCTCGTTCCTCCGGGCGCAGAATTGGGAACTGTCGACCGGCCTCGTCATCATTGCGATCATGGTGTTGGCGGCGCTGCTCGCGCCCTACATCGCGCCCTACCATCCGAACCAGATCAATATTGTCGACTCGCTCCAGGCGCCCTCGTGGCACCACTGGATGGGGACGGACTTCGTCGGCCGCGACGTCTTCAGCCGCGTGCTCTACGGCCTGCGCGTTGACCTACTCGTGGTCGCGGTCATAACGTACCTCGGTCTCATCGTCGGCGTCACGTTGGGGACGATCTCCGGATACATCGGCGGCTGGTTCGACGCGGTCATCGGTCGCGTCGCGGACACGGTCATCGCCTTTCCTTTCATCGTGCTCGTCCTCGCCGTGGTGGCGATCGTCGGACCAGGACTAAAGGGCGTCGGCATCGGCATCGTCATCGTCGGGTGGGCTCTGTACTTTCGACTGTCGCGTTCTGAGATGCTCGTCATGCGCGAACAGCCCTTCATCATGGCGACCAAGGCGCTCGGCTACTCGCACCTTCGGGCTATCTTTCGCCACGCGCTACCGAACCTGATTCGCACGAGCCTCGTCTACTCAACGGTCGACGTCGTGGTGAACATGCTCGTCATTGCGGGACTCTCCTACCTCGGCCTCGGCCAGCAGGCGCCCGGCGCCGACCTCGGTTCGATCATCGCGAGCGGTCAGAGTTACCTGCTCTCCGCGTGGTGGATCACGACGATCCCGGGCGTCGTGCTCATGCTCTTCGGTATCGGAGTCAGTCTCATTGGCGACGGCATCACGAGGGGCGACCTGACCTTGGGGTCACTATGAGTCTGCTGACGATCGAGAATCTGCGAATTGCGTTCCCCGCCCGCGGGGGATTCACCGAGGTCGTGCGAGGGGTCAACCTCGAGGTGCAGCAAGGCGAGACCGTGGGTCTGGTTGGTGAGTCGGGATCGGGCAAGAGCCTGTCGTGTCGGTCGATCATTCGCTTAATGCCTTCGCACGCCCAGATGACGGCCAACGTGCAGTTCGACGGTTGTGACGTCATGGCCATGTCAAGGAAAGCACTTCGCGATCACCGAGCCCACAACGTCGGCATGATCTTCCAGGACCCGTTCAGCTGCTTCAACCCCACCAAGCGGATCGGAGAACAGGTGGCGGAGACCCTGCGTGTGAACGCGGGAATGGACAAGTCCTCCGCCCATGCCCGCGCGATTGAACTGCTCGCGAGCGTTGAGATTGACCGACCAGAGCAGCGCTATCGCGCCTTCCCGCACGAACTCTCCGGCGGCATGCGCCAGCGCGTCATGATCGCCATCGCGATCTCCGCTGGTCCTCGACTCTTGATCGCCGACGAACCGACGACGGCGCTCGACGTGACGACGCAGGCGCAGATTCTCAAGTTGATTGAGCAACGCCGTCGTGATCTCAACATGGCGGTCTTGCTCGTGTCGCACGACTTCGGCGTCATTGCCCAGGCCTGCCAGCGCGTCGCGGTGATGTACGGCGGCTACGTGGTGGAATCCGGACCAGTCACCGAGATATGCGCCCGACCGCAACACCCATACACGCGCGCATTGCTCGAGTCAATCCCGAGTCTCGAGTCGGCCGGCCATCACGTTCGACGCGCCGGCATCCCTGGTCAACCGCCCTCCGCCGGTGAGACAGGTCCGGGATGTCCGTTCGCCGGTCGCTGTGCCTTCGCGCGACCGGAGTGCGCGGGTGTCGATATGAGCCTCGAAGTCGTGGGCGACGCCCACGCGACCGCCTGTCCTTTCGTGCGGACCATCAGCGCGACCAGCGAAGCGGGTGGCGCGTGAGCGAGATGCTGCTCAGCGTGCAGGACCTCACCAAGCGGTTCAGGTTGCGTCGCTCCCTGGGGGAGTTCGTGACGCGGCGACCGGGTGACAGCGCGCTGGCGGTCGATCACGTGAGCTTCGACCTCGCCAAAGGCGAGATTCTTGGTCTCGCCGGTGGCTCGGGGAGCGGCAAGACCACCCTGGCGAGAATGCTGATTCGCTTGGTCGAGCCGGACGAGGGTGTGATCACGGTGGACGGTCGCAGCGTTCGCGACGCCCGTGGTCACGAGCTGCGCGAGATTCGCCGGCGCATGCAGATGGTCTTTCAAGACCCGTACGCCTCACTCAACCCGAGAATGACGGTCGGTACTGCGATTCTCGAGGCCGGCCGCGTCCACCACCAACCCGGTAGTGAAGACGGCGACGCCTTCGTGTCGAAGTTCCTTGATCTGGTGCGCCTCCCGTCGTCCATGGCGGTGCGCCACCCGAGTGAACTTTCGGGGGGCCAGCGTCAGCGCGTCGCGGTGGCGCGCGCCCTGGCCATCGGTCCCGAGGTATTGATCGCCGACGAGGCCGTGAGTGCTCTGGACGTGTCGATTCAGACCCAGCTTCTCAACCTCTTTCTTGATCTCCGCGACGAGTTGGGCCTCGCCATCCTTTTCGTCGCCCACCAACTCTCGGTGATCGCCGAAGTCGCCGACCGCGTGGCGATCATGCATCTCGGCGTCATCGTCGAGATCGGTACGACGGCCGAGGTCTTTCACAATCCGCAAGACGAGTACACCAAATCGCTGCTCGCGTCGCACCCGCAACCGGTCCCGCTCGACGCTTCGCGGGAGATTCGAATTGTCGAATGACCTCATAGACGTCGTGAATCGCTATAGGCCGCGCGACGCGTCCCAATTCGACGACGTTTCCTCCCGCGTGCCGCTGAGATGAACGTGCGAAGTGAATCTTCGCGGGTAAGTGGGAAGAAACGGAGAACTCTCGGCCTTGGTGCAGCCGTGGCGGCGGCGGCCCTCTGGGGTTTCGGCGGCATCATCGTGAAACTCGCATCCTCGTCGGCGGTGGCGTTGACCTTCTACCGGCTTTGGATTGGCACGGTGGCACTGACCGCCATCACCTTCGCGACGGGTCGCCGTTTGACGTGGATGACGATGAGGGTCAGCTGGCTTGGCGGTCTTCTTTTTGCGGGCGATCTCATTACGTTCTACAGTGCCGTGAAACTCACGAGCATCGTGGTCGCTTCACTGATTGGGGCGTTTCAACCGGCGCTCGTCTTCGTGTTGGCGCGACGGATGTTCGGCGAATCGTTCCATCGTTGGGACATTCTCTGGATCGCCTTGGCAATGGTCGGAGTCGTGTTGACGGTGGTGGGCGCCAGGTCGCACGGTCACCAACAGATCGACGGTGACCTCTTCGCCTTCGGCGCGCTGCTCTTTTGGACCGCGTACTGGTTAGTCTCCAAACGATCGCGCCGCCACCTCGACGCGTTGGAGTACACGACCGGCGCGACGATCGCGGCGGCTTTCGCAGTTACGCTCGTGATCTTGGTCACCGGTCAACATCTCGGCCGGGTCAATGGGGGCGACTGGTTCTGGATTCTTCTGCTCGCCATCGTGCCGGGTAGTGGTCATCTGATTATGAACTGGGCGCACCTCTACGTCGACGCCTCAATCTCGTCGGTAATTGGCAACCTGAGCTCTCTCGTGGCCGCGGTCGCCGCCGTCGTAATCCTCGGTCAGGTTATGACCGCGCTTCAGATTGTGGGTGTTGGGATCGGTCTCACCGCAATTGCTGTCGTGGCGTACCGGCAGCGCGAGCCCGCGGGCACACCACTGGAACCGCTGGAGTAGTTGTTAGGCGTTGCTCGTCTGGGTCACGTGTACGTTGGCACGTACCACGGTCAGAAGTCGCGCGGCCCGTCGAACCGCGTCGGCCCTGGAGACTCTCGCTTCTTCGTGTTCGATGCTCTCCGGCAACACGATTCCGAGAGCGTTGTACCGACTGCTAGAGAACTTGGTAGCAACCTCAAACCTTCTACGGATCTGCTACTACCATTCAACCGAGAACGGACGTTACCCGTCCCAACCGAAAGAGGATGGATATGTTCGAACCGATAAAGTGCTCGCGCGGTCGAAGGTGGCGCGACAAGACAACCGCACTCATCTTGACCGGGATGGTTCTTTTTAGTGCGGTGGTGCTGGTCTCCCCGGCCACGGCCAGTGCCGGCGGGGCGTCGAATACCTTCACGTTCAAGGGCGCCTACAGTGGAACGCTCAAACTCACACCCTCGTCTTTTAACTGCACCTTCGGCAAGACGTACAGCGGCAAGGGGTACCTGGTGACCCTCTCTCACATGAAGGGGACCATCACCGGCGCGGGGAAAGGTGCTTGGGGTCTGTCGGCCTACCCCTCCAAGAAGGGAACGACTCACGTGGGCGCGGCAAACGTGAAGTCGCTCACCGACACGTCTTTTCAGAGCAGTGGCTCTCCAATCATCTCATTTCTCGAAACATCCGGAAGCATTACGTACAAGGGGTCAACGGGTTCGATCAACATAACGGTCAAATACCACGCCGTGGGCAGCACAACCTACGGCAAGGTTGCCACGGTCACCGGGAGCTGGAACTGCGGATCTTGACGTAACGCTGACCCCCTCCGCGGCTATCGCGAGTTGATCGAACACCTCGGGACGTTGACGCATAAGCACCTGCGCGTCGTCGCCGGGGCCGGCGTCGAGTTCGACCTACCGGCTACGCCGACGCCGACCCAGCGGCGGCGCGCGCGCGCCGGGGCCGAAGACGCTCAGGTAGCCAGAAGGGATGCAGTGGTGTGGCACAAAACACCTCGTCAGGATATGTCGGGCGGTTCATGCAGGGGTACCTTCGGCTTAGTACCCCACGACCGCGAACACACGCAGTACGGCGAGAGTGCGGCGTCGTCACCCAGATCTCGGACGCGGTGTCCGTAAGCATCGCTGCCGCCCGACTATTTCGGGAAAGGACGACAGTACGACCAGGAGCCGGAAAGCTTGACGGGCTTGGTGGCCGCACCGGATTGCAACGCTATCCCGGACAGCGTGCCGGCCGGCACCGCACCGACGCTGAAGGTGCCGGCACCACCTCGGCTCTTGATGCTGATGGTGCCGGACGAGCTCGCCCAGAGATAGGTCTTCGCACCGATCACGAGGGTGAGGGTCACCTTGGCATCCTGATTCACCGAACTGACACTCTCACTGGTGCCGTCACGATCGACCGACACGAAGAGCATCCCGGCCTTCTGCGAGACGGACTTGCCATTGAGTTGAACCTTGCCGGCAGCGAGGTAGATCAGAACCTGCGACGTCGAGTTCTCCTGAATCTGGCAACCGACGAGCGTCCCTCCGAACTTGTTGGTCAAATTCTTCGGAATCGAAAGGCTCCCTGCGACCTGCCCGGTCATCTTCACTTTGCCAATGGTGCTCGCGGCCACGGCGCTTGAGGTGAAGAGCGCGAACGACGCAATCACCGCGGCGCAGGCGAGTGACGTTCTCAGTACATGGTTGTTACGGGGCAGTGTCTTCACAGATTCCCTCTCTCGACCAACGTGAACCGGATGGTGCGAGCGTATCCGTCACTGACCGATCAGGATAGCTCCGAAAACGCGACTTTGGCGAGCGCCGTTTCGTCGGGTTCTCGAATCGATGCAAGGACACCTTGAGGAGGCCGATCCCCGTTAAGTTTGTCGCATGTCGAGGTCAAGATCAGTGAATGGGAGAGCAGCGGACGTTGCCGCTTGGCCGCGTGCCCACACGCGAGCCGACGCCCGTCCCCATCGGTGGGCACGGGCGGTCGCAATCCTGATCGGCGTGGGCGGTCTCACCGGCGTCATGTCATTGTCCGTCGCTGGCTCGGTCACCTCCGGCTCGACCATCTACGTGGCCAACCTGGCCTCGCACGACATCACGCCGATCGACGCTTCGACCGGCATCGCCGCACACCCGATCGGGCTCGGAGCGCTGTCTCCGGTCGCGCTCGCTGTCGCCCCGGGAGCGAAGACCCTCTACGTCGTCGCGGTCGGCGGCGATGAGGATGGATCACCGGGCAGCGTGGTCCCGATCGCCACGGCGACCGACCGACCGGGCAGGCCGATCGCCGTCGGTACCGCCCCGCAGGCCATCGCCATCACGCCGAACGGCAAGAGGGCGTACGTCCTCAACGGGATCGACGCCGCCACTACGCCGGCGACGACGCCGGCGACGGTCACGCCGATTGATCTCGCGACGCGCACGGCCCTGCGTCCGATCAAGGTGGGGACCCTTCCGTTATCCATGACGATGTCGCCGAACGGCAAGTTCCTTTACGTCGTGGATTCGAGCCCGAGCAACCCAGGCGAGCCCAGCGCCATCACGCCCGTCGACACCGCGACCGATACCTCCGCGCCGGCGATCAAGCTGGCCCGCGATGTGGTCCCCTTCTCCGTGAGCGGGCTCGCGTTCACGTCGAACAGCGTGACCGCCTACGCGATCACCTCGTCGGGGATCGTCCCGATCGCCACGGCGACGGGAAGTCTCGGCAAGGCCATCGGGCTTCGCACCTCCATGCCGGTGGCGATCGCGGTGACGCGAGATGACACCGCGCTCGCCGAGGTCGGCGTGCCCGTTACCCACCTCGAACAGGGGTCGCCCTACGCCAACAACAACACGCTCGCGCTCTTGAGCACGGCAACCGGAGTCGTTCGCAAGGTGGCCACGCTCGGAGATCAGCCCGGCGCGATGTCCTGGGAGGTCGCGATCGCGCCAAATGGTTCAACCGCCTACGTGCTCACCACCACGTCGAGCCCGAGGGAGAGCACCGTCATCCCCGTCGATCTGGCGACGGGCACTGCCGGAAAGACGATCGATGTGGGACGTAACGCATCCATGCTTACGATCAGCCCGAACGGCGCCACCGTCTTTGTCCTCGACAGCGGCACCTACGTCGGCGTTGGATCGTCGCACAACATCCCCGGCAGGGTCATCCCGATCGCCACGTCGACGGGCACTGCCAGCAAAGCGATCACGGTGGGGCTCGCACCGTTGGCGTTCGCGATTACGCCCACAGGCCAGAAGCGATAGGTACTCAGGCCTCGAGGGAATGGTGAACGACGAGAGCGACGTAGAGAGAATTGCGTGACTCGACGGCATCCAAATCACAGTTCAAGATCTTCTCAATCTGTTCGAGACGGTGGTAGAAGGTTGCGCGATTCATGTAGACCGATGACGCGGCCGCCGACTTATTGCCTCCGGACTCAAGATATGCGTTGAGCGTGCCCGTCAGGTCAGTACCGTAGCGCTCATCGTGGGTGAGTAGTGCCCCGAGTTCGCGCCTGGCGAAATTCTGTAGTCGCGGATCATCGCGCAAGAGATGGACCAAGCCACGAAGCCTGATGTCCGCTGTAGTAACGAACAGTAAGTCGCCCGGAAGATTTTCCGCCGCGTCCGCGGCCTCGTTGGCATCAGTGAACGAATAATGAAAGTCGTCGATCTCCTTGACCGGTGGTCCGACACCGATGACGGTGGTGCCAGCGGGGATCAGCTTGTCGGCTCGCTCGTGAATGGCTTTCGCGATCGACACGAGCACGTTCTTCATCCGGACCTCGCTGGGAGCCGAGATCAAAAGGCCCAGTCGCCCGGGCTTGACCAGCCCGACCAGGCCAGTCGCGTTCGCGTCAGCCAAGGCCCTCGATACCGCGGTCGCTTCTTCGCGTGCCCTCGCGTGACGCGCGATATCGGTGAGCGGCGCCCCTCGTTCGTGAAGGACGACCATTGCGACGAGGGATTGGCGTCGAGTCGGAACTCCGAGTGACGCCGTCCTGGCGTGGACTTCGTCCGGGGAACTGTAATGGTGCTCGATGATGTCGGTAATCAAAGTGCGGTGGGTCTGATGTTCGAGGAGATACTCCTCGCGTTCGATCAAGAGGTTGAGGGCCAACGACGTGGCACCTAGTTCGAGGATCGTTTGCTGAAGGGCGTTGGCGGGAATGCTCGGGAGCAAGACAAGCCGTCCCCAGACCTGTCCGCGAGCGCCGACCGGCGCGGCGAGCCAGTGCCGCCCATCGATGACAGTGGTGTGGTTCGCCCACGCGGTCTTGCGCGAGCGCTGCTCCCAGTCATCGAGTGCTTCGGTGGCCTTGGTTGTAGCGCCGGCGAAGGCCAGCACGTGATGGGCGACATTCTCGAAGACGGCCGGACAGTCCGCGAGTCGAGCGATTTCGTCGACTATCTCTTGGGGCGCGGCGGCATCCGCGGCGAGGGCGTGAAAGGCACGGTGCACGACTTCGCCCAGTTGGAGCTGGCTGATCTGGGAGTTCACGATGATCGCGTGGATGGCTTCGGTGATGGCCACGAAGGGGACCTCGCTATGCAGCGCTATGAGTGGCAGGTTGTGGGCTTCGGCGCTCTGGATCAGTGCTGCAGGGAGGGCGCTAAAACGCCGACCAAGTTCGATAATCACGCCCGTCGCTTGGGCGGCCGCGAGATCGCTGATGTAGGTGACGAGTTCGTTGTCCGTGGTCGGAAACGCGACGCCCGTGGTCAATATGAGTTCACCGCCTCGAAGCAGGTGGGCGATATCGGGCACCTCACTGACGTGTACCCACCTCACGGGTCGGTCGAGGGCGCTCTGGGCTGCTTCAACAGTCGGGTAACCTCGGCGCACCTCAGGAAGCGTCAGGATCTCCGCAACTGTCGGCAATCGTAAGTCGGCCCGGTCGGACGTCGTCACCTCATCAACTGTCCGTAATGGCCATCGAGGAAGTCATACCAAAGTGCATGCGGCCTTGGTTACTGGCCAAGAACTGAGTGGCCGAAGGAACGATCGCACGCCACGTGGTCACAGGAAAACAGTCTATACACATTGCACGAAAATGATGAGAATAATCGACATGTTGCCAAGGTATACGAGCGGCCGTGCTGTTTACAATTTGTGAAGTTTGAGGGCCAATGGGATCAATTCCATCCGATTGGCTGAAATTGGGGGAGATTTATGACCACGACGTTAGGCGTACCTGCTGAAGTGAAGGACGGTGAACGCCGGGTTGCACTGGACCCGCACGCGGTGGCGATGCTCACCAGCTCGGGTCTCAAGGTACTCGTGCAATGCAACGCCGGTGTGGCGGCCGGATTCTCCGATACCGAGTATCTATTGGCGGGAGCCGATCTCGTTTCGAACGTGGACGAAGTCTGGGGCGCCGATCTAATCGTCAAAGTGAAAGAGCCTCTACCCGGCGAATTTCGTCAATTTCGTCGCGGTTTGAAGCTTTTCGGCTACCTTCATCTTGCCGCCGCCCCCGAGTTGGCCCTCGCGCTCCAAGACGCCGGTGTTGAAGCCCACGCCTTCGAAACAGTCCGAGAGGGCCAAGGTCTTCCGCTCCTCGCACCGATGAGTGATATCGCCGGTCGCTCCGCCGCGATCATGGGGGCCTACTACTTGGCGCAAGGTTCTGGCACTCTGCTCGGCGGCAGTGCCGGGGTCCCGCCGGCTCGCGTCGTTGTCATTGGGATGGGAGTCGCCGGCACGATGGCCGCGCGCGGCGCCCGAGGCATGGACGCCGAAGTGACCGGGGTTGACGTGAACCTCGAACGACTCCGTCAACTTCAGTTCGACGGCACGGTGACGGCCACGTTGGCGTCGTCGTCGAGTGCGATCGGCGAAGTCCTAGAACAAGCGGATCTGGTCATTGGGGCCGCCCTCGTTCCCGGCGCCCGCGCCCCGATCGTCGTCAGCGCCGACCAAGTGCGATCGATGCGCAAGGGCTCGGTGGTGGTGGACCTCGCCATAGATCAGGGCGGCTGCATCGAGACCTCGCGACCGACTTCGCTCTCTGACCCCGTGTACGAAGAGAACGGCGTCATCCACTACTGCGTGACCAACGTTCCCGGTCAGTTTCCGCGTACCGCCAGCCGGGCCCTGAGCGCGGCGATCGCTGGTCGGGTGCGCCAGTTGGCCTTGGAGTCCGATCACCCAATGCTGGTCGGCTCACTCAACGTGGCCAATGGTCGCATCGTTCATCCCGTCGTTGCCGCTGCACTCGACGCATCTTTATCCGCCGCTTAGAACAGAAAGATCATTATGACAACATCGCATTCTGAACTACTGAGTCGTCATCGCAAAGTGATGCCAAGTTGGCTGGCGTTGTACTACGACGAACCGCTGGAACTGGTGAGTGGCGAGGGACGGCACGTGCGCGACGCGAACGGGACGAGTTACCTCGACTTCTTCGGTGGCATACTCACCACCAGCACCGGCTACAACGTACCCGAGGTGGTCGACGCCATCCGAGAACAAGCCGGCAAGATGCTGCACACCTCCACCCTGTACCTCATTCGCCCGATGATCGAGCTCGCCGAGCGCATAGCTGGACTGTCGACGATTCCTCACGCCAAGGTATTCTTCGTAAGTTCCGGCACCGAGGCGGTCGAGACCGCCCTCATGCTCTCGTGTTCGGCGCGTACGTCCAATCAGGTGTTGGCGCTGCGCAACAGCTACCACGGTCGATCCTTCACCGCGATGTCGGTCACTGGCAACCGCTCGTGGTCGTCGTCGAGTCTGAGCCCGCTCAACGTGAGCTACGTGCAGAGCGGGAACCGGCTTCACAGTCCCTTCGGGCCTCTATCGGACCAGGAGTTCACCAAGGCGTGCGTGAGGGACCTGCGTGACGTCATCGAGACCACCACGTCGGGCGACGTCGCTTGCATGATCGCCGAGCCCATCCAGGGAGTCGGTGGATTCGTGGTGCCGCCCGACGGATTCTTCGGGGCGATGAAGAAGGTTCTCGACGAGTACGGCATCCTCTTTATCTCCGACGAGGTCCAAACGGGCTGGGGCCGCACTGGTGAACACTTCTGGGGCTTCCAGGCTCACGACATCCAACCAGATCTGATGACCTTCGCCAAGGGCCTGGGCAACGGACTCGCCATTGGTGGCGTGGTCGGACGGCCCGAGTTGATCGATTCGGTCCGCGCCAATTCAATCTCCACCTTCGGGGGCAATCCTTTGTCGAGCGCGGGCGCGCTCGCCAACCTCGACTACATCATCTCGCACGACCTTCAGGCCAACGCTTTGCAAGTGGGCAACTTTCTGCGCGGCCAGCTCCAAGCGCGTACCGGAGCCCTCGGCGTGGTTGGTGAGATCCGGGGAAAGGGTCTGATGGTCGGCATCGAACTGGTCGAACCCGGGACTCTCACCGCGAATCCCAAGGCCGCCCAAGCGGCGCTCGAAGCCAGTCGTCGCGGCGGCCTCCTGGTGGGCAAGGGTGGCCTCTACAACAATGTGCTGCGCATCGCTCCGCCGATGAGCGTCACGATGAGCGAAGCAACGACGGCCGTTGAAGTGCTGACCGAGGTGCTCTACGACGTCGATCAAGCCGCTCAAGGACGAAAGACCGAGACAAGGAGCTTCGCGTGAAGCAAATCACCCACTGGATCAATGGAAAGTCGTGGGTCGGTGATGCGCCACGCCACGGCAAGGTCTTCGATCCGGCGACCGGAGTGCAGACCGGCGTGGTCGACTTCGCCTCCATCGCCGAAGTGGACGCCGCGGTCGCTGCGGCCACCGAGGCGTTTCCCGCGTGGCGAGCGACGTCGCTCGCGAAGCGCACCAACGCGCTCTTCGCACTGCGCGAACTGCTCGCCATCCACATCGACGAGGTCGCGGCGATTCTGACGAGCGAGCACGGCAAGGTCAGGGCCGACGCCGCCGGTGAAGTGGCCCGCGGTCTCGAAGTCGTAGAGTTCGCGTGCGGGATCGCTCAGCTGTTGAAGGGTGAGTTCACCGAGAACGCATCGACCGGAGTGAACGTCCACTCGTTGCGTCAACCGCTCGGAGTGGTGGCGGGAATTACGCCGTTCAACTTCCCGGCGATGGTGCCACTCTGGATGTTTCCGTTGGCTATCGCCTGCGGCAATACCTTCGTGCTAAAGCCATCGGAGAAGGATCCTTCCGCGTCGATCTTTCTGGCGGAACTGGTCGCCGAGGCCGGTTTTCCCGACGGCGTCTTCAACGTGGTCCAAGGGGACAAGGTGTCGGTCGACCGGATCCTCACTCACCCGGGGATTGCGGCGGTGAGCTTCGTTGGATCGACCGCGGTGGCCCGGCATGTCTATGAGACCGCGGCCCACGAAGGAAAGCGCGTGCAGGCACTGGGTGGAGCGAAGAATCACATGGTGGTCTTGGCCGACGCGGACATGGGAGACGCCGCCGAAGCGGCGGTCAGCGCGGGATTCGGCTCGGCCGGTGAAAGGTGCATGGCCGCGTCGGTCCTGGTGGCGGTGGGCGGCTGCGGTGACGAGTTGGTCGAACGGATCCAAGCGCGCGTGTCGCGACTCACGGTCGGCAATGGCGCCAACGCGGACTCTGAGATGGGCCCCTTGGTCACCGTCGAGCATCGCGATCGCGTGGCTTCGTACCTGGGAATTGGCGAAGCTGAAGGGGCGAAGATCGCCATCGATGGACGCGACCATCAAGTCAAGGGAGCGCCGGAAGGCTACTGGCTCGGACCGTGTCTCCTCGATGAGGTCACCGTTGACATGCGGGTCTACACCGATGAGATCTTCGGACCAGTGCTGAGCATCATTCGAGTCGACACTCTCGACGACGCCCTCGACTTGATCGAGCGCAACGGTTACGGCAACGGCGCGGCGATCTTCACCAATGACGGCGCCGCCGCCCAACGCTTCGAGACCGAAGTTGCCGCCGGGATGGTTGGCATCAACGTCGCGATTCCGGTGCCTGTTTCCTACTACTCCTTCGGCGGCTGGAACAGCTCGCTCTTCGGTGACCTGCACATCTACGGGCCCGACGGCGTGCAGTTCTACACGCGCGGGAAGGCCGTGACCAGTCGGTGGCAGAACATTCGCCAGCACCACGCCTCGCTCGCGTTCCCGAACGCCACCGCCAGTGAGAAAGAGAAGCACGACAGCAAGAAGTGAGCAGTTGACGCAGTGAGCAAGTTTGAGACCGACGTTAGCCACATCAATAGTGAAAGTTTCCGAAGGAGAGACCGCAATGAGCAACCAAAACAATGGAGAATTGGAGATCGTCCGAGCTGCCCTGGTTCAGACCAAGTGGACCGGCGACAAGGAGTCGATGATCAAGACCAACGTGGCCCTGGCGCGTGAGGCAGCGAGCCAGGGAGCAAAGGTTCTGTGCTTTCAGGAGCTCTTTTATGGACCGTACTTCTGCCAAGTGCAAGACCCCGAGTACTTCTCTTACACCGAGGCCGTCCCGGGCGGACCCACGACTGAACTGATGTGCGATCTCGCTCGAGAGACCGGAATGGTGCTCGTTGTCCCCGTCTACGAGGTCGAGCAAGAAGGCGTTTTCTACAACACCGCCTTCGTCATCGACGCCGACGGCACGTACCTAGGCAAGTACCGCAAGCACCACATCCCTCAGGTCAAGGGCTTCTGGGAGAAGTTTTACTTCCGACCCGGCAATCTCGGTTATCCAATCTTCCACACCGCCGTCGGACCAATCGGCGTGTATATCTGCTACGACCGCCACTTCCCCGAAGGTTGGCGGGCCTTGGGTCTTGCGGGCGCTCGAATCGTGTTCAATCCTTCGGCAACCAGTCGCGGACTGTCGTCGCATCTTTGGAACCTTGAACAGCCAGCCGCCGCGGTGGCAAACGAGTACTTCGTCGGGGCGATCAATCGAGTGGGGACCGAAGAACTCGGTGACAACGATTTCTACGGGTCTTCGTACTTTGTGGATCCCCGAGGTCAGAAAGTCGGCGAGGACGCCTCGGGCACGGAGGAAGATTTGATCGTCCGTGACCTTGACATGAGCGTATTCAAAGACGTCCGCCACACCTGGGCGTTCTATCGTGATCGCCGGCCAGATAGTTACGGGAGCCTGACCGCCCCCTAGGGAGTATGAGACCACGATCAAGAGAGACAGGAAAATAGACGTATGAAACTGCTTATTAGTGGAGGCACCGTCGTAAACGCGTCTGGGCCGGTTGCGGCCGACGTGCTGGTCGAGGGCGAAATCATCGTTGGGCTCTGCGCTCGAGGTTCCGCATATTCAGCCGAATGGGCGCAAGGTGCCGATCGGGTGATCGACGCCACCGGACAATTGGTCATCCCCGGGGGCATCGACGGCCATACCCACATGGAGATGCCGTTCGGCGGTACGCAATCGGTCGACACATTTGAAACCGGAACGCGGGCTGCAGCTTTTGGCGGCACGACCACGATCATCGACTTCGCCATCCAGTCCATCGGCACCAGTCTCCGCGAGAGTCTCGACAAGTGGCACGCTAAGGCCGACGGGAACTGTGCCATCGACTATGGCTTTCATATGGCGATGTCGGACGTGAACAAGCAAACGCTCTCCGAGATGGACCTGCTCGTCGAAGAAGGGGTCACCAGTTTCAAGCTGTTTATGGCCTATCCCGGAGTGTTCTACTCGAACGACGGGCAGATCCTGCAGGCAATGCAGCAGGCCGCCAAAAATGGATCGACCATCATGATGCACGCCGAAAACGGCATCGCCATCGACGTGTTGGTCGCCCAGGCCCTGGAGCGGGGCGAGGGGGACCCTCGTTACCACGGCCTCACTCGGCCGGCGATTCTCGAGGCGGAGGCGACGCACCGTGCCATTCAGCTCGCACGCGTCGCGGGTGCCCCGCTCTACATCGTCCATCTTTCGGCGACCGAAGCCTTGCAGGAGGTGGCGGTGGCACGCGACCGCGGTCAGAGCGTGTTCGCCGAGACATGTCCGCAGTACATCTTTCTGTCAGAAGAGGACACGGCACGTGAAGGGTTCGAAGGAGCCAAGTACGTCTGTTCGCCACCACTGCGGCCGCGGAGCTACCAACCCGAACTCTGGCGGGGACTTCGCACCGACGATCTAAGCGTTGTCTCGACCGACCACTGTCCCTTCTGCTTCAAGGATCAGAAGCAACTCGGTCTCGGCAACTTCTCGAAGATCCCCAACGGGCTGCCGGGGGTCGAGGACCGCGTCAGTCTGATCTATCAGGGTGTCGAACAGGGAGAGATCGCACTCGCTCGTTGGGTTGACGTCGTGTCCACTACACCGGCGCGGATGTTCGGACTCTTTCCTAAGAAGGGCGTCATTGCACCCAGTGCCGACGCGGATGTCGTCATCTTCGACCCGAACGCGTCGCGCGCGATCTCGGTAGACACTGACCATATGAACGTGGACTACTCCGCGTACGAGGGCTTGGAAGTCAAGGGGAAGGTGACCACTGTGCTCTCACGCGGTGCCGTCGTGATCGAGGGTGACGAGTACGTGGGAAAGGCCGGCGACGGGCGATTCCTTGCGCGCGGACTCAATGGCTATCTGCGATGAACTTCGGCTCTCTGGTTAATTCCAACATCGCTGACTCGGTAGCTGTCATGCAACTGGTGCGCCACGCACTTTCAGTTAATGCTCTGGAGCATCTGCTCACGGATTCAAAGTTGCAATAAGGAGACGATATGGACTTCGGGTTAGTAGTACAGACAAATCCACCCGCGAGCAAGGTGGTTGAGCTTGCGCAGCGAGCGGAAGAGGCGGGATTCACCCACTTCTGGACCTTCGACTCCTGCGTCTTGTGGGAAGAGCCGTTTGTGATCTACTCCCAGATACTCGGTGCAACCAAACGAATCAAGGTTGGAACCATGGTGACGAATCCCCTCACTCGTGACTGGACCGTGACCGCATCTCTGTTCGCCACGTTGAACGAGATGTTCGGTCCAAGAACGGTGTGCGGAATAGGACGAGGTGACTCTGCCGTACGCGTCACCGGGGGCGGACCCGCCAGCCTTTCCACGCTGAGCGAATGCATGACGGTGATCAAGGAACTCGCCGAGGGTCGTGGGGTGTCGCTGCACGACACGCAGGTGAAGATTCCATGGGTTGACGAGGGCGAGCTCGAGATCTGGATGGGGGCGTACGGTCCCAAGGCCCTGGAACTGGCTGGCCGGAAGGCTGATGGCCTTATTCTTCAGTTGGCCGACCCCTTCGTGGTGGGATGGGCTGCTGACGCAGCCCTTGAGTCGCTGCGAGCAGCTGGTCGACAGGCGAAGGACTTCACAGTATGCGTGGCAGCTCCCGCGTACGTCGGAAATGACCTGGCCCACCAGCGCGACCAGGTGCGCTGGTTCGGCGGGATGGTCGGGAACCACGTGGCCGACATAGTGGAGCGTTACGGCTCCGATTCGAACATGGTTCCCCAGGCTCTCACCGACTACATCAAGGGCCGAAAAGGATACGACTACAGCCATCATGGCAAGGCGGGCAACCCTGACACGGAGTTTGTTCCGGACGAAATCATCGATCGCTTCTGCCTTCTAGGCCCAATTGAGAATCACCGACAACGCCTCATTGAGTTGAAAGAACTTGGCGTTGGCCAGTTCGCACTGTATCTGATGCACGACGATCCAGACGGAACGATCGAAGCGTACGGGAAGGAGATCATTGGAAAACTCGACGCCTAGCAGCGTCCGAAGAGTTAGGGAGAGCGAAGTCTCTTATCGGTACACATAAATGTCAATAGCCCCAAGTGGGGGGATGGAGTTTCAGCATGCGAAGTACGCACAATAATTTAAAGGGTCGTCGAGTAACGGCAGCCACGATGGCGGTGGCGTTGGTGCTGGGTGGGGGCGCCGTGGTTGCATCGTCAGCCGGCGCCTCGGGTTCATCAGTGGCGAAGGGGATCGCCTTGGCCAAGTCTCACTTGGCCAATTACACCGCGATTCCAACCTTCAAAGCGCCTGGTCCGTCCTTCAACGCCAAGAAGGACATGAAGAACAAGATCATCTTCAGCATTCCGGTGAACAGCAGTGACCAATTCGTTCAGACTCTGGAAGATGGAATGGCTGCGGCGGCCAAGAAGATTGGCTTCAAGTTCGTCGACTTTCAGAACAGTGGCAGTCCGGCCCAATGGACCACTGGCATGAACGAGGCGATCAGCGAGCACGTGAGTGTCATTGACCTGCTGTCGGGCATCGATCCCAAGACCCTCGAGCCGCAGATCAAGCTGGCTAAGGCCGCCGGGATCAAAGTGATCTCCTCGGATACCTATGGGCTTGGTCAAGCCGCCGATCCCCTTCTGAGCGGAACGGTGGATGCGCCTTACGGGCAGACAGCCAAGTTGCAGGCCGACTGGATGACCGTGCATTCCAACGGTAAGGGACAGATACTGCTCGTCGGTTCAAGCGACGTCGCTGCCAGTTCCTTTGGCTTGGCAGCTGAGCAGAAGGAGTTCAAGCTGGTATGCCCGAACTGCAAGGTTTACACCATCAATGTTCCGGTCGCGGACTGGGCGACAACGACGGGGACCCAAGTGCAGGCCCAGTTGCAAGCTCACCCGAACCTGACCTACATCTCGCCGCTCTATGACAGCCAGTCGCAGTTCATCATCCCGGCTATCACCACCGCCAACAAGGTAGGCAAGGTCCACATCGTGAGTTACGACGGCACGCCGTTCGTACTCGGCGACATGCAGACCGAAAAGGGCAAGATTGTTCAGATGGACGTCGGCGAAGACCTGGAATGGGTGAGCCTGGCGATCATCGATAACGAAATGCGCATCGCAAGCGGACTGACGCCGGTAGTGAATGAAGGCATACCATTGCTCATCTTCGATACTCAGAACGTGAACACCGCCGGAACGCCTCCCGTGAACAGCAAGGGTTACGGATCTTCTGGGGTGAGTGGTTACTACAAACTCTGGGGACTATAGAAGTGAGCCTGCTGTATTGCATTGAAGCAAGTGGCCCCCGGTTGCATTCGACGGCCACACTCACCCCACCGGAGATTCCCTCCGGTGGGGTGAGTGTGCGGAGTGGCAATGTGTCCTCCTACCATTGAACAATCCGTGTCCATTGCGCTGAACAACTTCAGTGTCGCCTTCGGTGACACGCGAGCCCTGGACGACGTTTCCATGCGAATCATGCCTGGAAAGGTGCACGGTCTGGTCGGTCAGAACGGATCGGGAAAATCTACGCTGATCAAGGTACTCGCTGGCTACCACGTGCCCGAGCCGGGCGCGGTGATTGACGTCGGTGTCCGACCCGTGAACTTCCCGCTCAACGGTTCATCCTTTCAGGGATACGGCATGTCGTTTGTCCATCAAGATTTGGGACTGATTCCGCAGTTGACGGTGCTCGAGAACTTCCTCATTCGCGAGTTGAGCTCGAAGAGTCAACGGTGGATCAACTGGTCGCGCGAGAAGGAACGCGTGAACCTGACGTTCGAGAGATTCCAGTTGCGCCACGTCGATCTGATGGCAAAGGTTGGCAGCCTTTCGCTCGCCCAGCAAGCCATGCTGGCCATCGTGAGAGCGCTGGAAGGAGTCACGACTGATCCAGGCGAGGTAGAAATGCGTGGAGGACTCTTGGTGCTCGACGAGCCCACGGCGTATCTGCCCGAAAATGACAAGGAACACTTATTCAAACTGATGCGCGATGTCGTTGCCACGGGAAGAAGTGTGCTGTTCGTCTCGCATTACCTCGAAGAAGTGCTACAAATCACGAGTCACGTGACCGTGCTCCGCGATGGACGAGTCGTCGGCGATCTGCCCTCGAGGGACTTGACGACCGACGGCTTGGTCGAGTTGATCATTGGTCGGACTTTGCAAAGCGGTGCCGTGAGCACAGCAACCTCGAGCTCAAAAAAGATAGGTCTTCAAGTCGAAAATTTGCACGGCGGCTTCGTCAACGGGGTCGACCTGCACATTCTCGAGGGCGAAATTGTCGGACTAACGGGCTTGCTGGGTTCAGGTTTCGAGGACGTTCCCAACCTAATCTTCGGATCAAAGCTGGCGGAGCAGGGAGTCGCGCGAGTGGGCGATTCCGAATACGTTTTGGACTCGATGCATCCGGCGCGAGCCATTGACGCGGGCATTGTGCTTATCCCGGCGGACCGACAGCACCAAGGTCTTTCGCTCAGTCTGTCGGTTCTTGACAATGTGACGTTGCAATTGCTTTCTCAACACCGTAATAAGTTTGGCCTGAGTCGTTCGAAGATGCTGCGGACTACCGAGCGTCTGATGGAGGACTTTGACGTTCGACCGAGAGACCCTCTTCGAAAGGTCAGCGAGTTGAGCGGAGGGAACCAGCAAAAAGTGCTGATGGCGAAATGGCTCGCTTCTGATCCACGAGTAGTCCTTCTTGATGAGCCGACGCGCGGAGTCGACGTCGGTTCGCGTCAGGACATCTTGATGAAGATTCGGGCGGCGGCGATACGTGACGGGATCAGCGTACTTTGCGCTAGCTCCGAGCCCGATCAGCTGGTCGAGCTCTGCGACCGGGTATTGGTGATGGGCGGGGGGCGAGTGGTGAGCGAACTAGCGCGTTCAGAGTTGACCAAGGATCGAATCGTTGAGCGTTGTTACAGCGCTGCAGCGTCCAACGTTGTATGAGGGGTGAAATAGTCATGAGTCGAAATGACGGCGCAGGCGCTGGAGATCAAGTAGTAGCGGGAGTCAATGGTTCACCGAAGACCACGGTGCTAGTTAATGGGGACCCCCCGGTGATGGATCGTGGACGGGTCCAACCCAAGAGCCGGATCTCGCCGTTCGTCAAGGTTGCCGAGCGGATCGGCGTTCCGGTCGCCCTCTTAATAGTCATTGTCATCTTCGGATTTCTCGAGCCGTCAACGTTCCTCACGACGGGAAACCTCACCACGATTCTCGCGTCGCAGGCCGTCTTGGTCGTACTGACGCTCGGACTCATCATTCCGCTGCGCGCGGGTGACTACGATCTGTCCATCGCTGGAACACTCACTCTGTCGGCGATGATGATCGGTGTGCTCAACGCGCACATGGGGATTCCAATATGGCTGGCCATTATCTGCGCCCTCGCCATGGGAGTGAGCGTCGGTTTCATCAACGGGTTCCTGTCGTTATTTTTCCGGATTGATCCTTTCATCGTTACCTTGGGTATGGGCACCCTGCTGCTGGGAGTAGTGCTCTTGATTTCAGGTGACCAAACATTCAGCGGGGTCTCAACTGGACTGGTAAACGTGGTCATCATCGACCGATTCCTCGGAGTGCCGCTGGAGTTTTACTACGTTCTCATGATCGCCGCGGTCATCCATTACGTGTTCGAATACACGACAGTGGGCAAGCGACTGTTGTTTGTGGGTACGGGCAGAGAGGTGGCCAGATTAAGCGGCATCCGTGTCGGCAAACTGCGGATCGGTGCCCTCGTTTCCTCCGGCTTCCTCGGCGCTCTGGCCGGAATAATTTATGCTGGGACCAGTGGTTCGGCCGATCCGTCCTCCGGAGCCTCGTTCCTGCTGCCCGCATTTGCTGCCGCATACTTGGGAGCGACCACGATCATGCCGGGCCGGTTCAATCCTTGGGGAGCGGTGGTGGCGGCCTACTTTCTGATTACGGGAGTGACTGGTCTCGCAATTCTTGGCATAAACACGTGGGTGCAAGATGTCTTTTACGGCGGTGCACTCATCATCGCGGTAGTGATGTCTCAGCTCGTACGGCGTCGCCAGCAGCAAGACATCGCGTAACTCCTGGCGACCGATCGGGTCTGACCAATGGACCTCGCTACTGAATTCAGTTTCGACCGCTGACAAGAATCGAGACAGGATGCAGCGACGCTGTCGTCACTCGAACCCTGGTAAAGCGAGGGCTGCTGCGTTTTTGTGCTCGTGAATGAGCGTTGATGGTTGGTCTCGGCATCGTCGGGTGGATCACCGAGTGCGAAACTACATGTCCAGCCCACCGTTGACCGGGATTACCGCGCCCGTGATGTAAGCCGCCCGATCACTGAGGAGATTGGTCACGGCGTACGCCACCTCGTCGGGATGGCCTAGCCGGCCGACGGGAATACGCGCGACGATCCCGTCCAAGACGTTCTGAGGCACCGACGCCAGCATGTCAGTACTGATGAATCCCGGGGCGACCGCGTTGACGGTGATGCCCTTGCCGGCGAGTTCCTGGGCCAGCGACATTGTCAGGCCGAACAGCCCGGACTTGGAGGTCGCGTAGTTGGCCTGGCCCACGTTGCCGGTCTGACCGATGATGGAACTGATGTTGACGATTCGTCCCGACTTTCGCTCCACCATGTGCTCGATGACTGCCTTGATCATGTAGAAACACCCGGAGACGTTGACCCGCATGACGCTGTGCCAGTCGTCAATCGTCATCCGACGAACGGTGCGATCGACATTGATGCCGGCGTTATTGATTAGGTAATCAACCTGGCCCTGGGCCTCGATCACCTCGTTGGCGAAGCGGACGCAGTCCTCGGGACTGCTGACGTCCATCTGGTGCACGCTTACCGACCAGCCATTTGAACGCGCTTCGTCGACCAGCTTTTGGGCCGCGTCTCCATTTGATAAATAACCCGCCGCAACGTGAACCCCGCTTTCGGCCAGGTCCAACGTGATCGCGCGCCCGATGCCGCGGGTTCCGCCGGTCACCAGAGCTACTTTTGCCTCGCTCATTTTGCCACCCCTGCACCAACTTAGTGAAGGAACGTCCGACGAGCAACGAGTTGTGTCGCTACCAATGTCTCTTGCGTCCATCGCGAAGGTCGCGAGGCGAACACCTAGGCCGCGTCGGTGAGCGCCTTGGCGATGATCGTGGTCTCCGCGTCGAGCGACGACGGCTCGTGGAAACTAGTGGTGACGACCTCACCGATCGCGCCGATGTGAGCGCGGATGGCTTCGGCGCTGTTCTCCAAGAGCACCATTCCTTCGGTCTCGCCGATGAAGATCCGGGCGATACGGCCGCCGGCCACCGAATAAATGTGGCCGTTGACCGAGCATTCCTCGCTGGCGAGGTAGGCGACGAGCGGGCTCACCGAACCGGGCGAGACTCGTGGCGACAGTTCACCGAGGATGCCCTCGGTCATGCGAGTGCGCGCGATCGGGGCGATGGCGTTGGCCGCGATACCGTGTTCGGCCCCTTCGATGGCCAGGACCCGAGTCAAGCCGGCGAGGCCGGCCTTCGCCGCACCGTAGTTGGCCTGTCCGAAGTTGCCGAACAGCCCCGACGCCGAGCTGGTGCTAACGATTCGTCCGTAGCGCTGCTCGCGCATGCGACGAAAGGCCGGCTGGGTGACGAAGAAGGCGCCCTTCAAGTGCACGTCGATCACTTGGTTGATCAAGTCGGCGTCCATTTTGTGGAACGCCTTGTCGCGCAGGATGCCGGCGTTGTTGATCAGCACGTCCACCCGACCGAAGGCGTCGATCGCGGTCTGGACGATGGCTTCGCCTCCCTCGAGGGTCGCCACGCTGTCGTGATTGGCCACCGCGACGCCGCCCAGCGCCGTAATCTCGTCGGCCACGTGCTGGGCCGCCGAGGCCGACGAGCCCTGGCCGTCGAGCGCGCCGCCTAGGTCGTTCACCACCACGTAGGCGCCCCGTCGCGCCAGCTCGAGGGCGTGTGATCGCCCCAGCCCGCCGCCTGCTCCGGTGATGACGGCGACGCGTCCGTCAAGACGTAGTTCTTGCATGGAATTGCCTTTCTAGGTGTTGGTGGTTGAAGAAGTGCGCGGGGCCTGTCGACCCAAGAAGGGATCGATGTCAGGGTCGGAGTCGAGACGGCACAAGAAATCCTCGACGATGTGCGCGAGTTCGGTTGCGCGTTCCGACTGAAGGATGTCGTGGTCGGCCGCGAGAGTGACCAACCGGGCGTGAGGGATGCGCGAGGCCAGCACCCGGCTGTTCGCCGGGGGCGCCACTACGTCATCGCGACCGCAGATAACGAGGGTGGGCTGCGTGAGACTTCCAAGAAAGGGGACGCTCGACCACGTCACGAAGGCCAGCGAATGCCACCCGAGCGAGGACAACCGGCCCGTGGTCGCGACCGTCGCTGGTGCGGTCCAGGCGTCAGGCGAATCCCATCGCCCGGCAGTCGAGCCGAGTCCGCACGAGGTCGCGATCAGCACCAGCCGGCGAACTCTCGTCGGTGACATGTGCGCAAACTGCTGGGCGAGCGCTCCACCCAAAGAAAAACCGACCACGTCCGCCTCGTCGATCTCCGCGGCGTCCAAGACCGCCGCGGCGATCGTTGCGAGTGAGACCATTGAAGGTGGAAACATCGGCGTCGCGCTCCGGCCGACGCCCGGGGCGTCGAAGCGGACGATACGTCGCTCGCCCAGGGACGTCACGAACGGGTCCCAGCACTCAAGAGGTTGGAGGAGGCCGCTCAACAAGAGAACTGGCTCGCCTTCACCCTCGATCCGCACGTGGACGGCGATCCCTCCGACGTCAATTACTCGAGTGTCGACCAAGGTCGAAGTACCCCTCACGCGCGCACCCGTACGTAGTCGCCGGGAGCTGGCTCCAGGGGCGGGTAATCAGCGGCGCCCAAGACCCAGGGTGAATCGACGAGGTCGCCGGCCCGTGTGCCGATCCACTGTGCCCAGTCGATCCACCACGTGGCGTCGACCATTTGCGCCGAGTCCTTCCACTGCTCGGGGTCGGTCGGCCGCTCGTCGTTGGTCCAATGCTGTGCCTTGAGGCTCGGTGGATTAACGACACCGGCGATGTGGCCCTGGGTCGAGAGGACGAAGCGGTTGGGACCGGAGAACATCTGCGCGGTCTTGTAACCCGAGACCCACGGGACGATGTGGTCGTTGATCGCCGCCACGACGTAGGTGTCGACGTCCACCGCTTTGGGGTCCAGGGTGAACCCGTCGATCACGAAGGTGCCGCGCGCGAACTCGTTGTTCAGGTAGCACGAGCGCAGATACTCCGAGTGCATCTTCGCGGGCATTCGCGTGCTGTCGTTGTTCCAGACGAGCAAGTCGAAGGCGGCGGGCTGCTTGCCGAGCAGCCAGTTGTTTCCGACGTACTGGAAGACGAGGTCGTTGGCCCGAAGGAGGTCAAACACGTGGGCCATGGACTCAGCCTCGAGGTAGCCGTCGCGGGCCATCTGCTTTTCGAGCCCGGCGATCGTGGACTCGTCGGTGAACAGACCCAGTGCCCCGGGGACACTGAAATCGGTGTTGGTGTTGAGAAACGTGGCCGACCTGATCGAATCTTCGCCGGCCGCGGCCTCGCGCGCCAGGGCGATCGCGCTCAGCGTCCCTCCCAGGCAGAGCGAGACCGTGTTGACCTGACGCGACCCGGTGATCTCGCGGATCACGCGCACGGCCTCGCGCTGGCCCAGGTGCAGGTATTCCGCGAGGCCCAGGTCGCGCATGCTTTCGTCGGCGTTCCGGTAGCTGATCGCGAAGCAGTGGTGCCCGTGGCCCACCGCCCATTCGATCAGGCTCTTACCCGGCGCCAAGTCCATGATGTAGTACTTGTTGATCCACGGCGGGCAGAAGAGCATGGGCACTTCGTAGATCTGCTCGGTCTGTGGTTGGTACTCGATGAGTTCGATGAGCTCGTTGCGAAAAACGACGGCTCCGGGTGTCGCGGCGAGGTTGACGCCGACCTCGAAGCCCGTGCTGTCGACCTGGCTCGGCCAGCCACCATTGTTACTCAGGTCCTCGAGCATGTTCTTCGCCCCGCGCACCAGGCTCTCGCCGCCGGTGTCCACCGCCTCGCGCAACGCGGCCGGGTTGCCGTAGAGGGTGTTGGTCGGAGCCAAGGCGTCCAAGACGAACTTGGTGGCGAAGCGGGCTTTGGCGTCCTCGATCCCCTCGAGCTCGGCGGCGTCGAGGAGTTCGTTGAAGTACTGACAACCGAGCAGGTACTGCTGCTCGAGCACGGCGAACATGGGGTTCTCAGTGAAGGCCCGATCGTTGAAGCGCTTGTCGCCGTCGTGTGGTCGCACGGGCAACGCCACGTCGTCACCGTTGGCGCGCGCGATGATCGCTCGCACCGCGGCGTCGAGACCGATCGCCAGGCGGCTGGTCGCGGCGGCGACCTCGTCAGGCTTGGCGAACGCCGCGGCTTGGGCCGCCTTGAGAGATCCCAAAAACGACAACGGATCAGCTTGCGTGACTTGATCGGTGATGAACTCTTGCTGGGCGGCGAACAACTCACTCATGAACGCCATCAGTTGGGTGGGCTCGAGGGCGCCATCGGGGGCGGGCTGGGTGAGGTCGGCAAAGGCGGTGGCTACCTGGGTCGCTCCCTGGAACCACGCGTTCACGAACGATGATGTGGCTACCTGGGTCGCCTCGATCGCGCCGAGCAACTGACGTTGAAACTGCGTCGCTGCATCGTCGATCGGATCGCCCTCGTCACTCGCCATTGCTTGGCCCTTCAGTTCGAATCGGTCGCAGACACTGGCGCCGACTTTACACACCAAATGCTTGGTATGCACAGCATTGAGACATTTCTTGAGATCTTTTGGCCACTGCGACGCGAAGAGGACTTAGCCGCTCCGGCGGGGACCGTCAATCCCCTTCCTCGCTGGTCTCGAGAAAACTGCGATACACGCCCAGCAAGGCGTGGCGCTGGGCTTCGCTGAGGCGGCGATCTGTGCGGATGGCGGCCTCGGTCGCCTCGCTGCCCGGATCTTCAGTGCTCGTGAAGAGACCGGCCTGCTCGAACAGAATTTCGGAAGACACGTTGAGCGCGTTGGCGATCGACTTGAGGACCCGAATGGAGGGCTCGTGAAGCCCCCGCTCGACTTGGCTCAGATACGGGTTTGAGATTTCGGTCAGCGCCGAGAGCTGTCGAAGTGAAAGGTTGGCCATTTGTCGCTGCACACGAATGAACTCTCCCAGCATCTGTCGGGGATTGTTTGGCGTCGTGGACTCGGTCTCGTCGGTGGTGGCCACGACTCTCCTCTGATATCGGTCTCACGCATTCGTGGGCGAGAGCACTCTATACAAGTCACGCGCTCTGGACGTCAAGCACATGAGATATGGTCGCTCCTCCCAGGTCCCCGGGGGAAGGGAACTGGGAGGAGCGACGAATTCGTTACTTTGCGGTGACGTCCTGGCTGGGCAGCACGGCGATGAGCTTCTTGACGAACTCCTGCTGAGCGGTCATGAGCTTCTGGGCAAAGCCGAAGAACTGTTCCGACACCTCGTCGGCCTTGGGCAGTGCGGTGAATTCAGGCAGCTTCGGCAACTCGGGGAGGTTCGACGTCAGCTTGGTGACTCCTTCTGACCACGTCTGCACAAATTGCAGGGTCGCTTCCTGGGACTGCTTGACTGCGTCCAAGATCAACTCTTGTGCCTTGGCGTTCTCGTTGTCGAACTTCTTTTCGGACTGCTTCTTGGTGCTTGCGGTGGTGTCCATCTTGGACTCCTTTGGCTAAGGGTGCGTGCGCGGTGTTTCCGGTACATGAGCAGTATATACCCCAAATGCTAGATATGTCAAGCACATCACGGATTACTGATTCTATATTCTGATCAGGAGACCAGAATCAACGAATCGTTGCTTAAGTCACTTTTCGTGAGTGGTCTTCCCGCCTCATGAAGGGACGACCAGTTGTGGATCCGTGAAGGTATACGGCTGCGACTGCGCGGACGGGCTCCTAGGCAGAACTTTCGCCCCGAACGCACACCGACGGAGTTGCTCCTAAGCGTCGATCGACGTCCATGGATGCTGAGCTTCGACGGGAGAGAGCGCCGAACGCGCGGGCGCCCGCTCGCCGAAGAACCGGCGGAGTGCCAGAGCTCTGCGAGCTGGGGGAGTCATCACGACGGCGGGGTTTGACGCGCTCCGTGATGAGGGTGCAGCGTACGCCGGTCGTGTCAATGACTGCTTTCCCGTGACATATATTCCAACGACCTCGATGTTGCACGACGCAACGCAATTACAAAGAAGTATCCGTCTTCTCCAAGGAGCGAACTCACTGCGACCGGCAGAAAGTTTGATGCAATTGTGAAGAGGTTGTCAATTCAACGGACATTTGCGACGACAATGGAGGAGCGATTCACGTCCGTACGGGCTTCGATCGACGAAGTTAGCCATTGAATGCGGATGTCATGTGCTGTTCACGAAATAGGTCCTCGCGTGCGCACCGCTTTCCGAAGGGCAGGAAGGGATGAACCGTGGTCGATGAACACACTACAAATAAGGTGACCACGTCGAGAAACGATGGCTCGGTGAAGTCCGCACATTTTATTCAAATTCTCGGTGCGCGACAGTCTCTCGCGAGTAGTTCATCATGACAATCGCGGGAGCGCCCGACGTGGCTGTACCGGCGGAGGTTCATCAATACCTTCGACGCGCGTCGTCCAATCGATTCCAGTCCATTCTAGAATTGGTGGCCGTCGTCGTCGTGATCACGTACGTAACGATGCTCCTCACCGTTCGCCATTCCTACTCGATCGATTCGGTATCGCTGTTCAACTGGTGGGAGTGCCTCGCCCTCCTGGTCCCGGTCATTCCAATTCTGACTCGTCGGAGGAACTCCTCAGCGCTCCATGGTGCCTGGCTCCTCATGGGTTTGGGTATCCTGCTCTTTGACTTCGCATTCGTTCTCCGGCTACTGAGCCTCGCGGGCGTGAACCCGTTCTCAACCGCAACACCTCGTAATGTCGTGCTGGTCTTGTCCTACGGCGCCATCGCCGTCGCTGTCGCCGTCGTCATGCAACAGTCTTTCGGCCCCCGAGCCATCAGCGTTCGTCTCGACGGGCTTATCGCTGGCCTGGCACTTGCCGCTTTCGTATCAACGTATTGGTTCCACCAGTACATCGAGGTTGGTGGCCGGCCGTTGGTCTCCGAGATGAACATCTTCAATCCAATCCTGGTGATCGTCCTCCTGGTCCTACTGGTCGCTGGACTCATACCGAGTCACTTCCGCCCCGACCGGCCCACCGTTTGGCTCCTCATCGGACTCGTCTCGATCGGTCTCGGTGACTTCGTGGCACTCAATCAGGCTGCGACGATGTCCCACCTCGTCCACTCTTTGGTCACGTCGTCAACCCCCATTGGGATGTTTTGCCTGGCCATGGCGGCGTGGCCGAGGGTCGACCGGCGAAGCGAGTCTCGGGAGAGGGTTGATTCCCCCTGGGGTTTGAACCTCATTCCCGTCATCTTCGGGGCCTTGTCGATTGCCATACTCGCCAACGCCGTCCACCGAACGACCTCCAAGGCGACGACGTTCATGGCGCTCGGGTCACTGGTCTTGGTTGTTGTTCGCATGGTCATGACCCAGAGTGAGGTCCGCCAGCTCGGAAGTTCGCACTTCGTCGATGCGCGGACCGATCACGTCACCGGTCTGTCCAATCGTCGGGACTTCTTAGAAGGTGGTGAGTCGAAGCTCATCTCACTTGGACCGGACGAACAACTCGCCGTCGTATTGGTCGACCTCGACGGATTCAAAGAGGTGAACGACTCGTTGGGTCACGCGCAGGGCGACGAGCTCTTGAAGATCATCGGGCGACGCTTCGCCAAGATAATCGGTGACCGAGGACCGATGGCTCGCACGGGGGGCGACGAATTCGCCTGCACTCTAGTGATCGAGGCCGAATCTGACCCGATCACGATCGCCAATGAACTGTCGAGAGCACTGGCTGAACCGGTGTCGCTCGACGGAACCAAAGTTCGCGTGAGCGCGAGCATCGGGGTCGCCTTCTGGCCCCAGCACGGCACGACGCACGTTGAACTTGTTCGCAGCGCCGATGTCGCCATGTACGAGGCGAAGCGCAGCCGCGACGCCGTGCACGTCTACAGCGATGGCATCGACTACAACACCAAGGAACGCCTGGCGATGATCAGCGACCTGCGAACCGCGATCGAACGTCGCCGTCTGACGCTGCAGTTTCAACCGACTCGCCACGTGCTAACCGGGACCGTGTACGGGGTGGAGGCGCTCGTGAGATGGCAGCATCCGACGCTCGGGCTTCTGCAACCGGACGAATTCATACCGCTCGCCGAGAGAGCTGGTCTCATCATGCCGCTGACCCGGACGGTGCTCGACCTGGCCATCCACGAACTAGCCCGCCTTCATCGAAGCGGGCACGCGCTCCAGATGAGCGTGAACATCTCGCAGTGGGACCTAATGGACCCGCTGCTGCCCGACTCGATCTCTCGCATGCTCGAGTGGTACCACCTTCCCGCGGACCGGTTAGTCCTCGAGGTCACCGAGTCATGCCTGACCCAAGACCCAGCTCTGGCGAAGAGAAGTCTTGAGCGGTTGCGATCATTAGGAGTCAAGATCTCCATTGATGACTTCGGAGTCGGGTATTCATCGATGTCACAGCTTCTCGAACTGCCCGTGGACGAACTTAAGATCGACAAGTCCTTCGTCCTGGCCCTCGACACTGACAGCCGAGCGATCTCCCTCATACGTTCCATGATCGAGATGGCACGCGCCCTTGGCCTCACGATCGTCGCCGAGGGCATCGAGTCTTCGCAAGCGTACGATGCGCTGAGCATTGTCGGCGCCGACGTAATCCAAGGCAACTTCGTCGCCTTTCCGCTCACCAGCGCTGATCTCGACGTCTTCCTTCTTAACGAGATGGCTCAAAGCACGGCGACGATCGCGGACCAAATGCAATCGGCGGTGAAACGCGACTCCGGCATCGCGGCTGGGTGATCGGTTCAACAATGGCACTGCTCTGCATCGGCACACTCCATGTAGGGCACTCGATCCATTTCTAGTTAAGGGAGCAGGTGTCGCGGCCGCGAAAGTCGAGGCCCATTCTTGCATCGGGACCGAGCGGTGCTATAGTTAACCATCATGTTAAGTATTATGCCGGAACGGACGAGTGAGGAACTTGATCTGCTCTTTGGTGCGCTCGCCGACGCCACTCGCCGGGGCATCGTCGAGCAACTCGCCGTTGGTGAGGCGACGGTCACGGAGCTCGCCGCTCCCTACTCCATCAGCCTCCCGGCTATTTCCCGGCACCTCAAGGTACTCGAGCGCGCTTCGATCATCACCCGTAGCCAACAAGGCCGGTGGCGCAGTGCGCAACTCTCCCCGACGTCGCTCGCCAGCGCCGCGACGTGGCTCTCGCAGCACGAGCGGCTCTGGGCCGAGAGATTCGACCGGCTCGACGACCACCTCGCTCGACTCGCCTCAGTGCAGCCGACGCTGACCGAAACCGAATCCCAGACCCCTACCAAGAGCTAAGCCATCACCACGACAACCCCACAGCTCGCCCTGACGCGCATCGTCGACGCTCCACGCGCGCGCGTCTACCAGGCGTTCACGGACCCTGACCACTTCGCGGCGTGGTGGGGCCCGATCGGCAACGCACTGCCCCGGAACGAGATCGAGGTCGACCTGCGCCCCGGCGGATACCTGCGTTGGTCGGAGAACTTTCCAGACGAACCCGGCACTTGGACTCACGGCCGCATCGACTTCACCGACGTCGTCGACGGCGAGTTGCTCGATGGCATCATGCGCACCACGGGCGATCTGCCGGGTGGCTTCGAGCCGTTCGAGACGAGGATGCGAATCGAGTTCTACGACGAGGTCGACGGACGGACGCGACTCGAAATCCGACAATGGCTCCGCGAGGACTACGTGTCCCCCAGCGAGGAGGGTTGGGCCGAGGCGTTCACCAAATTGGACGCCCTACTCGCCGCTTGAACGCCGTCGCCGCGAAACTCCGAACGTGACGAAAGTCGTGTCGTTGGTCTCAAGCCTCGGACGCCAGAGCAGTTTCCCGTCATCCGTCAATCACATTGGCATCGCTTCGTAAATCTCCAAGGAACCGCCTCTCGCAATAACAGCGGTCAGTGCACGTCACGTTGACGTTGCGATCCAACCGGACTTTTGATGACCGCTAGGTTTTGTCAGATGGCGATGGGATCAGGGCTGGCGCACCTTGGCGGCTATCCGTTCGAGGTCCGTTACAGCGAGGGGTCGCTGCTACGCGCGCGCGCCGCGGCCGATATCGCCGCCGACGCCTACGTCTACTTCAGTCGCCTGTTTTCAGGCGTCGAGCCCGACATCGCCGTCATCGTCGCCGACGAGGCGGATTGGGAGAGCCGGCAGCCCTACGGGCTTCCGTTCTTTAACGACGACGATGGTCAGATCCGTCCCGGCATCGTGGTGATGCCCGCCGGAAGTGGAGACTTCTGGATCGCCATGGGACAGGACCTCCACGAAGCGTCGCCTCGCGGTTATACGAGGTTGCTTGTGACATACCCTGACGGCGCGGGTGGCTTGGATCTGCAGCCGTACTTCGACCTCGTCACGATCCATGAGCTCGGCCACGCATTCGAAACGCTCGGGGACCTCCGGTTGCCCACTTTCTGGTTAGGAGAGATCTTCGCCAACCTGGCCCTGCACGCGTTCGTCGCCACCAGGCAGCCGGAAAGTCTGAACACGCTTGAGGTGCTCTCCATCGTCGGAGCGCAGAGTCCACGTCTTGGCGCTCGGATGCGCGCCGAGGGTTACAGCACGCTAGAGGATCTCGAAGCCCACTATACGGGCGGTGATGATCCGATGAGTCCGCTGAACTACGTCTGGTACCAGTATCGATGGCAACGTCTCGCGGCCCAGATGTTCGACTCCGACGGTGAGAACGGACTGATCCGCTTCTGGGATTGCTTTCACGCGACCGATCTCCTCAGCTCCGGCGAGGTTACGGCGGCGTCGCTAGCCGCGCTGCTTAGAACGGAGGTGAGTGAGACCCTCGGCCGAGCAGTCCAAGATTGGCAATAGATCCTGTCGCGCCGCCGCTTTGCTCGAGAAGCGCGTTCGGCGATGAGTAGAAGGTGAGACTTTCAGCCCTGTCCGTAACTGGAAATGAGCCACCCATCGTTGGAGCTCAAATGGAAGGAGATGCTCCAGAACGTGTCCGGGTTTCCTTCGGTCGATGATGCCGATTCCACAAAAGTGCAGAGGACGCTGGCCGTCATGTCGGTGACCGACGTCTCTTGACAATGAATATTGGTGAATTTCGACTGGGCAGACGCGGGTTCATTCATCCGCGCAATTTGATCAACTTGGCTTGGTTCAAAGAGTTTGCGGGCGGCACCAGCCTCGTCGGAATCAATTGCCTTGAACCACTCCTTCGCGACCTGTGTCGGTGTGCGGAATGTGGTTGAATCTCGAGCTGTCGAAACACCAACAGACCCGCAGCCTGATAGAACCAATCCCGAAGCCATGAGTGCCAGGCCACCGCGCCGTGAGATCACGTGAGGAATATTAAGCCCCATGGGCACTCTGTCAGCATTTGGATAGCTCCGAAAGTGATAGGACTTCATACGGCAAGTCCGTATCGCAGCGACGACTGGTGGAGAGGTGGCTGGCATGGCTGAATCGACAATGCAGCGCATATGTGTGACGGGAGCCAGTGGGAAGGCCGGGCGGTCAGTGGTGCGCGATCTCCTTGAACACGGTTACGACGTCGTGGCGACGGACATTGTGTCGTCGCGAGAAGTGGTCGAGAACGGTGGTGTGCGAGCGGACCTCACCGATTACGGTCAAGCGCTCGAAGTTCTGAAGGACGTCGATGCGGTAATTCATCTCGCCAACATTCCGGCGCCAGGGATCCGCACTCCGGCGGTCACGTTCAACACGAATATCACCATGAACTTCAACGTCTTTCACGCGGCTGCGCATTGCGGCCTCAGCCGTGTGGTGTGGGCTTCCAGCGAGACGACACTCGGACTTCCGTTCACTGAGACGAATGGTCTTCCTCCTCGGTACGCACCGGTAGACGAAGATCACTACCCAGTACCGACCTCGACGTACGCGCTATCGAAGGTCGCAAGCGAGACTATCGCCGGGCACATCGCGCAGTGGTCCGGGATGCCGTTCGTAGCCCTTCGCTTCTCCAACATCATGGATCCTGACGACTACCGAGCGTTCCCTTCGACGTGGGTCGATCCCCACATTCGAAAGTGGAACTTGTGGGGCTACGTAGACGGTCGCGACGTCGCGACCGCCTGCCGCTTATCTCTCACAGCGCCAGCAGAGTCGCTCGCGGGAAGTCCGGGCTTGATCATCGCGGCGGCGGACACGGTCATGAACCGACCGTCGGCGGCTCTCTTGGCTGAGGTGTTCCCCGGAGTGTCGCTCACTCGCGACATTGGGGAGTTTGAATCGTTGCTCGCCATCGACCGGGCTCGCGAAGTTATTGGCTACCAACCCCGTCACTCTTGGCGAGATCACATTCCCGAGTCGTGAATCGAGTAATTGCGACGTCTCGCTGATACCGCGAATGCATCCCTCATCAGGTCCTTGCGGCTAGGCCACGGCAATTGCTCTGCAGTAGCGAGAATTCAGTGAAGGCCATGGGAAAATTTCACCGAAAGGTGTTTGTGACGCGACGCTCTTCCAATTCATGGGGTTCCTCCCCGATGAGTACCGAGTTAGGTAGACGTGAGAGCTTTGCCAGTGACTGCCGAACGGGCTTTCGCGTCGCCTGACATTCTGATTTCATTGCACCTTACCCACGGTGGGAGCGTTTCGTGACGAATCGTCTGTCCGAAGGACTACGGCCGTACGTGGCGTGGACGTACGTCGCGCTCAACGTGCCCTTGGTCGTGGCTATCTTCGACTTCCCTCACTACCACCTCTATCTGTGGGGACTACTCGGTTTGGGCTCGGCGGTGGCGATCGTCTTCGGAATTGTCGGTAATCGACCAACGAACCGAGCGGCGTGGGTGGTCGTGGCGATCGGTGTTGCGACGTTCGCGTTGGGTGATATCACGTATGACGTGCTGACCGAGTTCCTGCATGAACTCAACCCATATCCGTCAATCTCCGACGTTTTCTATCTGGCGACGTACCCCTTCCTGGCCGCGGGATTGATACTCATGGTTCGATCGCGTCGACTTCGTGACGGCGAAGACGGCGCGGCTTTGGACGCGCTCATCGTCACTTCCGGTCTGGGCGTGTTGTCGTGGATCTACTTGGTACAGCCGTACATACACGACGCCGACATGACGTTGCTGGTCAAGTTGACGTCCGTTGCGTACCCCATGGGGGACATAGTGCTTCTCGGCGTTCTGATTCGCCTGGTGTTCGGCGGCGGTACCCGCGGCGCGTCCCTACGTCTCTTAGTGGCCGGCGCGATCGGCGTTTTGGGCGCCGATTGCATCTACGGCTGGATCCAGTTACACGGGCAATGGAAGGTAGGTGGGCCGACCGACCTGGGCTGGGTGCTGTTTTACGTGTGCTGGGGCGCCGCGGCGCTGCACCCGGCCATGCGCGACCTCACCCGTCAACGGCCCTGGCGACCTCGCCATCTGAAACCGGTCACGCTCGGATTACTCAGTGCGTCCGCCATGGTCGCTCCTATTGCACTGGTGTATCGCGATGTCGCCGGCGTCCCGGCCAATGGCGGCACTCTCGCGATCGTCTCGGCGCTCGTTTTCGTCTTAGTGATGATCCGACTTATTGGTCTGGCACGAACTCAGTCGAACGATGCTCGCCGCCAACAAACGTTGCGCGGCTTTTCGGAGTTTCTCGTGTCGGCGACGGAACGATCGGACGTGTGGAGCGCCGGAGTCGACGCCGTTATGGGAATTGGTGCGGCCGGAGTGATCGGCTGCATCGTGACCGGGTCCGAATCGCAACGAGTCACTATCGAGGCGGCCACCTGGCCCGAGTTGGTTGGGGCGGCCGTGAACGTGACCACTCCCGACGCCCGGAGCGACGAACGACTGGTTCTTCTGACCGGGGGCAAAACGGTCGGGGCGACGGCACGCTCGACGATTTGGACGCAGCTCATTTCCACGGAACGCCCGGTCTCTCGCGAGCGGATCCTTCTCGCCCACGATCGACCTCTTCCGGTTGATCTTCGGGCAATCCTCGACGGGATCGTGGCGCAGCTGCTCTTGGCCCTCGAGCGCGTCGAGTTGGCTCGAGTGGTCCAAGAAGCCCGAAACGAACGAAGATTCCGGGCGATGGTGCAGTACTCCTCGGACCTCATCACGCTGCTCGGAACCGACCTTCGGATCACCTATCAAAGCGAAGCGGTCATGAAGATTTTGGGCCGACCACCGTACGAATTTGTCGGCAAGTCGCTCCATGAAGTAGTCCATCCGGACGACGTGCCCATCGCTCAAGCCCATTTGTCCAAGGTCCTCTCCGGGGGGCTCGGCAGCACCTCGGCATTCGAATTCCGAATGGCCCATCTCGATGGTCAATGGCGAATTGTCAACGTCGTCATCACCAATCTCCTCGATGAGCCCGACGTATGCGCCATCGTGCTGAATAGTCGCGACGTGACCGAGCGTCACGCACTCGAACAAGAGCTCAACCATCAGGCCTTCCATGACACGCTCACCGGCCTAGCGAACCGGGCACTGTTTTTTGATCGGCTTTCCCACGCCATGGACCGAAGCGCCCGCGAAAGCAACTCGGTGGCGGTCCTGTTCTTGGACCTCGACGACTTCAAAACGGTCAACGATAGTTTCGGCCACCCGGCCGGCGATCAGCTGTTAGTTGAAGTGGCAAAACGAATCCGCTCCGCGACCAGACCCGGTGACACGGTCGCTCGGTTTGGCGGGGACGAGTTCGCCGTCCTGGTCGAAGCGGGATTCATGCCCGTGGCGGCTCAAGCGGTCGCCGAGCGAATCATTGACGCTCTGAATCCGACCTTTCGCGTCCTCACCAATGACGTGTCGATGCGACCGAGCATCGGCATCGCCATCGCCAATCGACCACTGGAGACGCCCGACGATCTCTTGCGCGACGCCGATCTCGCCATGTACGTGGCGAAGCGAAAGGGCAAAGGGCGCTTCGAGATGTACCAACCCAAGATGCACGAAGACGCGTTGCGGCGATTAGAGACTGAGGTCGGTATTCGAGAAGGCATCGACGCCAACCAGTTCGAAGTCTTCTATCAGCCAATCGTCGAGACGCACTCCGGACAACTCATCGCGGCGGAAGCTCTGGTGCGCTGGAATCATCCGAGCCGGGGTCTCCTCGCTCCGATCGAGTTCATCAAAGTTGCCGAGGACACCGGGCTCATCGTGCCGCTCGGAAAGCAAGTGCTGCGCTCCGCGGTTCGCCAGACGCAGCAGTGGAAACAAAACGGCGTGGTCGACCAAGATTTTTATGTCAGCGTGAACCTCTCGGCCCATCAGCTCCAAGATGCCCGAGTGGTCGAGAGCGTGGCGCAAGCACTGAACGAATCGGGTCTTTCGCCCGACGGGCTCGTTCTAGAAGTGACGGAGAGTGCCCTGGTGGAAAATCTTGGCGTCACCGTTCCCCGACTCCTCGCCCTCAGATCGCTCGGGGTTCGACTGGCGATCGATGATTTCGGCACCGGCTACTCGTCACTGAGCTACCTCGCCGACCTGCCGATCAACTTCGTCAAGGTCGATAAGTCCTTCATTGATCGCATGACCGCCGACGTCGAAGGCTCGGCCGTGGTGCGCGGCGTTGTTGACCTCAGCCACGCCATGGGCTTTACCTGCGTCGCCGAAGGCGTGGAGCAAGAAGCCCAGCGCTCCGTGCTCGACGAGCTCGGATGTGAATTCATTCAGGGTTATCTCTTCGGACGACCGCGGGCCAAGGCGGACGTGACCGATGATTTCCAAAGGCTCCGGCGCCCCGGCAGCACCGCGCCGCCAATGGCTTTGATCGCGTCGACCTAAATTGGTCCTTGGGTTGAGTCGTGATTCGTCATAGACGTTTCCGTAACCGACGCATCTCCATTCGTCGGCGCTTGACGGTCCTTTGAACTCGGCGATAACCAGTCATAGCCGACCTCGTGGTGCTCGCTCATATCGAGCCCGGCGTCTTGGTCCGCGATGCTCACACGTAGCCCGACGGTCTTGTCAACAATCCACAAGATGATGAAGGTCATCACGAACGGGAATATCAGTGCAGCGAGCGCGAGGACCGTCTCGCGTCCGAACTGCACGATCCCACCGGATGCACCCAAGGCGTTCACGGCGAGGCTAGCGAAGACCCCGGTGAGCACGACACCGACGAACCCACCCACCATGTGCACGCCCACCACGTCCAGTGCGTCGTCGTAGCGAAGTCGATCCTTGAGCCGCACCGCCAGGTAGCAAAGCAATCCAGCGGCGCCCCCGATCACCAGCGAAGCCCACGTCGGTACGTAACCCGACGCCGGCGTGATGGCCGCCAATCCGGCCACCGCACCCGAGGCGATGCCGATGCCCGACGGCTTGCGCCGTTGGATCCATTCGATGGTCATCCACGCCAACATCCCCGCGCAGGCCCCGATCTGGGTGTTGACGAGCGCGGCGACGGCCACCGAACCGGCGTTGCCGGCGCTGCCGGCGTTAAATCCGAACCAGCCGAACCAGAGGATCCCCGCGCCGAGCAAGACAAAGGGCACGTTGTGAGGGCGGTCGACTTTGTGGCGGCGTCCGAGGTAGATCGCGGTGGCCAGAGCCGAGGCGCCCGCCAACTCATGCACGACCGATCCTCCGGCAAAGTCCACGGCGTGCAAACCGCCCGCGCCCAAGAAGCCGCCGCCCCATACCCAGTGAGCGAAGGGGCAGTACACCAGGAGCGACCAGAGTCCAATGAACGCGAGGTATCCCGAAAAGCGCATTCGTCCGATAAAGGCACCGGCGATGAGGGCCGGCGTGATGACCGCGAACTTCATCTGAAACGCCATGAACAATAAGGGAGGGATATTGGGTGCGAACGCCGTGGGGGTGTTGCCGACGCCGCGCAGCATGAAGTTCTGCAGGCCGCCAATGATCCCGGCGTGGTCGGGACCGAACACCAGCGAGTAACCGATCACGATCCACAACACCGAGATGATCCCAATCGCGACGAAGGACTGGGCCATCGTGGAGAGGACGTTCCTTTCGTCGACCAGTCCTCCGTAGAAGAAGGCCAGTCCGGGCATCATGAAAAAGACCAACGCGGTTGCCGCGAGCATCCAGGCGGTATCACCGGCGTTCACGTGCATAGGACCTCCCAACAACGCTGTCGGTCGTTCAGATTCGAACGTCAAAAATTAGATTAGGTCGTTACGCGACCAGCGTGAGGGACGAGTGGCGAAAGTCGACTTATCAAGCAGACTATTTCTTCGCCCAACCTGGCGAGCCGCATCTTGCGGTCATTCGAAGGACCGATGATGATCGCGCTCTCAGAAGGAGAGGCGCGTCGAATCGGGCGCAGAACCTCGCATTCCTCATCGCTATCAATGAGGAGCCAGTCCGCACCGCTGATGGTATTGAGCACTGGACCTCCCTCGGGGGCAAGTCTTGCATCCCGGTCGTTGAAGCCATTGACCAATTTCTGTCACGTGTGGAGAATGAGCAACGTTCAAACATCTGTGACGAGACAGTGACTCTTCAGCACTTGATCTTGGAAAGAGCCAGCACGTGGAGTTGCGACGGTGGATTCGCACCGTTGGTGCTTCGAACCTGGCTCCACAGAAGGTCGCGGCCGTCGACGCGAACCGAGCCGACGAACCAGGCGCCTTTCGTCGCGTCAAAGACGTTCGGTACCTGACACCACGATGTTGATCCCGGAGCGAGTCGAAAGAGTTCGTCGTATGTCGATGAAGGCGACGTAACTTCCGCGAGCAGATCGCCGGTAGGCGCGAGGAGCAACACGTCACCCAAGGGCAGTGGATTCGTCTGACCGGGAATCGGTGGAATGCTTCGATTCGACCACGTCTGACCCGAATCCGACGACTGAAGCAGTTCGAACTGTGACGAAGGATCGACCAACACCAGACCATGCGCCGAAGTGGTGACCAACTGTTGGGAGAAGCAACCGTTGAGCGTGCTGTCCCATGACGTGTTGAACCACTTGTCCCACTGTCCGGTGGCGGAACCCGGGGCTCCCGACATGATCGACTGATTCGATCCGTCCATGGCGCAGTTGCCGAGATAGTACGGACCGAAGGCGGCGCAGGGTCCGACGCTCGGACAGTTCAACGTTGACGTTTTCCAGCTCGTGCCTCCGTCGCTCGTCACCTCGGTCTCGATGACTCCGTGATTGGAACCCAACGGCCATTGGCTACCGAAGCCATCGTCATTCTGATTGGCGTCGAAGTAGATGGCGACGACTTGCGTTCCATTCGTTTCGAAGCCCGAAAAGTCTTGGGGGGTGAAACCGGTCGGCGTGGGTACCCACCGCCAAGAATCACCGGCGTTGTTGGTGTATAGCCCGGCCATGTAGACGGGTGGGATGCTGCCGTCCATGGCGGCATCGAAGCCGACGAAGACCGAAGCGTGGTGCCCGGGATCGACGAGGATCGTTGCGCACCGCGGCGTCGACGCGGCCCCGGGCAAGAGCGATAGGCCTGACCCGCGCAGCGTGGTCGCCACGCTCGAAGTGCGGAGCGGCGTGGAGGTGGACCCGATCGAGAGTACCGGTCCCGTGGAACTGCACCAAGCGATTTCTGATGAAGCTGGTACGGGACTGATGGACGAAGGACCAGCCCAGTTGGACGAGAGTGAGGTCAGTCGACCAAGCGACGCCCAGGTTTTATCCGGTGTGAGCGTGAGGATCTTGGGGGAGAGAGCGACACTGAAGCCGTCGGTCTTGGAGATCCGACTCGACGAGAACGGGGGGTAACTCTTCGCGTGAGAGCCGGCGATGGAAAGGTCAAATCCAAAGGGTTGCCCGATAATGGACTCCAGCGGGGCCCAACCGTGCACGATGACTTCGTCACCCGGCGCCGAGCGAGACGCGCTGAGGTGAAGCGTCTCACACGGTCGCCCTTTGACGCAGCGCCGTGGCGAGGGGGCCACCAATTTGATGGTCGTCTGCGCTGCGGCCGGACCGAGCGCACAGCCCGAGGTGAGTTGCACGCACTCAATCGCGACGTCGTAGGTACCGGAGACGAGCGGCTGAATGGTCACGCCACCACGGTCAATCTCCAGCCACGCCGTCGAAGGGACCGTCAGTGCAGCGCGAAAGGACCGCGGCCCGGTCCAGTGCAGAGAAACGCCTTGTTCTACGAGACCCGTTCGACAACCGTCCCAGCAGAGATCGGCGAAGGAGTTTTTCGTGGCCAACGAGCCCGAGGTATATCGACCGATGATGGTTACCGTGGCGCCCGGTCGAGTGGCGGGCGATGACAGAGTCAATGTGAGATTGCCGTGAGGTGACGATGCCAATGAGGTCGTCGGGCCTTTCGAAATCGTGCCGGAGTTCTCGAGATACGCCTGCAACGAGACGACCAACGACTGACCCACGTTGTCCGGGACGCGGAAGCATCCGGTGATGCGCCCGTCCATCGACTGCTGGATGAAGTTCGCAGTCGACGAACAGAGCGAGCTCGCTTCGACAGAGTCCGTCGGCGTCGAAGTGGTGGACGCCCTTATGACCGATGAACCTTCCGACGGGACACACGCGCTAAGGGCCAACGCCGCGGCGACAATCAAAGCAAGGCAGAACGTCAATCGGTGTGAACGTCGATTCAAGGAAAGCCTCCACTTCACTCGTCACATGGGAAATTGCGAACGCCGGCCCTATCTTGCGCCTGAGTAATTGCCAACCTATAGCGATTCGCACCGACGTCGCGAGGCGAAGGACCGGTGATCAATTCGTTCCTTCTGAATCGACGGCGGCGGCCGACGGTGCGAAGCCGAGATCGTTCAGTTGCAACGCGCTCAATCCCAAGCGTGTTCACCGGACTTCGGGGTTCACAAGGGTTTTCCCCTATGGCGGGTAATTGCTTATTCATTTATCCTGACTTCAGTAGTCCGACACCTGGAGTAGGAGTTGACCTGATGAGTGCACTGACGACGGACGAGAGGTCCAATCCGAACTCCGGGGATAGCCGCTGGGCCGTCGAGACACATGGTTTGACCAAGAGATTCGGGGACACGGCGGCGGTCAACGACGTGGAGTTGCTCGTTCCTCGAGGTTGCGCCTTCGGGTACTTGGGTCCCAACGGCGCGGGCAAGACGACGCTGATACGTGTTTTGCTTGGTTTGACTCACGCCGATGCGGGCACGATGTCGCTGCTCGGCGTTCCGGTACCTCGTCATCGTGACCGCGCACTCTCGCGCGTCGGCGCCATCGTCGACGAACCTCGTTTTCACGGCCACTTATCCGGTCGACAGAATCTTGAGATATTGGCGGCCGCGCGCGAGCGTGCAGCAAGAGGACGCATCGATTCGTCGTTGGAGCGCGTTGGAATGATGCACCGCGCCGACGACCGCGTGTCGAAGTACTCCATGGGCATGCGCCAGCGCCTGGGCGTTGCCGCGTGCCTGCTGGGCGACCCACAACTCTTGATCCTGGACGAACCAATGAACGGGCTGGACCCGGCGGGCATGCACGAGATGCGCGACATGATCCTCTCGCTGGTGGCCGAAGGTCGCACCGTCATGCTCTCCTCGCACCTCTTGGATGAGGTTCAACGAACCTGTGACGCCGTGGCCATCGTGGACCGTGGCAAAGTTATACGTCAGGGTCCAATATCTGAACTGCTCGCCGGCGCGGCCATGGAAGTGCACGTCGGTTGCTCGTCCCCCGAGCGGGCCCGAACGGTGCTCGCCACGACCGCCTTCGGGGAGAAGATCGACGTCGACGCTTCGGGACTGTCGATTCACCTCCCGTCGGGTACCGGGAAAGACGCCATTGCCGAGATCAACCGGCTCTTGGTCGAAGACGGGATCGCCGTCTATCGCCTTGAGGAGCTGCAGGTATCGCTGGAGTCGTGGTTCTTGCAGGTCACGAGTCGATTAGGGGAAAAGGTATGACGTCCGTCGCGAATGGTCCCGCGCCCGCCGTCGCCCTCGTAGCGAACGCCGACTCGCGCGACAACCGAGGTTCGTGGATTCCCAATGGCGCGATGATCAGGACCAGGATCATGGAGCTGCGCAAACGTCGGGGCCTGATGGCGGCGTTGATCGTCGTCAACATTGGGGTACCGACGATATTTCTCCTCGTTCGTTTGGTCGCTCACGCCGTGGCGCCCAAGTCCTACGGTCCGGCCGGCGGCTACGACATCTTCACGGCACTGGTCGTCGGCATCATGTTCTTTTTCGGCTTCATCGTCGCGGCCACGCTGGGCTGCACCGCCGGATCAGTCGATCTCACCGATGGGATGTTTCGACACCTCGTGATCACCGGCCGATCGCGTCTCGCGCTGTATTTCGCTCGCATCCCGGCGGGCCTGGCGATCATCGTTCCGCTGGTTGCGGTGGGGTTCACGATTGTCTGCGCCGTCTGCGTCTTCGCCGCTCCCACCAAACTTGACTATCAGGGAGTCACGGTACCTTCGGGGCTGAGCGCCACGGGCTTCAATCATTGGGCGGCAAGCCATCCCAAAGAAGCGATATGCGGTCTTCCCTACAACGGGCCCAATGGCGTGCCGTGCTTCCTCAAAGGCAATGGGAAAATCATTGTTCCTCCCGGAACGACGGGGTTCAAGTACATATCGCGCGCGACCCTCAGAGCCGAGGCCGTAAAAGTCGCCGAGCAGAACTACCCGGCCTACAAGAAACTTTTCTTGTATCCGTCGGACGCCTTGATGATCAGGACTGGGTTGTGGATCGAACTTGAGGCGACCATCGGCTTCATCGTCGGACTCGGCCTAGCTTCGCTGATGGGTCAAAGAACTGTCCCGGTCGTTCTGATGATCGTGCTCGAAGTCATCCTTACGCCGTTGTTCTCGCGCGTGGCGATTCCTCACCTCATCAACGCCCAGCGGGGCCTCGTCGGTCTTGCGATGTCGCACTTGGAACCCTCGGCGCTCCCTCGCGGCTTGGGTGGAGGCGGTGGTGGTCCAGGTGGGCCTACGCTCGTCCCGGAAAGCCTGACCGTAGCGATTTGCGTCGTGGTGGCTTGGCTCGTCGGTTGGACCGCGCTCGGTGCGTGGCGGATGGTGAGAAGAGACGCTTAGTCGGACCGAATCGCCGCGATCTCTAGTTAGGGCCGCAACTCTGCTTCACGGGCGCCACGTTCTTCATTGAAGGTCCGTTGGCACCGACGTACATCCGAGCGATCGTGGGACGCTGATTACCCAGTGCCGTAAGGCTGCTCGAGGGTGTGACCCCTTCGAGTGAGATTTGGAGAAAGCGCACTGTCGTGGCGCTCACCACGCCATAAGCCGCCGCGTCCGTATCGTCGAATGGAGGGAGGTGGTGGGCCGTGAGCAGTTCGAGGAACCACTTGTTCGGTTGGTGGATTGCGTCGTACAGCAGCAGGCCGTGGCCCATGGGATTGCACTGGTCCGCGCGGCTTTGCACGACCAGAAGGTCCGGTCGACTGGCCTCGGCGGCGTACGACTGGTACGTGTCCTCGGCGCCGGACAGAATCATCACCGCGCGATAGTCGATTCCCGTTCGCAGGCTGGCGTAGTTAACGCCTTGGGGGTCGAGGCCGTGATCGTAGGCCAGCATACCTACCGCTTCGGCACCGTCGGAGTGCCCGGCCAGCGCGATCTCCGAGTGGTCAACCAGACCGAAGGCGACGGGGCAGTTCGACGTTTCAGTCGTCGACGCCCGAAGAACGGCGCTGGTGACGAAGGCGAGATCGCCGGGTTCGTTGATGAGATCGTTCTCCGTGTTCGCGCCGTGCTGCGCGGCGACGGCGGAGGCGCTCTCGTCCGGGAAGATTGGCGCAACGACAATGAATCCGGCTCGCACCCACGCGTCCAAGAGGGCCGCGTACGTATCGGGCGTCACGTCATAACCGTGGGCGAAGACGACCATCGGGTAACCGCCGCTATGCGGCACGGGCGCGGCGCCGACACTTTCGGTCGGTCCTCCGGCGCGAAACTGGGTGGGATATCGAATTTCGGTCACCAGGACGCGACTCGATGATGAGACGCGATAGGGCGTCGTCGCATAGTTGAGCACGGAGCGCGAGTGATCAACGAACGTGCAGCGTGTGATCCCAACCCCGAAGAGGGGAGCGGCGGTGGCCCGACTGGTGTCGGCGCCGAAGGGAGCGGCCAGAACGAACCCCACCACGAGAGTCGCCAGAATGGTAATCGCGCCCCGTTGGGCCGTGCTCTTGCGACGTCGACGGGCGGTGGTTCGGATGCACCAACTCATATCCATCGAAATGGGTCCCCGATTTCACTTGGTCCAGCGTTACGAACCACTAGAGAAAACGTTAACCATTGTTGGCCCCTTGCTCGATTCATTGGGAATGGGGAGCAGGACTGTTGAAGACGGAGTACGTCCCAACTCGTTTCTCGCCCGCCGACCACCACGCGCGACCCACTCGGTCGCGGCGATCCGAGAAGATGGCCCGTTTGTATCACTGGAGTGGCGCCAACTGTGCCGAGAGCCGAATCGAAGTGGTTTCGGACGAGATTGAGTGTGCGATTGATCTCAATTAGCACCTCAGCCGTACTATCTGGAGATGAGAACGCACGGAAGTTACGACGACGAGGCTTCCGACGAAGCCCTGCTGTCGGGCGTGGCGGTCGGTGACGATCGGGCGGTCCTAGCATTCGTCCGGCGCTATCAACGACGGTTGTTCGGATTGGCCCTCGGCATCGTCGGTGATCCCGGTATGGCCGAAGACGTGGCCCAGGAGGCCTTCATACGCGTACTGCGCCACGCGGCGGTCTACGACGCGCGTCGCGGTTCGGTCGCTACGTGGACGCTTACGATCACGCGCAATCTCGCCATTGATGCCGTGCGAGTTCGACGACCCATACCGACCGCTCCCGAGGATCGCACGTTCCTCTCACTGGTTAGCAATGATCGTTCCCCCGACGACGCCGCGTCGATGTCGGAATCGATGACGCAGGCACGCTTCGCGCTCGCCGCACTGCCCAACGATCAACGGCGAGCGATCGTGCTCGCCGTGATGTACGGAAGGACGGCTTCCGAGGTCGCCTCACTGGAGGCGATTCCCCTGGGAACCGCCAAGAGTCGGATTCGATTGGGCTTGGCCAAGCTTCGCGAGGCCGCCGCGATCACGGAGGCCCCATGAGTCGCCAACCGGAGGAATCAATGAAGTGTGAAGCCATCAGCGACGACCTGATCGAATTCGCCCTCGGCACTCTTTCCGGTCGAAGCCGGTCACGGGTCCTCGACCACCTCGAGTCCTGCGCGCACTGTGACGCGGAGTTGGAATCCTTGGCCGGAGTCGTCGACACGATGTTGTGGCTCGCCCCCGAAGCCGAGCCCTCCTTGGGCTTCGAGACGCGACTCATTGAACGGTACCGAGCGAGCGACACTCGTCGTCTGACCGTTCGACGACGCCGGGCCAGTGTCTTGGCCGTGGCCGCGGTACTCGTCGCGGTGCTCGGCATCGGTGTTGACGCGGTGCTCACGACTCATGGCGGCGCGACCAGCCCTTCGGCGACGGTGCGACCGACGTCGAGTCGCCTGACGGCGGACGGCATAGTGGTGGGCCACGTGACCATTTCATCCGGGAGCCCCTCGTGGATGATCATGGACGTGGACGCGGGAAAGTTGTCGGGCCTCGTGTGGTGTGAAGTCACACTGGCCAATGGCCGAGTAGAGACCGTCGGGAAGTTCACCCTCTCACACGGCTACGGTTCGTGGATCGCTCCGATTAAAGCACCGGGCAGTCTGGTTCGTTCCGCCCGTCTCGTGAATACGCACGGTACCGTGCTCGCGCGGGCCACCTTTGCGACCTAACCGTCCCCATGAGATCGAAGTGATCTCTTCGAACCAATCGTTCGTATTACTGGATAGCAATGAAGCAGTGAAGGCGCCGGGTGCAGAATTTCACATTCGGTGTTCCACGGATCACACACCAGCCTTTCCATTCGAAACCAAACATCAGGAGTCACACGACATGGCCCAGACATCCAATGACCTTGTATCGCGCGCGAACTTGAAGGGACGCATCGCGGCCGCGTTCCTCGTCGTCGGAGGCCTCGGCCTCACGGTCGGCGCGTCGAGCGCATCGGGCGCGGTGCACAGTCATGCGCAGAGTGTCGTCATTTCGACTCTCAAGACCGCCAAGTACGGCACCATCCTGGTGAGCGGCCGGACCGTCTACACCCTGAAGTCCAGCTCCGTCAAGTGCACGAGCACGTGCCTTAAGTTCTGGGCCGGGGTCTTCTTGCCCAAGGGCGCTACGAAAGCGACCGCCGGCTCAGGCGTGAATGGCGCGAAGCTCGGAACCGTGAAGGGAGTGGGCGGGAAAATGCAAGTGACGTACGGCGGCAAGGCGCTCTACTACTTCTCCCTGGACAAAGCTCCGGGACAGGTGAAGGGCAACGTCACCGACACCTGGGGCAAGTGGTCCGACGTCGTGACCGTGAAGCCCAAGGGCAAGCCGACGACCACGACGACCGTCGCTGGCGGTGGTGGCGGCGTCGGGTTCTGATATCTAGGTTGTGAACGAGGAGGCCAGCATGTCGTCCGTCATCATCTCGTCGAACCGTGCGCCCGATACCGCGAGCCCATCTGAGTCCCGCGTCCCTGCGGAGAGTCGCCGGCGCGCGATCTCGTCGCGCATCTACCTGCCCGCCCTCTCGATTGTCGCGGTGGCGATCGTTCTGGTGGCCATAGGTCTGTCAGGTCGCTGGGGAGGTTCCGGATTTGCCGCGTCGATGACGAATCAACGCGTGGTCGTCGTGGGACCGGTGACGGTGGGGATCCTCTTGCTGTTCATGGTGGTGGAGCGACTGCGACCGGCGCAACGTAGGGCGTTCTTCGCCCGTGGGTATCGACAGGACGTCTTGTACACGGTGTTGAACGCGACCCTCGTGGTCCCCCTCGTCGTGGCGCTCTCGCTTTCCTTCGCCGAGGTCGCCCGGCATTCACTGCCCTGGATCGTCGTACCGCGTTTCGAGTTTTTGCCTCGTTGGCTCGTCATTGCGCTCATCTTCGTAGCCATGGACGCGTGCAACTGGACCGCACACCTGGCCAATCACCGGGTCCGAATGCTGTGGCGATTCCATGAGCTGCACCACTCGCAAGAAGACATGAGCGTGCTCACCGTCTTTCGCACCCATCCCTTGATTCACGTGTCCTACCTCATCGCGTTGATCCCGGGAATCGTGCTCGTCGCCAATGGTGCGGTGACCACCACTCTGTTGGTCGTCTACGCCGCCGTGGTCGCCTTCGAGCACTCCAATACGAATCTCAGCTTCGGTCCCTTGAATCGGATCTTTTGCAGTCCGAACTATCACCGAATCCACCACCGGGTCGAGGGACGCCAGGACGTCAACCTCGGATTCGCTCTGACCATCTGGGACCAGCTCTCCGGCCGCGCGGTGTTCCCGACGAAAGAGACGATCCGCATCGACACCGGTCTCCCGGGCCGGCCGCTCGCCGTCGAGCAGAGCGCGGCACGCGCGCGCCACCTCTCGGTCTTGGTCGCGCAACTCCTGGGTCCCTTTCGACCGCTCGAGGTCCGCGAGGAAAACGTCGGTGATCGCTCGGCGTTCGGAAGTTTCAACGACACTTCAACCAGCGCTCCCGTGGAAGTCGGAGCGCGTGAATCGCTGCACGAGACCGCTCGCGGCGGAACTCGTTAATGTCGGCGGTGTTGCACCAGTCGAATCGACGCGCTCGCGCCCTATTGTCGATGGTCTTCTCGACCCGTCCCACGACGCGCGCCAGCGATGCCGCTCTCATTGCTGTGCGCATCGCTCTCGCGTGGATCTTCATCTACTACGGCGCCGGGAAACTGTTCGGAGCGTTCAACGGTCCGGGGATCCACCAAACGTCCCTCTTTTTCTCGAACACCGCGCACCTGCACCCGGGCGGATTCTTCGCCGTTCTCGGCGGGATAATTGAATTCGCCGGCGCCATCGCTCTCGTTTTCGGCCTGGGCTCGCGTTTGGCCGGACTGGCCCTGTTCGGAGATCAGGTGATGGCGATGATCACCGTCACCTGGGTGAACGGGATCAACTCGGAGACATTGACGCCGGGATACGAGTTCAACATGGCGCTCGCCGTCATGGCCCTGGTGATCGTGTTTCTCGGGCCCGGCCGAGTGAGTGTCGACGCGCTCATCGAGCGCCGATTCAGTCGTTCGATGTTGTCGACCGGTTGATGACGCCGAACACGTACCGTGAACGAGAACGCGCGCGGTCGCGTTCCGACGGCCACGAGTCCGCGCTCAACGAGCTCGAGGAACTCTCTTCGAAGGGCGTAGCGCGCGAGACGCCACATCGTTCATCGCGAGCAGTCTTGACCGTACGCATCACGGCGAATCTCGTCGCCGCGTTCGGTGCGGCGCTGTTCGCCCGGGCGGGCTTCGAGTATTACTCACGCACGCACTCCCTGATCGGCGCCGTATTCTTCGCCGAAGAGATGTGGGTCGTCGTCGCCTACTTGGTGCGTCGTCCGGCTCGCGTGGTGAGTCAGCGACCGCTCGACTGGCTCCTCGCCTTCGGCGGCACCTTCGGCGGCGTGTTGTTACGGCCCACCGGTGCTCATCCGCACTGGGGCGTCGTCGCCGGATTCGACATCCAGATGATTGGCCTCGTGATCTGTGTGGCGTCATTCGTGGCCCTGGGTCGTTCCTTCGGCTTCGCCGCCGCCGACCGCGGCTTGAAGCAACGCGGACCGTACTCCGTCATCCGCCATCCGATCTACGCCTCTTACTTCTTTCTCCAAATCGGTTATCTCCTGCAAAGCCTTTCGGTGCAGAACGCCCTCGTGGTGACGTTCATTTGCGGCTGCAACGTCGGACGAGCCCTCGTCGAAGAGCGACTGCTCGTTTCCAGTGGCGGCTACCAGGCGTATCGAGCGAACGTTCGCTGGAGGCTGCTCCCGGGCGTGTGGTAACGGCGAACGGAGCGACGTCGGAACGTACGACTAACTCGACGCCTTCATCTCGTACCACCAGCCACCGTTCAGGTAGATGCGGTTGCCGCTCGCTTGTCCCGGAGCGGAGTCCCCGACGTAGGTGTAGAGAGGATGACCGTTGTAGGTGACCTGCGTCGCTCCTCCGGATCGCCGCAACGTGGTGAAGGACCCCGCCACGCCCGTGGCCGCGGGCACGCCGAGCAGGGGAGGCCAGTACGCCGCGCAAGTCCCGTAACAGCGTGACGCGGTAGGCGAGTCCGGCGCGAACCAGTACAACGTGTAGCCGTGAGCGTTGGCGAGTACCGAGATTCCCTTAACTTGAGCGACCTTAATCAGGACCGCCGGGCCGCCGGTCTTCGTCGACGCCGCGCCCGGATTGGGCAACAACAGACCCAGCGAGATGGCGGCCTGCACCGTGAGAACCACGACTGCCCACCGGCTCGCGCGCAACGCCACGCTTCGATTTACGATCCCGATTCGTTTCGGGAACCGTGACGTTGGAATCTCGTCGCGAGGGAACGGACGCAACGTGAACGCGGCGAGCAGAGCGAAACCGGCAATCTCGATGACACCGGCGACGATGCCCGCGGTGGTGCGCACCTCGCGAAAGCCAAAGAGGCTGATGCGCAGGGCCAGGAGATACCCCAACAGCGTTGACATCACGAGCCCGGCTCCAGCCGCCGACACCAGTCGGCGGTCCGACACGATCAGCGCCGCACTCAACACGAAATCGGCAATGACTTGCAACAGGAACAACCATCCAATCGTGGGAATTGTCCGGTATCCGGTGAGGTAAAGATCGAGATGAATGATCCCGGTCGAGATCAACAAGACGCTTCCGCAGATTCGAAGGACACGCCACATGACGTCGGTTGACAGCTGACGGGGAGTCGGTCGGGAAATACTCCTAGTCACCCGTGGGCGAATCAATGAGAGATCACCATGACTGGACATCACGTCAGTTATACGGTGCAAACACCTCCCTGGATCTCTCGCCGAGGGCACAAATGTCGAGATTGATCTCCGTATCGGTATTGCCCCATGGTCGGCCACGACACGTTTGCGAGGACTCATCAATTCGTGGCAATCTCGACCACGCACTCTGGGGCACACGCGTGCACCGACTCAAGGGTGCAGGTTGCCTTCATGATTCACGTGTGAAGCGGGCTCTAGTTGGAACGTCGCGTGCTCAACGTCGAAATGCTCGATGAGGCAACTCTGGAGTGCGTCAAGTATCCGCGGGGCGTGACCGGTATCGAAACAGTGATCTTCAACAATGACGTGCGCCGATACGGTATGTGAACCTGAAGTCAGTGTCCACACGTGGAGATCGTGAACGTCGAGAACATGAGTTACGCCGCAGAGATGCGATCGGATGTCGGCGAGGACCAAACTGTCCGGCGCTGCTTGGAGCAAGATTCGACCAGCGTCTCGTAGTAATCCCCAAGCGGCGTAAATCATGAGCACCACGACCACCAGTGACGCGATCGAGTCCGCGCGGTTCCACCCGGTGAGCACAATGACGAGCCCGGCGATCGCCGTTCCGATGAAGGCGTAGAGGTCCGTCAAGATGTGCACGTAGGCGCCCCGCAGATTGAGGCTGCGACGATTGGCTTTGGACAGCACCCACGCCGCGATGACATTGATGAGAGCGCCAACTCCAGCGACGACCAGAACAAGACCCCCGTGCACTCGATGCGGGTTGATGAGTCGCTCGATGGCTTCGACGGCAATAAGCAGGGAGATCGCCACCAGTGCAACTCCATTGGCCGCCGCCGAAAGGATCTCCGCCCTCTGGAGACCGAAGGTCCAGCGGCCCTCGGCCGGACGTCTCGCGAGGCGAATGGCCCACGCACTGAGAGCGAGTGCGGCGACATCAGTCGACATATGACCAGCGTCGGCGAACAGCACCAGTGAGTGTCCCAGTACCGCGGCGACAACCTCACCGACGAGAAAAGCGCTGATTAATACAAGCGAGACGAGCACGTAGCGAATGTCACTCGTCGAAGAGACAGCGTGAGAGTGATCGGATTCGCCGCGCATCTCAGTCATTCGAAAGATGATTTTTGACTTCGTCGAAAGGCATAATGAGATTCTCCCATTTCATCGTCCAATTCGCGCCATTTTTTGACCGTCCAGTTACTTGTTGAACGTGGCTTCGAGACCTCGGACGTCACCGTCATCATCGAACAGAGTCTCGACGTCCGTGAATTGTTGGCCGGTCAAATCATCTTGGAGCAGTTCAACTTCGTCGCCACCCAGTTCAATGAGAAGAGCGCCTCCGGGTCGAAGAAAGCGGCCGCTTTCCCTCACGACGCGGCGAAGGATATGGACTCCATCTTCGCCTCCGTCATAGGACAACGTTGATTCGAAGACCATTGTGTCGCGCGGCAGCAGCCGCAAGCTTCGCGTGGGAACATACGGCACGACCCCGACGACGACGTCGACCGTTCCCTCGAGATCACGAGGAAGTGGTGCGAAGAGGTCACCGCCGTAGACCTCGACGCCATTTGAACCAGCGCAGTGCACCGCCCGATCGTCGAGATCCGAGGCGACAATCCGTGCGCCGGGTCGTGAGAGTTGAAGAGTCTTCGCGATTGCTCCGGATCCCGTACAAAGATCGATGGCCCTTCCCTGTGCCGGCAGTCGCGTGGCAGCACGACGGGCCAGTGGTTCGCTCTGCCAGCGCGGTACGTACACGCCACGATCGACTCGGATTTTCGATCCGCAGAACATGGCGAAGCCAGTGATCCACGCGAGTGGTTCGCCACGGAGTCGTCGTTCGATCATGGACGCAAGAACGCGGTCGTCGCCCTCTGAACACTCCAGGAGTTCCTCCGCCTCTTCGCGAGCAGCGATGAACCCGGCGTCGGCCAAGCGCGTCGTGACATCGTCGAGTTCGATTACCACTCGCTCACGAACTCGTTGCCGACTGACTGCTCCGCGTGGCCGTCCGTGGGTTGTGACAGTTACGCCTGAGTGGCATTTGGTTCCCGCTCGAGATCGAGTGATTTCGGATTCACACCGATCCCGCCGTTGGCGTTGCTCTCGTACGCGGCGAGTGCCAATCGAAGGACGTCGAGGGCTTCTTCGGCGCCCCAGAGAAGAGGACCCCGTCCCGTCCGCAACGCGTCGATCCAATGGCGGCCCGAGTCGCGAAAGCTGCTCGCCCAATCGTCGTCGAGAGCGTGGAATGATCGCATCTCGCCGTCGAGGTACTTCTCGAAACTCGGCTCCTGGATTCCTCGACCGGTGCAGCGATTTACCCGGGCGAAACCTCGTTGACCGGTGACCTCCCAGCGCTCGTCGTTGGTGTAGTAATCGGAACGTAGGTACATGTCGATGGCCAACGTGACGTCCCACACGCCGCGCACGCCGCTTTCGTGTTCCCAGATCACCGTGGTCGGCGCGTCCAACTCGATACCGGGAATCACTTCCGTCACGCCAATCCAGGCGCGCACTTCCTTGACCGGTCCGAACAGCCAAAGGGCGGTGGAGAGTTTGTGCCACCCGTCGTCGAAGAAGAGGGGACCGCGACCGTCGCGTGCTTGCTGGAATCGCCACTCGTACGAATCGCCGGGCACCTCCCAACCGCCTCGTCCGCTGGCGACCATTTTCATGTGGTACCCACTGATCTCTCCGAGTTCGCCGGAGTCGACGGTCTCTTTCAATTTGAGCAGCGGTTCATAGAAGAGATAGTTCTCCATCACCCGGAGCTGAAGATCACGCTGAATCGCTGCCCGTACCATCCTCGACGCGCTCGCCAGATCGTTGGCGAAGGGTTTTTGGAGATTGACGTGCCAACCTTGGGCCAGGCAAGCCATCACCACCTCTTCGTTTTGGGTGGTCGGGAGGAGCAACTCCACGGCATCGATCTCGAGGTCGCTCGAGATCAACTCTTCCACCGAGGCCAGGGCCCTCGCCGCCGGCCATTCGATCTGGCGTTGCGTTCGGCGCAGTTCATTGGTATCGACGATCGCCACGATTTCGGCTTTGGGATTGTCGACGTAGGCGCGGACGTTGAGGTCGAAGACGCGCCCGAGCCCAATGATCGCCGTACGCACCGGACGGTCGATGGGAGTGAATGCGACGGGATCGCTCTCGGCCATGGCAAATCGTAGTGGTCAAGGGTTCGCGCCAGCGAGCGTCGTGCGGAGAACCGTTCGCCGCAGGTGCGTTCAAAGACGTTATGACGTCATCGGTAATGTGAATTCGTGACCGACGAACCAACACCGTCGCGAGCGCGTCGAACATCGTGGCTGATCATCCGCTACGTGATCGGCGTTGGTGTGGGCGTATTGATTCTTTCGTTGCTCGCGGACAAGCGTGGTGAGTTCGTCGCCGCACTCGATCACGTGGACCACCTTGACGTGCTCTGGGCCTCGGGGGCGGTGGTGGCCGAAGTGTTGTCCGTCGTGGGTTACGGATTCCTCCAACAGAGAGTTCTGCTGTGGAGCGGCAGCGAGATCTCCTTAGCTTCGCTCACCCTCGTCTCACTCGCCAATAACGCCATCGCCTACACCGTCCCCGGGGAGCCCGCCGTCTCCAGCGCCTATCGGTATCGATTCTTTCGACGGCACGGCGTCAGCGGTGCCAGCGCCGGTTGGACGATTCTGACGATCTTGATTGCCCAAGCGATAGGCATGTCACTGCTACTCCTCGTCGGAGTACTCGTGGCGTTAACGGGTTACGCGGGAGTCGAGGCGCGCGGGACGGTCATCGTTGGTTTGTTCGTCGTGCTCATCGCCGGAGCTCTGTTAGTTCGTCGAGATTCACTGCTTCGATTCCTGGGATTCGCCACGCGACTAATCCAACGCCTTACCGGACACCCTCGAGACGATGTCATGGCCCGCATCGAGTCCACGCTGGCGCGGATGCGCGAGATACCTCTTTCGACGGTGAAGGTGATGAAACTCGTGTCCATGGCCACCGCGCTCTGGTTCGCTGACTTTCTGATACTGATCTGCTGTTTCGGGGCGGTGCACGCAGCTATTCCTTGGAGTGGTGTGTTGCTCGCCTTCGGGGTGGCCCAGATCGTGGCCTCCCTGCCGCTGATTCCCGGTGGCATCGGCCTCGTCGAAGGTAGTTTGGCCGTCATCCTCGTCGCTTACGGGGCCCACCGGGCCCCCGCGCTGGCGGTCGTACTGGTCTACCGATTCTTGACGTTCTGGCTCGTCATTACCATCGGTTGGATCGCTATCGCCGTCATCGAATGGCGAGTTCGTCGAGTCGCCAGCGAAGCACCTGAGAGCTCGGTCATTGGAGCGACGGACCACTGACGCCCGATTGTGGTCGCCCCGAAGCGGTCGCGGTCCCAAATAGGGTGGAGTCATGCGCGTGGCGAACTCCTTGCTGGACCTCATTGGCGAAACGCCCCTCGTACGCTTCAATCGATTGGCCACGCCCGACGGCGTTCAGGTACTGGTGAAACTGGAGTCGATGAATCCCGGTGGGAGTTCGAAAGACCGACCGGCGCTCACGATGATCGACGCCGCCGAGCGTGACGGCCTTTTGAAGCCCGGTGGCGTCATCGTCGAGCCCACCAGTGGGAATACCGGCGTCGGCTTGGCCATCGTCGCGGCGCAACGCGGCTACCGGTGCATCTTCGTCATGAGCGACAAGATGGCCGCCGAAAAGGTACGACTCCTCGAGGCCTACGGCGCCGAAGTGATCGTCTGCCCGACCGCGGTGGCGCCCGAAGACCCCGACTCGTACTACTCGACCGCTGAACGATTGACCAGAGAGACGCCCGGCGCGTTTCGGCCCGATCAGTATTCGAATCCCGCCAACCCTTTCGCGCACTACACGACGACCGGCCCCGAGATTTGGCGCGACACCGACGGTACGGTCACGCACTTCGTGGCCGGCGCCGGAACTGGCGGAACCATCTGCGGCGTCGCGAAATATCTCAAGGAGCAGAATCCCGCGATCCGCGTCATCGCGGCCGACCCCGAAGGGTCGGTCTACTCCGGCGGCGAGGGCCGACCGTATCTGACCGAGGGCGTCGGCGAGGATTTCTGGCCGGCCAACTACGACCCGAGCCTGGTGGATGAAGTGATCGCGGTGAGCGACGCTGACGCCTTCGAAATGGCGCGACGCGTCACTCACGAAGAGGGGATGCTCATCGGTGGATCGGGCGGGACGGCGGTCGTCGCGGCGTTGCGGGTCGCCGAGTCCGCTCCCGCGGGATCGTGCGTGGTCGTGCTGGTGCCCGATACGGGGCGCGGCTATATCTCGAAGATATTCAACGACGACTGGATGCGGGGCTACGGCTTTCTGACGACGGTGACCGGTCCCACCGCCGGCGACATCCTCGACGTCAAAGGGGCGAACGCGACGGACCTCATCTTGGCGACGACCGAGAAGAGCGTGCGCGAAGTCACCGACCTCATGCGCGAGCGCGGGGTCTCTCAAGTGGTCATCGCCGTCACCGACGAGTTGCCGCTCGCCGCGAAAGAAGTCGTGGGCACGGCGATCGAGCTCGACCTGATGGAGCTGGGTTTCAAGGATCCCACGATGCTCGATCGACCAATCGAAGCGGTCATGGGACCGATCCTCGAGACGATCGGCGTCGGGGAACCGCTCGAATCCGTGACGCGACGTCTCGCCACCACCCCGGCCTTGTTAGTACTCGCCGACGGCCGGCCCCGCGGCGTCATCACAGCTTCGGACGTCCTTCGATTCCTCTCGAACAACGCACCCGACACGTAGTTGAAAGGACAGTCGTGAACTTCTCCACTCGGGCCATCCACGTGGGACAAGAGCCGGATCAAGAGACCGGCGCGGTCAACGTGCCGGTCTACCTCACGTCGACCTACGCCCAGGAGTCGGTCGGTGTCATCAAGTTCGCCGACTACGGACGGGGTGACAATCCCACGCGCGCGGCCCTCGAAGAGGTCATGGCCAGCCTCGAAGAGGCGCAGTTCGCGGTCGCCTACTCCTCGGGTCTCGCGGCGACTGACTCAATGATTCGCACCTTGTCGCCGGGGGACCGCGTCATGCTGTCGTCCGACGCCTACGGCGGCACGTTTCGAATGTTGACGAAAATCTTCGGCCCGTGGGGGATCGAGACCGACGTTGTCGACCTGTCGGACATTGATGCGGTCGAGTCGTCGTGGCACGACGGCACGAAGCTGGTGTGGGCCGAGACACCGAGTAATCCCTGGCTACGGATCGCCGACATCGCGGCGCTGGCCGACGTGGCCCATCGCCACGACGCGCAACTCGTGGTCGACAACACGTTCGCCACGCCCTACCTGCAGACGCCGCTCACGCTCGGCGCCGACGTCGTGATGCATTCGACGACGAAGTACCTCGGGGGACACTCCGACGCCATCGGCGGGATGCTCGTCACGAATGATGCGGAACTCGCGGCGCGCCTGAAGTTCTTTCAGTACGCGGTGGGAGCGATACCCGGTCCTTTGGACTGCTACCTGATCATGCGCGGGATCCGAACGCTCGCCGTTCGCATGGACCGACATCAGACCAACGCCGCCCAGGTGGCTCACATGCTCTCGCAACACGAGAGGATCGAACGAGTCTGGTACCCGGGTTTGGAGACCCATCCGAACCACAAGGTCGCCCTCGATCAAATGCGGGGATTCGGCGGCATGGTGAGTGTCGAAGTGGCCGGCGGTGCCGCGAGCGCGAAGGCGTTCGTGGAGAAGACCAAGGTCTTCACGCTGGCCGAGTCCCTTGGCGGAGTGGAGAGTCTGATCGAATTGCCGGCGCAAATGACCCACATGTCAACTAGCGGATCGTTGTTGGAGATCCCGGACAACTTGGTGCGATTAAGTGTCGGCATCGAAGACGCCGACGATCTAGTCGAGGACCTTCGACAAGCGTTGTCCTAGACCGGTCAACCCTTTACGTCAGCGACCGGTCCGGTCCACTCCAACTGCACGCCCGACGGGGTCCTCACCTGTTTGATCGACGGACGTAAAGAACGTGAGAGCGCTAACGCGTCGTCGCCCGCGATCCCCAACGCGTTCCCCCCGTGTTCGCCGAGTACGACCGCGTAGGTCAAGAACGTGTTGTTGCCGATGGTGACCTTGACGGCCATCACGTCACAGCCGCCGGCGGGATTGGTGAAACCGGACTTGATGCCGACGACGTTGGCCAACCCGATGAATGGCGTGTAAGAAATTACGACGCCGTTGTAGGGGAGTGCCACGTGCGTCAAGGCGACGATTTGATCCACGATCGGTTCGTCGGTCATGAGGTCGACCGCGAGCGTCGCCTGATCTTCGGCGGTCGACTGGTCCGCGGGGGCAATGCCGGTGAGATCGACGTAGTGCGTTCGCGCGAGGTCCAGCGCACGCGCGTCTTTATTCATTACGCGTACGAAGGTGGTTGGACTCCAACCGATAATGCTCATGAGCAACTGTGAATAGTCGCCGGCGGAGTGCACGAGTAGTCCGCGCAGCAACGTCCCTTCACAGATCCTCTCGCCCAGCACGATTCGCGCGTTCGACTGACCGGAATCGACGTCGTAGTTGTACAGCGCGACGTCGTGCGCATTGACGACGAGACAGGGTCCGCGCTCTTGAAAGGTCAGGGGCAGCTGATGCAGGACGACCCAGACCGTCATCATCTTGGTCAGACTCGCGATTGGAACACGTGGTTGGTACGACGAGGCGGCGGCCACGCAGAGTCGAGGAATCGCCACGGCCGCACTATCGCGCGCCGGCCACGCGATCGCCGTTTTCTTGGGAATCGTGGTCGTCGTCGTGGTCGTTGTCGTGGAAGTGGGCACCGTGGTCGTTGAAGTCGAAGTTGGTGTGGTCGTGGTCGTCGTCGTGGTTGACGAAACGGTTGTCGTGGTTGACGAAACGGTTGTCGTGGTCGTCGTGGTCGTCGTGGTCGTCGTGGTCGGTGGGCTGGATGAGGCACACGCACTCGGCACAGTGGTGGTGGTCGTGGGCGACAACGCCGGATTGTCGTGGGCCGCCGTGGGGGTTGCGGATGTCGCGATGACCAATGCGCTGAGCGCAATCGACAAGAGTGCACCGCGTCCCAACCAATGGAGTGCACGCCGAGTCACCCAGTGAATTTACAGCGCGTTCTCGTCGACGGCGGGACATCAGTGCTGGATTTGAGCTGTCCGTCGTGATCCAAGCCATGAGCGTCGAATCTTGGTTGGCTCCAATGACAATTAGGTGACGAAGGACGGCCGTGAGACGTTCAGCCGAGGAGAAACGGTCTTTCGTAGGCGTTTTGCGTTCCAGAGTGTTGGTTGGCCTTACCTTATAAATAGGTGAGAAGTGTCCTTTAAGTGACCACCTGATGAGTGATGTGATCACGGCGTACTTAGAGTGTTCGTATGACCAATAAAAAGCGTCTCATACAAATCATCTCGGGCCTCGTTGTGGTCGCCCTGATCATCGTGGTAATTGTTGCGGTGTCCGGAGGAGGAAAGCCGAAAACGGCCGGCCCCCCGAACAACGGCAAGGTCTCGGGCACCCTCACCTTCGCCGAAGGCGCGGGAGCCAACCCCAACTGGATCTTCCCCTACGAATCGTGCCAGTACTGCTCGGTCGACAACATCAACCAGTTCCAGGACGAGATGTTCCGGCCCATGTACTGGTTCGGCGTCGGCGGTAGCGTCTCGCTCGTTCCGTCGCTGTCACTGGCCTTCAACCCGGTGTACTCGAACCACGACAAGACCGTCACCATGAAGCTCAAGGGCTGGAAGTTCGCCGACGGCCAGACCGTCAACGCCCAATCGGTCATGTTCTTCTTGAACATGTACAAGGCGCTCCCGGCCGACTTCTGGGGCTACAACCCCGGCTACGGTATCCCCGACCAGGTCTCGAGCATCACCGGCAAGGACATGACTGTCACGATTAACTTCAAGACGACCGTCAACCCTCTGTGGATCACCAATAACTACCTCAACCAGATCACACCGTTCACGGACAAGTGGGACGTTTCATCTCCCACGCAGAAGCAGAGTTGCGCGACCGGCCTGTGGGGTGCGAAGTCGACCGACAAGGCCTGCACCGCCGTGTACAACTACTTGAACGGCCTTTCGAGCAAGACCGCTTCCTACACCGACGCCCTCTGGCAGAGCGGTGACGACGGCCCGTGGCGATTGACCTCTTTTGACAATCTGGGCAACCTGACCTTGCAGCCGAACAACAAGTACTCCGGTCCGGTGAAGGCCAAGGTCGCCTTCGTCAAGGAGATCGCCTACACCACGACCCAGGCCGAAGAGAACGACCTGCAGGCCGGCAAACTCGACCTCGGATTCGTGGACCCGGGTGTCCTCACCTCACCGGCGCCCTCGCCCGGCCAGGTGGGACCGAACTGGGCCAACTTGACCAGTAAGTACAACCTCTCGACGGGCACCATCTGGGGCTTCAACTACGCGCCGTTCAACTTCAACAAGAAGGACCCGAAGGTGGCGGCCGTGAATCAGCTCTACATCCGCCAGGCCCTGCAAGATGCGACCGACCAATCGGGGGTTATCAAGAACGTCGACAAGGGTTACGGCTTCCCGTCCTACACGGCGCTGCCCGCCGTGGTGCCGACCAAGTACTCCGCGCCGATCGCCAACCCGTATCCGTTCAACCTGATCACGGCGAAGAAATTGCTGTCCTCGCACGGTTGGAAGATTGAGAGCGGTGTCCAGACGTGTGTGAACCCGGGTACCGGATCGAGCCAGTGCGGCGCCGGGATCACCCAGGGCTACACCTTGAGCTTCACCTTCGTCTACGCCAGTGGCTCACCGTCGTTGACCCAAGAGATCACCGCCGAGGTCGCGGACTGGGCCCTCGTCGGCATCAAGGTCGGGACCTCGACCGAGTCCTTCAACAGTGTGGTCGCCGACTGCTCCAGTGGCGCCGGCTTCCAGCTCTGCATGTGGGGCGGCGGTTGGACCTTCGCTCCGAACTACTTCCCGACGGGCGAGACGCTGTTCGCCGTCGGGGGTGGCTTCAACCCTGGTGACTACGCCAACACGACGATGACCACGCTCATCAAGGGCACGGACTTCGGCAAGTCGAACTTGACCGACTACGCCACCTTCGCCGCGCAGAACCTGCCGGTCCTGTACGAACCGGAGAGCGCGCCGACGGCCGAGACCATCAAGACCTTGCACAGCTCCATCGGTTGGACCGGAAGTCCGCTGTTGAACTTCATGCCGGAGTACTACTACTTCTAAAGAATTACTTCGCCACACTTAGTAATATCGATCACCGTGCCACTCGAGTCCCGGACCATTCCAACCGGGCTCGAGTGGCATTGATCATTTGGTGAAGCTGCCGTGGCGCCCCTCGCCGGACACGAAGCGGCTCACGTGTTCACGCATGTCGGCGTGCAGCGAGGTTTGGCCGTGGGCGAACTCAATCGCCATCGCCTCGGATTCGGGTCGACCGAGTCCTTCGTACATCGAGAGCCGGTCCTCTCGCATGCACACCTCGGGAAACGAAGCGATCTCTTCGGCTAAGTCCAGCGCGGCCGTTCGGACGTGACCACGTTCCACGACGCGATTCACGAGGCCGATGGCGAGCGCCTCGGTGGCGCCGACCGCTCGACCGGTGAGGATCAGATCCAGGGCCCGACCGACGCCGACGATTCTCGGCAGCCGGACCGTGCCGCCGTCGATCAGGGGGACGCCCCAGCGTCGACAGAACACGCCCAGTGTGGCGTCTTCTTCCATCACTCGCAGATCGCACCACAGCGCGAGCTCCATTCCGCCGGCGACGGCGTAGCCGTCGATCGCGGCGATGACCGGTTTGCGTAAGGTCATCAGCGTTGGCCCCATCGGACCATCACCGTCGCTGGTCACTCGGTTGGCGTCGCGCGTGCCCATGGCGCGCAGGTCGGCCCCGGCGCAAAAGGTTCCTCCGTCGCCCGCTAACACCGCGACCTTGGCGTCGTCGTTCTCTTCGAACGCGCGAAACGCCTCGGCGAGTGCCGCGGCGACCGCACCGTTGACGGCGTTTCGAACGTCGGGACGATTGATGGCGACCACCAAGGTGGTGCCGATGAGTTCAACGTGTACGGGTTCGTCATTCATGGCCCCAGCCTGTCACGTGAGAATCACCCCGTCACGGCCGCATCGGGCGCTCGCCGTCTTCGTGAAACGCCGTTACGGAGGAGGAGGTGACCCGCCCGGCGGAAACCGACCGGCGTGGGGGCTCAGGGCCGCCACGTGGCGATGAATCTCGTCGAGCAGGTCGGTGGCGATCTTGACTTCTTTGATTAGGTTCGTGTTCTCGTCCAACAGGGTCCGTATGTCGTCGGTGTTCTTTACCGTGTGGAGGGCAATCTCGGAGGCGATCGAGTCGGTGCGTTTGGCGGCAATGAGGAGTGCGGCCGCCTGCACACCCGCCAACATCGAAAGAAAGAGGTTCAGCAGGATGTAGGGATACGGGTCGAATGCTTTGTGGTGAATCACCCGTTGGAGGAAGTAAGTGTTCACCGCCGCCCAGAGGATCATGACTCCAAAGAAACTGAAGACGAAGGGCCACGATCCCATGATGTTGCGCATGCGGTCGGCGGAGCGCTCGCCGAGGGAGAGTTCTTCATGCTTCCGCACCCCCGGGTGCAGGTGCCAGAACGTGGGCCAACCGGTTTTGCTCATGGTCAAATCATTCCACCCAACACCGTCGATTTCGGGAACCGTCCACGGGGATTCACCGACCGGCGAGGCGTCCAATAGCCTTGGAGGACTGTACTGACCTCGAGACCGCACGGTCTTCCGTCGATAGGGACAACTTGGAATCACTGCCGTCGAGTACTCCGTTGAGCGAGATCGTCGCGGGGGTGTTGCGTACCCTGGGACTCGCCATCGGCTCTGGCGTCGAGTTCTCGGCCGATTCGAATCCGGGTCGCGTCAGCATCGTTCACGGCACGACCGCCGACGTGATTTGGTGCAACCAGTTCGGTCACGAGACGACGTCGACGAGTCAATTCGCCACCACGCTGAACCTCAGTCCGGTCGCGGGCGACTGGGTGAGCGTTCGAGACGGCTACGTGATCTCGGTGTCGCCTCGCACGACCGAACTGCGACGTCCCGGCGCGACACCCGGCGACGTGCAGGTGCTCGCCGCGAACGTCGACGTGGTGCTCGTGGTGGTGCCTATTGATCGAGAGTTGAACGTCCTCATGCTCGAGCGACTGGCGGTCATGGCCTTCGACAGCGGCGCCACGCCGATCGTGGTGCTCACCAAATCCGACGGCTCCGACGTCGTGGAATCAATCGTCACCGCGGCCGAGGAAACCGTCCCGGGCGTCGAGGTGATGACGACCAGTTCGGCCAGCGGTCACGGCATCGAAGAGCTACGAGCACAACTCCATCTAGGTGTGACGGCGGTCATGCTGGGGGCGTCCGGGGCCGGTAAGACATCGTTGCTCAACGCCCTGGAGGGATCGAACGAGTTGACCGCGTCGGTCAGTCGTAGCGGCGAAGGTCGTCACGCCACCACGACTCGACGGCTGTACCGACTCACCAGCGGGGGAGTGTTACTGGACATCCCCGGAATCCGACTGCTCGACCTCACCATCGGTCAACAGGGCCTCGACGACGCCTTCGCCGACATCACCGCCCTGGCTAAGAACTGTCGATTCTCGGACTGTGCGCACAGCGGGGACGAGGGCTGCGCCGTCGAAGCGGCGGTGGCGAGTGGAGAACTGTCACCCCGTCGTCTCGAGAGTTGGCGCACCATTCGCGACGAGATGATCCAACAAGAGTTGAGCCGTGAGCAAGAGGTTTCGTCGCGAAAAAAGAAGGGGCGTGGCGCGAAGCCGAGGCCGGCGCCGTCCTTCGACGACGAGGACGAGTAGCGACTAAGAGAAGAGCGGGTCGGCGATCTCGAGGGCCAGGAGCGGAGCCGAAGCTTTGTTGATCGATTCCTCGTACTCCAACTCCGGCCGACTGTCGGCCACGACCCCGCCGCCGGCCTGTACCGTCGCCACGCCACCGCGTAACGACAAGGTCCGGATGGTGATCGCGAAGTCGGCGTTCCCCGACAGAGAGAAGTAGCCGACGGCGCCGCCGTAAGGTCCGCGAAAGACCGGTTCGAACTCATCGATCAGTTCCATGGCGCGCACCTTCGGCGCGCCGGTCAGAGTGCCCGCCGGAAAGAGTGCGTCGAAGGCGTCGAAGGCGTCCAGGCCCTCCTTCAGTCGGCCCTCGACGTGGGAGACCAGGTGCATGAGGTGGGAGTAGCGCTCGATGTGGGCCAACCGGTCGACGCGCACCGTCCCCGGCGTCGCCACGCGGCCCACGTCATTGCGGCCGAGGTCGACCAGCATGACGTGCTCGGCGATCTCCTTTTCGTCGTGCAGGAGCTCCTGCTCGAGTTCGAGGTCCTCGGTCTCATTCACGCCCCGGGCCCGCGTGCCCGCGATCGGGCGATAACTGACGAGTCCGTCGTGGACGCGCATCAACATCTCCGGCGACGCACCGACGATCTGAATGTCACCGGAATCCAGCAGGTACATGTACGGAGAGGGATTCAGTGCGCGCAGCACCCGATAGAGCGTGAGGGGATTCACGGTACTGGATCGTTGGAACTGTTGACTCGGGACGACCTGAAAGACGTCACCGGCGAACACGTGCTCGCGGGCCCGTTCGACGACTTCGCCGTACGCGGCGCCGGTGAAATTGGAAAGGCCCTTGGCGATGGTTCGAATGTCAATCGCTGAACGCTGGCTCGGCGCCGTCGCGACGAGGCGTTCCGTCGCGGGGTCACTGGGCGGTTCCACGCCCAACAAGACCTCGATAATGGCGTGGAGTTGGTCGCGGGCGCGTTCGTACACCGCGCTCGGATCCTCGCCATCTTCGATGACGGCGTTCACCACGGCGGTGGTCGAGTGTTGGACGTGATCACAGATCAGGACCGCTCCGGCGAAAGAAAAGTCCACGTCGGGCCACATGTCGGTCACCGCCGCACGCGGAAGGCGCTCGAGTCGACGCACGTAGTCATAGGCCACGAATCCGACGGCGCCACCGAAGAAATCGGGGAGGTTTCGGGGCGTGTGCGTCCGGTAGCGGGCCAGGATGTGCCGAAGCGCGTCGAGCGGGGCCAGCGACGAGTCACCACCGTTGGTTCCCTGGACCACCGTCGCTCCTTCGTGCGTCGTCACCCTCCAGCGGCGGTCGAGTCCAATGAATGAGTAGCGGCCGGTGGCTTCGCCAAGGGCGGCGCTTTCGAGCAGAAAGATCGCTCGAGCGCCGAATCGCTGATACAACGAGACGGGAGTCTCGCGGTCGAGTTGAAGCGTCTCCGACAGCGGTACCACGTTGAAGCCCTGCTCGACGAGTCCGAGAAACGACGTGAGGTCAATCGGCTCCATTGAGAAATGTTAGTTACTGACTCGGACCTAGAATTTCTCAATGAGCATCGCACCGTCAATCCTCGTGGTCGACAACTACGACTCGTTCGTCTACAACCTCGTCCAGTACATGGCCGAGTTGGGTGCCGAAGTGACGGTCCATCGCAACGACGAGGTGACGCCCGCGCGCGTGGCGGAACTGATGCCCGACGGCGTGCTGGTGTCGCCGGGCCCGGGGCACCCTCGTGACGCGGGCAACTGCGTCGAGATTATTCGATTCTGCGCCGACCATCAGATTCCGATGTTCGGGGTCTGTCTCGGTCATCAAGCGCTTGGCGAGGCCTTCGGTGCGACCATCGACCGCGCGCCGGAACTGCTCCACGGCCGCTCAAGTCTCGTGGACCACGAGGGCCAGGGAGTGTTCGCCGGCGTGAGCAATCCACTGGTGGTCGGCCGCTACCACTCCCTGGTCGTCAAAGACGAGGGCCTTCCCACGGAATTCAATGTGACGGCCCGGTCACACGGTCTCATCATGGGCATGCGCCACCGGACCTTGCCCCTCGAAGGCGTGCAGTTCCATCCGGAGTCCGTGCTGACCCAAGACGGGTACCGGATGCTCGCGAACTGGCTGCACGAGTGCGGTTCGACCGACGCGCTCGAAAAGGCGGAGGCGCTTTCGAAACGGATGGACGCGGTTCGCGCCGCGCTCCCGCAACCGACGCGCTGAGCTTCGTCTACTCGACCAGTGGCGCCTGCAGTCCGGTGCGCGAATTGTTGTTGATTCGGTGTCGTGAGGCTTGCACGAAAATGGTAAACGCCGACGGAAGCATCACGAAACTGGGAATTGCGAGTGGCGGCTGGTGGATCAAGAATCCGTAGACCAGCCATCCGAGGGACGTGAGACAGGCGAGGCACCAGCTGATGATCGATACGCCACTCAGGTCCTTCGGTCGGATCACCAAGGCCAGCTGCGGCATATAGATGATGATGGAACTTCCCACGGCCACCGTCGCCAACACCCAGCGCAGGTCGTGGAACGATCCCACGTAGGTGGCGAGGATCGTGATCACGGTCGCCGAGAGGTAGCCCATCACGCTGCGCGCCATCTTGTTCTGACTCCGGGCGGCGAGGAAGGCCACCACTAAGGACACAACGATCGCCGGAAGGTTCGCCACTAGTTCGGCCGTCACGTGAAAGATGAGGCCGTAGCAAAACCAGATCTGGGACATGAACGCCGACAGAATCCAGGTGGCCAGCGAGACGCCCCGGGCGCCGGTCGTGCGGATGCGGTTGGCCTGCGCCAGGCATTGCAAAATGGTCAACGTCGGGGCCACAATCCCGAAGGTTCGAGTAATCGTGGAGGTGGCGATGATCATTGCGGTGCATCTCTCCTGGTTCGCACTCGCGTGAAGTACTCAAAAGCCGAGTGTTGCGAGTCCAATTCTATCGGCCATCAAAACGGTCATTGGAAGGAACCGCCGACGCCAACGCGCGTCTCGACGACGTCGCCGTCAACGAGTTCGACCTTGTACGCGGCCGGACCGTTCTGGGAGTCAACCGGCGCGTCCGAAACGACGGTCGTGGCTTCAATGCCCTCGTACCAGATACCCACGGTGTCGTCGGTGGCGTAGGCGAGGGGCGAGAGAACGCCGCTCTTCATCAGTTGGTGCAGCAGCGGACGACGCTGCGTTTCGGCGTCGTAGTGGACCCCGTTGGCGTAGGGCAAGAATCCCAAAGCGTTGGTCACCGGTTGGAGGATCTGACCGAAGGAATCGGTCGTGCCGCCGAGATGCCAGCAGAGGCTGCCGGCCGACACGCCACCCAGGATCACGCCCCGCTCCCACGCGCTGCGCATCGCGCCGTCGACGCCGTGGAGTCGCCAGAGGGAGAGCAGGTTCGCAACCGAGCCGCCGCCCACCCATACGAGGTCGCTGCCGCAGAGCCGTTCTTCGGGGTCGGCCGAAGGTTGGGGGAAGACCTTGAGTTCGGTCACGTGACAGCCGGCCGCGTTGAACGCTTCGTAGGCCATCGCGTAGTACGCAAGGTTGTCGCCCATCGCGGTATTCACCAGACAGACGCGCGGTCGGACCTTGTCGGTCGAGGTGAGGGCGTCGAGAAGCATCGTGCCGAGTCGCCAGGACATCTGCACCGGCCCGGCGACGTAGCCACCGGACGTGGCCAAGATTCGTGGTGTTTTCACCTCACCTTTCTAACCGACCGTCGCACGATCTCCGACGTCGTGAGCGTTACTCTTTAGTATTCGAACGTCGATCGATCGATGAGGAGTGCCATGGCCACCAGTGAAGCCGAGATTGATGAACTCATTGACGACCTGGTGACGTCATTCCCACCAAAAGAGACCGAGCCGGTCACGTTCTTGGGCGAGCAGTTCGACCGAGGGCTCGCCTGGGTGCACTTTCCACTCGGCGAGGGCGGACTCGGTGGCACACCCTCGGATCAGCTGTACGCGATGCGCAAGATCTCGAAGACCGGTGCGCCGTCGGCGCTCGGCCGCAACGTCATTGGCTACGGCATGGTCGCCCCGACCGTGGTTACGCACGGCACCCAGGAACAGAAGAGTCGATTCCTGCGCCCGCTCTTCACGGGTGAGGAGATCTGGTGCCAGCTGTTTTCCGAACCCGGTGCCGGATCCGACGTGGCCGGCCTCGCCTGTCGCGCCGAAAAAGACGGTGACGAGTGGCTCTTGAACGGTCAAAAGGTGTGGACGACGTTGGCCCACCAGTCGGCCTTTGGACTCATACTCGCGCGCACCAATCCCGACGTGCCCAAGCATCGTGGTATCACCGCGTTCCTCGTCGACATGCGTGCCCCCGGGGTGGAAGTTCGTCCGCTCTATCAAGCGACCGGAGAGGCCGAGTTCAATGAGTGCTTCTTCGTCGACGCGCGCGTGCCCGACAGTCAGCGCCTCGGTGGCGTCGGCGAAGGCTGGGGCGTCTCGATCACCACGTTGATGAATGAGCGTGTCTCCATTGGCGGCACGGTGCCCCCTCGCGGCTCCGGTCTAATCGGCGAAGCGGTGAAGATCTGGAAGAAGCACTGGACCGGTCGCCAGGACGCCCACGCGATGGCCGTGCGAAGTGAACTCATGCAGTCCTGGGTGCGCAACGAAGTGGGCCGTCTCACGAACTGGCGAGCGAGCGATCTGCGTAAGGCCGGCACGCCCGGTCCCGAAGGTTCGGTGGCCAAGTTGGCCTTTGCCGAGGAGAACCAGAAGACCAGTGAACTCTGCGTGGACCTGATGGGAACCGAAGGCATGCTCTACGGTTCGAACTACCCACTGATTCGCCCGACCGAGTCGGCGATGACCGGCGGCGACATGCGCAAGGCCTTCATCCGCATGCGCGCGAATTCGATTGAGGGCGGCACCAGTGAAGTGATGCGCAACATCATCGGCGAACGGGTCCTCGGATTGCCGGGCGAACCGAGAAACGACAAGGACGTCTCGTGGAAGGACGTTCCGCGCAGCTAATTACTTGTCGCGAAGGTGCTCGGCGAAGAAGGCCAGGGCCCGCGCGCGGGCGTCCGACGCGGCGGCTTCGTTGAAGGAGTCGGGCCGCGCGTCGCAGTGGAAGCCGTGTTGGCCCTCGGCGTAGCGCACGATTTCGGTCGGTACCGATGCCGCGTTCGTCGCCGCTCGCAGCGCCTCGACCTGTTCGACGGGGATGCTCTGGTCGAGGTCGCCGTAGAGACCGAGCCACGGGCACTTGAGGTCAGCCGCGAGTTCCACCAACGGCGGGAAGCCAAATCGGCTGGTCGCCACACCGCCGCCGTAAAAGCTCGCGGCCGCACCGACGGTGCCGAGGGTGGCGGCGAAGAAGGCCACGGTCCCACCCATACAGAATCCGACGGTAGCGATGTTTGGCGCGCGAAAACCCAGCGTGGCGAGGAAGTCCGTCGTGGCGTTGAGGTCGTTCGTGATGCCTTGCATCGTCAGGTTCGCCATGAAAGGCATGGCCAACGAGAAGTCGTCGTAGGGGATTTCGGGCGAGCCGTCGCGGTGGAAGAGCTGCGGCGCCACGGCGAGGTAGCCCTCGTCAGCGAAACGGTCCGCGACGCTTCGAATGTGGTCGTTCACGCCGAAGGCCTCTTGGACCACGATCACGGCCCGCGGCGCATCGGTCTTTCCCGATGCGTACACGGGAAAGCCCGCGGGCGGCTCGCTCATTCGAAAGAAGGTTCGTCGATGCGAGCCCGCTTGATCTCAAAGAAGCCGGGTGTACCCGCGACCATCATGACGCCGTCGTAAAGTTTCCCCGCGGCCTCACCCTTCGGAGCCGGCGTGACGACCGGTCCGAAAAAGGCGATGTCGTCCACGTGGATGACCGGTGTACCGACGTCGTAACCGACGGGGTCCATGCCTTCGGCGTGACTGCGTCGCAGCGCCTCGTCGAAGTTCACGTCGTCCGCGGCCGCTATGAGATCGACTTCGAGACCGACGTCGGCGAGCGACTTGGCGATGATCTCGTCCCAGTCCTTCTCCTGGCGAACGTGGCGGCGTGTACCCATCGCCGAATAGAGCCCTTCGACGACGCCGTTGCCGTGACGCTCTTCGGCGGCTATCAATACCCGCACCGGCCGGTAGGCGGTCTTCAACCACTCCGCGTACTCCGGTGAGAGTTCGCGATTCTCGTTCAGTACGGCCAGGCTCATGACGTGAAAACGGACGTCGAGGTCGCGAACCGCCGCCGCTTCGAGTAACCAGCGTGACGTGATCCAGGCCCAGGGACAGGCCGGGTCCACCCAGAGATCAACTTGTTGGCTCACAATTCGCTCCTAGTGATTGGCGTACGCACTCAACACGGTAATGACCGAATTGGTGACGCCAACCGTCATGGGTAGGTCGAGAAACTCGTCAATGGCGTGCGCGTTGGACTGCGGGCCCATGACACCGGTGGCGACGAACTGCACGTCGGGATATCGCTTTCCCAACGAGGCGAGGAAGGGAATCGAACCACCCTCGCCGGTGAAACCGGGTGCGCGGCCGAATGCCTCTTTGGAGGCAAGGTCCAGCGCCTCGGAGAGCCACGGCGCCAACGGAGGGGAGTTCCAGCCGCTGCCGATCTCCCAGTTCTTCAACGTGACTCGAGCCGATGACGGTACGTCCGTGGTCAGCACCGGGATGAGAGCATCACGCGCGGCTTCGGCGTCAACGCTCGGCGGTAGTCGAAATGAGAGCTTCGCCGTCGTCGAAGGCCGAAGGACGTTGCCGGCGATCTCGGGCAACGGCGCACCGCCGAGGCCGACGATCGAGAGCGTGGGATACCACGTTCGGCGAAGAATCCGCTCTTCAGCGTTCGCGCCCATCAACTCCACTCCCTCGAGTGTCGGGAGTTCGCGCCCGATAATGTCGCCAAACTCCGCAGCCAGCTCCGACGCGGCACGAACGTCAACGTCCGGGATCTTGGCCGTCAGCTGCGGAACCAGAACCTCGCCGGTCGTGGCGTCTTCGACGCGGTCGAGCAGTTCGCGAAGAATTCGAAACGACGATGGCACGACGCCGCTCGCCGATCCACTGTGCTGGCCCTGGGACAAGACTTCGATTTCCAGGTCGACGTTCACCACGCCGCGCAGTGACGTGGTCACCCACAGTCGGTCGTAGGTCAGTGCGCCCGAGTCGAGACAGATCATCAGTTCGACCTTGCCGAGGTGGTCCTTCAGATAATCGAGGTAGGCCTCCAAGTCCGGGCTACCGCTCTCTTCGCTGGCCTCGATCAGGACGACGCAACGACTGTGCGGGATGTCGTTGGCTTCCATCGCTTCCACGGCGAGCAACGCCGAGAAGGTGGAGTAGCCGTCGTCACCGACGCCGCGAGCGTAGATCCGGTCATCGCGGCGAACCGGATCGTAGGGCCCGAGACCGTCGGACCAGTTCCCGAGCGGCGGCTGCTTGTCGAGGTGTCCGTACAGCACGGCCGTACCGTCGCCCGGGGCGGTGGCCGCGATGGTGACGACTAGGACCGGCGTTCGGTCTTCGAGGTGATGAATCTCGACGTCAAAGTCGGCGAAGCTTCGCGCGAGCGCCCAATCCGAGAGCAGTTCGGTTGCCCGATCGATGTGCCCGTGTTGGACCCACTTAGTGTCGAAGCTCGGTGAAAGGCACGGAATTGTGGCAAAGGTTTCGAGCGTTTCGAGGGCGTCACGTTCGAAGTCAGCGAGGTCAAGTAGAGGCATTATTTGAGGCTACTTCGCCGTCTTAGACCAGTGAACCGCCTCCCAGCAGTACCAGGCGACCGAGGTTCGTGCGCCTTCGAAGCGTTCTCCGGCGACGAGCAACTCTTTTTCGCTGATCGTCTCATCGAGTCCGTGCAGCAGTGACCAGCCAACGCGCACGCCGTAGTCGCCGATCGGCCAGACGTCGGGACGCGACATCGTGCTGATCAGATACATCTGAGCGGTCCACGGACCAATCCCGCGTACTGACGCGACGTCGCGCACGATCTCGTCGTCACTCATTCGCCCGTGACGAGACAAATTGACGCGAGCGTCACGTACCTCATGGGCGAGGTCGACCATGGCCTGGGCTTTCGTTCGATTCAGGCCGGCGCCGCGAAGCTTTTCGGGACCGGTGGCGATAATCGTGTGCACGTTGACGACACCGCCGCAGGCGTCAACGACCCGACCGTGAATCGTGGTCGCGGCACTCGTCGCCAACAGTTGATGGGTGATCGACCGCACGAGTGAGGGGAAGCGAACGTCGATGGCCGCGGCCCGTCGACGAAGCGGCGGCGGTCCGGCGAGGGCGATGATCGGCCTGAAGGCCCGGTCGCGTGTCGCGATGAACTCGGCGACTTCTTCGGGCTTCTGATTGGGCACTCCCGCACCCTACTGAGTTGTTGTTTTTCCTAGGTACACGCCGTCGGGCACGTTGGACGCGTGGCGCACGACGTCGATGATTAGTGAGTGAATCGCCCGCACTGGCGCCGCGGGGAAACCAAAGCGTCGCGTCGCCAACATTACTCGGCGCTTGGCGATCTTGTCGATGTGGCGAGCGACGAATTTGTCGCGCAGGTGTCGAGACAACATGGTGGCCGGGAGTATCGACGGACCGTACCCGTCGAAAGTGAGTGACGCGATAGTCCGAAGTCCGTCGAGCTCGATCAACGGCTTCAATTCGACGCCCTGGAGACGACTGGCCTCGTCGATCTCGCGGCGAATTGGGGTTCCGCGGAAGGGGAGGAGTATCTCGTATTGGGCCAGCGTCGAAAAGGTGAGCGGCTCGGGGAGCGTGGCCAAAGGGTGCTCCTTGTTGACAATCAAGACCAGGTCCTCATGGAAGATATCGACGCCACTCAGTTCCGGGGCGGAGATCGGCCACGCCAGGACGGCGAGGTCGAGTTGACCCTTCACCAACTGCGGTTCGATGACGGAGTTGGTGCCCTCCACGATGTGCAGCGCGATGTGGGGGTAGTTCTCCTTCAACGCCTCGAGCAACAGGGGCACGATCCAGCGACCGGCCGACCCGATCATGCCGAGCACGACCTGGCCGTGTATCTCGGCGTTCAGTTCGGATACATCAGAGGCGATGCCACGAAGTTCTCCGAGGATCCGGCGAGCTCGATCGACCACGATCTCGCCCGATTCGGTGAGCAGGCCGTTGGAGCGATTCACTAATTCGGTGCCGAGTTCTTTTTCTAAATGAGCGATGCGATTTGAGATATTCGATTGGACCGTGCCGAGGACTTCGGCCGCGCCGGAGAACGAACCGTGGTCGGCGATGCCAATGAGGGCCTCAAGTTGGCGTATCTCCACATATCGACTATACAGATAGGAACTATCTACGACATGCTGTTGTGTGATACGGAGTCGAACGTCATACTTATTACTGCCTACTTCCCCAATTCCCAGGAATTGTTGAAGCACTGGTTTTGCAGAAGGGCCAACCACCCCCCGGTTGGCCCTTTTGTGTTTCTCGGGACCTAGCGTTATATCTATGGCCAAATCAACGATTCTGCGAGACCGTGTCGCCGCCGTGGCCATTCGAACCGTGAACCGGGTCTCGCGCATGACCGGGCGGGGTTCCGGCACCGTCATCGGTGGCCGAGTCGGCATGAAAATCGCACCGGACCTGGTCACGTCGCTCACCCGGGGACGCACCGTCATCCTCGTCAGCGGCACCAACGGAAAGACGACGACCACGTCGATGGTCGTGGCGGGTTGGGGAGGGTCGGTCACCACGAATGAGACCGGCGCCAACATGCCCGCGGGTCACGTCGCGGCGCTCGTGGAATCGAAGAACGATCACGTGGCCCTCGAAGTTGACGAGGCGTGGCTGGGTGACACCCTGACGTCCACGCGTCCTCACGTCGTCGTCTTGTTGAACCTGTCGCGCGATCAGTTGGACCGCGCGAACGAAGTGCGACATTTGGCCGAACGGTGGCGCAAAGCTCTTGAGGTCCACGACGACACGAATCTGTTGGTGGTCGCGAACGCGAACGACCCGCTCGTCGTCTACGCCGCCGAAGTCCGCGCGAATGCCGTCTGGTGCGACGTGCCCACGACGTGGATCGCCGACGCTCTCTCGTGTCCCAAATGCACGCTCGCCATCAGTCACGTGGGCAACTCATGGCACTGCACCTGTGGCTTCGCCAAACCGGTAGCGCTCACGGCGATCCTCGGTGACGAACTGGTGATTGACGGCGCCACCGTGACGTTGGAACTGTCGATGCCCGGTGAATTCAACCGATCCAACGCGACGATGGCACTGACCGCGCTTCACTGTGTTGACATCGACCTCGACGAAGCGGTGCGCCGCGTCAACGCGATCCACAGTGTCGTGGGACGATTCAGCGTTCGACGTTGGAATGGTCACACGTTACGACTCTTGTTGGCGAAGAATCCCTCCGGATTCGCGGCGATGTTGGCGACGTTGCCCGACGATGACTCGGACGTCTGGGTCGCCATCAACGCGCGCGTGGCCGACGGCCACGATCCGTCGTGGCTCTACGATGTGCCCTTTGAATTGCTGCGCGGACACCGCGTCTACTGCTTCGGCGATCGCCGTCTCGACCTCGCCACCCGACTCGACTACGGACAGATCGACTACGTCGTGGTTGACGATGACTCGTCAATGCCGGCGTCCAAGGACACCGTCTCGGTGTTGGCGAACTACACGGCCTTCAACGACTGGCTGGGGCGGTCCGTACCGTGACGACGATCTGCATTCTCTACCCCGAGCTTCTCGGCACCTACGGCGATGGGGGCAACGGTCTCGCCGTGTACGAGCGCGCTCGCCGCCGCGGCATCGACGTGGAGTTGATCAGCGTGGGACTCAACGACACCGTCCCCGACGCGTCGCTCTATCTGCTCGGCGGGGGAGAGGACGGTCCCCAGCGATTGGCCGCGGATCTGCTTCGAACGTCGTCGTTCGGGTCGCGCGTACGTGACGGCGCGTACGTCGTTGCGGTCTGTGCCGGTCTCCAGATTCTCGGCCTGACGTTCTGCGTCGAGGGCGACGACGAGTACGAAGGACTCGGCCTGGTCGACGTCGTGACGAGTCGCGGCGAGCGCCGCTCGGTCGGTGAACTCGCGACGCGCGTCGACGGCCAACTACTGGTCGGCTTCGAGAATCACGGGGGACGAACGACGCTGTCGGGCGGCGTCAACGCCCTGGGGACGGTGGTGAAGGGACGCGGCAACGACGCCAAGCTCGACGGCTATCGCACCAAGAATATTTGGGCGACCTACGCCCACGGACCGGTGCTCGCGATGAACCCCTGGTTCTGCGACGAGATCCTCGCCTCGGTCGTCGGCGCTGAGCTCGATCCGATAACGAGCGCGGCCGACCTGCTCTATCAAGAGCGCTGTCGAGTACTGAGCTCTTAAAGTCCTTCGGCGTGCTTGACGCCGTAGGTGGCGTCGCCGCTCACTTCGCGCCCTAATTGCTCGACGGCGTCGACGATCCGATTGTTGAACCGTCGAATGTTCTCACCTTCTTCGACGTGCATGGCGTCGCCAAAGGTCACGATGACGTGATGACGATGCCGGTCGGGCGCGGAGGCGAACTTGGCGGCCTTGGCGTACTTGGGACCCTGGAGCCAGCCCGACTCGTGAATGTACACCGGGATGACGGGCTTCATGGAGCGTTCGGCGAGGTAGGCCGCGCCGCCCTTGAACTCGTGCAGATCACCGTCGGGTGAACGACCGCCCTCCGGATAAATCAGCAGATTCCAATTCTCCTGCACCAGATCGAAGGCGATCTGCGCGCTACGCCGATTCACCTTGTGTCGGTCAATCGGTATGGCGTTGAACACGAGGACGGTTCGAAAGGCGCGACCGGAGTCCATGAAGAAGTTGTCCATGGCCGCGGCGACCACCAGACGACGACGGATGGAGCCCGGCAGAGCGGCGATGACCAGTGGCGTGTCCATGTTGCTCGTGTGGTTCGCCGTGAAGATGAACGGACCGTCCCCTTGGATCTTCTCTAGACCACGTACCTCGAGCGTGGAGAGATAACGCGTGTAGGGAACCAGGAACGTCTCTTGAATCAGATTGCGGACGACTCGAATCCCGGGAGAACGGCCCCATTTGGTGGAATAGTCAAGACCGAGGTTTGGCACGGTTCAACGCTTGCGCGGTTTCTGTTTCGGGGTGTAACGCTTCGACGCCGAGGGGGGCGCCACCGGACCCGGGGCGGGAGTCGGGCTGGCCGACGCCTTGGGCGCGGGATCACGGCCCTCTTTCCTCGCTTGGGCCATCTCACGAGCCACTTTGTTCGATCCACTCCACGACGCTTCGCCGTAGCGCTGCAGGCGAAAGGCCCGCACGATGAGCCACACGCCCAAGAATAAGAAGACAACACCGAAGAGTCCCAGAGCGATACCCAAGAAACAAGCGAAACAGGCGACGCCCGCCCTTTTGCGTCGAAGTGCAAAGATCAGGATGACCAGTCCAATTACGAAGACGAAGAGGAATTGAGTGGCCCAATGACTCTGAGCACTTACTAAAGCACAATATGCCTTGACGTGATTGGGAAAAGCCGGAGGACAAGCTTTCCCTTTCACGAATTTCTGACTACTAGACCAAGCTGCCTTCCGGACCCAATTGATGCCGAAAATGAGCGAGATGATCACTGCAAGGCCGACGGCGAAGAGGCTTACTTTGCGTTCAATTGGGTCCATTCCAAAGACAACTTCGCGCGGTACCACCGATGGTCTTCGTCCCCGACGCTGGAACCGCGAGCGTTTGGAAGATGAATCAACGTTGTCTGGCACGGTCGAAGGTTACAACGATGTCGAAAAGCGGGTGACCGTGCGAACTAGGGTTGACGTTCCGGGCGCTTAGCTCAGTTGGTTAGAGCGCAGCCTTCACACGGCTGAGGTCACAGGTTCGAGTCCTGTAGCGCCCACCACTGTACGGCCCACCAAACGTGATGTGTCGGGTCATCTCGGACGCTCAAACCTGTGAATCCTAGGCCGAGGGCATTCGATTGATTGGTTGACAGTTCCGTTCGGGTTAAGGAGGATTTCGCAATGCGTTGCGCGGTCATTACATCGCCAACGAGGCGAGAGCATGTCGTTTTGTGCGTCACGAACACATCCTCGTTAAGGGAAACGCAATCCGTAGCGATGATGGGCTTAGGTAAGAACTGGCCGAGCCAACGAATGACTCAAAGTTTCTCGGCGAGCTTTGCGAGCGCAGCGAGTGTCGACTTCGACACATTCTTGTTCTCCACGCTCGCCCCGAAGTAATGGGTGCCACTAACAACCCCAGTGATTCCCTGACCCGTGATACCTGCCTCGGTCAATTTGAAGTAATAGCCAGGGACGCCGAGACCGGAGTATGCAGTGAACTTGAACTTGATGCTCTTGCTCACCTTGGCGATCGACTGCTGCATCTCGGACGTCGTGATGGGTTTCGAGATGACTTCGTACGAAAGCGTGACAGCCTTGAGGAGCGTGGCCATGCTCGTTTCCGCCCCGTAGGTGCAGGTCGTATTTGACCCAGAGATCTCGTAGTTTTCCTTCGTTGGCTTGACGCTTAACGTGTAGACGGTCGCGGGCGGAACTTTGTAGCCGATGATCGACGAGACGGATGCTGCGCTCACCTTGTCGCAGATTGACGACTTGGCCGCCCTCGGATCGCTTGCGACGGTGTGACGCCCCTGGATCGTGACTCCTGAGCGAGTCGCCGCCTGGGCGACCGCTGGGACCGCCATGAGAACTGAGACGCCAGCGATGCCGAGGAGCAGCGCACGGAATGGAAGCGACCGGTGGAGCGGGCTGGTGGGACGGGTCCGAGCGGTGGTACTCATCGTGAGGCCTCCTCTATATAGTGGCTCGCGCCACATGAAGCGAACGCTACCTGGTCGGTGGCTGCTGAGTCGTACACCTGACCTGTCCCGGGTTTTGTTACCCTTACGGTTGTTGAAATTGGGCCCGAGTAAGAGACTCATTCCATGCCAACGTTATACGCAACGGAGTTTCGCCGACGAGCGATTGCGTTCGTGAGATCTGACTGGTCTGTCGCCTAGATCAATTCATTAAATCACCCCTCAGCCCCACCACGGCTGCATTCATCTTGCCCCACAAAATGCTCCACAAATCGCGTCACGTGCAGTTTTCTCACGTCGTCTCGCGTTGTCATTGTTCCTCGTCAAGTGCTAAGTCGTCGTGTCGCGTCGTCTGGTGAAAAGGTTCTTAACACTTTCACACGGCTGAGGTCGAGGGTTCGAGTCCCCCAGCGCCCACGGTGTGATGCTGCAGAATCTTGTAAAAGTTCGGGACGTGTGTCCCACATTGGCACCTGGGACCTGCGTCTCACTTTCCGGCTCGACCTCGCCACCTCTGCCACGGTGGCTCCGGGACGTGTGTCGCACCCTTATCCACCACACTGACACGCTGTCACTCGGGTTCTGGACGCGCGTCCAGGGTTTGAGGAGGCCGCAATGTTGATCTAGTTGACCATGGTTGAGCAGCGCTACATAGCGGTGCGTGAAGTACTCGATACCGGCTCGGTTACTTCTCGATGTCAACTCATTCCGGGGTGAGGATTCTGGGGCGGGTGAGTTCGGGCGTGACGCGGACCTGACCGATCCTCTGTCGTCAAGGCGAGGGCGCCGGGAAGATCGTGGCGACGGGCGACGCCGAGTTTACGGTAGACGCGGGCGAGATGGTTCTGTACCGTGCGAACGGAGATCGCGAGTTCGACGGCGATCGCGCTGTCGCGACTACCTGCTGCCGCGAGAAGCGCGATCTGTTGCTCGCGGCGGGTAAGCATCTCGTCGGCTTGGAAACCTGCAACCCAGGGGATGGATGCGTTCTCACATCGCGCATGCAGGGCGGTGGCGCGCACCGTAGCTGTCGCGGCGGCACGTCCATCGCCACCAGTCCGGCAGGCGCGGGCAGCGGCGTAGGCGGCCTCGGCGGCAAAGAGGATCGTCCCCAGCGCCTCAAAGCGCTCGCTCACGATGGTCAACAACCGCGGGTCGTCGGCCACGCGAGCCGTTGCGTAGTCCGCGAGATTGGGATGCAGCGGACCATCGACTCGCTCGGCTGCGATGACGGCTAGGGCGGCCGCTTCCGGCGTTGCGGTGTAGCGGGCGGCGTCGTGCGCGGCCAAGCCCACGATCGTCCATTCGCCAAGCGACGCCGCCTGTCGGGCTGCAACCAGTGCCTGCTCGGCGGCCTCCTCGAAGGTGCCTTCGGCGGCCAGCAGCGCGGCCTCAGCGATCGCCCATTCGGCTTCGAAGAACGGAAAGCGCGGCGCCTCCGAAGGTGCCTGGAGGGCACTGCGTGCTTCGTCGAGAAAACCCGCGAGCGCAGCGCCGCGGGCCAGAAAGGACAGGTTATAACACAGGTACTGGCCGTCGAGCTCGTTCAGCGAAGCGACGGCGATACGGAAATAGCGGGTCGCCGTCCGGGCCTGTCCGCGCATCAAGGCAGTGACGCCCAATCCCGAGGCGCCGCGTGGCCGGAGCCATTCGTCGTCCTCGGCGAGTGCCCGGTCATACATCTGGTGTCCGATCTGGTCGGCCTCGTCGACTCGACCCGCATGGGAAAGGCCAATTGTTGCAGCGACCATCACCGTGCCGAGCCCAAAGGGAAGCACCGCGCGCGCCGCCTCCGCCAACGACAGCGACTCACGCATCACGCGGTGACTGTCACTTGCCCGGCCGACGACGCTCTCGCCGACGATGAGCGAGCACGCCGCGATCGTGCGGGTGACCGGATCGGCCGACTCGTCATCGAAAAGTGGCCGGGCGGTGACCATCGCCTCGTCGATACGGCCATTAAGCATCAACGCCTGCGCGTAGATTGCTTGCACCTGGAGTGAGTTCGCCGACTTGTCGACCGCGGCCCCGGTGATCATCGCGGCGACTTCGCTGACCTCGCCAAGCCTCGTCTGACACAGCGCTCGTCCGTAGGTCACCGTCTGGCGTTCCTCGTCGGATAACGAATCCGGTGCCAGCTCGTCGAAAAGTCGGTCTGCCTCGGCGACTCGGCCCTGCATGACGAGAATCTCGGCCAACAGCACCACGGCATCGACGGACCGGCTCTTCGCCAACGCAGCCCGAGCAAGGCGCTCTGCCATGGCATGACTGAACGAGCGGGCCAAGCGCGCTGCGGCGAGCAGATCGGCCGGGTCGGGTACGTCGCCGAGCTCGACGCGCCACAGCACCGACCGCAACACGTCGTGTGCGATAGGCGCCTCGGCGAGCGTGACGGCCTTAATCAGCTCCCTTTGCAGGCGGCGCAGCCGCAGCGGCGCGATGTCCGCCCGCAGCACTTCGCCATAGAGCGGATGGCCGAGGGTGAGAACCGGTCCGTCCATCGTGTCAACGAGCGCCAGAATCCTCTTGTCCTCCAAAGCCTCCATCAACCCGTGGCCGATGATGGACTCCGCGACCTCCAAGCGCAACGGTTCGCCGATGGCCAACAACTGCACTGCCCGCAGTTCGTTCCTGTCCAGCCCGGCGAGGTTGCCGCGAATCAGGTCAGCCGCCCCAGCACCGACGGGAAGTTCACCAGCTAGCCGCCACACCTCGTGGCTGTGTACGATCGCACCGGAATCCACCCCCGATCGCACCAATTCCCGGAGCAACAGCGCGTTGCCCGCCGCTCGACGGACGAGCAACCGAGGCAGACGGTCCTCTACGTCACCGCCGAGTACAAGCTCCAACAGCGCCCGGACGTCACCCTCGACCAAAGGTGCAAGAGCGAGATGGCTGCAGGCTCCGTCGGCCCACAGTCGGGCTACCCGATCAGGAGCCCGCGTTCCCAAACGCACCGTGGCTACCACCAGTACCACGCCACCCCCTGCCATCCGCCACAACAACTCTGCCGACTCCTCATCGAGCAGATGCGCGTCATCGACCAGCAGCACCGTCGCCTTGGGGGAGCGGGGCAGGCGCGGTCGCCGACCCACCGCGAGCAGACCTTGTGGACCTTCGACCGCGACGGCCTGCGCGAGGGTTGGCAAGGAGAAACCCGGCCGTGCGCTGCACATCACGAGATCGGTGCGCCAGCCGTCCGCGTCCAGCCGTCGACGCACCTCTCGGGCCAACATGGTCTTGCCGACCCCGGCCTCTCCGACGACCACGGTGCCGACCCCGCGCCGCAGGTCAGCCAGAATGGAGGCGATCTCCTTGCCGCGCCCGATGATCGGCCAGGTCTGTACCACGCCGCGACCTTAGTGCCCCCGAACTCATGTCAGGGTGAGTAGGTAGCGAGCCATGGCTGAGTAGGACAATTACTCATGTGTAGAGGCTGTTTGTCCTGGCATGATCTGCAAAAGCACGCTCTCCACCCGTCGTCGCGCTGTCGATTGCCGGCGTTGAGAGTGTCGATAGTTCACAAGAAGCGACCGAGAGCGAGGACGTTTTATGACCACCCAACCCCATGGAAAAGCCGGTCGACGCGACAGGGTCGGCATGAGGTTCAAGCGTCTCTTTACAGGGTGGGTCGTCGTTGTCCTGGCATGTGCTGCCTTGGTGACGATTTCGCCACTTCCGGCAGCCGCGGCGGGCTATGGCGTACCGACGACGGTGAGCTCAAATCCCAACCCTTCAAACTTGGGCCAGGGCGTCACCTTTACCGCGACGGTCGACTCGATTACATTCGGTAACGTCATCTTCTTCGACGGTCTAGAGCCGATGAACGCAATCGCTGTTCTCAGCCCGAACTTCGGTACTTTCTGCGACTGCGTTCCCACTGGGTCGAGTTCAGCGTCCTTCACGACATCGAGTTTGTCGGGCGGGACGCACCTGATCACCGCCTTCGCAGTGGGGGCGCCATCTGGGACGAGCCTCAGCGATCCGATTGTGCAAACCGTAAATGGAACTACCACCACAACGTCGATCAGCGCGGCGCCGTCGCCCCCGACGGTCTTCGGGCAAGGAGTTACCTTCACCGCCTCGGTCACCGCCGATTCATCGTCGGCGGGGACCCCAACTGGTTCCGTCCAATTCACAGACAACGGCGCCAATATCGGTGGAAGCGTGACGCTAGCCGCCGGCGCCGCGTCCGTCAGTTCCTCGGGTCTGACGACAGGTACCCACAACATTGTGGCTACCTACACGAGTGACAGCACCACCTTCTTGGGGAGCTCCGGCACCTTCAGCCAGGAAGTCGATATGGCCTCGACGTCGACCGGGCTCACGTCAAGCGCGAACCCTGCAGTCTTTGGGCAGCCGGTCGTCTTGACGGCGAGTGTGGGCGCTCTCGCTCCCGGAGCGGGTACGCCGACGGGCACCGTGACCTTCGCTGACGGGACGACGACGCTCGGTGGTGCGTTCCTTTCCGGTGGTGTGGCCAGCATGACCACGTCTGGGTTGTCGGTCGGTGGTCATAACCTCACCGTTTCTTATAGCGGGGACGGCAACTTCAACTCCAGTATCGGCACTTTGACCGAGACAGTGAATAAGGCTCCGACCGCCGCCATCGTCGGCTCTTCTGCGAACCCGTCCGTGTTCGGCCAGGCGGTGACTTTCAGCGCAACGATTTGCCCGCTCTCGCCGAGTTCCAATCCAAATCAGCTCCCGTCGGGCGCCGTGACGTTCACTGCCGACGGGGCAGCGACGCCGTTCGATACAGAAACCATTTCGGCCACGTCAGCTCCTGCGGGATGCGAGTCGGCGACGTCGACTGCAGTGGGGTCCCTCTCGGTGGCGACGCATCCAATCTCGGTCTCCTATCTAGGTGACGCCAACTTCTTGGCCAGTTCCGGCTCGCTCGCCGGCGGTCAGGTGGTGAACAAGGCGCCGACGTCCATCACCCTCAGTTCCGTTCCCAACCCGTCATTTTTTGGCGATGGAGTCACATTGACGGCGTCGGTGAGCGTCCCTCCACCGGGAGCCGGTATCCCTACGGGAATCGTGACATTCACCGACGGGACGACGGTTGTAGGCACCAGCCCGCTGAGCCCCTCGGGACAAGCCACGCTCATCACGGCCGGGTTGCAGGTCGGCACCCACGCTCTGGTCGCCACCTACGGCGGTGATGGGAATTTCCTGTCCAGCACATCGACTTCGGTCTCCCAGTTGGTGCGGTGCATGACGGTGTTGACCGGAAGAATTCATTCGGTGCTGGTTGTGTCCGGTTCAACATGTATCAACAACGCCACGGTTAATGGCGCGATCGTCGTGCTACCTGGCGCGGCCCTCTCACTCACCAACTCCACGGTGAACGGCGCCATCATTTCCGTGGGAGCAAAGGCTGTGACGTATTGTGCTGACACGCTCAGCGGAGCTAGTTTGATCAGTTCGACGAGCGGCTTCGTGCTCATCGGTGACAACGGTGATCACGGATTTTCCTGTGGAGGCAACGTCCTGAGGGGCGCCTTGAGCCTCACGGGAAACAAAGGCCAGCTCGAGCTCGGAGGCAATCAAATCGCCGGGGGGGTCTCCATCACCTTCACGTCCGGGTCCGGGCCTACGGTCGGAAACGCAATAACCGAGATCGAGGGAAACCGCATCTGGGGCGCACTCTGGTGCGCCGGCAACACCCCGCCGCCCAGCGATAACGGCCATCCAAACCAGGTCACAGGTCCTACTTTTGGGCAATGCGACGCGCCACACTTCTAAGGACTCACCGAGAGCGAGGACGTTTTATGACCACCCAATGCACACGGAAATGCGGGCCCAAATCAAACACTCGCTGGTCGTAATCAGGGGACTGCAGCACGTTTATTCGACAAATCCTCCGGAATGCTCAGTCGAAATCATGCTTCCACGCCACTAATACTTGGAACGTTTTTCGGCGCCTTAGCTGAGCAACCACGTCATCCGTTTACGGGCAGTGTTCATCTTGCTCCACAAAATGCTCCACAAATCGCGTCGCGTGCAGTTTTCTCACGTCGTCTCGCGCTGTCATTGTTCCTCGTCAAGTGCTACGGCGTCGTGTCGCGTCGTAAGGTGAAATGGTTCTTAACACTTTCACACGGCTGAGGTCGAGGGTTCGAGTCCCCCAGCGCCCACTCCTTGGATTCGGCGAAAGCGACCGACCACATCCCCTGCAGCCAGGCTCGAAGTCGATCAACGTCCAGGCGCAGGTTGATTACTCCCTTGCGAAATCGTCGCGGTCGACAGGGTCGCCGACGTCGAGTCGATGTTCTCGGAGCATCTTGTCGCAACCCTCCGCGCGAGCTCGTCATGCCGTAGTATTTGGCACATTCTGATCGGCGCCTGTGGCGCTATGTCTTGAGGGGGGCAGTGTGTCATTGTTCGTGGAACCGGCTAACCGGGCGCCGGAAAAAGGACTCAAGGCCGGCGCACTGGGCCTGATCTCCAGCACGGTTATCGGTATTGCCTCAACGGCGCCCGCCTATAGCTTGGCCGCCACCCTCGGTTTTGTCGTGGTGGCGATTGGCCTCCAGGCACCCATTGTCACGATTCTGGCTTTCGTCCCGATGTTTTTCGTCTCACTCGCCTTCCAGCAGATGAATAAGGCCGACCCCGACTGCGGCGCCAGTTTCACCTGGGCGACGCGGGCCTTCAGCCCACGAGTGGGCTGGATGGGTGGTTGGGGTGTTCTCGTGGCCGACGTCATCGTGATGGCGAGCCTCGCGCAGATTGCCGGTCAGTACGTCTTCGACCTCTTCAATGCCAATGGCATTGGTAACGACGCGTCGAGCGTTTGGGTGCTGCTCGTCGGCATCGCCTGGATTGTTGCCATGACGGGGATCTGTTACGTGGGCATCGAGATCTCGGCGAACTTTCAAAAAGCTCTGCTGGGTGTTGAACTGACCATGCTGATTGTCATGTCCGTGTGGGCCCTCATTCGCGTGGGCGACGGTTCGGCCCCGGTCGGGCACATCGCCATCGCCGCTTCGTGGTTCAATCCTTTCGCGATCAAACATTTCAGTTACTTCGTCATCGGTCTGTCGGACATGCTCTTCATCTACTGGGGCTGGGACACCGCTCTGAACTTGAACGAGGAGTCGAAGGACGCGAAAAACATTCCCGGCAAGGCCGGCGTCTACTCGACCTTCATACTGCTCGGGATCTACGCGCTCGTCATCCTCGCCACCGAGTCCTTCGCCGGTATTGGTACCCACGGCATCGGCCTCGGCAATCAGAACCACACGAACGACGTACTGTCCATCCTCGGGCCGGCGATCTTTGGCCACTCCACCTTGGCCTCGATCCTTGATCACCTCTTGCTCTTGATGGTTCTCTCCTCTGCCGCGGCCTCGACCCAAACGACGATCTTGCCCACGGCACGCACGGTGCTCTCCATGTCGGTGCACAAGGCGCTGCCGGACGTCTTCAAAAAGATGCACCGGCGATTCCTCACCCCGACGGTCGCGACGATTAGCTTCGGGGTCGCCTCCATCGCGCTCTACGTCGTGATGAATTCGATCTCCGCCGGTCACGTCATCGCGGACTCGGTGGACTCGCTCGGCACAATGATTGCCTTCTACTGCGGACTCACCGGATTCTCCTGCTTCTGGTACTACCGCAAGCAACTCACCAAGAGCGTGCACAACTTTTTTATCCAGGGCCTCGCGCCGCTCCTCGGCGGACTGATTCTCTGGTCCATCCTCGGCTGGACGTTCTGGTACTACTGGAATCCCGTCGAGAGTTACACCCACTTCGAGCTCTTTGGTCGCGAGATCGGGGGAACGTTCACCCTCGACGTGGGCGCCCTCTTGCTTGGCATCATCTTGATGTTCGCGATGAATGCGTACCGCCCGGCGTTCTTCCGTGGTGAGACGTTGACGCGTAATTCGCCGACGCTGGTGACCGAAGAGTTCGTTACCCCGGCCGATTCGGTCGACTGAGAAAGCAGGGACTATGACTAACAACCCACGCATCGTTGTCGGGGTCGACGGATCGCCCCTCTCGAGGAACGCGCTCGAATTCGCCGTCGAGGAGGCGCAGCTGCGCCACGCCCATTTGCACGTCACGTACGCTTACCCGGTCATGGAGAGGCCGGTCACCGGATCGACCGGCAAGGACTATTACGACCAGGTCGAGGCCGATGCCCGCGAGTTCTTGGAGGGCATCATGTCCAAGGCGCCGTCGACCGACGGACTCGAGGTCGAATGGCTCGCCGTGCCCGGCAACCCCGCCGAGGTCCTCATTGAAGCGAGTCGTGGTGCGGCGCTGCTCGTCGTCGGTTCGCGCGGCGTCGGGGGTTTCAAGGGTCTCATGATGGGTTCGGTCTCCACTCAATGTGTGCACCACTCGCACTGCCCGGTCCTCGTAGTGCGCGAAGACCACTAGTCGGTCGACCCGATCGGCGCGGGCGGGGTGCGTAGTACGTGATACGTAGTAGTATTAGAACATGGCACGACGCACGGCATCACCGACACATCTCTCGGCGCGATCCAACGATCCGACGGTGCTCATTCTGACGAGCCTCGTTTCGGGTTCCAAGCACGGGTGGGCCCTCACGAAGGACATCGAGGACTTTTCCGGAATCGCTCTCGGCCCCGGTACCTTGTACGGCGCTATCACTCGTCTCGAGGAGCGGGGATTGATTGAGCCATTGCCGGTCGAGGACCGCCGACGACCGTATCGAATTTCGGCCAGTGGCCGAGCCGCGCTCACTGAAGCGGTTCGAGAGATGCGTACGTTGGTGGATACCGGCGAGCAGAGGCTCGGACTTCGGACACTCGCGCGTTCAGTCGGCTGCGGATCTCGCATCATTGGATCAATGCCATGAGCGAACGGGACCGCTTCGAGAGCATGATCCGCTGGTACCCCGCTTCGTGGCGAGCTCGATACGCGGAAGAATTGACGACCCTCCTCCACGACGCGCACGGCACGTCGAAGGTTCCCCTCGGTGTTCGACTCTCTTTGGCGAGACGCGGCTCGATCGAACGAGCTCGAGCATCTGGTCTCTTCGGGAACTCCTTGGAAGGCCCGAACTTGACCCGCGCCGGATCGCTCCTTGTTCTTTGGGGGTGGGCACTCTTCATGGTGGCGGGGGCGATTGACGCAAAAATCGGCGAACACTGGGAATCCGCCATTCCGGCGGCACATCGATCGCTTCCCCGGGTCGCCTTCGGAGTGGTGCAGCTCGCCGGTGGACTCGGGGGCCTCATCGTCTTGATTGCCGCCGCCATCTCGTTGCCGGGATTCCTCGAGTTGCTGCGAGCGAGAAAGTGGCTCGAGATTCGACGTCCGGTGATTCGGTCCATGGTGGCCGGCGTCACCGCAATCATCGCCACGGTCGCGATCGTGATTTGGTCTCACCATCTCAGCCCACACCAACGAAACGGAGGATTTCTCTTTCACGGATTGGTATTCGTCCTGTGGAGTCTGTCGATCGTCATTGCACTCGTCATGGCCACGTCCGCCGCGACGGCAGTAGCGCACCACACCTCCGTGTCGCGACGAGTTCTTCGCCTGTTGGGATCGATGGCCACCGCATTGACAGTTCTCATGCTGGGTGTTGCCGTGGGGACGATCATCTGGTGGGCCGTTATGGCTGACTACGCTCCCCGGTTCTTAGGAAGTGGCCTGCTTGCGACGTCAAACGTCCTTCCGCCCCCACTTATCGCTGCGGTATTCCTGATGTTCGCCGGATTGACGTTCGCCTCCATCGGTACGATCAGGATTGCCCAATCGGTGGCACTAAAGCACCCATCTCTTGATTGATAGGGCGCTCTCGCTCCACCCAAAGCCTTCGGTGAGTGCGTCGACAAGATCGCCGCCAACTTCCACCAGGTCCTGACGTATCAACCGGCGAACCGATTTTGGACCTTTCAATGGCTCGAGGGATCGATCTATCTCGCGGCGGGCGTCGCCCTCTTTGCGTTCAGTTACTGGTGGTTGCGTCGCCGCGTCGCTTAACGCGTCAAGCGTCCGAAAGGCTTCGCGACTAGAGCGCTCGCATCTTGTTGTTGCGTGGGTCGTGCGTGACCTCGGCTAGTCCGAGTGCCTCGAGCAAGGGAGGAAGATACATCCCGAATCGACCGCGGAAACCCTTACGAAGTCCGTACCATCCACCGACCGGATTGGTCGACGATCGTCCCCACGCTTCGACCGTGCCGTCGACGGCCGGTTTGTTCTCGTCAGCCGCGCCCAGAGCGACCCAGTCCCCCTGGGCGAGGAGCCACGTGTGCAGGTCGTCGATCGCCGAAAAGCGGTACTTCAGCGTCGTGGATCCCACGACGCACACGATCGCCGGGGGATCGTCGGCGGAGTCGCGGTACATCGAATACTTCGATGTACCCGGTGGTGTCGTCAACTCCCACGGGTCGCTCTTCGTGCCCTTGGTCACGTGAACTCCTTTTTCGAATGTAGAGCAGTACGGCTATTGCTTGAGTCGACCGCGAAGTGTCTCGACACCTTCACCGCTGAGCGATAAAAACAGCGGTCGTGTGGCCATCGCCATCAGCAGTGCCAGCGCGGGTCCCGCGACTTCGGGACCATCTCCGTAGGACCAGTCCGCGTCGGTAGCGCGCAGGCTCAGACCCGCAATGGTCGATTTGGCTCTGACCGGAAAGTTCGAGCCTTTGAACATGTTGAGACAAGCCAGTTTGGCGTCCATCGACGTGTTATCGGCAATACCGAGGGGTTCTCGAATGTCCGTGCCGTGGACCACCACTTCGCCGAGCATCGCCATCGCCGGAGCTGGCGGCTTGTTGGTCGTCGTCGTTCGGGCGCGAATGCGCGCGACGATGTCACCGGGTGAAAGCTGGCCGGCAACTTGAACATCTCGATCCGTCATGACGTTAAAACGAAAGCCACTGGAGATGAGACCCTTCAAGAAACGCCCCGTCGTCTGTTCGCCGGCGACCATCATGTGGGCCGCCACCAGACGGACGTTCCAGTTATTGCAGAGGGTGTCGGGCGTCCACTGCTCGGGCGACAGCGATTCCAGCATGTCCGCGGCGCGGGTTCGTTCGTCGTGAATCATTTTCCAGGTGTGAGTGCTGTCGCTCATGATCTCTCCTCTATGTTCACCTCATCGTAGGCAACGAGCGACGTCGCGTCCGAAGGATTCAGTCGACTAGTTCTCCCCCGACGGCAACCGTGGCCAGGCGATCCAAGAAGTGCTGCCAACCCTCTTCGTGGTCACTGATGGCGTCGTCCGGGAGTCCACTGTGCACCAGTCGCACGAGGGTCTCGTCGCCCTCCGGGATGAGCGTGATGGCGACCTTGGTTGATCCGGCTGGGATCGGATGACCCGGTTCGTTCCAGCCGAACGTGAAGACCACCTTTTCGTTCGGCGTGACTTCCACGAACTCGCCCAGGGCGGGATGATCGCCGCCGACCTTGATCTTGTAGAGGCCGCCGGGCCGAGCGTCGAACTCGACGTCGGTGCCCAACCACGACTGCATTCCGGGCTCTATCAGTAGGGCAAAGATCGTCGACGGATCGGCCTTCACCAGGACCTCGCGTGTTAATTCAGCCATGTCTGTTTTCCTTTTTTTGTTGGGCCGCTTCCGCGGCGGTTTTGAGTCGATCGAGTCCACCGGACCAGTACTGGTCGAGGAACGTGCGCAGACGAGCCATCTCTTCGACGTTGGCGCGATAGAGCCGACGATTGCCGGCGCGTCGTTCACAAATGAGATTCGCGTGTCGCAGCACGCCCAGATGCTGGGAGATCGCCGAACGCGTGACGTCGTGAAAGTGCGAAGCGATGTCGGTCGCGGGCATCTCGCTTGACCAGACAAGGCGCAGAATCTCGCGACGCTTGGGATCGGCGATTGCTTTGAGTGCGGTATCCATGCCTATAGTGTAAGCGAATGCTTACGTAAGAAGCAACTGAAATTGGAGAGAATTTTTAGGTCGTGCCTTGGTTCTTCGTACGCTCGCTCGCCGACCAGGCGTGGTCGCTGATGGCCTCGACGATCGTCGCCCAGTCGCGCGGTGCGAGGTCGTGGCCCATGCCGGCAACGGTCAGGAATCGGGCTCCGGGGATGCATTGGGCCGTGCTAACCCCGCCACTGATGTCGATCAGTGTGTCGGCGTCACCGTGGATGACCAGCGCGGGCACGTCGACGCTTCGAAGTGACTGCGTGCGGCTGCCCGAGGCCATTACGGCCGCCAACTGTCGCGCGACGCCGCGCGGGCAAAAGCAGCGATCAAAAGCGTCACCCACGCGCTGGGCAACTCGGTCCGGGTCGAACTCCGTCGGGCTGGTGAGCCGTTGGAGTGCTTGACTTCGGGCGATGACCGTGGCCCGGTCCTGACCCGGCGGCGCGTAGAACAGGGCGGCGACCTCGGGACTGGCCTGTCCGACGTCGCGGTCGCCCGTCGTGGACATGATCGAGGTCATCGACCACAGCCGACTCGCGTGGTCGATCGCTAATTGCTGGACGATCATCCCGCCCATGGACACGCCCGCGACGTGGGCCCTCTCCACGTCGAGGGCGTCGAGGACGGCGATGGCGTCAGTGGCCATGTCGGACAGGCGGTACGGGACGTCGGCCTCGCGGCCTTCACGAAGAGCGGCGGTGACGTCTTTGAGATGCGGTGTGAACTCATCAAGTTTGCTCGAGAGTCCGACGTCGCGGTTGTCAAAGCGAATGACGAAGAAACCCAGGTCCACGAACCTTTGGCAGAACTCAACGTCATAGCTAACGCACTGGCTGCCCAGCCCATTCACGAGCAGCAGTGGCTCATCACCCGGCGATCCGAACGTTTCGTAGTACAGCTCGACCGGACCGTTAGAGGCGAACGGCACAGGCGCCCCCCGTCATTCGAACACCAGACAGCCTTCGTCGAGGTCGACCAACGGCAGTTCGTCTCGTTCGGCCCAGTAGTCCTGGGTGTGACGCCAATCCGGCTTCTCCAGTCGCTTCGGCATGAGGTGCATCGAACGCATCAGGTAGTTCGGGTTGAAGTACTCCACGTCGACCCATTCCAGCCACGGATCGTCGCGGTCCTCCTCGCGCAGTTGCGGAGTGACGCGCGTCGCGCCGAGTTCGTCCATGTGCGAGAGCATTCGATTGACGAAATCGCTGACGAGGTCGACGCGCAGGGTCCAGCTGGCGCGGAAGTAACCGAAGACCCACACGAGATTGGGCACACCGGAAAACATCATGCCGCGGTAGGTGACCGTGTCGGCGAAGTCCAACGGCGCGCCATCGATCGAAAACGAGATATCGCCCAAGACGCTCAGGTTGAATCCGGTCGCCGTCACGATGATGTCCGCGTCCAGTTCGCCTCCGGAGGTAAGCGCGACGCCTCGTTCCGTGAAGGTTTCGATCTCGTCGGTGACGATCGACGCCTGGCCGGCGCTGATGGCCTTGAACAGGTCGCCGTCGGGCAGGAAGGCGATTCGCTGGCGCCACGGCAGGTAGCGCGGCGTGAAGTGCGTCGCGACGTCGAAGCCCGGTGGCAGGGCATCGCGAACCAGGTCAATCAGTGCGGTCTTGGCGAACTCCGGCTCTTCGAGTGCGAGCTGGGTGAGTGCGCGCAAGTTGAAGAGGTTCTCGCGTCGCACAATGTCGTGGACCCACTCTTCGGGAACTTCGAGTTCGCGCAGATGATCGGCCAGGAGATTTCGGTTCTCACCCGTGAAGTAATAGGTCGGCGAGCGTTGGAGGATCGTGACGTGCTCGACGTCAGCGGCGATCGCCGGCACCAGCGTGGCGGCGGTGGCGCCCGAACCGATGACGAGAACTTCTTTGTTGCGGTAGTCCAGGTCTTCTGGCCAGGTTTGGGGATGGACAATCGTGCCCTGAAACCTCTCCATGCCCGGCCACTCGGGTGTGTAACCCTCGGCGTGGCGGTAGTAGCCCTGGCACATCCAAAGGAAGTTGGCGCTGATGAGGACCGTGTCCTCGGTGTCCGCGCGCGTCGCGCGCACGGTCCAAAGGTTGTCGGCACTGCTCCACGACGCCGAGTCGATGTGGTGTCCGTAGCGAATATGGCGGTTCAGGTCGTTCTCGGTGATGACGTCGCTCAGGTACTTCTGAATCTCGGCGGCCGTCGCGATGGGCGCACTGGTCCACGGTTTGAATCGGTACCCGAAGGTGTAGAGGTCGCTGTCGGAACGAATCCCGGGGTAGCGGTGCGTATGCCAGGTCCCGCCGAAACTTTCTTGGGCCTCGAGCATGACGAAACTGCGATCGGGATTCTGCGTTTGCAAGTGATAGGCCGTTCCGATTCCGGAGATGCCGGCGCCCACGATGACGACGTCGAAGTGCTCGGTCGCCTGGTCCTTCGTTGCTTCGCGCTCCATGGTCGTGCTCATCATCGTCCTCTCCGGGTACGACGTCAGCGACAACGTCGTCGTGCTCTCGGTCCGCCTCAATTGGAGATTAACCGGCGCGCGAATCTGACGCCGAGTGATGTTGCTCGTTGGTCGCGTCGATGGTGAAGGGCGCACATTCCTCCGCGTTAAAGTCTTGGCGCCTACCAGACGGAAAGAGGAGCGATGAAAGCCGCGGTCTACTACGAGAATGGCGCCCCGAGTGTCTTTCGCTACGAAGAGGTACCGGACCCGATCCCCGGACCCGGCGAGATGCTGATCGGTGTCGAGGTCGTCAGCATCGAAGGTGGCGACACGCTGAATCGACTGGGTGGACCACTGGTCACCGTTCCCCACGTCGTCGGCTACCAATGCGCCGGAACCGTATTGAGCGTCGGACCGGACGTCTCGGGCTTCGCGGTCGGGGACCGCGTCGTCTCCCTCGCCTTTCACGGATCGCACGCCGAGCTTCGCGTCGCGCACCCGCTCACCACCTGGAAGATCCCCGACGGACTCGCGACCGAACTAGCGGCCTGCGTGCCCGTGGCCTACGGGACGGCCCATGACGGACTCTTCGAATTCGGGCGCCTGGCCGAAGGAGAGACGGCACTGGTCCACGCCGGCGCCGGCGGCGTGGGACTGGCGGCCATTCAGATGGCCAAGCGCGCCGGCGCGCGGGTCATCGCGACGGCCTCGAGCGACGAGCGCCTCGAGCGCCTTGGTCCGTTTGGTCTCGATGACGGCATCAACTACCGCGAGAAGGACTTCGCGGCCGAAGTTCGTTCACTCACCAACAACAGGGGTGCCGACGTCATCCTCGATTCGGTGGGCGGAGAGAACCTCCAAAAGAGCCTCACCGCACTGGCCTATCGCGGTCGGTGCGTCACGTTCGGCAATGCGGGCCGAGGCGAAGTGACGAAACTGGACACCTCGATGCTCGGTGGCTCGAATCAGAGTCTGATCGGCTACTTCCTCGGGCCGGAACTTTTCGTCGGATCGCGCGCCTACGCCATGATTGCGAACGTTCTGGAGGAAGTCGCCGCGGGAGATCTCCGCGTCGAGATCGACCGGAGATTCGCCTTGGCCGACGCCGAGGAGGCGCACGCGTTCATCGAGAGTCGTCAGGCCTTTGGCCGGGTGGTCCTGCTCACTGAGTAGCCGCGATCAGGTGCTGGGGGAGTCCTCAGCGCTCAGTTCGCCGTGCTCGGCCTCGAACGTCTTGAGCGTTTCGATGTACTTCTCTATGTCACTCTCGATGGTGGCCGGAGCACGATTCTGGGTCTGGAGGTAGGCCGCGAGTCCCAACTGGCGCAACACGCCGTCGGCCCCACGCTTGGCCTGGACCTCGCCGACCTTGGCCTGGCCCTTGGCCGCCGCGTCCTTGGCCGCCGACGCTGCCGAAGCCGCCTGTTCTTTCACCTTGTCCATGAATCCCATGGGATCTCCTTTGTGTCGCCTGCTCACCGTCACGTTACCGCTCAACGCTGATGCTTCGCCCGCCCGAGACTTGATGCGAATGTCGCCCCATCTCGATTGATCAGCAATGTCGACGACTGCCTGTCGTGACTTTGGACCTTAAGAATGTCACTGAATGGATTTGGTTCGCTTACCCGTCAGTCTTAGAATTGGTCTGCGCCACGGGTTCGTGCCGAGTCACGTTGCGCGACCTGCACCTTATTCACCCGTGACCCACAACCGAAGGATCGTGCCCATGAGTGTTCCCAGTGCCTCGTATTCCGTAACCATACGCGTGACGCTGGAGAACCACTCGCGAATCGGCGCGGTCACCACCGCGGTCGGCGACGCCGGGGGCGCCGTCACGGCCCTCGACGTGGTCGATCCCAACGGCTCGGGTATGACCATCGACTTGACCTGCAACGCCACCGACGAGGGCCACTCGGAGCTGCTTCGCGCGGCCGTCGAAGTGGTCGACGGCGTCCGCGTGATCGCCATGAGTGACCGCACCTTCCTCATGCACCTCGGCGGCACGATCTCGGTGGAACCCAAAGTTCCGCTCAAAACGCGCGACGACCTTTCGATGGCCTACACACCGGGCGTAGCGCGCATTTCGATGGCGATCGCCAAAGACCCGTCGGCCGCGCGCAAGTTGACCATCAAGCGCAATACCGTCGCCGTCGTGACCGACGGTTCGGCGGTCCTCGGTCTGGGCAATATCGGACCGGAGGCGGCTCTTCCGGTCATGGAAGGCAAGGCGCTCTTGTTCAAGCGTTTCGCGGGCATCGACGCGTGGCCGGTCTGTCTCGCGACCCAGGACGTCGACGAGATCGTGCGAATCGTCCAGTGCATCGCTCCGGTGTACGGCGGTATCAACTTAGAGGACATCTCCGCCCCGCGCTGCTTCGAGATCGAGCGGCGCCTTCGCGACCTGCTCGATATTCCCGTCTTTCACGACGACCAACACGGCACGGCCATCGTCGTGTTCGCGGCCCTGCTCAACGCTCTTCGGGTGGTGGGCAAGGAGATGAAGGAGGTTCGGGTCGTGGTGCTCGGCGTCGGGGCGGCCGGCGTCGCCATTTCCAAGTTGCTCTTAAAAGAAGGGGTGGGCGACGTCATTGGCGTCAATCGCGGCGGCATTATTTCCCCGAACGACGAGCGCCTCGACTCAGAACGGCGATGGCTGGCCTCGCACACCAATAAAGAAAAGCGCACGGGCTCGCTCAGTGACGCCATGACGGGCGCCGACGTCTTGATCGGCGTCTCGGGATCCAACCTCGTGTCCGAAGATCAGCTGAAGTTATTGGCGCCGGAGTCAATCATCTTCGCCCTGGCCAACCCGGACCCCGAGGTCGACCCGGTGCTGGCGAGACGGTACGCCGCGGTTGTGGCGACGGGCCGCAGCGACGAACCGAACCAGATCAATAACGTCTTGGTGTTTCCGGGAATCTTTCGCGGCATGCTCAACTCGGGGGCCAAACAGGTCACCGAGGAAATCGAGATTGCCGCAGGACGCGCTATTGCCGACGTCGTCACGCCGGGCGAACTGTCGGCCGACTACATCGTGCCGACGGTCTTTAATCCGTTGGTCGTCACCGCCGTCACCGGTGCGGTCGAACGGTTGGTCGGACAGACCCGATAGTTCAGCGATCTCGTGACGTAAGCAGTGCTCTCGAATCGGTCGATGACGATTTCATAGCCGTCATTTATTCAGTCCCTGGGTTGGAGAATGGATGGCCCGCCGTTAGCGTTCATAAACCATGAGGCTCAGCCACAAGATTCCTGAGACGCCGTGGCGAGCGCGTAACACCTGGGCCGTACGGCCGACGATCGTGGTGCCGCTCTTCGGAGGACTCGCGGCCTTCGGTTTCGGTGAGGGTCTCCTCGTTCAGTCCCAATGGGGGGCGTCGCCGTGGACCGTCTTCGCCGAAGGAATCGCCAAGCACTTGGGGATTTCGTTGGGCTGGGCGACCGCGCTGATAAGCGTGGTCGTTCTCCTCGCGTGGATTCCGCTTCGCCAGCGTCTCGGTTTCGGGACGATTTCGAACGTCGTCATCATCGCCTACGTCTTGGACCTGACGACGTACGCGGTTGCGGCGCCGCACGCGGTGTGGTTGAAGATCGCCTACGTCCTTGGTGCGGTGCTCTCCATCGGCATTGGCAGCGCCTTCTATCTGACGTGCAACCTCGGACCGGGTCCGCGCGACGGGCTCATGACGGGTCTGCACAAAAGACTGAACGTGAGCATTGTGTACATCCGTCTCACCATCGAAGCGGTGGTGTTGACGATCGGCTGGCTCCTCGGTGGCACCGTCGGCGTCGCCACGGCGTTCTTCGCCGCGACGATCGGTTTTAGCATCGGCGCGAGTCTGAACGTGATGGAGCGAACAGTGAACTGGTGGCGCGGGTGATCTCGGGAAGTCAGCTCGCGGAGTTCTTCATCGCTTCGATCACCATCATCATGGTGCCCGGACCGAGCGTATTATTCACGCTGGCGCGCGGCGTCGCGTGGGGCCGCGCCGTAGCGGTGCTGACGGTCCTCGGCAACTCGATCGGCACGTTGATCCTCTCGATCGTTGTGGCGGTCGGACTCGGACCGCTGCTCAGTCACTCCAAGACGTTCTCGATCACGTTGCAGTTGGCCGGTGGTCTGTACCTGTTGTGGCTCGGTGTGAGCGCCATGCGGCATCGACACGCGCACGCCGCCGCGATGACCAAGCGCGAAGAGTATCGCCCGTCGAACGTGCAGGTCATTCGCCAGGGCTTCACCGTCGGCATCTTGAACCCGAAGTCGCTGGTGTTCTTCGCCGCCGTCTTTCCGCACTTCGTGGACCGGACCAAAGGCAGCGTGACGGTGCAGCTGTTGATCTTCGGGGGCATCTTCAGTGTGATGGCCTTTCTGAGTGACGCGACGTGGGGCATGATCGCCGGCACGGCGCGCGAGTGGCTGTCCGACTCGCCGCATCGGTTGGTCGTCCTTCGAACGGTCGGGGCGTGCGTGATGATGACGCTCGGCGTGATCATCGTGGTGAGTGCTCTCACGTCGTAGGCGGCTTTAATGTCACAGCGGTTTTGTAGTTTCGATACGTGGGGAATGTGTACGCCGGCGGACATAGCCAGCGAGTGGAGTCGTACGTTGGTTCGTTCATCGCGAACCTGCCCGAGATGCTCGGCGCCATGGCCGCGGACCCACGCTGTCTCGTGTCGATTATCGAGTTCGCGGACTTTCGCTACGTGCAGTTCTGGGTCGAGCCCGAAGGCCTGATCATCGCCGAGGTGGTCTCGAACCTCAATATCGGCGACGCCGTAGTGCTGAGCCCGGAGGACGAGGAGAAGCTTCGAAAGGCCGGTTGGTCCGAGCCGTCGCCCGGCCCGACACCCAATTGGCGTTACGAAGCGAGCGGGATCACCGGACTCGAGAAGATTGCCGCCCTGACGTGCGACGCGGTCTACCACGTGCTTCGAGAGACTGACACCAATCCGGTGTCGGTGCGCACGTGGGAGATGCCCCGTCGCGATCGTTCGAGCGACGAACTTCGAGAAGAGGCGCGCGTTCACTATCAAGCGACCTTGCGCGACCTCGAGCGGCGACTCGACGAAGACTAAGCAGCGCTCGTTTCGACCATCGCCCTTCCTACACTCGATGGGGCAATGGAGACGCGATGAGTATGCACGGCGCAGGGGGCGGGGGCGGCGGTCGCATGGGCATGCGGTCGTTGCGCCAGAACCGCGACATCCTCGAGCACCAAATCAAAAAAGGGACATTACCGAGGATTCTCACTTTCGCCAAGCAGTACCACGCGTTGCTCGTCGTCTTTCTGACCGCCGTCGTTCTGGACGCCATCGTGAGTTCCGTCACACCATTATTGTTTCGCGCCGTTATCGATATCGGCATCAAGCACAAACGCGAGGGCCTGGTCGTCGGACTGGCGTCGGTGGCCGCCGGCCTCGCCATCTTCGACGCAATCCTCTCACTCTTTGAACGCCGAATTTCGGCGTTGATCGGCGAAGGTCTGATCTACGACCTGCGGGCGAAGGTCTTCAGCCACATTCAAGAGATGCCGATCGCTTTTTTCTCGCGCACGCAGACCGGCGCCTTAATCAGTCGATTGAACAATGACGTGATCGGGGCCCAGCAGGCCTTTACCGACCTCTTCTCGAACGTCGTCGGTAACGTGATCTTGGTGACCATCATCATCGCGACGATGTTCGTCCTGAGTTGGCAGATCACGCTCGTGGCGTTGCTGTTGTTACCGGTATTTCTGATTCCGGCACGAAGGGTTGGACGGAAGCTGGGAACTCTGTTCCAGCGGGGCATGGAACTGAACGCCGAAATGAACATGGTGATGAGCGAACGCTTCAACGTGTCCGGCGCCATGCTGGTGAAGCTTTTTGGTCGCCCCCAGGACGAGCGAAAGTTCTTCGAAAATCGGGCCGGGCAGGTGCGCGATATCGGCATTCGCCAGGCGACGTATCAACGCTTCTTCTTCGTCGCGCTCTCCTTGACCGCGTCGTTGGCCGTGGCCTTCGCCTACGGCTTCGGAGGCGTTGAGGTGTTGAAGGGCGAACTCGCCCTCGGAACCCTCGTGGCCCTGACCCTCTACTTGACCCGTCTCTACGGACCGCTCACGCAACTGTCGCAACTGAACATCGACTACATGTCAGCCATGGTCAGTTTCGAACGGCTCTTCGAGGTGCTCGACCTGGAGCCGATGAACAAGGAGAGTTCCGACGCCGTCGTGATACCCGATGGTCCGGCGGAGTTGATCTTCGATCACGTGGACTTCTCCTACCCCGGGGCCGAAGAGGTGTCATTGGCTTCGCTCGAGGCGGTCGCGCGACTGGACGACACGCCGCGCACTGACGTGCTCCACGACGTCTCTTTCCGGGCGGAGCCGGGCACGATGACGGCGCTGGTCGGTCACAGCGGTGCGGGTAAAACGACTATTTCGATGTTGGTGTCGCGCCTCTACGACGTCGACCGTGGCGCCGTCACCATCAATGGCGTCGATGTGCGTAACGCCACTACAGCGTCACTCAACGCCATGGTCGGCGTTGTCACGCAAGACCCGCACCTCTTTCATGACACCTTGCGGACCAATCTAATTTTTGCGAGGCCCGACGCCACACCGGCGGGAATCGAAACGGCTCTTCGAGCGGCCCAGATCTGGGAGTTGGTGCAGTCGCTACCGCTCGGTCTCGAGACCGTCGTGGGCGAGCGTGGTTATCGACTCAGCGGCGGCGAGAAGCAGCGGGTCGCGCTCGCGCGACTGTTGCTCAAGGCGCCGCGTCTCGTGGTCCTCGATGAGGCCACGGCCCACCTCGATAACGAGAGCGAGGCGGCAGTGCAGCGCGCCCTGGACGAGACCATGTCATCACGCACGTCATTGGTGATCGCGCACCGGCTTTCGACGATTCGAAACGCCGATCAGATATTGGTCGTCGAAAACGGCACCGTGGTCCAACGCGGCTCGCACGCGGAGCTCTTGGCCGAGGGTGGTGTCTACCGGGTCCTCTACGAGACGCAGTTCGCCGATCAAGAGGACTAACCCATCGAGTGAAAGCCGCCGTCGACGTAGATGATCGACGCGGTCGTGCCCCGAAGCAGTGGCGACAATATCGCGACGGCGGTGTCGGCGACGGCGCTCGAGTCATAGACGTCCCAGCCGAGCGGCGCCTTGTCGGTCCACGCGTCCTCGAACTGTGAGAAACCGGGGACCGATTTGGCGGCGACGGTGCGAATCGGCCCGGCCGCCAGCATGTTGACGCGGATCTTGTCGGGTCCGACCTCCTTGGCGACGTAGCGACCGAGGGATTCGAGTCCGGCCTTCATGACGCCCATCCAGTCGTAGGCCGGATAGGCCCTCGAGCCGTCAAAGTCCAACGCGATGACCGACGCCCCGCCGAGAGCCTCACTTTTTTGCAGCAGCGGGCGAAAGGCGCCGACGAGTGCGGCCAATGAATAGGTCGAGATGTGCAGCGCGGTCGCGACGTCTTCGAAGGGAGAGGCGAACATGCCGTTACCGAGACAGCTCGGCGGCGCCATGCCAATGGCGTGCACGAGCCCGTCGAGTCGCCCGAATCGAGTCGTCAGTTCGGCCGCGGCGGCCTCGACCTGGTCGGGGTCGGTAACGTCGAGTTCGACGATTTCGCCGACGTCACCGAGTTTGCGCGCGGTGCGCTTCGTCAATGAAAGGCCGCGCCCGGCCCCCGAGAGCGCGATCGTCGCGCCCTCCTCCAGGGCGCGCTTGGCGATGCCGAAGGCCAACGAGTCGTCGGTGAGGACGCCGGTAATGAGAATGCGGTGGTCTTTTAAGAGCGGCATCTTGTTAGCGTACTTGCCAACATCTATTTTCAAGGACGACGATGGCAACAGTTGGCATTCTGGGTGGCACCGGTCCCGCCGGTCGAGGAGTCGCGGCGCGACTCGCGGGTGCGGGTTACACCGTCGTACTCGGCTCGCGTGACGCCGTGCGAGCGAAGGGTATCGCGCGAGGACTCACGCCTCGTGGCGAGGGCACCGTCGAAGGCGGTACGAATGAGGAAGCCGCCGCGTGCAACCTGGTCGTGGTGGCGACACCGTGGGATTCGGCGATCGCCACCACGAACGCGCTGCGTCAAGAACTCAAGGGCAAGATCGTGATCTCGATGGTGAACGCGCTCTCGCGCGAGGGCCGCGAGATGGTGGCGCTCTATCCGTCGCGCGGTTCCATGGCTGCTCAGATCGCCCACGCGCTGCCCGAGAGCGTGGTCGTCGGTGCCTTCCACCACCTGCCGGCTGCGCAGATGGAAGACCTGGACTCCGAACTCGACGCGGACGTACTGATTTTCTCTGACGACGACGACGCGCGTCGACAGGTCGCCGAGATGATCGATCGAGTGAGTGGACTGCGCGCGGTCATCGCGGGATCCATGTCCCTCGCCAGTCCGATCGAGGCCTTCACGGCCGTGTGCATCTCGATCAACATTCGACACAAGGCCCACAGCTACGTGAAGATGGCGGGTCTCTAGCTCGATGCAGCTCTACGACACCGCGCGTGGCGGCGTGTACGCCCTCGAGGCGGGCCCGCTCGTCACCATCTACACCTGTGGTATCACGCCCTACGACGCGGCGCACCTGGGACACGCCTACGTCTATCTCTGCTTCGATCTCTTGCAGCGCCGACTGCGCGACGCCGGTCACGAGACACGTTGCGTGCGCAACGTCACCGACGTCGACGACGACATGTTGCGCAAGTCGCGCGAGCTGGGGGTCAACTACTTAGACCTCGCGGCCCAGGAGATGGCCAAGTTCGAACGCGACATGCAACTGATCAACCTGCTCCCGGTCTACGGCGAACCACGCGCGACCGGAGCCATTCCGGAGATCCTCACCATGATCGGGCGCACCTTCGAAGCGGGACTGGCCTACGAGGTCGACGGGTCGGTCTACTTCGAGGTTTCGAAGTTTCCCAAGTTCGGACAGGTGAGCCACGAGGACCGCAGCGCCATGTTGGTACTCGCGGCCGTGCACGGAGGGCGTCCCGACGATCCCAACAAACGCGATCCGCTGGACTTCGTGCTCTGGCAGCCGTCCTTAGAAGACGAACCGGCCTGGGAATCGCGCTGGGGGGCGGGACGACCGGGGTGGCACATCGAGTGTTCGGCGATCGCGCTGCGCGACCTCGGCGTGACCCTCGACGTGCACGGCGGGGGACGCGACTTGGCCTATCCGCATCACGAGTGCGAAGCGGCCCAGAGTGAGTCGGTCTCCGGCGCGCCGTTCGTGAAGCACTGGATGCACACTGGACTGGTCGGACTCGACGGCAGGAAGATGTCGAAGTCCCTGGGCAACCTCGTCTTCGTCGAAGAGTTGGCCCAGCGCGCGGAACCGACCGCCGTGCGATTGGCGCTGCTGGATCATCACTACCGCGAGGACTGGGAGTGGCGCGATGAGTTGCTCGCCATAGCCCAATCCCGTCTCGCGACGTGGCGCTCCACGCTCACCAACGGTCGACCGAGCTCGGTCTTGGACGACGTGCGTGGCGCCCTCGACGACGACCTCGACAGTCCGGCGGCGTTGCGCGCGGTCGATGACGCCGCGCACGCCGGCTTCAACGTCGCCCCAGCCGCTTCATTGTTAGGCATTAACATTTGACAATGAGTGGCCGAAATGTCTGACATCGAAGTTCAGCTCCCGGACGGCAGTCGGCGCACGCTCCCGCAAGGTTCCTCGGCCCACGACCTCGCGAGCGCGATTGGCAAACGCCTGGCGAAAGACGCCCTCGCGGCCCAAGTCAACGGCCAATTGACGGATCTCACGGCGCCGCTGCCCAACGGCGCCACCGTCGCGATCGTGACACCCCAGAGCGACCATGGTCGCGAGGTCATCCGTCACTCCAGTGCTCACGTACTGGCCCAAGCCGTCACCCGACTTTGGCCCGGGGCGCACTACGCCATTGGCCCGGCCATCGCCGACGGCTTCTATTACGACTTCGAACTGCCGGGCGGGGCGCACTTCAGCGACGACGACCTGATTCGCATCGACGAAGAGATGCGCGCCATCATCGCCGAGGACCAACCGTTCACCCGACACGAGTACTCGATCGACGAAGGTCTGGCGCTCTTCCGGGATCAGCCCTTCAAGGTGGAGATCATCAACGCCGTGGCCAAGGCCCCGACCGACGAAGACCTCGCGGAAGTCGGCTCGACGTCCTCGGTCTCGACCTATTCGAACTCACCGGCGTTCACCGACCTCTGTCGTGGTCCGCACGTCCCTTCGACGGCGCGTTTGGGACATTTCTTGCTGACCCGGGTCGCCGGGGCCTACTGGCGCGGTGACGAGAAGAACCCGCAGTTACAGCGCATCTACGGCACGGCCTGGGAGAGCGACGCGGCGCTGAACGCGCACCTCGAACAGATGGCCCAGGCCGAACTGCGCGATCACCGCAAGCTCGGGGCGGAGTTGGACCTCTTCTCCTTCCCCAGTGAGATCGGTCCCGGACTGGCGGTCTTTCACCCCAAGGGCGGTACGATGCGCCGCGTGATGGAGGAGTACTCGCGCCAGCGCCACGAGTCCTCGGGCTACGACTTCGTTTACTCACCCCATATCACCAAGTCCGACCTCTTCGAGATCTCCGGACACCTCGAATGGTTCGCCGAGTCGATGTACCCGCCCATGGAGCTCGACGGCGGTACCCAGTACTACCTGAAACCGATGAACTGTCCCTTCCATACGTTGATCTTCAAGTCGAGCCAGCGCAGTTACCGCGATCTACCGCTTCGCTACTTCGAGTTCGGTTCGGTCTATCGCTACGAGAAGTCCGGGGCCGTTCACGGACTCACTCGCGTACGAGGGATGACCATGGACGACGCCCACATTTTCTGCACCAAGGAACAGATGGCCGAAGAGTTGACGCGCACCTTGCAGTTCGTGCTGGACCTGCTGCGCGACTTCGGACTCAACGACTTCTACCTCGAACTCTCCACGCGCCCCCCGGGCAAAGCGGTGGGGACCGTCGAGGAATGGGATGAGGCCGAGGCGACGTTGGAGCGGGTGGCGATCGCGGCGGGATTGGAGTTGGTGATGGACCCCGGTGGTGGCGCGTTCTACGGGCCGAAGATCTCGGTTCAGGCTCGCGACGCCATCGGCCGGACCCATCAGATATCGACCGTGCAACTCGACTTCCAGACGCCCCAGCGCTTCGACGCCAGCTACGTCGCGGCCGATAACACCCGCCGAGTGCCCATCATGATTCACCGGGCCCTTTTCGGCTCGGTGGAGCGATTCATGGCCATACTGCTCGAGCACTACGCCGGCAACATGCCGACCTGGCTCTGTCCCGAGCAGGTGCGGGTCCTCGGCGTGCGCGACGATCACGACGCCTACGCCAGTTACGTCGCCGAGACCCTCGCGCTCGACGGTCTGCGGGTGAACGTCGAGGTGGCCAGTGAACCACTGGGCGCGCGAATTCGAAGGGCCAAGCTCGAGAAGATCCCCTACATCCTCGTGGTCGGTGACGACGACGTCGAAAAGAGCACGCTCGGGGTCAACGCGCGCGGTTCGAACGATCCCGAACGCGGCGTGAGCTTGGCGGCGTTTCGCGAACGCGTCGTCGACGAGGTCGCCACCCACGGCTCGCCCGAGGACCGTTAGTGGCCCTCGAGCGGTTCTCGGCCGCGTGGCGCGAGAACTACGTCGCCAACGTCGCTCAGAGCCACGCCGACGACGGCGCGTGCGTCTTTTGCGCGCTGGGCGAAGAGCCGGTCGACGAGAGCACCGGGGTCATCGCGAAGAGCGACCTCACGTTCGTGCTCTTGAACGCCTTTCCCTACGGCTCGGGGCACGTCTTGATCCTGCCGAGGCGTCACGTGTCCGCGGTCCAAGAGCTCACCGACGCCGAATACACGGACTATTTCGTGATGCTGCGCCGCACGGTCGTGGCCCTCGAGGCGGCCTACGGCCCCGACGGCATGAACATCGGCATGAACCTGGGCCAGGCGGCCGGAGCCGGAATTCCCAAGCATTTGCACGGTCACGTGCTGCCGCGCTGGCTCGGCGACACCAATTTCATGACCACCATTGGCGAAACTCGCGTATTGCCGGAATCACTGGAATCGACGTGGCGAAAGGTCCACGAGAGATTTTGAGACAACCGGATATGACGGTTCGTTACAATTGAGTGACGGGATCCGGAGGATCGATGCTCGACGGAAACTTTAGGAAGTCGGTGGAGACGGTAACGCTGCCGACGGGGCGCTGGATGGTCCGCATCGGGTTCTCGGCCGACGTACTTACCTTCTCGGGCCTGGTCTTCTCCTTCGCCACGGCCTGGATGATCGCCCTGGGCCACTTCTGGATCGCCATCGTGCTCCTCACCCTCACCGGATTCCACGACCTTTTCGACGGACCGGTCGCCAAGGCCTCGAAGCGCGCCAGTCAGCGCGGCGCGTTCTTCGACTCGGTCATGGACCGGGTGGCCGATTCCTTGATCCTCGGCGGCGTCGCTTTTTATCTGACGGCGCACGGTCACGGTCAACTGGTGCTGTTGCCCTTCGCGATTCTCACCACGACGTACCTGATCTCCTATCAGCGCTCGAAGGCCGAGAGTCTCGGACTGGCCGCCAGGGGCGGACTCATGGAACGCGCCGAGCGGATGATTCTCTTGGGCATCGGCCTCCTCGCCAAGCCGATCTTCATCCCCGTGCTCTGGATCATGCTGGCGCTCACGGCTATGACCGCCGCCGGCCGATTCTGGCGGATTTGGCAGATCGCGGCCAGCGCCGATCCGCCGATGACCCAAGCCGGGCGGATCCACCACCACAGCAGCCGGATTCGTCGAGGGCTCAGCCGCACGTCACGTCGCTAACCGTGGGCGACAGATCGAAGGTCACGCTGTTCAAGACGCTCGGCGCCGTCATGGAACGACTGCCGGAGCGTTTCGACGTGTCCTTGGCGAAACGCCTGGCCAAGTTCGTGGGCCGACGCAGCAAAGGCGCTCGAAAGAACCTACGCACTAATGTCGCGCACGCGTTACGAGTCGGCGTTGAAGAGCTCGACGATCGGACGTTGGAGCACTTCGTCGACCGGGCATTTGAGAGCTACGGGCAGTACTGGGCCGAGGGCGCGAAACTGCCGGGCATCAAACCGGAACGCGTCTTCGGGCGCTTTCGCATCGGTGAAGGACTGGAGTACCTCTACGACGCCAAGGCCATGGGCCGCGGCACGATCATCGCGCTGCCGCACATCGGCAGCTGGGAGTGGGGCGGGTCGTTCCTCAACTCCCTCGGTCTCGGTATGACCGCGGTCGCCGAAGACCTCGAACCGCCGGAACTCTTCGCCTGGTTCAAAGAAAAGCGCGAGTCGATCGGGATCCGCATCGAACGACTCGACGAACACGCCGGCACGGTCTTGTTGGAGACGCTGAAGGAGGGCGGCGTCATCGGTCTGCTCTGTGACCGCGACATCCAAGGCAACGGCATCGAGGTCGAGTTCTTCGGTGAACGCGTCCGCCTGCCGGCCGGCCCGGCCACCTTGGCTCTGCGCACCGGTGCGACGCTGGTAGCGGCGGCCTGTTACTCGGGACCCGGACGTGATCACTTCGCCGTCATCACGCCGCCCATCGCCGCCGAACGACTCGGCCGTTTACGCAGCGACGTCACGCGCGTGACCCAGGCCCTCGCGGTGGAGCTCGAGGGCCTCATCCGCCGAGCGCCCGAGCAGTGGCACGTGTTGCAACCGCGATTCGACGGGGCTTGAGTTGCGCGTCGCGATCGTGTCGTCCTACGCGCTGAGCGCGTACGGCGGAGCGCAGGAGCAGGCCCTTGCCATGAGCCGCGAGCTCTCTCGTCGCGGCCACGACGTATTACTAGTGGCGCCCGACGGCAACGACCACGCAACCTACGACACGCCGGCGCCGGTGGCGTGCTTCGGAGCGGTCCTCAAGGTCCCGGCCAACGGCAGTCGGGCTCCTCTCACGCTGTCCCCGAGGGCGTCGCGACGCGCCGCGCAGGCCGTCGCGAACTTTCGTCCCGACGTCGTGCACTTCCACGAGCCTTTCGCGCCACTCATCGGCTGGGGAGTACTGCGCGCGCACCGAGCCCCGGCGGTGGCGACCTTTCACCGCGGAGGCGGCGGGCCGGCGCTCAGCCTGACCAAGCCCCTGCTTCGACGACTGGCCCGCCACCTCGACGCCACCGCCGCCGTCAGTGCGTCGGCCGCCGCGACGATCACGGCCGCGTGCGACATCGTTCCGACGGTCCTTTATAACGGATTCGAAATGGAACGCTTCGTCGCGACACCTCGGGAGCGCAGCGACGAGACCGTGCTCGTCGTGCTTGGTCGCCACGAAGAACGGAAAGGCGTGGCCCACGCCATCAACGCCGTTCGCGCGCACAACGCGCGGGGCGGGGATACGTGGCGACTCGTGGTCGTAGGCGACGGACCGCAGCGACGTTCGCTCGAAGCGCTGGCGGCCGGTGATTCATCGATTGAGTTCGTAGGCGCGCCGAACGACGAAGACAAGCGACGTTGGCTGCGCCGAGCGAACGCCTTGATCGCGCCGTCCCTCGGGGGCGAGAGCTTCGGCCTAATTCTGCTCGAAGGAATGGCCAGTGAGATTTCGGTCGTGGCCAGTGACATCGAGGGATATCACGAGGCGGCGTCGGGTTTCGCCACGATGTTCACGCCGGGCGACGACACCAGCCTCGAGCTGGCCATCGAACGCGCCCTTCGAGATGAGACGCCCGAGTCGATTGCTAAGGCGAAGGCGCACGCGAACGGGTGGTCGATGGCCACGTTGATGGACCGCTACGAAGATCTCTATTCGTTGGCCCGCGAACGATTTTCAGCGACCCGGTAGCCTTAGGTAATGGCCACCAAGCAACGCTCGAGGTCTCGGCGCTCGAATACCTCGCGCGACCGCGCACCGCGTTACGTCGCTCCGGTGCTCGATCCGAACTGGAAAAGCCCGTATTCGCCCACCAACGCCGAAAAGCACGCGAATCAAAAGGTCGTGCGCAGTTTCGCCCTACGTAAGAAGCTGCCCGAGAGCATCGGCGTCGCCATCGTGGTGGTGGTGTTGATCGCCGGCGTCGTCGTGTGGCCCTGGCTCCCATTGGTGGGCATCGCCATCGCGCTTCTCTACGGCTGGGACCTGCGTCGCGCGCTGGTTCGCTACGAAGCCAAGGGACTCACGCTCGGGAACCTCGTCGTCGATCAGTTCAAGGCCGGCGGCACCGCAATGGATCGCCTTCGTCTCACGACGGTGATGGACCGACTGGCCGCCACCTTTGGCGTCGACGCCGTCAACACCTACATCGTGAGCGACCCCGGCTACAACGCCGCGCTCGTACCGAGTGGAACGGGACTCTCCTTCTTCGTGACCGACGCTCTGATGCGCGATTTTGAACTCATCGAACTCGAAGGCGTCGTGGCGCACTGTCTCGCGCGACACCGCCTCGGTCTCTTGCTGCGTGAAAGTGTCGCGGCCGTCGCCGTCACGAACGATGAATCGCGACGCACGCTGGCCGGTCAGGGACTGGCCTACCGCGCCGATGAGGTCGCGGCCGTCGCGATTCGCTACCCGCCGGGTCTGGCCGGGGCGCTGCGCAAGTGCGCGAGCCAGCAACTCTCGAGCACGTCGTTCTTCGCTGGCCCCACGTACGCGCAGTGGCGCTGGATCTGGTTCGACATCTGGAGCGGGCGAGCGAGCGATCTCGGTGACCTCGACGACGTGGAACTGCGGGCCCGAGCGCTCGAAGAGTGGTAACTGAAGGCAATTAGGCTGGTGGCCATGAGTTCATCGCACGATTCCTCAACCATCGGATCGGCCCTCGTCAAGCGCGGGCTGGCCGACATGCTTCGCGGCGGCGTCATCATGGACGTGGTCAATCCCGAACAGGCCAAGATCGCCGAAGACTCGGGCGCCGTCGCGGTGATGGCCCTCGAGCGCGTTCCCTCGGACATCCGGCGCGACGGAGGCGTCGCTCGAATGAGCGATCCCGAGATGATCCAAGGGATCCAGGCCGCGGTCACCATTCCCGTCATGGCCAAGGCCCGCATCGGTCACTTCGCCGAAGCCCAGATCCTCGAAGCGCTCGACGTTGATTACGTCGACGAGTCGGAAGTCTTGACGCCGGCCGACGAGGAGAACCACATCGACAAGTGGGCCTTCACCGTACCGTTCGTCTGTGGCGCGACGAATCTCGGCGAGGCGCTTCGACGCATCGGCGAGGGCGCGTGCCTGATTCGTTCCAAGGGCGAGGCCGGCACCGGCAATGTCGTCGAGGCTGTTCGACACCTTCGCACGATCAACGCGCAGCTACGTCGACTCCAATCGGCCGACGCCAATGAACTGTTCGCGCTCGCCAAAGACCTCCAGGCGCCCCTGCCACTGATTCAAGAGGTGTCGCTGACGGGCAAACTTCCCGTCCCGCTCTTCTGCGCCGGCGGCATCTCGACCCCGGCCGACGCGGCGCTCGTCCTCCAACTCGGCGCCGAGGCGATCTTCGTCGGTTCGGGCATATTCAAGAGTGACGATCCCGAGCGCATGGCCAAGGCCATCGTCGAAGCGACGACGCACTTCCGTGACGCGCACGTGGTCGCCAAGGTCTCGACCGGACTGGGTGCCGCGATGAAGGGCATCGAGACGGCCTCATTGGAGCAGCGTCTCGCCGAACGCGGCTGGTAGACGTGCCTCGCGTTGGCGTCCTCGCCCTTCAGGGCGATGTGCGCGAACACACCTCCATGCTCGAACGCGTCGGCGCGGACGTCGTGGCCGTGCGCAGTGTCGAACAACTCGACGACCTGGACGGCCTGGTGATGCCCGGGGGGGAGTCCACCACGATCGCCTATCTGCTGACGACGTCCGACATTCGCCCGACGCTGGAGAAGAAGATCGAAGACGGGCTGAGCGTCTTGGGCACGTGCGCCGGACTGATCCTGCTGGCCCATGAAATCCTCGACGGTCGAAGCGACCAGTGGAGTTTCGACGTGCTGCCACTGGCGGTACGCCGCAACGGTTACGGCCGTCAGATCTCGAGTTTCGAGACGTTGGTCAACGTGAAGGGCGTCGGTGAAGTGCCCGGCGTGTTCATCCGGGCGCCGAAGATCGAAACCTGGTCCGAGGACCTTGAAGTTCTCGCCTTTCACGACCACGGCGACGGCGAACACCCGGTGCTGGTTCGCCGCGAAAGAATCTGGGGCTGTTCGTTCCACCCGGAACTGACGAACGACGAGCGGATTCACCGGCTCTTTGTCGACGCACTTTGAATTCCGGTACAGTAATAAAGCCCAATCGGGCAGGAGGAATTTGATGTCCGGCCATTCGAAATGGGCAACGACCAAACATCGCAAGGGCGCCAAAGACAGCGCGCGCGCCAAGGTCTTCGCCAAGCTGATTCGCCAAGTCGAGGTCGCCGCGCGAGAAGGCGGCGGTGACGTCGACACCAACGCCTCACTGCGCACCATGTACCAGAAGGCCCGCGAGGCCTCGGTCCCCCTGGACACGATCGAGCGCGCCATCAAGCGCGGCACCGGCGAACTCGAAGGCGTGCGTTACGAGGCGATCAGCTACGAGGGCTACGGTCCCGACGGCGTCGCGGTCATCGTGGAGACGCTGACCGACAATCGCAACCGAACCAGCGCCGAGATCAAGCACGTCTTCGCGAGAAACGGCGGCACGATCGCCGAGCCCGGCGCGGTGTCGTGGCAGTTCGACCGCAAGGGCGTCATCGAGGTCAAGGGTCCCCTCGACGAGGATCAGCTGCTCGAATGGGTCATGGACGCCGGGGGAGAGAACTTCGAGTCCAACGGCGCGAACTTCACGGTCACGACCGAGCCCCAGGACCTCGGCTCGGTGCGCGACGCGCTCGACGGCTACGGCGCCAAGGTGCTGAGCGCCGAACTGACACTGATTCCCCAGAACTCGATTCCGGTCGACTCCGAGACCGAGGCCAAGAAGATCCTGCGTTTGATGGACGCCATCGATGACCACGACGACGTGCAGAACGTCTTCTCTAATTTCGATATCGCCGACGAGATTCTGTCGTCGTACGAGGGATAATTCCCGGTTTCTCGGTCGATTGAGGTCTAGTATCGAACGTATGTTCGTACTCGGGATCGACCCCGGATTGACCCGTTGTGGCTACGGCCTGGTCGAAGGGTCGTTCCAAGGGGTCGAGTCCTTTCGGGCGGTTCGCGCCGGCACCATTGAAACGGACCACGAAGCGGCGGTCGAACTTCGCCTGGGCCAGATGCTCGTCGAGCTGCGCACGTTATTGGAAGAGACCACGCCGGACGCGGTGGTGGTCGAGAGGGTTTTCTACCAGCGAAACGCCAAGACCGCGATCCCCGTCGCGCAAGCCAGCGGCGTCGCGGTCGCCCTGGCGTCGGCCATCAACCTGCCGGTTCGCCAGTTCAACGCCCAAGAGGTCAAGTTGGCGGTCACCGGGTACGGGGCGGCGAGCAAGGTCCAGGTCCAAGGCATGGTCGCGCGCCTCTGTGGACTGGCCGAGATACCCCAGCCGGCCGACGCCGCGGACGCGCTAGCCCTCGCCATCACGTACTTCATGGTGGTGCGCACTGAACAGAAGTATCCGATCGAGAGTCGCGCATGATCGGTTGGCTGCACGGCCAGGTGTTGCATCACCACAAGGACGGCGCGATCGTGCTCGACGTGCACGACGTGGGCTACGAAGTGAGCGTCGCCTCCCAGGAGGACTACCGCGTCGGGGACGTCGTGGACCTCTATATTTTCACGGCGGTGCGCGATGACGCCATCGTGCTCTACGGATTCCCGAGCTACCTGGACCGCGAGTTCTTTGAACTGTTGTTGGTAACGCCCGGCGTGGGACCATCGACGGCGCTCGCGGCCCTTCGAACGATGTCCATCGGTGACCTGGCGACGGCCATCGAGAGCGACGACGCCAAGACGATCGCGACGATTCCGGGCATCGGACCCAAGACCGCCAGTCGCATCGTGCTCGAACTGAAGGGCAAGGTCGTCGTGCCGGACTCTTACGTCGCGACGAAGGCCGCCCCGCAGAACGACGCCATCGAAGACGCCTTACGAGGCCTGGGCTACAGCACGCAAGAGGTACGCCAAGCCCTGAGTGGTACAACGCTCTCGAACGACGAGGGCGCGGCGCTGCGTCAGGCGCTGCAACTGCTGAGGCGCCCGTGAGCCGTCACGAGATCGACGTCGAGCAGTTGACGCGCAACGTGGTGGCCCCGGTCGCCGACGAGCAGGACCGTCGCGCCGAAGTGTCGCTGCGGCCGAGCACTTTGGCCGAGTTCGTGGGACAGCGCGAACTGGTGCGCCACTTGGAGATCGTGCTCGGTTCGGCGAGGGCGCGCCATCAGACCGCCGATCACCTCTTGTTCGCCGGACCCCCGGGACTCGGCAAGACGTCGCTGGCGAGCATCGTTGCCGCCGAGATGGGCGCGGGACTGCGCATCACTTCGGGACCGGTGCTCTCACGCCCCGGTGACTTGGCCGCGTTGCTCACCGACCTGCAGGACGGCGACGTTCTCTTCGTGGACGAGATCCACCGACTTTCGCGTGGCGTGGAGGAGATTCTCTATCCGGCCATGGAGGACCGTCGCCTCGACGTCATGATCGGACGCGGCCCGTCGGCGCGCGCCATCCGACTCGACCTGCCGAATTTCACGTTGGTCGGCGCCACGACGCGTACCGGACTAGTCGCGGCACCGTTGCGAGACCGATTCGGCTTCGTCGGTCAACTCGACCTTTACGACCCTGAGGACCTGACCGTCATCGTCAGTCGATCGGCCGGCCTGTTGGACGTGATGTTGAAGGGCGACGCGGCCATGATCATCGCCGGTCGCAGTCGCGGCACGCCGCGCATCGCCAATCGCTTACTGCGGCGAGTTCGCGACTTCGCCGCGGTCCAGGGCCACGACGTCGTGGACGACGACGTGGCCGTCGAGGGCTTGGCGCTCTTCGGGGTCGACGAGTACGGCCTCGACAAAATCGACCGTCGCATCCTGGGACTGCTTTGTCAGCAGTTCGCCAATCAGCCGGTCGGGCTCACGACGCTGGCCCACGCCTGCGGCGAAGAGCCCTCGACGATCGAAGACGCGTACGAGCCGTTCTTACTGCGCGACGGTCTGTTGATTCGAACGCCCCGTGGTCGCGTCGCGACCGAACGGGCCTACCATCACTTGGGAATAACGCCCCGTGGGGGTGGGCTGGTCTAAAGCGTTGGCCCAAAACGACTAGGGTTTCTTTGTCTATATACGGAGGAATTACCTATGTTGTTCGCGGTTGATTTGTTGTTGGCGACAACTAAAAAGACGGGCTCGTCAATCAGTCCCATCCTGATTCTGGTCTACGTGGTGGTCTTCGGATCCCTCTATTTCTTCTACATTCGCCCCCGTTCCCAGAAGCAGAAGGCCGCCCGCATGACCAACCGCAAGGTTGAGTTGGGCGAGCGCGCCCAGACCATCGGCGGCTTTGTCGGCACCGTCGTGAAGATGGAGGACGGCCTGATTACCCTGCGCGCCGCCAGCGGCGTGGAACTGGACTTCGTCCCCACGGCGATCGCCCGCAAATACGATCCGCCGGCGGCCGTGGCCGAATCCGCCGACGACGAACACCACGAAGAAGGCGATCAGAAGTAATGGCCCAACAGGTCGGTTCGCGACGATCGATGATCGTCAGTCTCATCCTTACGATCGCCATTGCGTTCGGTTCATTGGTGGCGACTCTGTCACTGGGATGGGGACCGAAACTGGGCCTGGACCTGGCCGGGGGCCTTTCGGTGGTGTACACCCCGGCCACGCACGTCTCGAACGCCAACTTGCAAGAGGTCGTAACGATCCTGAACAACCGCGTCAACGGCCTCGGCGTCTCGGGCGCCGCAGTGAACCTGCAGGGTAAGAACGTCGTCGTCAGTGTGCCGGGCGTCACCGACGCGCGTCGAGTGTTAAAACTCGTTGGTGAGACGGCGCAGTTGCTCTTCCGTCCCGTTCTCTGTCAAGTCGCGGAGCCGACCAAGAAGGCCAAGACCTATCCCGGTTCGGTGCCGGCTTGCGCCAGTTCCTACTTATGGACCGAAGCCGCCCTTGGCATCACGCCGAACAATTCGATTGCGACTTTTAGTAGCAACCCTCTGCCGGTGGACTCGGCGTACTCGATCGTCAAGACGACCAATCCCAACAAGGACTTTGCGAAGGACAACGTCATCCTTCCGCTCCTCGGCTCACCCGGTGTGCGCTATCTCCTCGGAAAATCGGAACTGACCGGGCAGTCCATTGGTAAGGCCGTCGCGCAGCAGGACCAATTCGGCGCGTGGGTCGTCAACTACACCCTGACCAAAAAGGGCAGCCCGGAGTGGGACGCCGTGGCCAACAAGAACTTTCACCAGGCACTCGCGATTGAACTCGACGGCGTGATTCAATCGGCGCCGTTCATTCAACCGGGACAGGCCGCCTTTTCGAGTTTCCAGGGTTCCGGTGAGATTTCGGGATCCTTCACCGAACAGGGTGCGAAGAACCTGGCCATCGCCATGGAGTTCGGCGCGTTGCCGGTTCGACTGAACCCGCTCAACACTGAGATCATCTCGCCGACCCTCGGGCACAGCGCCCTGGTCGCCGGTCTCGGCGCGGGACTCGTCGGTCTGGCGCTGGTGCTGCTCTACACGATTCTCTATTACCGCGCGTTGGGTCTGGTCATCGTGCTCGGACTCGCCACGACCGCGGCCCTGCTGTGGGCGATTATTTCGGCGCTCGGCCATACGGCCTTGGCGCCGAGTTTTGACCTGGCCGGTATCACGGGGATCATTGTGTCCATCGGTATCACCGTCGACAGTTACATCGTGTATTTCGAACGATTGAAAGACGAGGCCCGAGCAGGGCGTTCGATCCGCACTTCGGTCGACCGGGGATTCCGTTCGGCCTGGCGCACGGTGTTGGCCGCCGACACGGTCAGCCTGCTCGCCGCCATTTTGCTCTATCTCATCGCCGTGGGCGACGTGCGGGGCTTCGCTTTCTTCCTCGGCCTCTCCACGTTGATGGACGTCTTCATCACCTGGTACTTCACTCGGCCGTTGGTGATCCTGTTGGGACGTCGCACGAATGAGAGCACGTCTGCGCTTTCGATGGTCGCCGGTCTGACGCCGGGAGTGAGCGCCCATGAGTGACGACGTGACGACCGAAGAAAAGACGCCCGGACGCCTCGGTCGGATCTACCAGGGCCGCACCACGGTCGACTTCGTGGGACGCAAGCGAACGTGGTTCACGATCTCGATGGTGATCATCGTGCTCGGACTGGCGTCGCTGGGTATCCGCGGCTTCAATCTCGGCATCGACTTCAAAGGTGGAAGTTCGTGGGAGGTTCTCGCACCGCACTCCTCGATCACTGCCATGACCACTGCGGTCAAGAATGCCGGGCTCAGCAACCCGACCGTCGTGAAGCTTGGATCGCAGACGTACGAAGTCACCGCCGACATCAAATCGCTGAGTAGCGTCGCTCAGACGGCCCTTTCGAACAAGGTCTCCGACGCCATGGCCAAAACGGCCGGTAAAAGTACCAACCAAGTCTCGACGAGCAGCGTCGGACCGACCTGGGGTGCTTCGATCACGCACCGCGCGCTCGAAGCATTGATCGTCTTCTTCATCGCGGTCGTGGCCTACATCAGTATTCGTTTCGAGCCCAAGATGGCGCTGGCGGCCTTCATCGCCATGATCCACGACCTCCTGGTCACCGTGGGCGTGTTCTCGTTGTTCGGTTTTCAAATCACGCCGGACACCGTCATCGCTATCCTCACCATCCTCGGGTACTCGCTCTATGACACCGTGGTCGTCTTCGACCGCGTGCGCGACAACGCCGGGGGCATTTTGAAGAGCGGCGACCTCAGTTACGGCGAGATGGTGAACCTCTCCATGAACCAAACGCTGGCGCGCTCGATCAACACCTCGCTGGTCGCGATTCTCCCGGTCTTGGCCGTGCTGTTAGTAGGCGCCGACCTCCTCGGCGCGACGACACTGCAGAACTACGGCCTCGCGCTCTTCGTGGGTCTGATGAGCGGGGCCTACTCTTCGATCTTCATCGCGAGCCCGTTGCTGGCGTGGATGAAAGAGCGCGAGCCGCGCTTTCGTGAGATGGCCGAACGCGCGCGACTCCGTGGCGATCAGCGCGTACTCACCCCGGCCGCGGCGGCGCTGCTCGCCGGTGACGGCGCCCATCGTCTCGCACGCTCCACCGCGTCGACCGGAACGCTCCCTCGAACGACGCCGGGCACACTGTCACGTGGCACCATTCAGGCGCGCGCGCGTAAACAAAAACGGCGATAGGCCGCCATTAGGCTGACTCCATGGTCAGTCTCACTTCTCGCTCCTCGGCTGACCCCGCGCTGACCGGGTCCATTGATCGCCTCGTCGGGCGATTCCTCGAGCACCACGCCGACGGCGACGTCGAGGTCATTCGACGCGCCGGCGCGGCCGCCATCAAGGCCCACGAGGGCCAACTTCGCCGAACCGGCGAGCCTTACGTCACCCACCCCATCGCTGTCGCCGATATCGCCGCCGACCTGGGACTGGACGAGACCACCATCACGGCGGCGTTGCTGCACGACGCCGTCGAAGACACCGGCATCACGAAGGAGTGGGTGGCCAAAGAATTCGGGGATCAGGTCGCCGCGGTCGTGGACGGCGTCACCAAGCTCGACCGTTTGGAGTTCGATTCCAAGGAAGAGCAACAGGCCGCCACCATCCGCAAGATGTTCATCGCCATGGCCCAGGACTGGCGGGTACTGCTGATCAAGCTGGCCGACCGCTTGCACAACATGCGCACGATCTCGGTCATGCCGATGGCCCGTCAGCGCGCCATCGCCCAAGAGACGCTCGACGTCTACGCGCCGCTGGCCCACCGACTCGGTGTCCAGCAGGTCAAGTGGCAGCTCGAGGACCTCAGCTTCGCGACGTTGCACCCGAAGCGCTACGCCGAGATCGAACAGATGGTGGCGGCGCGTCAGCCCGAGCGCGAGGACTACCTCGGCGAGGTTATGGCGACGCTCTCGGCCAAGCTCGACGAGTTCGGCATCAAGGCCGAGGTGCGCGGACGCCCGAAGCACCTTTGGAGCATCTACGAGAAGATGGTCATCGGCGGCAAGGAGTTCGACGACATCTTCGACCTGGTCGGGCTGCGCGTCATCGTCGATGAGGATCGTGACTGCTGGGCGGTGATCGGCGCCATTCACGCGCTGTGGTCCCCGGTCCCCGGACGTTTCAAGGACTACATCAACTCGCCCAAGTTCAACCTGTACCAGTCGTTGCACACCACGGTGATCGGACCCCGGGGCAAATCGGTCGAGGTGCAGATCCGGACCTTCGAGATGCACCGACGGGCCGAGTTCGGCGTGGCCGCGCACTGGGGCTACAAAGAGGGCGCCTCGAACAAAGAGGTCGCCTGGATGCAGCGCCTCGCCGACGTCGAAGAGGAAGAGAACGACCCGATCGCCTTCCTCGAAGCGCTCAAGCTCGACCTCGGTCAAGACGAGGTCTACGTCTTCACGCCCAAGGGCCGGGTCATCGCCCTGGTCGAGGGCGCGACGACGATCGACTTCGCCTACGCCGTGCACACCGAAGTCGGCCACCACTGCGTGGGCGCCAAGGTCAACGGCCGACTGGTGCCGCTCGATACGGTACTGCGCTCGGCCGACGTGGTCGAGATCGTCACCAGCAAGAGCGATACCGCCGGTCCATCGCGCGACTGGCTCGCCATTGCCCAGTCGTCGCGCGCCAAGTCCAAGATCCGCCAATGGTTCCAGCGTGAACGACGAGACGACGCGATCGAGGGCGGTCGCGAGGAACTTACCAAGGCCCTTCGCCGCGAGGGCCTGCCGATCGCCACGTCGCTCTCGTCGAGCGCCCTGGACGCGGTCATCGCCACGTTGAACCTAGAGGACATCGACGCGCTCTTCATGGCGATCGACAGCGGACAGATCTCGGCCCTCGCCGTCGTCCAACGACTGGACCGCGAACTACGCGGCGGTGGCGACACCGAACAGATGCCGACCACGGTCACGCGCATGCCGCGCACCAGCCGCACGACGCGCCGAACGGCCGGGGTGTACGTCGAAGGGCTGGATGACGTCATGATCCACCTGGCGCGGTGCTGTTCACCGGTGCCCGGGGACAGCATCATGGGCTTCATCACGCAGGGTCGAGGGGTGTCAGTGCACCGCGACGACTGCTCCAACGCCGTCGCCCTGGCCCAGCGCTTGGGCGAACGCATCATCGACGTCGAATGGGACGGCTCGGTGAGCGGTCAGTACCGCGCGGTCTTGGAGGTCATGGCCTTCGATCGATCGCGACTGCTCCTGGACGTCTCGAAGGTCGTCGCCGAGTACCACCTCAGCATCATCTCGAGTTCGACCTCGACTTCGGGTTCACGAATCGTGCGCATGGTCTTCGACGTGGAGCTGGCGGACCCGACGCACCTCAGTAGCCTGTTGGCGGCGCTGAAGAGCGTCGACGGCGTCTTCGACGCCTTCCGTCAACTACCGGGACAGAACAAGAATTCATGAGTGACGCCGTCACACCGTTTCAAGCCCCCGTCGGGACTCACGACGTCCTGGCGCCCGCTTCAGCGGAGTGGGAAGGCGTCGTCGCGACCTTCGCGCAGTTCGCCTACCGCTACGGCTTCGAACTGGTCATCACGCCAATGTTCGAAGACGTCGGCGTCTTCAATCGCGGTATTGGCGAGGAGAGCGACGTCGCCAAGAAGGAGATGTACGTCTTCTCGGACCGCGGTGATCGGGTCTACGCGCTGCGTCCGGAAGGGACCGCGCCGGTTGTTCGCGCCTTCATTCAACACAGCCCCACCACGCCGTGGAAGGCGTGGTACGTGACCCCGGCCTTTCGCTACGAGCGTCCTCAGGCCGGGCGCTATCGCCAGCACCACCAACTCGGCGTCGAAGTGCTCGGCACCGACGACCCGGCGGTCGACGTCGAGGTGATCGCCCTCGCCGAGCGCTTCTATCGTGCGCTGGGCCTACAGCGTTTCCGTCTGCTGATCAACTCCATGGGTCACGACGTTTGTCGCGCGGCCTACCTGGAACTGCTGCGCGCGCACTTGGAGAAGAACGCCGTTCGGCTCTGCGACGAACACCGAACGACCTGGTCGGAGAATCCGCTGCGCGTGCTGGACTGCAAGGACCCCGCCTGCATCGCCGTCACCGCCGAAGGTCCGTTCCTCATCGACCACATCTGTGAGGACTGTCGCATTCACTTCAACAAGGTCGTGGCCGGTCTGACGTCAATCGGCATCGAATCGCACCTGGACCCGCGACTGGTCCGGGGTTTTGACTACTACACGCGCACCACGTTCGAATTCGTCGCCGACGCCTTGGGCGGCGCGCAGAACGCCATCGGCGGGGGAGGGCGCTACGACAAACTGACTGAGCAACTCGGCGGCAAGCCCACCAGTGGCATCGGCTTTGGCAGCGGCATCGAACGACTGCTCCTCACGCGAGAGGCCGAGAGCGTCGAACCGCGCAACCTCGTCGAGCGTTCGCTCGACCTCTTCGTCATCGATACGACGAATGAAGACGCCGCCACGGTCCTGGTCGACGAGTTGCGCACCGCCGGATTCGCGACGGCCCGGGCCTACGACGCTCGCTCGATGAAGTCCCAAATGAAGGTGGCCGATAAATCGGGCGCGCGCCTGGCCCTCCTGGTCGGTCCCCAAGAGTTCGCGGCCGACGAGGTTACGATTAGGGACTTGCGAAGCGACGACTTCGAGCAGACGCAGCGCCGTGTAGCCCGTAGTGAAGTCGCCTTCGTGGTCGCCGAACTACTGACGAAGAGCTGACGATGTCGAAGAATCTGGAATCCACGAGCATGCGCGATCTGTTGTGCGCGTCGCTGCGCGAGAGCGACATTGGCACGAAGGTCAGCGTGTGCGGCTGGGTCGCCAAGCGCCGCGAACACGGTGAACACCTGGCCTTTCTCGACGTCCGCGACCACTCGGGCATCATTCAAGCCGTCGTCGAGGGCTCGGTCGACGTTCGCAGTGAATACGTCGTACGGGTGAGCGGGACGGTGACCCGACGTCCCGAGGGAACCGTGAACGACAAACTCGACACCGGGTCGGTCGAACTGACGGACTGCGTCGTCGAAGTTCTGGCGTCGGCGGAGCCGCCGCCCTTTCAACTCGATGACCGCGTCGACATCGACGAACAGGTGCGCCTGCGCTTTCGCTATCTCGATCTGCGCCGCGAACACATGCAGCGCAACCTTCGACTTCGCGCGGTGGTCAATGGTGCGATCCGCCGAGCCATGGACGCCCAGGGATTTTGCGAGGTCGAAACGCCACTACTCTGGGCGCCGACGCCGGAAGGATCACGCGAGTTCGTCGTGCCGTCGCGTCTGCAGCCGGGCGAGTTCTACGTCCTGCCGCAGAGTCCGCAGATCGCCAAACAGCTCTTGATGGTCGGTGGTTTCGACCGGTACTACCAAATCGCGCGGTGCATGCGAGACGAAGACCTGCGCGCCGACCGACAGTTCGAGTTCACGCAGCTCGACATGGAAGCGAGCTTCGTCGATCAAGATGACGTTCTCGGTTTCGTCTCGGTGGCCGTGCTCGACGCGGCGGAAGCGGTGACCGGCGTGCGGCCCGAGGACATCCCGTCGATGACCTGGACTGAGGCCCTCGATCGTTACGGCACCGATAAGCCCGACCTGCGATTCGAGATGCTGCTGCAGGACCTCTCCGACGTGTTCGCCGCCACCGAGGTCAAGGCCTTCTCGGCGCCGACCGTCAAGGCGATGCGCGTGCCCGGCGGGGCGAGTTTCTCGCGCGCTCGGTTGGACGAACTGACCGAACAGGCGAAGGCGCTGGGCGCCAAGGGACTGGCGTGGTTCCGAGTCACCACGGAGGGACTCGACTCACCCTTGGACAAGTTTCTCAACGAGAGCGAGCGCGCGGCACTTTCATCCGTCGACGGCGCCGAGATCGGTGACATCGTCTTTTGCGTGGCTGACGAGTACGCCGAGGCCTGTCACGTGCTCGGGGCGATCCGAACGACGCTGGGATCGCCGCCGGTCGGCGAAGGACCGCACAAGTACGTCTGGGTCACCGAGTTTCCCCTCTTCGAAGGTGTTGACGAGAACGGCAACCCCATGGCCGCGCACCACCCCTTCACGATGCCGCACCCCGACGACATGGACCTGATCGAAACGGACCCGTTGAAGGTCCGCTCGCGCGCCTACGACCTGGTCCTGAACGGCTGGGAACTCGGCAGTGGATCGGTTCGTATTCATCGCGCCGATATCCAGTCGCGGGTCTTTCGAGCGCTGGGCATCTCTGAACAAGAGGCCGAGAGTCGCTTCGGATTCCTGCTCGGCGCCTTCAAGTACGGTGCGCCGCCGCACGCCGGATTCGCTTTCGGCATCGACCGACTGGTGGCGATCTTCGCGGGCGAAGAGAACATCCGTGAGGTCATTGCCTATCCCAAGACGCAGTCGGGTGCGGACTTGATGACCGGCGCGCCCAAGGGCGTCGCGCCCAAAGTGATGCGAGAACTTCGCATCACTATCTCACCGAAAGGTTCGTGAGTTACGTCGCTCTTTGACGACGCCGTCGCCCAGCGCCTGAAGCAGGTCGCGCCACTCGCTGATCTCCTGCGTCCGCGCACCTTGGATGAACTCGTCGGTCAACCGCACCTCGTCGGACCGAACGGTCCTTTACGGCGTTTCGTGGAGGCGGGCGAACTGACGTCGATGATCCTGTGGGGGCCGGCCGGGACGGGAAAGACAACGCTGGCACGGATCGTGGCGAGCTCGGCGGGTTACGCGGTCGAGAGTCTTTCGGCGGTCACCAGTGGCGTGAAAGACGTGCGCGAAGCGCTGTCGCGCGCCCACGACCGTCTCGGTGAACAGAATCAGCGAACCGTACTCTTCATCGACGAGGTCCATCGATTCAACAAGTCCCAACAGGATCTCTTGTTGCCAGCGACCGAGACGGGTCAAGTCGTACTCATCGGCGCCACGACCGAGAACCCCTACTTCGAAGTGAACGCCGCCTTGATGAGTCGCGCAACACTGTGGCGACTGCATCCCTTGTCGGGCCCTGACCTCGAAGTCCTGGTGCGCAGGGGAGTGGAGCTGAGGAAGAGCTCCATCACCGACGAAGCGCTCGAGGCGATCACCACGGCCAGCGACGGTGACGCGCGCGTCGCGCTCACGACGTTGGATACGGCGATTGTTCTCGCGCGCGCGGAGGACCGGGACACGGATCTGGTCCAGGTCGAACACGTCGCCCAGGCGCGCGACGGCCGTCTTTATCACCAGTCGCGCGATACGCACTTCGACCAGATCAGCGCCTTCATCAAGTCGGTGAGGGGATCGGACCCCGACGGTGCGCTCTACTGGCTGGTGACGATGCTCGAGAGTGGCGAGAGCCCCCGGTTCCTCGCGCGACGCCTCGTCATCCTCGCGAGCGAGGACATCGGTCTCGCCGACCCCATGGGCCTGGTCCTCGCGGACGCCGCCGCGCGAACCGTCGAATTCATCGGGCTGCCCGAAGGTCGCCTCACCTTGGCCCACGCCACGATCACTCTTTCGCTGATGCCCAAGAGCAACTCGGTGACGAGAGCGCTGGGCGCCGTCACCCGCGCCGTGCAAGAGGGCGGCGTCGGGGAAGTCCCCGATCACCTGCGCGGGTCGAACTACCGCGGCGCGTCCGAACAGGGCTTCGGCACGGACTATCAGTACCCGCACGACTACGAACGCGGCTGGGTCTCCCAGCAGTATCTTCCGGACGCTCTCATCGGTCAGCGCTACTACGAACCCAGTGAGTACGGACGCGAAAGGTCGCTGGTCGAACAGTGGCGCGTCATGGTGCAACGCGAGGACGAGGCCAATTCCGGGCCGCCGGTAGAGTAAAGGCCGTGGAGGCCGCCCAACTACGATCCATTTTCCTGGACTACTTCGCTGACAACGGCCACACGGTCGTGCCTTCGGCGAGTCTGATCCCCTACGACCCGAGCCTGCTCTTCACGGTCGCCGGCATGGTTCCGTTCAAGCCGTACTTCACCGATGAGGAACCGGCGCCCTATCCGCGCGCGGTCTCGGTGCAGAAGTGCTTCCGGGCCCTGGACATCGACATCATCGGCACGACGCAACGCCACCTGACTTTCTTCGAGATGATGGGCAACTTCTCCTTCGGCGACTACTTCAAAGAAGGCGCCATTCGCTACGCGTGGGGCCTGATCACCGAGGGTTTTGGACTGGACCCCGAGCGTCTTTGGGTCACCGTGCACACCTCGGACGACCAGGCCGAAGAACTGTGGCGCGACCTCATCGGTGTTCCGGCCAGCCGTATCCAGCGCCTCGGCGAGGACAACTTCTGGGAGATGGGACCGACCGGACCGTGCGGCCCGAGTTCGGAGATCTTCTTCGACAAGGGTGCGCAGTTCGGCGCCGACGGGGGACCGGAAAGCGGCGCCGAGGACCGCTTCGTGGAGTTTTGGAATCTCGTTTTCACGCAGTACGACCGCGGAAGCGATGGAACACTCACCGAGCTGCCGAAGAAAAACATCGACACCGGAGCCGGATTCGAACGCGTCCTGGCCATACTCAACGGACTCGACTCGGTGTTCGCGACCGACCTCTTCGCGCCGTTGCTCGAGACCGCGTCGCGCGCCATCGACGTCAACTACGGCGCCGACGAATCGACCGACGTGGCGATTCGTCGCATCGCCGAACACGGTCGCGCCATGACCATGCTCGTCGCCGACGGCGTACTCCCGTCCAACGAGGGTCGGGGCTACGTATTGCGCCGTATCATCCGCCGCGCCATCCTCGCGGCGCGGCGCGCCGGCTCCGAACGCGCCTTGGCGTCGTCACTGGTCGACGCGACCATCGAGAAGATGGGCCTCGCCTACCCGGTACTGGTCAAGGACCGCGATCTCATCGTCGAGGTGCTGGAACGCGAGGAAGCCGGTTTCGCGCGAACGCTGAAGACCGGACTTTCGCTGCTCGAAGGGGCCCAACGAGAGGTGGCGTCGAGCGGCGCGACCGTATTCCCGGGCGACGTGGCCTTCAAGTTGCACGACACGCACGGCTTCCCGATCGAACTCACCGACGAGATTGTTTCGGAATCGGGGCTGAGCGTGGATCGCCGCGCCTTCGACGAAGCGATGAGCGCCCAGCGCGAACGCGCGCGCTCCAAATCCAAGGCGTTGAATCTGGCCGATGACGCGCAGTACCGCGACCTCATCGAGCGTCATGGTACGACCGAATTCATCGGACGCGACGTGTCGCGCTACAGCGTGGAGACCGAAGTGCTGGCGTCGCTCGTCGGTCACGACGGCGTCGGGGAGCTCTTCCTCGACTCGACGCCCTTCTACGCCGAGTCCGGGGGCCAGGTCGCCGATACCGGGATGATCGTCACCGAGACCGGCAGTTTCAAGGTCCTCGACGTCCAAAACGTGGCCGGCGGGCTGTTCGCCCATCGCGGGCTCCTCACCGGTGATGTACATCCGGGTCAGGTCGCGGTGGCGACGATCGATCCCGAGCGACGTGAGGCGACCCGTCGCAATCACACGGCGACGCACCTGTTGCACGCGGGACTTCGCACCGTCTTGGGTGATCACGTTCGTCAACAAGGCTCGTTCGTGGGACCGGACCGACTGCGCTTCGACTTCTCGCACGGCGCCGGCGTGACGCCGCGAGAGACGGCCGAAGTCCTGACGCTGGTGAACACCGACGTGGTGGCCAATGAAGAAGTGAACACGATTCAAACGACGAAGAAGGAAGCCGAGACCATGGGCGCGATCGCCTTCTTCGGCGATAAATACGGCGACCGCGTCCGGGTGGTGCGCGCCGGCGCCCACAGTCTCGAATTCTGCGGCGGGACCCACGTTGATCGCCTCGGTGATATCGGCCAGATTCAGATCGTGAGCGAGTCGTCCATTGGTTCGAACACGCGGCGAATCGAAGGTGTGAGTGCCATGGGCGCCTACCAGCGAAGCCGCGACATGGAAACCGCGCTCGGTTCGGTGGCGTCGATTCTGAAATCCTCGGTGGATGACGTGGTGCCGGCGTTGGAACGCGTCATGGAGCGTCAACGCGACTTCGAAAAGGAACTCTCGTCACTTCGCCAGTCGCAGCTATCACGCTTCGCCGAAGAGTTGCACTCGCAAGTCTCATCCGACGTTCTCGTCGCGAGGGTGGACGGCTATCCCGGTGAACTGTTGCGCACGCTCGCGGCGGATCTACAACGTCGGGGACGTCGCGTGGTCGTCTTGGTGGGGGCGTTCGAAGACAAGGTGTCCATTGCGGTGGCGAGTGACGAATCGCTGGACGCCACCGCCAGTGTCAAACAGTTGGCTTCCTTGGTGGGCGGCGGCGGCGGCGGCTCCGCGCGCCTGGCGTTGGCCGGCGGTCGTGATCCGAAGGGCATCGACGCCGTCTTGAGCGCGGCGGCGGCGCTCTAGGGCGCGATGGCACGAGTCCTCGGCATCGACCCCGGCACCAAGCGCTGCGGCATTGCCGTCACCGACTCGGTGCCGACCATGGCGTTCCCGCGACCGGCAATCGCTCGTGACGACACAACGATGACGCGACTCCGTGCCGTGATCGATGAAGAGGCGATTGAAGTCGTTGTGATTGGACGACCGATCGCGCTCTCCGGCCGAGACACCGCGAGCACTGTTGACGCCGATCATTTCTTCTCACAAGTGCGAGAACACTTCGATGGAGTGACCGTCATTCAGTGGGACGAACGCTTAACGACGCGAGAGGCGCAAAAGTCGTTGTCAGAGGCCGGATTGACGGCCAAGGCGTCTCGCGAACGCCTCGACAGCGCGGCCGCCGTCATCATGCTGCAAAACTACGTAGATGGGCTCAATGCTGAGTAAGCCGCTGGGCCGGATTGTTACTGGTCTCGTTGTCGTCATCATCGTCATGGTGGCGTGGTTCGCCCTTCAGGTGGACCCACTATTTCACGGCAAGGGCAAGAACGTCATCGTCACCGTCAGCGACGGAGAGTCGATGTCGGCGCTCACGAGTGCAATCCACGCCAAGGGTGTCATCGCTTCGACGCTCGCGTTCCAAATCGACACGACGCTCTTCGGCTCGTTCCGAGTGGCGGCAGGTTCCTATGAGATCGCGCAGGGTTCGTCATTCTCGCACGTCCGTTCGGTATTCAGCGCACCTCCCAACGTCGTGTCCGTCGACGTCACCGCCGGTCTCACGTTGCACGAGGTGGCCTTCGACGTTGCCCAAGGTAAAGGAAACTCGTACGGCGACAGCTTCGCCCAGCTGGCCACCGCCGACAAGACGCCCAGCCCGTTTCATAGTTCGGGTTCGCTCGAGGGACTCATCGGCACTGGCGAATACATCATTCGGCCGGGAGAGTCGCCGGCCCAGCTCGCCACCACGATGGAGAAGCGATTCGTGAAGCAAGCCGCTTCGGTCGGTCTGACGTCGACGACGACGTTGAATGGTCTGAACGCGTACCAACTGGTGATCGCCGCCTCGATTGTGGAAAAAGAGGGCTACTACCCGGTGAACATGCCCAAGGTCGCGCGAGTCATCTACAACCGCCTCGCGCGCGGTGGGCCGCTCCAGATGGACGCCACGGTGCTCTATTACCTCGGCAAGGACGGCGGTACGGTGACCCCGGCGATGCTTCACACTCAAGAGCCCTACAACACCTATAAGAACACCGGTCTGACCCCGACCCCGATCTGCACCGTTTCGACGATCGCCTTGCGCGCGACGCTGCACCCGCCGGTCGGCACCTGGCTCTATTTCACGCTGATCAACGAAGACGGCACGATGGCCTTTTCCACCACTTTCACTCAACAATTGCATGAGGAGTCAATTGGCGAAAAGAACGGTGTCGGATGAAGTGGCGTCTCGGCGTGGCCGGCTCGCCGATCGAACACTCCCTCACTCCCCAGCTGCACGACGCGGCCCTGGCCATGGTCGGATTCGAAGGAACGTCGCGACGCGTCGAACTAGGCGCCAAGGACAAGGCGAAGTTGAACAAAGTAGTGCGCAAGGAGTTCGACGCCCTGTCACTCACGATGCCCCTCAAGGGATTCGGGGTCGAGATTTGCGACGAACTCGACGAAGTGGCGACGAGAACCCAGTCGGTCAATTCACTGCTGGTGCACGACGGGCGTCTCTTGGGCGCTTCCACCGACGGTGACGGTTTCGTCCACGCCGTTCGCGGGCAGTTCGGGCTGAACGTCGAGGGCACGCACGTGGTCGTGCTGGGCGCCGGGGGAGCGGCGAGCGCCATCATCGACGGGCTCATTCGCGCCGGGGTCGCGTCAGTGGCCGTGCACGCGCGCAATGAAGCCAAGGTCGAAGCGCTCGTCGCGCGCTACGACCACGTCTACGATTTCTCGCTGACGTACCGACCGGTGGACTTGATCGTGAACGCCACGCCGATCCAGGGGCGCGTCGAGGACGTCGCCGTCATGCAAGGCGTGGGAGCGCACACCGTCGCCGTCGACATCACCTACGAACCTCGCCTGTCGGCGTGGCGAGCCCTGCACGAGCGATCGGGCTGTCCCAGCGCGAACGGATTGGGCATGCTCGCCCATCAGGCGGCACTGCAGATGCAATGGTGGTGGGACCGGCCCATTGACGCCGCGCAACTTCTGAAGGTGATCTCATGACCGACACCCTCAGCACGATGTCGACGCGCATTCGCTCGAAGGACCGACTGGACCTCGGCCTGGCCTGTGGACTCATCGCCCTCGGCGTCACTGGCGTCATCATGATCTACAGCGCGACGCGCCAGGGTCTCATCAACGCCGGGGACAATCCCCACTACTACTTGGAGCGACAGGCTTTCTTCGTCGGACTCGGCATCATCGTGATGTACGTCGTGTCGCTGATCGACTACCGACGCCTCGAGATCGTCAGCACACCGTTCTACGTGTGCGCGCTGCTCGGACTGGTGGGCGTGTACTTCATCGGCCAATCGGCGCTGGGCGCCCAGCGCTGGTACAGCATCGGCATCTTGCAGATACAGCCCAGTGAATTCACGGTCTTAATTATCATTCTCGCGATCGCCACGTTCTGTCAACGAAGACCGGACGGACTCACCATGTACGACGTCGCGCGACTCTTGGTGATGGCGGCGGTGCCGCTACTACTCATTGTGCTGCAACCCGACCTCGGCACGTCGATCATCATCGTGTTGACCGTGAGTGCCATGCTCGTCGTGGCCGGTGTGCCGCCGCGACTGTTGACGCTGCTCGCCGTCCTCGGCTCGATCGGCGTCGTCCTGGCGTTTTATCTGGATCTGGTACAGCGCTACGCGATCGACCGGTTCGCGGCCTTCCTCCATCAAAATTCGACCAGCCCGCATTGGGCGCAGTACATCTACAACGTCGACAACGCGAAGAACGCCATAGGTTCGGGCGGCATCGCCGGCGCCGGGCTCTTCAAGGGACTCCAGACGAACCTGGGTTACGTGCCCGAACAGCACACGGACTTCATCTTCACGGCCATCGGTGAGCAGTTGGGATTCCGCGGTTCCATTCTGATTCTCCTCCTGCTCGCCTTCGTCGCCTTCCGACTCTTTCGAATCGGCCGTTTGGCCAAGGACACCATGGGTCGCATCATTTGCATCGGCGTCTTCGTGTTCTTCGCCTTCAGCTGCTTCGAGAACATCGGGATGACCATGGGCATCATGCCGGTGACGGGAATCCCGCTGCCGCTCTTGAGTTACGGCGGATCGGCGGCCCTGGTGTTCTTCACCGCCGGAGGGCTGGTGCTCTCCATTTCTCGCCGCAGCGGCAATTAGGCTGGACCCCTGATGAGCGACGAACCGACGCCGGCGCGCGACGAGCCGAGTGAATCGCTCGAGGCCAGTGCCAACGCGGCCGACCAGGCCGAACTGGTCGATCCGGATACGTTGAAGTTCAACGTCATGAGCATCGAATCGGTGCTCTTCGATCTTTCGGACTCCTCGCCCCTGGTGCACCTGATCGAAGAAGAGACCCCGTATCGGTACCTGGCGATTCCGATTGCTCTGACCGAAGCGGTGGCGTTACACAACGCCCTGGACAAGATCGACGGACGGCGACCGGGTACCCACGAGGTGATGGCCGAAGTCTTGCGTCGACTGAACGCCGACATCGTCGCCGCGCGGATCACCCGATACGACGACGGCGTCTTCTACGCCGAACTCGACCTCATGACCCCGAGGGGGCGCGAGGTCTTCGACTGTCGCACCAGCGACGCCTTGATTCTGGCCACGCGACAGGGCGTACGCGCGCCGGTGCTCTGTGCGGAGTCCGTGCTCCAGGCTTTCTACGCGTAACTTCGCCGCTTCACCAGCTACTTCATTGACGATCCGCTGGCACCCTTGACTATGGGGTGGACTTGGGGACGAATGCAGCCCGAAAATCTGGTGGCGAATCTGTAGGGAGCACTCAAATTGGCGAGGGTGATGGACACCTTCGTGTAGATCGTGCACTTGATGGCGTTGCCAATGGGGATATCGCCACCCTCGACCATGCTCGAGGCCGTGCCGCGGTGCGCTCGAAGAGTCACTACGGGAAGGGGGACTGTCGCGTTTGGGCCGCCCAGGCCGCCCATGTATCCGTTTCGAGTTCTTTTCGCTATCGTCGCCAATACGCTGGCGCCACCCGTCATTCTCACTGTGGGATAGCCCGTCACCCGACACTCATTCGAGCTGATGTTGGTGATCACGATCAATTGCGCGGTATGCCCGAGGCCGGCGCCACCACCCACCCACCGCACGTCCAATTGAGTCTCCTGGCAGAGGTTGATGGATCTCGCGAATGCTTGGTCGTCGGTTGCGCAGACCGAGAGGAGGGAGGTCAACAATGCCGATGCGAGCGTGAGGTGGGTGAGCGATCGGACGTGTGCCAATACTGCTCCAGTGGTTTCGAGGTTCTTCCTTTGATGGTAGGCACCTCCCCAACCCGTACCCTCGAAATACTGGTTACGGTTTCTTGAATTTCACGGCGACGATCTCGCCGCCGCGTCGGTCGAGACTGTTCTCGTCCGAGATCCGCAGTAACAGGGCGACGATTAGGTAGTTCGCGACGAGCGAGCTACCGCCGTAGGCGACGAAGGGCAACGTGATGCCGGTGAACGGGAGTACACGAAGTACGCCGGCCATGATGAAGAACGCCTGGAATCCCATCAGGGCCGTCAGGCCGGTGGCGGCGAGGCGCACGTAATCCGACGTGGCCTTTTGCGCGATATGAAATCCTTCACCGACGAAGGCCGCGAAGAGACAGACGATCAAAATGATCCCCAGGAAACCGAGTTCTTCGCCAACCGCGGCCAATATCATGTCCGACGTGAGGTAGGAGACGGTGTGACCAGCCTGGCCGAGTCCGAGGCCGGTCCCGGTTATGCCACCGGCGGCGAGTGAGTACCAACCGTAGGCGAGTTGACAGCTGCCAGTGTGATTGAAACACGCGGTCCAAGGGTTAAACCAGATCTCTAGGCGCGAGTGCACTTGCGAGAAGTAGCGCGCGGCAACATACATGCCCCCGGCGAACAACCCCATACCGAACACGACGTAGGTCTTGAGACCGGTCGTCACCCAGAGCATCGAGATGAACAGCGCGAAGAGCAGAAGCGCGAATCCGATGTCGTTCTCGGCGCCGAGGATCGCCATCGAAAAGCCCCACGCGAAGAGAATCGGCAGCAGGACTTTGGGCGGGACTATCTGGTATCGACCGATTCGCTGGGTCGGAGTCGACAACAGTTCGCGATTGGCGGCGAAGTACGAAGCGAAGAAGAAGACGAGGAGGATTTTGGCGATCTCGACCGGCTGAAAGGAAATCGGCCCGACGGCGACCCACAGACGGGCGCCGTTTAAGTTCTCGCCGATGTGGGGAACCAGCGGCATCAGTAAAAGTCCAATGGCCGTCAGCAGCGTCAGGTAGCGATAGCGATCGAGGTCGCGCACGCGACGAACCAGTATCAATGTCGCGACAAGGCCGACTGCGCTGACCAGGAACCACAGAGCTTGGTACCCGGCGTACGGGGGGTTCCACCGAGCGATCTCGACGTAGCCGACGCCGTTCAACAACGTAGCGATTGGCAAGAGGATCTGTGAGGCGTTAGGCGCGAGGAATCGGATACATACGTGCATGGCGAGCGAGATAGCGATGATGGACGTGAGGAAGACGCCGAGGCGGTCGGGCAGGTGACCCTTCGCCCCGAGTGACGCCAACACGTAGAACGATCCGACGATGACCCACGCGAGGATCATCAGTCCGAGTTCTGTGAGACGACCTTGTGACACTCTGGTGACGGAAGGTCGCTTGGCCGGGGCTACGACGGTATTCGCGTGTCTCGCCACGATTCAACAGTAGTCGTACGATGTTCCAATGGACTTAATGGACGCGGAGGAATCGGGCGCGCTCGTCATCGACGTCCGATCGTTCGGACCGGAGCGGTTTTCAAGCCGAGAACTGTCGCGGCTTGAGTTTGGCGCGCGACTCCTCGACCTCGCCGATGACCACATGTTGCCGATACTGGATCGCTGCAAATTCGTCGCCATCTTCGCCGACATGATCGACGAGTTCTTTCAGGTCCGCGTCGTAAGTCTGGAAGACAAAGTCGCGGCCGGCGTGCAGACGCCGTCGATTGACGGCGTTCGACCACGTCAGCAGCTCGAATCGATTCGTGAGCGGGTCCTCTCGCTCGTCGAGCGCCAGGACCGACTCATGCTCGACGTCCTCCTGCCGGAACTGGCGCAGAAGGGCATTGCGATCGTTCCGTTTAGTTCCCTGAGCGCCGACGACCACGACCGAATGACGAAGTACTTCGACGAGAACGTGTACCCCGTCCTCACGCCGCTGGCCGTCGATCCGGGACATCCCTTCCCGATGATTTCGAACCTCTCGTTGAACATCGCGGTGTACGTACGCGATGACGTCACCGGTGAAGAGCGCAGTGCGCGCGTGAAAGTTCCCAACTCCCTGCCGCGCTTCTTGCAGGCGAATGAGAGCCAGTGGTGCATGTTGGAAGACCTGATCACGTCGAACCTCGGTCGACTGTTCTCGGGCATGACTGTTGGACGCGCCGACCTTTTTCGCGTCACCCGTAACGCCGACCTCACGTTGGAAGAGGACGAGGCCGACGACCTCCTGGTGGCCCTCGAAGTCGAATTGCGTCGACGGCGATTCGGCGAAGCCCTGCGCGTTGAGATTCAAAGCGGGATGTCGCCGGAATTCTTAGAACTTCTCGTCGACCAACTCGAACTCGACCGATCCAACGTGTACCTCACCGACGCGCCGCTCGGACTGCACGACCTGTGGAGTCTTTACGCGATCGATCGGCCCGATCTCAAGGGCGAAGGGTGGTCTCCAATCACGCCGCGACGACTCCTCGACGGTGAACACGTCGCCGACATCTTCGCCGCGATTCGCGAAGACGACATCTTGTTGCACCACCCCTACGAGTCCTTCACGGACTCCGTCGAGATGTTCATCGCACAAGCGGCGGCCGATCCGAAGGTCGTCGGCATCAAGATGACGCTGTACCGCACCTCCGGTGACTCGCCGATCGTGGCCTCACTGATCCACGCCGCCGAACAGGGCAAGCAAGTGGCCGCTCTGGTGGAGCTGAAGGCCCGCTTCGACGAGGCGGCCAACATCGAATGGGCCAAGGCTCTAGAAGACGCGGGCGTCCACGTGGTCTATGGCATCGTGGGCTTGAAGACGCACTCGAAGACGGCGCTGGTACTGCGCAGTGAAGGTCACACGACGGCGCGCTACGTCCACATCGCCACCGGCAACTACAACGGCAAGACGGCGCGAACCTACGAAGACTTCGGGCTCTTGACCTGTGACCCCGCCATCACCGACGACGTGGGTGAGCTCTTCAATTTTCTCACCGGCTTTTCACGAATCGGTCAGTACAAGAAGATCATGGTGAGCCCGCTGTCGACGCGAACCAGGGTCATTGAACTCATCAACCTTCAACGTGACCACGGAGAGTCCGGTCGAATCTCGATCAAGGTCAATGGACTCACCGATCCGACCATCATCGACGCCCTCTACGAAGCGAGTTCTGCCGGGGTCGAGATCCGTCTCGAGGTCCGCACACTCTGCTCCCTTCGTCCCGGCGTCGCCGGACTGTCGGAGAACATCACCGTGCACAGCCTGGTCGGCGAGTTCCTCGAACACTCGAGGATTCTCATCTTCGGGACCCCCGGGGAGCCGGAGTTCTCGATCTGGCTCGGCTCGGCCGATCTCATGGAACGCAACCTCGACCGTCGCGTCGAAGTCCAGGTTCCAATTGAGAATCGCACGCTCCAACAAGAACTCCTCGAGGCCTTCGAAGTCACGTGGCGCGACGATCTCTATACGTGGGTCCTCGGCACGGATCGTCGTTGGCGTCGCCTGCAGCCGGTGAACAGTTTCTCGGCCCAGAGCGAGTTCAAACGGCTGGCGATGCTCCGGTCTCGGGCTCTCGCTTAGGCGCGAGCCCGTTCTCCTTGCGCCAGATCAGGGTGGCGTAGGAAATCCCGCCGATGGGAATGGGGATCCAGAAATTGATGAGGCGATAGGACAACACCGCGAGAATCGCCTGGCTGTAAGGCACGCCGAAGCCGTGAAGCGTCGGAATCAGGACTCCCTCGATGATGCCCAATCCCGCCGGCGTGATCGGGATTGCCGCCAGGATGTTGGCCAGCCCGTAGGCGACGAGGAGGTCGATGGGCGATATCACGTGACCAAAGGACCAGATGAAGACCCACAGGCAGGCGGCGTCGAAGAGCCAATTCAGCGAGGCCCACATGAAGGCGGCCCACAGGGTACGTCGGTTGTTCACCAGCATGGTGATGCGGTCGGCGACCTTGGCGATCAGCGCGCTGATCCTGTCGGGGTTCACCGCGGGGACCCGGCGAGCGATCCAGCGAAGCCAGTTAGCGGCGTGGCGCTGACCCCGGGTGATCAGGAGAATTGTGCCGAAAAACGCCGCCAACAAGAAGACGCCGGCCAGAGCGGCGAATCCGTACGCGGGGTTGAAACCCCGCAGCGGAATCGAGATCACCAACGCGAACCAGAAGATCATGTTCAACACGACGGCCGAGCCGGCGCCTTGGACGGCCAGTCCGAAGGCGTTGGTCTCTTTGGGCACGCCGAGTTCATTGAAGATTCGATAGGAGAGCGCGCCGGCCGGCGCGGTGCCGCCCGGAACCACGTGGCTGATCGCGAGACCGGCCAGGTTCACTCGAAGCAGGTTGTAGCGACTCGGGGCGTAAGGGTAAAGCACTGATTTGGTCAGCTCGACGTAGGCGTAGATCGCGGCCATCTCCAAGAGCACGGCCACTACTACGAGCACGGGGTTCACCGTCGCCAGCAGGTGCAGCGATTTGCGAGCCCCCGCGAACTGGGGAAGCACGAAGTATGCGAAGACGAAGACCAGGGCCCCGACGCTCACGATGATGCGTACTTCGCGCGGGAGCGCAAATCGCTTCTTCTTGACGGGCTCCGGCATAGCAGTACTTTAAACGTGGCATCTTGGATGCTCCAAACAATCGGCCCCTGGTTGTCGAAAGCCGGTCCAGGTAGAATCGACCAATGCGTACGCTCGTGGTTCTGCCCACGTACAACGAGATTTTGAACGTGGAGTCGATGCTGCGCACGCTGCGCAAGGTCGTACCCCAGTGCGACGTGCTGGTGGTCGACGACGGCAGTCCTGACGGCACGGCGAAGCTGGCCGAGGAGATCGCCGACGAAGTCGGACAGATCACGGTACTTCGACGAACGAAGAAAAGTGGACTGGGCGGCGCGTACCGCGCCGGCTTCGCCTGGGGCCTCGGTCAGGGCTACGACCACTTCGTCGAGATCGACTGTGACTTCAGCCACGACCCGAACGTGCTGCCGATGCTCCTGAGTGCCGCCGAAGACCACGACGTGGTGATCGGCTCGCGCTACATCCCCGGTGGCCACATTCCGCAGTGGAGTTTCTCCCGTCGAATGCTCTCGCGCGGCGGCAATCAGTACGCGTCGATCATGCTCGGTCTCGGCGTCGCTGATTCGACCGCCGGTTATCGGGTCTATTCCCAGCGGGGGCTGGAGTTGATTGACTTTCCGACCGTGAGCGCCGACGGGTACGGCTTTCAGGTCGAGATGACGTACCGCGCCCGACGAGCCGGCGCCTCGATCATCGAAGTGCCGATCTCCTTCACTGACCGTGAGTTGGGCGAGTCGAAGATGTCGCGGGCCATCGTGGTCGAAGCGCTGTGGCTGGTCACCAAGTGGGCGATCGAGCGGCCTTTCGGCCGCGGCGCTCACTGAACGGCGTCGACCAGGACCGACGACAAGAAGCTGGCCAGTTTGGCTTTGGTCTCCTCGCGTTCGGCGATGGGGTCCGACTCACTGACGATGCCGGCGCCGGCCCACGCTTCGAATTCGGCGCCCGCCAGCATCACGCCTCGAAAGCCGATCCACCACTCGCCGTCGCCGTTCGCGTCGATCCAACCGAGCGGTCCGGCGTAGAAGCCGCGGTCGACCTGTTCGAGGCGCCGAATCAGTTCGTAGGCACTGCGGCGGGGGACGCCACCGACCGCCGACGTCGGGTGCAAGAGGCGCAAGACTTCGAGCGCGTCGGGCGCGTCGGCTTCGTTTCGACACGACGCCTCGATCCAGGTGCCGAGGTGCGCCAGGGTGCGCAGCGCCACGATTGATGGCCCGGCGTCGGCGCGCACGTCGTCGTACACACTCTCGAGGGCGGTGACGATTTCGTTGACCGGCACGTTGTGTTCGTGCAGGTTCTTGGTGCTGCCGAGCAACCAGGTCAAATAGTCCTCGGGCGCGACGTTCGGCGGCAGGGCGATGGTGCCGGCGAGGGGGTGACTGCGTAACGTTCGGCCGGTGCGACGGGCAATCAACTCGGGCGTCGCACCAACGAATCGATGCTGATCACTGGTGGGGATGCTGAAAATGGTGCACAGCGGCTCACGATGATGAAGGCGTTGGGCGACCGCGGCGGCGTCGATCGCTTCGGGCACCGTGCCGCGCACGGACCTGGCGAGCACCACCTTGTCGATCTCCTTGGAGCGGAGGATCTCGACGGCCAGGGCCACGTTGTGCGCGTATTCGTCGGGGGTGGGCTGGAGTGAAAGCGAACGGAGGCTCTGGGTCTCTTGCACCGGGGAGCGCGCACCGTCCAGAAGCTCACGCCACGAGTCGGAGCCGTCCAGTCCGGTGAGCCACGTTTCGCCGTCACTGGTCTGCGTGACGCAGTATTGCGGAACGTCGAGCCGGCTGGGGGCCGAGCGTTCAAAGGGCAATGCCCCGAAGGCGACCACGCCCGAGCCGGGCGGTCCGTCGTCGCCTTCTAAGTCGTGGCGGCGGAGCGTCCCCGTCGCGTCGACGGCGACGTCCAGTCCCTGTTCGAGGACGACGTGATCGACCGCCGCTCCGAAACCGACGCGAATGACGTCGGCGGTCTCGATGAGCCAGCCGTCACGGGCGCCGACGCAGCGCAGCGCCGCGAGGGGCTGGGTGGGAATCCGGCGGCGTTGGAACTTCACGACGATCTCGTCGCGATGAACTGTTGACTGAGTCCGCCCATGACCCGACGATGATTGACCGCGGCGAAGCCGGAACGGTTCAACATCCGAACGATCTCTTCGCTCGCGGGCAGGTACGCCGTGGACTCGGGAAGGTAGTGATAGGCGGCCCGGTCCGAGACCAGTGATCCAATGAAGGGCACGACGCGTCGAAACCACACGCGGAATCCGGCGCGCCAGAGTCCCGATCGAGGTTCGCAGACCTCGAGGAGCGACAACCTCCCCCCGGGACGAATGACGCGGGCCATCTCGTCAAAGGTGGCCGCCAGGTCACTGAAATTGCGCAGCGCGTAGCCACAGGTCACGCCGTCGAATCCGCCCGTTCGAAACGGGAGCGCCGACGCGTCGGCCTGGACGCGCTGGTCTATCAGCTTGCCGGCCCGTAGCATTCCGAAGCTCAGGTCGGTAGCGACCGCTCGATGACCTTGTCGGGCGAGTTCTCGCGTGAAGTCACCGGTGCCCGCGGCGACGTCGAGGACCACGCTCGAGCGCGGCAGGCGAAGGTCGGCGACCGCGCGACGACGCCAGCGCGTGTCGAGGCCGAAGGTCATCAGTTTGTTGACCAATTCGTAGCGCGACGCTATGGCGTCGAACATCACTCGGACCTGACGGGTCTTTTCTTCGCCTTGGGGGAGGGGAGTGGACAAAGGACTCAGCGGTAGTAGCGAAAGACCACTTGCGCGACGCACGATGGCTTGGGGGCGTCCTTCACTTCGACCACGGCGTCGAGCGCGACTTGCACGCCGCCGGCGACCTCGTCGACCGACGCCAAGGTGGCGCCGGCGCGGATCTCCGATCCGACCGGCACGGGACTGGTGAAGCGGACCTTGTTGGTGCCGTAGTTGACGCCCATCGCGACGCCGTCGACCTTCATGACACCCCCGAGCAGGACGGGAATCAACGAAAGCGTGAGGTACCCGTGAGCAATCGGTCCGCCGAACGGTCCGGCCTTGGCTCGTTCGGGATCGACGTGAATCCATTGGTGGTCACCGGTGGCGTCGGCGAACAGGTTCACTTGTTCTTGGGTCACGGTTCGGTACTCGCTGAATCCGAGGTGCGTGCCGACGAGTGCTGTCAACTCTTCGATGCTCTTCACGTGTGTCGTCATAGAAAACCTCCAGAGTCAACTCTAGACAATCGACTCTTCAGACCAACAGACGATGCCGAGCCGTAGGATTGGGCGGTGAGTCAAACCTTCCACCCGGAGAAACACCGAAACGTCGCCGGGAGTTGGTATCGCGCCTCAGTCTTTGGAGTGAGCGACGGCCTCGTCACCAACGCTTCGTTGATCCTCGGTTTCGCCGGTGCCAGTCCCGGTCACAACATCGTTCGACTGGCCGGTCTCGCGGGACTCGTCGCCGGAGGCTTTTCGATGGCGAGTGGCGAGTACATCTCGGTGCGCGCGCAAAAGGAGCTGCTCGAATACGAGATCGGCGTCGAACGCAAGTCGATCGAGGACTCGCCCGTGCAAGAGCAGGAAGAGCTTCGTCAACTATTTGTTGCACGCGGCATCGAAGTGGAACTGGCGGGCCGTCTCTCCGAAGACCTCATGCGTGACCCGGAGATGGCCCTACGCACGCACGCACGCGAAGAGTTGGGCGTCGATCCTTCAACGACCGGCTCTCCGTGGGGCGCGGCGATCTCATCACTGTTCTCCTTCGCGATCGGCGCCTTCATTCCGCTCCTGCCGTGGCTTTTGACGTCTAAGGGCAATCCGATCGTGTGGTCGATCGTGCTGGCCGTCATTGCTGCCGCGATCGTCGGGGGAGTGATCGGCTGGTTCACGCGCAACGGCATCTTCAAATGGGCGCTTCGTCAAGTCCTCGTGGGCGCGTTCGCCGCGGCCGTCACCTTCGGGATTGGCCGACTCGTCGGCGTGCACTAGTTGCGGTGAAAATGCAACAGGCGGTCGTCGCGTTCGACCTTGAATCCGAGTGATTCGTACAGCGCGACTGCTCCGGCGTTCGATTGTTCGACGAAGAGGATCGCCGTGGAGACCCCCTTCTTTCGAAGAACGTCGAGACCCTGGGTGACCATGACGCGTCCGAGATTGCGTCCCTGAAAGTCCGGGTGCACCGAGATGATGTAGATCTCTCCGAAGCGGTCCGGGTGCAGTTCGTGGACCTTGGTCCAGCACGACGCTGCGAGCCGTCCGTCGATCTCCAACAGCAAGAATCCCGAAGGGTCGAACCACGGTTCGCTCGTGCGCTCTTCGAGGTCCGAACGCAGCCAGGCGCCTTGCTCCGGATGATCGGCGAAGGCGGCGTTGTTCTGTTCGAGCCAGGCGTCTTCGTCGCGCCCGGGCTCGTAGTTGCGCAGCGTGGCGCCTTCGGGCACGTCGACGGTCGCCACCGGTAGGGCCACCTGCATCAATTGCAAGGTCCGAACGACCCGACACTGCGAATGGACCGGCACCATCGAGCCCCGGGTCCACCAGTCGAGGGACTCGTGGTACTTCAGCAGATTCTGCAAGAGGTCTTCGTCGATGCCGCCGCCACTCATTTCGACGATCGCGTTCTTGGTTCCCGTCGCCATGGCGTACTTGACGAGCAGACCTTCGTGATACAGCAACCAGTGTTCGGCTCGCCACCCGTGCACGACGATCCGACGGCGACCTTCATCGATGGCCTCGCGGCCCAATAGCGTCTCGGTGCGGTTGAGGAGATTCAGGACTTCCAGCCGACGGTCGGGCGTCAGCGAGTGGCTGCGTTGCCACGTATCGGTCATGAGCGCAGGTTACCTTCGCGCTACGCGATTCGACCGACAACGCGGTTCAGACGACGAAGCAGCGCCCCGAGCGTTCGCTCGGCCGCGACGAGTTCGGAGTAGATGTCCGGCGGCATGGCCGAGCCCTCGGTCTCCACGAGTGCCGTGACGCGATGCGATAGATCGTTCATCGTCGAGGTGATGGTGTTCAATTCGTTCTGCATGCTCATCGACGTGGTCCTTTGCATTGGGAGCGTCTCGCGCGCTGGCGAATACTGTAATGGTTGATGAATGAAACCTCCGACACCGTCATCGATTCGACCGTTCGCTGGTCGAGCATCGTCGCGCGCGGTCCCGAAGCCGAGTCCTTCCTTCAGGGCCAGTTAAGTCAAGACGTCTCGACGGTGAGCACGACTGGCGCGTGGGCGCTCCTGCTCGCGCCCGACGGTATCGTCATCACGTCGTGTCACGTTTCGACCACACCTGACGGCTATGACCTGGCGGTGCCACGAGTGCTCGGTGACGTCGCCCTCGCGCGTCTTCGACGATTCCTCCTTCGCACCCAGTGCACGCTGGAGTTGGTCGAACGTGAACATGGACCCTTCAACACGGTGCGCGAACAGATTGACGCGGGCTTGCCCGGAGCGGCCGAGTTCGCGCGAGGCCTGACGCCTCAGTGTTTCGGCGCTGGCTTCGTCACTTCCGCGGTCTCCTTCACCAAGGGCTGTTTCACCGGACAAGAGTTGGTTGGGCGTCTCGACGCGCGAGGCTCGAGCGTGCCCTGGCGAATGGTTCGAGCGACCGGTCCGAACGAATCGCGCATTGCCGACGTACTCACTTCAAAAGGTCCCGCCGGAGTGTCGGGACTCACATCGTCGATGCACGATGGTGAAACGGTCGTTGGGCTCGGATTCGCGCACCGGAGTCTGCTTGGATCAGAGGAGTTCGAACACGCCGTCGACGTGCACGTCGCGGAGATTGCCTAACAGCACTCAGTGCGAGCCATTAACGTGAGCGTTCCACTGACGTAACACCTGCGCACAAGACTCAGAGGCAATGCATTTGAGAAAGTGGGTTCGCCTCCAAGGAAAACACCCCCAGACCTCCTGTCAGCGGTTTCGTGAGGAAGAGCCACCAGATCTCGCTCAGAAGTTGGGTCGAGTCATAATGGGCGAGGAGGCGAACGCCGAAACCACTGTGGCCGGCCGCTCACCCATCTGCGGAGCCGTGGTGCCATCCATAAGGCGGCGTGTGCTCTCAATGCGGAGGCACACGACACGTCAGCAGAGGTCATAGGCCGTGCCGAGTAAGTACCAACCACCCGAAGGCCGGGTCGTCCAAGGCTTTTCCTTCGCCCTCGATCCCACCGACGAACAGATGGTGTTGATCAACCGGTTTTTCGGCGCTCGCCGCTTCGCCTTTAATTGGGCTCTTTCCCAGATAAAGGACTCCATCGAGCATCACCGCGCCACGTGCGAATCAACGACCGCGCCGTCCTTCTACAGCTTGCGAAAGCAATGGAACACCGAGAAGAACACGGTGTGCGCCAACGACGAAACAGGCGAGGTCTGGTGGACCGACATCTCGAAGGAGGTCTTCGCCGACGGCGTGCGTGGCGCCAACGACGCTTACTGGCGATGGCAGAAGTCGCGCAAGGGGATGATTGCCGGTCAGCCCGTTGGATTTCCTCGGTTCAAAAAGCGCGGCCGCGACCGAGATCGATTCTCCTTTACGACTGGCGCGATGCGGCTCGAATCCGATCGACGACACCTCACGCTGCCTGTGCTCGGGACAATCCGCACTCACGAAAACACTCGGCGCCTAGAGCGCTTGATTGTCCTGGATCGAGCGAAGGTGTTGGGGGTCACCGTCTCGCGACACGGGGACCGGATCATCGCGGCGGTGCGGGTGTCGATCGTTCGTCCTCAACAAGCCGGCGTCTCTCAACCCGATTCTGTAGTCGGCGTCGACGTCGGCGTGCGACGTCTGGCGACAGTCGCCACAGTTGACACGGTGATCGCTGAACTCGCCAACCCTCGAGCTCTGGAGGGTCGTTTGAAGGAACTACGCCTACTTCAGCGCCAACGGAGTCGACGCACACGCGGTTCGCGCCAGTACCTGGTGGCCACACAAAAGATTGCCCGTCTCTATGCAGATGCGGCCCTTATTCGCCAGCACACGTTCCACGTCTTCACCACGAATCTCGCCAAGACCCACGGCGTGATTGTGGTCGAGGGCTTGGACGCGTCGGCGATGCTGAAGCAGAAAAGTCTTCCCGGCGCGCGTTCGCGCCGGCGCGGGCTTTCTGACGCAGCCCTTGGTGAGATCCGCCGTCAGCTTCGCTACAAGTGCCCCTGGTACGGGTCCACCTTGATCGAAGCTGACCGGTTCTTTCCTTCTTCAAAAACGTGCCACGACTGTGGTCACGTGCAGGACATTGGCTGGTCCGAGCAATGGAACTGTGAGGAATGTTCTTCTTCACACCAGCGTGACGACAACGCAGCTATAAACCTCGCCAGATGGGCGAGCCTGGGTTCAGTTGGAGCCCCGGTGAAGCGTGGAGCCGAGCATCAGACTGAGTCTCACTCAGCGGCTGGCGAAGACACGCGCAAGGGAGGTCTAGAGTCTTTTAGACCGAACAACTCCGTGAGGAGGGCAACGTGAGTGGACTCACTGGAGATCACTCGGCTGCAACGGCCAAGGAGTCGACAAGTGCGGTTGCTTACAGACGGCATCTTCATCAAGGTCTCCGGCGTTACCACCGAAGACGACGCACTGTTCTCCATCGGGCTCGGGGCGAGCGCCATCGGTTTCGACTTCGGTCCGACGCCGCGCCAGATCTCGGTCAACGCCGCGCACGATATTGTTCGCCGTCTCCCGGTGGGCGCGATATCGGTGGGGGTCTTTCGCAACGAGATGCCCCAGCGCATCGTGGAGATCGCCAACACGCTCGGACTTTCGGCGGTTCAAATCGACGGCACGATCGCGAAGGAAGAGCTCACCTACGTGTCCGAGCGCGTCAACACCGTGTTGCGAAGCCTGCCCAGCACGGCCAATCACGACTTGGTGGCCGCCCTCTCGGGCGTCGACTACCTCGTGGTGCCCGAATCCGATGACCACTATTCACTGATGGACTGTCTGGAGCTGTTCGGTGACCGCGAGGTGCGAACCCCGATGATCGCCTCCGGTGGGCTGACGCCCTCCAACGTGGTGGACATCGTGCAGAACTACCCGGTCTGGGGTGTTGACGTACGCGCCGGCGTCGAAAAATCGGTAGGCGAGAAGGATCCCGTCCTCCTAGGACAGTTCATCGCCAACGCGCGATGGGCCTTTGACAACGCGTACGTGGAACGCCACCACGACGAATGGCCGATGTAGACAACCCCCCGTGGGTAGAACCGTCTGCGAAAATGCGCCCGCGGCTCGTTGTCGTCTAGGCGTGAAAGCGTCGAAAGACGACGCTGCCGTTGTGGCCGCCGAAGCCGAAGGAGTTCGACAGCACCACTTCGACGTTCGCTGCGCGCGCCTCTCCGATGACCACGTCGAGTCCGACGTCGGGGTCGACCTTGGTGGTGCCCGCGGTCGGCGGAATCAACTGGTTGACCAAGGTGAGGACCGAGACGACGCCCTCGAGGGCGCCGGCCGCGGCCAGTGAATGACCGAGGTGACCTTTGATTGATGTCACCGGAGGAGGGTCATCGCCGAAGACCGCGTGAACGGCCACCGACTCGGCCAGGTCATTGAGCGGCGTCGACGTGCCGTGCGCGTTGATGTGCGAGACCTCGCTCGCCGTGACGCCCGCGTCCTCGAGCGCTAATTCCATGCAGCGAATCGCGCCGTGTCCCGAGGGGTCCGGCGCGGTGATGTGGTGCGCGTCGGCGGTGGAGGCGGCGCCCAGGACTTCGGCGTAGATAGTGGCGCCGCGCGCGATGGCGTGCTCCCACTCTTCCAGGATCAAGATGCCCGCGCCCTCGCCCATGACGAATCCGTCGCGCTCGATGTCGAAGGGACGAGAGAATTCGGTGTTGCTGAGTGCCGTCATGTTGCGGAAGCCGGCCTCGGCGATCTCGACCATCACCGCTTCGGCGCCGCCGGCGACCGCCACGGTGCTTCGCCCGGTGGCGACCAGTCTCGCGGCGTTGCCAATCGCGTGGGTGCCGGCCGCGCAGGCGGTCGTTACGGTTTCACAGGGGCCTCCGAGTCCGAAGCGCATCGAGACGGCGGCAGTGGCGGCGTTGGGCATCATCATGGGCACCATGAACGGCGAGACGCGGTCGGGACCTTTCTCAGAGAGAACGCGGAACTGTTCGAGAACGGTCTGGAGTCCGCCGATGCCCGTGGTGACGATGCTACCGGCGTCAACGAGCGGACCGGTTAGGCCGCTCTGGTTCCACGCTTCGTCGGCCGCCATCAGCGCGTAGAGCGAGAACGGGTCGAAGCGACGCAACTCTTTCGGTCCACCGATGTGCGTCGCGTCAAAGGGCGCGATGCGTTTGCTCGGTGGTGCCGTGTCCTTCTGGAGGGCGCTCCAGAGTGCCTCGACCCCGACCCCGGCGCAAGTGATCGCGCCAGAGCCCGTGACGGCGACCCGGTAACCCGGAACTGGACCCGAAGGAGTGACCGCGACGCGCACTACAGCTTGGCGTAGATCAGTTCGAAGGCTTCGCCGACCGTGTGAATGTCCTTCAGTTCATCTTCGGCGACTTCGATGTCGAAGGTCTCTTCGAGCGCCATGACCAGTTCGACCAGGTCGAGGCTGTCGGCGCCGAGGTCGTCACTGAAAGAGGCCTCGAGTGTCACCTTGGAAGGGTCGACCGCCAAGACTTCGACGGCGGCGTCGGTGAACTTACTTAATGCTTCGTTGCGGTCCATGGAGGTGCCCCTTTTTTCTGTCGCTCCATGGTACTCAACGGCCGCCCCGCTTCGGTCAGCTAGAGACCCATGGCGAGGCCACCGTCGACCGCGATGACGGCTCCGGTGATGTAACGGGCCTCATTACTGGCGAGGAATCCGACCACCCCGGCGACGTCGCTCGGCTGGCCAATCCGGTCCATGGGGATCAGGGCGGCCATGGCGTCCCTGGCGGCGCCCAGGTCGTTGGTCATGTCGGTCTCGATGAGCCCGGGGGCGACGACGTTCACCGTGATGTTGCGCGAGGCCACTTCCTTGGCGAGCGCTCGGGCCAGCCCGACGAGGCCGGCCTTGGCCGCGGCGTAGTTCGCCTGGCCGGGCACGCCCACGAAGGGGCTGATCGATCCGATGAAGATGATCGAGCCGGCGCGGTGGCGCACCATGGAGGCCATCGTCGCGCGTGCGCCGTAGAAGGCGCCGTCGAGGTCCGTCGAGAGGACCTCGCGCCATTGGTCGTCGGACATGCGCATGGCCAGGCCGTCTCTCGTGACCCCGGCGTTGAGGACCGCGACCTCCACCGGACCAAATTCGGCGATCGCTGATTTGACGGCCTCGTTCACCGCCGAAGAGTCCGCGACGTCGACGGCGAAGCTCTTGGCGCAGCCCGCCGGTGACTCGCCCGAACGAGAGAGTCCGACGACGTGATCGCCTTGGGCGATGAACCACTCGGCGATGGCCGCGCCGATGCCGCGNNCTGGACCCGGTGACGATGACGTGTCGACTCATAGCTCGATCGCTTCCAGTTCGAGCAAGGTGGTGGGCGCGAATTGACGCTCGAACGGCCGCATTCGCTTCGTCAGTCCGGTGAGCACGCCGCTCGGCGGCATCTCGATGGTCGT